>NZ_LGCL01000023.1 GCF_001306115.1 Ornatilinea apprima | reverse complement strand
CATCGGCTCGTTTCGGTGGTTCTGGTATAAGCGGTTTGATTACTTTCCATTGTTCGTCTGTAAGGTCCATCGGCTCGTTCCTCGTGAGGATTTGAGCCTGAGTTTACCATTTTTGAGATAGCTTCTAATCAATTTGATAAAAAGAGGGGCTGTCCGCTACTTTTTGGACAGCCCCTGAATTTTGCCCCCTGATCCCCTTACCCTGAACTACTTCTTTTTTGGTCCTTTGGTCTTATACACAAAATCGAAGCTGTAATCCGCGTAGGTGGTGATGCCCTCTGGCGCGTCATAGGTTACCAGCATGGCAACCTGGCGCGAGTTCTTGAACAGGCTGCTGGTCGCGGCCCAGCCTTCTTCGGTGGCTTCGCTCAGCTTAATTGTGCGAATTTGCTCCATATTGCCATTGCCGCGTGGTTTCATGCTTACGAAGGTGACCGTGAAATCGTTGTTGATGGGGATGATCTCGGTCAGGTCTTTGAATACGCTGGCGTCCGTACCATCCGAAATCAGCGTATCATCGACATACACATTGTCAATGTACCAGCCGTCGTAGTGGGTAGACCAGTCGGTAACCAGGCGGAAGGCGATCAGAATATCCTGGCCGGCATACGCACTCAGGTCATACGACATTGGCATCCACGCGGTGATATAGCTGGTGAGTCCGGGCAGATTCTCAATCACTTTGGGAAGTGCATTGGGATCGTAATCGCCGGTGGTGTATTCGTTGGCCAGGCTGGTCCAAGTATAGCCGCCGTCGGTGGAGACCTGCACAAACCCGAAGTCCCAGTAGTCCTCCAGGTCATACAGGGTATCAAAGGTCAGCGTACCGCCGCCGGTTGCCTCAAAGATCGCCCAATTGTCTACCAGGTCTCCCGTGCCGCTCCACAGCACCTCGCCATCCGAAGTCCACGATGTGGGGAACATGGAATATTCCACGCCATTGAAGATGAGCTTTTGCACATCTTTCTTATCCACATCCAGCCAGATGTAATCGGTGCCCCAGGGAGGCGCGCCCGGCTTGTCATAGGCTTCGGGGTTGGGTGCCGCCGGGGTGCCGATATCCAGTTTGAAATCGAAAGTGCTGAAGCCGTACTGTCCCTGGTACTTAGTAGAATCGATCAGCAGCGCCACGGCCCAGTCGTGGTAGATCTCAGCAAACGTTTTATCTATTCCCAATTCGCTGAGTGTGGCGTCTACGCCGGCTATGCCGTTGCCCTGGTTATGGAATTGCGCCTGGATGAAACCTTGTCCAAACTTTTCCATCAGGTAATACTGGAAGAGATAGGCATGCCCGTAATCCGAAAGGATTTCCAGGTCGCCTTGATCTTCCCAGACCACCAGTGAGTTCTCTGGCTTTTCGGCTGCTTCTTCAACATGGCTGTCAGGGTGCCCGTAACCGGTCAGAAATTCAGCCAGTTCCGACATGCCCTCATTTACAAAGGTATCCTCATCCGAGTCGTAATCGTCGTGCAGCAGGTGCTGGTACTCATGCGCGACCGTGCCCTCATAGAGATAGGGACGCGTGCCGTCTGGCCCGGTGCGATTCGCCCAGTCCAGGGAGTCGATGGTGATAATATTGCGGTCGAAATAGACCTCATACGATGGAGAGTAGAATCCGGCGATGTAATAGGGGTACGTGGGATCGTAATATTGGTCATCGCGAACGTTGGATACCATGATGATCGTGCGTCCAGCCTCGTCGTAATAGTAATCATCCGGCAATCCAAGCAGACTTGGCAAGTAAGCATACGATCCATCCAGGGGCATGGGCGGACCAAAGAAATCCGTCTCGGTAGGCAGGATATTGCCTTCAAATTCACCGAGCATGTAGCTGACTTGCTCGCAGGTAATGACCGGTGTTGGTCGGGGGTCGCCCGCTGGCCAGGCCAAATTGGCCTGTACCCAAATTTGCGCGCCGGCGCCATCGGCCACCAGATTATAAGCCGTCACTACATATCTTCCCTGATAGTCATCAAGGGCCAGGAAGTATTTGGTATCCAGGGTGCACTCCGACAAGTCTGTGCCCGCAGCGGCCGCCTCCGCTGCTTCGGCATCTGCTTCTCCAAGTGAGCCGCTGATCCGGTCTGGGGTGGCTTCCCACTCTCTGAGTTCGGGGCCAATATCAATGGGTTTCACATCCGGGGGTTTGGGCGCCGCGCTCACCGAAACCGGTGTCGCCAGCATTCCAAAGACCAACGCTATCACGGTGAAAAGATAAAACGCTTTGAATTTCATATTTTCCCTCCCAAAATAAAATGCAGCTATCGAATTTAATAGAATTGGATTCAACCGGTTATCAAAAAACGCAAAAATCACCTCCTTGAATGCAGATATAAGGTCAGGAGTGAAGCGGCGATGGTGATTATGAAATTTTTAACATTAATGGGGGATTAAAATTCTGGTTTATTTATTATAGTCCACTATAAAGCGAATGCAAGAATGCAAATGAAAATTAATGAAGCAGCTGCAATTTCAATTTGGCTGGGAGTATTGCCTCACGCAATCTCTTCCGCTGTGCTTGGCTTCATATAATGCCTGGTCCGCGTGGGAAAGCAAAATTTCCATTTTGTCGCAGCAGTCACATAAGACTGCCACGCCCAGGCTGGCGGTCAGGGTTAAGGGTCCCTTATCGGTGCTGAATTTCATTTGCGCGATTAATTGCCTCAGGCGCTCCGCGACTTCCATAGCCGCCTCCATGCTGGTCTCCGGCAACAAAATCGCGAATTCTTCCCCGCCGTAGCGGCATAAAATATCTGCTGTTCGGGTTTCTTGTCTGCAGCATTCAGCGACCTCCCTTAAGACCAGGTCTCCAATGTTGTGCCCAAAGCGGTCATTGACCTGTTTGAAGTAATCCAGGTCCAGCATGATGGCCGATAAGGGGTGGTGGTATCGCTGGGCACGTTCGATCTCAATCTCGCCGCCCTCAAAGAAATGGCGGCGGTTGTACAGTCCGGTCAGCGAATCGAGCATGGCTAATCGCTGCACTTCCTCCAACGCTTCGCGCAGCTCCTGCTGGTTCTTTTGCAAGTTTTGAAACAAGAGCCGCTGCGGCCTTTCCAACCCCATCTCGATGATAGCTTTGTAGAGGAAGTAGAACGCCGCAATCTTGAAGAAATGCCCCAACAGGTTGAGAAAATCATACACGCCCACATAGAAGGTGAATGTCAGCTCAGAGGCAATGCTGAACAGCAGTGAGGCGAACAGCCAGCGCCATACCTGCCGATCAAATGCTGCGCGGTTATAGAATAACAATCCACCGGCTACAATCAAGATCAAGGAAATCAGATATTCGCTGATGACCTTAAAAGGCATCAGCCCTACTCCCTCAATAAAACTATCTGGGAAAAGGCCGGTGAAAATCGCGGCCAGAACCAGTGTGGTTGTGACCGTAAACCCTGCCAGCGCCCACGGAAGCCGCATCTTTTGGCGCAGGAAAAGTGGTGAGATAAGAAAAGAGGAACTTTGCAGGTAGCGGGCGGCGATCCAAAGTTGGGTCGCCAGGTTCGCGTCGTGTGTCGAAAAGACCCCCATACCCTTATATGCAAGGGTGTGAAGCAGATCCACCAGGCTGATAAAGAAAAACGCAACTCCTAAAAACAGAAGGTAGTGATTTTCCAGTCGCTGCTGCGAGTTCCACGCCAAAATGAAAATGCTCCACCCAATCACAATGCTGAAAATTTCTGTCAGACTGTGGAACAGCAGGTACGAGTACAGGCTGGTGATGTACAAACCAACCAATACCAACCCAATAAAAAGGCTACTGGTCAGGGTCTTAACTTGGGGAACCTTTAATTCATTCAACTCATATTCTCGCCTGCCACCTGATAGGAAATCATACCTAGGCTGCCTGTTTGTCAATTCGAAACCCTATAAACTGATTATATAATTTCTCTCAAGTTACCACCAAAGGAAATTGATGCTACAAGCCAAAACAAACAATGCGACCTTGAGTTCAACCTCTTGACTGTGTCCGCATGAATAGAATTTGGCGACAATCGTTCAAGTAGACTATCGGTGGCTTTCACCATTTTTCTGGTAGGGACAGAGTACCAATAGAAAAGCCGAGCTCCTTGTATTGGCGATATAGGCAACAAACTTTGTGCTGTGAGGTAGCTAATTTTTAAAACCTGCTACTTTGTGTGCCAAAAATAGGTGTTCTTGGATAACCAAAGACAACATCATATAATGATTTCCAAATCCAAGGATTAGTTAAAGGAGGGATTGGTGAAAAACACAAGAAGCGAAAAGACTATAAAAATTGGAATTATTGGGGTCGGTCAAATTGGAAAAATTCACCTGCAGACTTATCAATCTATATCAGGTGTCGAGGTGGTTGGGATCGCTGGAAGAGATCCCAAAAAAACAGAAAAAGTGGCGAAAGATTACAATATTCCATTTTGGACGATCAATCTCCATGAATTATTAGCGATAAAAGACATTGATGCTGTGAGTATTTGTTTACACAACAATTTACATCAACCAGCAACACTAGAAGCGTTAAAAGCCGGAAAACATGTTTTCTGTGAAAAGCCTATGGCGGGCACTTATCATGATGCACTCATGATGTATGAGACTGCCAAAAGAACGGAAAAAAAGTTAAGTATTCAACTGTCTTCGTTGTTTACCAATGAAACAAAGGCGGCGAAGAAAATTATTGAGAAGGGGTTATTAGGGCATACTTATTTTGCTTGCTCGGCTGGCTTTAGGCGGAGAGGACGTCCTTTTGTGGATGGGTATGGATCACCATCTTTTGTTCAATTAAGCCAGGCCGGTGGAGGAGCTCTATATGATGTTGGAGTTTATCACATCGCCAATATCCTGTATTTATTGAATAACCCAATTCCTTTAAGGATTAGTGGCAAAACCTATCAAGAAGTTCCAATAGATCCTAATCATTATCGAGAAAGTGGTTTTGATGTTGAAGAATTTGCGGTTGGATTAGTTCATCTTGAAGGAGGTATGGCGCTAAATATTGTTGAGGCTTGGGCTGCAAATCTTGATCAATTCGGTGGTTCTTATATGCTTGGCTCGAAAGGTGGGTTAAGGCTTAAACCCTTTGGTTTTTTTCATAGCATTCAAGAAATGGATATCAACTCAGTTATTGATCTCGAAAGCTTCGGATATCGTTTGCACAATGTATGTAATAGCGGAATAGCCTACGATGGACCGCAGCAGCACTGGATTGAAGCCCTTCGAGGAAATATTCCCTTGTTGCCTACTGCTGAAATTGCGTTAACCACAATGCTGATTTCAGAAGGGATTTATTTGTCCAATAAGTTGGGTCGTGAAGTCACAGCAGAGGATGTTATCAAATTATCAAAAAGTACGGCGAACCCAATATAGATCTTCAACCAAATAAGCTTTTCAGATGACCACAGCGAATTGAAATTATAGCTGTGGTCTTTTGTTGTAAGCACAATCATTTTTATCAAATTTCCCAGATTAGCAGAAAAGACACAAAAACCGAGGATATGACAAATGTCATGTTGATAATCATCTAAAATGTGCTATTATAATTTTTATAAACAAAATAAAACATTAAATAAACATATAATAACATTTAGGTGAACCATGTTAGCTACTGAGCGACAGAAAACAATCCTTGAAATGCTTGAAAAGAATAAGACGGTCGAAGTAACTGAGTTGAGTGAATGTCTCAGTGTATCCGAAATGACGATACGTCGAGATCTGGATAAATTGGAGCAAGCTGGCTTGTTAACTCGTACTTTTGGAGGGGCAATTGTTACGTCCAACCCCGTAGCTCTGCAGTTGTCCTTTGTTGAAAAAGTAGGTGTATTTGAGAAAGAGAAACAGGCCATTGCTAGAGCAGCGGCAAGTTTGATTCGGGATGGGGATACGGTAGGTTTGGTTGCAGGAACCACCTGCTTCCAGATCGCAAAAAATTTTCCTGCCAGAGAAAATGTAACTGTTGTGACAAACGCGATCAATATCGCGATGGAATTTGCAAATCGTGGAGGAATAAAATTAATCGTCACTTCAGGTTACATGCTTGAAAGATCTTTTGCTTTAGTCGGACCTTTTGCTGAATGCATTTTGGAGCAAATTCATATCAATAAACTATTCTTAGGTGCCACCGGGATTAGTCTGGATCGGGGAGTAACTACCCAGGATTTATTAGAAGCGTCTATGTATAAGGCCATGATTAGGTCGGCAGAGCAGGTTATTGTGGTTGCTGACCACACCAAAATGGGTGTTGTATCGTTGGCACCGATCCTTCCAATAAACAAAGTGAATAAGTTGATCACCGATTCAGAGATCGACCCATTAATGTTGCAAAAACTTGAAGAAACCGGCTGTGAAATTTGTGTTGCAGATATTGATTAAGTTGGATTGATCTATGACTAAAGCACTTGTTCTAGGCGAAATCTGTATTGATGTCATTCTTAATAATCCAGCCAGTGTGCCGGTGTTGGGAAAAAATGTCTGGGCGGAAAGCATTCAAATGCGCTTGGGGGGATCTGCCACCTATGTATCACAAGGCTTACAGGTATTGGGTATCCCTACAACTGTCAACAGTGTTGTTGGTGAAGATCCATTAATTGAGGTTTATCTGAATCAACTTCAATATCTGGGGATCGATATTTCTCATGTTCACCGGCAACCGTCAGCAGCAACCTCGGTTTGCATCGGAGTGGTTGACAAGGAAAAAAAGAGTTTCATTGGTTGTTCCCCATTTCTTAAGTATCCAGATCATTTGCTTGAGATTAATCCAGAAGAATTTGATCTTGTATATTTTGGAGGCTACCTGCTATATCCAGAAATCTGGGATGGAAAACTTTCCAATCTTCTACAGAAAGTACGCCCAGATGCTCACACCATTCTTGATACCCAAATGTTGCCAATCCCTGTGGATTTATATCGAGATCGTGCCATTACTAAAAGTTTATTGGAACAAGTTGAAGTTCTTTTGGTTGACCGCAAAGAAGCTATCGCTTTAACAAAAAGACAAAATCCTGAGGAAGCTGCAAGGATTTTGGCTGATTATGGACCAAAGATCATTACAGTGAAACTTGGTGGGCAAGGTTGTTTGGTATTGACTCAAGGGGAAATCTTGAAGAGTAAATCGCTTAAGGTAGATGCCCGCGATTTGATTGGAGCCGGAGACTTTTTTGGAGCGGCCTTCAGTTATGGTGTCTTAATGGGTTGGCCACTTCAAAAGACAGCCGATTTTGCTAATGGTTTTGCTGCTTTGTGTGCAGCTCGAAAAGAAAGCAATGCTCTTCCTGAATTATCTCTTGTTTTGAAACATATTTTCCCTTCAGCTATAGGCTGATTACCACTAAATTCATATGCGGAGGACATTATGAAAGAATTGAAAATCGGTGTTATTGGAAGCGGAAGCACTTATGCCCCCGAACTGATTGATGGTTTTATCAAGCGTCGTGAAGAACTTAATGTGAAGCAAGTTGTAATGATGGATGTGGATTCCGAACGCCTGGAAATTACTGGAAATTTGGCTCGCAGGATGGTTAAACGAGCAGGAATGGATACCGAGATTATCTTAACCACTAATCGCCGGGAAGCCCTGGATGGGGCGAGTTTTGTGGTAACTCAAGTTCGTGTAGGCCTGATGGAAGGCCGTGCTCGGGATGAGAAAATCCCACTCGAGTTTGGAATCTTAGGACAGGAGACTACAGGCCCAGGTGGTTTTGCAATGGCATTACGTACCATTCCCGTGATGCTGGAAACAGCTCGTGAAATGGAAGAATTATCTCCAGAAGGCTGGATGATTAACTTCACAAATCCTTCCGGTTTGATCACCGAAGCATTGTCGCGCTATTCAAAAATGCAAATGATCGGTTTATGTAATGTCCCGATTACTTACTTAATGCGGTTCGCCAAACTTTACAATGTATCCGTAGAACACATCTATATGGATTATTTTGGATTGAATCACCTGACATGGATGAGAAAAGTGTATTTAGATGGTAAAGACATAACTGCTGAAGTTACTGAAAGAATATTAGAAGGTGATGCCCAGGATTTATTAGGTTTTCCGTTTAACAAAAGTATGGTTCGTTCGCTTGGCATGCTGCCCGGAGGGTATCTGCAATATTTCTACCATCGCGACCGCATATTGGAAAAACAATTAACTTCGGGCAATCGCGCTGAGCAAGTTATGAAAATTGACCGTGAATTATTGGAATTGTATTCAGATCCTGACTTAAATGAAAAACCAGCAATATTGGATCAACGGGGTGGTGCATGGTATTCAGATGCGGCTTGTGCATTGATCAGTGCAATTGCCAATGACAAGAAAGAGATTCACATTGTGAACACCCGGAACAAAGGTGCTCTAGGAGGGTTGCCCAATGACGTTGTTGTAGAAGTTCCAGCGATGGTCAATTCAGCAGGGCCACATCCGTTGGTTATGGGCGAATTGCCATTGGGCATCCGTGGATTAGTTCAAGTAGTAAAGACCTATGAGCAGCTTACGGTGGAAGCGGCAGTCCATGGCTCAAGAGAACAGGCCTTACTCGCGCTTGCTAATCATCCATTGGTTCCAACGGTTGATATTGCTGAAAAGCTTCTCGACAGGATTCTTGAAGAAAACAAGGCTTTTCTTCCCCAGTTTTATCACTAAATCAAGAAAAGGTAAAAAAATCATGGCAAAACGAATTATCGAAGTAAGTCCCTCGATATTGGCAAAACTCGAAGGCAGAGAGTTGATTGATGCCATACGGGTAAGTGGTGGAAGAGCTGTATCTGCTGAAATTGTTGCTTTTCGTCCTGGATTGGTCGATGGAACCAACAACGGAAATCTGGCGGCAACTTTCGGCGCCGACATTGTCCATATGAACCATTATGATGTGGATAGGCCTCAAGTAGCTGGATTTTCATCCACTCCTGAAGGCGTTGAGGAATGGGCAAAGCAAGGAATTTCATTAAAACCTAGCGATCAAATTGAAGATCCTACCGCGGCTTTCTTTGCGTCCATGGGGTTTGGAATCACCATTAGAGACTTACGAAATGCCATTGGCAGGGTTGTTGGTCTTAGTTTAGAAGTCAACTTCCCTGGCGCAACCGCTCCACGAGGTCGTCTATCGATTCCGGACACCGCTGAACGGGCTTTAGAACAAGGAGCCGCTTACTTAACATTGATTGGTACACCCGCTCATAGCCCAAAAATATTGGCTGATAATATCCGCGAATTGCGAACAGCTCTTGGCCCAGACCCAATGTTGGTTGCTGGCCGAATGCCGTGGGGAGGCTCCCGACCTGGAATGCCCGATTTTATGAAAGCGGATGAAGTTGAATTGCAGGTAGAAGCAGGCGCCGATATGGTTGCCATTGCAGCGCCAGGGACGATGCCAGGAGCCACAATAGAGGCGGTTCGAGCGGCAGTGGATAAGGCTCATCAGCTTGGGGCATTGGCTGAAGTATCTATTGGGACTTCACAGGAATCTGCTGATGAAGAGACTGTCCGACGTTTGGCAATGGACAGTCGCCTTACCGGAGCAGATTTATATCAAATAGGCGATGGCGGATATAGCGGGGTTACTTTACCAGAAAACATTCTTTCCTTTGCCATGGCAATTAAAGGACGACGCCATGCTTACCGGCGCATGGCAATGATCGGATAATCCGTGAGGAGGTGAAAAAACTATCTATTTTGATGATGGATTAGAAAAATGCTGTCAAACATTAAAAAAGATTGATTAAGGAGAGTGACATGTACGCCAAAAAAGTTATTGCAATATTGCTTTTTGCTGCTGTCTTGTTAGGGGCTTGTGCGCCGACAACTCCGGTTTCCACTGAAGTGAGCAATGCTCCAGCACAACCGGCTCAACCAACGCAAGCTGAACAACCCGCTGAAGCGCCTGAGCAGCCCACTGAAGAAGCTAAACCTGTTGTAGTTTCTGTTTGGGTTACGGATGCTCCTGCAGTTCGAAAGGCTGCGGAAGAGTATGAGAAATTAACCGGTAAAAAGGTTATTGTTGAAGAAATTGCTCGTGAAGTTCTGCAAGAAAAAGAGAAAACAGAACTTACATCAAAAACCGGCGCTTATGACCTTTTATGGGTGCCATCGGAATGGGTGGCTGAATTAGCAGAAGGTCAATTGCTTGAGCCTCTGAATCCTTATATGGAAAATTCATCCTTGCCACAACCCGATCAGGCTGACTGGGCTTCTCCGGGTGCTGTTGAAGCCTATAACTACAAAGGAAACCTTTACGGATTTCCGGTGGCTCTGGACACAGTGTTTCTTTACTATCGCACCGATTTGATCGAAAAGGCTCCGGAAACATGGGACGAATATTTACAGGTAGCAAAAGAGCAAACGAACGATCAACGGTATGGTGCCACCCTTTTTGGGAAACTTCCAGAATCCATTGCCTGGGATTTTATTAATTACTTCTGGTCCTTTGGTGGAGAAATTCTTGACGAGAATTTCCGCCCCACAGTTAATAGTCCTGAAGGCGTTGCTTCTTTGACCTACTTCACCGATCTACTCAATAAAGAACAAGTAGTGTCCCCAGGCGTTTCGACTTATGAATACCCAGAAGTATTGGCTGCTTTCCAACAAGATAAAGCCGCGATGGTCCTACAATGGAATGCCGCTTATGCAGATTTTGGAAATCCAGAAGCTTCTCCAGCTATTTATGACAAATTTAATGCAACTGTACTCCCCGGAAAGCAGATGGAGGATGGCACAATCAATCGCAAAGTAATCGGTCATGTTTGGGGTTTTGTGATGAACGCCAGTTCCCAAAATAAGGAAGAAGCTTATTCCTTCTTGGTATACTTAACTGGAAAAGAAGGCCTTAAGTATTTCCCCACAGATGGAGCCAGCATCAATGTGAATTCAAAAGCGGTCCTTTCGGATCCAGCAATGATAGAAGCTCATCCTGAATTTGAGTTATTGAATGAGTCCTTCCAATATTTGCAGCTCTGGCCAACCACTACCGCTACCAGTCAAATTATCCTAACCATTGCACAAGAAGCGTCCTCGGCGTTAGTGGGTTCAAAAACCCCTCAACAGGCTATGGATGATGCCAACAAAGCAATCGATGACCTGATGCAGCAGGCGGGCTATTACTAATCCTGATCCTCACGAGCCTGGCGGAATACTGTTTCGCCAGGCTCGTCTTTGGAGCAACGAATGATCTCGAAGTCAATTAGAAAGCGAATTGAAACATTCCAATTTTTGGCTCCCGCCATAATAGTGATCGCGGTCGTCTTAGTTTATCCATTACTATCTACATTTCGATTAAGCTTTTTCTCTTACACCATTGCCAGAGGTTTACGCTTCATTGGGTTAAAAAATTATCTAGAAATTCTTAATGACAGCACTTTTTACACAGCACTTCAAAATACATTCGAATTTGCCCTCATTGTCATACTTGTTGAAATGACTTTGGGTTTCATCTTTGCAAATATTCTTAATAAAGATTTTCCGGGAAGGGCAATTGTGCGTGGATTGCTGATGGTTCCTATGCTTGCTTCTCCAATTGTTTCTGGAATCATGTGGCGGTTTATGTATAATCCTGATTTTGGCATTATCAATTATTTTGCAACGCAATTAAATCTACCCACACAAGTATGGACGGGTAATCCCAAAACTGCGCTCCTCTCATGTATGATTGTTGATATTTGGCAATATACTCCGTTTGTGATGCTGTTACTTTTGGCGGGATTACAATCAATCCCGAAAGAACAGTATGAAGCGGCAGAAATTGATGGTGCTGGGGCAATTAACAAGATGCGGTTTATTACTATTCCTTGGTTAAGGCCAATGATCCTTGTTGTTCTGCTGTTAAGGACTATGGATTCGATCAAGGTTTTTGACCAGGTATATGCGCTGACGGGTGGGGGGCCTGGAATAAGCTCACTTACATTGGGCGTTTATGCTTACACGAAAGGATTTAGGAATTTCTTTTTAGGTTATGCTTCTGCAATTTCCTGGGTGTTGGCGTTGATTACGATCTTAATATCAATTTTTTACATCCGCTCAATCAAGCTTCCAGAAAGGGAATAAGGATGCAGCGTAAATTCACCAAATTAATAGGAGATACTCTTAGCTACACTTTTTTGGCGTGCGCTCTCGTTTTCTTTATGTTTCCAATTTTCTGGATGTTAATGACATCGCTTAAGCAGCCGCAAGACACTTTTGCAATACCGCCAATATGGATATTTAAGCCAACGCTTCAAAATTATATAAAAACCTTCGTCGAAGGGGCTTATTACAAGTATCTATTTGTGAGTTTAAGGGTAACCACAGTTTCAATTTTCGTCGCTACCGTAATTAGCACGTTAGCTGCTTATGCAACTGCACGATTTAGATTTAGAGGAAAAACCGGTCTTTTAATGAGTTTATTGGTTTTTTATACTATCCCCGGAATCGCTTATGCAATTCCGCTTTATATGCTTTATGGGCAATTAAAAATTCAAGATACACCATTGGGGTTGATGATCATTTTTACAGCTCTAACCATTCCATTTTCAACCTGGGTTTTGCACGGATATTTCGTTTCGATACCGAAGGACCTGGAAGATAGTGCAATGGTGGATGGGTGTACAAAATTGGGTGCATTAACACGAGTTGTTTTACCGTTGGCGGCTCCCGGTGTGGCATCCACTGCGATTTTGACCTTTATTACAACTTGGAATTCTTTTTTGTACCCCGCGATATTAGCAGGATCCAGGACAAAGACTTTACCGGTAGCGGTAGCCGCGTTTATTACAGATACAAGAATTGAATGGGGACAAGCATGCGCAGTGGCAAGTGCGGTTATCCTGCCCGTGTTACTCCTGATCATGTTTGCTCAAAGGTTCATTGTTATGGGTCTGACAAGTGGTGCTGTAAAAGAGTAAAAATTGCTTTTCTGAATTGATATAGAAAAGATAAACCCAAAAAGGTAAGGCGGTGTTCACTAAGGGGGGTGATAATCCTGGACAGGTTTGCCTTAGTCGACTTAGAATAAATTTTCTATCCAAAAAATGATTCAGTTATTAAAAACAAGCAACTGTCCTTTAAGGTACGAGGACAGTTGCTCCTATTCTAATCAGTGATTTTTTAATTGCCTGCTTTAGCAGGCATAAACTTCTTCACCATCGCCATTGGGATGTCTTTGATCTCTTTAATCCCCATCAGCAGCGCAGAGCCAAAGTAAACCAAGGCTCCCGCTCCGCCGCCGATCACGATCAGCATGATGTCGCCGGGGGCCAGCCAGGCGCGCACGCCCTCGATCACCGCCGCCATCAAACCGGCCGCGATGAGCGCTTTCAGCGCGTCCAGGCCAATGCGCCGCGCGTCGACGCCCTTCCAGCGGATGCTCAAAATGACCAGACCGGTGAGCGCTTCGATCAACACCGCCACGCCGTTGGCCAACGCCGGCCCACCCTGCTCCAATCCGCCCGCGCTGATGGGTCGCGCCAGCCAAACCGCCAGCCCAATATTCAACAAGGTAGTGAAGAACGAGACATACAGGGGTGTGTAAGTATCCTGCTGCGCGGCAAACGCCCGCACCACCACTTCCAACATGGATTGTGAAATCAGCGCGATGGCGTAAAAACGCAGCGCGTAATACACCATGTTAGTGCTGTCGGCGGTGAATTCGCCGCCTTCAAACAGCAGGCGGATGATGGGCTTGCCCAGCACAATCAGCCCCACCGCGGCCGGAATAGCCAGCGTTAATATCGCCCGCAGCGAGCCGCTTAACGCCCGACGTTGCGCTCCGGTGTCTTTTTGGGCGGCCAGGGCCGCCATGGTGGGGAACACGGCGATGCCGATGGCTGTGCCGATCAGCGTCCAGGGCATGTTCATTAAACGGTAAGCAAAATCCAGAGACGCCAGCCGACCCTCTCCCAGCCGCGAGCTGAGGGTGGCGTTCAGCCAGTTGATACTGGCGCGTGCCATTAGCAGGTCGATAATGCGCGGCGCCATTAAGATTGCCACACGGCGTACGCCCGCGTCCCACCCCAACACTGGCTGCCAGCGTACCTTAAAAATTAGCAGTCCAGGAATCTGGATCAGCAAATGCAGCAGCGCGCCGATCACCGCGCCCCAGGCAATGCCAAAAATGCCCATGCTTGGCACCAGGAAAAGCGCTCCGCCAATGATTCCCAGGCTGTACATGGATGGCAGCAGAGATGGGATGAGAAAATGCTGGTGTGCGTACAGCACCGCCGTCAGGATGCCGCTCACAGAAAACAAAATGGTCGAGAGCAGCAGCACACGCATTAACTGCATAGTCAGCGCCTGGATCTCCGGTGGGTACTGCGCGCCCACGCCCCAACGCGCCGTGACCAGCCAGGGGGCGGCCAGCGCCACCACAATAGAGGCGGCGGTTACCAGCAAGAAGATCAGGTTAACAACTTTGCTGAACAGATGGTTCGAATCGCCCGCTTCTTTTTTTTCTAGGAACTGAGTGTACACGGGCATAAACGCAAAGCTCAATGCCCCGCCGGACAGCATGGTGAAAATCAGCTCCGGAATCACATTTGCGGCGGTGAACGCGTCCAGCTCGGCGCCGGTGCCAAACTGCCCGGCGATGATGCGCTGGCGAAACAGGCCAATCACAATCGAAGCCGCCCAGCCCACCATCACGATCAACGTTGATCGCGCGATGCTACCGGTGCGTTCCGAGGTTTTTTCTTGCTCAAGTTTTTCGGTCATGGTCTCCTCGTTTTTGAATTCGAGTGGCATGTTCCCAATTGTACAACAAGCCAGGTTGCCTGGGTCGAAATTCACAGGTAAGATATGAGTAGATAAATTTTTGAATCAACCCAAGGAAGGTGTCCAAATGTCCTTAAAAGGCAAAAAGATTCTCTATTTAATTGGCCCCGGTTTTGAGGAGCTGGAATTTTATGTGCCCATCATGCGCCTGCAAGAAGAACATGCCGAGGTGGTGGTGGCCGGTGAGAAGGCAGGCAAAGTCTACTTTGGCAAGCATGGCAACTGCCTGGATGGCAAAGCCGACATTGGTTTTGATCAGGTGGATACCGGCCAATTCGACGCGGTGATTGTGCCAGGCGGCTGGGCGCCGGACAAGATCCGCCGCGATGAGCACGTCAAGCGCATTCTGCGTGAGATGAATGCTCAGAAGAAGATCATTGGCATGATCTGTCACGCCGGTCTGGTGGGGATCAGCGCCGGCATCGTGAAGGGACACGATTCTACCGGCAGCGAAGGCATCAAAGATGATCTGCTCAATGCTGGCGCCAATTGGCGCGACGAGCCTGCTTTCCGCAGCGGTAACCTGGTCTGGGGGCGTGTGGTCGCCGATATCCCCGATTTCAACCGCGAGCTGGTCAAAGCCTTACAAGAGTCATAGCGCCTGGGCTAAAAGCAACGGCTCATCGCACAAATCCCCATATTCGATGATACACTTAGGAACTGCCCGCTACACGCGGGCAGTTCCTCCGCATTGATCAATAAGAAGTTGAACCTCTTCCAGGAGACATTCCAATGGCGAAAGCAAGTGGTATGCAAGCAAAAATGCTGCGTCTCGCGCAAGAGCGGGACTTGTTTGAACAGGCAAAATCCTATGCTTATGATTATATGGCCCGTGCTTTTAAGCGAAACGTTTTTCCCAGCGAAGCCGCTCTGAAAAACTTAAGTGTGTTTGACGAGCCGCTCACCGAGCTGCCCGGCGATCCGGCAGAAATGCTGCGCATGCTGCATGAGTATGGATCGCCAGCCGCGGTTACCAGCACCGGCGGCCGTTACTTTGGGTTTGTTGTTGGCAGTGTTTTTCCGCCGGTGATGGCGGCCAAATGGCTTGGCGACGTTTGGGATCAGCTCACCGCCTTATATGTCTCCTCGCCCATCATGGCGAAACTGGAAGCGGTCAGTGAAAAATGGCTGGTGGAATTGTTCGGGCTGCCCCCGCAGACGGTGGCGGGATTCGTCAGCGGCTCTTCCATGGCGATTGTGTGCGGGCTGGCCGCCGCGCGTTATGAACTTCTCAAACGCGCCGGCTGGGACGTGAATGCCCAGGGCCTGTTTGGCGCGCCGCCGATCCGCGTGGTTGTGGGCGCGGAGGCGCACAGCACCGTCTTTAAGGCGCTGGCTCTGCTGGGGCTGGGCAAGGAACGCGTTGAGCTGGCGCCGGTGGATGAGCAGGGCCGCATGCTGGTGAGCCAACTCCCCAAATTGGACAGCAATACCCTGGTCATTCTGCAAGCCGGCAACGTCAATTCGGGGTCCTTTGATCCGCTGGATGAGCTGTGCGACAAGGCTAACGCGGCGGGTGCCTGGGTGCATGTGGACGGCGCGTTTGGACTTTGGGCGGCAGCCTCCGCCAACCAGCGCCACCTTACCCGCGGGCTGGAGAAGGCTGATTCCTGGTCGGTGGACGCGCATAAGACGCTCAACACTCCCTATGACAGCGGCATCGCGCTCTGCAAGCACCGCGACGCGCTGGTATCCGCGCTGCAGGCGACCGGTGCTTACATCTTGTATAGCGAAAACCGCGACGGTATGCTCTACACTCCTGAGATGTCGCGTCGCGGCCGTTCCCTGGAGATTTGGGCCACCCTGAAAATTCTCGGCAAGAGCGGCGTGGAAGAGCTGGTGGACGGATTGTGCCAGCGTGCCCGCCAGTTCGCGGACCAGATGCGCGCGCAGGGTTTCCGCGTTTTGAACGAGGTGGTTTTTAACCAGGTGCTGATCGCCTGCGATACTCCCGAAGAGACAACTTCCACGCTTCAGAAATTGCAAAGGGCGGGGGAGTGCTGGTGCGGCGCGGGCAACTGGCACAACACTCCGGTCATGCGCGTCAGCGTTTGCTCGTGGGCTACCACGGCGGAGGATATTGACCGCAGCGTGGCAGCGTTTGTGAAGGCTAGAGAAGAAGCGCAAGGCTGATCGCTGCCAACAGGTTCTCACCATTTGAAGTTAAAACGGTCTGGGTGAATTCACTTCACCCAGACCGTTTCTATTTCCTGTGGAGGAATGCCGGCTTTACTGTAAATAATCTCTCAAGATGGTGTGCAGCAATCCGCCGTTGCGGTAATAGCGCAGTTCATTAAAAAAAAGCGCAAACCAACGACAAGAGAAAGCGGCGATTCATTGGCAGAAGTATGGCGGTAGATTAACAGCCATTTCATTTATGCTTTATCGTAAAGACCCTTTGCCACTCAAAATTTGGGCGACTAGGGGCTGTGAAATGACCAGTAACCATTGGACTGAAGATGATTAGAACAGAATCTCTTGCTGGAATTCTGCGTGTTTAAGGGTTTGTAAAGGAAAAGTCGCCGCCATGCAATATGTGATTTCTTATGACTTGGGTACAGGAGGACTGAAGGCCGGGTTGTATCGAATAGATGGCACATCGGAAGGGTTTATTTTTCATCCTTACCAAACCTATTATCCCAAACCGGATTGGCACGAACAACGTCCGCTGGACTGGTGGGATGCTGTTTGCATTTCAACTAGGAAACTTATCCAGACTAGCGGAGTTGACCCCGCCTGCATTGCGGCAGTGGCGGCGAGTGGTCATAGCCTCGTATCGGTGCCAATTGGTCAGCACGGCGAACTGCTGGTAGAAAGCGTTCCGATTTGGTCCGACAGACGGGCAAAAGCGGAAGCCACAGAGTTCTTTGCGCAGGTGGATTATCAGCAATGGTATATGACCACTGGTAACGGTGATCCGCCAGAGACATACGCTGTTTTTAAGTTGATGTGGTTGAAGAAACATTGTCTAGATATTTTCTCTAAGACCAAATCGGTGCTTGGGAGCAAGGACTATATCAATTATTGTTTGACTGGTCAGGTTGCCACAGACTATTCGTATGCATCGGGTAGTGGCGTTTTTGAACTGGAAAATTGGCGATACAGTGATTCTTTTATCGACGCTTCAGGTTTATCACACAGTCTGTTCATAGAGCCGAAGGATTCGTATTCGTTGGTTGGCAGGGTAACGCCAGAAGCGGCCGAAATGTGCGGACTTTGCGTGGGCACGGAAGTGATCTGCGGTGGAGTGGACAATTCTTGCATGGCACTCGGCACAACAGGTATAGGCAATGGCAGAGTCTATACCTCATTGGGTTCTTCTGCTTGGATCGCTGTTTCGAGCAATAAACCGATTCTAGATCCAAAAAAGCTGCCATTTGTTTTTGCGCATGTCGAAAGAGGATATTACACATCCGCCGTATCGATCTTTGCGGCAGCCAATACTTACCGCTGGGCCAAAGAAAACTTCTGCCCGGACCTATCCATAGACCCATATAACCAGATGAATGAGCTTGCAGCAAAGTCGCCGGTGGGGGCTAATGGCATCATGTTCAACCCTTCGATGGCTGGCGGAAGTTCACAGGAACCAAGCGAAGAACTGCAGGGGGCTTTCTTTGGCTTGAAACTGTCAAATGCAAGAAGCGATATTCTCCGGGCTATTCTGGAGGGGGTGGCGTTTAGTCTGAACCTCTGTCTCAAAATCATTGACTCCATGATTGTGTCGAATGACACGATGATCATCTGCGGGGGTGGCGCGAAAAGTGATTTTTGGATGCAGATTTTTGCGGATATCTATAACAAGAAGATTATTGTTGCCAATGTGGATCAAGATGCCGCCTCGCTGGGCGCGGCTGCCATCGCGATCCGAGGAGCGGGCTTCTGGCAAGATTATGCGCCTCTCGATACGTTGTTTCAAGTAAAGAAATCATTTGACCCAATTGCAGAAAATCGTGATCAATACAGCACCATCTCAAAATGGTTTTTAGAATGGATCACGGCTTTAGCAATTATTCATGACAACATGAAAGCAGAAAAAATATTAGAAAGAATGGAGAGAGAGCAATGAAAGTTGGATTTTGTACCATCAATTACTCGGAATTACCGCTTTTTGAAGTGGTCGAAATGGTCGCAAAAAAGGGGTACGAAGCAGTAGAAATTCCCGCCTATACCGATAATGGCCAGATGGATGTTGATGAGATGCTGCGCGGGGGAAACGCGAAAAAATTAAAAAAACAAGTTGAAGACGCCGGGCTGATTATTTCCGGTATTTCTAATCATGCAGATTCTCCTTTGGTGCTGGGTCCTCATGGCAAGGACCTGGCCAGTATCTGCAATGGCACGCCCGCCGAGCAGGTTCAATTTGGTACCGAAAGCATGCTTAAATGCGCTAGGCTGGCGAATGCGTTAGAGGTGCCGGCTGTTGTGGCTTTTTCTGGAATTGGGAACTTTGGCCGCTTCAACGATTGGCCATATCCAGATGGTTGGAGAGAAGAAGAGGAAGCCTTTGTCCAAAACTGGGTGCCGATATTTGATAAATATGCGGAATACGGCATTAAAGTTGCGTTTGAACCGCACCCCAACAATATTATTTACGATATTCACACCACAAAACGATGCCTGTCCCTTTGTGACTACCACCCTTCTTTTGCAATTAATTTCGACCCGGCAAACATCTTATACACGGGCATCAATCTGGGCAGTTATATCGATGAAATTGGGGACAGAATCGTGCTGGTTCATGCCAAGGATTGTGAAATTGTTGAACACAACCTTATGCGTGGCGGGTATTGGATGCTGCAGCGCGATTGGGGCACAATCGACCGGTCCTTCCGGTTCCGCATTCCGGGGTGGGGGTCGATCAACTGGAAGAGCGTAATTTCCGAGTTGTTCATCACCGGATACACGGGAGTATTTTCTTATGAGCATGAAGATGTAATCATGTCTCGCGCGGACGGTCTGGATAAGGCGATTGCTTTCTTAAAGCCGTTAATGATTGATCAACCCTACGAAGGCCGCAAGGATAAATTATTCCAAAAATAAGGAGAGCGAGAAATGAAAACTATGAAAGCAATGGTTCTGGAAGAGCCGAGAAAATTTGTCTACAAGGACGTGCCGGTGCCCGCGATCAGTGATGATGAAGTTTTAATCAAAGTAAAATACTGCGGCATCTGCGGTTCAGACTGGGGATCGTACAATGGGTTTTATGAGGAAGAAGTTGCCTGTTTGCCTTTAATTACTGGTCATGAATTTTGGGGAGTTATTGAAGAAGCTGGAAAAAACGTGACTTCGGTTAAGCCAGGTGACCGCGTGGCGGTGGATATTTGCCTGCCTTGCGGCACCTGTTATTACTGCCGGCGCGGCGAAAGCCTGCTTTGCAGCACTTTCAAGCAGATCGGTATTCATGTTGATGGCGCATTCGCCGAATATGTAAAGGCTCCGGCAGTCAATTGTTACCTATTGCCGGACGAAATTGATGATTATGCAGCGGCATTCATCGAACCGCTAACTGCCTGCATCAACGCCTCACGAAAAATGAACTGCGAGCTTGGCGCATCGGTGGCGGTTATTGGCGCTGGGTTGGGAACGATTCACGCATTGCTGGCTAAACTGCGAGGCGCAGCCCCGGTTTTTGTGATCGATTCGCAGCAGAAACGGCTTGAAACGGCCAAAATGATGTCTGCCGACGTCGTAATTGATATCACGAAAACGCCAGACCCCGTTGCTGAGATTAAGCGCCTCACTGGTGGCGTTGGTGTGGACTATGTGATAGAGGCAGTTGGAAAGTCTCAAACATACGAACAGGCATTTAACATGCTTCGCCGGGGCGGAAAACTGGAGGCTTTTGGCATCTGCTCGGATGATGATTTTGTCAAACTTCCGCCAGCAAAATTTGTGCTTGAAGAGAAAAAAATTGGAGGGTCTTGCGCGGGTATTGGGCATGATTGGGAAGTGGCGATTGCCCTTCTGCAATATAAACGCGTCGATCCACATCCGCTGATTTCGATGGTCGTTCCTCTTTATGAGCTTGAGGAAGCGCTGAATGAGCTGCATCAAAATAAGAATCTGGTAAAGGTTTTGGTTTCGCCAGAAATTACAGAAAGGATCATCCTTACCCAATAAACGAAACAGGCAAGCATAAGACTTGTTTGCCATTCAACCAGGGTAAAGGAGATTTTCAAAGCACACAATCGAGTTGAGGAATTCAGGAAAAGAAGAATATGAAAATTACTTATGTTCAATTTGCAAAAATGATCGACGCCAGCGCGTTAAAACTGGATACATCTTATGATGATTTTCACGCCCTGGTTGACGCCTGTAAAAAGTATCAATTCGGATGCGCGTTTATTTGGCCGGCCTATTCGGCTGAGCTTCGCGATGCGTTGGCAGGCACGGGCATAGAGTTCGGAACCTCACTTTCTTTCCCTTCTGGGCAGGAACCGCTGGAGATTAAAGTTCATCAGGCCCGGTATTTCACCAGCCTTGGGGCTGACCAGGTGGATATGGTTCTGAATATCGGATTCTTGAAGAGCGGCAGGTATGAGAAGGTGCGGGAGGAAATTGTGGCTGTTCGGGACGCGACCAAATACACATCCCTCAAAGTGATTATTGAGGCAATGCTTTTAAGTGATGAGGAAATCGTTAAAGCGTGTGAGATAGTCGCCGATTGTGGCGCCAATTACGTTAAAAGCGGCACAGGTTTTTCTGCCGCGCCAACCACACTGCATCATATCGCTGTGATGAAGAAAACAGTTGGCGACCGCTGCAAAATCAAGGCTGCTGGGGGTGTCCGCTCGTTGGATTTACTGACGAAAATGTATGCCCTAGGCGTAACGCAATTTGGAATTGGCTTAAGCAGCGCCATTAGTATCGCTGAAGAAGCGATTGCCTGCAAGGATGAGATTGAAATCCCTGAAATTCGCATCGAAGACTATCTGTAAGCAGTCTATCAATCAAAGGAGAGAAGAAATGGGCTACAAAGAAACACTGCTCCAGCCGATTATGATTGGCAACAGAAAATGCGAAAACCGTTTTTTTGCACAGCCTATGGAATGTGTTGACTCAGACGAAGAGGGGAATCCAACTGAGTTAACCTACAGGCGGTACGAAAACTTATTTAAGGGCCATTTCGCATTCATTGACCTGGAAGCGATCACGGTAACAAACGAAAGCCGGGCTAGAAAAACGCAGCTTGAGATCATGCCGCGCAATGTAAAGGCATTAACAAGGTTCGTCAGGAGCCTTAAGGAAATTAATCCAAATGCCTTGTTTGTTTTTCAGCTTACCCATTCTGGTGAAATCAGCGAACCAGATTTTTCCCGGAGGGTGACCGTGAAGCCTGTGTATGGACTGGGTGGGGATCTGCTTTCGGAAGAAGAGGTTGATAAAATCATTGATCAATTTGCAGAAGCAGCCAAAATCGTTCAGGATGTTGGCGCTGATGGTGTTGACATGAAGCTTTGCCACGGTTATTTGGGGAGTCAAATTTTGCGGCCATATAATGACCGCCCCTGGAAATATGGTGGAGCCTGGGAAAACCGCGCACAGTTTGCTTATGATTTGTATGAGCGGATTCGTAAGGCAACGAATTTTGATAAAGATTTTTTGATTGGTTCAAAAATCTCCATGTGGGAGGCTTTTCCGGGCGGATTTGGTTCAGCAGGGCCGGACTCGCCGCTGATGGATATGCGCGAACCCATCGACCTGATTAAAGGGTTGGAAGAACGAGGCGCCCAGTATTTTGTCGAATCGTTGGGCAATGTCCATTGCAGCATGGAGTTTATGGAAGCCGGAAGTGAAGATCCGTATCTTTCCTATCTGCATATGTATTTCTCAAAACTTATGAAGGACAATCTTAAGCCTGAAACCGTGGTTGTCGGTTCTCACTTCTCATCTTTTCGCGGCAAGGTGAACAAACTTTTGTCCATTGAACCAGAAAAATCATCCATGTTCGCGATGGGCGCGCGCTGCATTGAAGATGGGATTGTTGATATGGTCGGGCTTGGCCGTCAATCGTTTGCCGACCCCTATACGCCGTTGAAGCTGGAAGAAGGCAGAGAAGATGAAGTTAAATACTGCACCCAATGCTTGAACTGTGAAGAGTTGATGATTCGGCAAATGCCCGTGGGATGTGTTCTGTACAATAAAACATATACCGAACTGTTTCGTGAAGCCCGGAAAAAGTATGGAAAATTAGCGGAACTTCATACTTAATTGATTTGATAGGCTTTCATACTAGAAGCAGCTCACTCAATTGGCCGTTAGGGGTGATCAAGAAATGAAGAGGAAGATGACTGGTTGAGTTATCTTCCTCTATTTTTGGGGCATTATTCATTGATGATTTCGTAGAGTTTGAGGAATAAATGCATGCTCAGGATTGAATCAGGCAGGGATAGCATTGCCTTGTGAGTTGGATTTCACCAGATCAGCGGTCACCTCGCATCCAAGATGTTCGGATAAGTAAATCCCTTCCAGGATTAACATGGTATTCAAAGCGATTTCAGCCGTTGGAATGGGCTGTATTCTTTCTTCAACCGCGGCAATGAAATGCTGTTGTGGGCCATCGAAACAATCACCAGTTTCTTGCACGTTTTTGCTGCGGAAATCGAAACTATCCAGGTCGGCGGTGGTGTTCAAATCCAGGTCTCCCAGGCTTCTGAAAAGGCCGAAAGGATTAAGCCTGATGCCACCCATAGTGCCGGTAATATAGGATGATTCCAGGTGGTCCAGATGCATTGCCCATGCTTCTATAACGCTAAGGGCAATATTATTCTCTAGGTTGACCAGACCGACAGCCAGTTCTTCTACGTTAAAATGACTGGCATTTTTTCTTCCCTGGTGCATTTCGGTTTGTTGGAATGTGCGGCCTGACATTCGCAATGGTCTAGGGTTGCCCAGCAAATAGAGAATGTTAGCGATGTGATAAACTCCCAGGTCATAGAGTGCGCCGCCCCCGGCGATTTCCTTTTTTACAAAATCAGAAGAGCCATAACCGTCCACGAAAGGTCTTCCCCGCCTCCGAAATCCAGACGAATGAGCCAGATAGGGCGCTCCTAGCCAACCATTCTCAATAGCCACTTTCGCGGCTTTTGTTTCTTTACTGAACAAGTCTGAAAGTTGAATGGAGAGCAAGCGGTTTTGCTGAGCCGCTGTTTCCAGCATGATTAACCCATCGTGATATGACCCGGCAATTGGTTTTTCACAGAAAACGTGTTTACCTGCTCGAAGCGCGGCAACCGATACGGGCATGTGTAGATTATTGTGCAGGCAAACGCTTACGGCTTGAATATTCGGATTTTCCAGCAGAGCGTGGTAATTGGTTGTCCAAAATGGAATATTGTATTGACGCGCAACCGCTTCAGTGCGCTGTGGATCGCGCCCGGCTATTCCAACCACCCGTACGTTTGGCATGGACAGGTAAGTTTCGAGGTGCAATTTTCCGATTTGCCCCACACCGATAACGCCGACAGTAATCTTCTCTGATTTCATCGTGTTTCCTTATTAAGTCACCGAATGTGTGATGGATCAGGTTATGGACTGCAGCGGTACTTAAGCTTGTTTGGAAGATAAGGGGATGGAGAAATAAACAGTTGTACCCTTGCCAAAATCGCTGCTAATGGACATCTCTCCGCCATGTAATTCGATGAGTTGTTTAGAGATTGAAAGCCCCAGCCCGGTGCCATAATCTTCACGATTATTCGATTTGTTTACCCGGAAAAACGCATCAAACACTTTTTCAATATCTTCTTCAAGAATCCCAATCCCCGTATCTTTTACAAACACCCAGGCCATTGAATCAACTATTTTTGTAGATATGGTTACCCCGCCTGTACTGGTGTATTTCAACGCGTTGGAGAGTAAATTCAAAATTACCTGCTTTAAGCGAACGGCATCGCCGTGCACATACTTTATGTTCGAGGTTAAATCTGTTTCAAGGTACAGACCTTTAGACTTATAGGTACTCTCAGAAATTAACACCACCTCGTGGATAATTGAGTTCAAATCAACGACGTCAAGTTCAATTTCATATTTTTTGTTTTCAAGGGAAGCCATATCCAAAATGTCATCAATCAAAGCTTTTAGGTGCTGGCTATTTTGAAATATGCACTCGATGTCCCCACGCAGATCAGGCGTCCAATTGACCTCACCATAACTTTCTGGCGAATTGATCATCGTCTCGCTGAAGCCAA
Organism: Ornatilinea apprima; assembly: GCF_001306115.1. GTDB lineage: Bacteria > Chloroflexota > Anaerolineae > Anaerolineales > Anaerolineaceae > Ornatilinea > Ornatilinea apprima. The sequence continues at coordinate 153,436 of NZ_LGCL01000023.1, read as the reverse complement.
TAATAAAATTCAGGGGAGTGCGTAATTCATGGCTGACGTTTTGAACGAAGTTTTGTTTAACCCTACGGGCTTGTTCAGCGTCATCACGAGCCTGGATCAATGAGATATTGGTTGCCGATAGATACCGTTTGTAATCTTTTAAATTGTTGACCAATTTCTCAAGTTTCACTTCATTGTCTCGAATAATCTGCTCGTTGTTTAATGCCGTCAGATATCGATTGTGGTACCAGATCAGGTTCGAATGGAGCTGACTGAGAATAAATTCCAGAAGAACTGAGGCCGAAATCAAGAGAAATACCGGAAATATGAACTTGTCAAAAAAATTCCAGGTCTGGTAATGAAGGTAAAAAAGAACAACAGAGGCAGCAATCACCAATCCGATATACATGACGGATTGTTTTAGTTCCAAGAGAGATATTGCAAACAGAACAGGGATGATGAAAATGAACAAATAATGCGGGTCAAAGTGCACTGTCAGGAGAACAAAAATCGCGATCCCTTCGGCAAGACAAAGAATCCAACTGGCTGCAGCCGGAGATCGCTCTTTATAATACAGGGCAGACAAGAAACCAATTGAGTTTAAACCAAACACGATCCATACCGGTGTATCAAGAGAACTGACGATGATTTCGTCTGAGTTGACTCCGACATGGAGGGACCATATTCCGGCGTATGCAAGCACTACACCTAATATAAAGGTAAAGCCAAGGCAGTATTTCAGCGATTCGCTGCGAAATGTATTCACCGGCAGGTCATTTTTGAAGATTTGTTTCTTTTTTGCACAAATTAAACCTCTGGTTATATGAAATTGTAATCTTTCGAGCAATACGCCGCGTACATTGCGGCGCCAATCACACCGGCCTGGTTGCGATAGAAAGCAGGGGCCAGAACTGCGCGTTTTGTTTGCAAGAATGAGCGATACATCTCAAAATCCGCGCTGATACCGCCGCCAAGCAGTATATGATCGGGAGAGAGGATAATTTCAATTTGTGTGATCACTTCCTGTAATCGTGATGCCCATTCCTGCATGGAAAGATTCTCGCGATGTTTTACCGAAGCAGCGGCATATTGTTCAGCCATCATTCCTTTAACTTGGATCATCCCCAATTCCGAATTCGGCAGCAATTTTCCATCAACGAAAATTCCAGATCCGATACCAGAGCCAAGTGTCAGAACGATCGTTACTCCTTTTCGCAATTCTGGTGCAGCTGGGTTATACAGCTCTGCAAATCCGGCTGAATCCGCGTCATTGATAGCAAAATGTGGAACATTCTTATTCTGAAGAAATTGGTCCACCTTTTGCCAAATTTGGTTAAACTGTATTTCCAAATCCATTATGCCATCCTGCCAAACAACACTCGGAAACCCGACCCCAACGCCTTTATATTTTTCGGCTGATTGGACTAGATACATGAGGGCTTCGGTATATTTTTCTGTTTTGGATGCTTGTGAAGGCAGCATCATATCAAAACCGATTGTTTCGACCTTTGCACCTAATTTTACTTCACCAAATTTTATCGATGAGCAACCAATATCAATTCCAAAGTAATTCATACTGCCCCTTTGTGCTTAGTGAGTGCCGGGAGGAAAAAAGAAGGCATATATAGCCCCTAATTCGGGGTGAATATCTTCCAGGTTTACATCAGGGTTTAATCCCTTGTTCAGAGCAAGGTAGTATAAAAGGTATTGCGCAGCCACTACCGCGGGAAACATGCCAAACAACCGGGCATTATCCATTTTGGGGATGGAGATGGTGTGCGCTTTCTCGGGCCACCCTGCACCCATTTGATCGGTGATGACGACTAAATTCACGCTGGAGAACACAATGCCCTCTGCAATGCGGACTGCTTTTTTCAGCGTTCTCTCGTCGGTTTGCAACAGAATCACGGTGAGGTCATCTTTAAAGCAGGCGCTTGGCCCATGGGTAAATTCTTCTAATCCAAAACTGGTGGCGCTTTCTCCCAATACTTCCATTATTTTTAACCGGATTTCATCTGCATTGGCTTTTTGCGCGCCGAAACCCGTGACAATATACCGGGTTTGCGTAGCTGGCAAGTCACTTGCGATTATCTTCGCATCTGTTTGCCAAATGTCCGAATTATCTCGGATGGCGTCAATTGCTTTTGAAATTTGTGAGATGAAGAGATTGATCTCGGATTCGCCCCGGGTGAAAACACCTGCCAACATGCCTAATAGTGCTGTGCTGAGATAAGTGCGGGTTTTCCCAAGTGGGATTTCATGTAAAAATGGATCGGTCATTGCGAGGTGCGCAGATTTGGCAAGCCGTGATTCAGGGTTCGCGGAAATGCCAACCGTGAAAGCACCCAACTCTTTTGATTTTTCCAATGATAAGCAGGTGGTGATTGATTGCCCTGATTCACTAATGGCAATAACCATTGTGTTTTCATCTATACCAGGAGGTGTATCCAATTCAAAGTCGTATGCATCATAGGCAATTGCGGGTATCTTCAAAAGATTTTGCAGAAAATAAGCAGCAGCCTGGCAGGCATTATACGAAGTGCCACAACCAATGGTCATGAATTTTGAAGGTTTTACTTGAGAGGTTGCAGCTTTAATTTGTCTTTGTAACTCGTCTGAAATACAAGCTTGCAGGCAATCGGGAATGTCCCCAATGGCGTCTGCCATGTAGAAGGGATGTTGATTTCGCAAGATACCAGATGGAAATTTTCTTTTCAATTGCTCTAAATTCATGGCCGGTCCAAGTACACCTTTCCGATGAGATTATTTATCACTATACTTGATTCCTAAGGAGAATTTTGCCAGCCATTTGCCAAACCATCGCCAACAACTCATAAGATAAATACGGGATGGTTATTATTCAACAGTTTTTATGAGGTTTAGTTCTTGTAACGTATTAATAAGTTCCAACCGGTTAATCGGTTTGCGGATATACCCCGCTGCATTAACAGCTTGAGAGAGTTCGGGCTCAAACAATACTGAGCAAATAATGACCGGAATTTTTGAAGTATCTGGATTTGACTTTAGATTTTTTATCATTTGCCAGCCGTCCATCTTCGGCATCAAAATATCCAGCAAAATAAAATCTGGTTTCACCAGCTGGATCAAATTCAGGGCATGATTATAATTGTCGGCTCCAAAAACTTGAATTCCAAATGATCCAAGCATCCTTTCAATCAACCTGCGGACCGATTCGACATCATCAATCACAAGACAACTTGAATGTTTCTTCACGGGAAAAATAATAGAGACAACCGTTAAGCCGTTGCTCTCGACAATGTTGTTGCGTAATCCCTGGATGGAAAAGAACAACTGCGCAATGCTCCATTGGTTCAAGGAGCACATGTTCGTGGAATTGAAAGTGAATTCTAATTCATGAAAAAAATCGTTTAATTTGCGAGTTTTAATTTGGGACTCAAGACTATCCATGCAGTCACTCATGATCGAAAAGATCTTATACAGCCCTTGCTTGGTCAGCACCTGGTCAACCACGACATTCAAATTTACATCCACATCCCTCATGTCCACACTATGGTGGAATTCAGCCCCTAGCTGTGATTTGCATAGCTGAAGCGCCTGTTCAAGAATTTGGGATAAATTGATGAGGTCAAGGGAAATTTCCCAGTTCTTAAGCTCCTCTTTGATCAATTCCTGTTCGTAGTTTTCAAGTTCTTCTTCTGATTTGCCATCTGGTTGGGTTAGGTCCTGGTTTTGGGTCATAAACCGGTCCCAAAGGATTGAAATCAAGGCATCCAAGCCCTTCTTAAGGTCACGTTGAACCTGTCTTTGACTTAACCCTAATTCTTCTTCAATGAAATGCCATTCTTTTAATTGGAAATATCGCAGCGTTAAAATTCTTTGACACCGCCACTCGGCGGCATTAGTTGGAGTTCCTTCAGGTGGCTGTAAAAAATTGACACATTCCTGAAATGTGTCGCGCAGGGTCTGCATCCGCACAGTAAGGGGGGCGTCTTCTCCATTGTAGAATAAGTTGATTAAATTACGGTTTTCCAGGTAAGCAGGATCGGATAAATGATTCAGGATATCTTTAACATTATTTTGAAATTCATGTCTATCCATTGTCACCTTCTGTTTTGAATATCTTTGACTAATAAACTGTAAGGCAATCCATTAAGCTAATGCAAAGGCCAGCCTGTAATCAATTGTAAACTTATCTGGATATTCATTTTACCAATCGAAACCAAAAAGGCAATTGCTTGGCAATAATTTGGCGCAAGAAAGAGTGTAATTTGTACTAATCTGTTATTGAGACTTTTTCATGAAACTGAACAGTCGATTCTGCAATCCTTCAATTATGCTTGTTTGGAGGTGTGAATAACAAAAAAAATCTAAAAGACAATCCTTGGCGTTCATCCATTCTTGGCGAAAGTTGAATTGTATGGAGGAGAAAATAATGAAGAAGAGTTTTCGAGTGTTGATCAGTGTGCTCGTGATGGGTGCATTCTTGCTTTCAGCGTGCGCACCCAAAGCATTGCCAACCGAAGAGCCAGCATCAGAACCACCGGCGGCGCAAGCCGAAGCTGCATCAGAAGCAGAGCCTGCAAGCAGCACTGGCGAACAGAACGTCACCCTTGAATTTTGGACGTTCTCAGATTATGCATCTGATGTCGGCGGCGATTTGATGAAAACCTTCATTGCTGAATTCGAAGCGGCTCATCCTGGCGTAAAGATTAACATGACTGGCAAAGGCGGCGATGAATTGAATACTGGCATTGTAACCAGTGCTGCCAGTGGCACCATTCCTGACGTCTACATGGGTACAACGAGCCAGGGTGCGCTGTTCACCAGCATTAACGCTATGGAAAATGTTTATGATAATTGGATGGCTATGCCGGAAGAATACAGAAGCCAGTTCAATGAAGAAATGATTAAGGAAGTCATGCCTGGCGATAATGAAATGTATGCTTTGCCATTTACGGGGTATTCTACTTTCTTATATCGCAACCTGACTGTCTTAAGAGCTGCCGGAATTGATCCCGATGAACCCATCGAGACATGGGATGAATGGCTTGCCCAGATGGAGCAGATCTACAATGCCGGTTACCTTGGTATGGGCTCCTTCTATAACGATTGGTGGGATTTCACCAATATTTACAGCGGCGCCGCCACCCCCGAGGAGTGGGGTATCGATTTCCAAAATGAGACCACGCTTATCAATCCTGAAAAATATATTCAGACCGTAGAATTTTTGGAAGCTGCCAAGCCGTATGGGACTGAAAATGGCGATCAGGATCAGGCCACCACGGATCTCTTCCTCAGCAATAAATTAGCTTTCATTGTAACCGGCCCGTGGATGGATCCCACTTTCAAAGCGGCAAAAGAGAATGGCAGCCTGGATTATGACTATGTTCTCATCCCTGGCGCAACACCCGATAATAAGGGTGGCGTTCGCGGCACCGAGTTTATCGGTTTCTCGCCCAACAGCGAAAACTTTGACCTGGCCTGGGAGTTTGCCACCTATATCTGCGACGAACCCCAATTACTGCGGTGGGGTGAGACTTTGGGACGATTCAATTCGAACAATGCTGCAATTGCCAAAGTAACAAATCCGTTGTTATCAATCACCTACGATGCTGCGGTTTCCTCTTTATTCGAACGTCCGCCGCATTTCACCGAGGCATACCCTGGTAACTACTACCAGGTATTGCAAGACAACCTTGCTCAAATCACCACCGGCGTTTTCACCCCTGAAGAAGGCGCAGCAGACCTGATCGAGCAGTTGAATGACACCATTGTTAATCGGTAATTACTGAGTTCGAAAACCCAACACATGAGGTGCGGAGTTTTACTCCGCACCTCAAAACAAAAAACTATCAGGAGAATCAAATTAATGAAATACTGGCTTAGAAAGACATATAAGCATTATTTGATGCTTCTCCCTTTCTTCATATTCTTTTCCATTTTCTTTTTATATCCGATTTTGAAGGGCTTAAATACCAGTTTTTATAAATGGGATAGCGTAAACCCGGCAGTCTTTGTTGGATTTCAAAATTATATACACCTGCTCAAATCTCGGGATTTCATTATCTCATTCACCAATATTCTTAAATATGTATCTATCACCGTGCCACTTGGAATTACGGTTGCTTTTGCTCTGGCGTTATTTGTAAACAGCCTTACCGGACCAGTAGCCAACTTCTTCCGTAGTGCTTATTTCGTGCCAACGATGATGCCCTTGTTTCTTGCCGCATCTGTTTGGCGCTGGATGTATGCTCCTGAGGTTGGCATTATCAATACAGCCATACAGGCATTGGGACTTGAATCGGTAAATTGGTTAAAAGACCCATCGGTAATGATCTATGCGCTGATTGTTGTGGATGTTTGGCGGTCTGCGGGTTGGAACATGGTTATTTTGCTGGCCGGGTTGAAGAATATTCCTAATGATTATTACGATGCAGCAAAAGTGGATGGCGCCAATCAATGGCAAGAATTGATCTATATCACAATTCCTTTGCTCGAATCGGTATTGTTCTTCGTGATTGCTCAAGGTTTTATTTTTGCCCTGCAGGTTTTTGATGCTCCCTGGTTATTGACTTTGTCAACCACTCAAGGCTATGGCGGCCGCTTGAAAGCGCTTTTGTTCCCTGTAATGGATATGTTTGGACGCGCTTTTGGCGTGTACAAATTTGGCGAGGCCTCCGCTTATGGTTTTCTGCTAACGGTTCTGATCATGATGATTACGGCTATCTTATTCTTACTTCGCCGCAAAGACTAATGGAGCTCTACAATGAACCTTTTTAGATATCTACGGAAACATTTCAATATTGGCGAAATGCTCAAATGGATTTTGGCTGTCAATTTTATGGTCATGGCATTGTTTCCCATTTGGTGGATGTTCAATATTGTCTTCAGCGAACCCGGAATTCCCATTGCCATTAATCCGCGTTTGTACCCCAGTTCTTTTACTGCCGGAATTGAAAATATCAAACAGGTTCTCTCTGAAGCCAATGTTCTGGCAGCTTATGCGCACTCACTAGAATATTCTTTCTTGACTATGCTTGGGTCTTTGCTGCTGACTTCAATGGCTGCTTTTGAATTCGCACTTTTTGATTTTCCCGGCAAGAAAATCTTGTTTGGCATTGTTCTGGTTGCCTTAATGATCCCTACTGCAGTGACCCTTGTTCCGACTTATTTGCTGGTTGCGAATTTTGGATGGGTGAATAAAATGCAAGGTCTGGTTGTGCCTGGTTTAGCATCCGCTTTTGGGTTGTTCATGCTGACACAGTTTTTTAAAGATATTCCGAGAGAACTGATGGATGCGGCTCTTATCGATGGTGATAACCATTTCGGAGTTTATTGGCACATTGTGCTTCCGCTTTCGCGGAATGCGTTAGCGACCATGGCCATTCTTACCTTTATGACTACCTGGGGTAACTACGTTTGGCCAATGGTGATTGCCAAGAACAATGACATCATCACGGTGAGCCAGATGATTAATTGGTATAACGATCCCAACTCCTTCATGACGGTTAATCTCATGATGACCGCATTCTTCCTTGCGGCACTCTTACCCATTGTTGTTTATGTGATTTTCCAACGCCAAATTATCCAGGGCATTTCAATTACTGGATTAAAAGGTTAATTCCACCACAACCGGTTCAATTTTGCTTATAAGGAGAAAATATTAATGTTCAAGATTAAACAAAGCCTGGATGCTGTGAATTATGGAGCCTATTTTTACAGTGGAAATCCGTTGACAATGGAGCAAGTGGTAGATCGGGCTGCCAGGTTTGGCTATGAAGCTGTTGACCTTTGGCCGCACCGCCCGATGAGCTTTCCGCCAGATTTGAGTTTGGAAGCACGGAAAAACCTTCTTAGCTATGCAAACGATAAGGGAATTAAGTTTGCGGCAGTGGATGCTTGCACGAACTTTATGCGGTCAGATCATGTATTGGTGCCGCACACCGAAAAGGAATTGCTGTACGTTCGCTCTTGTTGCGAACTTGCAAGAGACATGGATTGTAAAGTTGTTCGCATTTTACCTGCCTTTATCGGGTATTTTTGGCAAGATTATTGGGACAAGGGTTATTGCCAAACGGCAATGCATTCAAGGACATTAGAAGTATCTACCCAAGATGATTATTTACGGGAATGGGAATCAGTACGCGCTGGGATTATCGAGTCAGGGAACATTGCCAAAGAATTTGGGGTTACACTTGCGGTCCAGGGCCATCCGCCTGTGGTTAATTGTGTCCAAGATTTGATTGACCTTGTAGACGAAGTGGACATGGAGAATGTAAAAATCGGGCTGGATTTACCGCTGTTTGATCATCAGGAGTCTGAATATATTATAAAAATTGTTAAGAGTATTGGGAAAAGGATGGTGCATTCTCATACCCTGGGAGTGAAACTTAAGCACGGTCCCAGCGGGGTCGTCTATGCCAGCGAGGAGGTTATTCCGGGTGATGGCATTGAGAATTGGCTGCCTTTCTTTAAGGCGTGCAAAGAGATTGGCTATGAAGGATATTTTGCCTATGAACAGTGCGCGCCTTTCTTAATGCCTGGCCATAAGAAACCCACCGTTGAAGAATTTGACCGCCGCCAGCAGGTGGGATTTGAATTTATCAAGTCATTTGAAGAGAAAATATAATCGGTAAATTTGCATCGGAAGTTGCTTCAAAATCCATTCAAGGCGAATATATCACCTTGAATGGATTTATTAATGCTTTTAGAAGTTGGGGATGGAACGTCGACTCCCAAAAAACTGCAAGCTATGCGGCTGGAGAAAGTTGCTGGTTGCCCGTGCAGCCCCTCCATACAATGATGAAAAGTTCAACCATCAAGAAGAAAGGTTTGACTTACTTGGTGAAAGTTCAGCATAAACCCAATGGTTGTGCATGAACAAGTACCGCATTGAATATTTGCCAAAGAATCGACAATCCATCCGGGCCGTGTTGTAAAAATCCAATACAGTAGCCTTACTGTAAATAATCTCTCAAGATGGTGTGCAGCAATCCGCCGTTGCGGTAATAGCGCAGTTCATTGCGCGTGTCGATGCGGGCGATGACGGTGAACTGGACATGGCTTCCATCCGGGCGGGCAGCGCGTACCTGCACTTCCTGTCCCAGCTCCAGGCGCTCCGTTAGATCTTCAATCTCGTACGTTTCGCTGCCGTCCAGCCCCAGGCTGTGCGCGTTTTCCCCTTGTTTGAACTGCAGGGGCAGCACGCCCATGCCGATCAGGTTGGAGCGGTGAATGCGCTCGTACGATTCAGCGATGACCGCCTTAATTCCTAACAGCATAGTACCTTTCGCCGCCCAATCGCGGCTGGAGCCGGTGCCGTATTCTTTGCCAGCCAGCACCAGCAGCGCGGTCCCTTCTGATTGATAGCGCATAGCCGTTTCGTATAGGCTTGATATCTCGCCGCTTGGCAGGTGCATGGCGTAACCGCCTTCGGTTCCGGGCACCATCAAATTCTTCAGGCGTATGTTGCCAAAGGTGCCGCGGGTCATCACCCGGTCGTTGCCGCGCCGCGAGCCATACGAGTTAAAGTCGGTACCATCCACCCCCAGGCTCTGCAGGTATTTCCCCGCCGGGCTTTGTGAGGGGATGGAACCGGCCGGGGAGATATGGTCTGTGGTGATCGAATCGCCCAGCAGCGCCAGCACGCGCGCATTTTTAATCGGCGCGGCCATATTTCCGCTGCGGGTCAGGTTTTCAAAGTAAGGCGGCTCCTGGATATAGGTGGATGCTTCATCCCAGGTGTAGATTTTGCCGTTGCCTGCGCCCAGTGCATTCCAGGCTTCATTGCCGGCGAACACTTCTGCGTAGCGCTGGCGGAAGAGTTCCGGCGTTACGCTGGCGTCAATCAACTGGTAGATCTCTTCTGGTGTGGGCCAAAGATCTTTCAGATAGACCGGCCTGCCGTCGCTACCAGCACCGATGGCTTCACTGTCAAAATCAATGTCCATCCGGCCGGCCAGTGCGTAGGCGACCACCAGCGGGGGGGAGGCCAGGTAATTGGCCAGCGTGTGCGGGCTGACCCGTCCTTCAAAATTGCGGTTGCCCGAAAGCACTGCCGCCGCTACCAGGTGATTGTCTTTAATCACCCTGACCACATCTTCGGGCAGGGGGCCGCTGTTGCCAATGCAGGTGGTACAGCCATAGCCAACCACGGTAAAACCGAGTGCTTCCAGACCATCCATCAGCCCGGCCTTCACCAGATAGTCGGTGACCACACGCGAGCCGGGCGCCAGGCTGGTTTTTACATACGGCTTGACGCGCAGCCCCCGAGCGACGGCCTTGCGCGCCAGCAAACCTGCCCCCAGCATCACAAAGGGGTTGGAGGTATTGGTGCAGGAGGTGATGGCAGCCAGCACAACCGCGCCGTGACGCAGCTCAAAATCCTCGCCCTGCATGGAAAGGGTGGCTTTGCTCTCAAGCTCTTGCGAATCCAGGCCGTAGCCGCGTTCCGCTTTGGGTTTTTGTAACGACGCGTAGAAATTGGTTTTCACCTCCCGCAATGTGACCCGGTCTTGCGGGCGTTTGGGCCCGGCCAGGCTGGGTTCCACGGAATTCAAGTCCAGCTCAATGACCTCGCTGTACTGCGGGTCGGGAGCGCCGTTCTCGCGGAACAGTCCCTGCGCCTTAAAGTAGGCTTCCACCAGCTCCACCTGCGCTTCAGCGCGCCCCGTAAGGCGCAGATAGGCCAGGGTCAGCTCGTCCACCGGGAAGTAGCTCATGGTTGCCCCGTATTCGGGGGTCATGTTGGCAATCATCGCCCGGTCGGCCAGGCTGAGCGCGTCCAGGCCGGGGCCAAAGTACTCAATAAACTTGCCCACCACGCCCTTCTTGCGCAGGATCTGCGTGATGGTCAGGGTCAGGTCGGTGGGCGTGGCCCCAGCGGGCAGTTTTCCGCTGAGTTTGAAGCCGATCACATCCGGCGTCACCATCTCGATGGGCTGTCCGAGCATGGCGGCCACGGCTTCAATGCCGCCCACACCCCAGCCTGCCACACCGAGACCATTAATCATCGTGGTGTGTGAGTCGGTGCCAACGATGGTGTCTGGGTAGGCCAGCGTCTCCGCGCCGTGTGCTTTGGTCAGCACCACGGGGGTCAGGTATTCCAGGTTTACCTGGTGGATAATGCCCGTCGCCGGCGGCACCACACGCAGGTTGTCGAAAGCGTTTTGCCCCCAATGCAGGAATTCATAGCGTTCGCGGTTGCGCTTGAATTCCAGCTCGGCGTTGATGGCCGCGGCGTTTTCGACGCCGTACGCGTCCACTTGCACTGAATGGTCAATGACCACATCCACCGGCACCACCGGGTTGATTTTCATGGGATTGCCACCCATGCGCTGCAGCGCCGAGCGCATCGCCGCAAGGTCCACCAGCACCGGCACGCCGGTGAAATCTTGCATCACCACCCGCCCCGGGCTGAAGGGCATCACTGGCCGTTCGGCAGCGGTTGGCGTCCACTGCGCCAGGTTGACCACATCTTCGCGGGTGATTTCGCGGCCGTTGCAGGCGCGCAGCGCGCCTTCCAGCATCACGCGGATGGAGAAGGGCAGGCTCGCCAGCTTTGCCAGGCCCTGCTCTTCCAGAAATCCCAGGCGGTAATAGACGTAGCTGCCGGAAGGAGTGGTTAAGGTCGTTTTTGCGGAAGAAAAATCTTGGTTCATCAGTACCTCTTTTTCACAAAATGCAAGCGGCTTAACGCATGTGCTGGATGATCGCGGTGGCAAACTCCGAAGTGGAGAGGCGCACCGCGCCGTCCATCAGGCGCTCAAAATCGAAGGTAACCGTCTTGGCGGTCAGCGCGCCTTCGATGCCTTTCACGACCAGCCCGGCGGCTTCGCGCCAGCCTAAATAACGCAGCATCATTTCCCCGGAGAGCAGCAGCGAGCAGGGATTGGCCATATCTTTATCAGCAAAGAGTGGCGCGGTGCCGTGCGTGGCTTCGAACACGGCCACTCCGCTGTCATAATTGATATTGGCTCCCGGCGCGATGCCCACGCCGCCCACCTGAGCGGCCAGGCCGTCGGAGAGATAATCGCCGTTCAGGTTCATCGTGGCAATCACATCAAAGTCGCGCGGGCGGGTGATGGTGGCCTCAAAAACAATATCAGCGATCATGTCGTTGACATACAGCTTGCCATCGCTCAACGCTCGCTGCATTTCGGCGTTGGCGGCCTCTTCGCCGGCCTGTTTCCTGGTCTGCTCCCAGGCGCGCTGCGTATAGACCCGCCCCCCAAATTCGCTTTCCGCCAAGTCGTAGCCCCAGGCGCGGAAAGAGCCTTCGGTGAACTTCATGATATTACCTTTATGCGCCAGGGTTACCCGCCGGCGCTGGTTCTCCAGCGCCCAGCGAATGGCCGCCCGCACCAGGCGTTGGCTGCCTTCTTTCGAGATGGGTTTGATGCCCACGCTGGAACTGCCCGGGAAGCGAATTTTGGCGTATTCGGCCGGAAAATGTTCTTTCAACAGCGTCAGAAAGCGTTCATTCTCCTCGCTGCCGGACTGAAACTCAATGCCGGTGTAAATGTCTTCGGTGTTTTCGCGGAAGACCACCATGTCCACGTCTTGCGGATTCTTGACCGGCGAGGGCACGCCCTGATAATAGCGCACCGGCCGCTGGCAGACGAACAAATCCAATTCTTTGCGCAGGGTTACATTCAACGAGCGCATTCCGCCGCCCACCGGTGTGGTCAGGGGGCCTTTGATGCCAATTTTGTAGGTCTTAAAGGCCTCCAGCGTCTCTAGCGGCAGCCAGGCTTGCATTAACTGATTGGCTTTTTCTCCAGCCAGCACTTCCATCCAGCCCAGCTTACGCTGCTTGCCGTAGGCGACTTCCACCGCGGCGTCCATCACCCGCCGCGCGGCGCGCCAGATGTCGCGGCCAATACCGTCTCCTTCAATAAAGGGGATGATGGGGTAATCGGGAACCAGCAATTGATCACCGGGTTTGGTGACCGGCTGGGCATCGAAAGGGGGGCTGAAAAAGGGTTGGGACATGGTCTATCTCCTGTGGGCGCGGCCTTTGCCGCGTTAAGGCATTCCGTTCTTTACCGGCTCGCAAAAGTATCCGTTGAATCGGCGGGCAAGCGAAGCCTTGAATTGAAAAATATCTTACCAAATTGGAAAATCAAAGTCAACTATTTTGGGACGCCGTCCCATTAAACGAGACATCAATTACCTGTCCAGACATCTCTTGACAGATTACTCGTTTTTAGAGAAAATATTCCTGTCAGGGTGCCATCCCTGCGCCATTCCTGCTTCTCTTTGAGGCAAACCTGTTGGGACACAATCTGTCCAGCAAAAAAGAGCCCGCCTGGCTCTTTTTTGTTGGGGTGTGTTCTGTTTTGGTGATTTTGCGCGCCTCAATTGCTGCTGAAAGGGACCGGTTGTTCGGGAGCGCGGGTTGGCACAATCCGGCAAAAGCAGGGATCGGCTGCGCCCAACAACCCATCCGCGAACGTTGACGCGCTGGTTGGGGGAGCAGAAATTTGCTTAAATGGTTTCTGTAACGTTGCTGAACATTCTCCCTACACCACCACCAAAGATAAAAACAACAGCGATGACCAAAACAGCCACGATGACCAGGATGAGCGCGTATTCCAATAGACCTTGTGCTTGTTCTTGCGGAGCGAATAACATATGAATCCCTCCTGAAAACAATAGATTTGTAAAGATTGTAGCATACACGGCATAGACAGAAAATATACATTTTTATCCCAGAGTCGAAATGGTTGGCAGAATATTTGTCCGCAGCCTTGTCAGGGAGCCGTCATCTCTTAAAGATTTATTAACAATAATCGCTTGACAAATGCCCTGTGATTGGTTAAAGTAGTTACATTATGAGCGAAATCGTTTTGCGAGTTAAGCAGCTGAAGCATAAGCATATCTGCACTCTATCGGGAGGTGCGGCTTTTCTTGCTTAAGCATTCAGACGATTGAAGCTTGATAGCAGATGTAAAGCGAAGGCCTTCCGGTGGGGAAGGCCTTTTTTCGTACTACTTCCCACCCACGTTGAAAAATCGGAAAAGGCTGTCCTGTACCCGGCGGAAACCCTCCGTTGTGCGAAGTGTTGTTTGTTTTTAGATGTCTAGACAATAATTGGCTGCCCAATCAGAAGCTGGACCCTCCACTTCTGAAAAACAAAAAACTTGATGAAAACAGGAGATAGAAGGATGAATAGAAATCGATTTTTTATTTTGTTGATGGTTGTTTTTGCGCTGGTTCTGGCGGGGTGCGCCTCAGCTCCCTCAGCAGACGCAGCCGGTGCGGCGGATCCGGAAGGTTGTTTGGGGTCGGCTGAAGAGGCCCTGGTTGATCTCGAGTGCCGTGAGATCACCATTGCCGTTGAAAACGCTTATCTGCCGTTTAACTACATTTCCAGCGAAACCGGCGAGCCGGGCGGTTGGGACTATGATACCTGGAATGAGATCTGCACCCGCCTGCACTGCACACCGGTCTTCACCGAAGTGGCCTGGGACGCCATGATCCAGTCCGTCGCGGATGGCCAGTATGACGTAGCTGCCGATGGCATCACCATCACCGACGAGCGCGCCGAAATTGTGGATTTCTCTGAAGGTTACATCAACATTGTCCAGCGCCTGCTGGTTCGCCAGGGTGAAACCCGCTTTGCCAGCATTGAGGACTTTGTGGCCAATCCCGAGTTGGTGCTTGGCACTCAGGCCAGTACCACCAACTATGAGACCGCGCTCACCTACATGTCTGCTGACCGCATCCAGGCATTCGAGCAATTCCCCTTTGCTGTGCAAGCTCTGATCGCCGGTGATGTGGATGCCGTCATCATCGATGAGGTGGTGGGCATGGGCTACCTGGGCGAGAACAAAGAAGCGCTTGAGCTGATCGGCCCCAATATCAGCAGCGACCAGCTTGGTTTTGTCTTCCCTAAAGGTAGCGACCTGGTAGACCCGGTCAACCAAGCGATCCAGTCTATGAAAGATGACGGCTTCCTCAACGAAGTCAACGTCAAATTCTTTGGCCCCGATTTCACCATCACCTACGACGACATCGTTACTGAGTAATTTTTTCCAATCATCTTGAGGGGCGGTTGCCCGACCGCCCCTCGAGAAAAGGAGTTATTGTGGCCTATAAAACGACAGCAGTTGATTTACCTGGCATCGAAGACCAGATTCAGAAAGAGCAGCGTAAGTTCAATTACCGGGATTTTCCCTGGTGGTTTCCCGCGATGGTATTAATTGCCATTATCACGACCTATACCATCATCACGCGAGAAAACTACACCGAGGCGTTCAACTTTATCAAGGTGGGGCTGGGAGTTACCGTCCAGACCACTTTTTGGGCGTTCTTACTGGCTCTTCTGTTTGGTCTGCTGGCCGGCCTGGCGCGGATTTCTCACAACGTTGTGCTGAAAAACCTGGCCACCCTATACGTTGAGCTGGTGCGCGGCATTCCCATGCTGGTTCTAATTTTCTTCATCGCCCTGGTTGGTGTTCCTGCCCTGGTCAATGGAATGAATGCGCTTGGCAACTGGATCACCTCCATTGGTCTACAAGCAGTTGCCACCCCCTTCCTCCTGGTTCAAAACAAAGATGTCTCCATGAACCTGCGCGCGATCATCGCTCTTTCGGTTACCTACGGAGCGTTTCTGGCCGAAATCTTCCGCGCTGGCATTCAGTCTATTGGCAAGGGTCAAATGGAAGCAGCCCGTTCGCAGGGCATGTCTTACCCCCAAGCCATGCGCTTTGTGATCTTACCCCAGGCCATTCGCAATGTTCTGCCGGCTCTGGGAAACGATTTTGTATCCATGTTGAAAGATTCATCGTTGGTTTCGGTGTTGGCTGTGCGCGACATCACCCAGGTGGCGCGCTTGTATGCCGGCCATTCGTTTCGTTATCAAGAAGCTTATATTACCCTGGCGGTTATGTACCTGACCATGACCGTTGCACTTTCACTTCTGGTTAAACTGATTGAAAGGCGGATCCGTAAAGATGAACACTAGTACCGATTCAATTATCTCCATGAATAATGTTTACAAACACTTTGGCCCGGTCAAAGCGTTGAATGGCGTCAGCCTGGAAATTAATCGCGGAAAAGTGGTGGTGATCATTGGCCCCAGCGGTTCGGGGAAATCGACTTTGCTACGCTGCATCAACCATCTGGAGGTCGAATCTTCGGGCGAGATTTTTGTGGATGGCGCGCGCGTCAACGGCAATCAAAAACATCTCAATTCGGTTCGCTCACAGATTGGCATGGTTTTTCAGCACTTCAATTTGTATCCGCACCTGACCGTGCTGGAAAATGTAACCCTGGCTTTGCGTGTGGTCAAGAAAGCCCCGCGCAAAGAGGCTGAGGTGATTGCCATGAAACAACTGGAACGGGTGGGCATTGCCGAAAAAGCGCATAACTTTCCCACCCAGCTTTCTGGCGGCCAGCAGCAGCGTGTGGCAATTGCCCGCGCGCTGGCCATGAACCCCAAAATTATGCTCTTTGACGAGCCAACCAGCGCTCTGGACCCGGAAATGATCAAAGAGGTGCTGGATGTGATGCTCGACCTGGCGAAAGAGGGCATCACCATGGTGGTGGTTACGCATGAGATGGGCTTTGCCCGCGCCGCCGCTGATGAGGTGATCTTCATGGATCAGGGCATCATCATTGAGCACACCACACCACATGACCTCTTCAACAATCCCCGGCACGACCGCACCCGCCTGTTCCTTTCGCAGATCTTGCACAAATAAGGAGCGGGTTGGTGATGCCCATCTCGCCGATTTGTTTAACGGATTTTAACAGAGAGGTACTTGACATTCAGCCCCGCAGGTTTGTATAATAATTTCATTGAAAATAACGGGACGATGTCCCATATAGCGGGACATTTTTTCCCAATCGAGTAGCCCATGCAAACGATAGAGCGGGTCAACGCTATTTTAGATTGTTTCACCCTCGAACGCCCTGAATTGGGTGTGCGTGAAGCCGCGCGCCTGATTGGTCTATCTACCAGCACCACCGGGCGCATGCTGGCTGCCATGAAAGAACTCGGAATACTCACCCAAAATCCTACCACCCATACGTACGCGCTGGGTGGTAAGGTTTTAAAGTGGGCGGGTGTCTACAGCGAAACGCTGGACGTTCGCGCCCGCTCGATGCCCATGTTGGAAGAACTGCATCGCTCAACCCAGGAGACGATCAGCCTGTATGTCATGGAAGGCAACGAGCGGGTTTGCGTGGAGCGCCTGGAAAGCCCGCAGAATGTGCGCATTGTTGCCCGGGTGGGCCGCCGCCTTCCTCTGTATGCCGGTTCGGCTGGCAAGGTGTTCCTGGCCTTTTTACCCGAGGCGCGCCGCGATGAGATCATCCGCCATACCGACTTCAAGCCGCTCACTTCCAATACCATCGTGGATGAGCACGCTCTCCGCGATGAGCTGACAAAAATCCGACGTCAGGGGTATTCCCTCAGCCGCGGCGAGTGGCTGTCAGACGCGGCGGGTGTGGCCGCCCCAATTTTTGACCAGAGTGGGTTAATTGTTGCTGCCGTTACCATATCAGGCCCGGCGCAGCGCTTTACCGAAGAAAAGGTGAACCAGTATATTCCCGAAATCCTGCATGTCGGGGAGCAAATCTCGCGCTATCTTGGTTATTTAGGACGCTACTGAGGAGTAGGGGAGATGGGTTTACACCTGGTTATGCTTCGAGAGAATCGTTCAAGCCGCACTGGCGACTGTGATTGCAGTTCACTCCCTGGATTTGCTTTTTTGAACCCGCAGCACCAGCAGCAGCAACCTATCCAGCCCCCGGCTGGTTAACTGGGTTTGGTCATTCGTTCGGGTACATCCCTGGACGGGTAACCGCCCAGGGATGTTTTTTATGGTTTCGATACCATGCGATTGGATTGTGTCAGGAGGATAAGATGATCTTTGAAGATAGTGTTTCGGTAACAACACCCACCTGGCGAAAAGACGCCTCGTTGATTGAGAGAATGGCCGCCATCATCCCGGCTCATCGCGCCCGCGTTACCAAATTGGTGCGCAGTCACGGCAGTTTTGTGGTTGATCAGGTAACCATTGATCGCCTCTACGGCGGTTTGCGCGGCATGACCGTTCTGGTGTCGGAAATCTCCAAAGTGGATCCACAGTATGGCATCCGTTTGCGCGGCTACACCATTCAAGAAGTGCTGGATCTGCTGCCAAAAGCGCCGGGCACCGAATATCCACTGGCTGGCGGGCTGTATTACCTGCTGTTGATGGGTGAAATGCCCACCCTTGAAGACGCGTTGATGGTTGAGAATGAGTGGAAAGCGCGCAGCCATGTTCCCGATTATGTGTTCAATGTGCTGAAGTCGCTCCCCGCCGACACGCATCCCATGACGATGTTCTCGCAGGCGATCCTTTCCATGCAGCACGAATCTGTCTTCGCGCGGCGCTATAACGAAGATCTGCAAAAAGTGGACTATTGGGAAGCCGCTCTCGAAGATTCGCTCAACCTGACGGCCAAACTGCCCACCATCGCCGCCTTCATTTATAACTTGCGCTACCGCGATGGACAGTTCATCAGCCCTGATCCCAATTTGGATTGGAGCGCGAATTTCGGTCACATGATTGGCAAGGGCAAAGACAGCGATTACCTGGAACTCTGCCGCCTTTTCTTTGTGCTGCACTCCGATCATGAAGGCGCCAATGTCAGCGCTCACACGGCTCACCTGGTGGGTTCCACCCTCTCGGATATTTATTACTCCTGCTCGGCGGGCATTAATGGTCTGGCAGGTCCGCTGCATGGCCTGGCCAATCAAAAATGCCTGCGCTGGCTGTTGAGCGTGCGCGAAAGTTTTGAGAGTTTTCCTACCCGCGATCAGCTTGAAAAATTTGCCTCAGATACCCTCAACGCCGGTAAAGTCATTCCAGGGTATGGGCACGCAGTGCTGCGGACAGTGGACCCACGCTTCACTGCCCAATTGAAATTTGCTGATAAATATCTTCCCCAAGACGAGCTTTTCAAACTGGTCAAACTCGTTTACGAGGTGGTGCCAGATGTCCTGCAAAAAACGGGCAAGGTGAAAAACCCGTGGCCGAACGTGGACGCGATTAACGGCACATTGCAGTATCATTACGGGGTCAAAGAATTTGAATTCTACACCGTATTGTTCGGTGTGGGGCGCATCATGGGTATTACTGCCAACAACGTCTGGGCGCGCGCTTTGGGCCTGCCCATTGAACGCCCGGTTTCACTCACCACCGGGAACCTGGAGGAGTTAACTGCGGGCATAAGCAGCCAGATATAGTGATCCTGTGCCTTAAGGTTGCGGTACAATTGTCATGGTCAACAGGGAGATGAATATGGAAAATGGATCTTATCAGATCTATGAAGGCAAGGTCATCATCCGCGTGCGCGATCGCATTTGCGAAAAGCAAGAGGAATTGATTACCAGCAACCTTTTCAGGGTCATTTTGAAACAGTATATCTCAGAGCTTGCCCAGAAAAAGTCCAAACTGCTGAAGATATTCAAGCACGAAGCGGTTACCGAGCAGGACATTAATCTGCTGATTGAAACCCTGCAGCTCTTGGTGAAACTGCCAGGCAAATATGTGCCCAGCGTGGTGGAAGGCTCTGAAAAATTCTTTGAGAATCCAGCTCTCTTCAATGATTTCATTGAGAAGTTCTATAACCATTGGCGGCGGTTGCACCGCCTGATCATTGTCGATTCACGGGAAGCCGACCGTTACGACAAGCGACCTTACCGCACCTTTAACAGCACTGTTGAAACGCTAATGCATCTGATTCGCAGTACGTACCGGGACATTCAAGAGAATATCACCGGAAAATACCCGCGCATTTACCGCCAGGTCAGCGCCGGCGCGGAAGTTGCCGCGATTGCCCTGCCGAAAAAAATTGACTACCCCGAATTGTACGAAAAACTCAACCAGATTTCGGTGATCACGCAGGCGCTTATCTACCCCCCAATGATCTTCAACTCGCCCATGAATAAGCGCAAGGGAATGTTTGAGCAGGTTTGCCAGAACCCGATTGAAAATGTGATCATCAATCCCCAGGAGTGGTTGTGCTATCCGGCAAAAGTCGGCCCGCTGCTCATCATGGTTTATTTCAACGTGCGCTTTTTTGAGCTGGGTTTTTCGCTGTGCAACCTGTTTGAACTGGCCGATGAAAGCGAACTGCGCACGCATAAGCCTGACGCGGTTTTTCTCTACGGTGTTCCTGATACGGTTCTTCCTTCACCGGGAAATTCAGAGACCATCTTCTATGACGATGTGGAGAATGACCTGCTCGCGGCTACCATTCCCTGCCGCGATGAATTTGCCTATTTTGGCTACTTAAAAAAGATGATCTTAACCCTTCACAACATCATCATGATGAAACGCGGTTTCATGCCATTCCACGGCGCGTTGGTGAATATGACCCTTCGTGACGCGGGTGAGTTCAATGTTCTATTGATTGGCGACAGCGGCGCGGGCAAGTCTGAATCCCTGGAAGCACTGCGCGTCATGGCGCGGGATGAGGTGGAAGATATTGTCATCGTGGCTGACGATATGGGCTCTCTGAAAATCTCACCCGATGGGAGCGTATTGGGTTACGGAACAGAAATTGGCGCGTTTGTGCGCCTGGATGATCTGCAGCCCGGTTACGCCCTGGGGCAAATTGACCGCGCCATCATTATGAACGCCAACCAGGTCAACGCTCGCGTGGTTTTGCCGGTAACCAGGTTTGAAGATGTGATGTATGGCTTTCCGGTAGATTTTGTGCTTTATGCCAACAACTACGAAGCAGTGGACGAAGATCATCCCACCATTGACCGCTTTTCAACTCCCGAAGAGGCTCTGAATGTGTTTCGGGAAGGCGCGGTAATGAGCAAAGGCACCACCACAACCACCGGCCTTACCCACAGCTATTTTGCCAATATCTTTGGCCCGCCGCAGTACCGCGAGGTGCATGAAGAGCTGGTAAAAAACTATTTTGCGGCGATGTTCAAAAAAGATGTGTTTGTTGGCCAGATGCGCACTTGCCTGGGCATCTCTGGCATGGAACTGGACGGCCCTCAATTGGCTGCCAGCGAGCTGTTGTCTTTGTTGAAGAATTACCGAAAGTAGGATTGAAATTCGGCAAAAAATCACCCGCCGCGAATCGATCCTTCGGGGCGGGTCTTCTTATTAAAGGAAAGCAGTTTTCCCTGGTTATTCTCGCGATTGGGGCAGGGCGATGGTAAAGATGCTTCCTTTTCCAAATTCGCTGGTCACGGAAACAGAACCTCCGTGCAGTTCGGCCAGCTTTTTCACCAGCGCCAGCCCCAACCCAGTCCCTTCGTAGCGGCGTGCCAGGCTGCTGTCCAACTGCTCGAAAGGCTCAAACAGTTTATTTATATCCTCAGCTTTCATCCCGATGCCGTTGTCTTCTACCCGGAAGCAGATCTCATCCTTCAGCGTATCTTGCCAGACGGATAACGTTACCCGGCCACCGGATGGGGTAAACTTTACGGCGTTGCCTAACAGATTGACCAGCATTTGTTTGATGCGCCGCCCATCTCCGCGCAGGCGCAGAGCGGGATCTTGCAGATGAAATTCCATTTCAATGCCTTTTTTATTGGCCGACTCTTTGACAAAGTTTATGCTGGCCTGACCAATTTCGTTGACCGAGTATTCATCGATTGCCAGTTTCATTTTGCGCGATTCGATCTTCGAGAGGTCGAGAATGTCATTGATCAGCGACAGCAGATGGCGGCCGCTGAGCTCAATATTTTTAATCGAACGGCGCTGTACCTCATTCACGGGTCCTTGCGTTTCTTCATTCAGGGTTTCAGCCAGCGCCAGAATATTATTCAATGGTGTGCGCAGCTCATGGCTCATGTTTGCCAGAAATTCGTCTTTGGCCCGGTTGGCGCGCGCCAGTTCGGTGTTGGCAAAGCGCAGTGTCTCTTCGCTTTGCTGGCGCAGGGCTTCCACCTTTTTGCGTGAAGTAATATCGCGCATCACATTTTGAATGAGAATGATTTTCCCTTCCGCATCATGGATCGGTGATAGGTTGATTTCCACATGAACGGGGTTGCCTGATTGATCCAGGCATAGGTGCTCATGTAAAGGCATTTCTTCACCGTTGGCTGACTTTCGCAAATGCTCCAGGGCTTTTTGTCGCTCTTCTTCCACAAGAAATTCCTCATATGTCATCAACTTAATTTCTTCGGTTGAATAGCCCAACAAACCGGTCATTTTTTCATTGGCCCGCCAGATTCGCCCATTGGGATACAACAAAAAAATGGCATCATTTGAATTTTCAAACAATGTTCGATACAGGTTCTCCCGGCGGCGCAGCTCGTGCTCTTGTTCTTTTTGGGCGGTGATGTCGTAGTTGGTGCCCACCACACGCAGGGGTTGGTCGTTCTCATCCAGAAGCGTAACCGCGTTGGCGGTGATGAAGTGGATGGATTGATCTGGCCATAGGATGCGAAAGGTGCTCTTATAAGGGGTTCGCTGCTCAATACACTGTAATAACTGGGCAACTACTCCGCTGTCATCGGGGTGGATCATCTCTTTCCATTTTTCAAGCCGGCTGATAAATCCGACGGGCGGTAGTCCATAGATGGCCGCCATCTGGTCATCCCAAAGCATTTCTCCGGTGCTGAGATTCCAATCCCAAATGCCGATCCCCGCTGCTTGGGTGGCTAATTCCAGGCGCTGGCGGATGGATTCGATTTCCGCTGTGCGCTGCTTTACCTTGTCTTCCAACACCAACTCAATTTCCTTGCGCTCGGTGATGTCCACCGCGCTGACCAATGCCAGCACGGCTTTGCCATCCGGGCCAAAAACCGGTTGAATGCTGGTGCGAAACCAGCGCGGCTTGCCCGCAATCGGACTCATTGACTCTCGAATCATGCCTTCCCCGGATTCAATGACCTTGCGCACGCTGCCAAGCTGGCGGTCTGCCACCTCTTTGGGAAAGAGATCGTAAACGCTAACCCCCACCAGGTCCGCGGGGCTGGGGTTAAATTCAATCAGGGCTTGTTGATTTGCGAAATGGTATTTACCTTCTGAGTCAATGGTAAAGATCGCCGATTCCTGGCTTTCTACCAGGCTGCGATATTTCTCTTCACTGGCACGTAACGCCTCTTCCACGTTCTTTCGGTCGCTGATATCTTTGCAAAAGGCCATAAAGCGGTTTTCTGCAATTTTTACCGCGCTCACGGTAGACCAGACGGTGCCACCATCTTTCTTATTCAGGCGAATGTCATCTTGGGAAGAGCCAGTCTGTAATACTTTTAAGAAATGCTGCTGGCCTTTTTGCATATCGTCTGCATACACCAGATCAGGGATGTTCAAAGACAGAAATTCATCCCTTGAATAGCCGAACATTTGGCAGGCTGTCTGGTTCACATCCAGGTATTTTCCGGTTTCATCGACGATTAAAATGGCAACCGGAGCGTGCTCAACATACGAGCGAAACCGCTCCTCGCTTTCCGCCAGAGCCTGCTCCGCCTTGACGCGCTGGTCGATATCAAAAATCAATCCTTCCAGGGCGATGATTTCTCCTTCTGGTGATTTCACCGCGCGTCCTTGCTCCCAAACCCATTTTTCTACCCCATTTTTAGTTACAATCCGATAGTTTAGCTGGAATGGTTCATCTTTCGAAATTTGGGCTTGAATAGAATCCCAGACCATCCCTTGATCAAGCGAATGAATGAGGCTTGCATAGCTTTGAATGCGGTTGCCCAGCAGCTCTTCAGGCCGGTATCCCGTTATTTGCAGGCAGCCGTCACTCACAAACTCCATGGTCCAGTTCTCATCATTGCGGCAGCGGTAAGCCATTCCAGGCAGGTTGCTCAGCAGCGTTAGCTGCTGGCGCTGGCTTTCTTCCAACTGCGTTTGAATACGCTTTTTTTCGGTGATGTCTTCTGAAATGGTGGCGAACAACCCCTTTTCCGGCGAAAAAACAGACACATCGAAAACCTTTTGCATGGGCGAAAAGGCCGTTTCGAAGTGATAAGGTTCTCCAGTCTCGGCCACCTTGGCGAATATATCCAGATACGGAGCTTCTTCTGTTCCATATACCTCTGAGGCCGGCTTGCCAATCACCTGATCATAAGCCAGGCCGGTGACTTGGGTATACGCGGTATTGCAGTAGATGATCTCGTAGTTCGTGGGATTCCCCGCTTCATCATAGATCACTTTGTGCAGGGCAACCATCTCCATCATCGATTCGTACAGGGCACGAAGTTCTCTTTCGCTGCGCTGTAAGCCAGTTTCCGCCTGTTTGCGGCTGGTGATATCTTCAAAGGTGGTGAAAACGTGCTGAACGGTTTTTTTGCCGGGCGAACGCTGCGGAATAGCGTTAATGTTGATCCAACGACTCTCTCCCAGCAGCGGGCTGTAGATCTCCATGACCACGTTTTCCACCCTTTTTCCCGTTTTCAAGGCCACCCATGCAGGGTATTCCTGCTCTGGAAAGGGCGTGCCGTCTTCACGGGTGGCTTTCCAGGCCGGGTCCAAGGGCGCTGTCCTCCGGAGTTGATCGCTGGTTAGCCCCAGAATCGATTCGGCAGCGGAGTTGGCATACAGAACATGGCCGTCTGCCCCTTGAAACACCACCCCCTGTGCCATCTGGTCAAACAAGAAACGGAACAGATGGCAATTTTCGTGTTCAGAAAGCCGTTGTTGCAAGTCTGCTATTTCTTTTTGCTGGCTGTGCAATTTAGCCTGCAATTCTACGGTCAAATCGCGTAAAGTTTGCAGTTCCTGGCTGCTTTCGGGGGATTGATCTTTGGGCATGCTGCCTCCAGATAGGGTTGAAAGGTTGTTCCCAACCGCTTGCGGCACAAAAAGGTGTAGGAACCGGAATCAGTCTTGATCCGATTATAGCAAAAGACAACAGGTTGATTGGTGGCCTTGTAAATGAGAAACAAACAGGCAACCCCAGCGATATGTTCAGAAATGCCTGGGTTACCTGTTTGTTCTAACAGAGCGTTGACTCTTGCGCCGTTTACATGCTGGGTGGGTTTTCGTTCAATACCAGCCAATATAAACCGAGCTGCTGAATAGCCTCCGCAAACTGGTAAAAATCCACCGGTTTGCGAATGTAACTGTTAACGCCCAGGTCGTAAGAGGCGGCAATATCCTGTTCTTCGCGTGAGGAAGTCAGAATCACCACCGGCTGGCGGTGCGTGTAAGGGTTTTCGCGGATTTTTCTTAACACTTCCAGCCCATCAACGCCGGGCAGTTTCAAATCCAGCAGCACGATGGCCGGCAGTGGTTCGGGATGCTCTCCATTCTTTTCCAGACCAAAGAGATACTCCAGCGCCTCCAGCCCATTCTCGGCAACCACCAATTCATTCATGATGTGCGCTTTGGCAAGCGCTCGCTTGGTCAGTTCGATGTCGCTCGGGTTGTCTTCGACCAGCAGAATGATTTTTTCATTCATTTCTTCTCTCCCAAGGTGAAATAGAATGTTGCTCCCTTGTCCTTCTTGGCATCGACCCATATTTTTCCACCGTGCCGGTTGACAATCCGCTGAACGGTGGCCAGACCAATTCCTGTGCCAGGGAACTCAGTCTGTTTGTGCATGCGTTGAAAGGCGCCGAATAGATTCTTGGCATATTGCATGTCAAAACCAACTCCATTGTCGCGCACAAAATAAGTTGGCTGGTTGTCGACTGTCTGACAGCCAAACTCAATTCGCGGCTGCGCCTGCCGCCCGCTGAATTTTAACGCATTGGAGAGTAAATTGGTGAGCATAATCTCCAGCAAATTGGCATCTCCCGATACGAGCAAGCCTTCTTGAATTTTTATCTCAACGGGAGACTGGCCGTTTTCTTCCATAAGGCGGTTTACGATCAACTTTGCCAGTTCGGAGAGGTCAATTTCGCTGTGTTTAATCTCCACGCGGGTTACCCTGGAAAGGCGCAGCAGGTCGTCAATCAATTGTCCCATGCGTTGGGTTTCATCACGCACCCGATTCAAATAGCGCTGGGCTTCTTGGTTCAACTGGCTGCCGTAATCTTCCAGCAGCGCCAGGCTCCAACCATCAATACCGCGCAGCGGCGCTCTTAAGTCGTGTGAAACCGAGTATGAGAAGGCTTCCAGTTCTTTGTTCACTGCCTCCAACTGGGCGGTACGCTGGCTTACACGTTTTTCCAGTTCAGCGTTCAATTGGCTCAATTGTTCTTCGGCTGCTTTTTGATCTTCCACCAGGCTGAGCAGAACCTTGCGCGATTCGTCTGCTTCTTGCAGCAGGCGCTGCAATTCCTTTTGATTGGCCAGGATCTTTTCTTCGGTCTTTTTTCGTTCTGTAATGTCAGTAGCAATGATTTGAATAGCGGGTTTGTCCAGGTATAGAATGGGGTTGGCCACCACCTCCACGTTGACCAGCGCGCCGTCCAGTTTGCGTAATATATTTTCTACCGGGTAAATCTCTTCTCCGGCCATTCTTTGCCGGAATTGATTTAGAATCTCTTCTTGCCGATCCGGCAGGGTGAAGTTGCTGATTGTTTTTCCGATGATGTCGCCCGCAGACTTGCCACCCAGCAGTTGAACCCCGGACGGATTGATGAATTGAATCTTTTCTTCACACTCCACCGCGATCCCAACCGGCGCCAGCTCCAGCAACTGCCGGTAGCGTTCTTCACTTTCTTCCAGCGCTCTTTCGGCCTGCTTGCGGGCAGTAATATCGTGGATGATGGAATACAACAAAGTCTTGCCTTGGAATTCAATCGGGCCGCTGAAAACTTCCACGTCCCGAATTTCTCCATTGGCCAGGCGGTGCCGGAAGTGGAAGCTGTTGCGCTGTTCGTCAACCGCTTTTTGCATTTCTGCAGCAATTTCCGTTTCGCTGAGTGTGTTAATCTGGCTGACCTTCATCGTGAGCAATTCTGAGCGGCTCCAACCGTAATATTTGCACGCCGCCGGGTTGATGTCTATGATTTCACTGCTTTCCGGCGAGATCAGCATCATTGGCGCATGCTCATTCATAAACAATGAGCGAAATTTTGATTCACTCTCGCGCAGTTGGGCTTCTTTCAGTTTGCGTTCGGTGATGTCGGAAATTGTGCCAATAATACTGGCAACAGTTCCGCCTTTCGATTTATCTACAACGCGCCCTCGCACTAGCGCGTACATCCAATCTCCATTTTTTTTACGCAGGCGAAGTTCGCAATCAAAGCCCTTGCCTGATTCGATGCCTTGCTGAATCTCCACTCGAACCCGGTTTTCTTCCTCGGGCGGGGCAAGCCGCAGCCAATCTTCAAAGGAATCAAATTCCTTTTCTTCATACCCTAACATGGCGTAACAGTTTTTGCTGGCAAATCCTTTGTTTTCTTGTAAGTTCCATTCCCAGATTCCTTCATTCACCAATCGCAGGGCGGTGGCAAAACGCGTTTCACTTTCAACCAGCGCCGCCGTGCGCTCTTCAACCGTTCTTCTTAAGGCTGCCTGGTTGTTGATTATTAAATACGTGATCGCACCTGCCAGTGTAGAAATCAACGCACCAATCAGCCAAAAACCAACCATTTGCGATTGAATGGTGGCAAACCATCCCTGGGCCGGTACCGCACCCAGCGTCCAGTTCCCTTCTGGTAAAATCACCGTGGTGACCACCGGGTCAGCAGAAAATACCGATTCATCGCCAAAAAACGTTACACCGTTCTGGTCTTTGATCGCAACGTGAATATTATCTGGGGTGGGAGAAATGCCTGGAATTTCCAAGAGGGGTTCAAGGTTCAGAACCACCACGGCCAACCCCAGCAATTTATCCTGGTCGTATATGGCCATGCGCGCCACCACCCCTTTGCCTCCCTGACGCAATTCATAAGGGCTGCTCAAGGTGATTTGCCTTGTTTCAATAGCTCTCTCAACATCCGTGCGAGTCGATACCCGATCGGTGTTTCTCAAGTCTTCTAATGTGCTGCCGAGGACAGCCTCATTACCCTCCATTGGGTAAACCAGCACTTCACCTTCTGCCGGAAAGAATTGAATGGCGCGAATCATCGGATCGTTGTTTCTCAGGTTCTCTGCAAAATTATTATAGAAATGCAATCGCATGTCATCAATGGAGTGCGTTTTTACACTGGCGGCCAAACCAATCAAAATGGCCTGGCGGCGATTAATCCGCGAGGTTAAAACCGTTCCAGCCGCCTCATAGCGACTGTATAAAAGCGTTCTTTGCTGCTCGATCAAGGAAGCCTGGTATGTTTTGCCTGCCTGAAACCATGCCAGACTAATCAATATGGCAACGAGCGCGGCTGCTAAGAGACGCGCCCAGAAGAAGGAAAACCATCGTTTAGATCCGCGATCATTGGGATTTTCAGTCATTGGAGCATTCATTCAAGTCCTCCGCTCCACTTCTGCTGGCTGTTTTCTTCCGCCGCATATTTTGCGGGCTTGCCTGCCTGTGCCAACAGTTCATTCACTTCCTGTTTCAA
The DNA here is from genome assembly GCF_001306115.1 of Ornatilinea apprima. Taxonomy (GTDB): domain Bacteria; phylum Chloroflexota; class Anaerolineae; order Anaerolineales; family Anaerolineaceae; genus Ornatilinea; species Ornatilinea apprima. Next base: position 125,100 of record NZ_LGCL01000023.1, on the reverse strand, counting down.
TTCAATCACGCGTTTCTCCCGCCCCACCATTACAGCCTGCCAGCGCCGCAGCTCCTGGAGCTGTTCCTCAATTTTCTGTTCGGCCAGCTTGCGCTCGGTGATGTCGGTGATAACGCCATACCACAGTGTGCCGCCATTGGCGGTTCGCTCGGGTTTGGCGTAACTGGATCGCCATCGCAGCCCCTGGCTTGGTAAGATCACCCTGAATACCACATGAAATAATTCCAGCGTGCGCGCCGATTCAAAGATGGCGTTCGCAACGTAATCATAATCCTCCGGGTGCAGCCGCCCGAAAACCACGGTCGCGTCCTCGCGCACTTCTTCGGGGGTTACTTCGTAGATTTCATATATGCCCGGACTGGAGTAGGGGAAGCGCGAACTGCCGTCCGGGTCTAACTGGTACTGATAAACCACGCCCGGCACCTGTTCGGCAAGCCGGGTCAGCAGGTCGTGCGAGCTTTGCAGGGCGTCTTGCATCTGCTTGCGCTCGGTGATGTCGCGCAAAATCACATGGATATCATTGCTGCCTTTGAAGGTGAAAGGGGCAGCCAGCACATCCACATTGATCACCTGCCCATCCAGGCGCACAATCTTTTCTTCCACCACAGGAACCACTTCACCCATGTCGCGCAGGTAATCAATGCGCTCGCGGATCTGATTATGAAAATCGGGGTGAAACAAATCGAAGAGAGGTTTTCCGATCAGATCATCCGCGCTCTTGGCGCCAAAGAGCTTGATGCAGGCCATATTCACCAGCACCACCTGACTGTTATGAATGACGAGAATCGCGTCCGGTGAATGCAGAATCAAATTACGGTAGCGGCTCTCGCTCTCTTTCAGTTTTTCTTCCGCTTCCCTTCGCTCGGTAATATCCTGCACAATGCCGGTCAATACCCCTGCTTCCCCCTTATTGTTCAGTGTCAGCTCTCCAGATTCCGTCCACACCACTCGCTCACTTCCGTCTGGCCTGATCAGGCGATGTTCAACGGGGATAGGCTGATTCTTTTCCATCATCGAACGGTACGTTTCTTCCACCGCGGCGCGGTCATCAGGATGGACGGTGTTAAAGATCGCTTCTCTCAAATGGCCGGTGAAGCGGTCTTTGTCTATTCCGAAAATGCGATACATTTCATCTGACCATACATACCGGTCCTCTTGTAAGTACCAGGTCCAACTGCCCACATGGGCCACTTCTTGGGCTTTCTTTAATGCTTTTTCGCTTTCTGCAAGGGCTTTGCGGTCGCGAATTTGTGCCTCAGAATCCAGGAAGAAGAGGCAAATCAGGGTGGATACGAGCGGATAGAGAAACAGAATCGCGTAGCCAATTTGCTGCATCACCACATAACCGGCTCCGCCGGGCAGGGCAAGCGTCAGGAAAAACATAATGAGGTGCACGATGAAGCTGAAACCAAACAAAACTGGCACGGACATGACAAGTTTTGTGTTGCGGCGCAGATAAAAGAACAGGACACCAATGGCGGCTGATTCGACGATGACGGAAATTCCCATCACAACGCCAGCACCGCCCACCCACCAGCGGTACGCCGCGCAGGCGCTGGCGGCGATGATCGCTGAAATCGGTCCCCCAAACAAGCCTGCTATGCTCAGAATGATGGATCGCCCATCAAAGAATACGCCCGGAAGGAAATTCATGGGGGTCAGCATACCCAAAATTCCGGCGACGGCGAACAATAATCCGACCAGAATTTTAAAGGTGAGACTGTCTTTTTCCTGCCGGGCCAGAATAATCCGATACGTGGCGGAAATTGCGATGAGAAGGGCAAAGTTCTGCAGCAAATCGATAATGACCATGCGTTACCTCAATCCCTGAATTCCATCTCAGCCCATCGTGGTAAAAAATAAACCTGTTCTCAATTATAGCGAAAAACCGGACCGCATTCCCATTTACAACGCGTAAAAAATCAGCGGGTTCCGGTTAAAATGCTCGATCCCCATGGGTTCCCCGGGGATCGAGTTTTCGAGGAGGAGATCTATCTGGTTTACTGCGCGTCGCTCGTTTTTTGTTCCAGAAGCTGGATCAGGGGACGGATGTACATGGCGTTCAAATCAAATCCTCCCGCTGCCTGGCGCTCGGCGATGGCAGTGGCCATTTCACTGCTGGGGGTGCCCTGCGCTGGAGGCTGGCCTTCCAACCCCATGCCGCCGCCAGGGCCGCCGCCTGCACCTCCACCCGGTCCGCCGCCCATCATACCCGGTTCCATTCCACCAGGCGGGAAGCCGCCCTCTGCGGCGTTAGCACCGGTGGCTTCACCGCCCGCCGGGTTGCCCATTCTACCCATTTGCAGCCCTAAGCCGGTCAGGGTTTCGTGCAAGCTGGCGGGGTCAATCTCCATTGCTTCAATAGCTGTCAATTGCTCGCTGGTCATGGCGGTTTGAATCTGCTGGTAAATGGCCTCCAATTCCGCGGGGGCGGTCGAGTCGCTGGCAGACAGGCTTTGTACTCCTTGCCATAACAGGATCAGGGTTTGCGCCTGTTGCTGTGTAACGGCCAGGTCTGTGCCTTCCAGCAGCAGTGTTCCCGCGGCCAGTTTGTCGTTGATTTCCATATTCATCCCGCCAGCAGCTTGCGAATCGGCTCCGGCTGTTTCGGCAGGGGCCGGTGTGCTGGGGCTTGCAGGCGCGGCCGATTCGCCGCTGGCGGGTTCACTGGCCGCGACGCTGGGTCCGCAAGCCGCCAGCAGGCCTATGATCAATATCATTATGAAAATTAAAAATTTGTTTTTCATTGGTTTTTCCTTTATATCGGTATCAGTCGTGTCTTAAGGCTTCAATTGGGTCAAGCTGCGAGGCGCGGCGGGCGGGCATATATCCGAAGAAGATGCCCACCAGGGCAGCCGAGGTGAAGGACAGCGCGATGGAGTACGGCACAATCACGGTGCGCATGCCGCCGAACTGGCCGAACAAAATTGAACCACCTACGCCGGCCAACACGCCCAGCAGACCGCCGATCAGGCTTAACATCAAGGCTTCGGAAAGAAATTGAATTTGAATATCGCCGGGTGTGGCACCGATGGCCTGGCGCAGGCCAATTTCGCGCGTGCGTTCGGTTACGCTGACCAGCATGATGTTCATAATTCCGATGCCGCCCACGATCAGCGAGACACCAGCCACCCATGCCAGCAGATTGCGGAAGGACTCGGTGGTCGATTCCTGCGTTTCGATGATATCTTCTTGCGATTGGATGGTGAAGGTTGCTTCATCCAGGCTCACTTCTTTACGCTTGGCGAGCAGGCGCAAAATTTGGTCCGAGACCTCTTCCATATTCGCGCCATCTTCCACCGACACATAGATCATGCGAATATCGTTGCCAAAGATGCGCGCGAACTGGTTAGGCACGAATTTGGAAAAGACCACGCTGATGGGGGTGTAAATCTGCTCGTCGAAATTGACACCCGACACCAGCCCCTTTTCCTTCATCACACCTACAACCGTTAAGCGCACATCATCCACAGTGACCAATTGGCCGATGGGATCTTCACTGCCAAACAGCTCTTCCGCCACCGCCGACCCCAACACCACCACTTTTTGGGTGCGGTCAACTTCGTTTTCGGTGAAGAAGCGCCCTTCATCCACTTCTACATCGCGCACCACGGTGTAGTCCGGGGTGGTTCCCACCAGTGCGATGTCTTCCAGGGCGTTGTTGCCAAACTTGATGGTTACCGATGAGGTCTGGTCGACAGTAACACCGGCGACGCCGCTGATCTGCTCGGAGATGGCGGTAACGTCCTCGTAGACCAGGTTCTGGCGGTTGGTGCCCGGCTCGCCAGGCCCGCCGCGCATCATCGAAGAGCGCACAAATAACAGGTTTGATCCCAGGCCGGTGATTGCATCAGAAATGGTGGCCTCGGTTCCGGCGCTGATCGCCATCATTACAATCACCGCCGCCACACCAATAATCACCCCCAGCATGGTCAGCAGTGACCGCGACTTATTGGATAAAATGCTTTTCCAGGATGCTCTAAACACTTCTTTGAGAATCACGCCTCACCTCCCAATAACTCGGTTTTGGGCGCGCCGGCTTGGCTGCCCGCGCCCGCTTCTTTGGTTAGTTTCGAGCGGGAATGCCCGTTCAAATGGTCAAACTCCAGCTTTCCATCCCGAATATGCAGGATGCGTTTGGTGTAACTGGCGATATCCGGTTCGTGGGTTACCATCACAATTGTTCTGCCGCGCTCGTTAAGGCCGTTCAACAAATCAATAATCTCCACGCTTGATTTCGAGTCCAGGTTGCCGGTTGGCTCATCGGCCAGAATTAAGACCGGGTCGTTGATCAACGCTCTGGCAATCGCCACACGCTGCTGCTGCCCGCCGGAAAGTTCTTTGGGAAGATGGTGGGCACGATTGGCCAGTCCCACCACATCCAGCGCTGCTTTACCGCGTTCCAGGCGTTCTTCCGGCGGCATGCTGCTATGGTGTTGGTACATAATGGGCAGGATCACATTTTCAAGCGCGCTCAAGCGCGGCAGCAAGTTGTATGATTGGAAAACAAAACCCAATTTCTGGTTGCGAATCTCGGCCAGCTCGCGCCGGCTTAGTCCACTCACATCTTTGCCATCCAGGTAATATTGTCCCTCGCTGGGGTGGTCGAGACAGGCAAGAATGTTCATCAACGTGCTTTTTCCCGATCCGCTTGGCCCCATAATGGCCACAAATTCCCCAGGTAGAATACGAATGCTCAGGCCGTCCAGCGCGGCCACCTGCACATCGCCCATCCCGTAGATTTTCTTGATCTCAACGGTCTCAATGATTGGATTCATCGCTGTCATTTCGACTCCACAATTTGCGTAACCACTTCTTGTCCCAGGCTGAGGCCAGAAAGCACCTCGGCGTAGGTGTAATCCATCAGGCCAATTTCAACCGGCTGTTCAACGGGCTGCCCGTTTTGCAGCAGGTAAACCAGATAGCTTCCATCGTCCTGTTTGTGCAGAGCGTCCACCGACACCAGCAGGGCATTGGTGGCTTCCCCGCCGATAATATCCACGTATGCGCTCAGCCCTTCGGGCAGGTAAATGCTTTGGTCCGCGTTCTGGAGGGTGATTTTGACCAGACCTTTCAGCACTTTTGAATTCCCGCTGGTTTCGATGTAGGGGTTTACCTGCACAACCTCGCCGCTGTAGGTTGTGTCAGGGAAAGCATCGAACACCACGTTGGCCACATAACCCACGCCCACTTTGTCCATATCAGTTTCATCCACATAAAATTCCACGTTGGGGTGGTTCAGGTCGCCGATTGTGATGAAGGTACCCGATTCGTAGTCGTCTCCGCTTTCGCCAGCCACACTGAGAATCGTCCCGTCGAAGGGCGCTACGATCTTCACCCCGTCCAAGTTGGCCTGTGCTTTTTCCAGGGCCATCTGCGCACTTTTGACCTTGTTTTCGGCCAGCGCCAGTTCATCCGGGTCAACACCATTGTTGGCTTCCAACGCGGCCAGCGCAGCTTTGGCTTCTTTCAATACCGCCTCCGCTTTGGTCAATTCGGCTTGTGAACCGGCGATCTCATATTCTGTGAAGTTGGCACAGTACGCGTAGGTGGCATATCTGGAGTTGCGCTCTTGCACCAGGGGTTGGATTTCACTCAGATAAATTGTGGAGTTGTCATAATCTGCCTGGGTGTAGCGGTCCAGTTTTTGCTGAACCTCCCAATACTCCTGGTAATAGGCCTGGGTGGTGTCTTCATCACAGCGCGCCTGGCCTTCATATACCACAGCTGATTTTGCGTCTTCATAGGCTTCTTGTGCTTCCACAACCGCAATCTGCGCTTCGGCTAAGGTGGTTTGCGCGTTGGTTTTCAGGTCTTCCAGGGCCTGTTCGGCGTTTTCCAGATTGATTTTGGCTTCCAGCAGTTGGACGTCCAGACTTTCATCCGAAATCAGTTCGGCCAGCAAGTCGCCTTCTTTCACCTGATCGCCGGTTTGCACATGAACAGCCGAGACCGTGCCTGATGTGGAAAAGCTCAGGTTCAATTCTTGCCCGGCGACAGAAGTGCCGCTGCCGGAGGCGGAAATCGTGAGGTTTCCACTTCTCACCGGCGAGGTTTCATACGTGGTCTGGCCGCTCGCGGCCGTGTCGCTGGCGTTGAGTCCCCACATCAGATAGGCGGCGCCGCCCAGCAGGATGACCGCCGCTCCTCCCAGGATGAGACCTTTTTTCCAGGTTATTGGTTTCAGTGCGTTTAAGTTCACAGTTCCTCCAAAAAGTTCAATGGAATGAATTATTACGATTGAGAAGATTCGGGGCTGACCCCGGAGGTAATTACAATTTCGCCTTCACTCAGGCCGCTGGTTACTTCCACCGCGGTGATCGTCTCCAGGCCGGTGCTCACTTTTCTCATCTCTGCTGCACCCTGCGCGTTCAAGACATACACAAAGCCATCCCCATTTTCGCTGTAGTGCAGCGCCTCCAGTGGAATATACAGGGCGTTGCTGGCGCTGCGGCATTTCAAGTCGACCAGCGAGCTTAATCCACTGGGCAGGATCTTACCGGAAGCGGTGATTTGGTCTTCCAGGCTTACCATGCCAGACAGGGTGTCAAAATCGAACACGGACACCAGGGTGGGGAAGATGTTGGTGATCTCTCCGCTAAAGATCCGGTCCGGGATCGCGTCGAACATGACCTCGGCCGTACAGCCTTCGGCAATGTTTTGCAGGTCCACTTCGTCGATTTGGATTTCAACAGCAGGGTGATACAGGTCCGCGATTTGAATGAACGTGTCAGAATCCACGGTTTCGCCCGCGTTGGCGGCCACTTCTGTCACCACGCCGTCGAACGGCGCCGTCAACGTTGCGCCGGTCAGGTTCTCTTCTGCTTCTGCCAGGGCGGCTTGGGCGCTTTCCAGCTCGGCTTGCGCCAGTTCCAGGCTGGCGGCTGAAACACCGCCGTTGGCTGACTGCTCTTCCAATTGCGCCTGGGCCAGGTGAACCGCTGCCTCGGCTGTGGCCAGGTTGGCTTCCGATTCAAGGATTTCCTGTTCGGTGTAGGCTTCGCAGTATTTCCAATTCTGGTAAGCCTGGTTTTTCTCCTCCAACAAGGGCTGCAGGTGTTCAAGCACAAAGTTGGTTCCGTATCCGACGCCATCGTTGTAATAGTTCTCCCATTTGTCTGCCTCGATTTTGGCGCGCAAATAGGCGTAGAAATACGATTCCGTCAGGTCTTTACTGCAGCGGCCATCACCTTTTTGGTGTAAATTTGCTTTGGCCTCTTCATAACTGGCCTGTGCGTCGGAAAGCGCAATCTGCGCCTCTGCTAAAGAGCGATCCGCGCTCGCCAGCAGTGTTTCCAGCTCTTTTTCCGCTGCCTTTACAGCCAATTGCTGTGTCTCGACTTCAAGTGCCAGCTCGTCCAGGTTATCCAACACGGCCAGCACCTGCCCGGCTTTCACCTCATCGCCAACCTGCACGTTCACTTCGGCCACCTTGCCCGAAACCGGGAAAGCCAGTTCCTGGATGCTGGTCGCGGCCAGATTCCCGGTTCCGGTTACGGTCAGAACCAGGTCTCCCCGGCGCACTACGCTGGTCTGGTAGATCGGCGCGCTGGCGTTTTGCGCCTGCTGCCGCTGCCACAACCAGGCTGCCGCAACCAGAAGGGCAGTCAGCGCCACGGTAATCATGGCAATCTGCCTGCGCCGCCGGCCGGGGTTTGTGGGCTGCTTTGATTTACTCTCAGTCATCTTGTTCACCTTTATGAATTGGTGGAAACCAGGCCGGTAGAGACGGTATCCCCTTCTTGCAGACCGCTCAAAATCTGCGCCTGGGTTTCAGTGGTGATCCCCACTTCCACTGCCCGGAAGGTCAAATTCCCATCCGCGCCCACCACAAAGACGGCGGTATTGCCATTCCCCAGGTCGCGCACGGCTTCCAGCGGAACCAGCAGCGCGTTTTCGGCTCTTTCTTTAATCAACGTAACCGACGCGTTCAATCCCAGCAGCAGCTGCTCCGCGGCAGGGTTGTTTTCAATATCCATGCGGATTTTGCCGGTTGCCAGTTTATATTCCATCGATTCGCTGAGCGTGGGGTCAACCTGGATCACGCTGCCGCTGAACACCGTGTTGGCGATGGAATCAAATTCCATTTCCGCGTGGGTCCCGGGGGTCAGGAAGGACAGGTCTGATTCGTCCACCGAGACTTCCATCATCAGGTCTTTGAGATCGGCGATGGTGATGAAAGTTGTGGCCTCTACCCGTTGGCCTTCACCGGCCGCGATGGATATCACCGTCCCATCCATCGGGGCGATGAGGGTGGTGCCATTCAGGTTTTCCTGGGCAATTTCCAGCTTTGACTGCGCGTTGGATAGGTTGGCTTCCGCCAGCGCCAGTTCTTCCGGGTCAACCCCCGAGGCTTCTTTTAACTTGTTATAGGTGGCTTCCGCCTGTTTCAAGGTGGCTTCGGCCACCGACAGGGCGGCGTTGGCAAGCGTCTTTTCGTCCTCGCTGTACGAAACACAGTAGGTATAATTGGCGGAGGCGGTTTCGTAGTTGTTCTTGGCTTCTGTATATTCTTCTGTGGTTGTATCGGTCAGTTTTTTCAATTGCTCCGTGGCTCTTTCCAGGGTTTGCGCCAGGCGGGTGGTGGTCTGTTGGTCGCAGCGCGAGTAAGCGGTGCGCTGGCTGTTGAAGAGCGCCTCTTCATAATCCGCTTTGGCGGTAACGTACGCCTCGAAGGCGCTGGCCAGGCTCACTTCGGCGTTCTGTTGCAGTTGGTTCAACGCCTGTTGGGCTTCAATCACGGCTAACTTCCTGCTGGCGACCTCGGCTTGCAGTTCTTTTGAGGCGTTCAGCTCTGCGAGCAGGTCGCCGGTCTTCACCATGTCCCCGGGTTGAACATACAGGCGGGTTACCGTGCCGGAGGTTGAAAAGGCTAGTTCCACCACCGAGTTGGATATTAAGTTTCCCGACCCGGAGGCGCTGAGTTCAATATCTCCCACGCTGACGGATGCCGTGTAGTATTTGGGTGTGGCGGCGGCTTCGGCCGTGGCCGTTGCGACGGCCCCCACCGCTGGTTTGAAAAAGGCCAGCGCGCTGGCGACAACCAGTAGAGTCACCACCACGACGGCCCCAATAACCGTGTTCCTTTTGTTTTTTGTGAAAAAACCTGTTATCTTCTTTAATGACAATGACATGCAAGGCCTCCAAACGGTTTTGAATCGAGTCAACGGAAATGCGATCATCATCAATGCTTTTCTAGGATCGAGTTAATCGTAGGCGCTGGTGATTTAGATTTGGTTTAGAGCGTCTATATATCTTGTGTATGTGGCTGGCGGGGGCCGGGCGGCGCGGAAATTTACTTTGGCGCCTGAACCAAATCTGAACAAGTCTGTGATACGTTTAGCCTCAGCCGATTGTGATTGCGAGGAAGGAAAATGAGTTCAACCATCCTGGTTGTAGATGACAAGTCCAGCGTTCGACAGTTATTGCGCGAATATTTAGCGGAGCAGGGTTACCGGATTGTGGAAGCCGATAACGGTGAAAACGCGCTTTACACCGCGCGCCATGTGAAGCCGGACCTGATTTTATTGGATATCATGATGCCGAAAATGGATGGCTATGAATTTATTCGCCAGTATCGCAAAGAAGCGCGTACACCGGTGATCATCATCACCGCCCGCCAGGAAGAGACCGACGCGGTTTTGGGTCTGGAGCTTGGCGCGGACGATTATGTGGTAAAGCCCTTCCGCATGCGCGAGCTGCTGGCACGCATCCATTCTGTGTTTCGCCGTTCTGAAGCGGCCCCGGAGCAAGAAGAATGCCTTCAGCATGCCGGTCTGCGCATGAATCTGACGACGCACGAAGTTTCGCTCAATGACAGGCCGGTTTCATTGACTCCCATCGAGTTTGATTTGCTGGCCAGCTTGATGAAGTCCCCTGGGCGTGTGTTTACCCGCAGCCAACTGGTCGATTCTCTCTTCGAGAGCGGCTTCACCGGCTTGGAGCGCACCCTGAATGTCCATATCCGCAATCTACGGAAGAAGATTGAACCCAATCCGGCCGAACCGCAGTATATTGAATCGGTTTTTGGGGTAGGATACCGGTTTTCAAAAGAGATTAGTTAAGCATGCATAGATCGATATTCTTCAAATTGACGGTAGCTTTTGTTCTGGTGGCGGTGATTTCCACCTTTACCATCATGATCGTGCTGCGCGCCACCAACCTGGACCGCTTCAACCGCTTTGTGATCGATCAGTTAACCAGCGACGTGCAGGAAGGCCTGACCCAGTATTACGCGGCCAATTCCTCCTGGGAGGGCGTGCAGGAATATTGGCAAACCGCCCGCTATTCGTTTATGAATCCGGGGGGTGGGCCGCCGCCGGAGAACCGCGAGGGAGAAGTCCGACACCCTGAAGACCGCCGCAACTTCTTTGCGCTGATCGATACGAATGGATTTGTGGTTTTGGCAGCCGAACCGGATTACCCCCTGGGCATGCGTGTTTCAGAGGAGCTGATTGCCAGCGGCACATCCATCCAGTATGAAGGGCAGGTGATTGGCACCATGCTCCCATTGCCGCGCGACCCGCAACTGACCCCGGAAGAAACCCGATTTATTGAACGCTCCAACCGCGCTGTGCTGGAAGCGACCCTAATTGCTGTGGCCATTGCCGTTGTGCTGGCGGTTATTCTTTCGCGGACGATGGCCCGGCCGCTGCGCCAGCTGACCCGCGCCGCTCAGAATATGGCCTCCGGTGACCTGGAGCAGGAGGTGGAGGTGCGCTCAAAAGATGAATTGGGAGAACTGGCAGCTGCCTTCAACCAGATGAGCCTGGAAGTCTCGCGCGCGAACAAACAGCGCCGCCAGATGACGGCTGACATCGCGCACGACTTGCGCACACCGCTGACCGTGATTGCCGGTTACATTGAATCGATGCGCGACGGCGTGCTCAAACCCACCCCGCAGCGCCTTTCTCTCATCTACAATGAGATTGAGCGTCTGGAGGCTCTGGTCAACGACCTGCGCCTCTTATCCCAGGTGGATGCCGGCGAGCTGCCCATTCATCCCCAATCGATTTCTCCCCAAACCATTCTGGAACGCGCCGCGCTGCCTTTCCAGCACCGGGCTGAACAGAATCAGATTGCCATTCAGCTTCACGCGCCCGAGGGTCTGCCGGACTTGAATCTGGATGAGGCGCGCATGATGCAGGTCCTGTCGAATCTGATTATCAACGCATTCCAGTTCACTCCTGCCGGGGGCCAAATTACCATGAGCGCGGAGCTTAAGGATGGCGCCGTTTGCTTCTCGGTCAGCGATACCGGCCAGGGTATCCCGCCGGAAGAACTCAACCTCGTGTTTGACCGATTTTACCGCGTGGACCGTTCCCGCCAGGACGCGGGCGGTGGCTCGGGCCTTGGGTTGGCGATTGTGAAAGCCCTGGTCGAGGCCCAGGGCGGCAGGGTGGCAGTGGAATCGGTGGTTGGGGAAGGCACAACTTTCCGGATTGTTTTTCCAGTTGCGCCCCAATTGTGACCGAATGATGACAATTGAGTCTTAAATGGGTGAGTTTAATAATGATTTTCTTTAATGTGATGTTAATGTCCGATTTTTTTATTGACATCATCGGTTTGTGGAAGTAGAATGAGTATCGTAAGTTCCGTTGGAGGGGGATAGCAAAACTACTTACACCCAAATTCGGAAACGATTTATCTGTAGACTGCTCTTCTGTACGGGGGAGCAAGCACACTTTATCTGGTTTTGATTTGAACACGCAGTTGGTGTTCACCTCAGACGTCACCCCGCTTTAGACGGGAGGACGCAGAGCTTGTGTTTGCACAAAGGAGACTGTTTATCTTGAGTGGCAAGAGAATTGACAGCAGCGTTTTGTTAGTGGTTGGGAAGGGGGACTGTGCACTTCAGCCAGTATTGTTTCCCACACAATCCTCATTGAGTGCGTTAATTTCTTAACGCAGCTCACCTGCGGACCGGCGCAAAGCGCCAGCCCGCTATACTGCTGAATCAATCCAACACCGCTTTCTGACCCTGCCCGGCAAGGCTGGGGTCAGACAGTCCTGTCATTCTCTCGAATGCCATTCGAATTGCGCTCTTTCTGCACGCAATGTCGGAGGGGCGGAGCAATGGTACAACTCGATTATTAACGATAGTCTTATCGTTCTTTAGGCGGAAACAATTCAGGGTGGATTTATTGTTGTTTCAGAACGCCTGAAATCCCATGGGAAGCCCTCCACGGCGAGGTGACATTCCCAGGCCCTCAGGTCTGCTGGTTTATATAAACCTTGCAGTGGTGCAAAACCCCACAAGGCGGGAAATTCCGGGGTATTTACCTGTGCGGTCAACCGCATTCCCACAACAACCTTAACATTTTTATTTCTACACCTGCGCGCTTGTTACATCTGCGGACTTGTTAACTCATCCCTTGCGCCCTGGTGAAGGAATCGCCCCCAATATCCATTCCAGGAGAGATTGAACATGGAAAATCGTTTTGAATTCAAATCCTCTACCGCAGACGATGGCACCATCGGCGACTGTATGCTCGGCCAGGAAGAAGTCGCCGCCATTGAAGAAGCCCTGCGCAAAGTCTGCCCCTTTGGCGAAGTGCGCCTGGTGGTCGAGCGCGGGCGCCTGCGCTGGCTGGTCGTTCAGCAGAGCCTGGACGTGCTCAAACTGGTGCGCCACGCCAAAGCCGACTGACCGCCAGCCCACCTTACACCCATATAAGTGAAAGACCAAATGGAAACAGAATTCGAACTGCAAGAAGAATCAACCATCGACCTCCAGATGATCCTCAATATCCTGCGCCGCTGGGCCTGGGTCATCGTTCTCAGCGCGCTGCTGGCCGGTTTGGCGGCGTTCATCGTCAGCAAGCAGATGACCCCCGTCTACGAGGCCACCACCACCGTTCTCATCAACGAAGCCCCTTCCACCAAAGCCACCGACTACACCGCGGTGATGGCCTCTGAGCGCATCGCCCGCACCTACTCCGAGATGCTCACCAAGCGCCCGGTGATGGAGGGCATTATCGAACAGCTCGCGCTGCCCATCTCGGCCACCGACCTGGCCGCCACCATCACCGTTACCCCCGTGCGCGACACACAGCTCATCGTCATTAAAGTGGAAAACACCGACCCCGAGATGGGCGCGCTGATCGCCAATACGCTGGTCGAGGTTTTCTCGCAGCAGATCCAGGCCACGCAGACCAGCCGCTACGCCGCCTCCAAGCAGTCGCTGGAGAAGCAGATGTCGGACCTGGACTACCAGATCAGCCTGCTGCGGGCGCAGATCGCCGATACGTCCAACGCCAACACCATCAACCGCCTGGAAGATAAAATCTCGCGCTACGAGCAGTCGTACAATAACCTGGCGCTGTCCTACGAGCAGGTGCGCCTCACCGAAGCGCAGACCATCTCGTCTGTCGTGCAGGTGGAGCAGGCCGCCCCGCCTGAGACGCCCATCCGCCCCAAGGTGCTGCAGAACACCGCCCTGGCCGCCGTGGTGGGCATGATGCTGGCCCTGGGCGCGGTCTTCCTGGTGGAGACGCTCAACGATGTAATCAAAGACCCCGACGAGATCACCCGCCGCCTCAAGCTGCCCATTCTGGCGATGATTGGCACCTACGAATACCCCAACGAGGGACCCGTTTCGCAATTGCACCCGCGCTCTTTTGAGGCCGAGGCCTTCCGCGTGCTGCGCACCAACGTGCAGTACACCGCCGTGGACGAGCCCATCCGCTCCATTCTGGTGACCAGCCCCACCCCCGCCGACGGCAAAACCACCGTGGCCGCCAACCTGGCCGTGGTCTCGGCGCAGGGCGGACGGCGCGTGACCCTGCTCGACGCCGACCTGCACCGCCCGCGCATCCACAAGGTCTTCAACACTGGCAACCGCAACGGCCTCTCCTCGCTCCTCGTGCAGACCAGCGTCGATATCCCCGCCGTGCAGCAGGATACCAAAACCCTCGACCTGAAACTGGTCGGCTCGGGACCGATTGTGCCCAACCCCTCGGAGCTGCTCGGCTCCAAGAAGATGCAGTCGCTGCTCAACAGCCTCACCGCGGAGGCCGACCTGGTGGTGATCGACACGCCGCCGGTGCTCTCGGTGACCGACGCGGTGGTCATCGCCCCGCACGTAGACGCGGTGATCCTGGTGGTCAAACCCGAAAAGACCAACATCCGCGCCCTCAAACAATCCGTGGAGCAGCTCAACCGCGTGGGCGCCAAGGTGATCGGTGTGGTGCTCAACGAAGTCCAGCCGGGACGCACCCGCTCCACCTACTACTACCCCGGCTACTATACCTACCATTCGCACTACGACGGCTACGCCACGCCCGCCCCGAATAAGAATGGCCACAGCTCGAAAAAACAGCTTCAATTGTGGGCAAAACGTTGATCGAACCGGCCAAACCCATCCCCACCGCAGACACTCCCGCCCTCGCTATGGATACGCTCACTTCCTTTAACGTGTGCCCGTACCTCGGCCTGAAGAACGACCCGCTCACGCACTCGCTGACGGCCGAGGTGCCCAACTACTGCTATCACTGCCAGCCGCCGCGCCGCGTACCTTCCGCGCAGCTCAGACTGTGCTTTGAGGGCGGGTCATCCACCTGCACCTTCGCGGCGACCAGGCCGCCCCGCAAAACGCCTTCCCTGCGCCGGCTGCTGCGCCGCTTCGCCCTCCCCGCCGGCGGACTGGTTATCCTCAGCGGAGCGGCGGCGGCCCTGCTCAACAGCACCCCGCGCGCAGATCAGCCCCTGCCCCCGCAGCCGCCCGCGCCTACCGTCCAGTCGGCGCTGATGGCCGCGCCCGCCGAACCTTCCACGCCCTTCAATCCGCTGCCCACCTACACGGTGATCGAGCCCACGCCCACCTTTACCCTGCTGCCCACCGAACCGCCCACCCCCGGCCCCCTGGCCGAGACGCCTTTTGGCCCCGGCAGCAAGCTGCTGGTGCATGTGGTGCTGGAGGGCGAGACACTGGAGAGCCTGGCCGAGCGCCACAACACCAGCGTAGACGTGCTGCTGGCCCTCAACCCGCGCGGCGGGCGCGCCAGCCTGTGGACCGGCGAGCCGCTGGTGATTGCCGCCAACCTCACCGACCCGGCCCTGGCCCAGCCCCTGCGCGCCTTCTGGGTGGAGAGCGCCCTGCCCCTGGCCGACCTGGCGCGCGACCTGGGCGTAAGCGCAGACAGCCTGCGCGTGTGGAACGACCTGCAGGGCGATTGGGTCGAGGGAAATAGATGGGTGGTGGGGGAGTAGAGGAAAGAAAAGAAAACATTATTTGGAGAATATATGGATTATCGACTTTCTCATTTATCAAGTGGAAAAGGCGCCTCTTATGAAAATTCATTTCATAAAAACATTAGTAGAAAATATATTTGGGATTGGGAAAAAGAGATTCTCATAAAAATTGTAAATAAATATTTTACGGATAGGCCAGAAAATTACTTAGATTTCGCTTGTGGTACCGGAAGGATCATCGAGCATTTATCACCTTTTGCCCTGAATGCATTGGGTGTGGATATTTCCGATTCTATGCTTGATGTAGCCAAAAGTAAAAAGAACTTGAAGAATGTGAAATTTATTAAAGCTGATATAACCGAAAAAAACATAATTGGAGATGTCAGATTTGACCTAATTACTGCTTTTCGATTTTTCCTAAACGCCCAAGTTTCACTAAAAAAAGAAGCGATAGCAAAGCTATCTATGCTTCTATCTGATAATGGAATATTAGTCTTTAATATTCACATGAACAGAACTTCTTTTCTAGCAATTGTCACGAGAATTTATCAATTAGTTAGGAATATCGAAAAATCAAATATGATGAGTTTTTCTGAGGTAAACAATTTGGTTCAATTTGCAGGTTTAGAAATTGTAGATACATACCATTATGGAGTAATACCTATAGTCAGAGAGAATTCGTTATTACCATATAGGCTCATCGACAAAATAGAAAGGTTATTCTCTTCGATCCCGATTGCAAGAATCTTCTCACAAAACATAATTTATGTTTGCAAGAAAAAGGAAAATTTGTGATCAAGGATAATATCAAATTCGAGTTGGACAAAGGATATATAAAAAAATCTCCTGTGAACAATGGGGCTAGTTTAGAAATAGCTTCTTCAATAAGTGCATACAGTTTGGCTAAAAGATCAGGACTATTTTCTGTTCCGGAAGTCCTTGAGTTTGATCTAGAGGCTAATGAAATTGTGTTTGAGTATATCCAAAATATATCACCTGTTGGAAGTTTACTTCATCATTTGGGTGATGAGAAACTGGCAGAAATTTTTTTTCGGGTCGGTCAAATATTACGATATATTCACTTATCTTTAGAACCTGACTGTGGAAGGTACTTAATCCCGAAGAGCATTGATTTTGAGGGGTGGAAAACATTTTTGCATGGAGATTTCAACCTAATCAATGTTCAATACGATTTATTAAGAGATCATATAGTTATTCTTGATTGGTCTCTTACGCCACTTCTTAAAAAATCAGCAAATTGGGGAACTCATTTTTGGGATATTGCTTGGATGATTAATTCAATATTCTGTTCACCACCCTACCTTACCAACGATTATTTATATCGAAAAATGCTAGCTGAAAGCTTTCTGCTGGGTTATCAACAAAATTCTTCTAATGTAATTGATAAAAAAGCCTTTTCCTTATACTGTCAAAATGTTTTTGAATTGTTCCTTAAGAAGTTTCAGCAACGTACAGATTTCCTACACCAAATTGTCCAGTTACCTAATCGTTTTATGTTCGAGAAGTTTTCGCTTTCTCTAGGAAAAGAAGTGAACTCTTTACTATGCAAATAATTGATACGCATAACTTGACATCATCAACAATTAAAGCGTCTTACTGGAAATTAATTTCGGTAATTGCTTTGGCATCATCAAATTTGTTAACACTTGCAATTTTGTCCAGGTTGCTGTTGCCTAACCAATTTGGACTTGTTGCTGCTGCACAAATAATTACAGGATTCATTGCAATGTTTTCTGATGTCGGTGTATCATCAGCAATTGTCCAAAAAAGAGATTTATCTACAAATCACATCTCAGTGGGGTTTACCACTTCAATTTGTTTGGGATTAGCGGTTGGTGCAACTATTTGGTTTGGCGCGCCATTATTTTCACAAGTATTAAATATTGATATATCAACTGGTCTCATTCGCTGCTTATCACTTGCATTTCCAATTTCAAGTATTAGTTCTGTGGCCGAGGCATTATTAATTCGAAAACTAGATTTTAAGAAATTATTCTTTGCAGATCTTTTTTCAAGAATATTTGCTTATACCATTGTTAGTATATTCTTGGCGATAAAGGGATTTGGAGAATGGTCATTAGTGGGGGGAACCATCATTTCTACATTTATCCGAAGTATATATCTGCTTTATTCAGCTAAAACCCGATTGAAATTCATTATTAGAAAAAGAGAATTTTTAGAACTGTTTTCTTTTGGCGGTATGTATTCTCTTCTGAGGGTGATTAACTATTTTGCCCAAAAGGCAGACAATTTTGTTGTGGGGAGATATCTAGGAGTTGATACTTTAGGGCTTTACGATCGAGCTTTTCAGATAATGTCTTATCCAGGAATGCTCATTGGCAATGTTTTGGATGGCACTATGTTTCCTTCAATGTCAATTGTACAAAACCAACCAGAAAGATTAAAAAATGCATATTATCGAAGCCTAAGCTTGGTCAACATTATCCTCATGCCGCTCAGTATTTTTTTGGTTCTAAACGCACCTGAAATTATAAAGATTCTCTTGGGAAAACCATGGATGGGGCTTGTCAATCCTTTACAAGTTCTATTTTTGGTCATACCACTGAGATCTTCTTCCAGGATGTGTGATTCTTTGGCTAGAGCAAAAGGCGCTTTGTCTCAGAATGCATTACAGAAACTTATATACCTTTTTGTTATCACTTTAGGTAGTTTTTTTGGAAAAAGATATGGCCTGGTTGGAGTGGCTTGGGGAGTTAATTTTGCCGTAATTGTTCATTTTCTATTAATGTCTTATTTGGGAGAAACATTAATTGGAGGAAAAGCAATAAAAATATTGGTTACTTTTAAAGAGGGTTTGCATTATTCATTGATAGTCTTCGTGGTTTGCGGATTCTCTTTGCTAATGCTTAGGATGTTCATTGAATACGCAATAATTACTTTGATTATTGAAATGATAGTTCTGATGGTTGTGTTTTGGGTGATATGTCAGGTTTTTCCAAGATTTTTTGGTGATGATTTACGATGGTTCATAAGAAATCTTATATTTGCAGTTCCCAATACAAAAGTCCGGTTGAGATTAATGAACTTTTCCAGAATGGAGATTGAATGATTAAGGTACTTGTGGCTGGCGATTTTTGTCCATTGCAAGATCGCAATCTGCTTGAAAACTGGATACTTGATCAACAGATATTTCAAGATCATGATATTAGAATTTTAAATTTAGAAGGCCCGCTGACGGATAACCATAATCCAATTTTAAAAATTGGCCCGAACCTGCGAATAGATCCATGTTGGGCTTCGGTTATAGCCGCAAGTGGATTTAATGTTGTCACTTTAGCAAATAATCATATTTTGGATATGGGTGAAAAGGGCTTGATTGAAACCATTCACCATTGCGATCAATCAGGGATTGGCCATGTAGGAGCCGGGAAAAATATTAGTGACGCTCGTAAACCATTGATAATGGATATGAATGGAGCAAGGATCGGATTTCTCGCGTTCACTGAAAATGAATTTTCAATCGCTTCAGAAGCTTGTGCAGGTGCTGCTCCGATAGACCCTGTAGCAAATTATTATTCGATTAAAGAGATAAGGGAAAAATTAGATTATCTAATTCTTATTTGTCATGGTGGCAATGAATTATTCAAATTTCCAAGGCCTGGAATGATTTCCTTAAGTCGATATTATTCGGATATAGGTGCTGATGCAATAATATGGCATCATTCTCATGTTCCTTGTGGATATGAGATATATAACGGGACCCATATTTTTTATGGAACAGGAAATTTTTACTTTCCTCATAAAAAGCATACGTTTTCTGATTGGTATACAGGGTATCTTGTGTCATTGGAATTACAGAAAAACAAAATATCGTCAAGAATTATTCCATATAAATTTGACCTGCAAAAAATCAGTTTTTTGGCAGGAACTGAGTTATCGAATTTTACATCCGATTTAGAGCATCTTTGTGATGAACTGCTTGATACTCATAAATTACAACGGAGATGGAAAGACCATTGCTATGAGAAAAGAAAATACTATATATCTACGTTAATTGCTAATAGTAGATGTGAAAAATTACTATTTCGGCTTGATGTACTAAAGGAAAAATATTATGCTAAAAAACTCCGCTTTTTAAGAAACCTGATAGAGTGTGAATCTCATCGAGAGCTATTATTGGAATTACTTCGATAGTTAGTTGGTTATTAAAAATTTATAAATCGATAAGTAAAGAAAGTTTCGTCTAAAAATTTAAACTTTATATAATTTATGTACAATACGTCAATACTAACTTTAAGAATATTGAAAAAAGATAAAGCAGTTTTCATTATAATTGCTTCCATAATCTGCGGATTATTAGTATTAATACAAGAAAAATTGTCGTTAGTAATTCCATTAATCATCCTTATTGGAATTTGTTTAATTAAAAAACCTCTTCTTTCATTATTAATTTTCTTCATTTTTGGGCCTTTAATTTGGTCAATTTCTGATGCATTGTACATACCAATAAGTATCATGAGAATAAATACCCCCGTGATTGTATGTGGGGTGATTGTAGTTTTTTATTCAAGGTACTTATTTTTCCCGATTGAGATTAAAGCCGTCAGAATTTTGAGGAATATTTCATTAATTTTTATGGCTTCTTGCATACCTGCAATTTTCTGGTCTAGAAGTATGATCAGTGGTGTGGGTCAATATATCCGTATCATCAGCCCTTTGATCATTCTTTTTTCAATGTATCAACTTGTACGCTCTCAAAGACACATTGAAATCACATTGAAATATATGAGTTTAGTCACCATTGCAACGTTAACAACGATGGGATTAAGCCTTTTTCAAGGTGTACCAACGGTAGTATTAAGTGGAATTCAGCGAATTACTGGAAGTGGATTATTTGTGCAACAATTCGCGAAATTCGTTGCTCTGAATATTGAAATACTGCTCTTATATTTCACCACAATTAAGAGGAAGCTAACTTTACCATTATCTATTGGGCTTTCATCACTTTCTATAATTCTATTCCTGACTTATCATCGCACCTCATGGTTGATCCTATTTATTTCAATAATAATGGGCGCAATACTTTTCAGGAAAGAAAGGTTATATTGGGTGATTCTATTTGGCGGTTCTATAGCCGCTATCATTTTCCATGATGAATTAATAAACATCATTTTACGGTTTATAACCCCCTCATCTTTAGAGGACATAAACCGAATTTCAAGTAGCAGGTTCCTACTCTATACACTCTATCTTCGTGAATTTGCGAACGCCGATCCTATTCACTGGTTGTTTGGTATGGGTTATGGGGACCCAAATCAAATTACAGACACAGTTATTGGAACTTATCTTCCTCCTCATAACGATTATATTGCTTATCTTGTTGAAGCAGGAATTATCACACTAATTCTTTATTTTGCAATTCTTATTTCAGTAACAATTTATTCGTTAAAAAACAATCAAAGTGAGAATCCTCAAATCAAGTCATTGTCCCGCCACACAACGATCATAGTGACATTGATGTTATTAGCTGGAATTCCAGGTGCATTTTATGGGAATGTTATGAGCAGCTGGTACTTATTTGCGCTTATCGGTGTGTTTTTTGCGGGGGTTAGAATTAGAAAAGCACAACACTTCGAAGACAAAGCATGAATATTACACACCAAATTCTCCTAAATAAGAAAAGAATAAGATTTGAGAGAATTCAAAAATTATTCAATTATTTAATACCTAGTTACCCAAAATACTTTATCAGGTCTTGGTATTTACACAGGTTTAAAAAACCTGTTAACTTAAACTCACCAGTAACATTTAACGAAAAAATCCAATGGTTGAAACTATATGGAGGTTATGATAGATATTCTCAATTTGTAGATAAGCTTGCGGTAAAAGAATTTGTAAAAAAAACTGTTGGCTCACATTACACAATTGAAAATAAACAATATATTGATGTTAACCAAGGAATAATTCTTTCTAACTTGCCGGATCATTTTGTAATAAAACCCACCCATACAAGCGGAGATGTTTTCATATGCCGAGAAAAATCCTTGGTTAATTCAGAGCAGTTGAAGCAATTAATAAATACATGGTATGAATTGGACTATTATTTCCAATGGTTCGAATGTGTGTATAAAAATTTAAGGCCAGGAGTGATTGTAGAAGAATTTTTAGATGATGGAAATGGAGATTTACGAGACTTTAAATTTTATTGCTTCGATGGAAGAGTTGAATACATTCATGTGGATTTGGATCGTTTTCACAGGCATTCAAGAAATGTATATTCCCGAGATTGGGAATTGCAGACATTCTCATATGAATATCCGTACTCGGGGATCAATATCCCTGCTCCAGAAAAGCTGGATGAAATGATAAATGTTGCTGAAACATTGTCAAAGGGTTTTCCATTCCTACGTGTGGATCTTTATTATTTACAAAACAAAAAGATTAAATTTGGTGAATTAACTTTCTTTCCAGGTGCTGGTTTTGAACGTTTCTATCCGGCAATTTGGGACACGAAATTTGGCGAAATGCTACATATATAATGAAAATTCTTCTCGCAAATTATAGATATTTTGTGTCTAGCGGTCCAGAGCGTTATCTTTTCAACATATCTGAGATCCTTGAAAAGAGAGGACATACAGTAATCCCCTTTTCAATCCGCTATTCAAAGAACCAAAATTCTTCATATTCCAAATATTTCCTGGACCCTATCGGTACTGAAGACCAGGTATATTTCAGAGAACACTCAAACCAACTTTCCACAAATTTCCGGGCAATGAAAAGATTGTTTTTTGACCCTGAAGTTGAAAGAAGGACCACGCTTTTGATAGAGGAATCACAACCTGATGTTGCGTATATTTTAAAGTATTTGCGAAAAATCTCCCCTGCCATTTTGGTGGCTTTGAAAAAGAAAAAAATTCCCATTGTGGTGCGTCTTTCAGATTATGAAATGGCCTGTCCCGGTTTACATTTTCTTAGAGACGACAAACCATGCGAGCTGTGCCTGAAAAAATCCAGATGGCAGAGCGTTATTCATAAGTGTGTTCAAAATAGCACCTTCCTGTCATTAATGAATTTTTCGGCGACTCAATTTCATTCTCTAATGGGGTACTTTAATTTAGTTGATACTTTTGTGGTTACCAATCATTTTATGAAAAATAAAATGATTGAAGCGGGAATTGATGAATCGAGATTGAAAATTATTCCTACATACACAAAACCGGTTACTCATGAATATATCAAAAAAGAAGAGTTAATTATTTGCTACGTTGGCAGGCTTGATAGGCCAAAAGGAGTTCATATTCTAATTGAGGCGTTAAATATAATTCGCCAAGATCATCCTGATCATTTGCCCGTTTGCTACATTGCTGGTGAAGGAACTCCTGAGTATACAAATCTCCTCAAGCTCTCGGCAGAAAAATACGGATTGCAAGATCATGTATTATTTTTAGGGCAAATAAGCAAGTCGGAAATTAATAAATTGATGCAATCATCAATCTGTACCATCATCCCGTCCTTGTGGTATGAGAATTTACCGAATTCACTTTTAGAAAGTTATGCAAATGGAACACCTGTGATAGCTGCAAATATTGGATCTCTTCCTGAGTTCGTTATGCAAAATGAGACTGGTTTGTTATTCAATCCAGCAGACTCAAAAGACCTGGCACTGAAGATCTTAAGTATCATGAAATTTGATCGTCAAAAATTTTCGAAAAATTGCATTTCTTACACGAATAAAAATTCTGAAGAGCTACACGTACTTCAATTAGAAGAATTATTCTTAAGTTTGCTGACAAGCTGAAGCTTAAATCAAAAGGGGAAAAATGAAATTCGGAATTGTAAGAAAAACCATTCACCATGTGGTACAGAAAAATATGGGTGAAATGCGAAGAGGGAAATACCAGTCTGTGCTTCAAGAACTTCAAGCTGGAGCAACAGTAGTAGATATTGGTGTTTGGTGCAAAATGCCAGAGCCAAACGTAAATGAAAACTGGTTGGAAAAGCAAGCTCCCGGTTCAGGAAAATTAATTGCAGTTGGGCTGGACAGTATGCAAGCTTTTCAGAAAAAATACCCCGAGGTTATTTGTGTTCAAGCGAATGGCATGGCGCTTCCCTTCAAAGATGGCGCAGTCGATATTGCCATTTCCAACGCCGTCTTGGAACATGTTCCCATGGAAGGACATAAGGATTTTGTTTTTGAAATAACAAGGATAGTAAAGCGAGTTGCGATATTTGCTGTTCCTGACCGTGCTTTTCCAGTTGAAGTTCACAGTAGGATTCCATTTCTTCACTGGTTGCCCAATTGGAGAGAAGTCTTTCGACTAGTCGGGGAAAAAAATTGGGCCTCTAAAGAATACCTTGCCACAATATTTACGATTCGTAGTCTGAAAAATTTGATTTATAGTGTTAGGCCCAAAAAGACTTGGCAAATTAAAAGGCAAAAGTTTTTTGGTTGGCCGGTTTCACTGATTGCTGCTTTCAGTCCACAAAAACAGTCAGAATAAAACAACTATGAAAATCGCCATGTTTGGTGTAAAAGGCGTCCCGGTGCCTGCCGGGGCTGAATATGTCGTGGAAGAAGTTGGCAGCCGTCTGGCCGCGCGCGGTCACGAGGTGGTGGTGTATGTGCGCCCGCACTACACACCCCGCGAGCAGCATGAGTATCGCGGCATGCGCCTGGTGCATTTGCCGTCCATTCCTTCCAAAAACTTCGATGCCATCACGCATAGTTTCAACGCGGCAATGGCCGTGCCAGGCGAGAAGCCGGATGTGGTGCATATTCACTCCACTGGCAATTCAATTTTCGCCCTTCCGCTGCGCGCGCGCGGGCTGTCCACCGTGGTCACCAGCCACGGCCTCGACTGGCAGCGAGCTAAATGGGGCCGGTTGGCTAAAGCCTACCTGCGCTTCACCGATTTCACCACCGCGCGCTTTCCCAACGCCGCTACCGCGGTCAGCCAGAAAATGCAGCATTACTATCAGGATCATTTCGGCCGTTCGGTGAAATACATTCCAAACGGGGTGAAACCGGTTGAGCGGGTTGAGCCAGATGAAATCCACAGACTGGGCCTGTGGGGTGATGATTACATTCTTTTTGCCGCCCGCCTGGTACCGGAGAAATGCGCTCACCATCTCATTGAGGCGTATTGCCGGATTCCCTACCCGACCAAGAAACTGGTCATCGCCGGTGATGGCAGCTATGGCGATCTTTACGCCGAAAAGCTGAAACAATCTGCCTGCGATAGAATTATTTTCCCCGGCTTTGTTCGTGGTCGGTTGCTTGAAGAACTGTTAAGCAATGCCTATCTCTATGTCCTTCCGTCTGAAATTGAGGGCCTTTCCACCGGTCTGCTGGATGCCATGAACTACGAGAATTGCGTTTTGGTCAGCGATATTGAGGAAAATCTTGAAGTTATCGCTGATGCTGGCTTTTCATTTAGGACCAATTCAGTGGATGACCTTTCCGCCAAATTGACACAACTCATGTTGGATGAACCACTTGTGCGCGAATACCGTCGCAAAGCCGGGCAGTCTGTCCGCGCCCGATATGATTGGGAAAAAGTCACCGATCAGTACCTCGAAATCTATTCCTCATTAGCGCTGTCAATGGCGGGATGAAATGTCCACAAAATCGCGGTTTAATTTGTCCGCTTTTTGGCGGCGGCAGTGTCCGCCAGGATTTTTTAACATTTACTTCAGACAGGTTGCCAAAATAGTATGAGTTGTGTTGTGATACACTGAGAATACCTGCGCGGAGGATAGGGCAACGCTGGAGAGCGACCTGAGCACCGTGCCAGGTGGCCATACGGCTGGGCAGAGAGCACTGGCTTTCTGCCCTTTTCTGATAGCAATCCAGCCGGAGGCCGTCGAAAGCGATAAACTCATCTTTAAGGCAACAACAGCCCTTCATCATCACGTAGTCACCTCCTGTTCCTCTGATGCAATCAGGTTTGTTCGACCCAATAAGCCTGCTTTGCGTTTTTCCTTCAATCGATAGCTTTCTCCCTTTATGTTGAGGGTGGTTGAGTAATGTAAAAGGCGGTCCAGAATGGCTGTGGCCAGAACAGGATCGTTAAAGATCTCTCCCCAATCCAGAAAACTTTTATTGGATGTGATGATAAGACTGGCACGTTCATAACGACGAACCACCAGGCGGAAGAATAGGCTGGCTTCAAGATTGGAAAGAGGCAAATAGCCAATTTCATCGATGATTAACACCTTGGGGTAAACAAGCTGTTGAAGACTGCGCTCGAGGCGGTTTTCATGGAAAGCTTTAGCCAAGCGGACCATTAATTCTTCGAGTGTCAAGAAAAGGACTGAATACCCAGCTTCCACGGCTTTTACTCCCAACCCAATCGCCAAGTGCGTTTTTCCTACCCCTGGCGGCCCCAGAATAATCACGTTATGGGCGCGCTCAACGAAGCTCATTCCGGCCAATTCACGCAGCTGTCGCCGATCTAATGATGGCTGAAAGTCAAAATCGAATTGATCAAGCGTTTTTAGCCAGGGGAAGCGTGCCTGCCGCAAGCGAGCTTCAATACCTCGTTGATAACGTCCCTGCCACTCAGTTTCCAGTGCCTGTGCCAGAAAGGCTTTATAGTCCAATTGCGCTTTTGCGGCTTGTTCACAAACTGCATCAATCTGAGCCTCGAGGTGGTCCATTCGCAGCTTTTCAAGAAGTCGATCCAGTTCCATCACACCACCTCCTCATAGGCTTCCAGCGAGCGCTGTTCAACTTTGACAGCTTCCCACAATTCTCGGTGGTGGCTCATGACGGTACTCCATCCCGCCTGCTTACTTCGCAGGAGATGCTGAGCTACCAGTGTCTCTGCCTGAAAAACGCGCAGGTTTCCATCCAGACCAATTCGTACTGCCACCCCCTGTCCTACCAGTTCCGCCGGTACGCTATAGCGATTGCCGCGCACGTCTATGTAGCCATCCCAAGCCACCCGCCGGAATTCATAGTATGATGTGTCGTACCGCAAGGATGGCAATGGCTTTAGAGCTGGTTTTTCGCGTTGGAAGCGCTCTGCCACTACCTCTTTGACCGTTCCCTGTACTCTCTGATCGGCTTCTTGAGCAAGCCATAACTCCGCTAGTTGATTGAGGTGTGCCCAACTTTCAAATGCGCGGTAACGAACAAAGAAGTTGCCCTTGATATATCCTACCATTCTCTCGTCTTTCCCCTTTGTTCGCGCACGATAGGGTTTGCACGCTTTCGGCGTGAGACCATAATGATCAGCCATATCGAGAAACCGAGCGTTGAAATACGGCTTTCCATTCGCGGGGTGTTCTAACACGGTCGCTTTTTGGTTGTCAACCAGGACTTCTTCCGTTGTTCCACCAAAATACTCAAGGCTGCGAATAATGCCTTCATAAGTGTGCTCAGAATCCTGGCTGTTAGTACACCAGAAATGAAACCGCCGAGAATAGCTCAGTTCGTTCACACAGAAATAGACCTTTGTCGGTTGATTGGCTATTTGTACAATAACTTCACCCCAATCGCTCTGCATTTGTTGTCCAGGTGTGGTTTCAAAACGCACTGTTGCTCGACTGGCTCGTAATGGACGTTTCGGCTGGATGTATTCACGCAGGATAGTGTAACCACCAACATAGCCCTCGTTCTGGATCTCTCGCAAGATGACTTGCGCGTTCCAAACCCCTTCTGACAGGAGACGATCTACAGTCTGCTTATACGCATCCAGCTTGCTGCGTGCCCTCTTTCGTTCTCTTGGCGGTGGCCCACCCCGCTTGAGTGCTCTTCGTACTGTGCGTGAACTGACTCCTAATCCATCCGCAATGTCTTTTAGATACAACCCCTTTTGTTTCAATAGGTCGATCATTCGGTAGTCCTCCTTTCTCAGCATGATGTACCTCCTGCTTTTTCTTATTAAGGTACATCCTTCGCCGCCAAAAAGTGGACATTTTATTCCGCTATTTTATGGACTTATATCACCGACACTGACAAGCGCACCAGAAAAAACCCTGACCCTGCCCCACAATCGATCGTCTCGTATCGATTCGGATCTTTACCCGAATCGCTGTTTGCATTTCAATCTGTTCTTCTAAGGGGGAAGACACCATGCAGCAAACCCGCGCCGAATACCATCTCATACTTACCCACGCCCGCCCCGCCGACTGTGCCAGCTTCTACGCCTGTCACGCGCGCGCCATCATGAGCCTCAGCCTGATTCTCTCCGACGCGCTCATGCTCACCGCCGCCGCCCTGGCCGCCCTGCTGGTCCGCCGCCTGGCACTCGGTCCGCTCGATTCGGGCCTGCAGCACTGGCTGCCGCCCTACATCGCCGTCTATTTGCTGGTCTACGCCGCGCGCCGCCTCTACCCCGCCGTCGGCCTCGGCCTCATCGCCGAGTTTCGCAGCCTCACCCTCACCACCACCCTCGTCACGCTCATCCTGGCTTCGCTGTCCTTCCTCACCCGCACCACCAGCGGGCTTTCGCGGCTCATCTTCGTCCTTACCTGGTTTGCCAGCCTGGCCTTCGTCCCCGCCGGGCGGGTGTTCACCCGCACCCTGCTGGCCCGCCTGGGTTGGTGGGGCGAACCGGCCGCCATCATCGGCCCCTACCAGCAAGCCCTGCGCGCCGCCGAACGCTATCGCGCCAGCCCCAAGATCGGCCTGCGCCCCGCGTTGATCTTCACCCCCCTCGACCCCTCCTCCCCGCCCGACGACGACCTGCCCGTCTATGCCCTGCGGGACATGCACCGCGTCCCGCAGCTCGCCCACATCCACACCGCCCTCATTCTTTACCAATCGCTGGAGGAACTGCCCCAACTGCGCGAGCGCTACCAGGATACCTTCCAGCGCGTCATTCTCATCCGCGATGGCGACAATGGGCTCAATCTGTGCGGCATGTCTGTGCGCGAATACGGCGGGCTGCTCAGCTTTGAGATTCACCACAATCTGCTCGACCGCGCCGCGCAGACCGAAAAGCGCCTCATCGACCTGCTCGGCTCTGGTCTCGGACTCATCCTCATCTCGCCCCTGCTGGCCCTGGTGGCCCTGCTGATCAAGATCACCTCGCCCGGCCCGGTCTTCTACCGCCAGCAGCGGTTGGGCAAAGATGGCCGCGTCATCCAGATGCTCAAGTTTCGCACCATGCACGTCAACGCCGACCAGGTGCTCAAGTCTTTTCTGGAAAACAACCCGCACATGCGCGAAGAATGGGACCGCTACCAGAAACTGCGCGGCGATCCGCGCATCACCCCCATTGGCGGCTGTCTGCGGCGCTTCTCGATCGACGAGCTGCCGCAGCTGTGGAACGTGCTCACCGGCGAGATGAGCCTGGTGGGTCCGCGCCCGATTATGCTCAACCAGGCCGGAATCTACGGCCCCACGCTCAAGCACTACCAGCGCGTGCTGCCCGGCATGACCGGTCTGTGGCAGATCTCCGGGCGCAACCAGGCCACCTTTTCGCAGCGCGCCACCTTCGACCATCACTATGTCATGAACTGGTCCGTCTGGCTGGATATTTACATCCTCGCCAAAACCGTCTTCGTCGTCCTCAAACACGACGGAGCTTGCTAGCCTATCGCCTTCACCCTCAAAGGAGCGACCCTTATGAAAACCTTCCTCAAGTTTGTGATCCCCACGCTCATCCTGGCTGTCCTGGTTGTCGGCATCATCGCCGTGCCGCGCATTTACCGCGCCCCGCTTGGCGAGCCGCTGGCCCTCGTCCAAAACGAGCAGCCGCTGCCGGAGCCAACCGTCCTCATGGCCGACCAGCAGCCCCAACAAACCGGCCCCACCGCCGTCCCCACCGCCACACCCCCCGGAACCTGCGGGCGCACCGGCGCGATCAATCTGTTGATGCTGGGCGTCGACGCCTCCATTGGCGTGCCCCCCCACGGCGCAGACGCCATTCGCCTCGTCCGGGTGGATTTTGACAACGCCAAAGTAACCTCCATGGCCTTCTCGCGCGATCTCGAAGTTACCCTCGAAGATGGTGAAACCCTAAATCTCTGCCAGTTCTTCAAGCACGCGTGCGAATGCACCAACGGCGATCCGCGCATCAAAACGACCAACGCCTCCTGCAAAGTCGCCCAGCTCATGCTCGACACTTACGGGCTGCAGCCCGACCACTACTTCACCATCACCCTCGACGAGTTCATCCCCATGATCGACCTGATCGGCGGCATCGACGTGCGCAACCCCGAAGTCTTCACCAACGAGCGTGGCACCACCTTCCAGGAGGGTGTGCTCCACCTCGACGGCAAAGCCTCAGCCGATTTCCTTCGCTCACTTCAGCCCGGCGGAGACCCCGCACGCATCCTCCGCCAGAACCTTGTCCTCGATGCTCTGCGCAGCAAGCTCCTCACCTTCGACGTCCTCACCAAAATCCCCGAACTTTACGCCCACTTTGAACAGCTTATCGTCACCGATCTCAGCCCAGAGGAAATCGCCCAGCTCTCCTGTATGCTCAAAGAAGTCTCCCCCGAAGCCATCACCGTCTACGAGATGGACAAAGACCAGCAAATCATGGACAGCAAAGGCGTTCGTTACCCCTACACCGGCGACATCAAAGCCTATCTGCAGGAGCTCTTCACCCACTAATCCGCCCGACAAGTAGGGCGCATCGCCATCCACCGAACTTTCCTCGAAGATCCTCATATCCCCATGCCTGCGTGCAGGCGCACAAGCAGCGAACCAACCGGCTCGCTGCTTTGTGTGTTAATTTGGTTTGTGCTTATTTCTTGCGAAAGAACAGGTACAGGTAAATAGCCACCGCCGCCGCCCCCGCGTCGATCAGCACGTCCAGTGCCCGTCCGCTGCGGTTGGGCGTAAAATGCTGGTGGAACTCATCTGTTACGGCGTAGGCGGCGCAGATCAGCAGGGCGGGCCAGAAGCCGGCGCGTCCGCTCAGTGCCAGCGCGCGGGCGGCAGCCGCCCCCAGCAGGGCGTACCCGATCACATGGCCCACCTTGTACCAGTCGATTACCATTTGGGGCAGCGCCTCAATCGGCGCGCTCTCGGTGGTTCCCACCAGGCCAACCAGCACGGCTTCTGCCTTCTCTCCGGGCAGCGAAGAAAAGGCAAAGATCGCGGCCATCACCAGGAGAACGGGTCCCCAGCGATTGAGAATGGTCTGCCATTTGCGCATATCGGTGAAATCGCACAGCTTAAACGGCGGATGCCGCACACTATTTGAGGGATGAAGGCTGACAGGAATATTTTACATCAAGTGTGCGACATGGACCGCTGAGCCCGGATCTTTCTTTGGGACTCTCCTTCGAGGTGGACCCTCTGGGCGTTGTGAACCAGGCGGTCAAGGATTGCGTCTGCAAGGGTCGGATCTGGGATACGCACATGCCAATCAGCTACTGGCACCTGGCTGGCAATCAGCGTCGCTGAGTGGCCAAAGCGGTCATCCAGAACTTCCAAGATATCTTGGGCATTTTGGACGGAAATTGGATCACGCATCCAATCATCCAGAACAAGCAGGTTGGTTTTCGCTAGAGAACGCATCAAATGGGTGAGCGAACCATCCTGCCGGGCAATGGTAAGGGCATGCAGTAAGCGGGAAGTACGGTGGTAACGCACAGAGAAGCCCTGGCGAGCGGCAGCAACGCCGTAGGCTGTGGCTAAAAAGGATTTTCCGGAGCCGGTGGAACCAAAGATCAAAATATTCTGGCGACTGGTAATCCAGGTACATTGTCCCAGTTCGAGGATGAAGCGCCTGTCCAGTCCACGGCCTGGTGAAAAATCGAGATCTTCGAGGGCGGCTTGCATTGGGAAACCAGCGATGCGTATGTTGCGTTTGACACGGTTTTCTTGTCTCTGGCTGCATTCCGCATCCACCAGCAAGGCGGTCCTCAAAGGATAGGTCGGAATATTGGGGGTTGGACTGCTGCTCCCGCAGTGCAGTACGAAAGGCGGATAGGCGCAGTTCGTGCAGCTGGTCGTCAAGGGTCTGAAAGCTCATGGTGGCTCCTTTACTGGTAGTAAGAGCTGCCACGCACATTTTCGTGTGCAGGCAGGACGGTATCGGTCGTCTGGCTAGTCAGGCGTTCGAGTTCGGATTTGAGATCGCGGTAGGATAAGAGTTTGGCCGTCAACAAGTCCTGGCAGGCGGTCTCAACTTGCGGGCGGGTATAGCGGCGAGCCAGGTCGAGGATGCCCAGGCAGGAACGGTAGGCGTGCTGCGGGTACTGGCGGGATTTGAGCATAGCGGAGAAGTAAGCGCTCGTGTGTGGGCCGATATTTTCCGCTTCCTTCAGGAGCCAGTCTGCTCCCATCCCAGAAACAAACTGGTGGTTGGCGGGCATATGTTCAGAACGGGTGGTAAAGCGACCCTGCACCTGGCTGCGCGGATGTACGGCAACCTGCTGCCCCTTGTGGAAAACGGCAATCAGGCGCTCGGTGGCACGAATGCGTACTTCCCGACGTACCAGTGTGTAAGGGACACTGTAATAATGCCCTTCAAACGCAACGTGGTAGTCAATATTCACCTTCGCAGTTTTCCAGGCAGCATATTCGTAAGGATGCACTGGTAGCGGGCGTAAGGCGGGTTGGTCCAGTTCCTCGAATAATTCTTTCCTGGATTTTCCCAGGTGCTGCATTTCCTTCTGGTTGAGCGCTTGAAGCAGTGGTGTAATAGCTCGGTTAGCTTCTCCGACACTGAAGAAAGTGCGGTTTCGGAGCGGCGCCAACACCCAGCGCTCCACATTTTGGACACCATTTTCTACATGCGCTTTGTCGCGGGGTTTTCTCACTCGCGCAGGCAGGACCGCCACATGGTAATACTCGGCCAATTCCTGGTAGCTGGGGTTAAGCTCCGGTTCGTAGCGGTTTGGCGTTTTCACCCCTGACTTGAGATTGTCGGGACAAATGGTTTGGGGAATGCCACCGAAGAAGCTGAATGCGCGCACGTGCCCACCCAACCAATATTGAAGTTCCTGCGATGGTTGGATTTCGGCGTACGTGTAACTGCTGGCAGGCAGGGTTGCCACAAAGACCACGGCCCGGCTGATCTCTCCAGTTTCTGGGTTGGTAATAGCAACCATCATCCCGGCGTAGTCCACCTGCATCTCCTCACCGGCCTTGTGTGGTAGGCGCATTGTGTTGGTGTGGGCTTTGTTCCAGCGCTGATAATACACTCGAAACTGGGTGAAACCATACCCGTCGGGATGCTTTTCACGGTATTCCTGCCAGAGCAGCGTCAGGGTCACCCCACGCTTAGACAGCTCACGGTGAACTTCCTCCCAATTTGGCATAGGACGCTCGGTTTCGCGTCTAGAGAGGCTTTCTTCGGGATACAACCGGCGGTAGAGTTCTTCGTCACTAAGACCTTCCGGCAATGGCCAGCTCAGCCCAGCCTTCTTAGCTCGTTCCAGGTACTCCCCCACGGTGCTATTGGACACCTGACTGGCTCGCGCTGCGGCGCGGTTGGACAACCCTGCTTCGAAATGTAATCGAATGACTTCACGTATTTTTCTCACTGGCAATCTCTCTTGGGGCATTTTGTCCTCCTCTATGTTGAAGAGACAGAATACCCGATTTTGGGATTGTCAGCGCTTCGTTTCCCCCAGCCGAGTGTGCGACATGCACCGTTTAAGGTGTGCGGCTTGCTCCGTTTAACCTGTGCGGCTTGGACCGTTTAAGGTGTTCACCTTCCACCGTTTTTTGCAGCCATTTGGGTGCGTGCAAGATAACCTCCCCCCATCAAATCTTCCGGAATTATAACACCTCGCCAATTTGCCAGTAACCAAACCCGCCGGGCAAGATTAACAAACTTTAACCGTTATATATTTCACGATATTATTGACAGTTGAACGCTCTTTTTTTATACTTGTTGATGCGCCGGGCGCAGTTGTGTTTGCGAGTACGGTTTTCCGATGCTGAGAAACAGTCCGCTTCCGAGCGTCCTCATTATAGGTAACAAAACATCTCAAAATAGTCCAAAATGATGATGGCAAGCAGGCAAACCAAGGGTATAATCAGTTTAATCTTGCCAGATAGGATAAATAATGTCAACAAACACCAATTACCACAAACCGCTTTGGGATACACAGATTAATGTGCGTGATTTCGTTTTCAACAACATGACCCCTTACGATGGGGACGCCAGTTTTCTGCAGGGCCCCACAGAGCGCACGCTGAAACTCTGGGCGGCGGTTACACATCTGTTGAAACAAGAGCGAGATCGCGGTGGGGTGCTTGCCATAGACCCGATTAACGTTTCCACCATCACCAGCCATGCTCCTGGCTTCATTGATGAATCACTGGAAACCATTGTGGGTTTTCAAACCGATCAGCCGCTCAAACGCGCCATTAAACCCACTGGCGGCTGGCGCATGGTCAAGCAGGCCTGTGAGGAAAACGGCGTGGAGTTGGACGCGAGTGTGGTTGAGATCTTCAGCAAGTACCGTAAAACGCATAACGAAGCGGTCTTCGATGTTTACACGCCTGAGATGCGCACGCTGCGCAAGACGGGCATGATCACCGGCTTGCCAGATAATTACGCGCGCGGACGCATTATTGGTGACTACCGCCGCCTGGCTTTATACGGCACAGACGCGCTGATTGCCGCTAAAGAAGCGGATAAAAAAGCGCTGAACGGCGCGATGACCAACGATGTTATTCAACTGCGGGAAGAGATCAGCGAGCAAATCAAGGCGCTGCATGCTATTTATGAAATGGCCGCTGGTTATGGTTTTGATGTCAGCCGCCCGGTGAAGAACGCCCGCGAGGCCATTCAATGGACCTATTTTGCCTACCTGGCCGCGATTAAAGAGCAAGACGGCGCGGCGATGAGCCTGGGGAACGTGAGCAGCTTCTTTGATGTGTACCTCGAGCGCGACCTGGCGGCCGGTGTGCTGACTGAATCCGAAGCGCAGGAGCTGATCGATCATTTTGTGATGAAGCTGCGCCTGGTGCGCCACCTGCGCATGGATGAGTACAACCAGTTATTCTCTGGCGACCCCACTTGGGTTACCGAAGCCATCGGCGGAATGTGGCACAATGGGCAGCACAAAATCACCAAAACCGCGTACCGCTTTTTGCAGACTCTTTACAACCTGGGCCCGGCGCCGGAACCCAATCTCACCATCCTGTGGTCCGATAAACTGCCGGAGAACTTCAAGAAATTTGCGGCCAAGGTTTCCATCGACACTTCTTCACTGCAGTATGAAAATGACAACCTGATGTCCGACTTTGGCTGCACGGATGACTACGGCATTGCCTGCTGTGTGTCGATGATGGGCATTGGCAAAGAAATGCAGTTCTTTGGCGCGCGCTGCAACCTGGCAAAGACTTTGCTGCTGGCGCTGAATGAAGGCCGCGACGAGATGAGCGGCACGCTGATCGTTCCCGGCATTGAGCCGCTGCCCGCGGGCAAGCTGGAGTATGACGAAGTGATGCGCCGTTATACACAGGCCATGCAATACATCTCCGAGCAGTATGTGAACACCATGAATGTGATTCACTACATGCATGACAAATATTACTATGAGCGCGCGCAAATGGCGTTTATGGACTCGGAAGTCAAGCGCAATATGGCTTTCGGGGTGGCCGGCTTGAGCGTGGTGGCCGATTCACTCTCCGCGATTAAGTACGCCTCGGTTTCCCCGGAGCGCAACGCGGAGGGGCTGACGGTTGGTTTCAAGGTGGATGGTGATTTTCCGAAATATGGGAATGATGATGACGCTGTGGATCTGATCGCCAAGCAGTGTGTGGCCGATTTCTACGCTGAGCTGCACAAACACCATATTTACCGGGACGCCATCCCCACTCTTTCAGTTTTGACAATCACCTCCAATGTGGTGTACGGCAAAAAAACCGGTGTCACACCCGACGGCCGTAAAATAGGCGACGCGTTCGCTCCGGGCGCTAACCCCATGCACGGTCGCGATTCGGCTGGCGCGATTGCTTCGCTCAATTCGGTGGCCAAGCTGGATTATTCCACGGCGCCCGATGGGATTTCGAACACGTTTTCGATTGTTCCCAAGTCGCTGGGCGCGACGTTGGAAGACCAGATCTCCAATCTAGTGGATGTGCTGGACGGTTATTTCAGCAAGAACGCCCACCATTTGAATATCAATGTGCTCAACCGTGAGACTCTGCTGGAGGCCATTGAACACCCTGAGAACTACCCGCACCTGACCGTGCGCGTCTCTGGCTACGCGGTGAACTTCACTAAACTGACTTTGGAACAGCAGCGCGAAGTAATTGCCCGCACGTTCCATGAGAAAATGTAACCTTCGATTTGGAGAGTATGGGCGCTGTGCTTCGCATTCATTCGATAGAAACTTTTGGCACCAGTGATGGGCCGGGAATCCGGTTGGTCATCTTTATCCAGGGTTGTCCTCTGCGCTGTCTGTATTGCCACAATCCTGATTCGCAGGCTCTCACCAGCAAATTTGCCACCGATTTACCCCTGGAGGATTTGCTGGAGCGCCTGGAAAAACAGCGCCCGTACTTCAAGAACAAAGGCGGAGTAACCTTTTCGGGCGGCGAGCCAACCGTTCAGGCCGGCGCGCTGTTGGAATATCTACCCGCTGTGCGAGAGGCTGGCTATCACATTGCCCTCGATACCTGTGGGGCGATCTATAACCGCCGGGTGAACCAGCTCTATGATCATTCGGACCTGATCATTTTGGATGTAAAACACATTGACCCCGATTGGCACCGGCGTATTACCGGCAGCCCGATTGACCCGGTGTTGAAGAACGCGGCTTATCGCGAGCAGACGGGTAAACCCATGTGGCTGCGCTATGTATTGGTGCCGGGCTATACAGACCAACCGCAGTATCTGGAGCAGTGGGGCAAGGTCTTTGGCGATTACAAATCAGTGGAGCGCGTGGAGATCTTGCCGTACCACACCCTGGGTGTGCACAAGTACACCGAAATGGGGCGAGATTATCCATTGGTTGGCGTTGATACACCCACCAATGAGCAGGTGGAAAAGGCCGCGCAGATCTTCAAAGAATATTTTTCCAACGTGGTTGTCCATTAGTTACGCACGGCAGATACCATATTTGGTTGTTTGACGGCGTTTTCCGATGCTCTTGCCGGGAAACGCTGTTTTTTTGCCTACTTTTGTGCTTTTTTGAATGCACCCGGAATATTTCAGTTATACTACTTAAGGCTTGTTGCAAATTTGTGCGGCAATTGGCACTTGAGTTTTATTCTCCTTCTGCTGCTTGGCCTATTGGTGTAGATAGCGTATTTCCCGTTAAGCGATTTCTAGTTTTGATCAGCGGCGGGAGACAGGGTTTTGACGGGTTAGGTTAGTAAAGAAAATGCAAAATGACGTGGAGATCAGGTGATGATGAATCCAAACCGGCTTTTTTCCCCCGAACCGCAATTGACAAAATTGGCGCGCGAACTGTACGATTCGGTGGCTGCCCTGCCTCTGGTTTGCCCGCATGGGCATATTGACCCGCGCCTGTTCAGCGATCCGCGGGCGACGTTTGGCTCACCGGTCGATCTTTTCATCATTCCTGACCATTACGTTATCCGCATGTTGTATTCTCAAGGGATTGCCCTGGAAAGCCTGGGCGTGCCACGTGTGGATGGTGGTAGCACGGAAACCGATCATCGAAGCATCTGGCGGCTGTTCTGCGAAAATTTTTGCCTGTTCCGGGGTACGCCGACGGGTATCTGGATCCAGCACGCCTTGAGCGAAGAGTTTGGCATTCAAGAGAAGCCCACTTTGGCCAACGCAGACCAGCTTTACAACGCGATCAGCCAGAAGCTGGCCACCCCCGAATACACTCCCCGCGCTTTGTTCAACCGCTTTCATATTGAGGTGCTGTGCACAACCGACGCCGCCACCGACACCCTCGAGGCGCACCAGGCGCTTCAAGCGCTGGGTTGGGGTGGTCGCATCCGGCCCACTTTCCGCCCAGACGCGGTGATCAACCTGGACACACCGGACTGGCGCCAGCAGATTGAACAGCTCAGCGAGGTCAGCGGAGTGAACGTGATTGACTACTCCTCGTTTCTGCAGGCTTTGGAGCAGCGGCGGGCGTTCTTCAAAAAAATGGGCGCGGTTGCCGCGGACCATGCCGCATTAACCCCCTTTACCCGCGAGCTGCCCCGCACGGATGCGGAAGCGATCTTCCAGCGCGCGCTCAAAGGGCAGTTCAACCCCGAAGACGCGGTCCGGTTTACCGCCCACATGCTCATTGAAATGGCGCGCATGAGCATTGAAGACGGTCTGGTGATGCAGCTGCACCCCGGATCATTGCGCAACCATAACGCGTTGATTCACAAGCGCTTTGGCGCGGACCGGGGCAGTGACATTCCCATGCAGACGGAATACACGCGCAGCTTGCTACCTTTGCTTCATAAGTACGGCAACGATCCGCGCCTGACTCTGGTCTTATTTACTCTGGATGAATCCACCTATTCGCGTGAGCTGGCCCCGCTGGCCGGGCATTATCCGGCTGTTAAACTGGGGCCGCCCTGGTGGTTCCACGACAGCCTGAACGGCATGGCACGCTATTTTGATCAGGTGATGGAGACCGCGGGCCTGTACAACACCGTTGGATTCAATGACGATACCCGCGCGTTTTGCTCCATTCCGGCGCGCCACGATGTGTGGCGGCGCTCCTCCGCCAACTGGGTGGCCGGATTGGTCGCGCGCCATATCATTGATCTGGAAGACGCCCGGCAAATGATGGCGGATCTGGCGGTCAATCTGGCGAAACGCGCCTATCATCTGTAAGTAATATGGGGAAAAAAGATTTAATAATGACTCCAGACACATTTGATCTTCAAAACCAGGTCGCCGTTGTGACTGGCGGGGCGGGGGTGTTGTGCGCGGCGATGTGCCGCGCGCTGGCGCGCGCTGGAGCGAAAGTGGCTGTTCTGGATTTGCGTGAGGAAGCAGCGCAAGCCCTGGCCGCGGAGATTGGGAATGGCGCGGTGGGGGTGGGGTGCAACGTGCTGGAGAAGGACGGCGTTGAATCGGCCGCCCGGCGGGTTGTTGAAGTCTATGGCCGGGTGGATATTCTGATCAACGGCGCGGGCGGCAACAAGCCGCAAGCCACCACCAGCCCGGAGCTGTCATTCTTTGATCTGCCGCCCGACGCGCTGAGTTGGGTTTTTCAATTAAATCTGTTAGGCGCTATATTGCCCAGCCAGGCATTTGGCAAGATCATGGCAGCGCAGCGGCAGGGGGTCATTTTGAACATTTCTTCCATGAACGCATTCCGCCCGCTGACGCGCATTCCGGCCTATTCGGCAGCCAAGGCGGGCGTCAGCAACTTCACGCAGTGGCTGGCGGTGCACATGGCCCAGGAATATTCGCCCGCCATTCGCGTGAACGCGATCGCCCCTGGTTTTTTCCTCACCGAGCAAAATCGCTATCTGCTGATGGATAGAGACAGCGGAGAGCTTACCCCGCGCGGAAAGACGATCCTGGCGCACACCCCGCAGGGGCGGTTTGGTTCTCCGGAAGACTTGCTGGGCGCGGTTCTGTGGCTGGTTTCACCGGCTTCCGCGTTTGTTACCGGGGTGGTTATTCCCATTGACGGTGGTTTTTCGGCATTCAGCGGCGTCTAGTCGCAAGGGAAAGGCGGGAACAAACCTAGCCGCGAGCGGGCGTTCAGCCTGGCTGAAAACACCTGTAAATGATCATCTGGCAGTACCAGCGTATTGAATGAAAACGAACTTCTTCATTATTATGGGCGTATCTGGCTGCGGCAAGACCTCGGTCGGAAAGGCGCTGGCTGAGCGCCTGGGATGGGATTTCTACGATGCGGACGATTATCACCCTGCTGAAAATGTGGCCAAGATGGCCAGCGGAATCCCTTTGAATGATGATGACCGCGCCCCCTGGCTGCGAGAGCTGCATAAGCTGATCGCGGGCAGCCTGGCGCAGGGCCGCCCGGGTGTGCTGGCCTGTTCGGCACTGAAAGAGCGTTACCGGCGGGTACTGCTGGCGGGTAACCCCGGGGTTCAACTTGTGCATCTTAAGGGCAGCTATGAATTGATCTGGTCGCGCATGAACGCGCGGGCAGCTCATTACATGAAACCGCATATGCTGCGAAGTCAGTTTGAGGCTCTGGAAGAACCGGCTGACGCGCTGGTGGTGGATATTTCTTTGCCGGTGGAGGAGATTGTGGAGCGCATCCTTGCCTGGCACAGCGGAGTGGAGTAGGCCAGGTTTTCTGGCCGGGATGATGGTCACGTCCGTTTGCTGGCATTTTCCAACAGAAGTACGGGCTTACTGTGGTATAAAAGTGTGTTTCGCATAGGTGAGAAAAGCTGCTCACAAATCAAACAAGCGGCCTGAGCTCCAGGCCGTTTTGGGTTATTACGTGGAGACCGGTCCATTGGGCAAGTTTCCATCAGCTCATCGCGATGAAATTGACAGGCTGGTCGGGGGAAAGAAAGCGGCTTTTTTAAGCATGAGCGCGATGAACAAGAAAAAGGGGGATAGGTAATTGTTAACGATCTTAATCCAATCATAATGATCTGTTGACATTCATCTGGAAATTTGATAAAGTTATAGAAATTGTTACCGATAACGGTAACGCTCCCGATAGCGTTCACAGGACTCCAGCCGCAGCAATGTACAAAAAAACGACCTTACGCGATGTTGCAAAAATAGCAGGAGTATCCACCCAGACGGTGTCGCGGGTGATCAATGATCACCCGGATGTCTCGGATGAAACGCGCTTGAAAATCCAGGATATTATTAACGACCTTGGATATTCCCCCAATATTATTGCCAGAAGCTTAAGCCGTGGAAAAACCAACACTCTGGGAATTGTGGGTTTTCGGCTGGACTTTTTTGGTTCCAGCAGCGTCTTAATGGCCGTGGAGCGAAAAGCGCGTGAGCTGGGTTTCTCCATGCTGCTCACCCTTTTGAATGAGATTGATGACCTGGATGTCGACTTTATTCTGGAGAACCTGGTCTCCCGCCAGGTAGATGGGTTGATTTGGACGGTCCCTGGTAAACTCGATGAAGCCAATTTCATCATGCAAAAAACCCGCGAGCTGCCCATTCCGGTTGTGATCTTGAATCATAACCCAGACGAGCGCCACAATTTTGTCTGTCTGGATAACTGCTACGGCGGGAAGATTGCGACCCAACATTTATTGGATGAAGGTTACCGGCAGGTGGGTATTATTACCGGGCCTTCGGGGTGGTGGGAATCGGAAGAACGTGCCAAAGGTTGGCGGGAAGCGTTGGGATACGCCGATCCTTGGTCTGTACCCGCGGATTTGGTGGAAGAAGGTGATTGGTCTTCTCAAAGTGGAGAGAAGGCTTTCAACAACCTGATCGAAAAGAACCCACAGATTAACGCGGTGTTTGCATGCAATGATCAGATGGCCCTGGGCGCTTACCGGGCCGCACAAAAAAGGGGGATGGATATTCCCTCAGATATTGGCTTGATCGGGTTTGATAATATTCCAGAAGCCGCCTTTTTTACCCCGCCGCTCTCCA
Source organism: Ornatilinea apprima (assembly GCF_001306115.1). Taxonomy (GTDB): domain Bacteria; phylum Chloroflexota; class Anaerolineae; order Anaerolineales; family Anaerolineaceae; genus Ornatilinea; species Ornatilinea apprima. The sequence goes on along the minus strand of NZ_LGCL01000023.1, from coordinate 84,511 downwards.
GCGTCAATCAAAATTGTTGGGATTTGGGAGCCGGTGCGGTTACCCGCCTGATGGAGTTGTTGAAGAATCCAAAAGCGGAAAAGGGAAGCGTTATCTGGGTCAAACCCCAACTGGTTGTTCGTGAAAGTTCATTAAGAAAAGATCAGTCCCTGGCTTAACGTCTTCGAGAAGCCGATCAAGAAAAATTACGTGCGGGGAAAGTCTGCCCTTGAAGACTTGAGTGAGATAAGACCCGTCGGAAAGGAGTTATACAAGGAATAGAAACAAGATCAAGTTCGCTCTTTAGACTGCAGTTCGTGTGTTTCAAAACAACCATTTGAAGAATCGTAATAGGAGAATGAGATGAGTAAAAAATTATGGATCATTGTGAGCGCCGTTTTGGTCTTTGGCATGCTTTTCGCTGCCTGCGCTCCTGCCGCCCCGGCTGCTGAAGAAGCCGCCCCCGCTGAAGCTGCCGCTCCTGCCGAGCAGGCCGCTGCCCCCACCGAAGCCCCCGCTGAAGCTGCCGCCCCCGCCGAAGAGGCCGCTCTGCCGAAGATTGGCGCGACCATCTACAAGTTTGACGACAACTTCATGTCCTTCGTTCGCCGCGCGATCGAGACCGGCATGGAAGGCAAAGCTGAACTCATTCTGAATGACTCGCAGAACGATCAGGCCAAACAGAACGAACAGGTCGACACCATGATCTCCAAGGGTGTTCAGGCTCTGGCCATCAACCTGGTCAATCCCCAGGGCGCTTCCGCGATCATCGCCAAGGCCAAAGAAGCTGGCTTGCCGGTGGTGTTCTTCAACAAAGAACCATCTGCTGAAGATATGGCTTCTTATGACAAATGCTGGTACGTTGGCACCCGCTCGGCCGAATCCGGCGAAATGCAGGGCCAGATCATTGTCGATAGCTGGAAAGCCAATCCCGCTTGGGACAAGAACGGCGACGGCGTGATGCAGTACGTTCTGCTCAAAGGCGAGCCCGGACACCCGGATGCGGAAGCCCGCACCAAATACGCTGTTGAGACCGTTGTCAACGCTGGCATTCAGGTCGAAGAACTCGAACTGCAAACCGGTATGTGGGACAGCGTCAAAGGCAAGGAACTGATGGATGCCTGGTTGGCCAAACACGGCGACGCGATTGAATACGTGATCGCGAACAACGATGCCATGGCCCTCGGCGCCATCGCTTCTCTGCAGGCTGAAGGCTACTTCACCGGCGACAAATTCATGCCCGTCGTGGGTGTGGATGCCATCCCGGACGCGCTGGTCCAGATCAAAGCCGGTACGTTGGTTGGCTCTGTTTTGAACGACGCCGCCAATCAGGGTAAGGCCACCGTTGACCTGGCGCTGAACGTTGCCATGGGCAAGGATCCGTTGGACGGCACCAACTGGACGCTGGACGAGGTGAAGGCTGTCCGCGTTCCGTACCTGGGCATCACCCTCGACAACATCACCGTAGCCGAAGAAAGCTACAAATAATCTGCCTGAAATAGGCATATAATAAAGAAATATGTGGAGATGCACGCAAGTGCATCTCCACAACCTGCAACTCGCTGTGAAATGATCTGGTAAGCCATGGAGGATTTGAAGGAAAGGTTATGACTGAAGCAACTTACTTGTTGGAAATGAATAATATCTCAAAATCCTTCCCCGGTGTTCAAGCGCTGGATAACGTGAAGTTACATATTCGCCGGGGGAGCGTGCATGCCCTGGTGGGTGAAAACGGCGCCGGAAAATCGACCCTAATGAAATGCCTGTTCGGGATTTATCACAAGGATGAGGGAGATATTCTCCTCGAGGGTAAACCAGTTCAATTCACCAATGCCAAACAAGCCCTGGATCACGGGGTTTCGATGGTGCACCAGGAGTTAAACCAGGTGCGCCAGACCCGCATCATGGATAACATCTGGCTGGGCCGCTTCCCCGAAAAGGGGCTCTTCATCGACGAAGATAAAATGTATGCCGATACCCTGGCGATTTTCAAAGACCTGGAAATTGAGCTGGATCCGCGCAGAAAAGTGGACACGCTTTCCGTCTCTGAAAGCCAGATGGTTGAAATTGCCAAGGCGGTTTCATATAACGCAAAAATTATTGTCATGGACGAACCGACTTCTTCTCTGACCGAGAAAGAAGTGAATCACCTGTTCAAGATTATTTCCGCTTTGCGGGCGAGAGGCGCGGGCATTATTTACATCTCGCACAAAATGGAAGAAATCTTGAAGATTGCCGATGATGTTACCGTGATGCGCGACGGTCATTGGATCCGCACCATCCCCGCTACAGAAGTAACCATCGAGGAGATTATCCGGTTAATGGTAGGGCGTGACCTGACCAACCGCTTCCCGCCCAAAACCAACCGGCCTTCTGACACCATTCTGGAAGTCAGAGACTTTACTGCCACCGATCCAAGATCGATTAAAGAAGTGTCTTTTGATCTGCGCAAAGGTGAAATTCTGGGTGTGGCAGGCCTGGTTGGCTCCAAGCGCACTGAGCTGGTCGAATCGATTTTTGGCCTGCATAATTTGCAATCTGGCAGCTTGAACCTGAACGGGAAAGATATCAAAATCAGTAATCCGCATCAGGCGATTAAAAAGGGATTTGCGCTGGTTACCGAGGAAAGACGGGCGACTGGCATTTTCCATGTTGCCAACATTCGTTTCAACAGCACCATCGCCAATATTGAAACTTACGTAACCCGATACCGCCTCTTGAATGACCGCGCCCGCACCAAAGACACCAAATGGGCCATCGACAGCCTGCGGATTAAAACGCCTTCTCAAAAGACACGCATTGAATCGCTCTCCGGCGGCAACCAGCAAAAAGTGATTTTGGGACGCTGGCTGCTCACCGGGCCGGAAGTTCTGCTGATGGATGAACCCACCCGCGGTATTGACGTTGGCGCGAAATTTGAAATTTACCAGCTCATGCTGGACCTGGCAAACAACGGCAAGGCGATTATTATGGTCTCTTCAGAAATGCCGGAATTGTTGGGAATTACCGACCGGATTTTAGTGATGAGTAACGGTAGGGTCGCGGGAATTGTGGAAACCGCCAATACGAACCAGGAAGAAATTCTCACTCTCGCTGCAAAATATATTTAAGGAAGGTTGAACGTGGAGAAAACAGCTAATCCGATTGCTCTTCCCAAGGGGAAGAAATTTGTTGACTACATTGTAGACAACGCCATTATTTTTGTTCTCTTGATTTTGCTGGTGGTCATCATTGTGGTTGAGCCCTCATTCATCTCCATCCGCAATTTCAGGAACATCCTTTCCCAGGCGTCCACACGGCTCATTTTCGCTCTGGGCGTGGGCGGCATCATCATCGCCAAGGGCACCGACTTGTCTCTCGGTCGCCAGGTGGGCCTCGCGGCGGTTATCTCGGCTTCTTTGCTGCAGGGCGTGGACTACACCTACCGCATGTACCCCGATCTGCCTGAGCTGCCCATTATCGTGCCGATTATCCTGGTGATGCTGATTACCACCTTGTTCAGCGCGATTAATGGTTTTGTCATCGCCAAATTGAAAGTTGATCCATTTGTGGCCACCCTGGGTATGATGATCATCGTATATGGCGTAACCTCCATTTACTTTGACCGCCCCCCGTACGGCGCCCAGCCCATTGGCGGTCTCAGCCCCAAATTTGCCAATTTCGCGCAGGGTTCCGTAAATATTGGTACCTTCTCGATCCCTTACTTGATTATCTATGCCGCGCTGGTCACCACCCTGATTTTCGTCTTATGGAACAAGACAAAATTTGGGAAAAATATGTACGCCATCGGCGGCAATATTGACGCGGCCATCGTTTCCGGCGTGAACGTCTTCCGCAACCTGATGTTCGTCTACATGCTGGCCGGTATGCTCTACGGTTTGGGCGGCGCGTTGGAAGCGGCCCGCATCGGCAGCGCGACCAACAATACCGGTAACGGCTACGAGCTGGACGCCATTTCCGCCTGTATTGTGGGTGGGCTTTCCTTCAACGGCGGCATTGGCACGGTGGGAGGCATCATTTTTGGCACGCTGATCTTCCAGGTCATCGCCTACGGTCTGTCGTTCATTGGCGTCAACCCGTACCTGCAGTACATCATCAAAGGTTTGATTATCGTGATTGCCGTTGCGATTGACTCTGCCAAATACCGCAAGAAATAATCCTCAACATGTTCAATCCTTCTTAGTGTTGCCAAAACCAGGCCCGATCGGCCTGGTTTTGGTTTTCGTAAGCATGGGGCATTGGCTGCGCCTGCTGGTGGCCGCAAGCATGGTATGTGGAATGTTCAGGCGGACGCATTCTCTCTGTTTGAGATGAACATGATCACTTTCTGTGAGAAAGCCAGGGGCTGCCCCGAATGAAAAAGGGCAGCCCCTGGCTTCTTTGCTCTTGAGATGAAATTATCTTCCGACCAGCACCCAGTTCACCATGGTGCTGTTGTCGTACCAGGTGAACCAGTACTCGTCGCTCAGGTCGCTTTCGGGGAAGCCCATCAGCTCGTTGAAACCGGTGTAGCTGACAGCGGTGGAATTTTTGTACTTCACCCGCTCGCTGGTAATGATCGGAACCAGGTTGGTACTGACTACCTTGACCGGTCCGTTTTGCACGTCCGCGTAGGTTTTGGTGACCGTCTGCCGGGGGCCGAGATCGAAGGTCTCTTGATCCACACCGGCGATGGAGATGCGCACACTGGCGGTCTCAGTCGCGCTGGTGTTGGTGACCAACACACTGGCCTGCATGGTCTTGTTGTCGTACCAGGTGAACATGTAGCTGTTGCTGATGCGGCTGAGCGGCACGCCCATCACTTCGTTGAAGTCTTTCCAGGTTCCGGTGGGGAAGTGCACGCGTTCGCTGGCGAAGATGTCCACGCCGTTGGTGCAGACCACGCGCACGGGTCCGGTCACCAGGCCGGGGCCGGTGTAGCCGCCGTTTTCCCAATAGCGCGGGGTGACCTTGCCCCGCGGCTCGATTTCATAATGGCCTTTGGGGGTGGTCATGTCACCAATGTAGATATCCACCTCGGCGGTTTCGGTCTCGCTGGGGTTGCCGACTAATACCCAGGTGAGCATCGAGTCGTTGTCGTACCAGGGGAACCAGTACTCGCTGTCCAGGTCTTCCACCGGGTAGCCGATCACCTCGTTGAACCCGGTCCAGGGTGGGGTGGTGAAGTGGGTGCGCTCGCTGGCGAAGATATTGACGCCGTTGGTGGAGACCACGCGCACCGGTCCGGCCTGCAAGCCGGGGCCGGTGGTGCCGCCGTTCTCCCAGTAGCGCGGGGTAACGCGCTGGCCGGGCTGAATGCTGTAATGCCCGCGCAGCGTGCCGCCAATGTAGATGTCCACCTCGGCAGTTTCGGTGGTGCTGGGATTGCCGACCAGCACCCAGGTGTACATGGTCTTGTTATCATACCAGGTGAAATAGTACTCGGTGGAAAGGCGCTCGGTGGGCAGGCCCATCACCTCGTTGAAGGCGGTCCAATTGGCGGAATTCGTGCCGGGGAAGTGCACCCGCTCGCTGGTGAAGAAGGTGTCGTGGGTTGGGCTGGTGACCTTCACCGGACCAGCCTGCAAACCAGGGCCGGTGAACCCGCCGTTCTCCCAATAGCGCGGGGTGATGCGCCCATCCACTGGCACGACGTAACTGCCGCGCAGCTGCTGGTTGACGTACACTTCGATGTTATCCGGGTTGCCCAGCTTGCTGATGAAGATGTCTCCCCCACCTGCGCTGGTCAGATTGCTGGTATCTGCTCCGGGGTCAAAATCTGCTGTGCCCGAAAAACTCCCGGTGATATAGAGACTTCCATCGCTGCCCTGCGCAAATGATGCAACGCTGTCGCCCGATGGGCCGCCGATGTTCTTGGCCCATAGGAAGTTCCCGCCGCTGTCCAGCTTGCTGACAAAGCCGTCATAATCTCCCGCGCTGGTCAGGTTAAAGGTGTCTGCTCCTGAATCAAAGTCCACCGTCTCTTCGAAGTATCCGATCGTGTATGTATTCCCAGCGCCATCCACAATGATTTGATTTCCCAGCTCATTGTCGGAACCACTGAAGGCTTTAGCCCACACGAAATTCCCACTGCTGTTGAGTTTGCTGATAAAAGCGTCATACCCCCCTGAACCGACCAGGTTGTATACATTCTCTTCAGGGTCAAAATCAACCGTTTCCATGAAAACACCGGTTGTATACACATTCCCATCGTTATCCACCGCAATAGAAAGAGCATCGTCAAACATTGAACTGCCCATCGCTCTTGCCCATTCCAGCGCGCCGCTGCTATCCAGCTTGCCAACAACAATGTCTTCATTTCCATTACTGGTCAGATTGTAAGTGTCTTCCCCGGGGTCGAAGTCCACTGTGCCCCAGAAGCATCCGGCAAAATAAATAGCGCCAGCATTGTCCACTTGAATTGATAGAGCTCTGCTAAAGGATGGGCCGCCCACGGCTTTTGCCCACACAAAGTTCCCATTATTATCCAATTTGCTGATGAAGATAGATTCCAGGTTTGCGTTCAGGTCGAATGTGCCTGCGCCGGGGTCAAAATCGGCAGTTTCGGAGAAGAAACCCGTCGTGTAGACATTACCGTTGTTGTCTATATCGATGGAAAAACTGCGGTCATCAGAATCGCCCCCCATTTGCTTGGCCCACACAAAATTCCCACTGCTGTTTAATTTGCTGACAAAAATGTCGTTATTTCCAAAACTTGTTAGTTTAAGTTCGCCGGCTCCAGGGTCAAAGTCTACAACGCCCGAAAAATACCCGGTGATATAGACGTTGCCTGCGCCGTCCAACGCGATGTCTCCATCCCACTCATCGGATGTGCCGCCCACGGCTTTCGCCCACAGAAGGTTTCCCTTGGTGTCTAGTTTGCTAACGAAAAAGTCTTTTTGGCCTTTGCTGGTAAGGTTGACTGTGCCTGGCCCGGGGTCAAAGTCGACTGTGCCAGTGAAGGTGCCGAGGGTGTACACGTTCCCGGCGCTGTCGACAGCGATGGATGACCCGCTGTCACCTTCTGAACCGCCCATGCCTTTTGCCCAAACCAGTTTGGGATCCGGAATATCAGCATACGCCGGGCTGGTCAGCCCGAAAAGCAGAGCAAAAGCAAACAGGGCTTGTAGCCCCAACCAGAACCAATGCTTGTATGTTTTCACGATGGTATCGCTCCTTTGGGTGGTTGATATGGATGGTTAACAAATTGTAGACACCACGATCACGCGCTGGGTGGTGCAGGGTAAATGTTGGATGGTTGATGAGCTGGCAGAGTGGTTTTTCTTCATCCCCCTGATATACTGAATTCAGTATGATTATAGGAAAATTCATAAAGATTAAAATAGAATAAGAGATCACTCAAAATTGCGCGCTTTGTCATATTTGGCGCGCACATCGGTTGAATATGAAACCTCGCTTTCTGGCTGCGGAAGAGGGGTTGCCGGTAACTTCTGGTGTTGTCGCTTGATGCCCTGTCATTTTCTTTCTTAAGCGAACCGGAATTGAGGATGTTGGCTGCGTGCCGATTGATTTGGGTGGCTTAAACATGGCGCGAATGCAAACACAGCCTCTGCCGGGGTTATGGGCGGAGGCTGTGCTATTGTTGACGATGCGATACAAGGCGATACAAGATTATTCAGCCAGGTAATTAACCTCCGCGCTCATGCCGATCAATAAACTGGCGGGAATTTCCTCCAGACTGATGACAGTGGTATAAACCACATCTCCGCCGAGTGTCTCCGCGATGGGAGAAATTTCACTCACTTTGCCTTCCAGGGTTTGGCCGAGCGCTTTGATGAATACCCGCACAGGTTGACCAACCCGCACCGAGGGAACGTCGCGCTCGCTCAGGTCGCTTGTTTCCACCTGCAGATGTTCCAGATCGGCCACAATCAACATGGTTTGACCGGGAGAAACCCAGCTGCCCGAATCCACTTTCACATTAGCGGCTATTCCGTCAAAGGGAGCCACCAATTCCACATCCGCCAGGGCAGACAGGCTGGCAGCCAGCTGTGCTTTGCCGTTTTTAACACGCTGCTCGGCCATCGCCAGCACGTCCGGGTCAATTCCCTCGGCCAGCTCTTCATATTCGCGTTTGGCGATGTCGTACTCGGCCTGCGCCGATTGAAGCTGCGCCTCAGCCAGGTCCACATCGACCTGACTGGGCATGGAGGATACATAGTTCAGATTAGCCACGGCGCGGTCGTATGCTTTTTGGGCGTTCGACAGCGCGCTGAGCGCGCCGGCTTTCAGCAGGTTTTTGTCGTCATACTTGGATACATAATTATAGGCTTCCTGCGCTTTATCCAATGTGTCCGTGGCCAGGATGAGATCAGCCTGGGCGGAAGCAACCATGCTGTCTGAGCCGTTGCGGTATTCGCGGTAGCCGCGCACCTTTTTGGCGTCATCCAGGGCTTTACCGGCATTGGCCAGGCGCAGCAGCGCGGCGGCGCGGCTTTGTTCGGCGTTCAGTTGAATATCTTTTAGGGCTTGCTCGGCGGCCATCAGTTCAGTGCGCGCGGCTTCCACCGCCGCGGCTTGCTGTTCGCTGCCCGCCAGGCGCACCAGAACTTGCCCGGTTTTCACCGTTTCACCCGATTGCACCAGCACGGCTTCCACTCTTCCGCCCTGTAGGGAAGCGATTTGCGCCTGCCGGACGGATGTAACCACGCCCGAAGCGGACACATCGCCACTCGCCGGGGCTTCACCCGACGGGGTGAGGGTTTCTGCCGGGCTGGCAGGGTTGGCTGATCCCGAATCGAGCACAACGGTGGGGAGAACTTCTGTCGACGGGCCGCCGGAACTGCAGCCAGCCAGCAGAAAAGCGACGAAAACAATCCAGAAATAAATCTTTTTCATTGCAATAACTCCTTCAGGAGCTACCCATATCGTAGTCAGTATCATTATGCCAAGACTGGCGCAGCCGATTCAACAAGCTGGCCCTCGCCGGCCTCATCCGAGACGATCATTCCATCGCGCAGGGTAACAATCCGGCGGGCGTATTGGATCACACGCGGGTCGTGGGTGGCGAACACAAACGTAACGCCCGTCTCCTGGTTAAGGCGCACCATGGTCTCCATTACCAGCTTACCGTTGGGAGTATCCAGGTTGGCGGTAGGCTCATCGGCCAGAATGAGCGCCGGTTGGGTGACCAGCGCACGGGCGATGGCCACACGCTGCTGCTGCCCACCGCTGAGCTGGTCAGGGCGGTGGTGGGAATGATCTTCCAGGTCAATGGCTTTCAAAAGCTGGTTAACGCGCTGCTGGCGTTCGGCCGGGCTTTTTCCGTTCAATAACAGCGGCATCTCAATGTTCTCATACGCCGTCAGGGTGGGAATAAGGGCGAAGAACTGGAAAATGAACCCGATCGTCCCGCGGCGCATATCGGCGCGCTGGTTTCGATCCAACTGGCTCACATCTTTGCCGTTGATGGTCAGCTTGCCGCTGGTGGGCTGGTCCAGGCAGCCAATCAACTGCAGCAGGGTGGTTTTGCCCGAACCCGACGGGCCGACCAGCGCGGTGAATTCTCCGCTCTCAATGGTCAGGTTTACATTGCGCAAGGCCTGGGTTTCTACCTGGCCGATTTTATAAATGCGACTGATATTTTCAATCTTTGCGACTTCCATGGTCATGACTCCTGTAAAATCCAAAATGGATCTGTAAAAAATACTAGATACTATTCACCGGTGTGCAGAGCGACAACCGGCTCCATGCGGGACGCCAGCAAGGCCGGGTACAGCGCGGCCAACAGGCTGACGACAAAGGCGGTAATGACGAGCGATACCGCGTCGGTTACGGTGAGGTAGGCGTAGATGCGGTCGCCAATCAGCAGGCCTTCGATGCCGAAATCACCGATATAGAATCCTACATAGGTGGCGTAAGCGACCATGATTCCGCCTAAAACCATGCCGATAAGAATTCCGCCTACGGCCAGCAGTGTGGATTCAGCGAAGAACATGGCCATAATGCGGCTGCCGCGCATGCCAATGGCGGCCAGAATGCCGATCTCGCGGGTGCGCTCGAAGACCGCCATCACCAGCGTATTCACAATCACCGTGGCGGTGATTCCCAGCACGATCAGGTAGATGAGCACCATAAAACCCGAAGACATTTGCTCTATCTGGGTGATCATTGCATTCATGGTTCGCCAGGTAACCACCTCCAGCTGGTCCGATTGGAGGGCGGCAACCACCGGTTCGGTCATATCACGATCGGTGAGCAGCACGAAAATGTGACTGGCGCGGTTTTCCGTTTGGGTGATCGCCTGCGCTTTGGAAAGCGGCAGGAGGAGGGTTGTCTGGTCATAGTAGGGCGAACCGGTGGCGTACAACCCGCGCACGGTGAAGTTTTGCTCTTCAACATCCCCATTGGAGGTGTTGGCCATCAGGTTGATGGTATCACCGACTTTCAGGCCCAAAACGTCCGCCAGTTTCTTCCCCATCAGGACCCCGCCACGGTCGTCCGCAGTCAGGTATTCGCCGCCTACCAGGCTGTCACGGTAGGGGGCACTGGCCTCAGAGGCCGGGTCGATGCCCATGATGGTGACACCGGCGGTTTCATCCGATACTGACACGATTCCGCTCGCGATCAGGCGCGGCGTGGCGGCTTTTACCGGGGCAAGCGTGGCGATTTGAGCGGCAACCTGCTCAGGGTTTTCCACCAGGTCTTGCCAGGCCAGGCTGTTCTTATCAGGGTTGTAATTGATCGAGCGCACCTGTAAATGCCCGCTCTGCAATTTGATGCTCATGTCCATTGAACTGCGCATTTCTCCCTGCATGACAGCGGCCATCAACAATAACAGCGCCAGACCAATCCCCAAGGCCAACGCGGAGAAGAAAGAGCGCCTCCGGTTGCGGCCGAGATCGCGATATGCCATCTTAATTAATTGAATCATAGTGAACCTCATACATAATGCAGGGCATGAGCCGGTTCAGATTGCGAGGCTTCATGAGCTGGATAGAAGGAACACAGAATGGAGATAATGATCACCGTCAGGCTGCGCTGGACGATCTTCTCCAGACCCAGAGTGGAGTATACTTTCCCGCTGATTAATGCGGTATATTCCGTTACACCCGCAAACGCGCTGTAATCAAAGCCAACCGTCATGAGCACGGCGTTGAAAGCCACTCCCAACAGCACCCCCGAGAGTAATCCCAGCAGGCCCATCATGCACCCTTCCAGCAGGAAGAGGGTGGAAATTTGGCGTGGTTTCATGCCCAGCGCGCCTAAAACGCCAATCTCGCGCGTGCGCTCAAAAATAGCCATCAAGAGCATATTCAAAATGCCAATTCCGGCAATAATCAGAATGATCACGCTGAAGACGTCCATCACCGCGCCTTTGGTTTCCAGCGCCTGGCGCAGTTCAGGGAATGTGGTGGCCCAGGTTTCAATTTCGCCGCTTCCCAAAACGGGTTCCAGCGCGCGGATCACCGCGTTCTCCTGGCCAATTTTCTCCAGCATAATGGCAATTTCTGTGGATTGACCGGTCAGCCCGTACAGGTCTTGCGCTTCGGCAAGTGAGATATAAATGGACTGCTTTTCCACGTCGGGCATGTTGATGTCATAAATACCAACAACCGTCATGGTGCGCTTGCGCATCTGCTTGTTGATGTCTTTGCCCACCACAGTGATGCGATCTCCCACCACAATATCCATGGTATCGGCCAGCCCCTTGCCAATAAAGATCTGGTCGGTGTCACCAGCCGTCAGATAGCGCCCGTCAACCACGTTTCTGGCTTCCAGGCTGATGCTTTCTTCCTTATCGGGCTCAATACCGATGATACTGACGCCAAACGCGCCCTCGGTGCTGGTGGCCATGCCGGTGGTTTTAATCCGGCGGGACGCCATCACCACCTCGGGCTGTGCTTCAGCGGCAATGATCAACTCCTGGTCATTGACCAGCGGCAATAGAGGTGACTGGCCGGTTTTTTCCCGGTAGCCCTCGGCGTGAATCTGGATGTTGCCACCCAGAACCTGAACTGCATTCCCGTAAATGGCCTGCTCGAAACCAGCGACTAACCCGTCATACATCATCATCATCGACATGCCCAGGCCAATCGCGAGCATGATGATGAGCGTGCGGCGACGGTGCCGCCAGACATTACGCCAGGCCAGGCGTAGATATAGATTCATATACTCTTTCCTTTCAAAAAATGATGATTAATCGATGGATGGAATTGTTGAGGCAGACGGCGGGTCTACGGTTAGCACCCACTCGCGTAAAAGATCGAGATTAAACAGGGTGATTGAGTCGCGGGGCGCACCCAGCACCCTTTCAATGGCCACGCGGTAAGCCAGAATTGATTTTTCCATGGCTTTCAGCGCTTCCATCTGGCGTTCAAGCGTGTCGTCAGGCCGCATATTGAGCAAACCTGCGGCTATGTCTTCCCCCAGGCTCGTCATGATCGTAATACAAGCTCTGGCGGTCTGATCACAGAACTCAATATCAAAAACACCTTCATCAACCCCCTGATTGAAAATTTGCACCAGAAACGGCGTGAGCCACCGAGTGCTGGCAGCCGTTAACTTCTGCCGCACAATCGCGTTTTCATCGGCGTACCATGTTTTTAACAGGCTGGTGAGGAATTCCTTGCGGGCGGATTTCCAGCGCGCCGCCGAGTCAAAAAACCGTTCAATTTTTTCCAATGCCGGAATTTGCGGATCGTTGACAATGGGTATCAGAAATTTTTCCATCTCAGCCATGATCCGATCCACCATAGCTTCCAGCAAGGCCTGTTTTGAATCGAAATAGTGATAGAAAGCGCCTTTAGAGATGCCTAATTCCTGGATGATATTTTGGATGGACATCTGTTCGTAGCCAATCGTGTATACGAGCCTCTGGGCAACGTCCAGTATCTCGTCATGTTTTTGCTGGTGCTCTTCTGGTTTGATCACGCGCGGCATAAGGGCCTTCTTGTTTATAAATAAACCGACCGTCGGTTTATAATCACGCTGATTATATAGAGATTTCCTGCAGGTGTCAATGGCGTTGGAGGCGATTTAACATACGGCGCGGGCGATTGAACGGACGATTTTTAACTTCGAATCGATTAAATCGTCAAATTCATGCATATAATAGATTAGCAATAAATTAAAACTGTTTATCGAGGGAAACAATGAGTCTGATTGAAGAAATTAACGAACAACCGCAGGTTCTGAGCCGTTTGCTTTCCACGCAGTTTGACGCGATTGCCGCGATTGCAGACCAGATCAAGCAGTGGGACCCCAACTTTGTGTTTGTGGCCGCCAGGGGAACTTCGGATAACGCCGGGCGTTATGCCAATTATCTGTTCGGCGCGCACAACCAGCTGCCGCTGGCGCTGGCCACTCCCTCTCTGTTTACTTATTACCATCGCCCTCCGAAATTGAAGCAGGCGCTGGTCATGGGAATCTCACAGTCAGGAAAATCACCGGATATTGTCAGTGTTTTGGAAGAGGGGCGGCGCCAGGGCTGTAAAACGATGGCGATTACCAACGCGGTCCAATCTCCGCTGGCCGACCAGGCGGATTTTGTGATTGACATCATGGCCGGACCGGAAAAGGCGGTTGCCGCCACAAAATCGTACACGGCTGAGCTGATGGTGATTGCCATGCTCTCGGTGTGCCTGGCGGGCGACGAACAGCGCAAAGCGGAACTGGCGCGGGTTCCGGAATGGGTGGCCAAAACGCTGGAGCTGGATGGCTACATTGAAAACTTCGCTCAGCGCTACCGCTACATGGAACAGTGCGTGGTCTTGGGGCGGGGGTATAACTACTCTACCGCGTTTGAATGGTCGTTGAAAATGAAAGAGCTGACCTATGTGGTGGCCGAGCCTTACTCTTCCGCCGATTTCCGCCACGGTCCAATTGCTATGGTGGAGCAGGGCTTCCCGGTTTTGGCGGTTGCGCCAAACGGCGAAGTGTTTGACACCCTGAAAGAACTTCTGGTGCATTTGCGCAAAGACATGCAGGCTGAGCTGGTGGTGATCTCTGACCGCAAAGACGCCCTGGAACTGGCGCATGTGCCGGTGGAACTTCCGGCGGGCATCCCCGAATGGCTGACCCCGCTTGTCAGCATTATTCCGGCGCAATTGTTTGCTTTTCACCTCACCAAGGTCAAAGGCTTTGATACCGAGACGCCGCGCAGCATTCGAAAAGTAACCGAAACGCACTAAACAAGTGAGACTCTATGCAAAAGAATTCCATGATCATCATTGGCGCGGGGTTCGCTGGGCTTTCAGCGGGTATCTACGCCCAGATGAACGGCTATTCGACCCAAATTTTTGAGCTGCACACTCTGCCTGGCGGGTTATGCACCGCCTGGAAGCGCAAGGGCTATACCGTCGACGGCTGCATTCACTGGCTGGTTGGGTCTTCTCCAGAGAGCGCCATGAATCAATTCTGGCGTGAAGTGGGCCTGGCGCAGGGGCGCGAGTTTATCAACCTGGATGAATTTCTGCGCTATGAGGGCAGCGATGGCCGGACAGTCGTTTTCTATTCGGATGTTGACCGGTTGGAAAAGCATTTGCTGGACCTCTCGCCTAAAGACGAACCCGTGATCCGTGAGTTTATCAGCGGCATTCGTATGGGAATCCGTTTCGACCAACAGCCCACCGAGCGCGATTCGGGGATCACTAAACTGATCAAAGGCATCAAAATGGGCTGGCTGTTCCTGACGCGCGGTAAAGACATGCGCCGTTGGATGGATACAACGGCCGAGCAATTTGCCAACCGCTTCCAGGACCCGCTTCTGCGCGAAGCGTTCAAAGAAATCTGGTACCCAGAATTTTCTATCTTCTTTATTATGTTCACCTTCTCTTACCTGCACAATCACAATGCGGGCTATCCAATTGGCGGTTCCATGCCGCTCTCCCGCGCTCTGGAGAAGCGCTATCTGGAGCTGGGCGGGCAAATCCATTATGGGAAGAAGGTGGAGAAAGTTCTGGTTGAGAATGACCGGGCGGTGGGAATTGAATTGGCGGATGGCAGCCAGCACCGCGCCGGGCGGGTGGTCTCCGCGGCTGATGGACACGCCACCATTTTCAAAATGCTCGATGGTAAATACGCAGACGAAAAAATCAAAGAGCCTTACGAAAAGTGGCCGATCTTTCCGCCCCTGGTGTATGTGGGGTTGGGCGTGAACAACCGTTTTGAAAATGAGCCCAAGACAGTTTCCGGGATTAGCTTCGCATTGAAGCAGCCGGTGGAAATTGCCGATCAGACCCTGGAGCGCCTCTCTGTGCATGTCTATAACCAGGACCCAACCCTCGCACCGGATGGAAAAACGTCCCTGACGGTAATGATCCCCTCCAGCTACGCGTACTGGAAAGAAATGGCAAAAGACCCGGTGGAGTATGAGGAGAAGAAAGAACAAATCGCCCGCCAGGTAGTGGCCATGCTGGAGCAGCGCTTCCCGGGGATCGGGTCGCAGGTTGAAATGGTGGATGTAGCCACACCGCTGACCTTTGAGCGCTATACCGGCAACTGGCAGGG
Organism: Ornatilinea apprima; assembly: GCF_001306115.1. GTDB lineage: Bacteria > Chloroflexota > Anaerolineae > Anaerolineales > Anaerolineaceae > Ornatilinea > Ornatilinea apprima. Next base: position 69,082 of record NZ_LGCL01000023.1, on the reverse strand, counting down.
CAGCTTTGAGGGCTGGCTGATCACGCCCCAGAACGCGGGTTCGATCATGTCTCCCATGAAGCAAACCCTGCCCGGGCTGAGCAATTTCTATTTGTGCGGCCAATGGGTAGAACCGGGCGGTGGTTTGCCAACGGGCGTGATGTCTGCCCGCCGGCTGCTGAAAGCGGTATGTAAAGAGGATGGCAGAAAGTTCATCACCACGCAAGCCTGATTCAAATCCACCTTCAGTTTCATCGATTCCAAACCGTCCCGTCTACACGGGGCGGTTTTTGATTCGGGAACTTCCTCTCCGCGCTTTTCGTCTAGGACATATCCATATTCATGTTTAGGGAGACAAAACAATGAAGAAATCGAAACTGCTTGCATTGTTCTTATTCATGGCGGTAGTTCTGCAAAGCTGCGCGCCGGTCCAGACGCAAAACCTGGATATTCCCGATGAAAATCCGCTGGCAGAAACGCCGCCGCTGGCCACGTTGCCGCCAGCCATTGCGGAAACACCGTCATCTCAAATCACACCAACCCTCGCGAGGGTTGAAAATGGCCCACTTGCCGTGGCTGAATCTTTTTATGACTGGTATTTCGCTCAACCGTCTGGTGAAGTGCTGACAGATCGCTCGTATGCCAGCAGCCCCTACCTGAGCGAGATTTGGAAAAGTGACCTGGGATATTTGCTGGACAGTTTTGAAAATCAGGCCGGGTATGACCCCTTCACTTGCGCGCAAAACCGTCTTCCCTCGCTCAGCTTTGACCCTGTCTTCATCAGCGCCGGTGACGCCTATATTGTAGGTAATGTGATCTCGAACGGCGCCGTTCAGCATTATTTTGTTGTGCAGCTGGGCCAGGGTGAGGGGGAATGGAAAATCGATGCGGTTCACTGTCCCTTTGACCCACAAACAACGGTGATGGCGTTCTATACCTGGTATCTGGGAACGATTTATCAGGGCACGGATGCCCAGTCTTCTGCCATTGAGCCGCGTAATCCCATCGCAGAAGGGCTGCTTGAAGGTTTCTATTTGGCCAGCCCGGCTCTCATCGATGGCATTGAAACCGAATTGCGGGAGATGCGCGAGACCGGCGGTGCTTACGATCCGATCCTCAACGCGCAGGCGATTCCATTGGCCTTCTGGGTGGAACCAGGTCAGGAGGGGAGCGATATTCAGGTTCGTTTGACGTATGGCCCGCAAAGCTCTCGTTATTCCGTCGTTCATCTTGTGCCGTCCGAGCGCTTGTACTGGTTGGTTGACAAAATTGAGCAGGTTGAGGTGCCGGTGTTTGACCCACAGGCAAATTTGGAGGTTGGCACAGAAGATTGGCAAGAATACCGGGATGAAGCTTATGGCTTTTCCATGCGAATCCCCAGCCATTGGACAACCGAAGCAGCCGATTTGTCTGCGATGCCGGCGGATAACGCAGTAAAGAAGGGTGTGTTCTTCCTGGCAGATTGGGCTGACCCTGATTTGCCCGTGCTGTGGCTGAATGTGCTGGAAGGAACCGAGGAACAGGTCAGCCAGTACTATCCTGTCGAGAGCCATCAGGTAATTGACCTGGGTGGGAATGCCGTATGGGTGGATCGCGATCAATGTGAAACGCGGTTTGTGTTTCAACACCCACGGCAAGCGAATGTTTGGCTGGTGATTGGAGATACCTGCTCCTCCATGCCCGGCCGCGAGCGGTATGCTGAGGAGCTGGAGCAGATCATGGCGCCGCTGCTGCGGACGGTGACGTTTGATTAATTGAAAATGCAGTCTCAAAAAATTACCCATGGGTGGCTATCGCAGGCCGCCGATGGGTAGTTTGTTTTGTTCCAACGGTTTTAGGAGGCCATTCGTTGCCCACGCCATTATGGAATGCTCCTTCTTAACCCAATCTTAAAGAATCTCACCCAATATTAATATCCTCTTGAAATTTGAAAAAAGTGGTTGTACAATGACTTTGTAAATTCAATAAACATACAAAGTAAATTGTTTCCCCAAGAAGACTTATGCCCCATACAAAAGCCACCCATCAACAAACCAAGCTGCTCAACCGCGATCTGGTGCTGAAGATGATTTTTGAGCACGATGAGATCAGCCGGGCCGAAGTTGCCCGGTTGACCAAGCTGACCCGCGCTACCGTTTCCGATATGGTCGCCAGCCTGATTGGGGAAGGCCTGGTGGAAGAGATTGGATTTGGCTCTTCCATTGGCGGCAAGGCGCCCATTCTCTTGCGCCTGGTTGCCGATTCGCGCTATCTCATCGGACTCAATCTGGGGCAGGACAAGTTTATTGGGGCTGTGGTCAACCTGCGCGGCGAGATCAAAGAGACGATTGAGATGCCGGTAGATGGCATTGACGGCGAGGAAGCGCTGCAACTGGTCTACCATATTCTCGATCAGCTCACCGGCAAAGGCTGGCAGCCCCTGGTTGGCATTGGAATTGGCACGCCGGGCCTGGTGAACACGCAAGAAGGGGTGGTGGTGAATGCGGTGAACCTGGACTGGCGGGACCTGCCGCTGGCCAGCCTTTTGGAAGCGCGTTACAACCTGCCGGTCTCAATTCTGAATGACAGCCAGGCCACCGCGATTGGTGAATTTGTCTATGGTAGAACGCTTTCTTCCGATGGCAGCCTGATTGTCATAACGGCCCGGCACGGCATCGGTGCGGGTATTCTCATTAGCGGCCGGCTCTTCCAGGGTGATGGAGGCGGCGCGGGTGAAATTGGCCATGTGGTTGTTCAGGAAAATGGCTCGTTATGCCGCTGCGGCAAACACGGCTGCCTGGAAACTCTTGCCAGCGCCAGCGCCGTGGTGAGGCGCGCCCGCGCGCTGGCCGGTGACTACCCCGGCTCCAGCCTGGCGGCTTCTTCGTCCGCGATCACGCTGGATACAGTCCGACAGGCCTGGGACGCCCAAGATCCTCTGGCTGAACAGGTGGTGCTCGACTCGGCGCGTTACCTGGGCGCCTCGCTGGCTGGTTTGATCAGCGTATTGAATATTCACCGCATTGTCATCACGGGGGATATGGAATGCTTTGGCAAGCGTTGGTTGCAGGCGGTGGGCGAGTCAATGACCGCCCATGCGCTGGCGCGCATGGCACAAGAAACAATTTTGGAATTTGGCACGTTGAATTTTAAGGCCTGCATATTGGGTGCGTCCGCCTATATGCTGCTCGAGAGTTATTCTTTACTGTTTCTCAACCCTGCTGAATAGAAAGTTTGAACGTATGGTGTCTTCCTTTGATCTGATTGCGCCCAAGATGATTCCGCCGCTGGACGAGCATTTCCGCCCGGCCGTGTTAGCCAACCGCGCCTTTGAAGCGCAGGCGGCTCAATATGCTGTCCCGCTGGTGATCGGTCTGGAGCGCAGCGGGGGTGAAATTTCCCGCTTCGAGACGAACATCTTCCCCGAAGACCATCCTCAGGCAGTGGCAAATTACGCCTATGTTGAGCGCCTGGTCAAGTTCTTGCTCTGGCAGCGCGGTGGTTTTCGCGTGTACATCGGCGGCCCAGCCAGCATCGGCGCTTACCTGCGCGAGGTATATTCACCCACTGGCGAGCGCAAATTTGATGTGCATTTCATGGGCAGCCAGGTGTACGAACAGGCTTTTGAAATTGTTTCTTGTCGCCCGGAAGATGTGCCGCCGGCCCGCGAATCGAGCAAGCCTTTGGGACGCCATCTCGACGGCTGCCGGATTGGCTTTGATCTGGGGGCTTCGGACCGCAAGGTCAGCGCGGTGGTGGACGGTAAAGTGGTTTACAGCGAAGAGGTGGTCTGGGAGCCGCGCGAGCACGCCAACCCGCACTACCATTATCAAGAAATCCTTTCCGCGCTGAAAACTGCCGCGGGGCACATGCCGCGCGTGGATGCCATCGGCGGCAGTTCGGCTGGAATCTACATAGACAACTGCCCCAAGGTGGCTTCGCTCTTCCGCAATATTCCCGGCGAGCATTTCGGCGAGGTGAAAAGCCTTTTCCAACGCATCCAATCCGAAATGGGCGTTCCGCTAGAGATCATCAATGACGGCGATGTAACCGCGCTGGCCGGTTCGATGTCGCTGGAAGACAACGGTATCCTGGGCATCGCGCTCGGATCCAGCGAGGCGGCCGGCTATGTGGATATGAATGGCCATATCACCGGCTGGCTGAACGAATTGTCTTTCGCGCCGATTGATTACAACCCCAATGCGGCGGTGGAAGAGTGGTCGGGAGACATTGGCTGCGGATCGTCCTACTTCTCGCAGCAGTGCGTTTTTCGCCTGGCTCCCCGCGCAGGGATTGAAATTCCGGCCGGCTTGACGATGGCTGATCAATTGAAATTCGTTCAGGAAAAATTGGAAAGCGGTCATGCGGGCGCGGAGCAGATCTGGCAAACTATGGGAATTTATCTGGGGTACGGCCTGGCGCATTACGCCGATTTCTACGATATCAAGCATGTGCTGATTTTGGGACGCTGCACCTCCGGGCGGGGGGGCGACTTGCTTCTGGAAGGGGCGAAGAAGGTCCTGGAAGTTGAGTTCCCCGGTCTGTATGAGCGGCTGCAAATTCAACTGCCCGATGAAAAGAGCCGCCGGGTGGGCCAGTCGATTGCGGCGGCAAGCTTGCCGGCCTTGAAACGATAAGGAGTATTGAAGATGTTCCATCAACCAACCGCGGAAATATATATCCCCGATCAATTACCCGTCGAAATAGCGCTGGCGCGCACCACGCACCTGTGTGTGGCGGCTCACCAGGACGATATTGAGATTATGGCTGCCCGCCCGATTTTGGAATGCTTCCAGCGCGAAGACCGCTGGTTCACGGGTGTGGTCGTGACCGACGGACGCGGCTCGCCGCGCAATGGAATCTACGAAAAGTACGATGACGAAGAGATGCGCCTGGTGCGCTTCAAAGAACAGCGCAAGGCCGCGATGGTGGGCGAGTACGCCGCGCAGATCATGCTGGATTATCCCAGCCGGGCGGTCAAAGATGGCGCGAACCAAAGTCCAGTTGAGGATATGGTGAAGCTGGTCCAATTGACGCGGCCGGACGTGGTCTACACCCACAACCTGGCCGACAAGCACGACACGCACGTGGGTGTGGCCCTGAAGCTGATTGCCGCGCTGCGCAGCCTGCCCTCCGAGGAGCGGCCGCGCAAGCTGTACGGCTGTGAGGTCTGGCGCTCACTGGACTGGATGCTGGACAGCGACAAAGTCAATTTTGAGCTTTCGGAGCAAGAGAACCTGCAAGCGGCATTGTTGGGCGTGTTTGACTCGCAAATCAGCGGCGGAAAACGCTACGACCTGGCCTCGCTGGCCCGCCGCCGGGCCAATGCCACCTATTCAGAATCGCACGGAGTAGATGTATCCACCGGCTTGTCCTTCGCTATGGATCTGAGCCCGCTGCTCACCGACCTTCATTTGTCCCCGGCAGCCTATGTGGAAACCTACATCCAACGCTTTTCGAGCGATGTATCCCAAAGGATACAGCGAATGAGTTAATCCAATCCCAATGAGAAGCCATTGGATCTCTGAAAGAAAGGAGTATCTCTGGATCAAAAAATAGAAAATCGGAAGTTATTCATCGGCTGAATCAATGGTTGTTCAATTTGATCAAAACTCTGAGAAGGAGAAGAATCCATGCGTACTAAGTTGTTTGTTGTGTTGATGCTGCTCAGCATTGTCTTGAGCGCCTGCGCTGCCCCGGCGGCGACCCAGGAAGCAGCTGTCCCTGAGGCCCCTGCTGCTGAAGCCCCTGCCGCGACGGAAGCACCGGCTGCTGTAGAAGCCCCGGCTGCCGCGGAAGCGAAAACCTTGAAGGTTTACCTTCTGGATTACACCCCCGATACGATCGCCTGGCTGAAGAGCGATATCAACCCCGCTTTTGAAGCCGCCCATCCCGGCGTAACCGTTGAAATCACCGAAGGCACCTGGAGCGGTTGGGACACTACCTTCAGCGGTTTCTTCGCCGCTGGTGAAGGCCCCGACATCATCAACCTCGGCTCTGAAATGAACACCCTCTACGGCGAGAGCTTGGCGGATATGGAAGAGTACCTGGGCGAAGCAGCCTGGCCGGATATTGCCAATTTTGGTCCGGCGCTTGAAAACGCCAAATACGATGGCAAACTGCGCGGTCTGCCCATTTTCACCGCGCCTCGCTACGTTTTCTGCCGCACCGACTTGATGGAAGCTTCGGGTTGGACCACTGGCACCCCCCAAAACTTCGCTGAGTGGGTAGACTTTGCTGGCAAGGCCTCTAAAATTGACCCTGCAACCAACTCGCTGGTGCAGCAGGCTTTAGTGCCGGTGGATGCTGGTTCGATGGCGGACTGGCAGTGGTGGCTGTTGGTGTACTACTCCCTGGGCGGCGAGCTTTACAAAGCCGACGGAACCCCCAACTTTGACTCACCCGAAGCGCTGGCGACCACCCAGTTCATGCTGGACATGCGCCAGGCGATCTACGGCCCGGCCGCGGACGCGGTTGGTGCTCTGCCCACCGGACAGGGTTCGGTCATTGATGTGAACGACGAAACCGGTGTGGATAACGGCGCGGTCTGCCTGGCTCACTCTGGTTGGGCTGCCCCGGCCTTCGACCGCCCCGTGTGGGAGAACGTCAGCATCGATCCGTTCTTTGGCGATCCCGCGAACTTCCCCAACAGCAAACCGGTTGTGTTGGCCTTCAATGACTGGCTGGCCGTTGCCGATTACAGCCCCAACAAAGAGCTGGCCGCCGAATGGCTGAAGATGGCCTTCAGCAAAGAAGCCAACCACAAATGGAATGAGACCATGAGCCTGATCCCGGCGCGCAACGACGCTCAGTATGGCTACGTGGCAGACTCTCCGCAGCTTGCACGAGAAGCCGAATTGGCTTCCCAGTATGGTGTTGGTTTTGCCGGTATCGAGGAAGCTGCCAAGCTCTCCACGATCATGCAGGACGCGTTGGGCAAACTCATCACCGAAGAATTGACTCCCGAAGATGTAGTGGCTAAGATTCAAGAAGAATACACCACCGCGTTGGGCAAATAACACTCGCACGAAATAAAAGGAAAGTTGGATGGGGGGAAACTCCCATCCAACTTCTTCATCCTTACCAGTTTGGAGTAAGCATGATTGAGAATCCATATCTTGACGCGCTACTTACGGCTGTAGCAGCAATCATCTTCATTATTATTTCCAGCTTTGGCCTGGGTGCGCTGGCGCGTTTGGTTGCCAAATTGTTTGGGGCTTCGCAAAGAAAACAGCAAAACACCTTCGCCGGCTACTTGTTTGCCGCGCCCTGGATCGTTGGCTTCCTGATTTTTGTGATTATTCCGCTGGGTTTCTCAATTTATTGGAGTTTCACCGATTACCGCGTGGTCTCCAACGAGCCGGCCAATTGGATTGGCCTGGAAAATTATGCCCAGTTGATCTTAAAAGATTCCGGTTTCCGCGCTTCGATTGTCAATACCCTGTATTTGACCTTCATCGGCTTGCCGCTTCAGATGGGTTTTGCCTTGCTGCTGGCGGTGCTGTTGAACGAGAAACTGCCCGGTCAGAAGGTCTTCCGAATGGCTTTCTATTTACCGGTGATTTTGGGCTTCAACACGGCTGTGCTGCTGGCCTGGCGTTTGATGTTGAACACCGGCACAGGTATTATCAACCAGTTGATCCGCGCCATCACCACCGCTATACCCGCCCTTGGATATGTCAATCGCGCCCTGGTTTTTGTGGTTGAACTCTCCAGCGCGTTCTTCCTGGGGATCAGCAACGGAAAGTTCAATTTGCTGACCAAAGTTTGGGAAACCGGCTTCCCGGCGGCCAATCGCGTTCCGCTATGGGTGCAAAGTCCGTTATGGTCAAAAATGTCGGTGGTGTTGTTGATGATCTGGGGTTGCGGCGCGATGATGTTGATCTTCCTGGCGGGGTTAAAGAATATTCCCCGCGAACTGCATGAGGCCGCCGAAGTTGACGGCGCCACCGCCTGGCGTCGCTTTTGGAAAATTTCTTTTCCGCTGCTCACCCCTTATATTTTCTATAACCTGGTGGTGGGGTTGATCAATTCCCTGCAAATCTTTGAGCCGATTTTTGTGCTGTACCGGGATAATCAGCCGTTGGTGCCTTCGGCAATTTCAATGGTGTATTACCTGTGGCAGGCCAGCTTCCGCCATTTTGAGATTGGCTATGGTTCGGCCATCTCCTGGCTGATCCTGATCATCATTCTTATCGTCACCGCCATTCAATTCAAAATGCAAGACCGCTGGGTCACTTACGACTTGTATTAGGAGATTCTCATGCGTGAGTCTTGGGAAATTATTAAAAAAATCTTGCTTTACTTTCTTCTAACTGGTGCTACCCTGGTTATGAGCTTCCCGCTGTTTTGGATGATCTCTTCTTCCTTAAAGACACTGGAAGAGACCAACGCGGCGGGGATTGTCTGGCTGCCTGAGAATCCTTCGTTAAACACTTACCTGGCAATCTTCCAAAACAGCGACTTTCTGCGCGCCTACTTTAACACCGTTTTTTTTGTCACCCTGGCGCTGGTGGGTACGCTCTTTTCCATTGCGGTGGTGGCGTACGCTTTCAGCCGCATTGATTGGCCGGGCCGTAATTTTGTCTTCTTCCTGATGCTGGCTACCATGATGATCCCACCTCAGGCGCTGATCGTTCCGCAGTATGTTTTCTTCAACAAGCTGGATTGGATCGGAACCTTCAACCCGATTATCATCCCCGGTTATTTCGCGGGCGGCGCGGCAATGGTCTTTTTGTTGCGCCAATCCATGTCGCAGATTCCCAAAGAGCTGGATGAATCCGCTTTTGTGGATGGGGCCAATCACATCCAGATTTTCTGGGAAGTGGTGATGCCGCTGGTGAAAGCGCCGCTGGCAACCGTGGCTACTTTTCTGTTCGTCGGGTTGTGGAACAGCCTGCTGGCGCCATTAATGTATTTGCAAACCGTGGACCTGTATACGCTGCCTGTGTATGTATCCACGCTGTATAACATCAATTTGACCGTCCAGCAGTGGCCCACCATTATGGCCGCCGCGGTGCTCACCACGGTACCGCTGATGGTGGTCTTCTTCTTTGCCCAGCGCTTCATTCTGGAAGGGGTGGTCGTTTCTGGATTGAAAGGTTAAGGCGTGGAAGCTTCTTCATTGATCGGACAAAAACTGCTGCTGGCGTTCACAGGCAAGAGCATGACGTCGCAAGTGGAAACAGCGATACGAGAGTACGCTCCCGCCGGGCTGACGCTTTTTCGCTCATTGAATGTGGATAGCCCTGCTCAACTGCGCGAGCTGACCGCCGCACTGCAATCCATCGCGCGAGCGCGGGGGCTGCCGCCGCTGCTGATCGCGGCAGACCAGGAAGGCGGCCAGCTAATGGCGATTGGCGGGGAATGCACCCCGCTGCCGGGCAATATGGCGCTGGGGGGAGGTGGATCGGAAGCGCTGGCGGTTCAGGCTGGTGAAGTGCTGGGCCGGGAACTGCTGGCGATGGGTGTGAATGTTAATTACGCGCCGGTGTGCGATGTCAACATTAACCCGCGCAACCCGGTGATTGGCATCCGCTCTTTTGGGGAAAACCCGGAAGAGGTGGGCCGGCTGGCCAGCGCCATGATTCGCGGCATCCAATCACAGGGGGTTGCCGCCACCGCCAAGCATTTCCCCGGTCACGGTGATACGGCCAGCGATTCACATCATGGGCTTTCTTCCGTTCCGCACGCGCTTGACCGCCTCAGACGGGTTGAGTTTCTTCCCTTTAAGAATGCGATCGCGGGCGGTGTGCAGATGGTCATGAGCGCGCACCTGGCGCTGCCAGCGCTCGACGGGCCAGACGCGCCCCCCGCCACGCTTTCCCAGCGCATTTTGCGGGGGCTTCTCCGCGAAGAGTTGGGTTTTGACGGTGTGATTGTAACCGACGCGATGGACATGAAGGCGATCCGCCAGGGCGAGGCGCTGGGCGAAGACGCGCTGCGCGCGGTTGCCGCGGGAGTGGATTTGTTGTTGCTTACGTCCGATCCAGCGGATCAGCGCCGCGTGTTCACCAGCCTGCAAACGGCAGCGCAAGAGGGCGCGCTGGACGCTGAAGAGACAATGAAATCCATTGACCGCATCCTCTCACTCAAGCGCTGGCTGGCGGGTTTTTCGCAGCCCGACTTGAGCGTGGTGGGCTGCGCGGATCACCTGGCAGTGGCGGATGCAATCGCGGAAAAATCCATTACCCTGGTTCGTGACCAGCACCGTCTGCTGCCGTTGCGGCTGCGACCTGATCAGCGTGTGGCGGTGATGCAGTTCAAACCGGCCGATCTGACCCCCGCGGATACTTCATCTTATATCACCCCTGGTCTGGCCGCCGCGCTGCGCTTGTACCACCCGGCGGTGGATGAGTGGATTGTGCCGATGAATCCGGATGAGCGCGAAATCACGGACTTGTTGGAACGACTGCGGCCGTATGATGTGCTGGTGATAGGCACGCTGAACGCGTTTGCTTCTGAGGGGCAATCGGAATTGGTGCGCCAGGCATTAAAACTGGAATTACCAACCGTGGTCGCGGCGCTGCGCCTGCCATACGATCTCACCGCTTTCCCCGAAGCGCCTGTGTTTGTATGCACTTACGGTATTCAAGAGCCTTCCATGCGGGCGCTGGCAAAAGCATTGTTTGGGATCATCAAAATCAGCGGGCGCTTACCCGTTTCCATTGAGGGGCTCTACCCGGTGGGGTGGGGCATGGGAGAGAATCCGGCAACCAGGCCTGAATAGAGGCCTATTTATCTGGTCTGTCTTGGTCAGGTGGATGTTTGGCCGGATGACTGGCTGAGATGGTGGATGATTTCGTCCGCCCCCAATTCGATGGTTTTGTTGGTCATGTTAATCACGGTAAATCCATTTTGCCGGAACAATTTCAGCGCGTCTTGGATTTCTTCATACACAGCGACCGGGTCGGTGTACGAAGAAGAACCGGGCGCGCCGATGTGTCTCTGACGCCGCAGGCGAAAATTGACCAAAGCGTGAGGATCGATAGTAAGCCCAAAAACGCGGTGGGGTTCCAGACTGAACAGAGTGGACGGGATGGCTAATTGGGGAACAAGCGGGTAGTTCGCCACCTTCCAACCCAAAACCGCCAGATACAGGCTCAGAGGTGTTTTGCCCACCCGCGATACGCCCACAATGACTGCTTCCGCTTGCGGCCAGTCCTCCGGGTTTTTTCCATCGTCATGCGCCATGGCAAAATCGATGGCTGCCACACGGTCATAGTAAACGCGGTGAAGTTTGCGGTATAGCCCCGGCTGGCCGAGCGGCTCCGTTCCCGTCTTTTGTGAAACCCATTGAATGAGAGGCCCCATCAGATCGAAAGATGCCACGTTTAAACGGGCGGCTTCACGGTTGAGATGGTTATTAAGATGAGAATCGACCAGGGTGGAGACGATCAACCCATCTGACAGCAGGGCTTTTTGCAGCACTTCATCAATTTGCTCTGACTGGCGAATATTCCCCACAGTGACTACATTCACAGCATCATCGGGAAATTGCGCCAGCATGGTGTGGATTAATTGTTCACCGCTGGCGCCCACCCCGCCTGAGACAATGAAGATGGATGGCGTAGCCTGTTCTTCCATAATTCCATTATATATTTTGAATTCTGAATCCATATTAATTTCATGAAAATCGCAAGCTTTTTTGGATGACCTATATGTCAATGCTTATATATGTCATTATTGACATATATATTTAATCTTGCTATACTTAAAACATGATCCGTTTCATCTTATTAGGTTTTCTCAATTACAAGCCTATGTCGGGCTATGATTTAAAACAAATACTGGACCATTCCACAGCGCATTTCTGGCACGCGCATCACAGTCAAATTTACACCAATCTGCGCCAGATGGAAGAAGAAGGTCTGGTGACCTCGCAGTTTATCCAGGAGGAAGGACAACCAAACCGGCGGATTTATCATGTAACTGAGATGGGAAAAGCCGCCCTAAAAGGATGGTTGGACCGGCCTATGCAGGAGATGAGCCCGATCAAAGAGGAACTGCTGGTGAGATTGTTTTTCTCTGGACAGCGCGAATCGCATCAAATTATTGCCGAACTTCAGCACCAACGCAGGTTACACTTGCAACGCCTGAAAGAGTATGAAAATATAACTGTCCGTATGGGTGACGAAAAGAAGCCAATAGAACTGGAACGCGAATCCCGGTTTTGGCATGCGACGATACAGCTTGGCTTGCGATATGAAAAGGCTTATTTGGAATGGCTGGATGAAACCATTCAGATGGTTGAATCGCTTTAATATTTTTTTGTCTTATTATGTCATAAATTACATGTTAGTAATGACATGATTGATATAAAGGAAAGGAACCTCTTATGAAAATCCTCGTGTTGAACGGAAGCCCCAAAGGGGGCATCAGTGTGACCATGCAGTATGTAAATTACCTGCAAAAGATTCACCCTGAAGTTTCTTTTGAATCGGTAAATATTGCCCAACAGATTCGAAAGATAGAGACCGACCCCCAGGAGTTTGACAAAATCATATCCCGCGTGCGTTTAGCGGATGGAGTTTTGTGGGCATTTCCCCTCTACATACTCATTGTGCATGCTCATTACAAGCGTTTTATTGAATTGGTGAATGAACGGGGAGTGATGGATGCTTTCGCTGGAAAATACGCCGCTTCACTTTTTACCAGCATTCATTTCTTTGACCATACTGCTCATAACTACATTCATGGTATCTGTGACGATTGGGGTATGCGGTATATTGAAGCATTTTCACCCGATATGGTTGATCTCCTTGAGGAAAAAGGCCGAACCCAATTGAAACAGTTTGGGCAGCGGTTTCTCCACGCTATTGAATCCAGGGCGTTGACACAGCGGCAATATCCACCCCTATCTCAACGTGAATTTCTCTACAAGGCATCACTGATATCCGCGATGCTTGATGCGGGAGAAAAGAAGGTGGTAATTGTGTACGATGGCGGACGGCCAGGCAGCAACATCGAGGAAATGGTTAAAACATGCCAGGCGGCGATTTCTGGAAATGTGCAGGTAATTGACCTTAACCAGGTTGAGATTAAATCCAGCTGCCAGGGATGCTTGCATTGTGGGTACAACAATGTTTGTTCGTTTGAGGGGAAAGACAGTTTTACCGAGTTCTATCGCACAACGATTATGACTGCGGATGTGCTGGTCTACGCGGGGACGGTTGTTGATCGCTACCTTTCCTCTCGTTGGAAAACTTTTTTTGACCGTTCTTTCTTCAATACCCACACCCCGGTGTTGATTGGAAAACAACTTGCTTATGTAATTTCCGGTCCCGTCAGCCAGTTGCCAAACCTACAAGAAATTTTATATGGATACGCCGAATTTCAGCAGGCTAATATTGTTGGTCTGGTCAGTGATGAATATGGTGATGCATCTGAAATCGAGCGGCTGCTGCAACAGCTGATGGTTTCTGCAGTGCAAATGGCGGAGGCACGCGCTACCCGCCCGATGACGTTTCTTGGGGAAGGTGGGTTGAAGGTCTTCCGTGATGATATTTGGGGCCGCCTGCGTATGGTTTTCCGGGCTGATCACCACGCGTACCAACGATTGGGCTTTTATAAGACCTTTCCACAGCGCAATTGGCTTTCGCGAATCACCAATTCCATCATGCTTGGTTTACTACGTATACCACCCTTCCGTAAGGGTTTTAACCAACAGATCACACGCCAAATGGTGCAACCAGCCCAAAAGGTAATTGAATCCGCCAACTTGAATCGCTGAGTGAAACATACGCCAGGCTTTCTCATCCAATTCAGTTTCATCAAGAGGAAAACGGTCGCCTTGCGGCCGTTTTATTGTCGCATAAGATTGATTAGAAAAGTAAAACTTTATTTACAATATGTAAAAAATACTTGACAAATAGTAAAGATATATATACAATATGTATAATGAAGTTTACGCAATGAAACTGGTAAAGAATAAGAAGAGGTGAATATGTCTCAACAAGAAAAAACCATTGCTGTCTCGTTTATGAGCCACATTTTGATTCTAGGTTACTTTCTGATCAACCTGTTTCAAATGATGAGAAATGGCGAGCTGGTTGCGACCCGGATTTTTGCATTATGGGCATTGGTCATCGTCACGCTGATTATTGTTAACATCATCGGCAATATCCTCACGAATATATTGCTCGCAATTTTCCATGCGGTGAAGACCCAGCGCGCGGAAGAACCACCTGCCTCTGAATTTATTGAAGACGAGCGCGACAAACTGATTTCTCTGAAAGGCACGCGCGTAACCTATATAACCTTCTCTTTTGGTGTGCTGGCAGCCATGCTCACCTTCGCCTTTGGTCAGCCCCCGTTGGTGATGTTCAGCCTGCTTATTTTGTCTTCGATTGTGGCTGAAATCGCTGGCGATATCTCTCAGATGGTTTTATATCGAAGGGGATTCTAGAATGGAAAAACGTAAGGTTCGCAACAATATTCGCAAGCTGCGTTTTCTTCATAACGAAATGACCCAGGAGCAGTTGGCTGAAGCGGTGGGTGTTACCCGCCAAACGATCAACGCGATTGAAAGCGCGAAATACGCCCCTTCATTGGAACTGGCATTTCGAATCGCCCTTGTGTTTGGCGCGCCGCTGGAGGAGGTGTTCTCATACACCAGCGAGGAGGACTCTACTGGATAATCGTTACACCTTTCTTACGTAATCCCCATCTGATTCAATTGAATAAGCGAGGGCCGCAGAAGTCATCCGGCCCACTCAGGAACGCCGCCAACAGCTGGCAGGCAGTTGGCTTCATGTTGTTATCAACCGGAATAATCACAATCTACATAAGGAGTAAAAATGAAAAAGTTACAAAAATGGGGCGGCGCGGCCGCTCTGTACCAAGCAGCCGCTTATCTGGCAGCTATTGTGTTCTTTCTTTTCATCGCTAATTATCCCAGCATCACCGACCCTCACGAAAAATTAGCATTTCTTCTTGAAAACCAACTGGGTATGTATGGCATGTACACAGCCGCCTATGTGGTTTTTGGTCTTGCGCTGGTCGTGCTGAACCTGGCGCTGTACGACCGTTTGAAAACCGGGTCGCCGGCCGTCATGCAAACGGCTGCCGCTCTGGGATTGATCTGGGCGGGGACCTTAATTGCCAGCGGAATGGTCTTTACCATGGGAATGAAAACCGTGCTGGATCTCTACCCAAAAGATGCAGGTCAGGCATTAACCATCTGGTTGACGATTGAATCGGTATCTTCCGGATTGAGCAGCGGTAATGGGGAAATTCTGGGTGGTTTATGGACACTGCTGGTCAGCCTGGCCGCTTTGCGCTCTGCCCGGCTGCCGAAAGCGCTCAATTATCTGGGATTGGCCGTCGGTTTTGTTGGTTTGCTCTCTGCTGTGCCGCCGCTCAATGATCTGACCGCTGTGTTTGGTCTTACCCAGTTGGTGTGGTTCATCGGGTTGGGAATCACTTTGCTTCAGAAAAATTCCAATGTATTTGATTCATAACCATTTTTCTCAATGTGAGGTCATGATGGAAGAAAACCGAAAAACTGCTTTTATGGTTGGTGTTTTGTTTATCATCGGGACGGTTGCGGGTGTATTGAGTCTTCTGGTGACCGGTCCTGTATTGAATGCCCCGGATTATCTGGTGAAAATCGCCGAGAAGCAGAACCAATTGATTCTTGGCTCCTTGTTGGTGTTGGTGATGAGTTTTGCTCTTGCCTTTGTGCCGGTGATGATGTTTCCTGTGTTCAAGAAGCGCAATGAAATTGTCGCGCTTGGCTACCTGATTATCAGAGGGGCGTTGGAGACAGTCACTTATTTGGGAGGTGCTATCGGCTGGCTAATGCTGGTCGCCCTCAGCCAGGCTTATCTACAGGCAAGCCCTGTAAACGCCGCAAGTTTTGAAGTGCTGGGAAATATGCTGCTCAAAGAAGCCGAGATTAGTTCCCAATTGACCGCCATCGTCTTTCCTTTGGGCGCGCTGCTCTTCTACTATGGATTGTTCCAACAAAGACTTATCCCACGGTGGTTATCTGTGTGGGGAATCATTGCTGTGCTGATGCATCTGATTTCTACTGGTTTATTGGGTCTGTTTGCGATGATTGATCCCATGTCACCGGTTCAATTCGCTTTGAATTTCCCGATCTTCTTGCAGGAAATGGTCATGGCGGTTTGGCTGATTGTGAAGGGATTCAATCCTTCGGCTAGCCATCGTATATAGACCTGGAACACAACTCTTGAAAGCAGCTGTTTATATCAAATTCGATTTGTCAGTAGTATTCCAACCCGTGGAGATTCCGATAGGTTTTGCATGATTAGGAACCATACAAAGGATCGATTATTTCTGGTTGAAGTCGAATCGAAAATCTAGCCATGGTGGGATGAAACCTGACATGACCATATGGAAAATGACAAACAACCCAATATGGAATTCTCATTTGCATTTCAGGAATAATTAAATATACTTCAAATATATAATCGACGGTATCTTCAGACGGAGCTCTAGTTGCTGCTCTACTTGGACATTTTTCCGTCAGTAAGAATCCCTTGTTTTGTCCTGATAATTAAATTCATGGGCAAGAACCCACCCACTTGACTAGCGCTTAAAGAGCGAGAATCGTCATGGAACGGTTTGTTAACGCATTAATTAAAACGAAACTCTTTATACCTCGGCCACGGCACAAAACCCTGGCGCGTCCAGCTTTGATCAATCAATTAAATGCGGGGTTGAATAGCTCGCTGATCCTGCTCTCCGCTCAGGCTGGGTCCGGAAAGACCACGCTCTTGGTTGAGTGGCTGGGACAGGTCAAGCTGCCGGCTGTATGGTTATCGTTGGATGAAAATGATAACGAGATCAACCGCTTTCTAGCGTATCTTGTGACAACCATTCAAATCGCCTGGCCAGATTTTGGTGAGACGATCATTGCCGCGATTCGTTTAGCCCAACCACCTCCCACCGAATCCATTCTGGCCTGGCTGGTCAATGAATTGGTCGAACGACGAGAAGAGTTGATCATCGTACTTGATGATTATCATGTAATCAAGCTGGAAACGATTCACACTGCTATAAATTTTTTAATTGAGCATCTTCCATCACAAATCCATCTGGTCATCGCGACCCGATCAGACCCGCCCCTGGGGTTGCCGCGTCTACGGAGCCGTCTCTGGCTCACCGAGGTACGGTCGGCGCAGCTTCGGTTTAGCCGCTCGGAAGCCGAGGAGTTCTTATCGGAAGTGATGGGTTTGAACCTTTCGAGCGACATGCTGGCCTTATTAGAGAAGCGAACCGAGGGCTGGATTGTGGGATTGCAGCTTGCAGGTCTCTCGCTGCGAGGCGCCAGCGACCCTGATGGATTTGTGCAAGCATTTTCAGGGAGCCATCTCTATATTCTCGACTATTTAATCGATGAGGTTCTTCAGCGTCAACCTCCAGAGATTCAGGCATTCCTTTTGCAAACATCCATCTTGAACCGTATGTCGGCTTCGCTTTGCGATGCGGTATGGAAGCCTCAAGAGACGCCATCTCAGGGTATTCGCTCTTCTGAAGACTGCTTAGCTTATATCAACCGCAACAATTTATTCTTAATATCGCTGGATGATGAACGCCGATGGTTTCGCTACCATCACCTTTTTGCTGATCTTTTGCGCCACCAATTAGCACGATCGATGGGGAACCAGGTCGATGACTTACACCAGCGCGCAAGTTGTTGGTTTGAGCAGCAAGGTTTAATCTCGGAAGCGCTCTGGCATGCTATTCGGGCAAACGACTATAACCGGGCAGCTGATTTGATCGAAACCAGGGCACATGATTTGATTTTACAGGGTTATATCGTGAGAATCGGAGAGTGGTTGGCGGCGGTGCCCGATGATCTTGTACTCGCCCGGCCTTTGTTGAGCCTTTATCAAGCCTGGTACCTGGTTTTGACTGGCGAGGCTCAGCCGGTTGAGACCTATTTAAGTGCCGTCGAGCACCATCTGAAAGGAGAACCGAATAACAGTCAACTCTTGCGTGAGACCGTGGCGGCCATCCGCGCTTTTATGGCAGGCAAGACTCTGGACGCTCCGAGAGCCATTGAAGCGGCACAAAATGCCCTTGCAATCATCAGTGAAGAAAATGTTTTTTTGCGGGCCACCGCTTACTACAACCTGGGGGTGGCCTCCTTGATGGTCAATGATTTGCCGAGTGCGTGCCAGGCATTAAGAGAGTCTGGTCGGCTGGGGGCGATGTCGCATAACCTTAATGTAGCAGTGCCCTCTCTGACTTCCCTGGGTGTACAAGAGATGGCGCTTGGTCGTTTACACCAGGCAGAGAAAACTTTCCACGAGGCTCTGCAATTGGCGATTGATTCCGACGGCCATCGATTGCCTCTTTCCATGCGTCCCCTGGCGGCTTTAAGCGAACTCCATTATGAGTGGAATCACCTGGATCTTGCCAGGCAATTTGCCCAGGAGGGTTGTGCTCAAGAGGGTGGGTGGGGAAACACAGCGGCTGCAACCCAAGCCTACCAGGCATTATGCCAGGTTTGCCTGGCACAGGGGGATCTCTCCGCGGCCCAAACAACCTGTGATAAAGCCGATGAATTTGTCCGGTTCTATCATCTGCCTGACTGGCACGATGCGAATGCAAAACGGTGCCGGGTTCGTTTGTGGTTGCATCCTGGCATCAGCAACCTGGCGGCTGCTCTTCGTTGGGCAGAAAAGGAGCAGGAAAAAATTAATATTAACGAACCATTACCCTACCTGCGCGAAGTTGGAAATATTGCCATTGCGCGAGTTTGGGTGGCGGCAGGACGCGAGAAAGCTGCGCTGGAGCTATTAGAGCGTCTGCACACATCAACCCAAGATAGCGGCCGGGTTGGCGCACAGATTCAGATATGGGTTTTGCAAGCATTGGCTCGGAGTGGTCTGGGTGAGAATCAAGCCGCCTTGAAAATCCTGGATCAGGCGCTGGCGCTTGCCGAACCAGAAGAATACGTGCGCTCAATTATTGATGAGGGGGCTGGGGTGGCCGCCTTGCTGGTGGAAATGGTGACGCGGCATCAAACAGCACACCTGAACTATGCTATCCGGCTGCTCTCGGCGATGGGTTATACGGTGGATCCTCATACTCATACCATTCAGCTCTCAGGAGTTCCGGCGGCTGGATTGACTGTTGCGGAAGCCGGGTCTGTTGGCAGTTTGGTTGAACCACTGACCGAGCGCGAGATGGAAGTGTTGGTTTGTCTGGCGCGAGGGATGACGAATTCCGAAATTGCAGGCCAACTTGTCGTGGCCGTCAGCACGGTCAAACGGCATATCAATCATGTTTTTGCCAAACTGGGCGTGACCAGTCGCGCGAAAGCCATTATTGAAGCCCGAAAGTTGGGCATTCTCTAAATCCTTCTCTCAGGAATACACGTTTTCTTCAACCGGTGGGCATTTCCGTCCGCCGGTTTTTTATTGCGCAAATACACCCGAAAATACACCCGCGCAGGCTCTTTCACCCGTTTCAGGTGGACGACAAGACAGGGAGCATTTTCTATAATCCAATCAATAAAGATTTGTTAAGTAGAGCAAAAGCATTTTCCAGGAGAGTTTATGACAATATCTCACACAGATTCAGTAGCAATCTTCGAAATCCAAGTCAAAGGTTCACTGGCACCTGCCTGGTCGGATTGGTTTGCCGGTTTTGACTTGAGTTCGGATGAGAACGGCAACACCATCATGGTTGGGCCGGTAATCGACCAGGCCGAACTTCACGGAGTATTAGAACGGATCCGTGACTTGGGACTTCAGCTCCTCTCGGTCCGACAGGTGACCAACCATTAATCTGAACAAGACTCTCAGCCAATCATCCAATCGGTTAAGACGAAAATAATGAAAACATTAACTCAAATTTCAATCAAGGGTGTTCTGATATGGTTCTTCGCTTATTTGAGGAGTACTTGGTTAATGACTTGTCATTGAATTTGTAAATCCGATTGGAAAAACGCTCAACAGGACTGACCTACTGACCAGTCGATAATTCTCCAATGGTATAGTGGGCATTATCCGCTTCACCGTTATGATTACATAATAAGGAGTCATTAAAATGAAAAAATTTATTCCCATCTTACTTATATTTGCCTTCACTTTTGGAATGGCAGGCTGTTCATCAGGAACTCCGGAAACAATCGTTATAAAGAATGTTCGCGTCATCGTCGGCAATGGAAAAATTTTGCCAACAGCCTCGGTTGTGATTAAGGATGGCCTTATTCAAACCATTTCGACCGAGGCGGTGAACATCAGCGGTGCGCAGATCATTGATGGCACCGGAAAAAGCCTGATGCCGGGTCTCATTGATGCTCATTTGCATATTTTCTACAGCTTTGACAAAGGCGAAGCGGCTTACCGCGCATTGCTGGAGAACCAGATTCCCACACAGATGAATAACTTCTTGAAACATGGGGTCACTACGATCAAGTCACTGAATGACCCGCTCGACATTGTTCTGGAATTACGACAACAACTGCAAGATCAGAAAATTCCTGGCCCGCGGCTGCTCACTGTTGGCCCCAATTTCACCGCCCCAGACGGGCATCCCGCGCTGACCCTGACTGCCGATGATCCCTGGTCGCGCGCGCAGATGTCCATTGAAGTGGACGACGCCGAGATTGCCCGGGAAAAGGTACGCGAATTGGCCGCCAGGAAGATTGATGCCATCAAGCTGTCTTATCAGGGCGGCGAGATGGAGACTTTTGACCAGCCGGTTGTGGTTCAAAAACTCTCTGAAGAGGTGTTGCGAGCCGTCATCGATGAGGCGCACAAACAAAACCTGCGCGCTACCGTGCATGTCTGGTATGAGCAGGACGCGATGGAGGCACTGGAAGCCGGGGCCGACGGCATCGAGCATGGTCTGGTGGGGATGCGCCTGACAGGCGATGCCTTGCCGCAGTTGCTCATCGAGAAACAAGCTTTCTTTGTGCCCACGCTGCAAATCCTGCAAACCTCGACCGATGCGCAAAAACTTCCCATCTCCATGCAAAACCTGAAAGATTTTTCTGATGCGGGTGTTTCGATTGCGATGGGCACCGATATGAACTGCTCCTTCCAAACTGGCGGCGCGGCCGAGATTGAGGAAATGGAGTTGATGCAGCAGGCAGGCATGACCCCGATGCAGATTATCATCGCGGCGACCAGCAATGCCGCTCAACACCTGGGACTAGCAAATGAGATTGGCACGATTGAACAAGGAAAAATCGCTGATTTGGTTCTGGTGGATGGCGACCCGACCAGCAACATCTCAGAAATTCGCAGAATTGTCTATGTTTTTCAATCGGGGAAAATTGTTTACGACCCGTCCAAAGAGAAACCTGAAACCAAGGGCCAGAATGTGGTTACCTGGTTCGATATCCCGGTTCAGGATCTTGACCGCGCCAAAGCTTTTTATGAACAGGTCTTGGATATCAAATTATTCGGGATGAGTTTCGGTGAGGTCAAATTTGCAGCCTTTCCAGAAAAAAGTAATGCCTCCGGTGCTGCGGGTTGGCTGATCCAAAACGAAAATAACCAGCCTACGGGACAGGGAACAGTTGTCTATTTTCAGGTGGATGATTTGGACCAGGCCATCAGCCGCGTGCAGGCCGCTGGCGGCATCGTCTTGCAGCCCAAATTTGAAATGGGGCAACTGGGGTACATCTGCCTGATCCAAGACACGGAAGGGAACATCATCGGCTTGCGCTCGGTTCATGACCCGTCCAAAGAGAAACCTGAAACCAAGGGCCAGAACGTGGTCACCTGGTTGGATATCCCGGTTCAGGATCTTGACCGCGCCAGAGCCTTTTATGAACAGGTCTTGGGTACCAATTTATTCGCCATGAGTTTTGGGGATGTCAAATTTGCAGCCTTTCCAGAAAAAAGTAATGCCTCCGGTGCTGCGGGTTGGCTGATCCAAAACGAAAATAGCCAGCCTTCGGGACAGGGAACAGTTGTTTACTTTCAGTTGAATGATTTGGACCAGGCTATCAGCCGTGTCCAGGCCGCTGGCGGCATCGTCTTGCAGCCCAAATTTGAAATGGGACAACTGGGGTACATTTGCCTGATCCAGGACACGGAAGGGAATATCATCGGCTTGCGCTCGGCAAAATAGGATCCACCCGACCGGCACACATCTTTGCCCTGGAGATGAAGGCCAACACATCAACGTCTCTGTCCGTTTATGGAGAATGAAGTATGAATCGCAAAATATCTATACACGTTATGCAAGAAACGCTCAAGCAAATTTTTACTTTTCACTGGAATCCCAACAAAGATCTAATTGCTGTTGCCGTTACCGTATTGCTGGTGATGGGCGGTATCTCTATCGCGACAAATATCAACGGGCAACAAGATAGAGGGGGCATCCCTTATTTCATCGTGTACGCGGTTATCACGGCAGCGCTCTGCGGGGTGGCCCTCCCCTTGTACTGGACAGTATTTATTCGCCATCGCTCATTAGAATCTCTGGGAATGACCCGAAAATGGTTGCGCAGAAGTCATTTTATTCAATTGATTTTTGTTATTCTGCAATTTGCTGGCATCATGGGAAAAGTCCAGTTTCCGCCCCTCGCGCAATTGCTGCCCCTGATTGGTCTGGCCATGTTCATCGGATTCTTTGAGACCGTCTTTTGGCGTGGATGGGTGCAAACGCGGCTTGAAGCGGCCTTCGGGATTCTCCCATCGGTAGTTCTGAGCGCCGCGTTGTACGCCTTGCATTACCTTGCCTATGGCGCATCTCTGGTAGACCTCCTTTCTCTATTCCTGGCTGGTCTCTTGTACAGCATTGTTTTCCGCCTGACCAGCAATGTCTTGATCATCTGGCCTGTCTTTCTGCCCATGCGCATCCTGATCAGTTTGATCAACGATGGAAGGACCATCTCGATGCCTGCTGTCCTCGGCTTGTTTGGGGTTTGGCTTCTTATGTTGGGGCTGGTTCGCGTGGCAGGGCAATATCACCAGACACATACGCAGCTTCCAATTACGATATTACCTGTGGGGAGTGAATAAAATGAACTCACTCAGAAAACTTTCAGTCCTGATTGAAGAGTACACCAATATCCGCAATTTCGTGGTGATGCTGGTTCTGTTTGTCCTCGTTACCGGGACGATGGAGGTTTGCCCCTTCGGTTCGATCCATCTCAGGAACATCAGCAACGGAGTAGGAATGCTCGACATGCTATCTGGTGGGTATTCTTCTTCGCTCGTTTACAGCATGTTCGAGCGTATTGGGGAAGCGGGCAGAATTGGCTACGCCCAGTTGCTTGGTCTGGATATTGTTTTCGCGCTGGTATATATGTGCCTGCTCTCGTTGCTGACCACGCTTCTGCTGCGCGGGTCAGGAATTGGCAAGCAATGGATTTTACTAAATTTGCTGCCGGTTGCGCGTAGTGGGCTGGACCTGTTGGAAAATGGCCTGCTCCTGACACTGCTTTTTAGCTATCCGGTGCGCCTGGAATTGTTGGTGAACATTGCCAGTACAATAACGATTGCGAAATGGGTTGTCTATTTCATCATCCTTGCCCTGCTTGCCGTTTTGGGTATCTATGCGGCGATCAGGAAAATTGTGGTGAGAACACGATCCCGTGCTACACCCGGCGCGTAGCCTTCTGGCGGCCCACAGATACAGAACAAAACAAATTTACATATCGTTGTACCAATTCTCCCAAGAATAAGAGGATTTAGGAATGAATATACAAGAAGAAAACATCAACATTGTAAAGAGCCTGTATGAGGCATTTGGCAAACGCGATATTAATCGAATTCTCGCAATGCTCCACCCAGATGTTGAATGGGGGGAGCCTTCCAATCCGTTCAATCCGGCAGGTGGAACTCACCACGGGCATGCTGGCTTTTTGGAATGGGCAAACATTGGGCGGCAGTCGGAGGAAATTTTGGTGTTGCAACCAATCAAAATGTTGACCGATCATGACTCAGTTGCCGTTGTGGGCACCATGAAATGCCTTGCGCTCCCAACGGGCAAGACCTATGAATCAGACTTTGTCCATTTGGTGACAATCGAGGCTGGTAAAGTCACGAAATTTCAGGAATTTTTCGATACATATCTCGCAGGCGAAGCATTCAGACCATAAGAGCATTCGGAAACTGTAATAACTTAATTGAGGATACGGAGAAAATTTGATGTGTACCACTTTTATTTGTGAATCTGGAGATCAGTTTTTCTTGGCGAATAACGAAGATATTTTTCTGCCTAGCGGCATGTTATTCACCAACCAGCGCGGGATTCACAAAACTGCCCTGCTCATGCCCCCTGAGGTACCCCTTCAATGGCTTTCCTGTTACGGAAGTGTGGTTTTTAGCCAATCTGGAAAAGAATTTCCATCAGGCGGGATGAATGAAGTTGGCCTTATTGTCGAACAAACAACGCTGCGCGAGACCCAATATCCATCGTTGGATTCACGCCCTGCGGTCAAGGAATTACAGGTTATCCAGTTTTTATTGGATACTTGTGAAACGGTGCCCCAGGCATTGAAATCGCTTGCTGAAGTTAGGATTTCCCAAACAACTTCAACCATTCAATATATCCTGCTGGATCGAAAAGGCAATTCTGCCATCGTTGAATATTTGAATGGACACATGCAAGTCTTTGAGGATGATTGCATGCCTGTACCTGTCCTGACCAATACCATCTATACTGAAGCACTCAATTTCCTGAATTCCAACGGCAATAAACTCCCTGCATTTCTGGATGAGTATGCTAAAAATTCTGTAGAAAGGTTTTGCGTAACTGCCAGTTTGTTGGAACAGATGGATAATGGCAGCAAACCACAAGTATCTGATTTATATAAAATCCTTGATGCGGCTCAACGCCCAGATACCATCTGGAAAATCATTTATGATCCAATTTCATTGACAATTCACATTAAGACTCAATGGGATCGTAGTGAGAAATGGATAAACTTAACCGAGTTTGATTTTTCCGACAAAGCTGCTTCATTTTCTTTTGATTTACAGCAACACATTGACGGCAATCTACGTTCTCATTTCACGGAGTATTCTACGGATATTAATCGCCAGTTGATCTACAGTTTTTTTCACCATGAGATGATCCGGCAGGTGTTAAAGATCGAACTTCCTGATGACCTTTTGGAGTATCTGGCAAGTTACCCCATGCAGATGGGTATTGCATAGAGCAATTTGAAATTGAACCCCTTGGGCATCAAGCTAAGGGTAGAAAAAAATCCATTTTGTCAAGATGAGATTGCCACATTAACTCTTGGAGAAAGAGAGCCCAAGGGGAACCATAGTACAAATTCAGGCAGCGTCGAAGCGGACATTAGAACGACTCGTTCCGGGACAAGCAGTGCGGATTCTCGAAGGTAAAGAAATCTATTTGATTGATACCTGATAACTGGTGAAATGAGAAACGGATCTTTGACAAATCCATGTCGAAGATCCGTTTTCTTCTTTATCGAGCTGCGTTCGACCACTGCGAAGGCTAAATGAGCTGCCAGTATTCTCTGCTGATGTTGTATGGGTCCATTAAAATTTTCGGGTATGATAATATCAATTAATCATTGTTGACATTGGATTCAAATTGTTTTCAATGGGATTGGCTTCAAATGAATGATCAAATCCTCAATTAGGGATGGAGAGATTTGTTTGATTCGACTATGAGGAGACTCTCCATGCAAATTACCCGTGAAAGCAAGCTGTTCGACGTTTTGCAGGCCTTCCCGTTCTTGGAAGTGCAAATTATTGACTACGCTCCTGCATTCAAAAACTTAAAGAACCCGCTGCTGCGCCGCACGTTAGGAAAACTTGCCACATTGGAGAAGGTGGCGCAGGTGGGTGGGGTGGATGCGATTGAATTTGTCAATGCGCTGCGCCGCTCGGTTGGGCAAGCGGATTTGAGCGCCGGGCCAGCTGAATCTTCGGCGGGATTGCCCTCTAGCGCGGGTTCTGACCCTGAGTGGATTGTTGGTAAGCCCCAATTTACGCTCGACGGGACGGAAATGCTGAAACGCGGGGAAGTGCCGCTGAAAAGAGTGAATGAACTGCTGAGCCAGCTTACGCCTGGCCGGCACATTTTGTTGGTTTCCAACTTTGAGCCTACTCCCATTCTGGACGCGCTTCAAAAGCAGCACCGGCGGATTTATCACACAATCCATCCAAAGGATCAAAACCAACATCTGACGTATATTGGATAACAGATTTCTATAATTTCCTTAAGTTGTTCGCCTCTTAATGTGCGGGTAATTAAACACGCTGGTTTGTGCCATGCTAAACTGCCTTTGCTCATTCGGGCAGCTCGCGAAAGGAGTATTCTTTAATTTGCCCCCGGTCATAAATAAAATGGTACTGGCGCGTGTGTGAATTCTGAAACACTTCTGGGCCAAAAACGTGAATATTGGATACAACCTCCGGCGAAGTAAAAACCCAATCTTTGGGTTTCCAGGCCAGCCAGCCTTCTTCGGATTGTTGTATATTAAATGAAGGCGCTTGAGCGGTGAAGATATACAGCCCGCCGTCCTCGATTTCAAAACCAGACCAGGTAAGAATCCCGGCATAGCGCGCCGCAGGAATCTCAATGCCAGTTTCTTCTTTCACCTCGCGCAGAATGCTCTGGGAAGGCGTTTCACCGGCTTCAATATGCCCGCCAACGCCGTTCCATAATCCGCGGTTGGGCGGCCGGTTGCGTTTGAGCATCAGGATTGAGTCTTGATGGGTTAAGAAACACAGCGTATATTTTAAGAGCGGCATGGAAAACTCCCTGATGATATGGATACTGAATTGTACTCTTTCGCCTTTGTGCAGGCAATTCTCATTTGCGACTCGCGCCAGGTATTTTCGTAAAGATAATAAGGCATATCCATCCATCATAGAAAGGTAAACGGATGAACATTGAAATTCTTTATCGCCCATCGTATTCGATGGGAGTGATTCGCCTGAATGGCGGTGAAGGGGTGCAGGTGGAAGGCGGATCGATGGTCAGCATGTCGCCGGGTGTGCAGGTGGAAACGCGCGCATCGGGCGGCCTTCTCAAGTCGCTTGGCCGGGCGCTGCTGGGAGGGGAGAGTTTCTTTGTCAACACCTATACCGCTTCAGCCCAAGGGGGTGAGGTGATGGTGGCGCCGGCGCTGCCTGGCGACCTGGTCACGCTGGACTTGAATGGAGAAAGCCTGCTTGTGCAGTCTGGTTCGTATGTGGCATCCGAATCAACCATTCAAGTCAACACCAAGTGGAGCGGGGCGAAGACTTTTTTTGCTTCGGAAGGCTTTATTATGCTGAACGTGTCTGGCAGGGGCAAAGTGGTCTTATCCTCTTACGGCGCGATCCATGAAATGGTTTTGGCAGCCGGTCAATCATACACCGTGGATACGGGGCATCTGGTTGCTTTCACCGAAGGGATGGGTTTTCACGTGCGCAGCATTGGCGGGATTAAGTCCACTCTGTTCAGCGGTGAAGGCCTGGTGGTAGATCTGACCGGACCGGGGCGTGTGCTGATGCAAACGCGCTCCACGGATGCTTTCATTGCCTGGCTCACGCCTCACCTTCCCACTCCGTCTTCTAACAGCTAATTGACCTCAGAGGCGCATTCCGCTTGCATACGCTGGCGGAATGCGCCATGATTTAATTGCCATGCTCCAAAGAATGCAAACAACTTCCGCTCCTGCTTACCGCCGATTACCAATTTTTGCGGCGGGTGTTTTCTTATTCATGCAAGCAGCGTTGAATCTGCTCATGTTCCCGCTGTTGATTGGGTTGCAGATGCAGACATTTTCCATTTCGATCACCGAAATCTACGATGATCTCACCCAACCCGGCTCGCAAATTCTGTCAGCGCTGAACCGCCCCGCAGCCGACCATCTCACTTTTTTATTCAATTCGCAGACGGTTACCATTCCAAAAGCGCAGGTTTTGAGTGCCCTGTTTATTCCCTTCGCTTTCTTTGCCGTTCCCATTGTGCTGACCTTCTGGCTGCGCCGCCGCCGCGCCTGGACGATGGCCTTGATGCTGCAAGTGCTCATTTTAACGCTGTGCATGTATCTGCATTTCAATCATCCGGCCGAGTATCTTTACCCGTTGATGGCGGCCAGCGTTTTTCAGGTGGTGTATTTGAATTTATATGATATCCGGGCGGCATTTCAGCAGCTTATGGCCAACAAGTAAAAAGGATCTCTCGTGGATAAGAATGAGGAATATGAACTGATCCGGCAGTACGCGCCCGTTCTAAAATTCACGCGCGGCGAAAAGTTCTACCCGATGCGGGTGGATGAATATCTTCGCAGTTCCAGCCTTTGGGCGCGGCTTCGCGAGGGGGCAGAAGTTTGCCTCGTTCCACAAGGAAGCCTGGATGTGGACAAGCTGGATGGCAGCATCGCGCTCCCGCCGGATGCATTGCAGTTTCTAAAATTTATAGAGCCGGTTGACTTGCCAGAGCTGCTCGAGTATCTCCAGGAGCAAATTCGGCAAAAAGATGACTTTCGCTTTCACCCGGGAAAAGGCCGCCTGTCGCGGGTGGGGTATCTCTCGCGCTTTGTGGATTTGCTCTTTTCTCTCACCTTGCTGGCGCGCGGCCGCGTCTCGGGGGATACCAGCATGGCGGCCACTCTGGAATACCGGCGCATTCTGGAAAGAAACCCGGTGTATTCTTATTACGCCAGGGTCGTCCGGCAAAATGATTGGCTGGTGCTGCAATACTGGTATTTCTACGCGTTTAACAATTGGCGCTCTGGATATTTTGGACTCAACGACCATGAAGCCGATTGGGAAATGGTCAATATTTATCTCAGCGAACAAGACGGCAGCTGGCAGCCCGAATGGCTGGCGTATGCCTGTCATGAATTTTCGGGAGATGATTTGCGCCGGCATTGGAATGACCCTGAGGTTCAAAAAGTGGGCGATCACCCGGTCGTCTTTGTGGGTGCCGGTTCGCATGCCGGCTATTTTTTACCCGGTGAATACCTGATGGAACTGGATGTACCCTTTCTTGCGCCCATTTACCGCGTGGTGGAATTCATTCAGCGCAGATGGCAGTCTTTGACTGGCTCTGGCAGTACTGAAAATGAAAATAGAGGCAACATTTTGCGCATTCCCTTTGTGGATTACGCCCGCGGTGATGGTTTTTCGGTTGGCGAGGGACAATATATTAGTTGGGCTCCGCCCATCCTGCTCGATCCGACACCTCAATGGGTCAGCGAATATCGCGGGTTGTGGGGCCTGTATGCGCAAGATCCGGCATCCGGGGAAAACGCGCCTTCCGGCCCAATGTACCAGCGCAACGGCGCCTTACGCAGCGCCTGGTATAACCCTTTGGGTTGGGCTGGGGTAGATAAAGTGCCCACACAAGCGAACACCCCGCATGTGATTAACCAGCAAAAACAGACGTTGATATCTCGCCTGGAAGAGTTGAATGGTTTAATTGACCAGAAGAGCGGTGAGCTGCAGGGGACGGGTGTGTCCTATCAGGCTTTTCAGAATGAGGCTGGCTTATCTCCCCTGATGCAAACGACTGAGAAGAAGTTGGATGATCTCTCCGACGAGTTGGCCGGCTTACGAAGGGAGGCAGCCGCCATTGATCTGGAGATTTCGGCATTGGATCGCTACCTGACCCAGCCGGCACAGGCTGGTTCTCCCGCATTTCGCAATCATATTCAACGCGCTCACACCCCCGCGCTCCCCGCCGAGGGAAATTCCGGGCGTGTTGAAGAGTGGTGGGCGGCTGCCAGCGTGGCGCTTATGCTGTTTGGGTTTGTGCTGCTGATGATCTTCAGCCGCCAGCACATTGTATTTGGCACTTCCGTGATGATCGCCTTATTCGTTTTCATTGAGTCGAGTTTCAGGCGCACGCTCTCCCGGTTGATCAACAGCCTGGCAATTGGACTGGCGGCTGCGGCGTTTTTGTTGATTCTGTTTCACTATTTTTGGTATTTTGTGGTCTTCTCCATCATCGCCGTTGGAATTTTTATCCTGTTGGAAAACCTGAAAGAACTTATCCATTAATCTTGGAATTTTTAGCTGGACGATTTGTTATGATGGGCTTATAATATCAATAAGCGATGAGGCTCGCTCAAAAGATATAAATCGCTCAAACAGCTAATGGCCTCTACCAGGTTCACCTTGGTAGAGGTTTTTTTATCTATTAAATTCGTTCTATCAAGGAAAATTATTCTGACCCAATAAAAGAAGATAAGGAATTCAGGAGGTAAGGTCAATGATTGTTAAGGATGTAATGCGCTCAAAGTTTTTGTGCATTTCTCCAAAATCGAGCTTACGTTTGGCAGCCGAGATCATGGTTAGGGAAGGAGTAGAAACTCTATTTGTGGTTAATGGTGAGCAACTCGTTGGTGCTATTGGTATTAGAGACCTTTTTACTTCACCGGTGCCAGCCAGTTATGGGAGGCCAATGCAGCGACAAATTGAAAACACCTTAATTCAGAAGTGGGATAATGCACCCGTCGAGAATTTAATGACTCCGTATGTTCTCGGCGTCACAGAAGAATCGCCGTTAATGTCAGCTGCCACATTAATGATCAACCAGGGCAAGCATCCCTTGGCGGTGACCAAAGATCAAAAGATAGTTGGTATTATTGACAGGATCGACATTGTAAAATACCTCCTTGGGTTAGGTGCAAGCGCATCAGAGTAGAAAGCATAATAAGAATCAAGGATGAAGGCGAAACCGGATCATTAATTCAATTCAACCAGATATTCCGGAGGAAATGTATCATTAACAGGACTAAAGAGTAATGTCATGAACGCAAACCTTGTTACGATTGAAATTGATGGGAAGCTCACCAATATCGATGAAAAAGATTTGCGTATTTCTGATCTGGTTATCATTCAAACAGGAGATATTGTCCCTGCCGACCTACGACTCATTGAATTCAGGGGGTTAGAGATCGATGAATTTGAGATCACAGGTGAACTATTACCGGTCGAGAAAAAAATTGCCAAAGATGACGTAATCGCATATCACGGTAGTCGAGTAATCAGAGGGTACGGGAAAGGAGTAGTACTTTCTACCGGTGAACAAACAGAATATGGGAAGGTTTTAAGCCAAGAGGGTCAACAGAATCAGCCGTATACGTTCCGCATTATCGACAAGGAAAATTTATGGACCATCATTTTGTTTTTACCCGTATTTGTGCTTTTGTTTGTTCAATCCTATGATCTTACCTTGCTGATCATTTTCTTGTTCTTTTCTTTCGTCCTCAATTTGCTACAGAATGACAACCTATGCAGGTACCTGATTATTTCGAACGAATCAAAAAGGCTCAAACGCGCACATGTACAAATCCGTGATATTCGCGCTTTGGAACATATGGGAGATATAAACCTTGTCTGTTTTGATAAGACAGGTGTGCTTACGACGAGGCAAATGGATATCAAGAAAGTATATTTCCCGGATCTGATTATTGAAACTGAGAATGGAACAAAAAATATTGAAGAATCTGTAGCTCAACTGGTTTACAAGGCTTGCGCATTATGTAACGATGTTTTGTTTTTTCAGAAAACCATTCTGGCAAATCCGATTGATTTAGCGCTTATCAGGTTTGCTCAAAAAAATCGCATCGATGTAAATGAACTGTTATTACAATACAAACGAATTTACGACTAACCCTTTGACTCTGAGCACCGATATATGGCTTGTGGATTTGAAACAAGTACAGCAGGTAGTTTCTATTTCGCAAAAGGAGACCCAGAGGTTATTTACAAGTTGTGTAATCGTCATTTTACGTCGAGCGGGTCTCTTGAAAATAATGATTTTGGGTTTTGGTTGACTTGTAAATCTCAAATCGAGGCTATTGCTCAAAATGGAGATACCGCAATTGCTTTAGCATACGCATCCGGCAATTTTGACGATTCTCCGAAAGAATATTCTTTCCTCTGCTTACTTCAATTGGAAAATTCATTACAACCTGGAACGCAAGAAATCATTCGACAATTTGCTCAAAAAGGAATTCGGAGTCTGTTGTTGACTGGCGATAAAGCAGAAACCGCGGTCCGCATTGGCGCTGAAAGCGGTATAACTGCTGGTCAAAAGGCTGCATTAACGGGCAGGATCATTGATAGGATGGAATGGGCGGAAGTAATCAGGCAAGCCTCATATTGTTCTGTGTTTGCGAGATTAACACCTTCCCAAAAAGGGATCTTAGTCAGACAGCTTCAAAAAGCAGGTAATACCGTTGCAATGGTTGGAGATGGACCGAACGATGGAATTGCCCTCAAAGTGGCAGATGTTGGAATCTCTCTTGTGAACAATAGCTCCTCCATCGCAAGAAAACTTTCACAAATCCTGATTAATGATCTGACCGATTTGATCACAATTCTTGACGGGGCTTTTAGGATAAAAAATAGAGTCAGGCAATGTAAATTAGGCAGGATTTTAATCATTGTATTTTCCTTCATCTATTTGTATTTTTGGGTTGGTTCAAAATTTTTATAATCAGATCATTTTCAAAAAAAGCGGAAAGTTTAGCGGAAAATCGAAAGTATAACCTCGCTAAGTGTTGATCGTAGAATTTAACTCGAAAAACTGGAAAGCACTTTCCATTTGACAACCAGAACCTGCCTGAGGAGATGGAATTATAAATCCGTTCGGATTGAGATATGCCTTTTGTAATTCTCCATGGAATGACCACAATAACCACTGTGAGTGAGAACTACCTGAAATATAAAAAGTATCAATTTATCCTAATTCGATATTGAGAAAGTGTTTGGAGTATAGGTATCCGGGATCGCAAAAAGGTGGAGGGTTTTCGAACAGTGGAAAGGATCTAGTATGGCTCTTGAGGAACTGCCGTGACAAAACCCAGAGGCCCTTACCCACTCGTACGAAAACGATTTCGCAAGAATTTTCGGATATAATATATAGGCTTTTTCAATAATATGGCGATGAGGCTCGCTAAAACTGTCACCCGACTGATGGCCTCTACTGAGCGCTTGCTCCAGTAGAGGCTATTTATTTTGGGCAATGGCCTTTCTAAGGCTAAGCAATAAGAGTATGTTTGAGGAGTTTATGTTGAACCAGCCACAATCGCAAGAGAAGAGACCTTTATGACCTTTCAAAGTATCCTGTTTGAACAGCAACCTGACCACACGCAAATTGGATCGGCGATCATGCCTCCATATTTTCCTGATCTGAACCTGGATCAAGTGATCGATGCGATTGTCTTTGGCAGGCGTGAATATAACCTTAGGCCGTTCTTCTATTCCCCTTTGAAGGATGTCGAGACGGTCAGGTATCGCCAGGAAGTAGCCCGGGATCTGGAAAATAATTCTGTATTTGAAAGCATCAAAACCTTTGCGGAAAAAATGATCATGATGCGCCGGTATCTCGGTCTGGTAGAAAAGCTTGAATTTCACTACCACAGAGAAGGATGGTTTTTAGAGGCCGCCCTTGTTTACTGCGAAGCGGTCAGCGATCTGGCAGAGGATTTGTCGCGGGCTCCAATAAAGTCTCGGGGCTTTATCGCCTTTCGAGAATATCTGAATAATTATGTGCATTCGCCCTATTACCATACACTTCGAACCGAGACGGAACAGCGCAAGGCAGCCTTATCAACCATTCGCTACACGCTCATTATCAAAGATCGAAAAATCATTGTTCGCAGATATCAATCGGAAATCAACTACAGCAGGGAGGTTGAGCGGACATTCGAAAAATTCAAACAAGGTGCTGTGAAGGATTACCGATCCAAGCTTAGGAAGGCATCTGGCATGAATCATGTAGAAGGTCAGATTCTTGATTATGTCGCAAGGTTGCATCCAGAGCCATTCGCGGATCTTGATCAGTACTGTAAAATGCATCAAAATTTTCTGGATGAGACCATCCGCGTTTTTGATCAGGAAGTCCAGTTTTATGTGGCGTATTTGGAATTTATTCAGAAAATCAAGTTGGCCGGTTTGAAATTTTGTTATCCTGAGGTTTCTGCTGTAAGCAAAGAAATTTCCGAAGTGGATGGATTTGATATCGCTTTGGCCAATAAGCTGACCGGAGAAAATGCGGCGGTTATATGCAACGATATTTTTCTGACAGGTAAAGAGCGGATCATCATCGTTTCCGGTCCCAACCAGGGCGGGAAAACAACCTTCGCGCGCATGTTCGGTCAAATCCATTACCTGGGCAGTCTAGGGCTGCCTGTTCCAGGCAGGCATGCCCGGCTCTTCTTATTTGATAACCTGTTCACCCATTTTGAAAAAGAAGAGAATATCCAGAATCTACGCGGCAAACTACAGGATGATCTGGTAAGAATGCATAAGATTCTGAAACAGGCAACACCGGCAAGTATCGTCATCATGAACGAGGTTTTCACTTCCACTACGTTGAAGGATGCTGTTTATTTGAGCAACAAGGTTATGGAGAAGATTATCCAGTTGGATCTGTTATGTGTCTGTGTGACGTTTCTTGATGAACTGGCATCATTAAACGGAAAAACGGTTAGCATGGTCAGCACGATCGTGCCGAAAAACCCCGCTTTGCGCACTTTCAAGGTTATTCGGAGGCGCGCCGACGGCCTGGCGTATGCGCTTAATATCGCTGAGAAATATCATCTGACGCATGACCTGTTAAAGGAGCGCATCAAACGATGAAAGCTTTCCTTATGTTTCGCGACCAGGATTTTGGCCCGCATTGCCCTTTACCTCTACAAGCAAAAGCATTGGTCCAAGACCTGGAATTAAAAACACTGTTTGACGCCATGGCGCAGGGCGACAATTTTGTGTTTGATATTGCCAGGACCTCCATTCTGTCTGGTACGGAAGACATAGATACCATCCTCTACCGACAAGATATTCTTAAGGATTGCTTAAAATACCCCTCTGTCATCCGAGAAATCTATCAACTCCCAATTGAAGCAAAGACCAACAAACAAAAGGGATGGTTGGGAATCTATGGACACTATCCGACTGCCATCCTCAGCGGTTCTCATGAATTTATAAAAATGCTTTTCGAGTTGTTGAAGCGATTAAGAGGCATTGCAGATGATAATGCGGCGCTATTCGAGTCGGAAGGATTCAAACGATTTTTCGCAATGATCCAGCAAGAACTGGATGACAACTATTTTGCTATTGCCGAAAATCATCTGAAAGAACTGAAGTTCCGTGAAGGTGTGATGATTAGTGTAGATCTGGGGCAGGGCAATGAGGGAACAAATTATATCTTGCGAAAACCTCTCAGCACAAAATGGTGGAAGGAAATTTTCATCCGGGAGAACGAAGCTTACTCCATATATATTGCCGATCGGGATGACGCTGGTGCTCGGGCATTGGGTGAGCTAAAGGATACGGGTGTTGATCTGGTCGCCAATGCGCTCGCACAATCCGCGGATCATATTGATAACTTTTTTAAGATGTTGCAAATCGAATTAGGTTTTTATATCGGCTGCATCAATCTTCACGAGCAGCTTGCACAAATGGGGTGTGCCACTTGCCTTCCTTTGCCCGCGCCAACCAACGAGCGAAGACACTCGTTTCACGGTTTATATGATATTTGCCTGGCTTTGACGAAGAAACAAAAGATCGTTGGTAATGAGGTGAACGCTGATCAGAAAGATTTAGTGATGATCACAGGCGCGAATCAAGGAGGTAAATCTACCTTCCTGCGCAGCATCGGCCTGGCACAGTTGATGATGCAGAGCGGAATGTTTACACCCGCCGACGATTTTACAGCCAATCTCTGTACGGGTGTCTTTACCCATTATAAAAGAGAAGAAGACAAGACCATGACCAGCGGGAAGCTGGATGAGGAGTTGAGCCGGATGGATGATATTGCTGATACGATTTCATCCAACTCGTTAATCCTGTTTAATGAATCCTTTGCAGCCACCAACGAAAGGGAAGGCTCAGAGATCAGCAGGCAAATTACCAGCGCATTGTTAGAACAGGATGTTAAAGTCTTCTTTGTGACCCATCAATACGATCTCGCACATTCATTTTTTGATAGAGGGCTGGAAAATGCCATTTTTCTCCGGGCAGAGAGAAAAGAGGATGGAGAGCGAACGTATAAATTGATCGAAGCGAAACCATTGCCGACCAGTTTCGGCGAAGATGTATATCATATCGTTTTTCAAGATGACCAATAACCCATCGGTGAACCAAGTTGGACGCGGCGTTTTATAAGTGTTGGGAGTGGGCGTGTACATTTATCGTGGTGATATTGCAGCGCGCGGCAACTACTGCACGGCTAACCCGAAGGGCATCATCACCGAACGCTGCTCGTGGTGCATTATGAGCGGGGATGCTGTCCCTGAAACTAGTAAAGCGAATAAGATCCTTGCAGACCAGCCTTATGCTAATTGCCTGACCCTGCGCGGTTTTGCAACTTTCCCGTTGGGAGAAGCTTTTTTTCATAGCGATGAAGCTTGCCGCTCCTCGGAAAGGTCGGGGATCCGCCAGAATTGGCTGAGTGCTTCTACTTATACTTTCGGAAAAATCTGTTTTAAAAGGTTTCTATCGATCGAAAATATTCACTGGAAAATACTTACAGTAAGGTAATGAAAAAAAGGAGGAATGGCAATGCTTCTAAATAAGGATACGGGAGGTATTGAAAATACATACCAAGGAACTGGTATAAACGAAGCCGATCTTCAAGCCATACGAAAACAATACGGTTTCAATGAAATTCCGGAAAAGCATGTTGGTCCGGTCATGGGCATTTTGCAAAGGATGTGGGGACCAATTCCTTGGCTGCTAGAGGCGGCCATGATATTTGAATTGATCCTGGGTAAGGGGGTTCAAGCAGCTGTTGTTTTTTTGTTGCTTATTTTTTCCGCGGTGATCGGACAAATTCAAGAGAATCGAGCCAAGAAGGCCATTGGGTACTTGCATCAGCAACTGCAAATCAGTGCTCGCACTTTGAGAAATGGAAAATGGCTGCAATTGCTGTCTCGTGAGCTGGTCCCTGGAGATATTGTGCACGTGAAGGTTGGGGATATTGTGCCAGCGGATATGGAAATTATCAATGGGACAGTCAGTGTTGATGAGTCAGCGCTTACAGG
This sequence comes from Ornatilinea apprima, assembly GCF_001306115.1. Taxonomy (GTDB): domain Bacteria; phylum Chloroflexota; class Anaerolineae; order Anaerolineales; family Anaerolineaceae; genus Ornatilinea; species Ornatilinea apprima. Next base: position 32,208 of record NZ_LGCL01000023.1, on the reverse strand, counting down.
TGAATCGATTGATGTAACCAAGGAAGTTGGTGAAACAATTTTTTCTGCATCCACGATTAACCACGGTGAGGTAATTGCTCGCGTATCAGCCATTGGGACAAAGAGCTCCTATGGAAAGACCGCAGAATTGGTTCGTATCGCAGAAGCTCCGGGGCGGCTGCAAGCCTTACTGTTCACCATTGTCCGCTACCTTGCGTATGTAGATGTTATCCTCGCCGTTATCCTTGTGGTTACTGCGGTTATTCGGGGAACCCCCTGGCAGGAATTACTGCCGTTCTTAGTTATCTTATTCATTGCTACCATTCCTATCTCCATGCCTTCCAGCTTTGTCGTTGCAAATTCGCTGGAAGCGAAAAATTTAGCCAAAGAACATGTGCTGGTAACGGGACTGACCGGTATTCAGGAAGCCGCCAGTATGAATGTTTTGCTTGTTGATAAAACGGGAACCTTGACCAATAATCGCCCTGAAATCGCCGATCTGGTTCCATTTGAGCAGTTGGAAGAAGCTGAACTTCTGAAGTTAGCAGCGGCTGCGAGCGACGATACATCCAACGATTCCATCAACAAGGCAATCCTTGGGGCATTAAAAGCGCAAAACTTAGTCATGCCTCAGAGAACATCTTTCACCGCTTTTGATCCTGTCCACAAAGTATCCAAGGCTCAGATCACCCAAAGTGGAAACCTCTTGAATGTAGTTCTCGGCTCACCTACAGTCATCAGCGAAATTGCAGCAGTTCCAGACAATTACGTAGACCAGGTTGATTTTCTGAGTTCGAAAGGATCCAGGGTTCTGGCAGTTGCTTCCGGAGAAAACGAGCAATTGGTCTGTCAGGGACTTATTGCATTAGCAGATTCACCACGGGAAGATGCCAAGGAATCCATTGCGAGCATCAAAAAATTAGGTATCCGTATCATCATGCTAACGGGAGATACGGTCGGTACCGCAAGGGCAATTGCTAAGCAAGTTGGAATTGGCAGCCGAATTGGGATATTGGAAGACGCATTATCTAATCCATTAGATTTTGACGGATTTGCAAATGTTTACCCCGAGGATAAATACAGGATTGTCCAGGTGATACAGAAATTAGGAATGGTTGTTGGAATGACCGGAGACGGCATCAACGATGCACCAGCGCTGAAGCAAGCGGATGTGGGGATTGCCGTCAGTACTGCCACTGATGTTGCCAAATCAGCAGCCAGGGTTGTCTTAACTGAGCCTAAATTATCTGACATCACCAAGGTGATTGATAGCGGCCACCGCGTTTATCGGCGAATGATGACGTGGACCATTACAAAATTGGCTCGCACAGCCGAGTTAGCTGCGTTATTAACCTTTGGATTGATCTTTGCCGGATTTTTCCCCGTTTCATTAAGCTTGATTGTATTCATTGTTGTGATGAATGATATAGTTACCCTAACATTAGGGACAGACAATGCATGGCCTACTTCTGTCCCTGAAAATTGGAACATGCCCCAACTGGCCAAAATATCAGCGATTTTCACCATCGGCTGGCTGGCCCTCGGCCTTGGGCTCCTCTGGTTTTACCAAATGGTTCAAAATTTACATCCTGAACAGATTAGTTCCTTGATGTTTCTGTATCTGATCTATTCGGCGATGGCGACCATCTTTATGACCCGGACCAGGGATCAATTCTGGTCATTTGCACCCAGCAAATGGGTTGCCGGTATGATTGCTGTCAATATCGTTGTTGCTACACTCATGGCTGCCTTTGGCTGGGTGATGGCCGCGGTTTCTCTCCAATCCATCTTAATATTATTGGTTATTACACTCTTCGCCATGCTAATCTTAGATGGTCTGAAGGTGCAGTATTATCGAGTTACGGGAATTTTAGGATTGGAAAAACCTTCTATTTGAGATTTTTGACTCAAGCCCTGATGTGAATATAACTTGATACACATCCTCGCCATAAATGATTTTCGAGGATTCAGTTTCAATTAACATTAAGGTGAATTTCCAAAAAGGTTTTCTCTCAGCGTGCATGAAAATGACATTCGTACGAAGGAAATCTTGATCTTCCTTATTCCTAAATGACGAATTATCTGCCTCACAAACTCGATGATTTTGCTGAACTTCTCATCCAAATAGCCGTTTTTCAAATGAATACCCTCTTTTCGTTGGTAATCGGTGAAAAAGCTTGCATAGAGATTGGCGCTGAAAGACTCAGCCGCAAAGAACAAGCTTGTCCGCATGATCAATTAAGCCTAGTCGATGCTGGTGCAATGCAACGTAGAAATGCGCCCAATATAGCAAATTTGACAAAGTGCTCTTCCGGCAGTTGGGATCCGTCCGTATAATGAGGAAAGGAGCGGGTAGGAAGCAAATGGAAAATATAAAGAAATCCATGACACCAGGCGTTTTGCTGCAGGTTCTGATTTTTGTTTTCATCATTCCTCTACTGCCGATCCTCATGACACGCCGTTGGAGTTGGTGGGAAGCCTGGGTGTATGCCGCCATCAACATCCTTGGTTTTGTCGCCAGCAGGGCAATAGCCGGCCGTAAGCACCCCGATTTGCTTGCTGAGCGCGCGCGTATGCTCCACCATGATGACCCGGAACCCTGGGATCGTTGGCTGGCCCCTTTGGTGGGGCTGGGCGGCGGCTTGATTCCCTTGACGGCCGGTTTGGATGGGCTATTCAGCACTCTTCCAAATTTTTCCATACTGGTGAAGATTGCCGCGCTGGTGCTGATGCTGGCAGGGTTCGCGCTGGGTTCATACGCGCTGGTCGAAAACCGGTTCTTTTCTGGAATGGTGCGAATTCAAACTGATCGCGGGCATAAGGTTATTAGCAGCGGTCCATACGCCTGGATCCGGCATCCGGGTTACACCGGCGCGTTGGTCAGTTATATTGCCGCTCCTGTGCTGTTGGACGCGGTTTGGGCATTTATTCCGGCAATTCTCCTGAGTATCGTGCTGGTGATCCGCACCCACCTGGAAGATGAAACACTTCAAGACCGCCTGGTGGGTTATCGCGAGTATGCAGAGCAGGTGCGGTTTCGTTTGTTCCCCGGCATTTGGTGATGCCGTCCGAACCGGACGCAAAAGAAAGACGCCCTCAAAGCTGGCTGGTTATTGCAGATCTGCTTTAAGGGCGCTACTGTTTTGGTTGGGGGGCAGCGAATCAGCGCAATCAGAAGATGTCATTTTCGAGCTTTTTTGCCAGGCTTTCCACCCAGGCTGAAATCTGGTCCCAATTTCTTTCGTCGGTCATTTCCAACTCGCGAATTCGGGGAATCAGCTTGTACGGAAAGCCCAATTTTGCCGGATCAATCATCCCGGTAAATAACTGCACGTCAAAGGGTTTGAACCAGTTGAGTTTTGCCAACTCCTTTGCCAGTTGGTTCTTTGCACCGTTATACTCTTCATCGGTTTTATGCACCGGCCCAAGCGCGTAGAAAGCGACCGGTGTCACTGTCAGCTCGCTCTGGTGGGCCTTGAGGAACCGGCGCATATCTCGATGCAAATGGGAATAATAAAGCGGCGCTCCCAAGACGATGAGGCGATACCCGGTCAACTTACGAATGTAGTTCACCGAAAGCAGATCGATCATATAACCGTGTTCGGCCAGGTTTAAGGCGATAAACTCGGCTACTTCTTCGGTGGAGCCGCTCTGACTGGCATATCCAACTAATAAGGTGTCTGGCATGGGTGAATGTACCTCGTCAAGGTGAGAGCTGTTGGGCGAAATCCTTATCAATAGTTGATACAGCAAATGGTTGAATAGAGTGAGGCGGATGGGATGACGACTAAGCCGGGCACCACACGCCAAAATACCATAGCACGCCGATGTAATTCACCGCGATCCCCAGGAAGATCAACAGCTTAAATAACCAGGAGACGCGCCGACCGGCCGCGACAGCCAACAAGGGGACCAGAGGGATCATGAAGTCCATAATAAAGCGGTATCCAAATTCCCAGGCAGAACCGGTATGCATGAGCAGCAAACCTACCTGCAGCAAAACGGCCAGCCAGGCTCCCGCGATCCAGATTTCTTTCTTGAAACTCTTCCACAGATAGAAAAGCGCCGGTGTGGTGAGGAAAATGCTGATGCCCTGAGGATCGGGAATGAGTTTGCCCCCACAGCTTGCACTCCATTTGGGAAGGCTCACAAGCATGTACTTCAGATTATACAAAATAAAGGCTGGATGAAATTGTCCAAAGGTCTGAACGGTGGCTGTGTTTTGCCCGACATTCATGGTGGCATAGCCAAAATCCAGGAAGTTTCCAAAACGAATATAGTTGTACCACAGCAGACTGCCCACGCATAAACCGATGGGGATGGCGGTGAGGGCGGACCATTTGAAAAGACGGGAAAATCGCAGCTCGCTGCGTTGCTGAAGATGCTGCGCGTAAATACTCAGGAGGAACGGCCATAAGAGCACGATATTGGGCCGGGCGGTCATGGCAATTCCAAGCGCGGCGCCAACCAGCAAGGGACTTTTCTTCTTGAAGGCGAGCAGCGCTGCCAGACTGAAGAAAGTAACCGTCAGAATGCGGCTGATGTACCAGACTTTCCCGGCGATGGCCATATACCAGTGAATTGTGCTGAACGCGAATAAAATCAAAACCCACAAGTTGTCGCCGCGGCTGAGGCGGCTCCAGGCCAGATCGGACAGTTCATTCAAAATCAGGTAGACCAGCATCACGCTGATGGAAGCAAAGAAAATGGTGAACACCACTGTGCTGATCCCATTCGCGCCGAAGAGGGCTACACCGGGCAGCATCAGAATGGCTGCCAGAGGTGGGAATGCCACATACCATTGGCCGTTGAAGAAGGTCAGGTCCATGGTGGAATCGGGAGATTCTAAATACAGCCGTCCCTGCAGAAAGGCTTCGGCCAGATGGTTGAAATACGCTTTTGAAGGCGTGTGCATGTAATTGACTGATTCTGCCGTAGAGACATATAAAAAATAGGCGGAGACAAAAACCAACCCGGCGCCGCAAAGCTCGCTGGCCTTTTTTGCCCACGCTTGATCCTGGTATTCTTCCTTTATATAGGAGAGAGAAAGAAAAAGTGCCAGCGCAGAAAGGAAAGCCACATAGTGAAAACCAATTTCCCTGGTAATATTGAGGTGGGCGAGAATGTCGGCGAGAACAAACGCAACCGTGCCGGCCATGATCAGCCAGGCGAGAGGCCGGAGCACTTTCCAAACGGATACAGGGGTCTTCTCCAACAGCGCGGCCTTGTATCGAAGGGAAAAGGCGGTGAGCGATTGGAGAAATATGGCAAACCCCCAGAAGAGGAATGGAGAGATTCGTTGATAGATGAGTGGAGTGGAAATGAGGTCGGCGGTGAGGGAGGTGGAAAATGCCAGAATGATACCGGCGAAGAAGACCAGCCCAAATAGCCCAATAGAGAAGATCGCCAGCAGGTTTTCACGAGATGCCAGCAAGCTCTCAAAGCGTGCTGCCGCGTGTTGCAGCCAGGCGGGCTGGCGTGCCAGGATGATGCCCAGGGCAAAAAACAGGATTGACAGGAATATCGCGCCGGCTCCCAGGGCAAGCCTGGAGACAGAGAATCCAAACCAACCATTTGAAGATTCCAACGAGGGAACGCGAAATAAAAAGACGGTGGCAATCAAACCTTCAATGGCGGCAGCCAGGCTGAGGGCTGTGAACAATCTGAATGTATGCTGTGAAGTGGATGGCATAAAGTCTCTTGGGGATGTTCCGTTATTCTTTACAAAGGTTGATGGTGAGTATATCACAGGTGAATGGTGCCGGTCAGCGTTGAAGATATTGAATGGCTCCAACCGTTCTCATACACGGCATGGTTTTTTTATGATATTTTCGTACAATTAAGAAAAGCCTGTTCAACGGTTGAGTTAAACATTGGTTTCTATGAAAAATCAACAAAGATCAAACATCCGATTTTGGCTTGTTGATATCGCCCTTTCAACGATAGTTCTTCTTTTTATTGGTTTGGTGTCATTTGCGTTTTGGAACCGAGCTGAGCAGCTTTCGCGCACCAATTTTCTGGATGAGGCTCAACGGTTTTCCCAGGCGATTAATTTGAGAGAATTTGAACGTCTTACTGGCAGCGAGGCTGATCAGGCTTTACCTGAATATCAGCGGCTGAAACAACAACTGGTTTTATTTCGTCTTACATTACCCGATATCCGCTTTTTGTACTTAATGGGGGAAAAACAGGACGGCTCGATCTTCTTTTACATTGATTCGGAACCCGTCGATTCTGATCAGGTTTCTCCACCGGGGCAAATTTACCAACCAGCGTCTGACGACTTGCGGCAAGTATTTGAAGACCGGGTAGCCATCGTCGAGGGACCACTGACAGACGGTTGGGGAACCTGGATGAGCGCGCTGGTGCCCGTGATCGATCCCACTACCGGAGAGGTTGTGACTGTTTTTGGCATGGATATTGATGCCGGGGTGTGGCGCCAAAAGGTGAATGAACGCGCGGCGATCCATATTGTGCTGACAACCCTGATTGGAGTGCTGATCCTTTGCTCGCTGCTGTTTTTGTTGCGTCGCGGCCGGATGCCCCACCGCTATCAGCTATCTTTTTGGAACCGGCACGCAGAAGCGATCATTGTGATCGTGCTGGGTGCAGCCACAACGGCTTTGCTTGCCTGGTCGGCTCATACCGAAGAGCGGCAAACCCGATTAGAGACGATTAATCGCCTGACGAGCGCCAGTGCTAACTATATAACCAGTTATTTCCGCGACCTGGAAAATTATCACCTTTCAGACCTGGCAAATTTCTTCGAGGCCAGCGATTATGTAACCCATAAGGAGTTTCTGACCTTCACTGCTTCCGTAGCGAAAGATCCCAAAGTGGAAGCTTGGGCGTGGGCGCCAGCGGTCTTTCGGGGTGATCTTGATCAGTTTGTGCGTTCAGCCAGGTTGGACGGGATGCCCGATTACGAGGTATGGGAAAAAGGCCAGGATGGAGAACGCGTGCCTGTTTTGGAGCGCGATACGTATTACCCGGTGCTTTATCTTTCGCCAGTGATGGGCAACTTGCCAGCCAGGGGGTTTGATATTTATTCAGAACCTATCAGAAAAGCGGCGATAGACTCGGCATTGAAGAGCCAGCTGATTACCGCGACGGATCCGATTGAAATCGTACAGGAGACGGAGAACCAGGTCAGCATTCTGGTTCTTAAACCGGTGTTTGGCACGTCTGATCCGTTCAGCCAAAAGGGATTTCTGATCGCTGTTCTTCGCATGGGAAATTTATTAACCAACGCATTGGGGGGTAAACCTGGCGATGACTCATTGATGAATGTGGAAATGTATGCCCTGCAGGAAGACATGACGCCGGTATATTTAGCCAGTAACTCCACGGATTTTTTGATTCAAACTCATATTGAAAACCGTTTGAGACTTCACCCACATGAAGATCTGGTTTTTCTCCAACCGATTTATGCTTTTGGAAAAATTTATATAGTGGTGGCGCATCCCAATGCTCAATTCTTTTTTGATTACCCGATCCGCGCCGGGTGGCTCACAGCTCTAATCGGCGTGGTGATCACATTATTGGCAGCCAGTGTGTTGGACGTTCTGGTTACGCGTAAGTGGGTGTTGGAGCAGTTGGTTAGTGAGCGAACAGCCGAATTGCATCAGAGTGAGCAGAAATACCGTGAGCTGGCAGAATCGACCAGCGCCGTGTTGTGGGAATATGATCCTAAGACTGACCGGTGGGTTTATATTGCCCCACAAGTCGTTGACCTTACCGGCTGGCAGCCGGAGGAATGGACGAATTTGAAGTTCTGGACGGACCGCATTCACCCTGAGGACCGTGATGAGATTTTGCGTAACTATGATGCTAGCCTTCAAGAGGCGCAAGAAAGTTATTTCGAATACCGATTTATGCGGCCGGATGGGGTGTACTTATGGATTCAGGATGTGATCAGCGTTGAATTGAAGGATGGAAACCCCTTCCGGTTACGGGGCTTCATGCTGGATATATCTGAGAGAAAATGGATAGAAGAAACGCTTCACCTGCAAAGCACGGCGCTGCAATCCACCTCGAATGCCATCATTATCACAAACCGCGATGGGAAAATTATCTGGGCGAATCCGGCTTTTACAACCCTTTCCGGTTACGTGATGTCGGAGGTGATTGGAGAGACACCCGGGCGCCTGCTAGTATCTGGCGTGCATCCCCCCGTCTTCTTCCAAACCATGTGGAAAACGATCCTGGCAGGCGAAACATGGCATGGGGAAATTGTTAATCGTAGGAAAGATGGCAGCATTTACCATGAAGAAATGACCATCAATCCAGTAAAAAATGAAAAAGGTGAAATCACTCATTTTATTGCTGTAAAACAAGACATCAGCGAGCGGAAACTGCGCGAAAAGGAATTTGAGATGATTGCCTCAATGAGTGAGGCATTGAGATCTTCTTCTGGACGGGCGGATATGCTTCCGATTCTTTCCGAAAAGCTTCTGCAAATTGTTCAGGCAGATGGCTCGTTAGTTGGGCTGCGCGGAAAAACTCCTGGTGAAAGGGGCTTATTTGCAGCGAGTGGAATCTTCAAACCAGACCAACCTGATGATTTGCCGACAGGGATGGAGATGTCCAGGTGGGTGATGGAAACTGGAAAACCGATTGTAACTGGCGATTCGAGCAATGAAGACTTCAAGGAATGGATTGGTTTATCGGACACTGTCCATGCCGCTGTGAGCGTTCCTATGCAGGTCGAAACACAGACGATCGGCGCTCTTTTGGTTGGCCGCAATCACGAGTTTACGCAAGAGGAGATTCACCTGCTCAATTCAGCAGCAGCCTTCATGGCGAACATTTTACAAAGAGAAACGCTGCGTGAAGACACTCAACAACAATTGGATCGGCTTGCCACCTTGCGGGCGATTGATCAGGTGCTTGCGAGCGGCGTGGATATCAAAATCATTTTCAAGTTGATTCTGGAGCATGTGACCAGGCAGCTCAATGCAGACGCCGCCGCTTTTCACTTGTTCAATCCCTATACGCTGCGGCTGCAATTCGCGGAAGGACGTGGTTTTCGCACGCGGATGATTGAATCAACCAATGAGATGTTGGGAGAGGGGGTGTTAGGCGCGGTGGCCTTTGAGCAGAAGACCATTGGCCTGGTTCATCTCAGTGAGACAAATTTTGTTCGTTATGACATGGCACTCAGAGAAGGTTTTGTGTCTTACTACGGAACTCCGATGATCGTGAAAGGCCAGATTAAAGGCGTGCTGGAAGTCTATCACCGCAGCCCGTTGGATGCCAGCCGAGAATGGCTGGACTTCATGGAGATGCTGGCAGGCCAAACTGCAATTGCCATCGATAACAGCCAGCTCTTTGAAGGATTGCAGCGCTCGAACCTTGAGCTTTCCCTGGCGTATGACGCCACCATTGAGGGATGGTCGCGCGCTATGGACCTGCGCGATGAGGAAACCGAAGGGCACACTGAGCGGGTTACCGAGTTAACTCTGCAATTAGCGCGCCTGGTGGGGGTCAGCGAGGAGGATATCATCCACATCCGTCGCGGGGCGCTGCTGCATGATATGGGAAAATTGGGGGTTCCAGATCGGATTTTGTTAAAACCGGCGGCGCTGGATGAAGAAGAATGGAAGATTATGCGGCAGCACCCTCTGTATGCGTACAATTGGTTATCCAGGATTTCATATCTTGTGCCCGCATTGGACATCCCGTACAGCCATCATGAACGTTGGGATGGATCGGGATATCCCAGAGGGCTGAAGGGTAGAGAGATTCCACTGGCAGCCAGAATATTTGCCGTGGTCGATGTGTGGGACGCGCTTTCCAATGACCGCCCTTATCGCTCGGCCTGGCCGCAAGATGAGGTGATGCGGTATTTGCAAGATAACGCCGGAGTATTATTTGACCCGGATGTGGTACGAATTTTCCTCGATATGCTCCGCTATTCTCTGAATGAGTGAGAATCATTTGCAGCAAAAAATGGTGATTTTAGCAGAGGGGGAGGGAGGAAGATGTTTGTTTGGATTCAATCGATGCGATGCTATCAATATTGGCAACTTGTCGTATAATGGCTAAATAGTGGGTGAAGAATTTTTTTGGTCTGCGCAAGAGAAACAAAAGACCTAAAGTTTATACATTGATCGGGGAAGAATCCATGATTCCGTACATGAAAGAATTGTTTCGTTCTCGCGAATTGTTATATACCTGGACCATGCGAGATTTCAAAGTTCGCTACAGCCAATCGATCCTGGGGGCGGCCTGGGCGATCATCCAGCCCTTTTCGTTAATGGTTGTCTTCAGTATTATTTTTTCCAACATAATTCGCGTACCTACCGATGGGATTCCATATCCGCTGTTCAGTTATGTGGCCCTGCTGCCCTGGACGTTTTTCGCCAATTCCCTGACGTTTGCCATCCCTAGCCTGGTAAATAATATGAACCTGGTGAGCAAGATCTTCTTTCCCAGAGAGATATTGCCATTATCTTCCATCCTGGTATGCCTGTTGGACTTTTTGATTTCCTGCTCCATTTTTGTATTGATGATGATCTGGTATCGTGTTCCGATCGGCTGGACAACCCTGCTGGTGCCGGTAATTTTAATCATCCAGTTTGTTTTAACCTACGGAATTAGCCTTTTGGCTTCGGCCATTAATGTTTTTTACCGAGATGTGCGTTTCGTTATTCCCTTGGTACTGCAGATCTGGATGTATCTTTCTCCTATTATTTACCCGGTAAACCTGGTGCCCGAATGGTTGCAGCCGTTCTACTTCATAAACCCAATGGCGACGATCATAGAATCGTATCGCCGTGTGGTTTTGTATCAGCAGCTGCCCGATTGGCGCTACCTGGGGCTGGCGGCGGCTGTTTCAATTGTGCTAATTATTTTCACATATCCTTACTTCAAGCGCGCTGAGCGGCAGTTTGCAGACTTGATCTGATGGATTGTGAGAGGTCAGGTATTCTGTGTCCAGTAAATCCGCTCTCGCCGAAGTGAAAGAAATGGGAAAGAAAATAGTTCCTGCGCCCATCCGGCGCTTTTTTTGGCGGGCTAAAGAATTCATTCTGGACCATACTGAGTTTACCGAAAAACTCCTTGGTATCTGGAAGGAAGCACTCTTCCAGGCTGAATTTGTGCGAAATCCCTCTTTGCGCACTTTTCTCTTGCGGACTATTCGCTTTAGCGGCGATTTGGTTCTCGTTCTTCGCGACTTCCCCATGACGAAGGCGTACTCTCTGGAGGGTCAGACAACGCGGGTGGTGTTTGTGGGCCGGGAAGTGGAAGAGTTCACGCATTTGTTTTTCTCTGGCGATCTGGTGAAGCGGGAAGAACCGATTTCCGTGTGGTCATGGCAGCTTCCGAAAAAAACGAAGGAATGGCTGGCTGGTGGGGTAGATATGGTGGTGCACGGCGTAAGCCGCTTCTTCCCCTGGCGGGCGAAAGCGGCTTTTCAGGCCACCACGCCCAAGTGGATCTCGCAATACTTTCCCATTCCTGACAATTGCGATGAGCCGCCAGCCGGACCCAAGATGAGAACGCTGCGAAAGATATATCGCGATCATGCGGGATGCATTGGTTTTCGGTATTCGGAGCAGGTATCCGATTTCGATGTTTTTTACCATCGCATGTACCGCCCTTATGTTTCGAACCGGCATGGTTCTTTTGTCTATGTTGAGCCGTATGAATACCTTTACAAATGGTTCAAGAAGGGGGGCTTGATCCTTGTTAATTGCAAGGACGAACTCGTTTCAGCGATGCTGGTGGTCAAGAACGGCAAATGGGTCTACGCGGCTGAAGCGGGGGTGATGGATGGGAATCCTGAATTGCACGCCGCTGGCTTTCCGCGGGTTTCCGTTTGGAGTACAGCACAATGGGGAAACTCACAGGGCTGCCGGAAGTTCCAGATGGGAGGCACCTATTCTTTTCGCTCGAACGGTGTGTTTCAATATAAGACTTTTTGGAACACGATAGTCACAGATTTTTATGGATTCATTCGCAACCAATGGCAGTTTTATCTGGAGCAGCCGGGCCCCGCGTTGTTGAACGATTTGAATGAATGGGGAATCATCCATGAGCACCGACACCAATTCTACGGGGTGGTTTTTGAGGGCGCCCAAGAACCGGATGCAGTTGAAATAGCGCGTAACCTAAAAACTGCCCATCAAGATGGATTAGCCGGTATCTTGCGCGTTTCACCCGGTAAGATGGAATATCTATGCTAGGCAGGCTCAGTCAAACAATCGAATCTTCATAATTTGGGATGAAAGATCATAGAGCGCGAGCAAAAGAACTTGAGGTTCGTCTTTGAAAAAAACAGGACTCAACAATGAAAAATTTTTACCAGTCTTTCAAGGTTAAAGTAAACGCCTGGATGGACCGGGTTATTCTGTTTTGCTCCAAAAAAATGGTCCAATTCAATCTTATCCGGCAGCCCCGGCTGCGGCGAATTGTCATATCTTTCTTTCGCTGGATTGGATCCCTGGCCTTGTTTGTTAAGCAGTTTCCCCGTCTGGAAGCATACACATGCCAGCACGCGCTCGGAAAATTTATCTTTCTGGGCGTTGAAAAAATTGAATGCGTTCTCTTCCTGCGGCAGATCGACCATGAACTGAATGACGTTGACCTTGAACCTGTTGGCAGAGTCTATTTATGGGCTTTGCCAAAGCAGGTTGATCGTTGGCTGACAGAAGGCGTGGACGCGGTGGTTTGTGATTTGAGCAGAACGTATCCCCTTGCCTTTAACACGAATTATCAAATCAAAACCCCCATTATTATTGAGCAAGTCATTTACCTGCCAGATTCAGCTGAGGCGTTTTTGAGTGGATCTAAATTTAGGGAGCTGCGCAGGAGGATTTACCAGGCGCAGAGATCAAATATTACCTATCGCTTTTCGCAGGAAAAATCGGACTTCGACAACTTCCACTATCATATGTATTTACCGTATATTCAGAAACGGCATGGCGATTTTGCGGACATCAATGACTACGAAGCTCAATGGAAGGAGTTCCAAAAAGGCGGATTGGTTATGGTTTGCAAGGATGACCAGACAATTGCCGGTTCATTGGTGCAGTCAGCGGAAGATTTTGCCATCGGTTTGGAAGGTGGTGTGCTGGATGTAGACCCAGATCTGCTCCCCAAAAATGTTTATTCGTTGATGTTTTGGGCTTGCATTGAATGGGCGCTGGCGAAAGGCGCAAAGCGATTTGATTTGGGCACCACGTACGCAAGCCGTAACAATGGCATTTTTCGATTTAAGAAATCTTTTACCGCACGGGTCGAATCGCAACCTCGCTTTATTTTCCCGAACCGTATGATTCTGATGAATCATCCTTCTGCCGGGCTGGTGAGCGCGTTGAATGAGACTGGGTGGATTTATGAAAAGAATGGAAAGCACTTTGGTGTTATCCTTGATGAAAGCCAGGACCTTGCTCATGACGGCTATGCAAAAGATTTGGACCGGGCTGTTGGAGACGGCCTGGATGGGATTGTTGTCTTGAAACCCAAACAGAAAAAATTCATTGAAGCGCCTGATAAATCATCATTACAGGGTATAAAATAGCACTATGAAAATGATTGAATTCAACCATGTATCAAAAAGCTACCAGCTTGGCGCGTATCGCACCAGCCTGCGAGAGGCTCTGGCAGAAAGCGGGCGAAAAATTTTGCGACGCCAAACCGGTTCGCGTGAGAAGGAAGTTTTCTGGGCGCTGGATGACGTCAGTTTTGATGTGGAAGAAGGTGAGGTGCTGGGAATTATCGGCCACAACGGGGCCGGGAAAAGCACAACCCTCAAGCTGCTTTCCAAAGTAACTTTCCCGACCAGTGGGCAAATTCACACGCGCGGCAGAATGGCGGCTCTGATTGAGTTAGGGGCGGGCTTTCACCCCGACCTGACTGGGCGGGAGAACGTTTATCTGAATGGCTCCATTTTAGGTTTGAAACGCGATGAGATTAACGAATCGTTTGACAAAATTGTAGAGTTTGCCGAGATGGAGCAATTTATCGACACCCCCGTGAAAAGATATTCTTCGGGCATGTATGTGCGCCTGGCTTTTTCGGTGGCCTCACACGTCCGGGCTGATCTGTTGCTGGTGGATGAGGTCTTATCCGTGGGGGATATGTCGTTTCAATTGAAATGTCTGGCCAAAATGAACGAACTGCGTGACAGCGGCACAACGATTGTGTTCATTTCTCATAACCTTTACAGCGTTTCCAGTTTCTGCAGGCGGGCTATTTTGTTGCAGCACGGGAAAGTCGCAGCCGAAGGGCTACCCGGCGACGTCATACAGATCTATCGGGAGGAAGAGCGCGAGCGCACCGTGAAGATGTTTGAAGATAAGGTAAACGGTCACGCGAAAACCCAGGACGAGCATGTGCCCGTCGCGCTTGATCATATTGAGTTTATGAAAACAGATGGCAATCCTTCAAAAGAATTTTCACCCGAAGAACCAATCAAAATTTTTTGTAAGTATCGGTGCAGCCATACAGTTCATGATTCCCTCTATGTTGTTCAAATTCGGAGAGCAGATGGATTGTTATGCGCGCTTTTCACCAGCGAAGATCGATATTCAACCATTGCGTCGGGGAACAATGAATTTGAGCTCGATTTAGAGCCGCTGCACTTACAGCCAGATTACTACAGTTTACACCTATTTCTGGCAAACCAAAAAAGCGGTCATTTCCTCGCAAAAATTGGCGAAGAACCCTTTCAGCTGATTGGCAACATGAAAAATGGAGAGGAAGGCGTAATCTTGCCCAAATATCATTGGCGATAAGTAATCGTTTGTCTGTGCTGAAGAGAATTGGATATTGGCTTGCGTCATCAAAGGGTAGGAACAATGTATAGTTACCATCACCCGGCATATATACGGTCGTTGTCTGAATTTGGGACGCCGCGAGCCCTGCCAGAAAGCGGGGGTTGGCTGCTGGAGCGACAAACGCCGGGTATGGCCTACACCGATTGCATGGGCCCTTACCCGCTGTTTAGCTGCGAAGACTGGGAGAAAGTCCCTGGGGAAATTTCCAATCTGGATTCGGACCTGGTGGCTGTGTCGATGGTAACGGACCCCTTTGCGGATTTTGACCTGGAAAAGATGCAAGCCTGTTTTGACAGCCGCTTTTTTCCTTTCAAGCAGCATTACGCCGTAGACCTGGATATACCCCTGGAGCAAATTGGGGGCAAGCGCCGGCGCAGGCATGCCCGCCGCGCCTTGAACAAGCTGACTATTGCGGTCAGCGAGTCGCCGGCCGAATATCTTGATGAATGGATGGATCTGTATGCAGTCTTGATGGAAAAGCATCAGATTAAAGGCGTCCGGGCATTCTCGCGCGTTTCATTTTTGGAACAGTTTCAAATTCCAGGCGCGGTGATGATCCGCGCGCTGTATCATGGAAAAGCGGTGGGAATTCAGGTCTATCTATACCAGGGGAATGTGGTTCACGCGCACCTGGGCGCGTGCAGCCCAGAAGGATACGACCTGGAAGCCACGTATGCCATTGATTATTACTCTTTTGAATACTTCAAAGGCAAAGCGCGCTGGGTAAACCTGGGTGGGGGAGTTGGCATTTCGGATGAAGAACTGGACGGTTTGAGTATCTATAAGAGCGCCTGGGCCAGCCACACTCGCACCAGTTATTTTTGCGGAAAGGTTCTGAATGCGGAGCGGTACGAGGAATTAATGCGCATAAAGAACGGGCCGCAGACCAATTACTTCCCGGCTTACCGCGCAGGCGAATATTAACCATAATCGTTACTAGAAGTGGGGCACAATATGAAAAAAACAATCGACGATCTGGCTATTTTTGGGGCCCCCCCCGCGTTTTCAAAAAGTCTGCATGTGGGCCGGCCCAATATTGGCAACCGTGAAAAGTTGATGCAGCGAATTAATTATATTCTGGATTCACGCTGGCTGACCAATGACGGGACCTTTGTTCAGGAATTTGAACAGCGAATTGCCGAAATTGTGGGGGTGAAGCACTGTATTGCCATGTGCAATGCCACCATTGCCCTGGAGATTGCCATTCGCGCTTCGGGAATGACCGGAGAAGTGATTGTGCCCTCGATGACCTTTGTTGCCACAGCGCATGCTTTGCAGTGGCAGGAGATTACACCCGTATTCTGCGACATTGATCCGGTTACCTGCAATATTGACCCGAAAAAGATCGAGCAAATGATCACCCCGCGCACGACGGGTATCATCGGTGTTCACTTATGGAGCCGCCCGTGCGATGTTGACGCCCTGGCAGAACTTGCCCAAAAACACAACCTGAAGTTAATTTATGACGCCGCGCACGCTTTTGGCTGTTCTTATAACGGGAAAATGATTGGCAATTTTGGTGATGCTGAAGTGTTCAGCTTTCACGCTACCAAGTTCCTCAATTCCGCTGAGGGTGGCGCGGTGGTGACCAACGATGATGAGCTGGCGCAGAAAATTCGCTGGATGAAGAACTTTGGATTTGAAGATGTGGACCTGGTGGTTTACATAGGCACCAATGGAAAGATGAACGAATTCTCGGCCGCGATGGGGCTCACTTCTCTGGAAAGTCTGGATGAAATTATAGAAACCAATCGCCAGAATTACTTCCATTACCGAAAAGAGTTATCCGGAATCCCCGGAGTAACCCTTGCTCAATTTAATGAAGGAGAAAAATGTAATTATCAATATATTATTGTTCAGATTGACAAAGATGTTACCGGGATCAGCCGGGATGAGATTAAGGACATTCTTTGGTCTGAAAATATTTTAGCTCGCCGATATTTCTATCCGGGCTGCCACCGAATGGAACCTTACCGGTCTTATTTTCCGCATGCGGGTCTGTTGCTGCCGGAAACTGAGCGGTTGGCTGATCGTGTTTTGGCATTACCTACTGGTACGGCTGTGGGTGCGGCGGAAATCAGTGAAGTAGCTAACATCATACGCCTGGCCATTGCGAACAGCAAGCAGATTGGCGAAAAACTGGGGAATCGACCGGCTGCTTCGTAAAAGGATTTATCGTGCCCAGGATTGCAGAGGCAAAACCTATGAATACGCCCAAAGTATCGGTAATCATACCCACCTATAATCGGGCTCAAATGGTGGAAAAAGCAATTGATAGTGTGCTTTCACAGACGTATCCCAATATCGAATTGATTGTTGTGGATGATGGCTCAACAGATGCGACGCGGGAAGTCTTGGAAACATATGGTAACCGGCTTGTCGCAGTTTACCAAACGAATGGCGGCGCCGGCAAAGCTCGCAATACGGGGTTGGGAATTGCGAGCGGAGAGTTTATTGCGTTCCTCGATTCGGATGATTATTACTTGCCGGACAAAATCCGGCTGGAAGCAGAGTATTTGTGCGCCCACCCCGATGTGGATGTGGTTCTGTGTGGGTTCCGGTATATTGACGAAGAGAAGCAAGTTGATGTTGAAATAAAAAACATTGAAGTAACTGATCTGGTCAGCCGGATTTTGTGGACCGATATCGGTGGATTATTCCCACCCAATTTGCCCTTGTTTCGTAGGAAAATCCTTGAAAAAGTTAATGGTTTTGACGAGCGGTTAAAGATGCGGGAAGAGCAGGACTTCTGGCTGCAAATTGCGCTGGCCGGTTTCCAATTCCGGTTTATTGATGAAGTCTTATGCGTAAGCCGCAGTGGAAAGCAATCCAAAGGCAGAGCAGTCGATCGGGTTGAGCCGTATTTGATGATGATTTTCGAAAAGGTATTCAACCATCCCAATTTACCCAGAAGTGTAGCCGAGCACAAAGATGAAATTTATGCGCGCGTATTTCTGCACATCAATTACAGTCTGGCAATGGGTAATAAATACGCATTAGAAGAAAAGATTGCGATTACCAAAAAATATGCTCATCGGGCATTTGAAAACCAAACAGATATTTCTCGCTGGCGGCCCGATACGTTTGATCCATTTTTGTATGTGATTCAAAATATTGACCATGAGCACCAGGAAAGATTCCTCAATGAGGTCTTGGTTGAGCCGGTGCACCCGAATGTGCGCTCTTATTTATTCGCTGAGCTGTATTTGATCCGCGCTTTTCAGGCGCGCGATCAGAAAAATCGGGGAGATGTGATTAAAAATGTACTTAAGGCTATCCGTACTAACACCAATATTGTGCGACACAAGGGAACGTTGGCCTTGCTGGGTCATGCGCTATTTAAGTGAAAAATGATGTCTGATCGCAGCGCGCCTCTCCCTCTCGTTTCGGTGATTATTCCGACCTACAACCGGCCGGAGTTTTTACGCCTGACGGTGGAGAGTGTGCTGGCGCAGACCTATCCAAATATTGAGGTGATTGTGGCGGATGATGCGTCCACCGACCATACGCCAGAGGTGATGGCTGCTTATGGCGACCGCGTGCGCTATCTTCGCGAACCGGTTAATACGGGCGGCGAGCAGGTGATTCTGACCGGGCTGGCAGCCGCGCGAGGGAAGTACATCAACTTTTTGGATCACGATGATTTGATGTACCCGCAAAAAATTGCCCGGCAGGTTAAGCGGTTGGAAGCTGATGAGCGTCTCAGCATGGCGCACTGCGGTTATCACCACATTGACGAAAACGGCCAATTGTTGGAGACCATAACAACGCTACCGGAAGGGTATGTGCTGGACGAGCTGCTGCGCGGTGATTTTATGTGGTCTGGAGCGCCGCTCATCCGGCGCAGCTGCATTGACCAGTCCGAAATTGCCACCAGTTTGTTCTGGTGTTCGGCGGATTGGGCGCGCGTTCTGGCGGTGGGGCTGATGGGGCGCCCGGTGGCCTGCGTGCAAGAGCCATTGGGGGCATACCGCATTTTGCCGCACAGCGATATCAGTAATGTCAGAGGTTTGGAAGAGTGGGTGATTCCGCTGTTGGAAATGGTTTTCTCGCATCCCAAATTTCCGGCAAGTTCTTTGGGGCTGCGGGATGAAGCCTTCGCGCGGATGCGCTTCTTCCTCAGCTGCCGGTATTACGCCTCCCACCAGTGGGAAGATGCGAAGCGTAACCTGGAGGCGGCACTGACAGGGTATCCGCCGGTTTTCCAGAACCGCGATGCGCTGGTTGAGCGGTTGTGCGAAGACGCACTCAGCGTGCGGGTTCATGACCCGGAGCAGTTTATCTCTGACCTGCTTGAACACCTGCCGCCTGGCGGCGCGTTGATTCGTGAGGCTGGCAATCGCATCTACTCGCGGATTCATTTTGGGCTGGCGCTGCGCGCGCTGGCGCGCGGCGATCAGGAGAATGCTTATGTGCATATGCAGGCCGCCTATGATCAAGAGCCGGCTTTATTCAACCATCGCCCATCGTACACGGCGTTGATTGTGCATTATTGTCTGTTGCTGCCGGTGGAGGAGAAACTGCAGTTCATTGATCAGGTGCTGGCCCTCTGGCCGCGAGGCCTGTCTGCGGGTGATGAACGTTATGTTCGCGGCTGGTTTTTTACCTCCTGGACAATTTATGAACATTCCCTTGAGCATGCACCCGCGCAAATCTTTGAGAAGGGGGTCAGGGCGCTTTTACATAGCCCGGGGGCGATCAAGAATGGCCAATATCGATCGGTGATGCTGGCAACCGCCCGCCATCTTTTGATGGGCAGGGATTGAACCGCTTTGGTTGAATCACAAACCCGCTTTGATAGTTTTTCTTCATCAAAGCGGGTTTTGTTTTGAAAGGCAATGGCTGCTCAGGCCATGTTGAATTCTTCAAAATGGACGTTGCCGGCAGGCACTTCCAACGTTTTGAGGATTTTGCGCATGGGCTTCATCATTGGCTGCGGCCCGCAGATGAAGAAGTTTAGTTCGCGGAAGTTTTGCGGCAGTTCTTTGCGAACAAGATCGCTGGTAATAAAGCCTTTATACCCGTGCCAGTCCGCGGGGGGATGTTCGAGGACAACATGGTTCCTGAAGTTGGGCAGCCTGGCTTCAAGCTGTTTCAATTCTTCCCCAAACACCAGGTGATCAAGGTGGTTGTTGCCGTAGAACAGGTAAACCGGGCGTGGGTCGTTCCCGTCTGCCATGCTGCGCAGCGCGCTCATGGCCGGGGCAATCCCAATTCCACCCACCAGAAAAACCATTCCCTTGTGGTTGGGATGGGTGATGTTGTGATAGCCGAACGGCCCGTCGATATAAACGGTCTCGCCTGCTTTCAGGTTGCGAACGGTTCTGGTGAAATCGCCCAATTCCTTGATGGTAAATTCAATATGCTGGCGGTTATGCGTGCTGGAAGAAACGGAGAAGGGATGGCGGCGCAGAGAGAACGGTGAGCGGCGCACGGTGAGCCAGGCAACCTGCCCGGCGTGGAATTCCGGCAAAGCAAACCCCTGTGGCTCTAATGCCAGAGTAAATGCGTTTTCCACTTCCTCCCGCACTTCAATAATATTGTATGGATGGCGCAGTTGATCGAGCGGTTTGAAGACGCGAATGTACAGCGCCACCAGAATCCACAACGCCGTTTCAAACCATAACAGGGCTTTCATGGCTGGCGCGGCGGTGTAGTTGCCAACCAGCAAGGCATGGGTCAGACCGGCGGCAACCAGAATGAGCGTGAAAATATCGTGAAGGATGCGCCAGACATCGTAATCCATACGCAGCGGCTTGCGGAATACGGAAGTGATGGTGATCAATAGATAGGCCAATAAACTGAGGACGCCCATCTGCGCGCGCAGCGGTGCGGTAAAAATGTTCAACAACCCAAGCGCCCAATTGTTGATGCCAAACCCGGCCTCGAAGTTGAACAGGAGCAGAAGATAATGCACCGTAACGAAGACCGCCGACATCACCGAAAGGATATGGTGAAATGTATAGAGGCGGTCTAGATTAAAGAGTTTTTGCGCGGGTGTGAAGCGTGAGATGGGCGCCAGCTGCCAGCCAGCTAATGTTAAGCCCACAAAGCCAAGGATGATGGAGGATTCGCGCTGCCAGCCGCGGCTTAGTCCGGGCTCGACAAAAGGCATGACCAGCAAGGGAGAAAAAACCAACAGAAAGAACAGAAATACAAGCAGAGGGCGAAGCGTTTCTTTTTTCATGAGACCGTCCTTTGGAGAATCTAATTTATGATTTTCACCGGTTCAGCAAAGCGGCGATCAATTATTAATATGATAGCATAATTGGTCAAGTCATATCTGAAATATCAGATCATGTATAAACATGTAGAAAGGCTACCGGGGGAAAAAACGAATAACTTAAGGCGAAGTTTCAGGAAAAATGCCGGTGCTTTGTATGATTAAGCGATAAAGCGGGCAATTGCTCTCCCAATGGCACGCGTTAGCAGGATGACGATAGGTTGAGTGCGAGGGGGCAGGTAAAACCTGGTAGAGGGTTTGGTCCAGCCTTGTTCATGCCAGTAGCGCGCGTCAACCGTGTCTTCGTCTTGGTGGCGCTGCCAGACGGCCTGCTGGACGGCGAAAGTGACCAGAGAGCGCAAGCTGGGGCGCAGGTGGTTTTCCTTTTGAATATCGGTAACCAGTTTTTCAGCCGCGCGGTGGATGGGTTTCTGGTAGCGGGCGGCCAGGTCTGCCTGAGGGGTGAGCGCACCGCCGGTAATGCCCAATTTTCCCGATAAATGGTAACCCCAACTGGTGATGCCGGCGGCAAGCACATCTTGCGTATAGCCGTGAATACCGGTTCCAACTGTGCTGACCACCAATGCGGACTTTCCGTGGAACTGCGGCCGGTGACAGGCAAAGGCCAGGCGGTCCATCCAGGTTTTTACAAGGCCAGATACATCGTTGACATAAACGGGGGTGGCAATGATCAACCCGTCCGCGGCGTGCATTTTTTTGAAAAGGGTATTCAAATCATCGTCGCCCAAAGGGCAGGTGTCTTCACCGCGGTCAAAGCAGCAGCGGCAGCCCCGGCATGGGTTGAGGTTAAACTCACCCAGGAATACGGTTTCAATTTCAACGGAGATATTCTCGCGCTCGGCTTTGTTCAGAATATCTTCATGCAGCAGATTCAGCACGCGCGCGGTGTTGCCATTTTTTCGATAGCTGCCTACTATGCTGAGAATCTTTGCCATTTTCTCCCCATGTAACGGTCAGTGATCAAAACCATTCTAAAGGAAATTTTACCACGCCAAATGTAGAGAAACGTATTCAACCCGGTTGCAGTGCATCACAAGCAAAATGGCGTTTCCGGCAAGTATGTTAGAATGAGAAAATTCATTAAAGTGGTCAGAAAAAGGAACAGCGGGTTAATTCTCAGCCGGAAGAGCCGGTTGCGGCATTCAGTTTGGAGCTTTTATGTTTTGGGAAAAACTCAACCAAAGGTCGAAACAAATCACGTTAATGGTTGCCATCGGTTTAATTCTCACATTGATCCTGGCGCTGAACCGGCCGCCCAGCGGAGTGGAAACGCAGGTCGGGTATACCACAGATACTGTTAAGGCCCAGGTGCTTTCCATTAAAGAGCAGGGCACCACACAGTTGGGCGAGACGACCCAGCCTTACCAGGTGGTGGATATTCGCATCCTGGAAGGGAAGTATGCCGGGCAGCAATTCATCATTGATTATGGCAAGAAGTATCTGCTGGCCAGCTCGCATGTATTGCAAGCCAACGAGAAGATTCTGGTCTCGGTTTCCTCGATGGATGATGGAAATGTATATGTTCATTTTGTGGACTTCATTCGCACTCCCGCGCTGCTGGTTTTGGGAATTCTGTTTGTGGGCGTGTGCGTGCTGGTAAGCGGCTGGCAGGGGATTCGCAGTATTTTGGGGATTGGCGTCAGCGTTTTGGTGATTATTTTCTACATTGTGCCGCAGATTCTGGACGGCGAGAACCCGATTCTGATCAGCCTGTTGGGATCTTTCCTGTTTCTAACCATTACACAATACCTGGTCTATGGTTGGACCTTGAAGACGCACATTGCGCTGAGCGGGATTCTGGTGTCGATCTTGATCACCGGCTTGATCGCGGTCTTCTTTGTGGACTTCGCGCGGCTGAATGGCATGGGAGATGAAAACGCCATGTACCTGCTTCAGCAGTCCAATCAGATGAATTTGCGCAACTTATTGATCGCCGGCATTGTGATTGGTGCGCTGGGAATTTTGGATGATCTGGTGGTGGGCCAGACCTCGGCGGTGATTGAGATTTATCGGGCCAACCCAGAGATGGACTTTTCGGAACGGTTCAAACGCTCGATGAATGTGGGCAAAGATCACATCGCGGCGACGGTCAACACGCTGGTTCTGGCGTATCTTGGTGCATCCCTATCGCTGTTCTTGCTTTTCTCCAACAGCAATGTGCAGTTCTCGAATATCATCAACCTCAATTACCTGGCCGAAGAAATGGTCCGCTCTCTGGTGGGGACAATTGGATTGTTTGCGGCAGTACCCATCACAACCTTTATGGCCTGCTGGGTGGTTGACAGGCCAGAGCGGTTGGAAAAGCTGGTGAGCGTATTCGGGCCATTGTTAAACCATTCGGAAGTGAATCGCTAGGCAGTTGTTTATTACATCTACCGCGCTTTTTCTAGAGTGTTTCTCTGGAGAAGGCGCGGTTTTTTAATGTCCTTCGGCCGGTTTGGTCGAATTTGAGCCCGATTGTTGATTAAATGTTCTACAAACCCCCGGTTTTGTTATGCTTGGTATTGCAATCATCGGCCGTTTTGATCACAATAGGATTTAACATATTTACGGTGATCTTCTTTGCCAGGATAGACGGGTCAGGAAAGCAAAGCCCAGCGGGGCGGATATGATGGATTCGTTACAAGGTGCATACCAATACATTCTAGAAAACCAAGCTTTCTTCTGGCAGTCGGTGCGGCAGCACCTGGCGCTCAGTTTTTCGGCGTTGGGGATCAGTCTGCTGGTGGCGCTGCCAGCGGGGATTTGGATTGCGAAGCGCGCCAAAATTGCCCAGGCGGTGATCAATTTCTTCACGGCCTTTCGCGTGATCCCCAGCCTGGCGATTCTTTTTCTGGCGCTGCCCTACCTTGGTCTGGGTTTTGTCCCTGCCCTGGTCGCGCTTTCCATTCTGGCCTTTCCACCCGTGCTGATCAATACCTACACTGGTCTGCGCGGGGTGGATCCCTTCCTCATTGAAGCGGCGGCGGGTATGGGAATGACCCCACAGCAGGTGCTGCGCAAGGTCGAACTGCCGCTGGCGGTTCCCGCGATTGTAACCGGCATCCGCATCGCGTCGGTCGAAGTCATTTCCAGCGCGAGCCTGGCATCCTTTATCGGTGGGGGAGGTTTGGGGGATTTTGTAACCCGCGGGTTCGCTTTGTACAGCGTGTCAGTGATGCTGGTGGGCGCGATCCCCATTGCGCTGCTGGCTTTATCGTCTGAATTCTTCTGGTCGATATTTTTGAAGGTTTACCCTTCGATCGGAAAGTAGCCTCATCCAATTGCTTGGATAACGCGCTCAAGGAGGTGTGTTGATGTTGAAGTCTAAGAAGATGCATAAATTGTTTTTTGTTCTGCTGGCGGCTGTGATGCTGGTCAGCGCCTGCGCGCCCGCGGCTGGAAGCCAACCAGCAGAGAGCGCTGGAAAGGTGATCATCGGCTCGAAAGATTTTACCGAGCAGTATATCATTGCTGAAATGTACGCCCAAATATTAGAGAACGCAGGTTTCACTGTGGAGCGCAAGCTGAATCTGGGAGGCACGCCGATTGCGCATCAGGCGATCATCAACAATGAGATTCAACTCTACCCGGAATATACATCCACCGGATTAATGACCGTGTTGAAGCTGAGTCCCATTCAGAACGCCCAACAGATTTTTACCACCGTCAAAGAGGGCTATGAGGAAAATTATGGACTGACCTGGCTTGAACCTTCGCCGTTCAACAACTCGCAAGCTCTGGCGATGACCAGAGAAGTCGCCGCGAAATACGGTATCACCACCTATTCCGATCTTTCTAAAGTCGCGCCTGAGCTGATTCTGGGCGGTCCGCCAGAATTTTCAGAGCGAGAAGACGGGATTAAAGGACTGCAAGGCGCTTATGGTGGGTTTGAGTTCAAAGAGTTGAAACAATTGGGCAAGGGCAGCCTGCGGTATGAGGCGCTCATGGCCGGTCAGGTGGATGTGGTGGTGGCTTTCGGCACAGACGGCGCGATCAATGGCAATGATCTGCTGCTGCTGGTGGATGATAAGGTGTTCTACCCCATTTACAATGTTGCGCCGGTGATTCGCCAGGACACGCTCACAGCCTACCCGCAAATCGCTGACCTGCTCAATGAACTGTCACCGCTGCTCACGGATGAAATCATGTCTGGGCTGAACTGGCAGGTGGACGGACCAGAAAAGAAAGAGCCGGCTGATGTGGCCAGAGATTTTCTGGTGGAAAATGGTTTGATAGATTAGAATGGCGGGCGCTTTGACGAACAGTGTTTCTCTTTTTGAGGATGGCCGGATGGCACAATCGGGTGAGATTGTGTTTGAAGGCGTGTCAAAGTCATTTACGGATGGATCAATACCGGCCGTGAACGGTGTGTCTTTCCGGGTCGCGGCCGGTAACATGGTCGTTTTGTTGGGGCCGTCTGGCTGCGGAAAAACCACGCTGTTAAAGATGGTTAACCGCCTATACGACCCCACCGAGGGAAAGATCTGGCTGGGCGGGCAAGAAATTCATACTCTGCCGGTCAATGAACTGCGCCGCCATATCGGTTATGTGATTCAGCAGGTCGGATTGTTTCCGCACATGACCATCCGCAAGAACATCGCCGTTGTGCCGCGTTTGCTGGGGTGGGATGATCAGAAAATTGACGCCCGCGTGGAAGAGCTGCTGGACCTGATCGGCCTGCCGACTTCCTACCTTTCACGCTTTCCCCGCCAGCTTTCGGGCGGAGAGCAGCAGCGGGTGGGGCTGGCCAGGGCATTGGCGGCTGACCCCTCCATTCTATTGATGGATGAGCCCTTTGCCGCCGTGGACGCGATCAACCGCGAGCGGCTGCAGGGCGAGCTGCTGGGCCTGCACTGCAAACTGGCGAAGACGATCTTATTTGTTACCCACGATGTGGAAGAGGCTTTTCGCTTGGCGGACAAGATTATTGTGATGCGGGCGGGCAAGGTTGTTCAATATGGCACGCCTATCGAAATTGTTACCCACCCGGCAGATGCCTTTGTGGAAGACCTGGTGGGATCCAACAATCTTCTGCGGCGGTTGAGCCTGGTGAATGTGCAGTCGATCCTGAAAGCCCGCGAAGAGATGGGCATACCGGCGGTGCTGCCCGAAGCGGACGCAGAGGAGACCGCTGTTTTGCGTCCGGAAGATGATTTGCGCTCGGCTCTGTCTTTGCTGTTGAGCAGTGGCAGGGATACGCTGCGGGTGGAAAACGCGTCTGGGATACCATTGGGTGAAGTTGGGTTTAGCGATTTACGCTCGATGTTGTTTGCTGCACCATCGTCAAAAAAGAAGAACTGCCAATGAGTTACCTGATCAATCATTTTGAAGTGGTGGCGCCGTTATTTCTGCAGCACGTTCAGCTTACCCTGACGGTGCTCTTCTTTTCCTTATTGATTGGGGTGCCTTTGGGGTTGCTTTTGGCGCGTGTGGCCTGGCTGCGCGGGCCGGTGATGAGCGTTCTTGGGGTCATTTACACCATTCCGAGCCTGTCGCTGTTTGTCTTGTTGATCCCGCTTTTTGGTCTGGGAACCCGACCGGCCGTGGTGGCTTTAACGGCCTATGCCCAGTTATTGCTGGTGCGTAACTGGCTGGTGGGGCTGACCACCATTGACCCGGCGATTATTGAGGCTGCGCGCGGCATGGGCATGAACGGCTGGCAGCGCTTCTGGCAGGTGGAGCTTCCGCTGGCGATGCCGATGCTGCTGGCCGGCATTCGCCTGGTGTCGCTTTCTTCGATTGGGATTGGCATGATCGCAGCCTTCATCAACGCGGGTGGGCTGGGGCTGCTGCTCTTCCAGGGGGTAACCACGGCGAATTATGAAAAGATTTTCGCCGGGGGGTTGGCTGCCAGCGTTTTATCCTTCAGCGCCAATTTTCTGCTGCGTTATCTGGAACGCAGGGCGGAGAATGTAATTCGGGGGAAAACCGCCTGATCAATTCCTTTTGAGATTTCTTCAGTTTTTTGTAGCGGAGAAGTTTTCCTCATAAACCCCGATTTCTCCTGGCGTGAGATCGGGTATGATTAAGCATGCAGGGTGGGAAAACGCGCCCCTCAAAGGGGTGCGTGGCAAATTCATGATAAGGAGAAACTAGGATGAGGATCGAAGATCTACGCACGGTGTTGGTCATTGGCGCGGGCACAATGGGCAGCCAGATTGGTTTGCAATGCGCGATGCACGGTTTTAATGTCCATCTTTATGATATTTCTGCCGAATCGGTGGAGAACGGCATGCGCACCATAGAGGGATATCTGGACGGATTGATTGCGCAGGGGGTGTTTCCGAAAGAACACAAACCGGTGGTTCTGGAGCGCATTCATCCCATGACCGACGCGGCTGCCGCGGCGCAGGCAGACCTGGTGAGTGAATCGGTGCCGGAGGACCCGGCGTTGAAAGGCAAGGTTTTCGCGCAATTTCACCAGCTTTGCCCGGCACACACCATTTTCACCACCAACACTTCCTCCCTCTTGCCATCCATGTACGCGGAAGCCACCGGACGGCCAGACCGCTTCGCCGCGCTGCATTTTCATGGGTATGTGTGGGTTTCCAATGTGGTTGACATTATGCCGCACCCGGGCACATCGGAAGAGACGCTGGATACCTTGGAGGCTTTCGCGAGGCGGATTGGACAGATTCCGATCCGGCTGGGCAAGGAGCATTACGGCTATGTCCTCAATTCCATGCTGAACGCGTTGTTGCGCACGGCCACCTCGCTGGCGGCGAATGAGGTAACTTCGTTTGAAAATGTTGACCGGGCCTGGATGGGCGTGATGAAAGCGCCGATGGGGCCGTTTGGGATTCTTGATCAGGTTGGGCTTGAAACGGCTTATCATATCAACCAATACTGGGCCACCACGTTGAATGATCCCGAATTGCAAAAGAACGCGGATTATTTGAAGGCCTATGTGGACCGGGGGTTGCTGGGGATTAAGACCGGCCGCGGCTTCTATACCTATCCGAACCCAAAGTTTATGATGCCTGGCTTTGTGGAAGGGGACCTCGATAAGGAATAGAGTGGATTACAGGTCTCTGAGCATCCATGAAAAGCTCGGAAGGGCAGTCAGTCTGCCGCGGAGTTTGTGAGCAAGGTTGATAAGAACGCAGGGGTGTTGGCGGGACCATTCGCTGGACAGCCAACACCCCTGAACTATGGATCACCGGCGATTCGCTGAAAGCCAACTTCGCCTGGACCTGGCCAAACGGGGCATCAACCTGGTGCTGGCGTCCACTTAATAGACCGGTTTTTCCCTTCCAATTTTTTTCCAGGGTGGCATCCGAAAAATGGCAACCCGGAGAAATTCGTGGATTCAAATATCGAATCCGCCCTGAAGTTATTCCCATCGCTTTTATTCTTTGCTACAATTCTATTACTTCAATTGATTGCAACCGATATCAAAACTATCCAATGGATTGAAAGATCCATTCCTTACGGCTTATCTGTACCAGCTCACAGATGACCGATTCAATTCTTAACTGACCTGGCTGATTTTCATTCTGAGAAATGAAAGCCCCTTTTGAGAAGCTTTATTCTCACCACAACAGGAGCATCTTATGACCAAAACGGTGATCGCGGCTGCATTAGGAGAATGCGTCCACGTTGCCGGCATATCCAAATTCCTTAGTTTGGCGGAGAATGCCGGCTGGCGAACGGTTTTTCTTGGACCGGCTGTGTCGATTGAAAAGGTGATCGAGGCCGCCATCCAGGAAAAAGCGGATTTGGTGGGGGTCTCTTACCGCCTGACCCCGGAGACTGGCGAACGCTTATTGGGAGAGTTTGCCGAGGCGGCCGACGAGCTGCACAGCACCGGGGTGCGCTTCGCGTTTGGCGGGACACCGCCGATTGCCGCGAAGGCGCGCCGCTTGGGATTCTTTGAGGCGGTGTTCGACGGCTCTGAGCCGGTTGAAGCGGTGGTTGCTTACCTGAAGGGGTACGCGGGCGGCGGCGCGGCCGAGCAAATTCCGCCGCAAACCACCGTCGAGCGCATGAAATGGAAATCTCCCTTTCCCCTGCTGCGCCACCATTTTGGGCTGCCCACCATGCAAGACACGGTAGAGGGCATCGCCAAAATTGCCAACGCCAAAGTGCTGGATGTGATTTCATTGGGGATTGACCAGGACGCGCAGGAGAACTTCTTTCACCCCGAGCGGCAAGATCCGCGCCGCAAAGGGGCGGGGGGCGTGCCGGTGCGCTCGTCTGAGGATTACCAACAGCTCTACCAGGCGAGCCGCAGCGGAAATTATCCACTGCTGCGAACCTATTCCGGCACCGATGATTTTATCCCCCTGGCAGAAATGTACCTGGAAACCATCCACCTGGCCTGGTGCGCGATTCCGCTCTTCTGGTTCAATCAGATGGACGGGCGCGGCCCGTGGGACCTGGAAGGATCGATCCGCGAGCACCAAAAAGTGATGGCATGGTATGGCCAGCGCAACGTGCCCGTGGAGTTGAATGAGCCGCATCATTGGGGTATGCGCGACGCGCCTGATGTGGTGTTTGTGGTCAGTGCTTATCTCTCAGCCTATAACGCGCGCGCGTTTGGGGTGAAGGACTATATCGCGCAGTTCATGTTCAACAGCCCGCCCGGG
Organism: Ornatilinea apprima; assembly: GCF_001306115.1. Taxonomy (GTDB): domain Bacteria; phylum Chloroflexota; class Anaerolineae; order Anaerolineales; family Anaerolineaceae; genus Ornatilinea; species Ornatilinea apprima. The sequence continues at coordinate 2,629 of NZ_LGCL01000023.1, read as the reverse complement.
CATTCCGACGCCATGGACCTGGCAAAAATGCTGGCCATTCTGCGGATGGTCGCGCCGCTCGCGGGGCCGGATTTTCGCATCTGGAAGCAGACCCGCACCGGGTTGTTGAGTTATCCTTTAGACCCGGCGGCAGCGCGTGCTCATCTGGCCACCAGTGTTTACCTGCAAATGGCGCTCCAGCCTGATATTGTGCATGTGGTCGGGTTTACCGAAGCGGACCATGCCGCCACGGCTGAGGATGTGATTGAGTCTTGCCAGCTGGCGCGCCGGGCAATCGAGAACGCTCAACGCGGAATCCCCGATATGGTGAGCGATCCGCTGGTGAACCGGCGGGCAGAGCATCTGGTCAGTGAGGCAATTCAGACCCTGCACGCCATTCAGGCTATCTCGGAAAATAAAGGAGAAGACCCATTAACCGACCCGTCTACGTTGGCCAGGGCGGTTACCCTCGGCATTATGGACGCGCCGCAGCTCAAAAACAACCGTTTTGGACGCGGGCAGATCAGTACCAGAATCATTAATGGTGGCTGTGATTGTATTGACCAGTCGGGCAGAGTTGTGCCGGAGGCTGAACGATTGGAGTTTGTGTTGAAAAAAGGCGAAGCAAAGTGACCCAAAAAACTCATTTCACTGTAATTGGAGCGGGCCATGGGGGAAAAGCGATGGCAGCCCACCTGGCGTTGATGGAATTTCCGACGACGCTGTATAATCGCACACCCGACCATATCGCGGCGATCAAGGAATTGGGTGGAATTGACCTGGAATGCTGCGAAGGCGGACCGCACGGCTTTGGTAAGCTGGCCTGCGTGACTTCCAACATTGCCGAGGCGCTGGAAAACGCCGACATGATCATGGTGGTGGTGCCGTCTTCGGCGCACGCCGAAATTGCCAAAAACTGCGCGCCCTACTTGAAGGATGGGCAGATTGTGCTTTTGCACCCCGGGCGCACCTGTGGGGCGATTGAATTCCAAAAAGTGCTGCACGACAATCACTGCACGGCTGATGTTACCGTCGCGGAAGCGGAAACGTTCATTTATGCCTCGCGGTCCGATGGCCCAGCTCAGGCGCGCATCTTCCGCATAAAAGAGGCCGTACCGCTGGCAGCATTGCCAGCCACCCGCACGCGAAGCGTTCTGGACATGATCCACCAGGCCTATTCGCAATACATTGATGGCGTGAATGTACTGCAAACCGGGTTAAACAATATGGGCGCCATTTTTCATCCGGCGCTGACGATTCTCAACGCGGGTTGGATTGAAACCACCCACGGCGATTTTGAGTTTTATATTGATGGTGTTTCCACCTCGGTGGCGCGCGTGCTGGAGGCGCTGGACCGCGAACGGGTAACTGTGGCGGCTTCGCTGGGCATCCGCGGGCGAACCGCCATGGAGTGGTTGAAGCTGGCTTACGACACGGTGGGCGAAGACCTGCACCAGGCCATCCATAACCAGCCGGGCTATTATGGAATTAAGGCCCCAACCACCCTGTATCACCGCTACATCTTTGAAGACGTGCCGATGAGCATGGTTCCCATCGCGTCACTGGGCGAGCACTTCGGCGTTTCTGTGCGGGCAATGGATTCAATTATCCGCCTGGCATGCATCATTCACAAAACGGATTACTGGCGGCGCGGCCGCACCCTCGACAAGCTGGGGATTGGACACCTCAGTGACAGCGAGCTGACGTATTTAGTGAATGAGGGCACGCCCCATGAGATGTTTGATTAGATGGCGAGTGGATGTTTGAAAAGAAAAACCAGTGTCTTCGAGAATTGGGGAGACACTGGTTTTATGACCAATTTCCTCTGAGAGTGAAAGATTCCTTGCCTTATACCAACCTCCCACAAATTCTCAAAGTTCATCCCAAGGTGGCAACTTGGATTAAGATTACATACGAGCAACATCCTTACTACCTTGATGCACCTGCATTTCATAAGGGCTAGTTGGCATATTGAATGGCCGGGATTATAGAAACATCTGACATATTTATCTGGGCAACCAATGCCTAAATGAAATGGAGATTTCTATGGATATTGTAAACATTGGATCTGTTCAATTTAAGGATAGGATGTCAGGAGAACTAAGTTATATTGTTGTCCGGGTTGTCGATAATTCAATTGGAATAGGAATATCTGAAGAATCAAGTGGTGATGCAGAGGTTTTCTTTGATACTGAAAAGTGCGAATTAATAATTGAGTGGTTAAGCACTGCCTTGGCTACAGCAAGAACCATTAGTGCCAGATAACGTGATAATCTCTTGGACTATTTACTTACGTTGAACCTTATCATCCCTTTTGATTTTGTTTTGAGGGCAAATATAGCAAAAAAATTCGAAACCTTCATATTCTGGAGAAGCTAAGACCGGTGAGTACGACCCTGAGGGCAAACCTCATAGATAAGAATGCCGCCTCAGCGCTGTGAGAGGTCTCGAATAGCATTGGCGTGCCACGTGTAAGCAGGTTGCCAGTGAATGGTGCAAAAAGAACTAGGGTGAGAGTTTCATTGTGGTGGACCCATAAAACTGGACACAAAAACAGGGATAGTTTAGGGGGTACCCACCACTGATTGTGATGACAGCCAAGCAGCTTCGAACTCGGCAGGTGTCAGGTAACCCAACGATGAATGGATAC
>NZ_LGCL01000026.1 GCF_001306115.1 Ornatilinea apprima | reverse complement strand
CGGCGACAACATCAACATGACCGCTGAACTGATCGTTCCGGTTGCGCTCGAGCAGGGTTCCAAATTCGCGATCCGCGAAGGCGGTCTGACCGTGGGCGCCGGCGTTATCACCAAGATTCTGGCTTAGAAAATAGGTGTAAGGTATGGCAAAGCAACGAATTCGCATTCGTCTGAAAGCATACGATCATCGTGTGCTGGATCAATCCGCCAAGCGGATTGTGGATACAGCGGAACGCAGCGGGGCGCGGGTTGTGGGACCGGTGCCGCTTCCGACCCGGATTGAAAAATTTACGGTTCGCCGCTCAACGTTCATCGATAAAGATTCGCACGAGCATTTTGAGGTGCGCACGCACAATCGTTTGATTGACGTGTTGGACCCCGATGCGAAAACGATCGACATGCTGATGCGCTTGAATCTACCGGCCGGTGTGGATATTGAGATCAAGATTTAACAGGTTTACAAGAATGAAATGACCGGTTCATCAGGTGGCGGGTAGAAAAGACTTGTCGCCTGATGACTGGTCAAAAAAAAAGAATAGCAGTATAATTACGAGGTTTGCCAGACAAAGCATTGTCTGGTTCGACCATGCGGTGCAAGAGCGGCTCTGTGGGCGCACGACACGATGCGGAGTGACGCAGCAGGCTGACTGACTGCACTGCATATAAGAGATGATGCGGCCAAGCCCAGGCTGACAGTCTCTTGCAACTTCAACCTTACGAAGGAGAAAAACTGAGATGTTTAAAGGGCTGATAGGCAAGAAAATCGGTATGACCCAGATTTTCGATGAGAACGGCGCGGCTGTGCCGGTAACGCTCATTGAAGCTGGGCCTTGCTTTGTTACCCAAGTGCGCACGCCCGAAAACGACGGGTACTCCGCCGTGCAACTGGGTTTCGAAGAAGTGAAGCCGAAACGCCTCACTGGTGGTAGTTTGGGGCACCTCAAGAAGAACAACTTGCCCCCACTGCGCTTCCTGCGCGAGTTTCGAGCCAAAGAACCTGGTGTGTCTGAAGGGGAAAAAGTGTCGGTTGAGCAGTTCGCGATTGGCGAGCATGTGGATGTTACCGGTACGAGCAAAGGCCGCGGGTTCCAGGGTGGTGTGAAACGGTACGGTTTCCGCGGTGGTCCGAAGACACATGGTCAATCGGATCGTCATCGCGCGCCTGGTTCACGTGGATCTGGCACAACCCCAGGGCGTGTGTTCAAGGGCTCTCGTGGTCCGGGTCACATGGGCAATGAGCGCGTAACCCAGTCTCACTTGATGGTCGCGCTGGTAGACCCTGAGCGCAACCTGATTGGTGTGCGTGGCGCCGTTCCTGGGCCGCGTGGTGGTCTGGTGCTGATCAAGGAGGCGCGGAAAAAATAGTCTGACGCAAGGATGACATTTTTTCAGCACATTAAAGGGAGCGAAGTGACTATGTTAGTAGATGTTTATAACATGGAGGGCAAAAAGGTGGACTCGGTGGAATTACCGGGAGCGATCTTTGAAGCCCCAGTTTATGTAGACTTGATGCACCAGGCATTCGTGCGCCAGATGGCGAACGCCCGCCTGGGCACGCACGACACCAAAGTGCGTGGTGAAGTATCGGGTGGTGGACGCAAGCCGTGGCGCCAGAAGGGCACTGGCCGGGCACGACAGGGTTCCATCCGGGCTGCACAGTGGAAGGGTGGTGGCCGCATCCACACACCGCATCCGCGCAAGTACACCAAAGCAATGCCGCGCAAAATGCGCCTGGCGGCTTTACGCTCGGCGCTGTCTGTGAAGGCAGCTGAGGCGAATGTGGTGATGTTGGATCAGTTGGCACTGCCGGAACCCAAGACGCGTTTGATGGCGAAAGCCCTGGATACGCTGGTGGGTGATTGCAGCGCGTTGATTTTGATCCCTGAAAAAGAAGCTTATGAGGGCGTGATCCGCGCGACGAACAATCTTCCAGACGCGAAGATTATGCTTTCGGGCTACTTGAATATTCGTGATTTGCTGAAGTATGAAAAACTGGTCATGCCGGTTGCATCACTTGAGTCGATCTCGAACCATTTAGGGTAGGTAGGAGGAAACAATGAATACGATTTATGATGTTCTCCGCCGACCGCTGGTAACCGAAAAAAGCAATTACCAGGTTAGCAAGCTGCACCAGTATGTGTTCGAAGTGGCGCCCAATGCCACACGCAGCATGGTAAAAGATGCTGTGAGCAAGCTGTTTGATGTGAAGGTGCTGCGCGTGAATATTGTTAATGTTCCCGCGAAGAGCACCCGCCGCGCGCGCAGCCGCCGGATGGCGATCCGCCAATCGGCGTACAAGAAAGCAATTGTTACCCTCGCGCCGGAAGATAGCATCGCGATCTTTGAAGGGGTAGAGTAATGGCTGTCAAGATTTACAAACCAATCACACCCGGTACGCGACATCGCACGGGCTACACTTTTGAAGAGATCACGAAGAGTACCCCTGAGCGCTCACTGGTTGTTCCCCGCAAAAAGAACGCCGGTCGGAATATGTATGGCCGCGTTACCGTTCGCCATCAGGGCGGCGGTCACCGCCAAAAAATTCGCCTGGTCGATTTTAAACGGGATAAAGTGAACGTTCCTGCGACTGTTGCATCGATCGAATACGATCCCAACCGCACCGCTCGCCTGGCGCTGCTGCATTATGTGGACGGCGAGAAACGCTACATTCTGGCCCCGGTGGGCTTGAAAGTGGGCGATAAAGTGGTGAACGGCCCCGAAGCAGAAATTCGCCCTGGCAACGCGTTGCCCATCGCGAACATTCCTGTGGGTACCATGATCCATAATGTTGAGCTGAAAGAAGGCAAAGGCGGGCAGATGGTTCGCTCGGCTGGCGCCGCGGCTCAGCTGCTGGCGAAGGAAGGTGATTATGCCACGGTGCGCCTGCCCTCGGGCGAGATGCGCCTGGTACGTCAGGGTTGTTACGCAACCATCGGTCAGGTCGGCAACCTGGATCACAGCAATGTGAAGCTGGGAAAAGCCGGTCGCAAACGCCACCTGGGCATCCGCCCATCGGTGCGCGGTACTGCGATGACCCCCCGCGACCATCCGCATGGTGGTGGTGAAGGGCGCCAGCCGATTGGTATGCCCGGTCCGAAGACTCCGTGGGGACGCCCCGCGCTGGGTTATAAGACCCGTCGGAATAAGAAGACTGATCAGTACATTGTTCGCCGCCGCAAATAAGCGGGGCAACAGGCTGACCGGTTAGATTGAGCGACAGAGGGACGCAAGTATGTCACGATCGCTGAAAAAAGGGCCGTTTATCGAGCCCAAACTTCTGAAAAAAATTGAAGATATGAATGCTCGGAACGAGAAGAAGGTGCTGCGCACCTGGAGCCGGGCGAGTGTGATCTTCCCGCAAATGGTAGGACACACGATAGCGGTGCACGATGGCCGTCGCCATGTGCCGATCTACGTCACAGATAACATGGTTGGGCACCGGTTGGGTGAGTTTGCGCCCACCCGCCACTTCCGCGGCCACGTTGCCGAGAAGTCATCTAAGAAGAGGTAGGCAAAATGGCAACCGATATTCGTGCTAAATTAAGTAACTGTGGCATTTCTGCCCAAAAGGCCCGCCTGGTGATCGATACCGTTCGCGGCAAAGCGGCAGTGGAAGCGATTGATTTACTGCGCTTCACCAACAAAGCAGCCGCACTGCCGGTTCGCAAGTTGATTGCTTCTGCCGTGGCAAACGCGGAAGAGAATTTCGGTTTGAGCCGAGATGATCTGTACGTGTACAAGATCACGGCTGACGAAGCGCCTACCCGCCGCTGGCGGCGGTTTGGAGCGCGCGGGCGTTTCAAGCCGATCTTACGCCGCTCTTCTCACATCGAAGTGGTTTTGCGAGAGCGGAAGTAGTGAGATAGGTTCACCTGGCACTGCCAGGTGATGAGATAGGAAAGACACCAGGAGATATTATGGGTCGTAAAGTACATCCGATTGGATTTCGTCTGAGCATCAATAAGACCTGGGACGGGCGCTGGTACGCTGATGGTCCCCAGTATATTGACCAGCTGCATCAGGATTTCCAGATTCGTGAGCTGATCATGAAGGAAGCTGGCCGCGCGGGCGTGTCTCGTGTGGAGGTGGAACGCTTCCCTGGCAAGGTGAAAGTTGTGGTGAACACGGCCAAGCCGGGTATTTTGATCGGCCGCAAAGGCGAGACTGTGAAGAAAATTCGCCAGGATCTGGAAGCGTTGACCGGAAAGCGCATCGATCTCGAAATCAAAGAGATTAAATCGCCCGATCTGGACGCGTATCTGGTGGCCGAGAACGTGGGCGGGCAGATAGCGCGCCGCGTGAGCTACCGCCGGGCGATGAAACGCGCCATCCAGCAGGCCATGCGCCAGGGAGCGCTTGGAATTAAGATTTCCGTCTCGGGCCGTTTGGCGGGCGCTGAAATGGCGCGCACCGTGTGGCTGCGAGAAGGCCGTGTGCCGCTCCAGACTCTCCGCGCTGACATCGACTTTTCCCAGACCGAGGCTTTGACCACGTATGGCAAGATCGGCATCAAGGTGTGGGTCTACCGTGGCGATGTTCTCTCGCGCGAGATCGAAGAGAAAGTGCAACCCACCGAGGGTGTGTACGTTAGCGAATAAGCAAAACACTGGGACAACCCCAGGTGGATTGAAAAAAAGAGGTAGAGACTATGTTGATGCCAAAGCGAGTTAAGTTCCGCAAAATGATGCGCGGCCGCATGCGCGGTAAAGCGCTGCGCGGGGCGGAAGTATCCTTCGGCGACTATGGGTTGCAGGCTTTGGAGCCTGGTTGGGTTTCGGCCCGCCAGATCGAAGCCGCACGCCGCGCGATGGTGCGTGTTATGCGCCGCCGCGGAAAGTTGTGGGTTCGCATCTTCCCTGATAAGCCCTACACTCATCGCGCCGCTGAAACCCGTATGGGTAAAGGTAAAGGAAATGTGGAGTATTGGGTGGCAGTGGTGAAACCTGGACGCATTATGTTTGAAATTGCTGGTTTGCCTTCAGACGTGGCGCAAGAGGCTTTGCACCAGGCTTCCTATAAGTTCTCCATCAAGACGAAAGTAGTTGGCCGTCATGAAATTGGAGGAGAACAGGCATGAAAGTAAAAGATATGCGATTATTGTCGACTGCCGAATTACAAGCAAAGCTGGATGATGCCCGCCACGAGTTGATGAACCTGCGGTTCCAATCGGTAACGGGTCAGCTGACAGACACGAGCCGTCTGAAGAAAACGCGGCGTTTGATTGCCCAGTTTGAAACCATACTGAGCGAGCAAAAATCTGCCGGCCAGCGGGAAGGTGAGAAATGACGACTACTCGACGCCGATTAACAGGTGTAGTAACAAGCAACAAAATGATGAAGACCGTTGTGGTCGAAATTGCGCGGACTTATCGTCACCCGCTCTACAAAAAGGTTGTGCACGCGACCAAGCGTGTGAAAGCCCACGATGAACTGGGCTGCATGATTGGCGATGAAGTGCAGATCATCGAAAGCCGGCCGCTCTCTCGGGAGAAGCGCTGGGTGGTAGAGACGATCACGAAGCGCATAGGCGAGACTTCGGATGTTGTTGAAGGAGAATAAGCGATGATACAACAAGAATCTCGTCTGAAAGTGGCTGATAACACTGGGGCGCGTGAAGTGCTGGTGATCCATGTGATGGGTGGCTCAAAGCGCCGCTATGGTCAGATTGGTGATGTGGTTGTGGCGACGGTGAAGTCGGCTGCGCCGCAGGGCAATGTAAAGAAAAGCGATGTGGTGAAGGCTGTGATTGTGCGCTGCTCGAAAGAATGGCGCCGCGAAGATGGCTCTTCCATTCGTTTTGACGATAACGCCTGCGTCATTCTGGACACCGACGGCCAAAACCCCAAGGGCACCCGCATCTTTGGCCCAGTGGCCCGCGAACTGCGCGAGAAGGGCTTCATGAAGATCGTCTCTCTGGCCCCGGAAGTACTTTAGGAAGCGAATAGAGGAGCGAAACAATCATGAAAGTCAAAATTCGTAAAGGTGATCTCGTCAAGGTCATTAGCGGCCGCGGCGAAGATAAAGGGAAAACGGGCGAAGTGATTAAGGTTCTGCCGGATGAGAGCCGCGTGGTGGTGCAGGGCGTGAACATGCGCACCAAACACCAGCGCCAGGTTCAATCGCAAGGCCGCACCATTAACCCCGGCCGGGTACGTTTTGAGGCGCCGCTGCACATTTCGAATGTGATGGTGGTTTGCCCGAAGTGTGGTAAAGCTACCCGTGTGGGTCTTCTGCGCGAAAATGACGCGGTGCGACGGGTTTGCAAAAAATGCAACGCCCTGATCGACGATTAACCCGCCTGGGAGCGTAAGCAATGAATAATATGAAGCAACAATATGTAAAAGAAGTTGTGCCTGCCTTGAAGAAGGGGCTGAACCTGGAGAACATTAACGAGGTTCCGCGCATTCAGAAGGTTGTGGTGAACATTGGGTTGGGTGAAGCATTAGATAACCCGAAGGCATTAGAGGCAGCAGCAGGTGATCTGACAACGATCACGGGCCAAAAACCGATCATCATCAAAGCGCGCAAAAGCATCGCGAATTTCAAACTACGCGAAGGCCGCTTGATCGGTGCGAAAGTTACGCTGCGGGGTGACCGCATGTGGTCTTTCTTGGACCGGCTGGTAAATATTGCTCTGCCACGCGTACGCGACTTTCGGGGAGTATCATCAGACGCCTTTGACGGGCGCGGCAATTACACGCTGGGCCTGCGAGAGCAGTTGATTTTCCCTGAAATTCAGTACGACAAGATCGACAAGATTCGCGGAATGGAAGTAACCATTGTAACGACTGCGACGACCGACGATCAGGCGTACTTGCTGCTGAAACTGCTGGGTATGCCCTTTAGGAAGGATTAGTATGGCGAAGAAATGCATGACGTATCGTGAACAGCGGCGAGAATTTTCGAACCAGGTTCGTAATCGCTGCAAAGTCTGTGGCCGGCCGCGCGGTTATATTCGCCGATTTGGCCTTTGCCGAATCTGCTTTCGCGAGTTAGCCTTAAAAGGTCAGATACCCGGCGTGCGAAAGTCATCCTGGTAAGCCAGCCCGGAGGTAATTAAGAATGAGCGTAAATGATCCGATTGCTGATATGTTGACACGCATTCGTAACGGCGTGATGGCTGGCCAGAGTGTTGTGGCAATGCCCTCGTCGAAGATGAAGGCGGAAATTGCCCGCATACTGAAAGAAGAAGGCTACATCAGTGACTTTGAGGTTGCTGATGGAGAAAAGCCCACCTTCGCTACTTTGCGGGTAAAGCTGAAATATGTGGGTGAACGCCGCGAACGACGGTCGGTGATCACTGGTTTAGAGCGGGTAAGCCGCCCTGGCCGCCGTGTATATACTCAGAAGCAAGATATCCCCTGGATTTTGTCCGGTTTGGGTATTGCAATTCTGACCACCCCTAAAGGCGTAATGACCGGTCAGCGCGCGCGCAAACTTGGCGTGGGCGGTGAAATTATCTGTAAGGTCTGGTAGCCTGAGTTAAGGAGGATACTGTGTCTCGAATTGGACGTATGCCCGTGGTAATTCCAGCCGGAGTGCAGGTGGATATTCAGGGAAACGCAGTGAGCGTGAAAGGCCCCAAAGGTCAGCTCAGCTATGAGCATTTGCCTGAGGTGGCGGTGAGTGTTGAAGACAACATCTTAACCGTAACGCGCACGAACGAAACCCCGCGCGCCCGCGCGCTTCATGGAACGACCCGTGCGGTAATTAATAATATGGTCACCGGTGTGAGTACTGGTTTTGAGAAATCACTAGAAATCCAGGGTGTTGGTTACCGGGCCGAGATGAACGGCCAGAACCTGGTATTGTATGTGGGGTACTCTCACCCGGTTGTTGTGGAACCCAAACCAGGCTTGAGCTTTGATGTTGATACAAAGACTCGTATTGTGAAGGTAATGGGTGCCGATAAAGAAGTAGTTGGTCAGGCTGCAGCCGAAGTGCGCAAAGTACGCCCGCCCGAACCGTATCATGGTAAGGGTATTCGATATTTGGGTGAACAGGTGCGCCGCAAAGCTGGCAAGACCGGCAAGGCTTAACAGGTAGGTGAGCTATGACAAAGATGACTCGATCTGAAGCTCGTGAACGCCGACACAATCGCGTTCGAAAACACATCAGTGGGACGCCTGCGCGTCCACGGTTGTCGGTATTCCGCAGCCTTGCCAATATCAATGCCCAGGTAATTGATGATGTGGCTGGTGTAACCCTGGCTTCGGCCTCTTCGGTGGATCGCGAGCTGCGCGAAAAGCTGGATGGGATGAAGAAGTCGGAACAGGCCAAACTGGTTGGCCAACTGGTTGCTGAGCGCGCTTTGGCAAAAGGCGTGAAGCAGGTTGTGTTTGACCGCGGCGGTTACAAATATATTGGCCGTGTAAAGGCATTGGCAGAGGCAGCCCGTGAGGCAGGCCTTGAGTTCTAAGGCAATAATCGAAAGGTAGTAGAGGGCCAAAGATTATGGATAATTTCCAACCGATGGAAGACCAACTGGACGAGCGCGTGATTGAAATTGCGCGTGTCGCCAAAGTTGTAAAAGGTGGCCGTCGCTTCCAATTCCGCGTGGCTGTGGTTGTTGGTGACAATAACGGCAATGTGGGCCTGGGAATTGGTAAGGCCAATGCGGTGCCGGATGCGATGCGCAAAGCGAGCGAACGCGCCCGCAAAAATATGCACAAAGTTGCCCTGTCTGGCACCACCATCTCGCATGAGGTGATGGGGCGTGTGGCCGGTGCGCGAGTTTTGTTGAAACCCGCTTCTCGTGGAACGGGCGTTATTGCGGGCGGCAGCACACGCGCTGTTTTGGAAGCTGCTGGTGTTCGCGATATTTTGACGAAGTCGCTGGGCAGCACGAATGTTTTGAATGTGGTAAAGGCCACCTTCCAGGCGCTTGAGTCGATCAAAGACCCGAAGGTAGAAGCCGCGCACCGCGGTAAACCAGTGGAAGAGCTTTTGCCGTTCTGGGAGCGGAGGAAGAATGGCTAAGAAAAGCGAGCCGAAGAAACTTCGCATCACGCTGGTTCGCAGCGTGATTGGCAACACTGAAAAACATAAAGCTACCGTGCGCGCGCTGGGTCTGCACAAAATCAATCAGAGTGTTGTGCAAGAAGACTCTGCCACGCTGCAAGGAATGCTGCGAAAGATTAATCACTTGGTTAAAGTGGAAGAGCAGGTAGAGTGATGAAACTGAACGATCTTAAGCCAAATGAAGGCGCCACAAAGAAACCAAAACGCGTTGGCCGCGGCCATGCTGCCGGTCAGGGTAAAACCGCCGGCCGCGGTACCAAAGGCCTGGGTGCGCGCAATGGTTCTGGCGGCAAATTGTACCGCCAGGGCGGTAACCTGCCGTTCTACCGCCGCTTGCCCTTTATGCGTGGTGAAGGCTTCACTCCGATTAACCGGGTTGAATATAACGAAATCAATGTGGAGCAGCTGGCCCGCTTTGAGGCTGGTACGGTGATTACACCAGAGTTGTTAGCCGATGCAAAATTGATCAGCAAGCCGAAAAACCCGGTTGTGGTTTTGGGCCGGGGTGAGCTGACTGTGGCGCTGACGGTGAAAGCCCAGCGTGTAAGCAAAGGCGCTAAAGCGGTCATTGAAGCGGCCGGCGGCAGCGTCGAGATTATTGGCTAACACTGTTAGTAAAGGAGACCCACGCATGAAGCGATCAGCTTGGCGCTATCTCTGGACATCAGAGGATATTCGAAAGAAACTCCTGATCACGCTGGGTTTGTTGATTCTGTACCGTCTGGCGGCGAACATCCCTGTTCCGGGTATCGACCGTTTGGCGTTGTCACAGTTGACGCAAGCTGGCGGCGCGGCTGGGAATCTGGTTGGTTTACTCGACCTGCTTTCGGGTGGTACGGTCTCCCGCTTTTCTGTTCTGGCGATGGGTGTTTACCCCTACATTACCGCGCAAATCATCCTTCAGCTTCTAATGCCGATTATTCCGGCATTGGAAGCGAAGATGAAGGAAAACCCGCGCGAAGGCCAAAAATGGATGGAGAAGTGGACGGTGATTTTGACTGTTCCGATGGCGCTGCTTTCGGCTGTGGGACAGATCAACATTTTCAATTCAATCGCCGGTGCGCCGATTTTGCAGATTGGGTTTAGCAGCGATTTGCTGCTTTCGACCGCAACGGCTTTATTGAGCATGATCGCGGGTACGATGTTTGGTATCTGGTTGGGACAATTGATTTCGGAGTATGGTATTCCGAATCAGGGTTTATCGTTGATCATCTTCGCGGGTATTGTTTCGCGCCTGCCTGAGAGCCTGAACGCGATTTTGCGTGATCAGCAGCGCGGTTGGTGGCTGGCGATTATTATGCTGGTCATTCTGGCGCTGACGATTTTCGCGATTGTGTTTGTGCAACAAGGCCGCCGCAATGTGCCGGTGATGTTCCCCGGCCGACGGATTGGCAACCGCATGTCTATGCCGGTGCGCAGCAACTTGCCTTTGATGGTCAATATGGCCGGTATGATCCCGCTGATCTTTGCCCAGTCTATGCTCACCTTTCCGGCGATTGTAGCCAGTTTCTTCCTGGCTTCGAAAACCGAGTGGGTGGCCAACCTGGCGAAGGGTGTTTCGGATGTGTTTGGTGGTAACAGCCCGTGGTACTCATTGATGTACTTTGTGATGGTGGTGCTGTTCACTTTCTTCTACACGGACGTATTGTTTGCCCAGCAAAACTATGGCGACAATCTGAAGAAACAGGGCGCTCAAATTCCAGGTGTTACGCGCGGCGGCCCCACCCAGCGCTATTTGACTAAAGTGCAACGGCGTATCACGCTGCCGGGGGCTTTGTTCCTGGGCTTTGTGGCTGTTTTGCCCTTTATTCTGGGTGAGCTGCTCAACATTCAACAGGCAGGCCTGTCGCTGATCTCTGCCGCAGGTATGCTGATCGTGGTTGGTGTTGTTCGCGATACTTTCAATATCATCGATACCGAGCTGAAATTGCACGGTTATGATGACAGCTTGATCAAGGGGTAGAACCATGTACGTTGTATTGCTCGGACCTCCCGGCGCTGGAAAAGGAACACAGGCGCAAGCGATTTCGCAAGAGCTAAAACTGGCTCATATTTCGTCTGGCGATATCTTTCGCGAGAATTTGAAGAAAGAGACCGAGTTAGGCAAGCTGGCGAAGGGCTATATGGATCGGGGCGAGTTGGTGCCGGATGATGTAACCATTTCGATGATTGAAGAGCGGTTAAGCCGGCCCGATTGTGCCGAAGGCGCTCTGTTGGATGGTTTTCCGCGCACGCCTGCCCAGGCCGAGGCGCTTTCGGTGATGCTGGCAAAACAGGGTAAGCAGATTGATGTTGTTCCGCTGATCACTGTGCCGGCCGAGGTGCTGGTGGAACGGTTGAGCGGACGTTGGACCTGCCCGACATGTGGGTATGTTTACCACAGTGTCTTTAACCCACCCAAGCAAACGGGCGTCTGCGACACTGACGGCGCGGCGCTGTATCAACGGGAAGATGATAAGCCCGAAACAGTGAAAAATCGTATTCGGGTGTATGAATCTCAAACCGCGCCGCTGATCGAGTATTACCAGAAGCGAAACCTTTTGGCTGAAGTCGATGGCACGCTGCCGATTGAGCATGTAACCCAATCACTGCTTGAGGTGATTAAGAAGGTCGGCTAATGTCTTGGGAACGGAACGTTAACATTAAAAGCCAGCACGAAATCGAGATTATGCGTGAGGCTGGCCGGATCAACGCAGAGGCGCTGGCTGCCGCAGCGGCAGCCATTCGCCCCGGCGCCACCACCGCAGATTTGAACGCGGCGGTGGAAGAGGTGCATCGCAAATACGGAGTGTATTCCCCGTTCATTGGTGTGCCCGGACCTATTCCGTATCCGGCCAGCACCACCATTTCCATCAATGAGGAACTGGTGCATGGTATCCCTACAACGAAGCGAAAACTGAAGGAAGGGGATATCGTCTCGGTGGACTGTGGCACGGTGTATGAGGGATTTGTTGCGGATTCGGCGTTTTCGGCGGGTGTTGGAGAAATTTCAGCGGAAGCCAGAAACTTGCTCGAAGTGACAGAAAAATCTCTCTATGTGGGGATCGCGAAGATGGTTGCGGGCAATACCACCGGGGATGTGTCTGCGGCCATTGAGAAGTACGTGACCAGCCACAAGCTGTATGTAACCCGCGAATACACCGGGCATGGTGTGGGAAGAAAGATGCACGAAGGACCGCAGGTGCCCAATTATGGGGTGCCAGGCACCGGGATGCCTTTGAAAGTTGGGATTACCATCGCACTGGAACCAATGGTTCTGGTGGGAACCTGGCGGACAAAGGTGCTGCAAGACGGTTGGACGGTCATCTCGGCAGACCGCTCGCTGACGGCGCACTTTGAGCACAGCGTGGCGGTAACCGAGAACGGCCCGATGATTCTCACCCTGCTGGCAAACGGGAAACCGCCGGTTCAGATCGGCGATGGTTTTGAAACTGGACAATCAAGGCAAGACCCGGTATAATAACGTCTTTGGCTGGACAGAATGATTTTGTAATTATTCTTGAGTAAGGAGTGAAGCATGAAGGTAACAGCCTCCATTAAGAAGCGCTGTGCGAAGTGCAAAATTGTGAAACGACACGGCAACTTGTTCGTGATTTGCGAAAATCCAAATCATAAGCAGCGACAGGGATAGGTAGGAATTATGGCTCGTATAGAAGGTGTTGATCTTCCGCGCAATAAGCGGATTGACGTAGCGTTGACCTATATTTTCGGTATCGGGCCGACGCGTGCCAAGACTATTCTCGAAGCGACCGACGTTGCGCCAGAAATTCGCGTAAAAGATCTGGACGAGAATCAGGCCAATGCGCTGCGCGAGTATATCGCGAAGTCTTATAAAGTAGAAGGCGATCTGCGCCGCGAAGTGCAGATGAATATTAAGCGCCTGATCGAAATTGGCTGCTACCGCGGCTTGCGACACCGCCGCAACCTGCCGCTAAACGGTCAGCGCACCCGCACGAATGCGCGCACGCGCAAGGGACCGAAAAAGACGGTTGCCGGTCGCGGCCGCCGCCGTGGAGCAGCGAAGAAATAGTTTTGGTCTACTGAACCGACTGGTTGGGGTCCTTCCCTCCCCACGGCTGCCCAGTCGGGAATGAAAACCAGGGTTATTTTGACGCGATAAAATGGTTGAAAGGTTGATAGAGAGGTATTATGGCTCAATCAGTACGTTCGACGCGCCGAGGAGGAGCTCCTCGAAAGATCAAACGAAGTTTATCATCGGCGCAGGTGCACATCTTTGCATCGTTCAATAACACGATTGTGACCGTTACAGATCAGCAGGGCAATGCCGTTTGCTGGGCCAGCTCTGGGTCGGCGGGCTTCAAGGGCTCGCGCAAGAGCACGCCGTTCGCGGCGCGCCTGGCTGCTGAACAGGCGATCAAGTCTGCCCAGACGATGGGTGTGCAAGAAGTGGATATTATCATCAAAGGCCCCGGCCCCGGCCGTGAGTCTGCGATCCGCGCTATTCAGGGTATGGGCATGAAAGTCCGCTCGATCTCTGACGTGACCCCGGTGCCGCACAACGGTTGCCGCCCGCCCAAAAAGCGCCGCGTATAATTTAGATCTTGTAAGAGGGAAGAAATCTTATGGCTCGATATATTGGACCGGCTTGCAAATTGTGCCGGCGAGAAGGTGAAAAACTGTTCCTCAAGGGTGAGCGCTGCTTTACCCCCAAATGCGCTTTTGAGCACCGCGCCTACGCTCCTGGCGAGCACGGCCGCGCGCACAATGTTCGCGGTCGCGAATCGGATTACGCCCGCCAGCTGCGCGCGAAACAAAAAGCGCGCCGCATTTATGGCGTGCTGGAACGACAGTTCCGCCGCTACTTCGAGGTTGCTTTGGGCAAACGCGGCCTGACGGGCTTGAATTTGCTGCAAACGCTTGAACTGCGTATGGACAATGTGGTATACCGCATGGGTCTGGCCGCGAGTCGGAATCAGGCTCGTCAAATGGTTTCTCATGGACACTTTATGGTCAACGGCCGCCGCACCGACGTGCCCTCAACTTTGTTGAAGGTTGGCGATCGCATTGAAGTTCGTGAAGAATCAGCCAAGAAACCCATGTTCAAGGACCTCGCAGAGGTGGCTGAAAGCCGTAATAGTGCTTTGTGGCTGGAACGCGATCTGAAGAATTGGACGGGTCGTGTTTTGCGCCTGCCGGAGCGCGCTGAGATCGACGGTAACCTGGACGAACAGTTGATCGTTGAGTACTACTCGCGCTAAAGCCTGATATTTCGGTGCGCGGGAATCAAAGGTGCATCGAGAAGGGGTGCTTTGTGACAGCTCTAAGTAATATGGTAATGCCGAAAATCGAGCGGGAAGCTGAAGCTCGGAATTATGGTAAGTTCGTGATCGGGCCGCTGGAACGTGGCTACGGTGTCACAATTGGGAACGCGCTGCGCCGTGTTCTGCTTTCTTCCTTGGAAGGAGCAGCGGTTACTTCGGTGCGCTTTACGGATGTGTTGCATGAGTTCAGCGACATTCCGGGTGTGCGCGAAGATGTCATTCAGGTGATGCTGCGTATCAAGCAGCTGCGCATGATCCTCCATGATGTGGATCAGGCTCATTTGCACCTGGATGTGCGTGGCGAGGGTGTAGTAACGGCGGCGGATATTCAATGCCCGGCCGAAGTGGAAATCACCAACCCCGAATTGTACCTGTTCACCGTCGACGATCCGACTGCGCGCCTGGACCTGGATATGGTGGTAGAGCGCGGGCGCGGGTATTCCCCGGCCAATGAGCGCACCGGCCGCCTGCCGATTGGCGAGTTACCTGTAGACGCAATTTACAGCCCGATTAAACGGGTGAACTGGACGGTTGGATCGGCCCGGGTTGGTCAGAGCACTAACTACGATAAGCTGACTCTGGAAATTTGGACGGACGGAACGGTTTCTCCTGAGAAATCCCTTTCTACCGCGTCGGTCATTCTGATTGATCACCTGCGCTACATTTCGGGTGTCAATGAAGAAATGCTGATGGTAAAGAAGGAAGTGGAAGTAACGGGAAGCCGCCTGACCAGTGAAGCGATTGATACACCTATTGAACATCTGGACCTGTCGGTGCGTGTCTTCAACTCTCTGAAGCGCACGGGCATCACCACGGTGGGCAACGTGATTGAGCTGCTGGAAAAGGGTGATGAGGCTGTGATGTCGATCCGCAATTTCGGTGAGAAAAGTCTGGATGAATTGCGCGATAAAATGCGGGAAAAAGGTTTCCTGCGAGATGAAACTGATACGGAGTGATTAAGAGATGCGACACCAAGTTGCTGGTTATAAACTGAGCAGATCGAAAGACCAACGTAACGCGCTGCGCCGCACGTTGATTAATCAACTCTTCACCCATGAGAAAATTCAAACCACACGCGCAAAAGCGATGGCAATTCGCGGCGACGCGGAGAAGTTGATTACCCTGGCGCGCAACGCGGAAAAGGCCAGCGATGTTGAGAAAGTCAACGCGCGCCGCCTGGCCGCCTCCCGCCTGGAGAACGCGACCGTGGTGAAGAAGTTGTTTGAAGATATTGGCCCGCGCTTTGCGAACCGCAACGGCGGTTACACGCGGATGTTCCGGTTGGGACTGCGGCAGGGTGACTCTGCTGAAATGGTCCGCTTGGAATTGGTTGAAGATTAAACCATCCGGATAACCGGTATGGGATGGCACGTTACCAAGTTACTTTAGCCTACGACGGCACGCACTTTTACGGGTTTCAGCGCCAGGAAGAACGAGCGCGCACCGTGCAAGCGGAAGTTGAGGCAGCTCTGCGGAGGATTGGCTGGCAAGATCGGACGATTTTGGCGGCCGGACGAACCGATACAGGGGTGCATGCTTCTGGGCAGGTGATTGCATTTGATTTTGACTGGCGCCATTCACCCGAAGCGCTGGGCCGGGCGATGAATTCTAATCTGCCTTCGGATGTGGCGGTGAGGGCAATTGCAGTGGCGCGAGATGATTTTCACCCGCGCTACGATGCGACAGCCCGCACATACCGCTATCAGATTTTTTGCGAGGCAGAGCGGGATCCTCTCCGCGAGCGCTATTCCTGGCGCGTTTGGCCCGCAGTTGATTGCGATTTGCTCCAATCGGCTGCAAGGCTGCTCACCGGAACGCATGACTTTGCTGCTTTTGGTTCCCCGCCCCGAGAGCAAGGCAGCACAATTCGTACGGTTTACCGGGCAGGCTGGCGGATGCTAGCCGGAGGTCTGCAGTTGGAGATTACGGCCAATGCCTTTTTGTATCACATGGTGCGGCGCCTGGTTTTTTGGTCTGTGCTGGCAGGTCAGCGTATGTTGAGCCTGCAAGCCTTTGAGCACGCGATAGAAGCTGCTCAGCCGCAGACCCCTGGCCTGGCACCACCGCAAGGGTTGAACCTTTATCAAGTGTGTTATTCGCTGGATGGGCTGAAGAGTGAAGTAACCAAATCGGATGAGATTTGAGCCGACAAGAACAAGCGATTGGAGATGGTGAACGTGGAAAAGACCTACGTCATAAAGGGAAAAACAGAGCCCAATTGGCTGCTGGTGGATGCAGAGGGCCAAAACGTTGGCCGCCTGGCGACCCAGATTGCTTCTTACCTTCTGGGCAAGCACAAACCCACCTTTACCCCAGGTGTGGATATGGGCGATATTGTTGTAGTGATTAATGTCGATAAGCTTTCCATTGCGCAAAAACGCCTTGAGAACAAGATGTATTATCGACACAGTAATTTCCCCGGCGGCCTGACCGCGACCAGCATGAAGGATCAGATGGTCCAACATTCTGACCGCGTCATTCGCCATGCTGTGTGGGGTATGCTCCCGCACAACAGCCTGGGGCGCAAATTGCTGAAACGATTGAAGATTTATGCCGGGAATGAGCATCCGCACGAAGCTCAGAACCCCCAACCTGTTGCTTAAAGGAGCTGATGGAAAATGAGCGTTCAATATTTTGAAGGCGTTGGGCGTCGCAAAGAAAGCACCGCGCGTGTGCGTGTGATGAGCGGCTCTGGCAGCATTGTTGTCAATGAGAAACCGATCGAAGACTTCTTCACCCGCCTGGGCGATAAAGAAATGATCGAGTCGGTTTTGAATGTGTTGGGCGATGAATCACGCAAGTTCGATGTGACTGTCAAGGTGATGGGCGGCGGCGTTACCGGCCAAACCGGCGCTGTTGTTCTGGGGCTGGCTCGCGCACTGGTGAAGTATGACAATACTTTAACCCCTCTGCTGCGCAAAGGCGGCTTCCTGACCCGCGATCCGCGCGTAAAGGAACGCAAGAAACCAGGTCTCAAACGCGCCCGCAAGGCCCCGACCTACACCAAACGTTAAGCCTTTTGGTGGTTGTTTGATCATTCGATGCAGTGTTTTCTGGTTCATTATGCCAGAGAACACTGCTTTGTTTTTTCTGGAATTTGTGATCAGGCTGGATAGTCTGACGCATTTTGGGGAATGAGGAATCATGGAAAAAGAATCGGCTGGTCTGGTGATTGTGGGTTTAGGGCCGGGAGACCCCAAATGGTTAACGCGTGAGGCATGGGATTGGCTGCAGATCTGCCCAACCCTGATGGCCTGTGAACCCCCCAATCACCCCGCGTTGGAGGGGCGGGTACTGCTGCCTCTGGCAGGGCAGGGTGAATCACCGCGCGTCCAGGCGGAACAAATTTGCGCGCTGGTTGATCAATTGGGCGGCCTTACGCTGGCCTCAGCCGGAAATCCGCTGGAAGACAGCGCGGTATGCCGCAGGGTTGCTCAGCAGGCAGGGCTGAAGGGTATTTCAGTGCGCGTGATCGGCGGATTGAGCCTGTTATCTGCGGCAGCCGCGGCGGTTCAACTGGGTGCAGAGGAGATCACCGGTAGGGTGGAATCCAGCCAGGTCCTGCAATATTATCATCCGCCTTTGAATCCATGCCAGGGTTGGTTTTTAACCCGCCTGCAAGATGGCGAGATGGCATTGAGACTGGCGGAAAGGCTGCAGGCGGTTTACCCGGCAGATCACCGGTTGGTTGTGGTTCACCATGCGGGCTGGGCAGACCAGCACGTGCGCGAGTGCACCTTGCAAAAACTTGGCGAGGAAGACCACTGGGATGCTTTTACCACCCTTTATCTCCCGCCAGTTGCACAAGATGGGTCGTTTGAGGCATTTCAAGACCTGATCGCCCATCTGCGCGCGCCAAATGGCTGCCCGTGGGACCGCGAGCAGACGCACTTGAGCCTGCGCTCATCGCTGTTGGAAGAGGCTTATGAAACGCTGGACGCGATTGACAGCCAAGCCCCCGCTGCTCTGCGCGAAGAGCTGGGAGACCTGCTGCTGCAGATTGTATTGCACGCGCAAATTGCGTTTGAGAGCGGCAACTTCACGATGACAGAGGTGCTGCAGGATATTCAGCGCAAACTGGTGTACCGCCACCCGCACGTTTTTGGCGTGAGTGAGGTAGAAGGCAGCGAAACAGTCTTAAGGAACTGGGAAAAACTGAAAGAAGCGGAGCGCGCCGCCAACGGTAAGCAGAAGAATAATGGCCTGTTGGACGGTGTTCCCAAAGCCATACCAGCCCTCAGCCAGGCGCAGAAGTATCAAGAACGCGCGGCGCGGGTTGGATTCGACTGGGACGATATTGAGGGAGTTACCGAGAAGCTGGCGGAAGAGCTGCAAGAATTTAAAAGCGCGGCCAGCCCCGATGAACGCCGTAAAGAGTTGGGGGATGTGCTTTTCAGCATTGTCAACCTGGCGCGCTGGATGGATATTGAAGCGGAATCGGCTTTAAGGGAAACGAACGCGAAGTTCAAGCGGCGTTTTGCGCACGTGGAAAAGCGCGCGAAAGAAACTGGCCGCAAGCTGACAGATATGTCGCTGCAAGAAATGGACGCGTTTTGGGATGAGTCGAAGCGGCTGGAAGAATAAAAAAAGTGTAAAAATGGTTCAAGAAGTCGAAATGCGGGTAAACTCTGCAAAAAATGGTCGATAATGATAATGCAAGTAGAACATTACCAACCGAATTGCGGTATGGCGACTAATTCCTGAGATTGGATGAGCGAGGATTGATGACCCATCTTGGCAGGTGGTTGATGGCTGCAGGAATGATCGCCGGCGCAGTTCTATTCGGACTGAGCTGGCTGCCAGTAAAGACCGATGTTCAGCGGGTTGTTTTGAACCCGCGCACATTGAATTTGCCCACCGACTTGATCGCGCTGCTGGAAGGCCGCGAGCTGATTGTGGATGCGCCAACCTGGCTCTGGCAGGGCGGCCAAAGCGAAATTCGCCTGCGAACGAATCTTGGATCTCAAACGGAAGCGCTGAACCTGATCCTGGAAGCCAACCTTGCGATTAATGGCGGAAACTCGTTACCCATTGGTGAGCTGGCTATGCCTATTCAGGGAACGGATTGGAAGGAACTGCGCTGGCAAATTTCGGATGATGAAATGGAAAGCGGCGCGGTCAGCGGAACGATGTGGGTGCACGCGACCTTTGTGCGGCCGGCAGAGCAGCAGAAAGCGCGCACAGCTTTGCTGGCGAAACCGTTGGATATTCCAGTTCGTTCGATGATCCCAGGGTTGGCCTTGGGGCCGCAACGATGGATCGGCGTGGGCTTATTTCTGGTTGCTGGCTGCAGCCGGCTCGCGTTGGGTAGGCGGCGAGCCAGGCTGGATTAATAAATAAGACCAGATTGGTGATATAATCGCAACAATTCTGATGATGGAAAAAGAACCTGTCCAACAAATTGACTCGAAAGCATACCGCAAAGTGGTCCTCCTGGTTACCGGCCAGGTGGGATGCGCGACGGTGCTAATTATTGTTTTGGCGTTAGTCTTGGGTTTATTCTTAGATCGGACCTTGAATACAAAACCGCTGTTGACTCTGGTGACCATGCTGGTGAGTATTCCTGTGTCCATTGGGTCTACATTGTGGATACTGCGCTCGGTATTGAGCCGCTATCAGGTGCGGAAATCACAGGGCGAAACCGGTGAAGAGACAAAGTTCGAGAAGGAGGAAGTCGGAATTGGAAGAGATTACGAAGCCTAAATGGCGCTATGGAAAATTCCGGTGGATTGTTCTGGGGTTAATCATTTTGCAGATTATTGGCGCGCGTCTGATTGCCCCGGTTCGCCCGGAGATTATTCTCCCCGCCGAGGCACTGACAGAGCACCCGCTTTTCAGTTTACCGGTATTGGGAGATTTTTACCTGACCAACACCATGGTCGCGATGATCCTTGTCGATTTGATCATTCTGGGGATCGCGCTGATGGTGCGAAAGCAATATAGCAACGAGGATAAAGTTCCCAACGGTTTTGTTTTGGCACTGGAAGCCCTGGTTGAGTATATCTATAATCTGACCGAAAATACCGCCGGAAAAAAGTGGGCCAAGCAAATCTTCCCCTGGTTTTTCACCATCTTCCTATTTGTACTGGTAGCCAACTGGATGGAGCTGATCCCAGGCGTGGACAGCATTGGCTTTCTGCATCACAGCGAAGAGGGGCACCCGGTACGCCAGGTGTTGGGGTTGACTACACTGGTGCAGGGTGAGCCTGCCCCCGGAGAAGGTTTTGCTGTGGTGCCTTTTGTGCGTGTGCTTACCACTGATTTGAACTTCACCGTGGCGCTGGCGTTGATTGTGATGGTGATGGTGCAGTATTTTGGCTTCAAGGCGCAAGGAGTTAAGTACCTTGAAAAATTCTGGAATGTAAAGACCATCTTTACTAAACCCATGCTCGGCCTGATTGATTGGGGTGTGGGCATTCTGGAGATCATCTCTGAGCTTTCCAAGATCCTCTCTTTCTCTTTCCGGTTGTTTGGCAATATTTTCGCCGGATCGGTGATGCTGTTTGTGATTGGTTCTCTGCTGCCTGTTGTTGCGCAATCCGCGTTCTTAGGACTGGAGTTCTTTGTGGGCGCGATTCAGGCGGTTGTATTTGGTATGCTGGCGATGGTGTTTATGTCGATGGCGTTGCACGGGCATGGTGATGATGAAAAACACCAGGAACACGAAGCCTGATCCTTTGAAAACATTATTCTTTTTCATCTGAGGAGGATTTTACTAATGACTGGAGATATTGTAGCGGCTGCAAAACTGATTGGGGCTGGCCTGGCAATGATCGGGACGATTGGCGCTGGCGCGGGCATTGGAATCCTGGTGAATGGGGCTGTGCAAGGTATGGCGCGCAACCCAGACGCTTCTGGAAATGTCCAAACCAACATGATATTGGGCATTGCGTTTGCTGAGGCGGTAGCGATTTACTGCCTGGTTGTGGCTCTGTTGATCCTGTTTGTTTTCTAAGAATTATCGGTTAGAAAGAAAGGAGTTCCCCATGGATCAATTAGGGTTAAACTTGGGGTACATTCTCGTCCAGATCTTAAATTTTGGGATTATCATGGTGGTGGTTTACGCCTGGGTGCTGAAACCCATTTTCCGAGTGATCCAGAACCGGCAAGACGCTTTGGCGCAGAGCATGAATGATTCACGCATTGCTTCAGAGGCGCGAGCACGCGCTGAAGAAGAGGCGAAAAAGATCATAAGCGAAGCGCATATGAAAGCCGATAAGATCGTCCAGGAAGCCAACGAACGCGCGGAGCGTAACGCACTGGATATTCGGCAAACCGCCGCGGCTGAAGCCCAGGCTGAACGCGATTCCATGTTGAAAGAGATGGAACGCGAGCGGGATGATGTTTTCTTCAAGCTGCGCCACCAGGTAAGCGTGTTGGCCATTGCAGCGGCGCACCGCTTGATTCAAGAGTCGTTGATTCAGGACGAAGCGCGGCAGCACGCGCTGCTCAAAGAGTTTTTCTCTGGCATTCGGGATAAAAAATTGGTGGTTCTGGATGGCCGGTCTGAAAAAGGCAGTTTTGTGCATGTAATCAGCGCGTTACCTCTGGAGCCGGATGAAGTTGAAATTATTGAAAATAATTTAAAAGAGCAAATCCAGGGTGAGATTAAGGTACAATACGAGGTAGACCCATCCATTTTAGGTGGTGTAATTATAAAAATCGGCGACCATGTGATTAACGGTTCTGTTGCCGGCCAACTGGAAGATCTCTACCGAGGATTAAAGTAGGGATTACTCAATTTACTGAACCAGGGTTTTGGCAGGCAAAAGTGACCGCCAAAACCCTGTGTTGATTTAAGGAGACCGTATGCCCGGATTCGTGAAACAAAACCTGGCACAGCTATTTCAAAAAATTCCAATTGAAGTATTGTCACTAAAGGAAATTCCTGCTGTTTCGATCACCGGCGTGCAGCAAAATTCGCGAAAGGTGACCCCGGGAAACCTTTTTGTGGCCCAGGTGGGAGATATGGTCGATGGGCACAAATACATTCCTGAGGCGATCAAAAAAGGCGCAGCCGCGATTGTGGGCAGCGAGGCACTGGAGGGAAAATTTGACGTGCCCTATATTCAGGTGAGCGATTCACGTGCCGCCAGCGCATATTTATCAGCGGCGTTTTTTGGTTTCCCGGCGCGGCAGCTGACGGTGATTGGTGTTACCGGCACGGATGGCAAGACGACGACGTCCAACCTGATTTACAACATTTTGCTCCAGGCCGGTTACCCAACCGGGATCATTTCAACGGTCAACGCGGTGATTGGTGATGAGATTTTGGATACCGGGTTTCATGTAACCACACCTGACGCGCCAGAGATCCAACGGCTGCTTTCGCGCATGGTAACCGCGGGATTGCGCTATGTAGTCCTGGAGACAACCTCTCATGGGCTGGCACAAGACCGGGTAACAGGATGTGAGTTTGATGTGGCGGTGGTGACCAACATCACCCATGAACACCTGGATTATCATGGGACGTATGAGGCTTACCGCGCCGCAAAAGGGCGGCTGCTTGATTATTTGGCCGAAACCGCGCCAAAAAAACACGGCAATCCCCGTGTTGCAGTCATTAACCGGGATGACATGTCGTATGAATATTTACGGCAAAAACCGGTAGAAAACCTGGTCTGTTACGGGCAGACCTCCAATCAGGCGACCATCTGGAGTGAGAACATCTGCTTTGACGCGTGCGGACTGCATTTTGATCTGGTTTCAGATACGTTTCGCCTGCCGATTGTCAGCCCTCTGGTAGGTGATTACAATGTGTCCAATATCCTGGCAGCGGCAGCGGCAGCGATTTATGGGTTGGGAATTGACCCGCCGGTGGCAGCGCGCGGTGTTGCGGCTGTGCACGGCATTCCCGGGCGGATGGAGCGGATTAACCTTGGACAAAAGTTTACCGCTCTGGTGGATTTTGCGCATACGCCAAACGCTTTACGGAAAGCCCTGGAAACAGCGCGCAGATTAACCAAGGGTCGTGTGATTGCTGTGTTTGGTTCTGCGGGGTTGCGGGATCGGGAGAAGCGGCATTTGATGGCCGAAGAATCAGCGCGCCTCGCGGATATATCTATATTTACCGCTGAAGACCCCCGCACCGAGTCGCTGGACGATATTTTGGCTGAGATGGCCGCGGCGGCTGCGAAAGTGGGCGCGGAAGAAGGAATATCATTCTTCCGGGTGCCAGACCGTGGGGACGCCATCCGTTTCGCGCTCCAAATGGCGAAAGACGGTGATTTGGTAATCGCTTGTGGCAAAGGGCACGAGCAGTCGATGTGTTTTGGCACCACGGAATATGCCTGGGATGACCGGATTGCAATGCGGGCAGCGTTGGCTGAGTTTCTTCATCAACCTGGGCCTCAAATGCCATCCTTGCCAACCAGCCGTAAGTCGGCTTAATTGTGGGATAGAAAAACCGGGCGCAAAAAGCACCCGGTTTTGTTTTGTCATTAGAGCCGATTAGTGAGGGCGGCCGCTGTCGCGACGCCCACCATCGCGCCGTCCGCCATCCCGGCGGTTGCCGCCGCCATCACGGCGTCCACTGCTGCCACCAGGCCGGCCACCACCGCCAGAGCGCGGTTTGCCGCCGCGATCATTTTCCATGGCTTCTTCTACGGTCCAGCCTTCCAGAACGGCCACACGCGAGAGACGGATTTTGCCGCCAGCATCGATGTCGGTAACCATAACGGTGATCTCATCGCCAACGCTGACGATGTCTTCGACGCGTTCCACACGTTCGGTGTCGAGCTGGGAGATGTGAACCATGCCGTCAACGTGCGGTAAAATCTCAACAAACGCGCCAAAATCAACCACGCGCACCACTTTGCCGGTGTAAATGCGGCCAATCTCGGGCGTTTCGGAGAACATCAGAATGCGCTCGCGAGCAGCCTGTTCGGCGTCTGCATTGGTGGCGGCGATGAAAACCGAACCGTCTTCACCAATATCGATCTTGGTGCCGGTTTCTTCCTGCAGGGAGCGAATGTTCTTGCCGCCTGGGCCGATGATCGCGCCAATTTTTTCCACGGGGATTTTTACAATGGTGATGCGCGGGACAAAGGATTTCAGTTCGGGGCGCGGCTGGTCGATGACATCCAGCATTTTCTCAAGGATGATTTCGCGGGCAGCGTTGGCCTGGGCGATGGCCTCAGACATGATCTGCGGGGTGATGCCCTTAATTTTAATGTCCATCTGCAGGGCGGTGATGCCTTCTTCTGTGCCGGCAACTTTGAAATCCATATCACCCAGGTGATCTTCAATACCGGCGATATCGGTTAAGATGGTGTATTTGTCGCCTTCTTTAATCAGACCCATCGCAATGCCGGTAACGGGCGCCTTAATCGGCACGCCGCAATCCATGAGAGCGAGGGTGGAGCCGCACACCGAGGCCATCGAAGACGATCCGTTTGAGGAAAGGACTTCGGACACCAGGCGAATGGTGTAGGGAAAATCCTGCTCGTCGGGAATGACCGGAACCAGGGCGCGCTCTGCCAGGGCGCCGTGGCCGATTTCGCGGCGAGACTGGCCGCGCAGCGGTTTCACTTCGCCGGTGCAGAAGGAAGGAAAGTTGTAGTGGTGCATGTAGCGCTTGGTGGTTACCGGCGCCAGAGAATCAATTTCCTGCGCTTCTTTGGGGGTGCCAAGCGTGGCCAGCGTCAGCACCTGGGTTTCGCCACGGGTGAAGATGCCCGAACCGTGCGCGCGAGGAATGGGGTTAATATCGCACCAGATATCGCGAATTTCGGTTTTAGCGCGGCCATCGGGGCGTTTGCCTTCCAGGAGGATGCGGTCGCGAACAACGCGCTTGTAGGCTTCTTGGAACGCGCTGCTGACTTTGCCAGCCAGGGCATCGTCTTCACTGTCTTTGGTATAGTCTTCGACGATCTGTTTTTCCAGGGCGTCGATGGAATCGTACAGTTCAGCTTTGGTGTGAGGGGCTTCAAGGCGATTGTAGATTTCGTCCTTCACCTGTTGGTAGACTTTTTCATTGAGATCTTCATCGACAACGTTTTGGATGATCTCACTCTTGGGTTTGCCCACTTCGGCAGCCATTTTTTCGATCAGATCAACAATGGGTTGGATGGCCTGGTGGCCGATTTCCAAGGCTTTGACCATAAGGTCTTCAGGGAGTTCATTCGCACCAGCTTCGACCATGAGGATGGCGTCGCGGGTGCCGGCAATGCGCAAGTCGAGCGCGGAGGCGTCAATCTGGGCATAGGTGGGATTAATGATGAACTGACCGTCGATATAGCCTACGCGGACGGCGCCAACGGGGCCTTCCCACGGGATATCGGAGATGGCCAGCGCGGCTGAAGCGGCGTTGATGGCCAGAATATCGAGCGGGTTGTCTTCGTCGGCAGAGAAGGAGTAAATAACCACCTGAACCTCATTGCGCATGTTCTTGGGGAACAGGGGGCGAATGGGGCGGTCTGTCAGGCGTGAAACCAGAATGGCGTCGGTGCTGGGGCGGCCTTCGCGGCGGAAGAACGAACCGGGAATACGGCCGCCGGCATACAGGCGCTCTTCGTAGTCGACGGAAAGGGGGAAGAAATCGATCCCCTCGCGGGCCTTGGGAGACATGGTGGCGGCAGCAAACACGACCGAATCGTCAAGACGAACGGTTACTGCTCCACCTGCCTGGCCGGCAAAACGACCGGTTTCAAAGGTCAGGGTTCGGCCACTGACTGTGGTCGAAAAGATATTTGGTTGTTTTTGCATCATTTACGTTTTTTCCTCGCTAATCCACCCTCGCGAGGTCAGGGACTGAAAACAGGCGAAGAGGAGACGCCTCATCATCTTTTTTCAATACCCAACCGGCGGCGGGTGGTGATTGATTGGGGCAAAACTGCCCGATACCTAATTGTACTAAAAAAAGGAGTAGATGGAAAGAACCACTTTTCCATCTACTCGCACACGATCAAGACGGCTGTATGTTATTTCTTGCGGATGTTGAGACTGTCCGCAAGGGCCACATAGCGGTTGTAATCTTTCGACTTGAGGTAGCTGAGCAAACGGCGGCGCTGGCCAACCAGTTTGAGCAAACCACGGCGGGAAGATTCATCGTGCTTGTGGGTGCGAAGGTGATCGGTAAGTTGATTGACGCGATAAGTCAAAATCGCGACCTGTACCTCAGGCGAACCGGTGTCGGTTTCGTCGCGGCGGTACTTTTCAATTACCTCTGCTTTTTGCTCTTTTGTAAAAGTCATGACACTGCATCTCCTTTCTGATGTTTTGTGCAGGTCTCCAGGCCAGCAGCCAAAGCCGCGAACCGGACCAGTCATTGGTGTGATTATACCAGAGGTTTGGAGCGGAGGGAAGGTTGAGCCATGGAGGGGGTGGGTGTTTGCAGATGTGTCAGTTCTCTCTTGTTCTAGGCTCCCGGGCCTGGTAATTTGAACGTATAATGGCTTGAGTTCATCATTTGTGAGGGATTATGCTTCCTGACCTGTCATCTGAAGAAGTATTGCGCTATTCGCGCCATCTGAGTCTACCTGGTGTGGGCTTGCAGGGCCAAAGAAAATTGAAGAATGCTTCGGTGTTGATCGTTGGTGTGGGAGGGCTGGGATCACCGGCAGCTTTGTATCTGGCAGCAGCCGGGGTTGGCCGGATTGGTCTGATCGATTATGACTGGGTTTCCTACTCGAATTTGCAGCGGCAGATCCTGTTTGACCAAAGTCAGGTGGGCAAGCTGAAGGTGGAACAGGCCAGGGCGCGCCTGCTTGGGTTGAATGGAGATATTGAAGTGATTGCTCACCCCGAAGTATTTTCCAGCAAGAACGCGCTGGAACTTTCCAGACAGTATGATATCTTGCTGGATGGATCCGATAATTTTGCGACGCGTTATCTTGCAAATGATGTTTGTGTTTTGCAGGGCAAGCCATATGTGTATGGAGCGGTATACCGATTTGATGGACAGGTTGGGGTGTTTGATGCACGCCAGGGAGCTTGTTACCGATGCCTGTTCCCTGAGCCACCTGCGCCGGGTACGACCCCGAGCTGCGCGGAGGGCGGCGTGCTGGGGGTGCTGCCGGGGCTGATTGGAACTTTGCAGGCGCTGGAAACGGTAAAGCTGATCACGGGAGCTGGAACGCCGGCAGTGAATCGTTTGTTGATGGTGGATGGGTTGACTTTTCGTTTTGATTTGATTGATTTACGCAAAAACCCGGCCTGCAAGATTTGCGGCGCTCAACCCGAAATTCGCGAACTGATGGACACCGCGAGTTTTTGCGGCGAGCCGCTGCCAAAGATAGACGCATCAATCAATGATAGCTGGGAAATTTCTCCGGCTCAATTAGCAGAGGAAATAAAAAATGGAAGGCCAATCCGATTAATTGATGTAAGAACACCTGAAGAGGTGGAAATCGCGGTGCTCGCAGGCTCGCAGCTGGTTCCACATGATCAGATTGCCCATCACTTGGATGATTGGGGGCGAGATGAAGATCTGGTTTTGTATTGTCGCGGCGGGGTTCGCTCTTTGTGGGCGCTTCGGATTCTGCGCGAAGCAGGTTTTGAAAAAGCTCGCCACCTGGCGGGTGGAATCCTGGCCTGGGCCAGGGAAATTGACCCAACGATGAAAGAATACTGAGAATCGAGGAAAAAATGAAAAATGCTGTCATTGTATTCAGCCGAAATGGCATGGGGCACGCACCGGTGGAACTGCAAAGCAAGTTGGCAAAGAAATTTTTGCGCCTTACCATTGAATCTGGAAATCTCCCTGGAAAGATTCTCTTCTATACCGAAGGTGTAAAACTGGCTTGCAGTGGCTCTGAGGCGCTGGAGGAATTACAAGAGCTGGAGGCGAAAGGCGTGGAACTGGTATTATGCCTGACCTGTCTTGATTTCTTTCGGTTAACCGATCAAGTAAAAGTCGGGGTCGTTGGGGGCATGGGGGATATACTGACTGCAATACAAATGGCGGATCATGTGATCAGTGTGTGATCATCATTCGCCACGCGAATCGTGCATTTGCAGATCTTCTACCAGATGGATTGGATCAGCCATCTGGGTGTGATATAAATATCCCGGCGCATTAACGGCTGGGATATTTTTGGATTGATGTGCCATTTTTCTTCTGAATCTATCATAATGATACGGGTCGGATGAGGAGTCCATTCGAGATGATAAACAGAGATTATTGGATTGGCGTGGTGCTCCTGGTTGTGATGTGCCTTTCCGCGTGCAGCCCGGCAGAGACGGGTTACAGCCCTTCTGGTTTGGAGGGCTGGGTAACCCGGGCAGATATTGAAGCGCTGGCAAACTGGCAAACTGATCTGAAAGGTGCGCAAGAGCTGGACGGTGAGCTGGTTAGTGATATTCAGAGATTGCAGGACGGCAGCGAACTGCTGGTGTTTATGAATTTACAATCTTCTGACAGCCGGATGATGGCGCAGAGGGTTTTTCTCTTGATGGATGAAGCGGGTTACTCTCAGGCTGTGCGTTTTTTCAATCTGGAGAAAGAGAATGAGAAGCTGACCAATGTCGCTGCCATTTGGAAAGTGAAGGAGTATCCGACGCTGCTGGTGGTGCGTAATGGGCTGGAGGTGGGAAGAATCAGCGGGACGCCGGATGAGGATTTTGAAAACGTGGTGGTGGAAGCGCTGCGCGAGCCTTCTCCATCTGAATTTAAGGAAGGCTGAGAACTTCATTAAGAACGCGCCAGGCTGGCGCGTGTACCGTCAGGATGTGGGAGAAGCGTCTTTGATCGCCTGGCGAAGTTGTTCCTGCTCGTGAAGGGGAAAGATCGGCAAAAGGCGGCGCAGCATGCGAAGCGATGCGCTTGAGACGCCGCGCTGGCATATTTGCCGGAGCAAAAAGGACATTTCCACCGGCGTGCGGCGTGCCAGGGCGGTGATCAATTCTGCCAGTACGGGCTGCTGGTCGGGGGTGAAGGATTGAACCAACGGCGTGAGCAGGCGAAATAGGGGCGGCAGGTTGTTGAATTGGCGGTCTTTTGCCAGGGGGAGCATGGCGCGCAGCCCCATATTTTGAATCGTTTGGGTTGGGTGATCTGCCCAGGCTTCAATCTGAGCCAGCCAAACGGCCGCGTAGCGCTCTCGCAGGGTCAGGGTGGCATGATCAAAGACGACCTCTTGAACCAGGGGATGAAGATCGGGCTGGCACCAAAGGAGAATGCGCTGCATGATCGGTTCCGGCTCTCCAACGTCGACACGCCCCAGCAGAGCAGCGGCCAGGGTTTTGGGTTCAATCATCTCTTCCTGCCACAGGGCGTCTACCAGGGCCAGGCTGGCTTGCGGGTAGCGGCGGTGATTGGCGATGAGAGACATCTCGAGCTGGTTCATCAAGACAGGGGGGACATGGAAAGAGGGATACGCGCGCAATTTGCGCGTAACCTGGCCTTTCTTAAATACCAGGCTGCCATACTGGTTGAAGAGATCGCGCAGGCCTTCCACATATTCCGGCGCGCGGGTGTACTTCCAAGAGAGTTCAGCGATTTGAGCTTGAATTTGGTTAAGCGGTACGGCAGGCATGCATTTTTTTCCAATGGCGAATCGTTTTCAGAGCGCGCAGATCAGAGAAGAGAAAAGGCGGGGATCCCCCCGCCTTTTGAACAGCAATCCATTGGTTAGTAGGCGCGGGCAAAATAGGCCTTTTTGCTGGCGGGTTTGCCGCAGCAAACACATTGGCCTTCGCCGCCGGGCTGCTCGAGGGGGACGCAGCGAATGGTAGCTTTGGTTTCTTCTTGAATTTTGTCCTCGCATTCCCGCGAACCACACCACCAGGAAAATGCCCAGCCGTTCTGCACCACCTCTTGCAAGGCTAGGTAGTCATTGGGTTGGTGGATGTTGGCATCCCGGAAGACGCGGGCACGTTCCAACAGGGCGTCTTGAATGGTTTGCAGCAGGTCGCCAACGCCGGTAGCGATATTGTCCATAGGTAGGATGGTTTTGCCTTCTTTTCCAGGAATATCGCGGCGGGCGGCCATGACGCTGTGCTTTTCCACGTCTTTCGATCCAATTTCGAGGCGCAGGGGCACACCGCGCAGTTCCCAGTCGTTGTATTTGAAACCAGGGGTGAGCTCCTGGCGGTCGTCAACCTGAACGCGGAAAGCGGAAAGCTGCTGGCGAACCTGTTCCACATACGGCATGACCAGGGCGCGCTGCTCGTCATTGCGGTAAATGGGCACAATCACCACCTGGATAGGTGCCAGTTTGGGCGGCAGAAGCAGGCCCTGGTCGTCGCCGTGGGTCATGATGATGGCGCCGATCAGCCGGGTTGAGACGCCCCAAGAGGTGGTCCAACAGTGTTGGAGCTGGTTGGTCTGGTCGAGATAGCGGATATCGAAGGCTTTGGCAAAATTCTGGCCGAGATTATGAGAGGTGCCGGATTGGAGAGCGCGGGTATCGCCCATCATGGCTTCAATGGTGTACGAGCGCAGCGCGCCGGCGAATTTCTCTTTGTCGGTTTTCTGACCGGGCAGCACGGGAATAGCAGCGTCGTTGATTGCGAAATCGGTGTATAGGTCGAGAATCTTCAACGTCTCTTCTTCCGCTTCCGCATGGGTGGCATGGGCGGTGTGGCCTTCTTGCCAGTAAAATTCGAGGGTGCGCAGGAAGAGACGAGTGCGCATTTCCCAGCGGACCACGTTGGCCCATTGGTTGATCAACACGGGCAAATCGCGGTACGATTTGATCCACTTGGCGTACATGTGGCCGATGATCGTCTCTGACGTGGGGCGCACGACCAGCGGTTCTTCCAACTGCTGCCCACCACCGTGGGTAACCACGGCCAGTTCAGGCGAGAAGCCTTCTACATGCTCTTTTTCTTTTTCCAGAAAAGACATAGGGATGAAGAGCGGGAAAGCGGCGTTGACATGGCCAGTGGCTTTGAAGCGCGCATCGAGGGATTTTTGAATATTTTCCCACAAGGCCCAACCATACGGGCGCACGACCATGCAGCCGCGTACAGGTGAGTAGTCGGCCATTTCGGCGCGAAGAATCACCTGGTTGTACCATTCGGAGAAATTTTCACTGCGTTTGGGAAGTTTTTCTTCGGACATAAGGCTCTCAATAGGTGGTAGTGGATGAATAAGATGACTTCGGCTTCCGCGCGGGAGCTGAAAGAATAGATCTATTTTACCAGAAGGTCGAACGCCGAGCGGACATCCGGGGCATGGGTGAGGAAATCCATGCTTTCTGGTGAAAGGTGCTCGCGCTGCGATTGCCAGAAAGCATCAAGGGTTTGCTGCCATCCGGACCCGATAAGGATGAGGGGGATGGGTGGGAGCGCCTGGATGATAAGGCGATTCCACAAAAGGCTGATTTCGGTCAGTGTGCCGGGGCCGCCGGGCAAGGCCAGTGCGGCGTCGCAGTGATCGGTGATGTATTGAATGCGCTCAACCAGGGTGTTCAGGCGCACTTCTTCCTGCACCCAGGGGTTGGCACCATTGTTGCGCCATTTCTCAATTTCGGCGCAGGTAACACCAATGGTGTGGCCACCTGTCTCGACCACGCCGCGCGAGACGGCTTCCATCGTGCCCATGTAGCCGCCGGTGAGTACCGTCCACGACTGGCTGCCAAGCAAACGGCCAAGCTGGTAGGCATCTTGATAAAGCTGGCTTTCGGGCAGCGGACGGGCGCTGCCAAACACGGAAATTCGCATGGAGGGCTCCTATTCTAAAGGC
Source organism: Ornatilinea apprima (assembly GCF_001306115.1). Classification (GTDB taxonomy): domain Bacteria; phylum Chloroflexota; class Anaerolineae; order Anaerolineales; family Anaerolineaceae; genus Ornatilinea; species Ornatilinea apprima. The sequence continues at coordinate 187,772 of NZ_LGCL01000026.1, read as the reverse complement.
GCAGTGGTTGTTTGAGACGGCAGAGGGCGCTCTGCTTTTTGCCAGTGGGTGAGATAGAGGATCATCCAAAGAACGTAGAAAGCCAGAATCCATTCTGGCAGGGCGTAATAACCGGAAGCGAAGCGGGCTCCATAGAAGCCCAGCCACGAAGCGGCAATGGCTAGAATCCACGACATCCCCCGCGTGAGGGTGAGCCGCGGCGCTGCCGGTGTGAAAACCCACAGCAAGAAGGGAATGAGAAAGGTGATCTGTTCGTACGCGACGCCGCGCGGGTGCACCAGGTAGGTGATCAGCGCTACCCAACTGAGGGCTGCCAGCGCGGAGGTTTTCCCCTGCCACCAGCGATAGAGAACAAAGCCCGCTCCAATGAGCGCCAGGCCAACCAATACAGGGGTCAACGCCGTACTGAGGGGTCCGGGGAGGACCAGTTGCAGCAGCAGGGTGAGATGGAGAAGGGTGCGGTTGGTCTGGGCGTAGTAGAGCACCTGGCTGACCCAATCGACAGGCCAGGAAGGCAGAATGAGGAAGGATGCGGCCAGGAAGGTCACCATCGCGCAAGAAAAGGCTCCTAACAGCCACCAGCGGCGCTGTTTGAGCGCGGCCAGAAGCAGGAAAAGGATGATCAGCCAGGAGAACTGCGGTTTGGCCGTGCACCAGGCCAAACCCATACCGGCCAGCGCGTCTGCGATGTGGGAGGGCGATTGTTCTTGATTAAACAAAACCGCGTACACGGCGAGGAGAAAAACGCCGATGGGCGCGGCAAAATTGCCAAGAATGAATCCCAGGGTGATAGGGTAAAGGAGGAAAGAGGTGGCAACCGCCCAGCGAGGAGCGCGGGGAAATAAGAAGAGCGGCAGCAAGATCTGCAGCACAAGGAGAAGGGCCATCCACACGGCCTGCGCCCAGGTAAAGGGTAAATAGACCAGAGGGAAAATCGCCAGGAGAACGTAAGGCGGGTAGCTGAACGTGAGTTGGTCTTCGCTGGGGTCAGCGGGGCGTTCGTTGATGGCAAGCTGGCTAAGCAGGTTATTCTCGGCGGTGTAGGGGCCGTTGCCTTCGATGAAGCTGGAGCGCCCGGCAAGGTAAAACACCATGAAGTCAGCGCCGATGGTGTTGCCGGCCGTCAGGGTGTGGATGGCTACAGCCAGGATGGCGGTGAGAAGCAGCAGGCCGACAAAAAAGGTGAGATATTTCTGGGATGAGGACATGCGCGGCACCTGTGGACAGACCGGTTTGGGTGAGAGCAGGCAAACAACATCTTTATTATATCGTAAGAAGAAAAACAGCCCGGGCGTTTGCGGCCCGGACTGTTGGTTGCCTGATTGGAGACCGGAGAAGACTATTCTTCTTCCTCTTCTTCCTGCTTGCGTTTGGCCACGATTTCCATGGTGATGTGGGCCGGCACGATTTCGTAATGGGCGAGTTCCATGGTGAAGAGGCCTCGGCCGCCGGTCATGGAACGTAAATCGGTGGTGTAGCGCAGCATTTCAGCCAGCGGAACCTGGGCGTTGATAATGGATTTGCCTTTTTCCGATTCCATGCCCATCACGCGCCCACGGCGGGTGTTCAAGTCGCCCATGATGTCACCCATCATGCTCTCGGGAACAGTGATGCGCACGTTCATGATCGGCTCTTGCAGCACGGGGTCGGCGTCTTTGAAGGCCAGTTTGAAAGCCTGGCGGCCCGCGATTTCAAAGGCGACTGGTTTGGAATCCACCGGGTGCTCTTTGCCGTCAAAGACGGCCACTTTGACGCCGGATACCGGGTAACCGCCAATGATACCGTCTTTCATCACGTTGCGGATACCTTTTTCAATGGCGGGCATGTAGTTGTTGGAGATCGCGCCACCGAAAACGTCGTTGACAAATTCAAACTCGCCATCGGGAAGGGGCTCGACACGCAGATGAACTTCGCCAAACTGGCCGGAACCACCCGATTGTTTTTTGTGGCGGTACATGGCCTGGCCTTTGCCGCGAATGGTCTCAAAGTATGGCACTTTGGGGGCTTCGGTGGTGAAACCGACCTGCAATTTGGTCTCGGCGCGGCGGATGGCAACTTCAATATGCTGTTCGCCCATACCCTGTAGGATGGTCTGGCGGGTGGCTGGATCATTCTGCCAGCTGAGGGTCATATCCTCTTCGCATAAACGGGTGAGCGAGGGGCTGATCTTGGTTGAGTCGGCCTGGGTCTTGGGGAATACCGCCACCCGGTACAGGGCGTGCGGATATTCGGGGGGGGCGATGGTCAATGTGTGCGCTTTATCGCACAAGGTGTTGCCGGTGCTGGTTTCGGAAAGCTTGGGAACCACGGCAATGTCGCCGGCATGCACGGTTTTTACCGAAAATAGTTCTTTTCCGCGCGGAATGCTGACGGTGCCGAAGCGCTCTTCAATGCCTTTATCCGGGTTCCAAACGCGCGAATCGGAGGTGATCATGCCAGAGAAGATGCGGAAGTAGGTCTGTTTACCAACGAAGGGATCAGCTGTGGTCTTCCACACATAGAGGGCCAACGGGCCGTTATCGGCAGCGGTGAGGGTCTCTTCACCAGCTTTACCCTGGGCTTTGCGGGCGGGGGCATCTACCGGGGAGGGGAGCAGGCTGAGAACGGTGTCGAGGAAAGGAATGACGCCGATTTGAGCAGAGCCAGCGGCAGCCAAAACGGGCACAAAAGCGCCGGCGCGCACGACTTTGCGCAGACCCGATAGAATGTCTTCTTGTGAAAGCGTTCCGGCTTCGAAATATTTTTCCATAAGCGAGTCGTCGCCTTCGGCGGCAGCTTCGATGAGCTGCAGTTGGGCTTCTTCGGCGGCGTCTTTCATGTCGGCGGGGATGTCTACCACGGTCTTGCCGTCGCCTTTATAGGCTTTCATGCCGATCAGGTCGATCACGCCTTTGAAATCTGCTTTTTCGCCCCAGGGAATTTGAATCGGAATCAGGCGGGTTTCGGAGAACTCTTCCATCGTCGCGAGAGCTTTCTGGAAATTCGCGTTATCCCGATTCATTTTGTTAATGATGAGCAAACGAGGAAGGTTGAGGCGGTCGCAGTAATCCCAGGCCACTTCGGTGCCCACTTCACGGCCGGCGACCGAATCCAACAGCACAACCGCGCTGTCGGCCACGCTGAGGGCGGAGATGGTCTCGCCGATGAAGTCATAATAGCCAGGAGTGTCGAGCAGGTTGATTTTGGTATCTTTGTACTCAACCGGAACTACGGAAGTGTAGACAGAAATACCACGCCGAATTTCTTCTTCATCGAAATCGGCTACAGTGGTGCCGTCTTCAATCTTACCAAGACGGGTTGTGCCACCGGTGACGTGCAAGCAGGATTCTGCCAGCATCGTCTTCCCCGCGCTGGAGTGAGATACCAACACAACGTTGCGGATGGACTCTGAAGTATATTCTTTCATTGAATAGCAACCCTTCCAAAAAGATTTTTATCGTTCCCAGAAGTCTAATTTTAAGGGAATGTTCGCATCCTGTCAAAAATGTTAACTTCTGCAACCGGACTAATTATAACAGGTAAAAATGGAAATTGTCTGGTTTGGATGCTTAAAATGAAAGAATGATGAGAGCGCCGCCCGCGGAATTTCTCGCGGGCGGCGGCAGGGAGCGCGGCTAATAGATGGATTGGGCTGTGCTGGATCAGGATTTGGGCGGCTTTAACTTTTTTTCCATTCGCCAGGCTGGCTCAACCACATGGCGAAGTACGCCTTGATGGTCGGTGTAGCTCCACCGGCCCGGTTCGTGCGCCATGACGGCATATCCTTTGCGGCGGTAGAGACGTTGGGCATCCAGGTTGTTTTTGGCCACATTGAGGGTGAGATAGAGAAACCCCATTTGAGCCATGCTCTCTTCCACCAGATCAAGAACAATTGAGCCGAGGCCAAGATTGCGGTATTCCGGCCGAATGCGAAAGGCATATAGGTAAGCGCGGCTGGAACCATCGGCCAGTTCGGGGCGGTCGCTGTTCAACTGCACAAAGACCTGACCAATAATCTGTTTTTCCGGGATTTCAATGACCCAGATGAGCGTATGCCCGGTGAGGCTGCGGCGGTACGCGGCGGCGTAGACCTGGCGGAAGTGGCTGTATTCACCCTCCCATTCCAATTGGGGCAGGTCTTCCTCTCTTATTGAGCGAAAAATGATTTTCGAAAGGAAAGATGGCGGGTGGGAAGAGGGTGAGGCGGTCATGGCTGATTCATGAATGGGGAGAGTCCAAGGTCTGAATGAGCTGCTCAAGCAATTGTTGCTCTTCCGCTGGGGTAGAGATTTGGCCGTCGAGCCAGGCGCTGCGCAGCGCGGTGAGTATTTGTTTGTATCGCGGCCCGGGGGCTAGCCCGGCCTGGCGAAGCTGGTGGCCGGTGGTTTGGGCATGCACTTTTGACCAGCGCGAAATAAATCCGGTGATTTGTTCGAGGGCGGGTGACTGCGGATTGAGCAGGAAGACGGCATAAATCGACAGGCTTGATAGGGCTTGCAGACGCTCCACCACCTGGCTGGGCGAACAGGTTTCAAGTTCGGCGAGGTGGTGGTGAAGATAAGCGGTCTCTTCCAATTGTTTTTGAAGCTGGCTGGTAAAGCGCAGACGTTTGGAGATTTCACCGATTTTGGATTGCTCGAGGCGGCCAAGCCAGACGAGATAAGCCAGGCTCAGGCGCAGGGGGCTGCCAGGCGGCTGAGGACCAAGCTCCCAGACGGGATCGATGGGCTGGAGAGTGGCTTTACGCAAAGGGGTGGAAAGGTCTTCGCTCCAGGAGAGATGGGGATGAATGGCCTGAAGAAGATCCAGGTTGTGAAGACGGGCCAGCATGGCGTCGGCGCGGGGCTCAGCCAGCAGCAGGTCAAGCTCGTGGCGCAGGCGGTTGCCGCTGACCTGGCGCAGCATGTCGCGGGCTTCTTCCATCAATTGGCGGGTGCGATTGTCGATGTGAAATTCAAAGCGCTGCTCAAAACGCACCGCGCGCAGCATGCGGGTGGGGTCGTCTATAAAAGAAAGTGAGTGCAGCACGCGAATCACGCCACGCTGCAAGTCGGAAAGACCGCCCCAGTAATCGTACAGCTCTCCATAGTGATGGCCGTCGAGGCGCAGAGCGAGGGTGTTGATGGTGAAGTCGCGGCGGTGCAGGTCGAGCTTGATGGAGGAGCGTTCGACGGTGGGCAGGGCGGTTGGGTAATTGTAAAATTCGGTGCGCGCGCTGATCAGGTCCAGGCTGGGCGGTAAATCATCGGGATTGATTTTGGCGCCGTTGGACAGGCGGTGGGCAAGCGATTCGCGAATTTCATCCAGCCACCATTTAGCGGTACCGAAGCGGCGGTGGCTGATGATCCGGCCGCCAAACGTGTCTACCAGGGTGCGCGCCAGAGCGATGGCGTTGCCTTCAACGACAATATCGAAATCGAGGCTTGGGCGGTTGAGGAGCAGATCGCGCACAAACCCGCCGACGATGTAAACCGCAGTGTTTTGCTGGTACGACTCCTGCGCGACCTGTTTGAGCAGGGCGAGGCGCGCGGGCGGCATGGCCGATTCGAGGCGGGCGGCCATTTTGCGCCGGTCTGAGGGGGTGATAGCCCCGCCGGTCATGGTTTTCAGAAGGTCGGTGCGGGTTACAATGCCGATGATCTCACCGCTCGATTGGCTGATGACAGGCACCTGCCCCCAGCCGGTTTCGGTCATCACCCGTTGAAGCTGCTCCAGTGAGTCCGATTTATAGACGAACACATTGCCAGCTTCCATCAGGCTGCCGGCGGTGAGGTTTAATTTGTGGGCGATGGCGCGGTCAACCGCGCGGCGGGTGAGCAGGCCAATCACCTTATTGTCTTTCACCACCGGATAGCCTTCGTAGCCGTAGCGCTGCATGATCTGAGCCGCGTCTTGCACGGAGGTATCTGGGGAGATGACCAACGGGCGGGCGGACATAAGCTGCCCGACGGAAATCGGCGGGGTAACAAATTCCGGGAGGATTTGGAGGAGTTTTTCCAGACTATCTTCCAGAAGCTGTTTTTCTTCCGTTTCGGATTTCACAGGAGAAGGATTGATTAGCGCGGCGGCCGCGCGTTCGTGCCCGCCGCCATTGAACTGGGCGGCGATGCGGCCAACGTTGATGTGCGGAGTGGTAGAACGCGCCACCAGGCGGATGCCGTCTTTGGTGCTGACCAGAATGAACAGTGCGTCGGGGTCGATCAGGTCGCGCACTTTGTGGGCCACGCTGGAGATTTCCTCTTCCATCTTGCGGGCGGACCCAACCGCGATGGCGATTTGCTGATTGTTAATCTGCAGCACCTTGAGCGAGTCGAGGAGCTGGTCGTAGAGCAGGCGCTGGTCGGGGGAGAGCGGTGGATTGAGATACTCGGCGACGATGCGCAGGTTCGCGCCGCGTTCCAGGAGGGCTGCCGCCGCGCGAACGTCGCGCGGGGTGGTGCTTTCATAGGTCAGCGAGCCGGTATCTTCATAGATGCCCAGCAGAAACAATGAGGCGTGGATGACGTTCATTCCGCCGCTGTGCTCGCAGAGCTGCTCTACAAAAAAAGTGGTGGTCGCGCCTAACTTTTCAGTGTGCACGTTCCACTGTTTGGGAGTGTTGGCTTTGAGGGGATGGTGGTCGTAGACCTGCACCTGAGTCTGGTCGGTGAAGCCGCGCAGAGAGGGCAGGGATTGCGTGTCTACCAGGATGGCGGTGTCGATGGGCTGGGCGGGCAAATCATTGGGGTGAACAAACGGCAGTTCGATGCCGTAAAAGCTGATAAAAGCCTGAACGTTGCGGTTGAGGCGGCGCGGCAGAACGGGCAGGGCCGTTTCATTGAGAATTGCCGCGCCAAGCAGAGAGGCAATGGCATCAAAATCGGATTGTTCGTGGGTGAGGATGACTTGCATAGCTTTATTGTAAACCAAAACAAAGCGCCGCACCGGTCGCGGGGCGGCTGGGAAATGATGGCTGCCGTTGGGCGATCAGGATGGCTGCTGCTCAGACTCATCGCCCGCGCTGGACGGTTGAGACCAGCGGCTGGCGGCCTGGTCAAGCTCTTGGGTGACCTGGCGCAGGGTGTTCTTCAGATCGTTTTGGATTTTATCGCTCAGCTCACCCGACTCAACTCGCTGCTTGAGGTCATCAAACTCGGCTTTGAGCTGCTGGCCCTGCCGGCTCTGGGTGAAATCGTCGGCGGCCTGGTTGAGGGCGCGGGCGACTTCGTCGAGGCTGTGTTCAATCTCATTTTGAATCTGCTGGCGCTCCTGGCTTTCCCAGGCGGATTTGAAGAAATTTTTTAGTGATTGGCCAAACTGGCGCAGTTCATCTGATAGATCGGGATTGGGATTTTCGGACATGGAGACCCTCCGGAGTGCTTGTCTTTAGATCAGTTATACTTGAAGTGATGGGGATTGAAAAGACACGCGTAAGAAATGATTGACAAGCGGGACGGCTTCATTGATAATCGTTTGCAACCCCAACAATGAGGAGACTGGCTGAATGAAACTGGATTTTGGAACGATCGTAACGATTGTGGTGGTGGTATTGTTCTATGTGCGTTTGATGCTGCTGCAGTGGGGGAAAGCGCGCCGACTGCGCTCTTTAGTGGAGCGTGAGAAGAAAAAGGGAAAGAGCACCAAAAAGATTGAAGCCGAGCTGCAAAAGAACCTGGGTGTAAAAGTAACCAGCATGCCGCTGATTACCTTTGGGTTGGTGATGATTTTGGCCGGCGGAATTATTCGAGCGGTTCCCAGCGTGCCGGTGGAGTATTCTCAATATTGGTGGATGCTGGTAACCAGCGGTGTGTTAATGTCGGCATTCGCGATCCGATAAGGCGGGAGGCGCGGTGACTTCTTCTGATGAGGTTGTGATCACCTGCCCGGTGTGTGGTAACAACACGCGGGTTTACAAGGTGACCAAGATTTTTGTGGAAAGCCTGGAAGGCAACCGGTTAAAGGAGACAGCCGACGAGCGGCTGGACCCTTCGGTGAGCGCACATGCCGGGAATAAGGTCAGCGGCAGTGAAGCCATGCGCAAGCTGTCCAAACGGTTTGGCCCGCCCACCAAGCGCCTGGTCCAGCCGCGCGGGCTGCACCCCGACCAGGTGGTTTTGGTGATGAGTTTTCTGGCGCTGGTACTGCTGTGGCACATCTTTACCCAGCAGCGGGGCGCACTGCTGCCGGCGTTGGGGGTGTTTGCGGCGGCGATTACCCTGTACGCGATGAATCGCAAGCGGCTGCTGGCAAAGCACGGAGAACAGCATGAGGAAGTGCAAAGGGACAAAAAAGAGATTGAGCGTGCCACGGAACGCTGGGGCGAGACCTATTACTGCGCTGTGGACGATGTGGTCTTCATCGCTGGCAGCAGCGAAGCCGTGCCCGCGGATGAGATGATGAACATGCTCTTCTCATGAGCACAAACTGGGTATAAATGGATGAGGCAGGCGCGCAGCGGCGGCCTGCTTTTTCTATTTGTTTTGGGTGAGGTCGCGCCATTCGGCTTCAATGATGTCAGCGGCGCTGGAGGGGGCGGAGGAGCCGGGCTGGCTCATTTTAATCCAACTGACCACTGCGCTCACCAGGTAGACCAGAATCTCGTCGAAGGGGCCGGGGATGAAGCCGCCCAGAAAGGTGTAGGCCGCGCTGATGACAATGGGAATGAGCAGCCAGGTGGGCAGGCTGGCGTCTTTTCTGCGCCAGAGTAAGAAGGAAAGCAGCGCGCCGAGGGAGAAAACCGCGCCGTCATCCACGCCGCCAAGGATGGCATCGGGCAGGATGGTGTAGAGCGTTCCCAGCAGGAGCGGCAGGCTGGATACCCAGGCGGAAGGATCGCGCACGGTGAGGAATAGAATCGCGGCCGGGATGGCAAGCACGCCAAAGGTAACCAGCGCGGCATACGCGCCGGTTTTGAAATCCCAACCGATCCAGCCAATCGCCAGAGCCACCAGGGGGAAGAACAGGGCAAAGATGAAGAGCGCCGCGGCCAGGCAGCTTTTATCGTTGTCGGTCATCGCCAATCCATGCCTCCTTGCAGAGATCATACCATATTTTGGAGCGTGGGCTGCCTGCCCGTGAAAAGGTGCCGCGAGCTGGTCTTAGGAAAAAAACCAACTCGCGGCGGGAGAAAGGAGATGAGATGCTGGCGAAATAAGGACTTATTCGCGTTCTTTGCCACCGATTAAATTGGGAACCATGCCCCAAATTCCGCAGGGACAGGCCGCTGCGCAGAATCCACAGCCAATACAGCGCTCGTCGTCAACGCGGTATTCCACACTGCCGTCCAGGTTTTCGTGGCGCGAGATGGCCTGCTGCTCACAGATATGCACGCAAATCTGGCAGTCTCGGCAGGTGCCGCAAGAGATACAGCGATCGGCTTCGGAAAGCGGGTCTTTGGGCGGCGAGACACGCGGCGGGAAGTAAATCAGTTCCAGATAGTCACGCGGGATTTGTGTTTTACGCCGGGTTTCAAACACTTCGCCGCGCAGGCTGGCATCGAGAGTGAGGGCGGCAATGCGCCCGGCGCCGATGGCTTCGGCCAGCAGACCGGGCCTGACCACGTCGCCAATGGCGTAGATCTTGGGGTCGCTGGTGCGGCCGCATTCGTCCACGGCCAGCCACTTGCCGCGTACGCGGGGAAGAAATTCGGGAACGAATTCGGTGTCGGGAATCTCACCAATGCAGAGAATGACCACATCGGCGTAGAGCGGGTCGTGATCTTTGAAGGTGAGTTTGCGGTTGTGGTAGCTGCTGATCTCGCGCGGCCAGAGAATTTGCGTGCCTTTCTTCAGGGCGGCTTGCAGTTCGCGGGGCGAGGAGGCGGGTTTTTGAATGTCGATGGCGGTTACACTGCGCGCGCCTTCTTTCCAGGCGGTGCAGCACACGTCCATGCCCACATCACCCGCGCCGACCACCACCACCGATTTGTCGCGCACGGAAATGAGCGTATCGGATTGATTGACACTGGTGAGGTAATCGAGGGCGGAATAGGTGTGCTCGGAGCCGGAGAAGTTCATGCTGCGCGGGGAGTGCGCGCCGGTGGCAACGATCACACCATCGGAGGCGGCATAGATTTCGTTGAATCTCTGCGGGGTTACATCAACCCCGTATTCCACCTTGACCCCCAGGCTGAGAATGCGGCGGATTTCTTTCATCACCACGTCTTTCTCCAGGCGGTCGTGGGGGATGGCGTGGAACATTTTGCCGCCCAGAGAGGTGGAGCGCTCGTAGATGGTGACTTTGTAGCCTTTGAGAGCCAATTGCCAGGCCGCTGAGAGGCCGCCCACCCCGGAGCCGATAACGGCGATGTGTTTATTGAGCGGCCAGACCGGTTCGGGCGCGGGGATTTCGAGGGAGCGGCGGCCGAGTTCGTTGATCAGGATGGGGTAATCAATCGCGCCGCGGGAGCAGGCGGTCATGCAGGGATTGGGGCAGGCGCTGCCGCACACCGAGGCAGGGAAGGGACTGTATTGAAGAACCAGCTCCAGCGCTTCCCGGATTTTTCCTTTGCGCAGCAGGTGAATGCGCTGCTGGGTGGGGATGCCCGCCGGGCAGGCGTATTCGCAAGGGGCGGCATATTCGGCATTGCTCCACACCGGCGAATAGGCGCGGAAGCTGCCGGTGGAAACAAGGGGGATGACTTTGCCGTGGTCTTCGACCACATCGCCAAACAGGCCGCCGCTGATCCAGCGCGTGGCGCGGAATTCTTCGACGCTGAGATGTGTGTGGTGGGCGACGCCGGCGGGTTTGGCTGTGATTTTTTGCCACTCTGCCCGGTTGAGCAGTGTTGGCAGCAGGTCGGGCTGGCCAATGGCTTCAAGGAACCGCGGTATGCCCTCGCCCAGAAACTGCCAGTCTTCTTCATTCAGTTGAGTCCGTACCACTGAGTCGGGCAATCCGCTGACCGGGCCGCGAACATAGACCACGCCGCCGACCATGCCAGCGCAAGAATGGTCGCCAATGACCGAGGGCAGGTCTTCGCAGCCCAGGCCGCAGACGATGGCGTACCCGCCACCCATAAATTCAAATGAGAAGGAACCGGTGTTTTTGAGCACCCAGAGCTGCGGGGCGGGATAATCGGGGTCGAACTTCATCAGCGAGCCGGTGCGGGTTCCGGCGCGCCCGGCAATGTAGATGACACCGCCCGCGGCGCAGTGGCCGGTGGTGTCGCCGCCGTCACCCAAAACGGTGATGGACGCGCCGGCGTTGAGCCAGCCTACGTCGGCGGGGGCTGAGCCTTCGACGCGGATGTGGGTTCCGGGCATGCCCATCGAACCGACGCGTTGACCGGGGTGGCGCACGGTGAAGTGCAGCTCTTCGCCGTCGGGGCTCCACAGTGGGCCGCCGATGTTGTGCTGGCCGGAAGCGTCAATTTCGAATTCGGTGACGCCGTTCTGCAGAGCGGCATAGATCTGCTGCAGCATGTCGCGGGTGGAGACACGCTGGTTATTCTGGTAGGTGGAGATTTTGAATTCGTGGTTCATGGCTCGGTTCCTCACAGCCGGTCAGCAGGCGTAGGCGATTTGCAGGCGGTCGGCGACGTCTTTGTTGAGCGAGATGAGCGCGTCACTGCGGCCGATGGGCAGGCTGGAGTTGCCGATGGGCGCCATGAGCTTTTTCAGCTCCATATCCAGGGCGACGAAGTAATTGACCACTCGCTCGGCAACGGCGTCCACATCCAGGCGGGCGACCAGGCGCGGGTCTTGCGTGCAGATGCCGGCCGGGCATTTATCGGTGTTGCAGGCGTTGCAGCGGCCCTTCTCGTTGCCCACGCAGCCCGCCAACTGGAGGAAGATGCGCGCGGCAAAGACGCCGTTGGCGCCCAGGCAGATGGCTTTGAAGGCGTCGGCGGCCAGCTCGCCGGACGCGCCAAACCCGCCGCCGACGAAGAGGGGAATCTGCCCCTGGCGACCCTGGCTGGCGGCTTCCAGGTAACAGTCGCGCAGTTTGCTCAGGCTGGGGTAGCCGGTGTGATCGAGGCTGACCTGGTAGGCCGCTCCGGTGCCGCCCTGAATGCCGTCAATGAAGAAGCCGCCAACGATCTGGTAGGGGTCGCGCACCAGGTTGTTGAAGACCGGCACGGTGGTTGAGCTGGCCGAGACCTTGATACCCACCGGGACGCGGAATTTGAAGGCGGCGTTCATGGAGAGGAACATCTTCTGCACGCTCTCTTCGATGGAGTAAAGCCCCTGATGATTGGGCGGGCTCATCAGGTCGGCGCGCGGCACGCCGCGGATGGATTGAATGTGGCGGGCCACTTTTTCGGCGGGCAGCAGACCGCCGTCGCCAGGCTTAGCGCCCTGGCCGATTTTGATCAAGACCGCGGCCGGGTCGGTAACCATGTGGGGCATGGCTTGAATGATGCGGTTCCAGCCGAAGTGCCCGGAGCCGATTTGCAGGATGAAGTATTTGAGGTATTCGGAGGTGAGCAGGCGCATGGGCATGCCGCCCTCGCCGGAGCTCATGCGCACGGGCATGCCCAGCTCTTCGTTGAGGTAGGTGATGGCCAGAGCAAGGGCTTCCCACATGCGCCAGGAGAGCGCGCCGATGGACATATCGCCGATCATGACCGGGTAAATCCAACGGATGGGTGGGGTGAAGCCCTGCTGGGTAAGATTGCCGTTTTCATCCACTTGAAAAGGCAGCTCGTCTGGTCCCAGGCCGCGGCCGAGCGGGGTGAGCATGTCGAAGGTGTGGCGGGCGGCATCGAGAGAGGGGTCGGTCATCTGGCTGATGCGCCCGACTTTGATTTCGTCAAAAACGTGGGTGGGAATGTTGTGTCCGCGGCCGCCGCGCTTGAGCGAAGACCCGCCGCGGCGGGCGATGAGGCTGAAGGTGTTGTGTTCATTGAAGACAGGCTTGATGGAGGCAGTTGGGCAGACTTTGACGCACATCATACAGCCGCGGCAGGTGCGCTTGGGGTTGGCGACCTGCTTGATGGTCATCACCACTTCGGCGTTGGCAACTGGTTCGGGAGAGGTGCCGGAGCTGAGGGTGCGCTTGACGCGCTGCAGGTGCGGGCGGATGGCGCCAAAGGTGCAGGTGGAGACGCACGATCCGCAGCGGATGCAGGTTTCGGGGTTCCATTCAATTTTCCAGGGGAAATCGATCAGGTGGGTGTCGCGGACGTAGGTGGGTTGAATCGAGAAGGCGGAGGCCAGACTGAGGCTGCCCTCACGGCCGGGGACTTTCATGGTCAGGTTGGGTCGCTGAAAAGGGTCTATTGAATCCATTGTTCGATCTCCAACTGGTTGTTAATGAGCAGCATTTCTCGCTCAGATGGGTAGATGTCGCTGGCCGGGTCGCGCTGGGGAATAACCATATCCACCCCGCAAACTTCAGAGGCGGTAATGACTTTCTCTTCGTGGCGGCCAATCACCACCGGGCGCAGCTTTTTGGCGTCGGTGACCAGGCCCATCTCGCCGGCGGGGAGCACGAAAATGATAGTGTTGGGACCGTTGATCTCGAGGTGCGAGCAAGCCTGGCGCACGCGCAGGAGGATGTCGGCGTCGGGGCGGGCGCGCATCTCTTCAAAGGGCAGGGGAGTGATGACGTGCTTGTAATATTTGAGCGGCCAGGCGAGTTTTTCACGAATGTAATGCAGGGTATAGAGGAAGCACTGCGAATCGGACTCGAAGCCGAGGTAGCCGGGGTGCAGATTCTGCTGAAACTCTTTGTTGCGTTGGTAGTTGGTGTTCTCGCCGTTGGCCATCAGGGTGTAACCTTCCAGAAAGAAGGGGTGGGCGGCGTAGCGCACAATTTTGTAGTTGGTGTTCTGGCGGCACTGGGCGGAGATGACACGCGCAGTGAGACGCGATTCTTCCTTCCACAGATCGAAGTAGGTGCCGATATCCGACGGGTTACCAATTTCTTTCAGCGTGAGGACGTCCGGCCAGAAGGAGTAGACAAAACCGCCGTCGATGGCGGCGAGGGCCTGGCGCAAGTGCAGGCGGGTCTGCACCAGCAGGGCTTTCTGCTCGGAAAAGGGCTTTTGCTGGAAGGCTTCGGGATAACGGTAGTTGCGGAAGACGTAATGCGGCATCTTGCGAAAGTCGAGGCCGGCGGCGCTGACTGTGTCGGGCTGCCAGTCGAATTTGAGGGTGAAGCCGAGGGTTTCGAGAATTTCTTCGGCGGCTTCCAGCCCCTGGCTGGTGCAGGCCATGGAGAGCAGCGGGTATTTTTTGAAGTCGGCAAAGGCGCCTTCGAGGTCTTGCATGACCATGGCAAAACCGGAATTGTCGTGGCCTTTTTGCATGGCCTGCATCATGCGCAGGGCCAGAACGGGGGAAAGGGGTTGAGTGGATTTGAGTGCGGCCAACCGGCACATGCTGAGCCTCCAGATCACCGCGCGACGTTTGCAGGCGCCGCGGGTGGGGTTGGATTGATTGGTATGAAAGGTGGTATGGCTTTCCCCCGGCCAGCGGGCAAGACCCGTTGACATGAAATAGCTGAATTGATGGCCGAGTGAGGGCCGAATCAGAACGCTCTGATTGTGGATGATTTGGGAGAAATGACCAGATGCGGAAGAATTTCTGGTGAAAATATTAAGGTATAGAATACCTCGCGGGGGAAAGATTTCAATAGGGTATGTGTTAACAGTTTGATAATGATTGTTTAGACAATTAAAGAGTTGTTAATAAATATTTATCCAACCCCATCCCCCGGCTGCGCCGACCCCTTCCCCGGTAAAACCAGGGAAGGGGTGAGGATGCGATGGCTGCGATGGAACGGCAAAATATGCAACCCCTACCGGAATCCGCGGTTGCGGAGATGCTTGAGACCCCATCCCCCGGCTGCGCCGACCCCTTCCCCGGTAAAACCAGGGAAGGGGTGAGGATGCGATGGCTGCGATGGAACGGCAAAATATGCAACCCCTACCGGAATCCGCGGTTGCGGAGATGCTTGAGACCCCATCCCCCGGCTGCGCCGACCCCTTCCCCGGCGAGAAAGCCAGGGAAGGGGTGAAGATGCGGTGGCTGCGGTGGACTGTTTGTTGGAGGGCTGCATATTATGCAGCCCCTACCGAAATCCGTGGTTGCGGAGATGCTTGAGACCCCATCCCCCGGCTGCGCCGACCCCTTCCCCGGCGGGAAAGCCAGGGAAGGGGTGAAGATGCGGTGGCTGCGATGGAACGGCAAAATATGCAACCCCTACCGGAATCCGCGGTTGCGGAGATGCTTGAGACCCCATCCCCCGGCTGCGCCGACCCCTTCCCCGGCGAGAAAGCCAGGGAAGGGGTGAAGATGCGGTGGCTGCGGTGGACTGTTTGTTGGAGGGCTGCATATTATGCAGCCCCTACCGAAATCCGTGGTTGCGGAGATGCTTGAGACCCCATCCCCCGGCTGCGCCGACCCCTTCCCCGGTAAAACCAGGGAAGGGGTGAAGATATTAATCAAGATCAAGCGGGTACGCTATGGATTGCGCAGGCTAAGTTCTTCGAGGGCGATGACGCCCGCGGGGGTGCGGTCGAAGACGAGGCTGATGGCGCTGAGGTTGGCGGGGTCGAGACGAGGGTTGACCGCCAGGAAGGCCTGCAGGGGAATCTCGATGGTCTGGAAGACGGGTTCTTTCTCAGGCGCGCCTTCGATGAAGGCAAATTTGGTGAGTTGGACGGCAAACTGCGGCTGCAGGGCGGTGACGGTGCTGAGCGGCAGGCTGGCGGATTCGTCTCCGCTGCGCAGGACGACCGAGAAGTCAATCGGCTGCGGGGTTTGCGGTTCGGATTCGCTTTGAGGGGTGGTTTCTTCGCCGCTGCTGTTGGGTTGGGTGGTTTCTTCAGCGCTGCTGCCGTTGGGGTTGGGGTTCTCGCCGGTGTCGGCCAGGGAGAGCACCAGCCTGGAGTTTTCATCAGTTTGCAGCTCACTGCCCTGGGAAAGCTGAATGGTGTAGAGGGCGTTGGAGTCGCCATCCTGTTTGGACCAGCCCAAAATCACCGCGCTGGTGTTGAGGTCGTTGAACAATTTGCCGCGCATGAGCTGCTCGCGCCAGACGGTGAGGGAGGTACTGGCGATGCGGCTGCCGGGCAGGCTGGCGGTGGTGAGATTGATATCCTCTTCAAAATTGGCCACTGCCTGATCGCGCGCGGTTTCGTATAGATTGAGGTAGATGCTGTCGGGCAGCCACTGGCGGCCAACGCGGTAATCGGCGAAGAGCGCGCGGTAGCCGGTCCCGCCGCGCAGGCTGGCATCCAGGAAGGCCGAGATATACACTTTGGCGATCTGCTGCTGCTCGGCGGTGGGCAGGAGGGCAGCGGTGTTAAGCAGCTGGTTGGAGACCGCGCCGCGGTCGAAGGGTCCCCACTCCGAGTTGAACTGGCCGTGGTTGGCGCCGTAGATGAACAGACCGGCTTTGAACAGGTCTTCACCTGTTGTGAATTTGAGGCGTTTGAAGGTGCGGAAGCCGTCGAAAGAGCTTACATCGGCGTCATGCGAACCCTGCAGAATCAAGTAATTCACATCCTGAATGGGGGTGGCAATGCCGGTGGGCCAGTACTGGCTGTCAACCGGGGCGATGGCGATCACCGAGCGGATGTTGTAGCCGTAATCGAATTTGATGTTGGCGTTCTCTGGGTTGTAGGGAAGCTGGTTGAAGACCGCCGCTTCCGAGACGGCTTCACCGCCGCGCGAGTGGCCGATGAGGGCGATGGCATCCATGTCCACTTTGCCCTGGAAAGGATTGTTGGCGGCGCTGTTCCACTGCTTAAACTGGCGGATATGCTCCAGCAGCAGCCAGCCGCGGCCGTCGTTTTCGTCTTTGCAGTAGGGCGCTTCGAAGAAGCAGGTCCAGTTGCCGTTGAGGAAGTTCTCATCCACGGAGGCGAGGATGTAACCGCGGCTGGCGAGCAGCTGGCCGAGATATTCATAGCCGGGGTCGGAGAAGTCTTCAGCGGCATGGTTGCCGTGCACCACCAGCACCAGCGGGAAGGGGCCTGGGCCGTCGGGGTACCAGACGCGCCCGTTGAGCGGCAAGGTTTTTACGTCGAAGCCCCAATACTGCTTCTGGAACCAGCCCAGCGGACCGTTCCAACCGGGGATGAAGGCCGAGCCGTCAACTGAGTGGGTCGTGAGATCGACGTTTTCGCCAAACTCGGGGCGGTGCAGGTCTTGCCCGCTGCCGTAGGTGAGGGTGAGCACGGGGTAGCTGCCGGGCTGCGAGGGGTTTGGCAGGGACAGGGCGGCCGGGGCGGGGGACTGTGCGGCGGCGTTGACCGGCGCGGGGACCGGCTTGCCGGGGACGAGCAGGGTGAAGAGCACCAGGCCAATGCCCGCCAGCCCAAGCGCCAGCGCCAGCAGGGTGGTGATTTTCCGCGGCAGGGGGTGGCTGGCAAAGCGCCCGCTGAAGAGGGTGTGCAGCGCCGCGCCCAGCAGGGAAGGAGCCAGCAGGCAGAGCGCGAAGGCGGCGATCAGCGGGGCGGGTTGGTTGGAGACGTTCATCAGCGCCAGGGCGAAGAGGATCAGCGCGGCAAAGGCGGCCAGGCGGAAATGGCGCGGTACGGCGTTGGCCCAGCCGAGGAGCAGGTCGACCAGCATGGTGCTGAGGAAAGTCAGCAGCAGCATGGCGAGCAGCAAACCAGGGAAAACGTACCAGGCCTGGGCGGGGTTGGACTCCAGGAGCAGGAAGGCCAGAAAGGCCAGCCCGGCGGCGCAGAGCAGACCGGCGGCGGCGCCTTTCCAATCTTGGGGCTGGGGTTTGACCGCCTGCCAGACGGAGGAGATGGCACCGCCGAGGCGTTTGAAGAAATTGGGTTTGGGGGTTGGTTCGGCGGTAGGGGTGGTTTCGGTCATGGGGCGACTCCTGAGAAAGAAACGTTTATTCTGCTTACGAAAATGAGCGGGACGAGTTGTGTTCTATGGAAAAGAATAGCACAGTTGGAAGAAAGAAAACCTCGCCGGGTGGGGAGGTTTGGGTTGACCGGGTGGGCAGGCTGTTGGGGATCAGTCTGGAGAAGGACAAAGTTGATTGAACACAAATTGCTGAAGCGGGGTCGCACTTCAGGAGTGACGGCACCCCGTTGAGGATGCCGCGCAGCCCAAGGCGGTAACGCCCACGTCGAAGCCTGAGCTTCATCTCTTGGCCCGCTTCTGGCTGGTTCCGAGGTTGATTTTGCATCTGGATTTATATTGCATTAAGTTATCAATTAAGATAATATATTGAAATGGAATTCAATGCGCTGCTAAAACTGGTAGGCGATGACCCGCTTTTTGAATCCTCTTTGCTGCTGGCCGGGAATGTTGACCCCAGGGTGATCCGCTTGCAACTCACCCGCTGGGTAAAATCCGGGCGTATCTACCAAATCCGAAGGGGACTCTATTCCATTGCGCCGCCTTATCAGAAAAAACAACCACACCCTTTCCTGGTCGCGAACCGTTTGCAGAGAGCGTCTTACGTCAGCCTGCAATCGGCGCTCGCATTTTACGGCCTCATTCCAGACGTAGTGAATATCACTACCAGCGTTTCCACCGGCCGCCCGGAAAGGTTGGAAACCCCGCTGGGTATTTATGAATTTCGACATCTCAAAACGGAGCTGTTGTTTGGTTATCAAATGGTTGATTTTGGAAATCAAAGCGCGTTGGTCGCGACGCCCGAAAAAGCGCTGCTGGACATGGTTTATTTGCAACCTGGGGGGGATTCACTCGCTTATTTAATTGAATTGCGGTTACAGAATACGGAGCAAATTGACCCGCAACGGTTGAAGAACCTATCTGAAAAATTCGGCACCCCCAAATTGCGCAAGGCGGCCACCGGTGTTTTACAATGGATCGCTGGAGAATCGCGTGGGTTTGAGGATTTATGAAAGAGTATCTTTTCAGTCTGGTTAAGCAAACCGCTTCTCCAATGGAAGGAAGAAATCTCATCCGCGAATATCTGCAAGCGCGGATTTTGGAATCGCTGCAAAGATGCGGGGCAATGATTCCACTGGCATTTCATGGCGGAACCGCTCTGCACTTCCTCTACTCGCATGGGCGCTACTCTGAGGATCTTGACTTCGCGCTTGAAGGGAATCGCGATAACTATGATTTCCGTGCTTACCTGCGATCCATCCGGGCTGATTTATCGCCAGAAGGGTATTTGGTTGAGCTTAAGGTCAATGATCAAAAAACGGTTCACAGCGCCTTTATCCGTTTCCCCGGTTTGTTCTATGAAATGGGTCTATCGCCCATGCGCAGTGAAGTTCTCGCGGTGAAGATTGAAGTCGATACGAACCCGCCAACGGGAGCAGGGCTGGCTACAACGGTGGTGCGCCGGTTTGTTGTCCTTCAGCTACATCATCACGATAAAGCCTCTTTGCTTTCAGGAAAACTTCATGCGATTTTGCAGCGCGCTTACACCAAGGGACGAGACCTGTACGATTTACTCTGGTATTTAAGCGACCCAACCTGGCCTGAACCGAATTTGATTCTATTAAACAATGCCCTGAAGCAGACCCATTGGGATGGGATGGCATTGACTCGCGCGACCTGGAAAGAGATCGTCTGGCGCCGGTTGGAATCGGTTGACTGGGCCAGCATTGCCAACGATGTGCGGCCTTTTGTTGAACCCAGTTTTAATCTGGATTTGCTCACCCCCGGCAATTTTGAACGATTATTGAGAGAGGCGTGACCTTTGACGATGCCGCACGCCAGGTTTGCTGCGGCCATTGTACAGATAGCTGGCTTGCCCGGTCTCCGGGGTAGCGGTGGGGGTATCGCCGCAGTAACCCGCGCCGCTGAGGGTTTTGGATATAACCCGCCCCAAAGCGTTATAAGCCAGGTTGGATGTACAGCTGCGCGCATCGGTTTGCGCGGTTTAGGTGGTGACAATCTAATGCTATTTTGTTGTTAAGGTACCCGTTTTTTATTACTGTGTCACCTAATACAACAAATATAGTCTATGCTTGAATTACAACTTTTATTGGCGTAAAGGCCATTCCAATTGTAGAATTTCTTTCTTCTAATGACTCCTTGAGATATCTGGATATGTAGATGCCAGATTTTATCTTCTTTTGCACACTCAACAAAAAGATAGCTTCTTCTTGAATCAATTGAATGTTAAAAGCTGGTTTAATAATCCTGCCATGAGCAGAAGGATCATCATATGGAACCTTTGGAGAACTCCAAACAGTTTCTTCCCAATTTAAAGCTTCAAAGGACTTCAAAACATTAAGAACAAAAAAAGAGTTTGGTTCAACAGGTTGATCATTAATGACAGTATTCACTGGCAATAGTTCAATACTATCTTTTGCGATTGAGTGAAAAATATCTGCCGCAGATTTTGATAATACCTCATACCCTGGACCACACATCAAATAGTCAACGGGTTGATACCCTCGAAGGTAAATTGTGAAATCCTGTGGCCATAAGTCTTCTAGCGAGTTACCTCTATTCAAGAGACGATTGTCAAATCCTTGATCGTCTCTCCTTTCGTAATAAATAGACAACGGATTATCTTCAATCGCGTATCCATCAAATATTAATTCATAAAATTGAGATTGTGACTTCTTCATTTTATTCTCTCCCAAAACATTTTACGTACCATCTCAGGTCTTTCGAGAACAGAATGATCCCCCAGAATCCAATTCAGCGAATCATTACTGCTCTTTACCGTACGTAGGCGATGGTAGCGCTGAACACCTTGACCGTTACATTTGCGCCGTTCACCTCGCGGTTTGTTCGCCGCCCTGGGTAGAAAGTCACCACGCCGTTGACACTTTGCCTTCTGCACTGGCTTTGGCCGGAAAGCGATAAACTCATTCTTGATCTTTATGAGAGGATTGATATTTCCACCTGTTCTCTGTAAAAAACTTGGATTTTGAGTATCTATTTGCAATCCGGGAACCAATCTAAACAACCAGTTTTCAAAAACGTATCAAACGCGTCATCTGGCGTCTGCCAATCAGGATCCTGAATACCAATTGTTTCAATATACCGGTTAAACTCATCTTCGGTGTGGAAACCTTTGGTGATGTCCTCACCCGGAATCATAACGAACCAATGATAAAAATTCTCCCGAATGTAAGCGTCAGCCTGCTGATTAACATGACCGGAATACGCCATGATGGCCCCATCTTTCACGGCAAATTTTTCTAGTTCTGCTACGCGAGAATAAATGTAAACCTTTCGAACCTCTTGCTCCTGGCTTTTGGGCAAGTCAATATGTAAACTATTGAGTAGTTCCAAATTCCACGAAGAATTTGGCCCATCACGTGTCGCCTCAACCGGATCTATTACTGGAAGATGATCCTTTGGAAAATCGCTGTCGTTGTAATTATAGAAAGAATCAGCGTGCTGAATCTTTGGACTGCAGCTCGGCAAAAAACAGATACTGAGTAAAATCATAAGAAAAAAAATTTGTTTATCATATTGGTCTTACAAATCTAAATAAAAAGCAAAACGGCTATTTTGGGGTTAATTTCGTTTCCGGAGGATGGGTTTGGTTCCAACAGGCATTGGTTGAAAATGGTTCTGCCGGAAGTAAACCGTGGTAAATTGGAGCAATTAGCTGTGCAAAACCATTGTAAGCCCAGTAGCTTTACCCTGTCCTAAAGTGATCACCCCAAGCCGGTAGATAGTCAAATTGGTCATCGACTTTCCTTTAGCTGTTTGAACAATTTCGTGATGTTAAGCCCCTTAGTAGATGAATTCCACGGACCTTGCATAAATTCAAAACGGAAGTTCGTGAATTTATTACGGTTCACGATTCCAGGTAGGCTTTCATTACAAAAATTAATTCTTGGGTAAAATTGAACATCCCTAAACACATCTGATTTGTCCCAGCTCCCTGAAATGATTTGTAGACCATTAGGAACTCTTGGATTTGTTACCAAATGGTGGCACTCAGGGCAAAAATGAACCAGCTCTAAGCCACTAGCTTCCAAATCAATTTGACAATTCCCATCAATTTCAACTCGGTAATATTTTGGAGGATCCGTTTCCATCAACATTTTTGATTTCGACCTTATTTCTGAAATCCCAACGCTGAAAGTATGGAAAGCAGATATTTTTTCAGCTACAAGAGTTGAAATAACCCTTTCGGAAAGAATGAGGAACGGGTATGCTCCACAACCTAACATATCGGGGAATTCAGAACCATTTTCAAGAACAACATCAAATTCACCGGAGGGATAATTTTCAACAGCGGAACAATAATGACATCGACGATTGACCATTTGTGAACGAGGAATTATGCTTGTCGCCCATGTATACCTTTTAGAATGAAATGTATTATCCGAAAAGATAAAGAATGAAGCGTTTTCTTTCATTGGAATGCCCCACTTGCTAATAATTTCTACAGTTATTCTAATACTTCCCGACTTGTAGCATTTGGATTCACTCAAATAAAGTCTACCCATTTGCGGTTATATTCTGCAGACCACTACCCATGTCTATCAACAGGCGATCCCCTAATACCCAATTCAGTGAGTCATTACTGCCCTGTACCGTACGTAGGCGATGGTAGCGCTGAACACCTTGACCGTTACATTTGCGCCGTTCACCTCGCGGTTTGTTCGCCGCCCTGGGTAGAAGGTCACCACGCCGTTGACACTTTGCCTTCTGCCCTGGCTTTGGATGAAAAGCGATAAACTCATTAAGAAACCATAACGCGAATTTTCCATTTGATAGTCGGGACTCGTTATTGAAAAAATGTATTGTAAATCAACGGGATAAACGCTAAGCCCCAGCCAACGACCAAATGAATAATTCCAAAAAAGACTGCCGAACCATCTCTATAAACAATGGCCTTTTTACGCACAATCATAGGAATTCCTGCCAGTCCAAAAAAGAAAAAGGTCAGTGGGAATAGAATGAAGTGCAAAACCGGACTGGATTTTCCAATTTGTCCACCTAAACCTAAACAGATAAAGGCAAAGAAATACGGAATTAATATGAGGGTCCTCGTAGTCATTCTAGCAAAAAAATAATATATCTTTCTCATCGGTTATAAGCACCTAAAAATTCGGGGATGAATGTTGCTTATGGAATATATTCCATTATCCATGGAAAAACATAGGCTTGATTCACCCCGTCTAAATACCTGCAAGCTAACAAATTCCCACCTACATAACCAAGCCCTGACCCGATAGTTACCCCAATCGGACCTCCCTCCGGAGCACCCATTGCTGCAAAAGGAGCTGCAAAGACTTTTAAGTAAATTCTTTACACGCAGTTTTGTATCACTTAAGCCAACCAATCACACTGAGATTTTCAGGGAATCGCTTCTGATAGGTGTTTCCTGTTTCCAATTGAACAACGGAGAAAATGGAAGATGTGACTTCGCCATCGTCGTTTTGTTCTTGAATGGAGTGGACGATATATTGTCCATCAAACGACCAGTGGATATTTCCCACACCGAGATTTGAACAATAAGAAGTTTGCTGGTGTTCATGGATTGAGATGATCGTCAATATCGGGTCGCTTCCATCCGGTGTGTATCGCATGAATGCAAGTTTCTTTCCGTCTGGAGACCAGCGGATAGCTCTGACCACCCAATTATAGCTTTCAGAAAAGGGCAGTGAGATTTTTAATAGACTTTCGCCATTGGTGTCCACTATCCAGAGTTTATTGAGGCCAAAATAGAAAACGGTCTTTTTCCCATCGGGTGATGGAATGAAAGACCAGTGTAGCCCTGTCTCACGGCCTTCACCGAAGTCCAGCGTCCATTTCACCTTGTTGGATTCAAGATCGTAAGCTTGAAATTCATTTGTTCCACACTGGTTGCAAGGGTATATGACAATTTTGGAGTTTGGTAGATACTGGGGGAAAATCGAATACTGATCAGGAGCATCACCTATATCGGGTAATTTCAATTCGAATATGGATTGCTCATCTATAAATGGTTGCCATACCATCCATCTAAAGTTTTCTTTCTTCCTGGACAAAGGCACAAGATAATGATCAGCATCCGACCAATAAGAGGAAGGATAACCAGCCATAGAATAGTCTTGAATTGCTGTTTGTAGAATTCTATCCGTCCTTGGGTTGTATACATTCAATGTGAAGTCATCTATTCGCTTCACATTTTCATACGAGAGCCAATCGTGGGTTGGCGACAAATCCCATGCGAGTGGCCGAATTTCAGTGGATGAAGAATATGAGATCTTTTCCAGTGAATCTGGAGATTCTCCAAAATCCCAGATGAGAGGTTCTTGGGATTCATGATCATATACCACTAAATCACCGGGTAACGAATCAAGTGTTTCTGTAAAGGTTATTTGTTTACAATCAGAAGAGAACAATTCCGGTAACATCGAAATACAGGATTGGTCATCAAATTTGAGATGGTTTTCCTCTCCTGTCCTTACGTAATCAGGAGACGGGTCAACGCTGGGGATGATTAAGGTCGGTTGAGCAGCAACCGGTGAGGATGTAGCAGCCATAACGGGCTGATCAGTCGAGAACGTGTTTCGTGGAGCGGAGGTGGCGCATCCGCTGGCGAGGAGCAGGGTGAGGGTGATGAGTGTGTGTTTGAGGTTCATTGGGTTTCTGGCACAGGTGATTGAATATTGATTGGGAAATTGACGTATAACTTTTTACCGGCGCGCTTCTCGATTCGATGTATTTCATAGGCTTCGGCAAAGAATTTGATCATTTCGCTTTGAAATGAAACAAGGATGACAAGGAATAGAACCACCATAAACGATCCCCCTTGCTGTTCGTTCAGGTTTCTGCTCAGAATTCGGGAAATAATCGGCAAGGTGGGGTACACAGCAGCTTGTACGAGCTTAGCCAGAGCTTTCATGAGATTTTCTTTTTCCAGGTCAATTGGCGGCGGCTCGATAGTGAGATCGTAGAAATGATTTTTTATATCCAATTTTTGATTTGAATCACTGTTGTTAAACATTAATGTAAGTCTTCTCAAATATTGGTTAAAAGTCCTGATTGACAACCAAATACCGGCAGCCAGACTGGTATAGATGACCAACCGCCACTCACTGAAACCACCGAAAACCTGCATATGTATCGCAGCTCCATAATATAACGGCAGAAGCTGGATGGTTACTGTACATGCCATCAGAATTTGCAGATATAAAGCCCTTTCAATGAAAAAGGCAGTCAGGAGGGTGGCCAAACAGAACGCAGCGGGAATTATCCATGTGAGGAAGTAATCGATCAGTGGGGGGGGTGTAATCATAAAAACTGAAATGCCAAAAAATTGGGCAATGAGTAAGATATAAAAACAACCCCGGGTTATCTTCTTTGGATAGGCAAAAAAAGAGTCTCCCCGATTTTTTGCCGTACAAATCCTTTGAGGAGAATTTTCAGTTACAGGTGATTGACTGTCGCCAACCATTAACCTGATGCCATTTCTTTTCTCGATCTGATTAATCACCAGAGCCTCAGCAAACAACTTGAAAAGAAAAGGAAAGTAAGCCAGGATGATTGTCAATATTACGATGCTAAACAATGCCAATCCATTCGTTTTGTTCTGGAAACCGACGTAACACCATGTTGTTATTGCAAGAAGGACGGAGACAGCCGAGATTTTTTGTCTAAACGAGTTGTGTCCATCGGGGGAATGCTCACAAACAAAGATTGGGGGTCTCATGAAAAGATTGTAGGTTTTATTCTTAACATCTAATTTGTAGGATGCCAGATCAGAATTAACCAATCTTTGAAGTATTTTTATCTCTCGCAAATAAGAATGGTAAGTGAACCAAATCCCATTAATTACGCCTACCAAAAGTAGAAACCACCATTGGCGAATGCCACCACTGAGATCAAGATAATTGAGCAGATTATAAAATGCGGGGACTAGCGGAATTGCCAGGGTAACACTGATGAGGATCTGAAAATTTAAGGCTTTGCTGATTGTTTTTGAAATAATAAAAGCCAATGTTAAGAAAATAATGGGCAATAGAACTGCTTCCCAAAAGACATTGGAAAATCTGGTTTGAGTGATTTTCAGATATGGGATTGACCATAAAGTACAGAAGGCGGTCATCGCCAGGGTTATCAGCAAGATTCTGTCAGTGATCTTATTCACAGGCGAGTATGTTGGTTCAAGCTTGTTGTATGGATTCGGTTCGCTTTGTATTTTTTCGATCATTTTCTTCGACTATATGATTGACCTGGTTTGGATGATTAGCTCAATAATTTCGCTGATTAATATGTTTGAAAACAGCAAACCCCCGATCAGCGCAAAAATACTGTAGATTTTCATTCTTCGCT
Source organism: Ornatilinea apprima (assembly GCF_001306115.1). Lineage (GTDB taxonomy): Bacteria > Chloroflexota > Anaerolineae > Anaerolineales > Anaerolineaceae > Ornatilinea > Ornatilinea apprima. The sequence continues at coordinate 161,670 of NZ_LGCL01000026.1, read as the reverse complement.
TGTAGACAGTGGCCGCGTAATCCAATCTTTTCTTTTTAAAACTTTTCTTGATCGGTAATGCACGAAAAAGCGTAAATGAAAGTCTTGCGGCAAAAAGATAGCGTTCTTGATGAAAAAAGAGAATCAAGATGCTGTAGTAGAGGTCAACAACGATCAGTAATTCTAAAATGAGATCGAAAAGCAAATCGAAAAGCAAGTTGAAAATTATTGTTTCTTGGTTCATGAATTCGCTCGCTGATCAGGTAGCTGGCTTGCCCAGTCTCGGGGGCGGAGGTGGGAGCGGGTTCATGTTTGATCCGTGCTGAACTTTCCCCCTCAACAGTTGCTATGGATTAATAATATATCAATTCAGAAAAATAGATGGATATTTTCCCCCATGAAAGTAAAACGATACTCAGGCCAGTCTATAAGCCGCACACTGCCCCTCGATGGGGTTCTGTTATCGATTATTTTGAAAAGGAAGTACTCAGGCCAGTCTATAAGCCGCACATTGCCCCTCGATGGGGTTCTGGCGGTGAAGAAGAAAAGCACTCAGGTCGATCTATAAGCCGCATTCTGTCATCGGTGACCATCTCTCTAGGCGCGCCGTCTCCGGCGCGCTCGTGCAGCCTACCCGGAACTCAAGGAAGACGAGCCGCCTCCCGCTCTACAAGAGAGCTTTGTACCTGCTTGGCCTTGCTCCAGATGGGGGTTGCCTGGCCGCCGCATTGCTGCGGTCGCCGGTGGTCTCTTACACCACCATTTCACCCTTACCCCGAGGGGCGGTATGTTTCTGTGGCCCGATCCGGCAGGTTGCCCCGCCCCGGGTGTTACCCGGCATCTTGCTCTATGGAGTGCGGACTTTCCTCGACGCGCGCGAGGCGCGCCGCGGTCACCCGACCGGCCTGAGTGGTTAAGAATATACCCTTTTCCGGGGATTGCGTCAATGAATAGAAAGGCCCCATCCCCGCGCCAGGGGCGCGACCCTTCCCCGCATTGCAGGGAAGGGTGAAAGAGCGGTTAATTTGTGACTGTCTAATCACTCCCCCGCTTGGCGGGGGAGATGGAGGGGGCTAAATGACCTCATCCTCGCGATGCAGGGCAGGGTTTAAGAACGGGCTGTTGTCTAGGTCGCGGAAGGAGTGGATGACTAACTCGGCGGCGGCTAACTGCGCGGGGGTGTTGGTGGTGGTGATGGCGATGCAGGGCATGCCGGCGCGGTGGGCGGCTTCCACTCCGGAGATGGCGTCTTCGATGACCAGGCAGCGAGCGGGGGGCAGGCCCAGGGCTTTGGCGGCTTCGAGGAAGACTTTGGGGTTGGGTTTGCCGGGCCAGTTGGCGGCCGAGATGACGGCATCGAAGAAGGTGGTGAGGCCGAGTTCTTCCAAAATAATCTGAATGTTGGCGCTGGGGGCCGAGCTGGCGACGGCTTGTTTGAGCCCCTGGCTGCGAAAGCGCTGCAGCGCGTCCAGCACGCCGTCGATGGGTGTTACATTGCCGCGCAGCAAATCACAAAAGGCGCTTTCCTTCTGGCTGATGAAACGCTCGCACCAGGCGCGGTCGGGCAGCTCACCGAAAAGGGCTTCGAGGGTGCCCCAGTTGTTCATGCCAAAGGTGCGGTCGAAGAAGGCGCGGTCGATGGTTTTGCCGTAGAGCGCCAGGGTGGAGGCCCAGGTGCGGTAGTGCAGGTCGCCGGTGTCGACCAGCACGCCGTCCATGTCCCACAAAATGGCTTGTATGGATGGGTCTGTCATGTTAACCTCAGAGTGTGCAAATTGAGATGGATTGTAGTAAGCGCGTGGCAGATTGTCAAGCGGGTGGAAGTCATAGGAGTCACACCGGTAAAAATGTGACCAGGAACGTGACCCGTGCAGTTGTCCGTGAAAATGAAAGGTTAAAAAAGGTTGGTATAATCAAAAAATGAGGGAGTATTAATGGCCATTCACATTTTACCGGATGAAGTCGCGTCGCAAATCGCTGCTGGTGAAGTGGTGGAACGTCCCGCATCGGTGGTGAAAGAGCTGTTTGAAAACGCGCTGGATGCGGGTGCAGGCCAGATCGATATCCACATAGAACAATCCGGAAAACGATTAATTGAAATCTCCGATGACGGCGCGGGCATCCCGGCGGAGGAACTTTCGCTGGCGGTGATGCGCCACGCCACGTCGAAAATGCGCTCGGCCGATGACCTGTTCGCCATCCAAACGCTGGGTTTTCGCGGTGAGGCGCTGGCTTCGGTGGCCTCGGTGTCGCGCTTCAGCTTAACCTCGCGGCCAGCCAGCCAGGCGGTGGGGGCGGTGCTGAAGGTGGACGGCGGCAAGGGGGCCAAGATGGAGCCGGTTGGCGCTCCGGTTGGCACGGTGGTGCGGGTGGAAGACCTGTTCTACAACGTGCCGGCGCGCTTGAAATTTCTGAAACAAGACGCAACTGAACGCAATGCGATCAACGCGCTGGTAACGCGCTATGCCATCGCTTACCCATCCACGCGCGTGCGCCTGACGCACGACAGTCAGCTTGTGCTGCAAACCAGCGGCAAAGGCGACCGACGCGAGGTGCTGGCCAACCTGTATGGGGTGGAGCTGGCCAAGAATATGCTCGAAGTTACTTTTCAGGAAGACGGCATGTGCCTGAGCGGCTTCATCAGCCCGGTGGCGGTCACGCGCTCGAACCGCAAAGAGATCACTTTTTTTGTCAATGGGCGCTGGGTGCAAGACGCTGCGCTCTCGCGGGCGCTGTTGAATGGCTACCAGAACCTGATCATGGTCGGGCGCTATCCGCTGGCGATGCTGTTTTTGGACGTGCCGCCGGAAGAGGTGGACGTGAACGTGCACCCGGCCAAGGCCGAGGTGCGCTTCCGCAGCAGCGACAAGGTCTTTGGCACGGTGCAGCGCGCTGTGCGGCGCGGTCTGCTGGCTTATTCTCCGGTGCCGAATTTGAGCATTGGCGGGTGGGGCGGCGAGCGGGCGGCTGCCTTCCCGGCGCGCTCCAACCAGGCGGCGTTGGATTGGAACCAGGTAGGCATGGAGGAGGAGCCGGTTGAGGAAGGCAGCAGCGACTCAACTGGGGTTTCGCCAGCGCTGTTCCAGGCGGGTCCTTCCGCGCCGGAGAGCGGCCCGCAGCCCCGGCTGCCGGCAGCGAACATGCCCATTCTGCGCCTGGTGGGGCAGGTGGGGGCGACTTACCTGGTGGCAGAAGGTCCGGATGGACTGTATCTGATTGACCAGCACGCCGCGCACGAGCGGGTGCTGTTTGAGAAGTTGATGCAACGGCGCGCGGGCGGGTTGGCGGCGCAGCGATTGCTGGAGGCGGAAACGATCCAGCTTTCACCGGCGCAGGCTGGCCTGATGGAAAGCCAGTTGGATCTGCTGCAGCAGTTGGGGTTTGAGATTGAACCGTTTGGGCCGAATCTGTTTCGGGTGAGCGCCATTCCAGCTCTGCTGGCTGGAAGCGATGTGCAGTCGGCGGTGCGGGTGGTGGTGGAAGACTTTGAAGAGGACGAGACACCCCTGCAGGCCGAGGTGGAAGCCAAACTGGTGGCGCGCATCTGCAAGCGCTCGGCGGTGAAGGGCGGGCAGACGCTTTCGACGGCGGAACAGCAGACCCTGCTGCGCGACCTGGAAGCATGCGCCAATCCGCGCACCTGCCCACACGGGCGTCCGACCATGATTCACCTTTCGGTGGATTTACTGGAAAAACAATTTGGGCGCAAGGGAAGCCTTTGAGCCCGTTCGTGGAGATCGATTATCTGGAAGGATGGAGGCAGCAAGATGAGAATTGTAACCGACCGTGGAGCCGACCTGGCAGACGAGCAGTTAAAGGATTTAGAGGTGGATTTCTTACCCCTGATGATTTATTTTGAGGGCAATATCTATAAAGGCGGAGAAGACCTGACCGCGGTGGAGTTCTACCAGATGTTGGAGAAAAGCGAGGCGTTTCCATCCACAAGCCAGCCGTCGCCGGGCGATTTTGCCAAAATCTACCGCAAACTGGCCGATATGGGCGAGGAGATCTTCTCGCTGCACATCTCTTCCGGCTTGAGCGGTACGATGAACGCGGCCATGGAAGGCGCCAAGTTGGTGCCGGAAGCCAAAGTAACTTTTTATGATTCCAAGACGCTGTCGGTGCCGTTAGGCTGGCAGGTGGAAGCGGCGGCAAAAATGTTTAAGGCCGGTTGGCCGCTGGAGAAGGTGATTAAAAAACTGGACGAAATCAGCGAAAAAGCCAACGGCTTCTATACACTGTCGGATTTGAAGTATCTTGTTCACGGTGGCCGGATCAGCCATCTTAAAGGGCTGATTGCTTCATTGTTGAAAATTAAGCCAGTTATCGGGGTGGATAAAATCACCGGCAAATATGAAACCTTTGGGCAGGAAATTACCCTTAAACGCGCGGTGGGCAAGATGCTGGACGTGATCGAAGAGATGTACGGCGCTAGCACGGAACTGCGCGTGCAGCTCTTGAACGGCCACAACCCGGAGGGGCTGGCTTACCTGAAAGAAAAAATCAGCCAGCGATTCAAGTGCAAATTTGAGCCTTCGGTGGCTATCGCGCCAGTGCTGGGCGCGCATACCGGCCCGAGTATGATTGGGCTTTCGGTGGCGCCGCTGGCGGTGTTCGCGGATTTGCCATAATTTTATTATGACGTAAGAGCGGCGGTGGAGCCCCACCGCCGTTTTTTGTTGTATGGGGGAGGAGAAAGGCGGGGATCAGGCTGAGGCGGGAAGGTGGATGGTGAAGGTGCTGCCCTGGTTGAGGGCGCTGGTGAAGCTGATTTTGCCGCCGTGATTTTCGATGATGCGCTTGCAGATGGAGAGGCCGAGGCCGGTGCCGGCGCGGCTCGCGGTTTCTTCGCCGCTGACGCGGTAGAACTTCTCAAAGATGTGCGCGCTTTGCTCGGGGGGAATACCGATGCCGGTGTCGGACACCGAGACGGACACGCCCTTATTTTCCATCTGCTGCGCGATGGTGATTTTGCCTTGCGGGCGGTTGTATTTCACCGCGTTGGTGAGCAGGTTGAGCAACACCTGCTTGATCTGGTTCGGGTCGGCGCGCACAGTCAATTCCGGGGTTTGCGCCTGGAAAATCACCTCAATGTTCTGCTCTGCGGCGGAGGGGCGAATGATCTCGATACATTCTTCGATCATTTGCGATAAGTTGAACTCGGTGAGGCACAGCCCCACTCGCCCGGCTTCGAGGCGGGCCAGGTCGAGGAAGCTGGAAGACAGGTTGGAGAGGCGCTGCGTCTCTTGCTGGATGGTTTTGGCGAGTGACAGGCGTTCCGCTTCGCCGACGGTGGGGCGCTGGAGCAGGTAGGCGATGGTGCCAATCGACGTGAGCGGGGTACGCAGCTCGTGTACCAATTCGGCAATCATGTCGGACTGCTGGTAAAGGCGGGTTTGTTCAATCGCCAGGGCAGCCTGGCCGCTGAGAATCTGAAGCAGTTCCAGATCGTCTTGATTGTAGGTGTTTTCCATTTTGTTCAAGACTTCCAGCACGCCCACCAGTCGCTCACGGGCGATCATCGGAACAGCAATCAACGAGCGGGTGGCAAAGCCGGATTTCTTTTGCTGCAAGTCGCCGAACCAGCGTTTGTCCTGGCGCACGTCAGGAACGATGACCGGCGCGCGGTTAATCGCCACCCAGCCAGCCAGGCTTTCGGTGGGCACGCTGATGCCGCGCATGGTGTCGGGCCCCATATTGGTAGCCGCCTGGAAATGCAGGCGCTGATTGGGCTCATCATAGAGCAGGATGGAGGCCGCTTCGGACGCGCTGATCTCGGCGGCGGCCTGAACAATCGTGTACAGCAAGGCATCCAGGCTTTGCTCAGAGGTCAGCCGGCGGGAGATTTCCAGAATGCGCTGGTATTGGATGAGGGTTTGTTTGTGGTCTGAATTCATAATACCTGTTGCACCAGTTGCGAAATGAATTCTACCACGTCCTGACGAAAGACTAATTCGGCCTCAAGATCGAGCGGGGTGGGTGAGAAGGTGTTAATCAACAGGTGGGCATTGTTCTCAAGGGCAAAGACCGGCAGGTGGGCCGCCGGAACGGTCTCGAGGGAAGAGCCAATGACCAGGATCAAGTCGCAGTGTTCACAATGCCATTGGGCGTTGTTCCAGGCTTCGGCGGGGAGCATTTCTTCATAGAGGGTGATGGCCGGTTTGAGGAAGCTGTTGCAGTGCGCGCAGCGCGGCGGCTCGGCGCGCTCGATAAAGGTGGTAACAAAGTCTTCCAGCGGGTAGCTCACCTGGCAGCGCAGGCACTCAAAGGTGCGCATCGATCCGTGAACTTCGATGATGTTTTGAGAACTGGCTTTGTGATGCAGGTCGTCAATGTTTTGGGTGATGACGGCTTTCACCAGCCCGGCCTGCTCCAGGCGGGCAAGGCCCAGATGGGCGGGGTTGGGACGGGCATAATAGGCTTGGCGGGCGAGGGGCTGGAGCCAATCAAAAAAGTCTTGCGGGCGACGGTGAAAGGTGGTGAGCGAAGCCACGCGCATGGGGTCGTTTTTGGTCCATAGGCCACTGCCCGCGGAACGAAAATCAGGAATCTCCGAGGGGGTGGAGATTCCTGCTCCGGTGAGAACGACTGCGTGACGGGCCTGCTTCAGCAGACTGGCCGCCTGGGCGATGGCCTGGTCTGGAGAGTGGGAAATCATGCTTCGAGATGTTCAACCATCAGCTCGGCCATGGTCTTGAACTGCTGGGCTACCAGACCGTCGGGCTGCATGATGGTCAGTGGAACTTTGTTGAGGGCGGCGTTGTAAGCCATTTCCGGGATGGGTGAAATCACCTGAGCAATGGGAACGCCCAGGTCGGTTTCAATCTGCTGCGCGGTGAGCTGCAGATCGGCGCGCACGCGGTTGATCAGGGCCAATTGCAGGTTTTTGGCGCGCCCAAAGCTGTGATTATTCAGCTCTTTGAGCAGAGATTTGGTGCGTTCTACCGTGTAGGGCTGCGGTTCGGTAATCACAACAACCTCATTGCAAAAAGCCAATACGCTGTCGAGGTTGGGTAGAATATTCGCGCCAATATCCAGCAGGATAAATTGGGCAATGGTTGGCAGCAGGTCGAGGATGATGGACATCTGGGCGGATGCGCCGGCCATGTCCAGATCGGTAAAGTTGTTGGAAGTGGTGAGAAGGGGCACGCCGTACTTGGTGCGGATTAGCTCGTTGCGGATGAGGTTGGCGTCAATTTTACCGGGCTGGGTTTTCAGTAGATTGTTGAGGCCTTTGTTTTGCGGCAGGCCCAGTTCAAGGCACCAGGTGCCGTGCCCTGGGCGCATTTCTACGGCGATGACCTCTTTTTTCTGATGCTTGCGCATGGCAATGGCGCTGTTAAGAACAAACGTGGATACGCCCAGCCCGCCTTTGGGGGCCAACACACCGATGACGCGTCCCTTCTTGACATCTGCTTCGGAAGCGCGGGAGCGGCTGCGGGCCAGTAAAGCTTTAATCCGAGCGATCAACTCGGCGGGGTGAATGGGTTTGGTCAAATATTCATCAGCGCCAGCGTCATACCCGGCAATTTTGTCATCCACCTGGCCTTTGGCGCTGAACATCAGAATGGGAGTTTCTGATAGATCCGGGTCCGAACGCACCTGGCGGGTAACCTGGTAGCCGTCCATATCCGGCATCATCACGTCCAAAACAATCAGGTCTGGAAGCTCCTGCCTGAGTTTGTCGATGGTTTCCAATCCACTCTGAGCAGTTAAAATAATATACCCTTGGCGGCTTAACATCAGTTTGATCAGCCGCAAGGTTTCGGGGTCATCATCCACAATTAAGATCTTTTCGGCCATAATTAAGCCCTTTTGTCCGCTGGGTTTATAGCCAGTCTAGCATAGATTAAAAATTAACGCAACGCGGTTTTGGGCAGATTCACAATTAACAATCTTGAAAGCCGGTCAGATTTTGTATTAATCGGTAGAGAGCTTTCTGGAGAGGTTACTCACTGTCTTTGGTGGAGAAGGTTACCTGAGTGGGGCGCAGGCTCTGGATGAGCAGGCTGAGCAGGTAAGCGAACCCGCTGACAAGGATGATGGTGGCGCCGGAGGTAAGATTCCAGGTGTATGAAATCCACAGGCCAGTGATGGAGAAAACAATCCCCAGCAGCGCGGAAAGTGCCATCATACTTTTCAGGTTGCGCACAAACATGCCGCTGATGGCAGCCGGAATGGTGAGCATGGCAATCACCATAATCAACCCCACCACGCGCATCATCATCACTACGGTGACGGCGATTAAAGCCAGCAGGAGCAAGTAAATCAGATTCACGGGCACATTCTGAAGAGAGGCGAACGTCTCATCAAAAGAAATGGCCTGCAGCTCTTTATAAAAGAAGATCACCGCGAGAATGATTAATCCATCCAGAATGGCCATGAGAACCAGGTCGGCGGCGGGAACGCTAAGGATGGATCCAAAGAGGTAGCTCATTAAATCGGTTTTATAGCCAGCCGAACGGTCAATCAGAATGATGCCAACAGCCATTCCGATTGCCCACATCACACCGATGATTGTGTCGGCGCGCTCGCGGGTTTTACGTTGAACGGCGCCCATTCCCAGGGCCGCCAGCAGGCTGAAGGCAATCGCGCCGAGGATGGGATTGAACTTAAAGAAGTAGCCCAGGCCAATGCCGCCGTACGCGGCATGGGCGATGCCGCCGCTGATGAAGACAATGCGATTGACCACCACATATGTGCCGATGATGCCGCAGGCAATGCTGACCAGCAGGCTGGCCGCCAGGGCGTTTCGCATAAAGGTGAATTGTAATGCGTCCAGGATGGATTCAATCATGGATCAACTCCTCTTGGTTGTGGCTGGGAAGCACGCGGTGGGGAAGCCCGTGGGCGATCAAGTCAACCGGGCATTGGTAGGTGCTTTGCAGCATATCGGCCGTGATCTGCTTTTGGGCGTGGTAAGCCAGGCGGCGGTTGAGACAGCCGATGGTTTTGACGTAGGATGAGATGGCGCTGATATCGTGCGAGATCAGCAGAATGGTTACGCGCCGGTTTAGTTCACGCAGCAGCTCAAAAACTGTGGTACTGGTGTGTGAGTCCACGCTGGCGGTGGGTTCGTCGAGCAGCAGGATTTCTGGCTGCGATACCAGGGCGCGGGCAATATAAGCGCGCTGGCGCTGCCCGCCGGAAAGTTCCCCGATGGGTTGTTGAGCAAGCCCTGCCAGGTTAACCTGTTCCAGGGCGTCCATGATTTTCTGATGGTCCTCAGGTTTAAACGGGTTGAGCAGGCGGCGTTTGTTAAGCAGGCCCATGCGCACCACTTCATAAACCGAGATGGGAAAAGCGCGGTCAAATTCCACAAATTGAGGAACGTAGCCCACAAATCTGCGTCCCTGTTCGACGGGCAATCCCATTATTTCAACCGTTCCGCGCGCGGGGGCGAGCAGGCCAAGAATGACTTTGATGAGGGTGGTTTTCCCGCCGCCATTGGGTCCGATCAGCCCCACAAAGTCTTGCGGATAAATATCGAGCTGGATGTTTTCCAAGATGGGATCTTTGCCGTAGCCAGCCCAAAGGTTTTGGATATGAATGACCGGTTTGTTTTGCATATTTTTATTATCCTTGTATTCTTTAATTATACCCGAAAAATGATCTTATTGAAAATCATTTTCTATAAGCGATTCGGTAGAATGGGAATAGAAATTTGTGCCAGCGTGCTGATGAATGAAAGCCATTGCGGATGAGGGCGCTGGCAGGGGCGTGAATGGCAAGGTTCGCGATTATAATTTCAGTATGGGTTTAGAACAGCTTGAAATCATTCTCGAACAGCGCTGCCTTTTGAGCCGCGCGCAGCCTCTGGTGGTCGGCTTTTCTGGCGGCGCGGATTCGACCTGCCTGCTGCTGGCACTGTTGGAGCTGGGGTACCCGGTGATCGCCGCGCATTTTAACCATCATCTGCGAGAAAGCGCCGCCCACGACGCGCAGAAGGCAGCCGAGCTGGCGCAGGCTGCCGGGGCGGTCTTCTGGCTGGGTGAAGCGGATGTGGGGCGGATGGCTCGCGAGCAATCTCTTTCCATTGAAGAGGGAGCCCGTAAAGCTCGCTACACCTTTTTATTTGAATGTGCGCGCAAGGCCGGCGCGCAAGCGGTGGCGGTGGGGCATCACGCCGACGACCAGGTGGAGACGGTCTTAATGAATTTTATGCGGGGGGCAGGACCAGACGGCCTGGCGGGAATGGCTTATCGGGTGGTGCTGCCGGAGTGGGACGAAACGATTCCGGTGGTGCGGCCGCTGCTGGCTGCCTGGCGCAGCGAAATTGAAGCCTTTTGCTCTGAGAGAGGTGTGGAACCCGTGGAGGACCCAACCAACCGCGATGTGATCTACACCCGCAACCGGGTGCGCTGGGATCTGCTGCCCTTCCTGGAAAAATTGAACCCGTCCGCGCGCGAGGCGATTTGGCGGACGGCGGATATTCTGCAGGCTGATAATGCCGATCTGGAAGAAGCCGATGAGGCAGCCTGGAAGGAAGCGAACATTATCAGCGGAGAGGGGTTGGTCGTGTTGGATTGGCCGGTTCTGGCGGGATTTTCGCTGGGAAGGCAGCGCCGCATAATCCGGCGTGCGCTGAAGAAACTGCGACCAGGATTGAAAGATATTGATTATGCGGCGATTGAGCGCGCGGTTGGTTTCTTACGCCAGCCAACGCGCAGCCGGACGATGGATTTGATCGCTGGGATTGAGCTGCGCTTGGAAGGCAGCCAGTTAATTCTCTGCACCGCAGAAAGCGTGCTGCCGGACAGCGGGCTGCGCCTGCCAGCCGGAGAGGCAGCGCGCCCCCTGTCGGTTCCGGGTGAGGTCGCGCTGGAGGGTGGCGCGTACCTGCGCAGCGCGTGGCGCGACCCCGGTACTGGGAGCGCGCGCCCGGCGTCGGAGCTGGAGGCGTGGTTTGATGGCGACGCGCTGCAACTGCCCCTGTTGGTGCGGACGCGCTTGCCCGGAGACCGGCTGCAGCCATTTGGCATGGGAGGGCAGAGTCAGAAGCTCTCCGACCTGATGGTGAATGAAAAAATAGCGGCCCGCTTGCGAGGGCGCTGGCCGCTGGTTTGCACGCAAGATCAAATTGTGTGGGTGCCGGGTGTGCGCCGCTCGCAATGCGCGCAGGTTACCGCGAAGAGCAAGCGGATTCTGCACCTGTGGATTGAGGCCGATCAGTCTTGTAAGGCTTCCTCGGGTTGATCACCGGCCAGGCGGCGCAGTTTCATGCTGACTTCACGCCACTGCACTTTTGAGATACCTAATTTCTGCCGAATTTTGTCATACTCCGTGCCAGAGGTCCAATCGCGTAGGGCACAGGTCCAGCGGCACATATCAAAAGAGAGATGCTTGGACAGGCCGGCGTTATTGCCGATCTCTTCCAGCAGGTATTCGAGACGGCGCGGTGACCAGGGGAAGATCTGTCCGCTGGGCTGGTATTGGGCGAGGTATTCCTGATAGGCGTCTACCCAATCGGGGGTCAGCGAAATTTTGCGCTCTTTATAGCGGCTGGAAGGGTTGGCATAGCGAATAAAGAGAATGGCCGTCTCCGGGGCTTCCAGATCGACGTGGTTGAGATGAATGCCCAGACACTCACCTTTTTTAATGCCAGTGGAAAGCAGCAGCGTGAGTAACGTATAGGGGCGCGCATCCGGCTTGCGGGACTGGCGCATTTTCAATGCCGCTTCGACAACGCTCAACTCCTCTTCGGGGGTGAGGACTTCTGGCAGGGGGCTGATGACCGAATGCTGGACGACCTTTTCAGCCGGATCGACAACCATCACGCCATTTTGCTGGAGCCAGCGGAAAAAGGACTTAATAGAGGTGATGCGGCGGGAAAGGCTTTTTGGGCTGCAGGGCACTCCACGACCAGCTTCGAGCCATTTGAGGAAATGATTGATTTCGGTGGTGGTGGTGCTACCTACCGTCGCGTCTGGGGGAAGGAAGGAGGCCAGCAACTGCAAGTCGCCCTTAAACGCTTTAATGGTGTATGGAGAGCGTCCCTGGTCCATCAGGAACATTTCCCAGGAGTTGATGGCCGGCAAGAGCGGCGTGCTGGAGGTAATATGAGAAGCAGCGAATTTTCGGTCGGATGGCATAATCGCTCCCTGTGTTTCGTATAGTCTTACCCTGTCATTAGTGTACCCAAATTCCCTGGCGGTGTCAAATATGATTTTCCAGACAGGGGCAAAAAAACGTGGCAGGTTGGTCTGCCACGTTTCAGGTTCTCTGGAAATGAGTAGCGATCAGGGTTCGAAGATGGCCTGTTTGAGCACCGCTCCAATAGCTTCATCATTGGGCAGCAGCACGGCCGCGCCGCTTTCTGGAACGATGTACGAACTAACCTGCTGAGGACCGATGTAAAAGCGGCGAATGGCATCTTTTTCCAAAAGGATGGGAGCCATTGGCGCCAGAGAGACTACCGTGTCCAGGTTGATGTTGGTCTCTACACTGCTTTGGTAGATGTTGTAGAGCTCTGGAATGCGTGAGATGGCATTCAGACTGATCAGCTTGGCAAAGAGGGCGTAGATCACTTCCTGTTCGCGGCGAGTACGGTCAAAGTCTGAGGTGGAGTAGCGCGAGCGAACGTACCAGAGGGCGGTTTTACCGTCCATATAAACCGTACCGGGGCCGACCGAGCAGTAGCCGTCATACGATGCCTGCGGCAAATCGCACTTGTCGGTCAGATTATAGTAGGCATTCACATTGATACCGCCGACGTTGTTGATGATGCTGACAAAGCCATCAAAATTGGTCATGATGTAATAATCGGGCCGCACGCCAAAATTCAGCTCAAGCGTTTGCGCCATCAGGTCAAAGCCACCGTAAGCATGTGCCACATTGAGCCGGTTCTGCCCAACGCCGGGGATGGAGACATACAGGTCACGCGGGAAGGAGACGATATTGGCCGTATTCTCTTTGGGGTTAAGGGCGATGAGCATGATTACATCGGTGCGAAAACCGCCGCCGTAACGCCAGTCAGAGCCAAGTAAGAGGATCAATTTTTGGCCTTCAGGGCGCTTCAGTCCGGTCCACCAGTAACGCACTTCGGGTGTGGACGTGAATTCCGGGGTGGGCGTGGCGGGAGCCAGCGTGGGAGTCGCCGTCGCCGGGAGCGGTTGGAACGGGGTGGGCGTGGTTGTGGCATTGGGATTGGGGGTGGCGAAAACATAGCTGATGGGTTTCGCGACAATCCCGCCCTGGGTGGCCAACGGCATGGCGCAGGAGGCCAGCAGAAAAGAGATACAAGCCAATAAAGTAAGTTTTTTCATGATGATCATAATTGTTTGCTAATGTCCATTTCTCATAATGTAAACCGCTGTCTGGAGAATGGTGGGTTATGGATACGGCGGGAGGGTTGGTTTCTTATCCTCATCATCATCCTCTTCAACCGGTGTGGCGCTGGGTAGAGGGGTGCGAGTGGCTACGTTGGGAACATAGAGGACTTGCCCTGGGCGGATAATTTGTGTGTTTCCAAGGCAGTTCGCGGTTTGCAGTTCTTGAACGCTGATCCCGAAATTATAACCAATCCGGAATAGATTGTCGTTCAATCGCACCGTATAGGTGATCCAGCCTGCTGGCGCTCCACAGCCGGGTGTGGCGGTGGGATTAATGGTAGCTGACGGAGTGAGCGTCGCGGGGACGCGCGGCAGGTACAGCTCGGTGTTCGGCAAGATCTGGTCACTGATCAGACAATTGGCGGCGCGGATTTGTTCTTTGGTGATGGCGAAGCGGGCTGCCAGCTCTTCGATGGTATCTCCACTTTGGGTTTCATATTTCTGCCAGCCTTCGGGCGGCAAACAGGCTATGGTTGGCGTGAGGGTGGGAGGAGGCTGTTTGGTGGGGGTGCGGGTTGGCAGTGGTATGTAGGCGGGAGCCGGTTGAGTCGGTTCAGGGCTGGACTCCAGCGTCGCTGTTGAAAATACGGCGCTTTCAGCAAAGGCGGCTGAAAACGCGCCTATCACCAATCCAAGTGATACGCATGCCACTAGAAAACCCGCTACAACTTGCTGAACAATTTTCATAACTCGCCGGTTGGTTTCAGTGGAGAGATTTCGGGTTCAGGATTGAAGGGCATCAGAACATAAAAGGTCGTGCTGATGTTAGGCTGGCTTTCTACCCAAATTCTTCCGGAATTGGCCTCAACGAGGGTTTTGGCGATGGCCAGGCCCGCCCCGTTTTCTCCTACCCCTTCGATTTCGGAAGACTCACCATTCAAAGGACGGTTAAATACACGCGAAAGTTCCCGCGCAGGGATACCCCCGCCAAAATCGGTGATCTGGATCAAAAGCGAAGGGCGTTCGACTTGTGACTCCACGCGCGCTGACAGGTTAATATTGCCTTCCTGGCGAGAAACAAGAACCGCGTTTTTGAGCAGGTTGATCACTACCTGTCGAAAAGCATTCGGGTCGGTATGGAGCGGGGGCATCTCCAGCGGAAGGTCGACCCGCAGATTAAGGTTTTTCTCGCGCAGGTGCGGACGCATTTCCATCACAGCCTCGTCGATCAGGTCAGTGATATCAACTGTCGCGAAAGGCGCAGCCCCCTGGACTGGTGTGTGGGTTTCAAGCAAATCTTTCATCTGAGCCGTGGCTGTGCGAATGCGCTCCAGGAAATTTTGCTGCAGGGCGCTGAGCGCGCCGGTAGTTTCGGAGAGCAGCAGGTCGGTATAGCCAATGATGGAGGTTAGAACCTGGCTCAATTTTTCCAGTTGGTGGGCCGGCAGCGCCCCGCCAGAGGGCTGCTCCAACTGCTGGTGCTGCAGGTCTTCGATGGTGGATTGAGCAATGCTGAGGCGGTCTTTTAGCTCGGCTATTTGCTGCAAAGAGCGTTCGTCCAGGTTGGCAGCGGCAGTGGCCTGAAGCTGCTGCACCTGAGTTTGCAGGTCTTGATTCTCCAGTCTCAACTCTGCGATTAATGACTGCGATTCGTTGTGCAAGGCCAGTAAATCTTCCATTTGCGCGCTGGACGGCGATGACAGACCTTCGGATTGATTGGCAGCCTTTTCGGCCTGGATCTGTTCCAGCTCTGCTTTCAAGCGGTTAACCTCTTCCAGCCAGTTTTGCTGGCTGTTGGTTTGACTGGTGATTGATTCTGTGCGCTGAATGAGGTGTGCGATGCCCTCCACGGCGGTGAGCAGATAGCTTTGATCCTCGGCGCTCCAATCGCGCTTTGAATAGATGGACAGCAGGGCAATGCCGCCGAGGGCTTTTTCAGGGGTGTTAATGGGAATGAATAAGAGCGAGTGAATTTGAGCAAGGCCAAGCGCCTGGTTGAGGGTTGTCAGGTCTAGATTGGTGTGGGAGGTTGGGTCGAGGGTGATGCTGCGTCCGCGCTGCAGAGCATTGGTGATGGCGGGCAGGCTGCTCTGTTCCAGAATGTAATTGGTTTGAATGGCTTCATCGCGGATCAGGTCCCAGCCGGATTGGATGACCAGATCGCGGGTGGCGGGAGAAGGAACGATGAAGAGACATAAATCGGACAGCATGCTCTGCGCCACGGCATGGGTGAGCGCCGGGTACACTTTTTGCGGATTTTCTTCCACGGCTACCTGCAGCCAGGCATAAAACGCGCGCGGCTCGGCGTTGTAGCGCCGTCGCTCTACGAAACCGTTGATTTGTTGCGCAGGTTGGAGGGCGGGAGATGAGGGCTGTTCCGCGGATTGCAGGATCAACGCCAGTCCGGGCAGGAGGGGAAAGGCGCAAATGGCGGCAATGCGAATTGCCGGCGCAAAATCGCCTTCGGGCGGCATCCAGCCCAGATGATAGGCGCTGCCCGCGATGGAAAGCAGCAGCATGGCCAGGGGCAGGCCCCAGCCTGCAGGCCGGCCAATAGCCAGGGCTACGATCCCGATGATGGCCATCAGCAGCAGAAAGGCGTTCCAGCCAATATCAAACAGCGAGAGGTTAAAGGGAGTCAGAGGACTCTGTGCGTTCCAGGCCGTGAAGGTGAAGAGTGCCAGCAAGAGGATCACCAGGTTCAGCACAGCGTGAATCACATCGGGGACGCGGCGCGGTAGCGGAAATACCCACATCCAGATGATCCAGGTCAGGCTCAAGGCGGAGAGAATCCGGTCCAGCGGGGGAAGGATGGAACGGGAGTTTAATACACCCTGCCAGATCAGACCTGAGGTTATGAAAAGCAAGATTTGACCTGCCAGCAAAACACCCAAACCGGCCAGCAGGCGCGTTTTTATTGCGCGGGGTCCGCGGGCGGTGATGGTTACCTGGAGCGCCGCGGCAATCGAGAACACCAGGATGAGGTGATAGATCAGGCTGCCCGGTGCAGAGGTTAGAATTTCAAAGACTTGCTGGATGAATGTATTCATGCTGTCTTCTCTCTCGTGTAAACTTGTTTCATTATAGCATGGTCATAAGATTTGGCAGAATGGTTGCAAGAGCCGTTCCCGGCTGGATGGCCGGAACAAAGCGAAATTTGAGAAAAATATTGAAATTCGATGAGCAAACAGGTTGACAAATTTGAAAGTTAAGCGATAAAATACTGACTATCAATGAGGTATGCCGAAGTGGCGGAATTGGCAGACGCGCTACGTTCAGGGCGTAGTGGGATTACTCTCGTGAGGGTTCAAATCCCTCCTTCGGCACAAAAATCCTTGCGCAGGCAAGGATTTTTTCTTTTGACAAAGGTGTCCCCCTGGCTGCGAAACACAGGGGATGAGGATAGGGGCGTGAGTCTTGAATCCTGCGAGGGGATACGGTAAGATAACAGCATGGAAAAGCGCAGATTCCCGATTGAAAAACGGCAGCTCCTTCTGGGAGGGTTGATTTTGCTGTTCATCGTCCTGATTGCAGACCTGAATTCGCGGCTAATGGAATTGGACCGGCTGAATCAGGAACGCAATCGAATGGCCACGCGCTACTACTGGGTAACCAGCACCGAAGCAGTCTTAAAGACTCAAATTGCCTACGCTCAATCGGACGCGGCGGTGGAGGAATGGGCCAGAGAAGAAGGACACATGATGAAAGAAGGCGATGTGGTGATTGTGCCGATGGTGCCCAAAGATGCCACCGAGCAGCCCGAGATTATCCCCACCGCCACACCCCAGGTGGTGGAAGAGATTGACGCCTGGCGGGCAATCTTTTTTGGCGATTGAACGCGTGTAGAAACAATAGATGAAAAGACGGCCCTTGTCAAAAGGGCCGTCTTTTTTGGGTATGGACTTTCAGTTTAATTGGCGATCACGCGGGATGTGAACTCTTCTACGGTGAGGTGTGATAGGTCTGGAACGATAATGGTGGCGCCTTGCAAGCGGTTAGCTGGGTGGTTGGTTTCCACCGCGATGCAGCGCATGCCAGCCCGCTGCGCACCCTGCACGCCCACCGGCGCGTCTTCGATAATTACGCAGCGCTGGGGCGGAACATGGACAGATTGGGCGACTTGCAAATAGATATCGGGATTCGGCTTGGGGGGCAGTTCGCCGCCGGAGTTCATAATATCAAAATAACTTTGAATGCCGGTGGTGGCGGTGATGAGGTTGATGTTCTCAATGGGGGAGGAAGAGGCGATACCCTGGGCAAACCCCCAGGCCTGAAAGCGTTGAAGCCAGTCTAACACGCCTGGCAGCAAGGCAACGTTCCCCGGCACTAGAGAGAGAAAAATGCTGATTAATTCGCTGTCCATCTGATCCACTTCTTGCGGGGTGGCGGTGGGAATGACGTCGCGAACGATGCTTTTGTTGTTGCGCCCGAATTGGGAGATAAAGACGTCCCATTCATACGGATAGCCGCGGGCAGCAAAAACCTGTTTGAGCGCCGTGTAATGAAGTTTGGCCGATTGGACGATCACGCCGTCCATATCCCAGATGATGGCCCATTTATCCTGTTGCATAGCACCTGCCTTAACATTAAAGATTGAACGTGTTTATTCTACCCCATGCCGCCGCGGAAAGGGGAAAAGATTTTGTGAAAAAAGTTTGGGATCAGGGTTTGCGGCGCAGCGCCAGCAGGGTGATGTCGTCGCTGGGGGGCTGGCCTTCGCGGAAGTTCTGCAAGGCGTGATCAATTTTGTTGAGCACCTGGCTGGCAGAACGGCCAATGGCATGGGCAAGCACCTGGCAAAGGTTGTCAACGCCAAATTGTTGGCTGTCTGGCGAGAAGGATTCGGTAACGCCATCGGTATAGAGAAGCAGGCAGTCGTCTGGCTCGAGTTGAATTTCAAGGTTCTCTTCGGTTGTGTTTTCCATCACACCGAGCGCCAGCCGGCCTTTCGGCAGCACTTCCACCTGGCCAGACGCGGCGCGCATCACCAGCGGAAGATTATGCCCGGCGTTGCAGAGGGTTAGGATGCCCGACAGCGGATTGAGAATGGCGTAGATGGCAGTTACAAACATGCCGTTTTGAGCGTCGAGGAGGAGCAGGTTGTTGACTTTCTCAAGGACAGCCGCAGGCGAAGACTCGTTGAGCGCGTTGGCGCGAATGAGGGTGCGGGCGACCGTCATGTAGAGCGCGGCCCCCATGCCTTTATCGGACACGTCGGCGATTACCAGTCCCAAACGCCCGTCTGGGAGTTTGAAGACGTCGTAAAAGTCGCCGCCAACCTGGCGGGCGGTTTGCCAGCGCGTATCCAACTCCCAGCCGTTGAATTCAGGGATAAAGGTGGGCAGGAAGGATTCCTGGATTTGCCGGGCGAGTTGAAATTCGCGCTGCATGCGCTCGCGCTCCAGGTTCTCACGGTTGAGACGGTCGTTCTGGATGGCGAGGGCGATCTGCTGTGCCACCCCCTGGACCAGCTCGAAGCGGCGTTCGCGGAAAGAGGGCGCGATGCCGGTGTCTTTGGCAAGGAAAACCCCGTACGTTTCGCCTTTGTTGCCCAACGGGCAGGCCACCAACCAGGCAGTGGACGAACGGTTGATTTCATCATGCTGGTCTTGTAATGGCTGAGCAGGAGCGGATTTCCAATCTGCCAGAGAAGAGCTGTTTTGCGGCAGGGGTGCAGCCCAAACCTGGCCGGTGGAGATAACCTGATCGAGCAGCGCAAAGCGGCCGGGGTGGTAAGAAGTCTGGTTGAGGCTCGTCTCCAGGGCGCGGTTGGAGGCATGCGCGCGCGCCGGGTATAGGCGCTGCGCGTTGGGGTCTTTCAGGTAAATGGCGCACGAATCTATGCCGACCAGAATGGGCATGAGATGGACAATCGTGTCGAGGATTTCTTCCAGGTCGGTCAGGGTGGCAACGGTCTGGGCTACCTGCAGCATGACCGCGGTGATGTAGCCTTCTTCCTGGCGGGTTTCCAGCAGCAGCAGGTTTTCCAGGGATATGGAGGCCTGGCGGGATATGCCTTTTAAGATGGAATAAATTTGCGGGTTGAACGCCTGGCGCACGCCGGTTTTGGAGGTGTCCTGGTGAACCACCAGGTACGCGCCTAAAACTTCCTCTCTGACCTGCAAGGGCAGCATGAGAATGGTGTCGCAGGTGGGGTTGTAGGCAATGGAAGCGAGGTTTAATTCCGATGCCGGATTTTGAATGAAGACAGTGGTAT
The DNA here is from genome assembly GCF_001306115.1 of Ornatilinea apprima. Lineage (GTDB taxonomy): Bacteria > Chloroflexota > Anaerolineae > Anaerolineales > Anaerolineaceae > Ornatilinea > Ornatilinea apprima. The sequence goes on along the minus strand of NZ_LGCL01000026.1, from coordinate 142,203 downwards.
TCAGCTCGCGCAGCTGCTTAAAAGCGGACGCGGTTTCTTCCTGGAAATTTTTTTGAAGGGCGTCGAGATCGATGCCGTAACCGGCCTTCAAAACAAAGGTCTGACGGCTTTTTTCCCATTGGAAGAGGGCGCACTGGCGCACGCCCACCAGCAGAGGGGTGAGACGGGCGGTCGTGGCGAGCAAGTCCTCCACGCTGTTGGCCGCCTGACAGGCTTCGGCTACCTGGAGCATGACCGTGGAAAGCCAGGCTTGCTCTTGCGAGGCGGCGTAAAGCCGCTGGTTTTGGATGGCGACGGCCGCATAGCTGGCAAAAGTCTCAACCATTGAAAGAGCTTCTCCACCGTAGCGGCCGGGGGTGGGGTGCGCCAGAGAAAGAACGCCGAGCGGCTGGTCTCCAATGTGAAGCGGGGCCGCGATGGATGAATAATCGCGCGGGTAGCGGTTGGCTAATCCCAATGGGCCGAAAGGATCACTGGGCTGGCGGATGATCGGGCCGGTTTCGCGGCTGGCGTGCTGCATCCACAAAGAGGCTTCGGATGACTGCTCGATGATGCGGCCGATGGCGGACGAGTCCACGCACTTGGCTGCGGCCAGCTTCAATGTGCGGATTGTGTCGGGTCCCTGCTCGTAAAGCCAGATTGCCGAAGCTTCACAGGGCAAGTTGCGGTCCAATTCATCGAGAATGGTCTGCAAGAGCTGGTCGAGGGCTGTGTTCGAGGAGAGCAGACCGGCTACATCGCGAAAGCTGTCGGCTACCTGGCGGCGCCATTGCTCGCCCAAATAGAGCGATGCGTTGCGCAGCGCGGTGGCGATTGAGGCGGCCAGGGCTTCAAACAGCGGCAGATCACCGGTGTTGAAGGCGTTCAACTGGTCGCTTTGAATATCCAGCACGCCTAAAATCTCGTCGCCAAAAATCAACGGCAGGGTCAGCTCGGAGCAGGTGTTGTCGTGCATGTGCTCCAGCGGACGGTAGCGCGGATCGGTGGTAACGTCATTGATTAGAGCCGGTTTGCCCTCGCGCGCCACCCAGGGGATGATGCCTTGAGGATCGTCCAGAGGATATGTGATCTCCTGCTGCTGCATGAACTGGCTGCGCGCGCCTGTGCCGGTGCGGTAGATCACCAGGCGGCGCCCATTGTGAACGCTGAAAATATGGATGTAGGGAAACCCGAAATGCTTTTGAATCAGTTCGGCCACTTTGCGGGGCAGCTCGTCTCTTTGTAAAATGGATGCCAGAGCGGTGCTGACTTCGATAACCGCGGAGAGCTGGTCAAAACGATGTTGGAGGTCCTGATACAGATGCGTGCCTTCGACGGCTAAAGCGATGTTGTCGGCCAGCGAGCGCAGCACCAGGCGGTCCATCTGGTGGAATGCGTTCTTGTGGTTGCTCTGCACGTCCAATACGCCCAGCACACGGTTCTCTACTTTGATGGGAATGGCAATTTCGGACTGCGTGTCTGGCAGGCAGTTGGCGGGGCGGTAGAGTTCATCCTGATTGACATCGGGGGCATAATGCTCGCGACCAATGCTGGCGACTGCCCCAACCAGACCCTCACCCAGCCGAATAGAGTCGAGAAAGATGGTATCGGCATCACACAGGGGATTAACACTGGCGTAGGCACGGAATTGGAGAAACTCTTGATCGGGTTCCAGGGTAAAGACAGAAACCAGGTAATAATTGAAGGTCTTTTGGATGAGTGAGGTAACGCGGGTGCAAAGCTCGTCCAGGTCGAGCAGGTTGGCGATTTGCGCGCTGACCGAACGCACCAGGTTTAATTGCTCGAAACGCCAGTTTTTGATCGCCGTGTTGCGCGTAACCTGCATGGATACCGCCGCGTGACGGGCAATGCGTTCGATGAGTTCAATCTCTTCAAGGGAAAAAGCCGGATCTGAGTCTCGATGTACTTCGAGGACCCCTAAAAGCATGTCTTGTGAAATGAGGGGGTACGCGATGGATAAAAATGAAGTTGAGGAATCGATTGGCTGGGGTTGATCCTGGCTGGGTGTTTGACCGAAAGGTATAGCCTGGTTAGAAGCCGCCTGAACGAGGGGGGCGGCGTGGGTGGAAATTTGGCATTCAGGTTCAGGTTCGCCGGGAAGCGGGTAAAAGGCGGGCGAAAGCCAGATTTGCGCCGATGCATTCAGGCGGGCGCGAACAGCATCACAGATAAGATCGCATTGTTCAACGGGGCGCGCATGTTTGAGCAGTTCTTCACCGAGATGAAGCAGCTGCTTCCAATCAGTGTCTTCCACCAGCGGAGAGGCCGGCATCAGCCTGGTTTCTCCTTCATTTTGACCATGGTGAGGATGTTGCCAACGCCTTCGACAAAATCGAAGCGCACGTCATCCATCATCTGACGCATAAAATACAACCCCAAGCCGTGATCTGTGCGCTCGTCCAATGGAACTTCCAGGTTGGGGGCGGCAATGGCCGATGGGTCAAATGGTTTCCCCTGATCTTTGAGGATAATAATAAGGCGGTCGGGCAGCACGCAGCATTCGCATTGGATTTCGCCCAAATCTTCGGCTCCGTAGGCGTGCTCGATGATGTTCGAGCAGGCCTCATCGACGGCGGTCTCTACCGCGTAGATGGTGCAGTCATCCAACCCGGTTTTTTGGGCTGCTTCCCGCACAAAGGATGAGATCAATCGAAGGCTGGAAAAGCGGCCTGGGTATGCCGCGTGAAAGCACTGTTCAGACAAGGGTTAGAAGCTTCCTACGGCGTCAATGACCGTGTCTTTAATGGTGAAAAGGCTGGTGAACCCGGCCAGGTCGAGTGCCGAATATACATTTTGGGGCACAGCAGTGAGCATCACTTCACCCCGGTTGTAGCGCTTGCAGTTCTTTTGCGCGTTGATCAAGACGCGCAAACCGGCGCTGGAGATGAATTCCAATTTGCTAAAATCCAAAATGATGCGAAAATGCCCGGCGTCGGTTAACGCGTTGATGGCATCGGCTAACTGTGGGGCGGTAGCGCTGTCTACGCGGCCGGCGACTTCGATCAGGTCGCAATGCTTGTAGGATTTGGTTTCAATATTCATGGGTCATCCTCCAGTACAGGTGAGTTACATCATAGTTTAATGATTATATCATGAGGAGGGAAGCGGATAAAACCGCTAATTGCAATTGGGGGATATTCCAAGAACAACCCCGGCTGTTTTTTTGCGGTGGGCATTCTATAAGCTGCGGGTGAAAATGGCATAAGGCGGAGGTGATTTCTGTCATCTTGTTGCCTGAAAAGAAGAATATATAATTGATATGATACAAATATACAAGAAGGGTAACGCCATGATAAAGAAATTTATCTCAGTTTTGCTTATTTTGATGATGGTTTATGCGGCGGGCTGCAATGCGGTGGTACCTACGGAAGCGGCAGCCCCAGCGACAGAAAATTCGGAATTAATTCTGGCCACGACAACCAGCACACGCGATTCGGGCTTGCTGGACACGCTGCTGCCCATGTTCCAGGAGCAAACTGGCTACCAGGTGAAAATGGTGGCGGTGGGCACCGGCCAGGCGCTGCAAATGGGGCAAGAGGGCAACGCAGATGTTCTGCTGGTTCACGCGCCGGCTTCTGAGAAGGAATTCATGCAGAACGGGTTTGGCCAGCGACGTGATCTGGTGATGCATAACGATTTTGTAATGGTTGGCCCGGTGGATGACCCGGCTGGCATCAAAGGTTTGGCAACCGCGGCGGAAGCCATGGCAAAAATTGCTTCGAGCAAGGCTGTGTTTGTCTCACGCGGCGATGATTCGGGCACGCATAAAATGGAACTGAACCTGTGGAACAAAGCGGGTGTGGAACCGGCTGGTCAATGGTATCTGGAGACAGGCCAGGGCATGGGGGAAACGTTGCGGGTTGCTTCAGAAAAAATCGGATATACTATAACCGATCGAGCGACCTACCTGGCCCAGCGCGACACCCTGGAGCTTGAAATTTTGGTCGAGGGTGATGCCAGTCTTCTAAACATTTACAGTGTGATCGTGGTCAATACTGAAAAATGGCCTGAGATCAATGAGGATGGCGCGAATGCGTTCGCGGATTTCTTGACCGCTGAGGACACACAGAAAGCCATCGCGGAATTTGGTGTAAAGGATTTCGGCCAGCCGCTGTTCTTCCCGGACGCGGGAAAAGACGAGGCCAGCCTGGGGCAATAATCCATGGAACTTATCTGGCAGGGTGTTTTGGAAGCGATCCGGTTGTTATTCAGCGGTGATGCTGAAGTCTTTGAAATTACTCTGCTTTCGTTAAAGATCTCTGGAATTGCCACCGGTATCAGTTTGCTGATTGGACTGCCCCTGGGCACGCTACTTGCCTTGGGGCAGTTTCCGTCTCGCAAGTTCTGGATCAGCCTGATCAATACTGGCATGGCGCTGCCACCAGTGGTGGTGGGGTTGGGCGTCTCGATTTTATTGTGGCGCAGCGGCCCGCTTGGGGATTTGCGCTGGATGTATACCACCCAGGCAATCATTATCGCGCAGATCATCATTGCCGCGCCGGTGGTTACCGGTTTAACGGTGGCGGCCTTGCAGCAGTTGGATTTACGCCTGCAGTTTCAACTGCTGGGGCTGGGAGCCTCGCGGTGGCAGATGGTTCTGATGTTGTGGCGCGAGGCGCGCCTGCCGCTGCTGGCGGCGTTGATGGCTGGTTTTGGCAGCGTGATCTCGGAGGTGGGGGCTTCGATGATGGTGGGTGGTAATTTGCGCTATCAGACGCGCGTGCTGACCACGGCGATTGTTTTGGAAACCAGCAAAGGGAATTTTGCCCTGGCTATTGCTTTGAGCCTTCTGCTGCTGGCACTGGCTTACGCGGTGAATCTGGTGCTGACCTCCATCCAACAAAGCAGATCCAACCGGCGGTAAAGGGTAGACCTTATGACGGATTCCATTTTACGGGTAGAAGAAATTATCGTTCGTAGAGGGGGGCAAATAGCCCTGGATGCGCCGGCGCTGGACGTGCTGGACGGCGAAACCCTGGCGCTGATTGGCCCCAATGGCGCTGGTAAAAGCACGCTGCTGATGGTGCTTGCGAAATTGATCGAGCCAGATAAAGGAAAGTTGATTTTTCGGGGTGAGACGGTTACGCGCGAGAACGCGCTGGCTTACCGCCGGCGGATTGGGATTGTGATGCAGGATGCACTGCTGCTGGATACCAGCGTGGAAGAAAACGTGGCTTCTGGTCTGCGCTTTCGCGGCACGCCCCAGCAGGTGATTCACCAACGGGTGGAGCACTGGCTGGAACGGTTGGGTATTATAGGGTTGAGGAAGCGGCGCGCGCGAGGGCTTTCGGGGGGAGAGGCGCAGCGCGCCAGCCTGGCGCGTGCCCTGGCGTTGGAACCCGATGTTCTATTTCTGGATGAGCCATTCAGCGCGCTGGACGCGCCCACCCGCGAGCGGCTGCTGGCTGACTTTTATGGGCTGTTGAAAGAAACCAGCATGACTACCATATTTGTTACCCACGACCGGGATGAAGCGCTGTTGCTGGGAGACCGGGTGGCTGTGCTGCTCGACGCGCATATCCGCCAGATTGGCAAGCCTAATCAGGTGTTCGCGGTGCCAACTGACCCCCAGATCGCGCGCTTTGTTGGGGTTGAAACGGTGATTGAGGGTGAGGTTGTGGGGGAGAAAGAAGGCCTGGCACAGGTGAAAACCAACGGCTTTGTGCTGGAAGCGGTTGGCGAGGTGCGCGTAGGGCAGGCGGTGCTGTTGTGCCTGCGCCCCGAAGATGTAACCTTGTGGCACGAATCGCATGCCAGTCCATCGAGCGCGCGCAATACGCTGCCCGGCCGCGTGCTGCAAGCCACACCGCAGGGTCCGCTGGAGCGGGTGGTGGTGGATTGCGGGTTCCCGGTGGTGGCGCTCATCACGCGCGCGTCCGCGCGGGAAATGCAAATTGAGAAGGGATTACCGGTATCGATTAGTTTTAAGGCCAGCGCGGTGCACCTGATTGCGCGGTGAGGGCCGCTTTGAAAATTTTAGGGGGAGAAACGCAATCAAACCTTGTGCACCCCTTTTTATTTTAATGAGTTCCATCTATGATATTTGATAATAAAGGTGTATACTTTTGCCCCGCGAGATCTGTTTGACAGGGGGAACGATATGACTGTCAAATGCAACAGCCATCGTGGCCAAACTCTTCTCAATTCAATGCGTATTTGTCCTTAGTGTGTTGGATTGTGAAAAGTAACGTTGTATGAATACCCTAACAAAATCGAATATCTCTGAAGTTGTATCCAAAGTGCCTGCGTCTTCGCCTGAACAGGTTTATGCCCTGCTGCAATCCTGCCCTTCAGGTTTATCTGAAGACGAGGTTAAACGCCGGCTTGCCGAATTCGGACGGAATGAAATTCAAAAAGAAAAGGGCACGCCTCTTTACAAGAAATTTCTGGCGAATTTCACGCATCTCATGGCCATTCTGTTGTGGGTGGGTGGAGTAGTAGCTCTGATCGCCGAAATGCCTCAACTGGCAATCGCGGTGTGGATGGTGAATATCATCAACGGCGCGTTTTCCTTCTGGCAAGAATTCCGGGCGGAAAAAGCAACCGATGCCTTAAAAATGATGCTCCCTACCTATGCGCGGGTGCTGCGCGGGGCAGAAGAAACCAGAATCCCGGTCGAAGACCTTGTGCCGGGAGATGTGGTGCTGTTTGGTGAGGGAGACAAAGTTTCGGCGGACTGCCGGATTGTCCAACACGCGGACCTGCGCGTTGACCAATCCACGTTAACGGGCGAATCCCGACCCGTTTCCAAATCTTCAGAGCTGCTGTTCCGTGAGAACACCACCTACACTGAAACGCCGAATTTGCTGTTTGCCGGGACGAACGTGGTTTCTGGCACGGCGAAAACGGTGGTCGTTTCTACAGGAATGAACACTGAATTTGGGAAAATTGCCCATTTAACGCAGACGGTTGGCACTGATCTGAGCCCGTTGCAGAAGGAAATGGTCAATGTAACCAAAATGGTTACGGTGATCGCGGTGCTGATGGGTGTGTTGTTCTTCGCTATCGCGGCGCTGGTTGCGGGTATTGACCTGGCTGAAAGCTTTATCTTCGCGCTGGGCATGATTGTGGCTTTTGTGCCAGAAGGCCTGCTGCCTACGGTTACCCTGGCGCTGGCGATGGGCACGCAGCGGATGGCCAAGCGCCACGCGCTGATTAAGAAACTCTCAGCGGTCGAAACACTAGGGTGCACCACCTATATTTGTACAGATAAAACCGGCACGCTGACCCAAAATGAAATGACCGTGCGCAACATCTGGTTGCCGACCATTTCGCAGAATGGCGCGACACCTGATGCCGCTCTGCGCAGTTTACACACCACAGGGATCGGGTACGACCCGGTTGGGGAAATTCGTAATGGAAGCGCAAAACTGGACCCAATCCTAAAAATTGATCTGGACCGTGTGTTGTTGGGCGCGGCGTTGTGCTCCAATGCCAAGCTGGTAGAGCCACGCGCAGAGGACGGGAACGAAACCAAGTGGAGCATTATTGGCGATCCGACCGAAGCGGCGCTGGTTGTGGCGGCGGTAAAAGGCGGTTTGAACCTTCAAGAGATCTCGCGCGCCTACCCGCGTGTGCGCGAACTGCCGTTTGATTCGCGGCGCAAACGTATGTCTACGATCCATATGATCACAGGCCGAGGGCGCGAAAAGCAGGTTTTTGTGAAAGGCGCGCCGAAAGAAGTATTAGAGCTGTGCCAGGATGTGCGGTTCGGCGGAGAAATACTTCCGCTGACAGATCAACTGCGGGCCGCGATCATGGAAGCCAATGATAACTTTGCACGAGACGGACTGCGCGTGTTGGCTCTGGCCGAGCGCAGCCTGGATGGAGAGTTCAGCGATTGGTCTTACGAAGCGGTAGAGCAGTCACTCACCTTTTTGGGTTTGACCGCGATGATTGACCCCCCCCGGCCGGAAGTATCGGAGGCTGTGGAAAAATGTCACCGGGCGGGCATTCGCATTGTGATGATCACCGGCGATTATGGGTTGACCGCCGAGAGTATTTCGCGCAAGATTGGCATTATCAAGCAGCCAAACGCGCGGGTGATCACTGGCTTTGACCTGGAAACGATGAGCGATGATGAGTTGAAAGCCGCTCTTGATGATGAAGTGATTTTCGCGCGAGTGGCTCCGGAGCATAAGCTGCGTGTGGTGCGCAACCTTCAGGAAAAAGGTGAAATTGTGGCGGTAACCGGTGACGGTGTTAATGACGCGCCGGCACTGAAGAAGGCCGATATCGGTGTGGCAATGGGCATCACCGGCAGCGACGTGGCTAAAGAAGCCGCCGATATGATTTTGACGGATGACAATTTTGCCTCGATTGTCAACGCGGTGGAAGAAGGACGGGCTGTTTACGCCAATATAAAACGCTTTACTTCTTATATTTTCACCAGCAACACGCCGGAGGCGGTGCCTTTCATTTTGTTCGCCCTGTCGCGCACGCGTATTCCGCTGGCTTTGAATGTGATGCACATCTTGTCGGTGGACCTGGGTACGGATATTGTCCCTGCTCTGGCGCTGGGCGCCGAACCGCCGGAACCAGGTGTAATGAATAACCCGCCGCGCCGGCTCTCAGAGCATGTGATTTCCAAAGGCTTGCTGCTGCGCTCGTATTTATGGTTGGGACCGGTGCAAAGTCTGGCAACCATGGCAGGCTTCTATTATATGTACTGGACCAATGGCTATTGGGGCCAGTGGCTGGATTTACCCACCAGTGGCGCGTTGTATGAATCGGCGACAGCCATGGCACTGGGCGCGGTTGTGACCACCCAAATTGGCAACCTGCTGGCGCAGCGCACTGAAAAAGACTCAGTGTTCAAACGGCCAATGTGGAATAACAGGCTGATCTGGTTTGGTATTCTCAGTGAGCTGGTGGTGGTGGCGGCGATTGTTTACCTGCCGTTTATGCACCGTTTTATCGGCACAAACTCATTCCCGCTACAGAACTGGTTGTTCCTGTTTGCCTGGATGCCTTCGTTGCTGTTGATGGATGAGCTGCGCAAGTGGGCAGTGCGAAAATTGGATGCAAGAAAAGAAATTGCGGCTTAATTGGCGCTTGAGTGACCAACATGGAGGTGTTGGATGAAGATTTTGATCATTGGTTGTGGCCGGGTTGGCGCAAATTTATCTCATATTTTGTCGATGCGCGGGCATGATCTGACAATCGTGGATAAAGACCCGGAAGCGTTTCGTGAATTGGGAACCTGGTTCAAAGGCAAAACGTATGTGGGAATTGGGTTTGACAAGCAGCTTTTGCTGGAAGCCGGTATTGAACGCGCGGACGGCTTGGCGGCGGTTACCTTGAGTGATGAAGCCAATGTGGTGGTGGCGCGGCTGGCGCAGCAATTTTTCCGCGTACCGCGTGTGGCGGCGCGAGTTTATGATCCACGCAAAGCAGAAATTTACCGCCGGCTGGGGCTGCAGACCATTTCTCCGGTAACGATTGGCAGCCTGAGACTCGCCGAGCTGCTGTCTTTCAACCAGCTCACTCCGGTCGCAACGCTGGGATCAGGTGAGGTGGAGATAGTGCAGGCGGAGATCAACACTTTTCTGGTGGGTCACCCGGTGCGGGATCTGGTCATTGCCGGTCAGATCAAGGTGGTCTCGATTACCCGGCGGGGAAAGACTTTCCTGCCCGATCAGAGCACCGCGTTTGAAAAAGGCGATATTGTGCAGATTGCTACGACCATTTCCGCGGCTGACCGCCTGGCGAAAATGCTGGAACAGTAAGGGAGCGGAGGAACACCATGTTTGTAATGATTGTTGGCGGTGGAAATGTTGGCATGCACCTGGCTTCGTTCTTGCTGGACCAGGGATATAAAGTGAAAATTGTTGAAAACCGGCCAGAGATGATCTCTCGGCTGGAACGGAAACTGCCCAAAGAAGTGATTGTCTTTGGCAGCGGCAGCGACCCGAACGTGCTTGAGTCAGCCGATATCCGTCACGTCGATGTGATGGTGGCTGCGACCGGGCAGGATGAGACCAATCTGGTGGTTTCCAGCCTGGCAAAACTGGAATTTGGCGTGCCGCGTGTGATTGGCCGGGTGAACAACCCCCTGAACGCCTGGCTGTACACCATTGACATGGGCGTAGACGTGGCGCTGAACCAGGCGGAACTGATTGGCACGCTGGTAGCCGAACAAATGTCGTTGGGCGATATGATGACCTTGCTGCGCTTGCGCAAAGGAAAATTCTCCATCGTTGAAGAGAAAGTTGCCCCGGGCGCGCCGGCGGATGGCAAAGCTCTGAAAGATATCAAGTTCCCGAATGACTGCACCATTACCGCGGTCATCCGCGATGGCAGCCTGATTGTGCCGCATGGCGACACCATTTTGCAAACCACGGATGAGGTGCTGGCGCTGGTCAGCACTGAACAAATCCCGGTGCTGGCTGCCCTGTTGGGCAAACCTATTAAATAACGCTGATTTGCGAATCAATTGGGCTGGCAATTCCTGCCAGCCCTTTTGGTTTTAATGGGAATCATTGTAAACGTGTGGATTGACGCAGTTGGGTAAAGGCTGCTGGTTGAGACCGGCCAGGAGGTTCTCGGCTGCCATGACGGCCATCTTATCCCGCGTGGCCGTGCTGGCCGAGGCGATGTGGGGGGCAATGACGAGGTTCTCCAGGCCGAGCAGGGGATGGTCAGCCGGTAAGGGTTCGGGGTCAGTTACGTCGAGGGCGGCCGAGGCTATCTGACCGCTTTTCAGAGCGTGATACAGGGCGGCGGTATCGACCACCGCACCGCGCGCGGTGTTGACCAGAATGGCGGTGGGTTTCATCTGTTCGAAGGCGCGAGCGTTAATGAGATGATGAGTCTGCGGGGTGAGGGGCACGTGCAGCGAGATGAAGTCTGATTGGCTCAACAGAACGTCGAGGGCAACGGATTGGACTCCAGCGGGAAGATCGGAAGGATTGAAGGAAGGGTCGTAGACGAGCACGCGCATATCAAAGCCGCGGGCGCGCTGGGCTACAGCCTGTCCAATGCGGCCGAAACCGATCAGCCCGAGAGTGGCCTGGTAAAGGTCTGCGCCGAGCAGGGTTTTGGGTCCCCATGTTTTCCATTGGCCGGCGCGCACCGAGCGGTCAGCTTCAGGGACGCGGCGGGCGGCCGCCATGAGCAGGGCAAAGGCGAAATCGGCGGTGGCGTGGGTGAGCACGCCGGGCGTGTTGCCCACCGGGATGCCGCGCCGGGTGGCGGCGGCAACATCGATATTATCGAACCCGACCGCGTAATTGCTGATGACTTTTAGAGAGGGCGCGTGTTGAAGAATTTCTTCATCAATGCGGTCGCTGAGCAGGCACAGCAGCCCATCTGCAGGCTGAATGTGCTCGATCAGCTCGGCGCGGGAGGGAGGAAGTTCGCCGGGCCAAACGTCCAACTGGCACTCTCTGGCAAGCAATTCCAAACCAATATCGGGGATCTGGCGGGTTACAAATACTTTGTTCATGGTTACCTCTGCATCATCTCATCGCAAATGGACTAATCAAGCGGCTTCGTTTGAAAGGGGCGGTGGGTTTGCTTGCAAAGTTCCTGGATGATCTTTCGACCCATGACAGCCACATTTGGCAGGCCCAACCCCCCAGCCCACTGCCCCACCATATAAAAATGATCAAGACCGGGCAAGGTACGGCTGAGACCTTTTCCTTGCAGAATCTCCAGCGGAGACTGGTCAGGAACCGGCCAGGCCTGGTACCCGTGGTGACTACCCACGAAGCGTTCGGTCGTGAGCGGGGTGGCTACGTCAATCACTTCCACCTGCTGTTGAAGGCCGGGGAAGCGGTGCTGTAATTGGCTCACCACCAGTTCGGCTACCCGTTCTTTTTCGGCCTGGTACTCAGCCTGCCCATTGGCTTTGGCTGCCGCCCAGTATTCGTAAGAAGACAGGCAGGTTACCTTCACTACACTTTTACCCTGAGGAGCCATTTCGGGAGCGAAGTTGTAGAACTCCAGGTCGAGGCGGTCGGTCATTTCTCCAGCGATGCGGACTGGCTCGGGCAGCCATAAAACAAGAGCGTGAGGCTGCTGCAAGAAATCAGCAGCGACGCCCAGGGAGATATGCAGGCTCATTACCTGATTGGCAGGGGGATTCTGGTAGTACTTCTCGATCAGCGGCGTTGTAAATTTGCCGGATAACATGTTGTAGATGGTGTGGTAGCCGTCCGCGTTGGAAATAACGAAATCGGCCATGTGCTGGCTGCCATCAGAAAGCTGCACGCCCACGGCGCGATTTGAGCCGCCGTTAGAGTCAACCAGGATTTTTTCCACGGGAGAATGATAATGGATTTGACCGCCGAGATGGAGATATCGCTGCTCTAATTTGTGAGCGAACTCCAATCCGCCGCCTGCTGGAAACCCAAGGAAACGGCTGTGCACTCCGGCGAGAAACATAAGCGCAATCATGCAAGGAATATTCGGGAAATCGTATTGGATTTGGGTGAAGGCGCGGCGCAAGAAGGGATCGCTGAAACGCTGGGCAAATTGATCCAGGGTGAGGCTGGTCCATTTTTTTAGCAGGCCGATCGAAGGCAGGATTTTGAGCATTTGAATGGGGGAGGCCAGAAGCATATCCATCAGGTTGAGGCGGACAAACTGCCTGGCGGCCTGGGTGAATTCCAGAATGGGAGCTTTGTCCTGCGGCGAAAGCTCAAGTAAATGCTGCTCAAAGCGGTCAATGTTGGCGTAAACGATCATGCGGCGGCCGTTGGTGTCTTCAATGGCGATCAAGTCTTCAGGATAGTGGATTGGATGCGGCATAATCCCCAGTTCTTGCCACATGCGGTAAAGGGAGCTGCCCGGTTGGCTGCCAGCCAGGTGATGGATGCAGCCGTCAAAGGTATAACCCTTACGCTTCCATCCGGTGCAGACACCGCCAGGAATAGCATGTTGTTCAAATATTTGAGTTTTGAAGCCATTCATTTGGGCGTAAATGGCAGTCGACAATCCGCCGATACCGGCGCCGATGATAATGATGGACGTGGGCATATAGACCTCATTGGAAGCGAAAGAGAATAAAGTGATTATAGCATTTGCGTCTTGCGTTGGAGAAGAAATTTTCAGGCGTTCGAAAAGGTGAAAAGACGCCCCCGCGCCGCACAGGCGGGCAGGGGCATCATCTGAACATGAATGGTTTTGACGGCGGCGTTAATGGAGGCGTTGGCGGTACCAGTCCAGGGTCTCTTTTATAGCTTGCTCATGCGGGGTGGCAATGTCTCCGAAAGCGCGGATGAATTTACTGGCATCCACATGAAAAGGCTGAGTAAATTGGTACATCATTTCCAGCGATTCGCGGGCTTCTGGAATGAAGAGGCCGCCCAGCGACATCATGAACTTGCCCATCACGGAGAAACGCGGCGGCAGGCCGGCTTCTTTGAAGAAGAGGGAAACCAGTTCCCGCTGGGTGAGGGTGGGAGCGTTGGGTACATGCCAGATCTGGCCCAGAGCTTCATCGCGTTCGCCGAGAATGACCAGGGCTTCGCCAAAGTCAGAGATATACGTGTAGGTGTGCGGCAGGTCGAGGGCGCCGACCACTTCGGCGGGCTTGCCAAGCAGCAGCGGTTTGATGGCGCGCTCGCCGAGGGTGGATGACAGCACAGCGGGACCGTAGAAATCAGAGCCGCGCGCGATGACCACGCGCACTTTACCGGCGCGGTGGGCTTCCAGTAAAGTTTCGGACATTTGGGCGCGCACTTTCCCCTTGCGGGTATGCGCGGCGTTGGGCAGGCCTTCGTGAATCGGCTGGCCTTTCGTGTCGCCATACATATACAGGTTTTCACCGACGATTAATTTGGCTTTGGACGCGGCGGCAGCCTGAAGAATGGATGACTGGAGGGCGGGGAAATCCTGCACCCAGCGGTGATAAGCGGGCTGCGCGCACTGGTAGATAACGTTCATTCCCTGGGCTGCCTGGCGGGTAAATTCGGGGTTGTAGGCGTCGCCGGCCAGGAACTCGACCTGAGCGGGAACATCCGCCGGGCGCTTGCCGGAGCGGTTAACCATTTTGACAGTTTTTCCGCGCTTGAGAAGGGCGCGCATGACGGACTGCGCCAGCGGACCGGCGCCAAAAATGAGATGGTTCTGAGACATTTTGTTACTCCTGATGAATAGTGTAATAAGGGCGTGCGCTCGCTTTGATCTTTTAGAGAATGGTCTGGCGGACGAGGGTCTGGATGGCCGATTGGCAGAAAGCCGACGGATCGGTGATCATGGGCGGGAACTGATGGCTGATTTCCAGAAAGACCAGGCCGTGGATGGCGGACCAGACGCAAAAGGCCTGATACAGCGCGACTTCGCTGGCTGCTCCCCGCTCGGCTTGCCAGGCGGTGAACATGGCGGCCAAATCGGATGTGATGGGGGACAGGTGCGTGGTGTTCAATTTACCGGCCCGGTGGGCTGCGTCCAATTCGCCAATCAGAATGTTCAGGGCGCAGGCCGCCGCGGGCATGGTGATTTCGGCGGGGGCCACATAGCCAGCGATGGGCGTGCCGAAGATGAGATGGTAGCGCTCGGGGTGGTCGATGGCCCACTGGCGGTAGGCCGCACCCAGAGCATGCAGGCGCTGCTGGTGATCTGCGGCGGGTATGCCTTGTAGAGCGGCAGCTTGTGAATCACCGAAAGAGGTGAAGGCGTCGACAATCAGGGCGGTAACCAGCGCGTCGCGGTCGGGGTAGTAGTTGTAAATGGCCGGGGCGGTGATGCCCAGGGCGCGGGCGATGGCGCGCAGGCTGAGGGCGGGCGCGCCCGATTCGGCGATCTGCTGCCAGGCGGCGGCAAGAATCTGCTCGGATAGGTCTTGAATTTGTTCGCTGCGGCGCGGTCTGGGTGACATGTTGTGCTCCCTCTTAATATTAAACGCTGTATATTTACAATGTAAATATACAGCGTTTATAAAAAATTGTCAAGAGGGAAAATGGATTAATAAGCACGCAGATATTGCGGTGGCACCGGCGCGGGCTGTTCAAGAGCCTGAGCCGCCTGAATGGGCCAGGTGGGGTTGCGCAGAAGCTCGCGCCCCAGCAGGACGAGATCGGCTTGCCCCTGACGGATGATCTGGTCGGCGAGGCGCGGGTCGCTGATCAGCCCGACGGCGGCGGTGGGAATGCCCGCGCCGCGGCGCACGGCTTCGGCAATGGGCACCTGGTAATGCGGGGCAAATGGAATGCTGGCATTGGAGAGATTCCCGCCGGAAGAGCAGTCCACCAGGTCGACACCTTCGGATTTTAAGCGGGCAGCGAGCGCAATCGAATCGTCCACGCTCCAGCCGTTTTCATCCCAATCGGTGCCGGAGATGCGCACGGTGAAGGGCAGGCGTTCCGGCCAGACGGCGCGCATGGTTTGCACGGTCTCCAACAGAAAGCGCACGCGGTTATCGAAGCTGCCGCCATAAGCGTCCGCGCGCTGGTTGGAGAGCGGCGAATAGAAGCTGTGAATCAGATAGCCGTGCGCTGCGTGCAGCTCCAACCATTCAAAACCGGCATCCAGCGCGCGGCGGGCGGCCTGGCGAAAGAGCGCCTGGGTGGATTGAATTTCTTGAACAGACATCTCTTGCGGCGTTTGGTGGCGGGGCGAGAAAGCCAGCGGACTGGGACCGATGGTCTGCCACCAGCGCGGGTCGCCCGCGGAGATGGGCTGCCCGCCCTCCCAGGGACGGTCGGTATTGGCTTTGCGCCCGGCGTGGGCGATTTGAATGCCGGGAACCGCTCCCTGGGCTTTGATGAAGCGGGTGACTCTGGCCAGCGGCTCGATCTGCGCGTCGGACCAGATGCCGACATCGTAGGGGGTGATACGCCCGCGCGGTTCAATGGCGGTAGCTTCGGCAATCACCAGCCCCGCGCCGCCCGCGGCGCGCGCGCCAAGATGCGCCAGCAGCCAGTCATTCGCGAAGCCGTCTTGGTAGCTGTACTGGCACATGGGTGAAACGCCGATGCGGTTGCGCAGGGTGACTCCGCGCAATGGGAAGGGTTCGAAGAGGTGCGGCATGGTTTTCTCCTGAGGTAAGATACTTATTTATAGTAGAAAGGGCTTCAATCTTCAAGAATTCGTACCAGGATCGCGGGCAGGTTTTCCCCTGGTCTCGGTTATAATTTTCTCAAATCAACCGAGTGGGTAAAAAGCGATGCAAACCAGCGAAATTAAGCACGCCAGGCACAAACAAAGGGCAACTTGGGCCGCGATCGGACTGATCGCGGTCTTCGTGATCAGCGGGGTGGCAACTTTGAAATTCTACGGGCTGACCTGGGATGAAGGCCTGGGGAACCTGTTCTTTGGTGAGCGCTACCTGTTTTACCTGACGACCTTCCGCGAAAGTTTTGTGGACTTCAAAGCGGAGCTGCCGATCCACAACCGGCCGTTGAACCTGTTCCTTTCACCCATGCGCGAGTTTCCACATGAGTTTCCGCCGGTAACCGACACGCTCTCGGCGGCCAGCATGCACTTGTTGAGCTACACGCTGGGCTGGATGGACGCGGTGGACGCGTTTCATGTTTTCAAGATTGCTCTGGCGGGCGTGTTTTTGTGGTTTCTGTATCGCTTTGTGCGCGAGGAGTGGGGCGCAACCGCGGGGCTGTTCAGTGTGTTTTTCTTGGCTTTCTTCCCGCGTTTTTGGGGCGACATGCACTTTAACCCCAAGGATATTCCCGAAACAATCTGGTTTGGCCTGTTGGTGATGGCGTACTACACCTGGTTGAAGCGGCAGGACGCGGGGCGGGCGCTGCTGGTGGGGGCTTTATTCGCGGCTGCGCTGGGCACCAAGGCCAACGCGGCTTTCGCGCCGCTGATTCTGATTCTGGGATTGTGGCAGGTGAAGCTGCCCGCGACAACCTGGAAAGAATCGGTCCCATTCTGGCTGCGCGACGCCTGGCAATACGTTCTGATGGGCGTTACCGCGCTATCATTGTATGTGGCAAGCTGGCCGTTTGTGTATGTGCAGAACAACCCGGTGAGCGCGGTGCGCAAGTATTTTGAGTTTATTCTCAGCCAGGGAGGGCGCGCGGGGGGCGCAGATTGGAGCGCGCAGCCGCTGATTCACAGCCTGACGACAATCCCTTTGTGGATGCTGGCTTTTCTGCTGATCGGGATGGCGGTGAGTGTTTGGATGATGCTGCGCAAAGAAAGCCCTAAATGGCGGCTGCTGCTGGTGTGGCTGGTCTTTCCGATTGCGCGCATCTCCATGCCGGGCATGGTCAACTTTGATGGCATTCGCCACTACATGGAATATGTGCCCGCGGCGGCGATTTTGGCCGGGATTGGGGCGCAGTGGCTGGCGCAGCAGGTGAAAGATCTGCGGCGGCGCAACTGGGCGCTGGCCGGTATTGCGGCCGGATGGTTGGTTTCGCTGGTTTGGATTGGGTTGACACTCTTCCCCCATGTTTATATCTATTACAGCCCGCTGATCGGTGGGGTGGCAGGCGCGCGGCAGCACTTTGGCGAGAATGAGGTTACCGATTACTGGGCGTCTTCTTACCGCCTGGGCATGGACTGGCTGAATCAAAACGCGCCGGAAGGCGGACTGGTTTACGTGCTGGTAGCCGATTATCTGGTGGACATGACCGCGCCGCTGTGGCTGCGTGATGACCTGCGCGTGATTCACGCCGATGACCTCGAATCGCTGTTGGGACAGAAGCAGCCCCTCTATGTGATGCTGCTGCGCCGGCCAGGGTATTGGAATGAGCAGGCGCAGTATGTGAATCAGCATTTTGAACCGGTGCATGTGTTTGCGGCAGCCGGGCAGCCCGTATTGGAAATCTATCTGGTGGAGCCACAATCATGATCTCTGCAATCCTGATCACTCTTTTATTCACGGTGGTTTGTTATCTGTATGGGCGCGGCAGCCTGTGGCTGGCGCACAAGGGATTAAGCGGCTCTACCGGTGCGGCTCCTCACCCGGCCTGGGTGGTTTTACTGGGTTGGGTGGTGGTTACCAGCCTGGCTTCGCTGCTTTCGCTGGTGATGCCGCTCTCAGGCGCGGCGCTGGGTCTGGTGTTGGTTGGGGCGCTGGTGATTGGCGTTTTGGGCGGCAAGCAAAGCGGTTTTTATCCAAAATGGAGTGAACTTCAACTACCGGTGCTGGTGGGGGGCGTGCTGCTGTTGGCCGGGCTGGGAATTTTGGAGAATGCCACGCACAACTCGTTAAATCCCGATACGGGAATTTACCACGCGCAGGCCATTCGCTGGATAGAGAGCTTCGCGGCTGTGCCCGGCTTGGGAAACCTGCACGGGCGCTTCGCGTTTAATTCGAGCTGGCTGGTGGCGAACGCGCTGTTCAGCTTCGCGTTTTTAGGGCTGCAGTCTTTTCACCTGCTGCCGGCCGCGCTGGTTTTCATCACTCTCTGGTTGTTCGCCGGTGGGTTGGCCGGCTGGCTGCGCGGAGAGGCAAGCCCGGCCAATATTCTGAAAGCGGTGCTGCTGCCGCTGGTGTTTTATATCCTGGGGGCAGAGATTTCGTCGCCGGGGACTGACCTGCCAGTGATTCTGCTGGCCTGGATGCTGGCCGCGGGGTGGCTGGAGCGAAGAGGAAAGCCCGGCAGCCTGGACGTGGTGCTGTTCGCGATGAGCGTTTTTGCCATCACGCTCAAGCTCAGCGCCGCGCCGCTGCTGGTTTTCGCTCTGTTGATCTTCATTCGCGGCATGCGGGATAAAGCGGCTGTGGGGAGCTGGGTTGTCATGGGCGCGCTGGTTCTGGCGCCGTGGCTGGCGCGCAATATCATCTACTCTGGTTACCCGGTTTACCCGGTGCCGGGCGTGCCCGGCCTGGGCTTCGACTGGCAGATTCCGCGGACAGATGTATTGGCTGAACAACGCGCGGTGCTGGCCTGGGGGCGCTTGCCGCGCCTCGACCGTGAAGAAGTGCTGGCCATGCCGCTGGCGCAGTGGCTGCGTATGTGGTACCAGGATATCACCCTCAACCGCCGGCTGATTCTGTTCGCGGCCGCCGCCGCGCCGCTGCTGATGGGGGTTGAATATGCCTGGGCCAGCATCACCCGCCGAAAAGACCGGGATGAAATCTCTGCGCTGCTGCCGCTGACCGCGCTGGTGTACCTGGGGTTTGTTTATTGGCTGTTGACCGCCCCGGACTTTCGTTTTGGGTATGGATACTTGATTGTATTATTCGCTCTGCCGTTGGTGTATCCGCTGGGGATTCTCTCGCAAGTGAATATAATGGGAATGAAGCCCATGCCGGTGCTGGCCGCGCTGGCTATCGCAGGCTATCAGGCGCTGTTTCTGGCGCAGTCATTTGAGGCCAAGAGCTTTACTCAGCGCTTGGTCATGCCGCTGGCCTACCGCGTACTGCCCAGCGAACCGTGCGAGATTGTCAACGGAACGGTGCTGTGCGCGGCGGAAGAGGCCTGGACGGAATGCTGGTATGATCCGTTTCCGTGCATTCCGCAGCCCAACCCGGCAGTTGAGCGGCGCGGTAATGATTGGGGCGATGGCTTCCGTAAAGGGGATTAAGACCCGGTTCCAGCCGAATCTGATACACGCATATAGCCTACTCTTATCCAACTATTAACCTACGCGTGGGGGCTGAAGGCGCGGCGAGCCTTGACCTATGCCGTTCTGCGGTTATAATTCAATTGTTGAATATTGAAAGGCTCTATGGGAACATTAACCAACGATCAACGCGATCTGGTCATTCTTGAGCGAATTGAGGTGGAACCTGAAGCCACCCAGGCCTCGCTGGCAGACCAGCTCGGTGTCGCAGTCGGCACGATTAACTGGCACATTAAGCGGTTAATCTCCAAAGGATATGTGAAAGTCCAACGGGTTGAGCGGCGTAAACTGCGCTATATCATCACGCCCGAAGGCATCGCTCTCCGCGCCCGGCTGACAATTGATTATATCCAATCTTCTTTTCAGCTTTATCGCCTGGTGCGCCAGCGCATGACCGAGGCTCTGGCTAAAGTAAAAGTAAATGGTATTCAGACCATCTGCCTGGAGGGAGAAGGCGATGTGGCTGAAATATGCCGTTTAACCGCGCTGGAACAGGGTTTTGATGTGGCCGAACACCAGGACGGTTCTCCGGTTTTGCATATTCGCGGGCTGAAGGTCTTCATCGATTGGGGAGACGGCAGCGCCGTGATTCCTGATCGCCTGGCAGATTTGCAAAACCGATCAGGCAGCAATCCAGAATAACACGCAGGTTTTGATCTCAGAATGGAAAGGACCGAAAAAAAGATGACGAATTTCTGGAGTGAACGACGGTTCTGTGTAACCGGAGGGGCGGGATTTTTAGGAAAAGTTGTTGTTCGAAAATTACAGGAACGCGGGGCGAAGGAGGTCTTCGTGCCTACGATTGACCGATACGATCTGGTTGACCGCGAAAGCATCTGCCAGATGCTGGATGACGCCAGACCGGATGTGATCATTCATCTGGCGGCTCATGTGGGCGGCATTGGCGCCAACCGCGAGCACCCGGCTGAGTTCTTCTATGACAACCTGATGATGGGTGTGCAGTTGATGCACGAAGCCTGGAAGCGTGGTGTTGAAAAGTTTGTCGCCATTGGAACGGTGTGCGCCTACCCCAAGTTTACACCGGTGCCGTTCAGCGAAGACGATTTGTGGATCGGCTACCCCGAAGAAACCAACGCGCCGTACGGCCTTGCCAAAAAGATGCTGCTGGTGCAGTCGCAAGCCTACCGCCAGCAATATGGATTCAATTCGATCTTCCTGCTGCCGGTGAACCTCTACGGCCCGGGCGACAACTTCAACCCGGCTTCATCACACGTGATCCCGGCTCTGATTCGCAAGTGCGTGGAAGCGCAGGCGGCCGGCACGAAAGAAATTGTGGTGTGGGGCGATGGTTCTCCGACCCGCGAATTCTTATTTGTGGAAGACGCCGCCGAAGGCATTCTGATGGCAACTGAAAAGTACAACGAGTCCGACCCGGTCAACTTGGGCTCTGGTTATGAAATCAGCATCAAAGACCTGGCAGAGATGATTGCTGCCAAGGTGGGCTTTGAAGGCCAACTGGTGTGGGACACGACCAAGCCCAATGGCCAGCCGCGCCGCGCGCTGAATACCTCGCGCGCCTGGGAACGCTTTGGCTTCCGGGCCAAGGTCGATTTTGACGAAGGCCTGCAAAAAACCATTGCCTGGTACCGGGAAAACCATTAAACCCTCCTGCCCGCGGGGAACTCCCCCGCGGGGCTGGATAGAATGTGATTCATGAATAATCAACCAATCATTAAAAAAGACCCCTTCATTACGGTAATCCGGCCGAAAAAAGCACTCTCAGCGTTGGATCTGAAAGAGATGTGGCTGTTTCGCGAGCTGGTGTATTTCCTCACCTGGCGAGACCTGAAGGTGCGGTATAAACAAACGTTGCTGGGCGTGCTGTGGGCGGTGCTTAATCCGTTTCTAACAATGGTCGTCTTCAGTATTTTCTTTGGCGACCTGGCCAACGTGCCCTCGGATGGTGTTCCGTATCCCATTTTCGCATACACCGCGCTGCTGCCCTGGACGCTGTTTTCCAATGCGCTCTCGGTAGCCAGCCGCTCGCTGGTGAACAACCGCCACATGATCACCAAGGTATATTTCCCGCGGGTCATTCTGCCGCTGTCATCGGTGCTTTCCGGCCTTGTGGATTTCTTCATCGCGTCGCTGATTTTGGTGGGGCTGATGTTCTACTACGGGTATGGGCTGACGGCCAACGCCTGGACGATCATTCCGTTGCTGCTGCTCACTCTGGTCACTTCGATTGGGGTGGGGTTGTGGCTTTCGGCAGCCAATGTGCTGTACCGTGATGTGAATTACATCACACCTTTCCTGACGCAGTTCTGGATGTTCATCACTCCAATTGCGTACGGGGCCAGCCTGCTGCCGGAAAAATGGCAACTGGTCTATGCGTTAAACCCGATGGCTGGGGTTGTAGAGGGCTTTCGCTGGGCGCTCCTGGGCACCGAACAGGGCGCGCCCGGCCCGCGCTTAATCATCTCAAGCGCGGTGGCTTTGTTTGCCTTGATCAGCGGCATGATCTATTTCCGGCGCATGGAACGTCAATTCGCGGACATGGTGTAAACGCTAACCGGTGGAGAAAGAACTTTATGAGTAACATCGCAATTCGGGTGGAAAACCTGGGAAAAAAATACCGTCTTGGGGCCCCACAGTTGAAGTACCGCACCTTGCGCGAATCGCTGAGCGACGGTTTTGAGCGCGCCACGCGCCGCCTGCGCTCTGGTGAGCAAGACCCGGATGTTTTATGGGCGCTGCGCGGTGTGAGCTTTGAGGTAAAGCAGGGCGAAGTGCTGGGCATCATTGGACGCAATGGAGCCGGGAAAAGCACGCTGCTGAAAATTCTGTCGCGGGTAACGGAGCCGAGCGAAGGCTATGCTGAGATCCGCGGGCGGGTAGGGTCGCTGTTGGAAGTGGGCACCGGTTTTCACCCTGAGCTGACCGGGCGAGAGAATGTGTATCTCAACGGTGCGATTCTGGGTATGCACCGCGATGAAATTGAGTCCAAGTTTGATGAAATCGTGGCTTTTTCTGAAATGGAGAAGTTTATCGATACACCAGTGAAGCGCTTTTCCAGCGGCATGCAGTTGCGTCTGGCGTTTGCCGTGGCGGCGCATTTGGAGCCGGAAATTCTGGTGGTTGACGAAGTGCTGGCCGTGGGCGATGCGGAATTTCAGCGCAAGTGCCTGGGAAAAATGAACGATGTGGCCCAGGCCGGGCGGACGGTATTGTTTGTGAGCCACAATATGTCCGCGGTGCTGCGCCTGACCCAGGAAGCCATGGTGATTGACAAGGGGAACGTGGTGCTGCGCGCGCCATCGACGGAAGCCGTGGATTTTTACCTGTCGCGCGGCCTGTCGCAAGAAGGCGAGCGGGTGTGGGAAGCGGATGAAGTGCCCGATTCGGCGTATCCCTTCCGACCGATGGCGGTGCGTGTCCTCAACGGGCAGGGGCAGGTAAAAGACACGCTGCGCTCGACCGAGCCGGTGCAGATTGAAATTGAATACGAAATTGAGCAGGCGATCAGCGGCTTGCGGGTGGGGCTTTACCTGATGACGGTGCGGGGCGAATATATCCTCACCAGTTTTGACACCGATGACAGCGGGCTTTTTGAGCAGCACGCGGTGCGCCAGCCGGGACATTACACCAGCCGCTGTGTTGTGCCGCCCGACTTCTTAAACGAAGGCCGTTACGCATTGGGAATCAATGCCAGTTCTTACCGGGTGAAGCGCTATTTTCAGGATGACCAGGCAATCACCTTTAATGTGGACGCAGCCGGCGCGCCGGGCATGCAGTGGCCGGAACCGCGCCTGGGACCCGTACGCCCGAGATTTGAATGGAAGATTGAGGCTGAGTAAGCGCGATGACAGCGACAACAAAAGAGACTCTGAAAACGATCCTGGGTGAAATGCCCTTTACGGCTGAACTTTATTGGCTTTTCCGCCAGCGCGGTAAGCCGCTGAAAAGCCGTTTTTCGCTCAAGAATCTGCAAAGTAACCTGCCGCAAATGGTTCAAACCGCGGCCGCGCTGCGCGAGAGCGCGCCGCAAGGCAAGAAGGTCTTTGTGTTTGCCACCCTGCACTACTGGATTGAACACGCAGCCGCCCTGGGTATTACCCTGGCCGGGCAGGGGCATGAGGTTACCCTCGGTTTTATTCCGCATTCCGATTGGCAGAAACCGATTAACCGCTTTGATCTGCGGCGGCAGAACGCTTACGCGCGCAAAGTGCTGGAACTTGCGCACCCGGTGATGAAAACCATTTCATTTATGAATGTGCGCACATCCAGCCGGGGTTTGCCTGAAAAAATGATGGAAGCCGTGCGCCAGGTGAGCGAGTACGATACCCAGTATACCCTCCAGGTGGAAGAAGCTGACCCGGAAAGCGAAATTTATAAAATTCGCTACGAGCGCAACCTGGAAGCGGCGCAGATCGGCATGGCGGTGCTGCGGCATATCAAGCCCGATGTGGTGATTATTCCCAATGGAACCATTATGGAGCTGGGTGTGATCTACCGCCTGGCAAAATTCATGGGCATTGATGTGGTCACCTATGAATTTGGCGATCAGCGCCAGCGCATTTGGGTGGGACAGAACCGCGAGATCATGCGCCAGGAGACTGACGATCTGTGGACGGCGCGCAGTGAGGAGCAGTTGACAGATGCTCAATTGCAGAAAGTGCGTGATATGTTCGCCGCGCGGCAGCGAGCCGACTTGTGGCAGAATTTTTCTCGTTTGTGGCAGGATACCCCGGTTCAAGGCGGTGAGAAAGTGCGCGCGCAGTTGGGCCTGGACCAGCGGCCCATCGTGCTGCTGGCGACCAATGTGCTGGGGGACAGCCTGACGTTGGGACGGCAGGTCTTCAGCCAGAGCATGTCCAACTGGATCAGCCGCACCGTGCAATACTTCATCGGGCGCCCAGACGTGCAGCTGGTGATCCGCGTGCACCCCGGCGAACTGCTGATTCACGGCCAGTCGATGGTGGATGTGGTGAAAAACCTTTCGCCGGAACTACCGGAGCATATTCATCTGATCGGGCCTTCGGAGAAAATCAACACCTATGATTTAGTGGAAGTGGCTGATCTGGGGCTGGTGTACACCACCACAGTCGGGCTGGAAATGGCAATGAGCGGCCGGCCAGTGATTGTAGCCGGGCAAACCCATTACCGCGAGCGCGGCTTTACGCATGATCCCGATTCGTGGGTGAATTACTTCAAGATGGTGGGACGCATTTTGCGCGAGCCCAAAGCCAGCCGCCTGACGCGCGAGCAGGTGGAAAAAGCCTGGGCGTATGCCTATCGCTTCTTCTTTGAATTTCCCCGGCCTTTCCCCTGGCACCTGGTGCGCATGTGGGAAGACTATGAGAAGCGCTCAATTGCCGATGTGCTTTCGCCGGCCGGTTTGGAAACGTACGGGCAGACGCTCTCTTACCTGGTGGGTGAGCCGATGGATTGGTCGCAGATCAAGGAAGTGAAGGAAGAATGAGCGAGCAGGAAATAAAGGCGCAGGTTCGCCAATTCTATAACCAGGTGGGGTGGCAGATGGAGTCGGAAGGCTTCTACCAGAACGCCCGCTATGAAGACCTGCGCCCCGTCTCGAGGGAATATATCCATAAATGCCATCTGCGCGTCAACCGGCACATTCGTAGCCAGGGCAAGTACCTGCTGGACGCGGGGTCGGGGCCGATTCAATACCCGGAATATCTGACCTATTCGGCTGGTTACCAGCATCGCTTGTGCGTAGACATCTCGATTGTGGCGTTGAAAGAAGCACGCAAGCGCATCGGTGAACATGGTCTGTTTGTGGTAGCGGATGTGGCCAACTTGCCTTTCAAGGAAGAAGTATTTGATGGGCTGGTGTCGCTGCATACCTTGCACCATTTACCCTTTGAAGATAAAGCCAAAGCCTACGCGGAATTGTACCGGGTACTGATGCCTGGGCGCAGTGGTGTGGTGGTCAACGGCTGGACGTATTCGCCCCTGATGGCGCGTTCGCTGTGGTTGGTGCGGTTGATGGAACGCCTGGGAAAGCTGGCGCAGAAACCAGACGGCAAGCCCGAAGAAAAAGCCAACGGCAAGACTGCCCCAGACGCGGAAAAGAAGCCGGTGGGTACGTTCATCCACAAGCAGGACATGAACTGGCTGCGTGAGAGCGTGGACGGGCGGCGCTTTGAGGTGTTCGTGTGGCGTAGCGTGAGCGTGCGCTGGCTGCGAGCCATGATCCATAGCAAACTGGCTGGAAAATTGTGGCTGAGGCTGCTATTCTGGCTGGAGGAGCGCTATCCGCGTTACTTTGGCGAGAAAGGGCAGTATCCGCTGGTGGTGATCTACAAATAGGGAGATCAACATGTCCACGAGTGAGGTTGGATTGGAAATACTTCCGCTGACGCCTGATCGCTGGGAAGACCTGGAGAAATTATTTGGACCACGTGGAGCGGATGGCGGTTGCTGGTGCATGTTCTTCCGCTTGCCTCACCGGCAGTTCACTGAGCAGCAAGGCGAAGCAAACCGGGCTGCGTTCAAGCAAATAGTAGAAGAAGGCACGGAACCTGGCCTGATCGCGTATGCTGGTGGCAAACCAGTAGGGTGGGTAGCGGTGGCTCCGCGCGCGGAGTACGGACGATTGGCACGCTCGCGGGTTTTGCGACCGCTTGATCAGGAAGATGTCTGGTCGGTTGTGTGCTTTTTTGTTGACAAGGCTTACCGCAAGCAAGGAATATCGACCTGTTTGCTGAAAGCCGCGGTAGGTTTTGCCGCGCAGCATGGAGCGAAAATCGTTGAAGGTTATCCGGTGGACCTGAGTGACCGGACCTATCCGGACGCGTTTGCTTACCACGGTACAGCCAGCAGCTTTCTCGAGGCCGGATTTGTGGAGGTGGCACGCCGTTCGCCTACGCGGCCGATGATGCGTTATACAATTTCTGAAAGGAATTAGCCTTTCATCCTTTTTTTGAAAGTGGAGATTGATATCTATGGACTGGAGTAAAGAAATTGTCCTGGTAACCGGTGGAACCGGTTCGTTTGGTAAAAAGTTTATCCGCGTTTTGCTGGAAGAGTATCACCCGGCGAAAATTATCATTTACAGCCGCGACGAGCTGAAACAGCACGAAATGCGCGCGGCGGGCTACGACCATCCCTCGCTGCGTTATTTCATCGGCGATGTGCGCGATCAGGAACGCCTGCGCCGCGCCCTGCAGGGGGTAACGGTGTGCGTGCACGCCGCGGCGCTGAAACAGGTGCCAGCCTGCGAGTACAACCCGATGGAAGCGATTAAGACTAACATTCTGGGCAGCAGCAACGTGATCGACGCGGCGCTGGACGCGGGCGTGCGCAAGGTGCTGGCGCTCAGCACAGACAAAGCTGTCAACCCGGTGAACCTGTACGGCGCCACCAAGCTGGCCGCCGAAAAACTGTTTGTGCAAAGCAATGCCTACGCTGGCGGAAAAGCCACACGCTTTTCTTGTGTGCGCTACGGCAACGTAGTTGGCAGCCGTGGCAGCGTGGTGCCGGTGTTCTTGAAGCAGCGTGAGAGCGGTAAGGTCACCATCACCGATGAGCGCATGACGCGTTTCTGGATCTCGCTGGATCAGGGCGTGCGCTTCGTGATCCGCTGTGTGGAGCAGATGCGCGGCGGCGAAGTGTTTGTGCCGAAAATTCCCAGTATGACGGTGATTGACCTGGCGAAATCGGTGGCCCCAGAAGCCGAAGTCAACGTGATCGGCATTCGCCCCGGCGAAAAACTGCATGAAGTGCTGATCTCCGACGATGAAGCGCGCACTACCGTGGAGTTGGACGACATGTTTGTTGTGCAGCCCGCCGAGGCGCTGTGGTTTGGCCATGAATGGGAAAAAGAAGGAAAACCAGTGGCAGATGGTTTCCGCTACGCCAGCAACACCAACGACGAGTGGTTGGGCGTGGAAGAGATTAAGAAAATTGTCGCCCCGATTGAAGAGGCGTACAACCAGGGCACGCTGGCATGATGAAGTATCTGGTCAGCGGGGCAAGCGGCTTGCTGGGCCTGAATTTTGGCCTGCAAATGCACGGACGCCATGCGGTGGTGGGGGTGGTGAACCAGCACGGGCTGGTGAACGCTCCTTTCGCGATTGAAACCGCGGACCTGGCGGCTGCCGGTGAAGGCGCGCGTCTGCTGGAGAAAATCCGCCCGGATGTGCTGCTGCACTGTGCCGCGCTGGCCAATATCGACGCCTGTGAAGCCCAGCCTGAACTGGCCCAGCGCGTGAATGCCGAAGTGCCCGGCGAGCTGGCCGCGGCGTGCCGCCGGATGGGGATCAAGATGGTGCACATCTCGACCGACGCGGTATTCGACGGGCAGCGCGGCGGGTACCGTGAAGAGGATGCGACTAACCCGATCAACGTCTACGCACGCACCAAACTGGGCGGAGAGCAGCAGGTGGCCGAAAATAATCCAGACGCGATCATCGCGCGGGTGAACTTCTACGGCTGGAGCCTGCGCGGAAAGCGCAGCCTGGCGGAGTTCTTCTATTACAGTTTGGCGGCCGGGAAACCGATGATGGGCTTTACCGATGTGCTGTTTTGCCCCTTGCAGGTGAATGACCTGGCGGATGTGCTGACAGCAATGGTGGAGCGCGGTTTGAGCGGTCTGTACCATGTGCTCAGCCCGGAGAGTACCAGTAAATACGAGTTTGGCTGCCGCATCGCGCGGCGCTTTGGGTTGGACGAAAGCCTGATTGAGCCAACCTCGTGGGAGAAAGCAGGTCTGAAGGCCAACCGCTCGCCCAGCCTGACGCTGAGTGTGGAAAAATTAACCCGCGACCTGGGTGACGCGCTTCCCGGCCAGCAGCAGGGGATTGACCGTTTCTATGAGACGTTTGAGCAGGGTTTGCCCCAACGACTGCGCGCGCTGGACGCCGGGGCGTAACTGGTTTTTTGAAAAAGGAGCGTGAAATGGAAATCCGAATTGGAAAGAACCTGGTTGGAGAGAATCACCCCACCTATTTCATCGCGGATATCGCCGCCAATCACGACGGCGACCTGAATCGCGCGCGGCTGTTGATCCGTCTGGCGAAAGAAGCCGGCGCAGACGCGGCCAAGTTTCAGAATTTTCAAGCAGAGAAGATCGTTTCGGATTACGGATTCTCGCACATGAACGCCCAGGTCTCGCACCAGGCCAGCTGGAAGAAGTCGGTGGTGCAGGTGTACCGCGAGGCTTCGGTGCCATTCAATTGGACGGCTGCGCTTAAAACGGCCTGCGATGAAGTGGGCATTGACTACTTTTCATCGCCGTATGATTTTGAGGCCATCGACATGCTGGATGAATACGTGCCCGCATATAAAATCGGTTCGGGTGATATTGACTGGCTGGAGTCGATTGAATATATGGCGCGCAAAGGCAAACCGGTGCTGCTGGCCACGGGCGCTTCAAACATTGGCGAAGTGCAGCGGGCGGTGCACGCCGCGCTGCGCGTCAACCCGCAGCTGGTGCTGATGCAGTGCAATACCAATTACACCGCCAGTCTGGAGAATTTTGACCATATCCATCTGCGTGTGCTGGAAACCTACCGCAGCATGTTCCCCAACGTCATTTTGGGCCTTTCTGACCATACCCCCGGTCATGCCACAGTGCTGGGCGCGGTGGCGCTGGGCGCACGGGTGATTGAAAAACATTTCACCGATGATAACAACCGCGAAGGGCCGGACCATAAGTTCGCCATGAACCCGCAAACCTGGGCGGATATGGTGGAAAACACCCGCCGTTTGGAGCGGGCATTAGGTTCCGCGGATAAAGTGATTGCCGGGAATGAGCAGCAAACCGCGATTGTGCAGCGCCGCTGCCTGCGCGCGGCGCGCGACATCCGAGCTGGCGAGCCGTTCACCCGTGAAATGATTGACGTGCTGCGCCCGGCTACCCCCGGAGCGATCAAACCCAGCGAGGTGGAAGCGGTATTGGGCACCCGGGCGATTGAAGATATTCCCGCTGGTAAAGAGCTACGCTGGACGATGTTGAGGGACTAGTGCGCGTATTGTATTTCACCCGCGATTACACACCGCACGATCACCGCTTTCTTTCGGCGTTGAGCGAGATGGATTTTGAGGTGTTTTCTCTGCGATTGGAGCGGCGCGGAATGCAGCGTGAAGACCGCCCGCTGCCGCCCGCTGTGCAGCAGGTCGTGTGGAAAGGCGGCACGTCCGAGGTGGATGTGCGCGACTACCCGCATATACTCGGCAGCTTGCAAAAGGTCATTGACGAGGTCAAGCCAGACGTGATCCACGCCGGGCCGATCCAGAGCTGCGCCTTTCTAACGGCCATGTCTGGCTATCGTCCCCTGGTGAGCATGTCGTGGGGGTCCGATCTGCTGGTAGACGCCGACCAGAACGCCTGGTCGCGGCGAGTAACGCGCTTCGCTTTGCAGCACACCAGCGTGCTGCTGGGCGACTGTGAGGCTGTGCGCCGCAAAGCGCAGCAGTATGGTTTTTCTCCTGATCGAGTGGTGCTCTTTCCGTGGGGCGTAGATCTGGAGCAGTTCTCTCCTGGAGAGGACGGCGGCCTACGCGCGCGCCTGGGATGGGAGGATCATTTCGTCTTGCTCTCGCTGCGTTCCTGGGAGCCGATCTACGGGATTGACGTGCTGGTGAAGGCGTTTGCCCTCGTTGCTCGCGAACTGCCGAGGCTGCAATTAATGCTGCTGGGCGGCGGGTCGCAGGCCGGAATGATTCGAGAGATTTTGATGAAAAATGGTGTGATGGATCAGGTGCATTTCGGCGGGCAGGTAACCAACGAAAAACTGGCCGGGTATTATCGCGCCTGCGATTTGTATTTAAGCGCGTCTCACAGCGACGGTTCATCCGTATCGCTGATGGAGGCGCTGGCTTGCGGAAAACCGGTGCTGGTTTCCGATATCCCCGGCAACCTGGAATGGGTTGAGAGCGGGAAGCAGGGTTGGCTGTTCAAAGACGGCGATGTGGAAAGCCTGGCTCAAGGCATCCGCGAGGCCGTACGCCAGCAAGAATCGCTGGCTGAGATAGGCAAAGCCAGCCGCGCGCTGGCCGAAGCGCGCGCCGACTGGCGCCGCAACCAGCTGCGGCTGGGAGAAGCCTACCAGATGGCGTTGGATTTATACGAAAAAAATATGGAAAGAAGTAGCGGAACGACCCGTTTTTAATACCTGTATGAAAATTGTAGCGATTATTCAAGCCAGAATGTCTTCCAGCCGGCTGCCGGGGAAGGTCTTGAAAGAGATCAGCGGCAAGCCGATGCTGCAGCACGTGGTGGAACGCGTGCGGCGCAGCCAGATAGTGGATGAGGTGCTGGTGGCGACCACTATTGAGGCCAGCGATGATCCGCTGGCGGATTATTGCCAGCAAAACGGAATCGCGGTATTCCGAGGGCCGCTGCAAGACGTGTTGGACCGCTTCTACCAGGCAGCAAAAAGCTGCGGCGCAGACGTGGTGGTTCGCATTACGGCTGACTGCCCGGTGATTGATCCGCAGTTGATTGATGATCTGGTGCGCCAATTTTTGGCCGCCAAAGTGGATTTTGCCGCCAACCGCCTGCCGCCGCCCTGGAAACGCACCTACCCCATCGGGCTGGATACGGAAGTCTGTACCTTCAGCGCGCTGGAACGCGCCTGGAATGAAGCCGATCAGCCTTACCAGCGTGAGCATGTGATGCCGTATTTGTATGAGCAGGAAGGCCGTTTTGAAGTTTTGGTCGTCAATTATGCCAGTGATTTGGGCAGCCAGCGCTGGACGGTAGATACGCCTGAAGATTTAGAATTCATTCAGCGCGTGTTTGAATCCTTTGGCGGCCGCAACGATTTTGGCTGGATGGATGTCTGGAAGCTGGTGGTGGAACACCCTGAATTGAGCGAGATCAACGCGGGCGTGCGCCATAAAGTGTTCAATGAGAGCGAGCAGAAGGCCGACCAAGCGAGACAAGGATAAAACCAATGTCTGAAATAACCATTTTTACGGCTCCCAAGCCGTTTACCAACCCGCATATCGCCCTGATCCAGCGCAACGCGATGGAATCGTGGACGCACCTGGGACCTGAGGTGGAGGTGCTGGTAATTGGGGACGAAGAAGGCATCGCGGAAGCCTGCGCCGAATTGAAGGTGCGCCACCTGCCGGACGTGGAGCGCAACAGCTCGGGCACACCGTTGGTCAGTTCAATTTTTGAGATGGCGCGCAAGGCCAGCAGCAGCCCGGTGCTGGTGTATGTTAACGCCGATGTGATCTTTTTCCCGCAGATGGTGGAATCCATCAAGGCGGTTGCCCGGCAGGAGAAGAATTTTCTTCTGGTAGGTCAGCGCTGGGACTTGGATTTGCGCGAGTCAATCGATTTCTCCGGGAATTGGAGTGAATGGTTGAATCAGGAAATTGCCAGCCGCGGGCGGCTGCACCCGCGCGGCGGCAGCGATTATTTTGTCTATCCCCGCGATTGTTTCAGCGATATGCCCGCTTTTGCCATTGGCCGCGCTGGCTGGGATAACTGGATGTTCTACAAGGCACGCTACGAAGGCTGGAAGCTGGTCGATGCGACCAAGGATATTCGGATTGTGCACCAGGACCATGATTACAGCCATCTGCCGCAGGGGCAGCCGCATTACCGCCTGCCCGAAACAGACGAAAACGTGCGGCTGGCGGGCGGCAAACGAACGATTTTTAATCTACTGGACGCGGATTACTCCCTGGAAGGCGGTGAGATCCAACCGGCGCGCGTGACTGGCGAAAAATGGTTGCGCGAGATGGAAATCTTTCCGCTGGTTAAGCTGCATTCTTACACCCTGGGGCAGTTAATGTTTGCCCTCTTTCACCCGCAAAAAGCCTGGCGCGAGCTGCGCTCGGCCATGAATAAACCCCGCGAACAGACGGACGCGTAAGCGGGGCGTTGAGGAGAGATTATGCGCATCGGACAAAATCCGGCGAAATTTGTGAAAAGCGTGGCCAAACCCGAACGGGTGACGGTGGCGGTGTTAAATTACATTCCGTTTTTGAGCGGTTTCTATGCTGATATGTTGGACGTGCTCAAGACCAGCCTGAACGGTATTCGCGAAAGCGCGGACCTGCCTTTTGACCTGATGGTTTTCGATAACGGCAGTTGCGCGGAGGTGAAAGACTATCTGCTGGCTGAGCAGTCAGCCGGGCGCGTTCAATACCTGCTGTTGTCGGAGAAGAATTTGGGCAAAGGCGGCGCGTGGAACATGATCTTCAGCGGCGCGCCGGGTGAGATCATCTGTTATGCCGATAACGATTGTCTTTTCTCAAAAGGCTTTTTGAGCAAGTCGCTGGAATTATTGGAAGGCTTCCCCAATGTGGGCATGGTTACGGCGCGGCCATACCGCACCCGCCCAGAATACTATACCAGCACAGTGGCGTGGGGTGAAAGTCAGCCCGAGGTGACGGTGGAACGCGGCGACTTCATCCCTTGGGAGGTCTTTCTGGAGTTTGACTTGAGCCTGGGACAAAGTGAAGAAGAAATTCGCGCGCGCTACGCGGAGACGGAAGACGTGCGCTTCCGTTACCGCGACCTGCAGGCGCTGGCCGGGGCTTCACACTGGCAGTTCACCGCGCGCAAAGACACGCTGCAGCAGTTTCTGCCGTTTGATATGGACCGCCCGATGGGGCAAGTAAAACAACTTGACCAGCGCATGAACGAGGCCGGTTTGCTGCGCCTGATGCCAGTGGAGCCTTACGCGATGAATCTCAGCAATACTCTGCGCGGGCTGCAAGGGCAAACTCAACAACAGCCCCAATCCGCGCAGAAGTACCGGCTTCTGGATCTGCCGATGGTGAAAAAGCCGCTGTTATGGCTGTATGATTCCATTTTCCGCTGGTATTACGACCGAAAATAGCCGCACTTTTCAAGGAGAGAACAACCCTTTATGGCCAAACAAACTGTTTTTATCAGCGCCGACCACGGCCTGGCCATTGTTTATTTTTTACAGAGTGATGTGGTTCCCACCCTGCTGGACGCGGGCGTGGAGGTGGTGATATTGACCGATGACGGGCTGAAAGAACAGATTGAGCAGCGTTTCGGCCGCGAGGGACTACATATCGAAGGACTGCGCCTGGGCGAAGCGCGCAAGTACTATGACACCGTTTCACCCACCCAACAATGGTGGCTGAACTTCTTGCGGCGGGTGGGTTCCTCCAACCGCATCAATACCGAAGCGATGGACAGCCATATTCGCCAGGTGGACGCTGAGGCGGTGGGCAAGCGAAAGCTGCTGATGCCTTTCATGAAAGTGGCGATTTCCATTCTGCGGCGTTCCAAAACGGCGCGGCAGTGGCTGGTGCGCCAGCAGTATGCCTTCTCGCCCGATCTGTACACGGATTTATTTGAAAAATACCAGCCCAGCCTGGTGCTGGCCAGCACGCCCGGCTGGCGTTACGACCGCTACCTGCTGCGACAGGCGGCGCGGCGCGGCGTGAAGACCGCGGCGGTGGTGGTGGGGTGGGATAATCCCTCCAGCTACAGTCTGCCCGGCGCGCCGATGGACTGGATCACCTGCTGGTCGGAGGAGCAGAAACGCGAATTGATTCTGGGTTCGGATTGGGAAGCGGAGCGCGTGCATGTGGGCGGCATCCCATCGTATGACGGTTACTTCCGCCGCGAGTGGCTGATGGACCGGGACGAATACTTCAAGCTGCACAACCTCGATCCCAACCGCAAACTGCTGGGCTACGCGTGCAGTTTCATCACTTTCTCGCCTAATTATCAGAACGTGGAAGCTATTGCCCGGCTGGTGGCCGAGGACAAACTCTCGCAGCCGTCACAGCTGCTGGTGCGCCTGCACCCCAATCACTTTATGGATGAACCGCTGTTTGCTGGCGAGCGAGAAAAGATTCGCCAGCTGGCGCGCGAGGTGCCCAATGTGCATGTGGTTGAGCCGGTGCCGCTGGGCGGGTCTTTAGGGTATTACTCGGGTGAGGATATGCCCGAGAAAACCTCGATGATGGCCTATTCGGATGTGTTTTTAACCGTTTATTCCACCATGGTGGTGGAAGCGGCCATTCACGAGCGCCCGATTCTGGCTGTTTGCATTGACGCGCCGGGCGGCTGGAATACTCCCGGACGCTTTGATCTGCCGCTGACAGAGATTGGCAACTGGCCGACCCATCAACGCTTCCGCCAGGCGGGGGCGGGCCGGGTAGCAACGAATGCCACACAGTTGCAGCAGGCGATTAACCTTTATCTGGAACAGCCAACCGTAGACCTGGAAGCCTGCCGGAAATTCATCCGTGATGAAGTTACCTACACCGACGCCCAGGCCGGCAAACGCACCGGCCAATTCATTCTGTCTTGCCTGGAGAAATCACAGGGGAGTGGACAATGAAATTTCTGATCGCCGGGTTTGGTTCGATCGGCAGGCGGCATTTGCGCAATTTGCGCGCGCTGGGGCATGAAGACATTGTGCTGCTGCGCTCGCACCGCAGCACCCTGCCAGATGATGAAATTGCCGGTCTGCCGGTGGAGACGGAGTTGGAGAAAGCCCTGGCACACCGCCCGGATGGGGTGGTGATTGCCAACCCCACCGCGCTGCATCTGCCGGTAGCTATTCCCGCAGCGCGGGCTGGATGTTCTATTTTGATGGAGAAGCCGGTTTCAGACAGCCTGGAGGGAATCGATGAGCTGCGCCGGGCGTTGGATGAGGGAAAATCCAGCCTGTTGGTGGGGTTTCAATTCCGCTTTCACCCCGGCTTGAACAAGATAAAAGAGCTGATCGACACCCAGGCTGTGGGGCGGATTTTGTCCGCGCGCTGCCAGTGGGGTGAATATTTACCCGGCTGGCACCCCTGGGAAGATTACCGACAGGGCTACGCCGCGCGGCGCGATCTGGGCGGCGGCGTGGTGCGCACGCTGACCCACCCGTTTGACTATTTGCGCTGGCTGCTGGGCGACGTGGTAAGTCTGAGCGCGGTGGTGGGTCAATTAAGCGATCTGGAACTGGACGTGGAAGACATGGCGGAAGTGTCGTTGGGCTTTGCGGGCGGCGCGCAGGCCAGCGTGCAGGTCAATTATTACCAGCGCCCGCCGGTGCACCGCCTGGAACTGGTGGGCACGCACGGCACGCTGGCATGGGATAATGCCGAAGGTGCGGCGCGCCTGTGGCAGGAAGAAAGCCGTCAATGGGAGACCTTCCCATTGGCGGAAGGCTTTGACCGCAACGACCTGTTTTTGGCCGAAACCCGTCATTTTATTGACGTGATTCAGGGCAAAGCCAGCCCGGTTTGCACCCTGGAGGACGGCGAAAAAGTGATGGAAATTGTTGAGGCGATCTTCCGCTCTTCCGCAGAGCGGCGAACCGTTCAGCTTTAAGATTATTCCTTATGAACTGGATGCGCGAATCCCTGAAAAAATTCCACCTGGCCTGGGCAGGTTTGTATTTTTCCGTCCTGACGGTATGGATGACCTGGCCGTTGCCAACCCGGATGCTGGACTCGATGGTAGGGCAGGTGGGGGATAATATTTACTTTGTGTGGATGATCGGCTGGCTGCAGAAAGCCTTGTTTCAACTGCATGTCAACCCGTTTGATGTATGGTTTTTGAATTACCCGGAAGGCTGGAGCCTGGCCTACACCGAGATCACCCCGGCGAATTTGCTGATCGCGCTGCCGTTCAGTCTGCTGGGCGGGCCGATGTTTGGGTTCAATATGGCGATGCTGATCTCGTTTTTGCTCTCGGGGCTGGGCATGTACCTGTGGGTGCGGCGCATGACCGGCAGTTCCGCAGCGGGCTTGTTGGCAGGGACGGCCTTCGCGTTTGTTCCGTACCGGTTTGCCCATTTTCTGATCGGGCATCTCAATTTATCCGGCACGCAGTGGTTTCCCTTCTTCTTCTTGGGGTTTTTTGAACTGATCGAAGCGCGGTGCTGGAATTGGAAAGCGGCGCTTGTGGCAGGCGTTTCGCTGGGCTTGATCGGCCTGACCTCGGCCTATTACCTCTACATGTGCCTGATTGTGGTGGGGGGGATGCTGCTGGTCTATCTGCTGTGGATCGAGCGCGCGCGCTGGAAGGACATGCTGTTTTGGAAGCACCTGCTGTTGATGGGCGTCGTCTCTCTGCCGCTGGTGATCGCGGCGGTGGCGCCTTTCTTCGCGCTGTCTCAGCAGGGCGGCCTGCCCGACCGCAATATCAGCATTGTGCGCCCATATTCGGCCAGCCCCACCGATTTTGTGCTGCCATCCACGGATCACTTTTTGTGGGGCGCGTGGGTCGGCAATAACTTCAACCGCGATTTATGGATTGAAGGCACGTTGTATGTGGGCGCGGTCTCCGGCGCGCTGGCGCTGCTGGCCTGGCTGAAGCGCAAAGACAGCCAGCATGCCGAGGTGATGCAGATGATGCTGGCGGGTGGTCTGCTGGCGGTGATTTTGGCGATGGGCATTGATCTGCACTGGAACGGAGAATCGGTATTGGTGCGCCTGCCAGAATTTTTGGCCGGGCGGCTGGGGCGGGCGGAAGCGCCCATTCCGCTGCCAGGGTTTGGGTTGTTTTATGTCTTTCCATTTTTCGCGAAACTGCGCGCTTTAATGCGCTTTGGCATCTTCGCGCTGGTGTTTGTTTGCGCCCTGGCCGGGCTGGGAGGGGATTGGCTTTTGAAGCGTGTTCCCACTCCGTGGAAGCAGGCGGCTGCGGCGGCTTTGATCATGCTGGTTTTGTTTGACTTCTACCCCGGCCCCTACACGGAATTTGCCCAGGTGCCACCGCGCGCGGTGGATACCTGGCTGGCGGAGCAACCGGATGACGCGCCGCTGGTGCAAATGCCATTCCGTCTGGCGGAAGACCAGGAGCAGACTTATTACACCCTGTTTCACGAAAAACCATACGTGGGCGGGTTCTTCAACGCCTTCCCGCCGCGCCAGTACCGCGAGGTGATCCCTGTTTTGGAGGGCTTTCCGGATGAGGCCAGCGTGGCGCTGCTCAAGGAATTTGGCGTGAAATATGTGCTGGTGCAGGCCAGCGAATACGCGGACATGCAGCAGGTGCAGTACGATTGCGAAGCCCTGGGGCTGGAACTGGTGAACAAACTCGATGGACAATGGGTATTCATTTTGCCGGAAGGGAGCAACCATGCCGACTGAGCAGATGAAGAAACAAAGCAGATGGATTGTGGGAATTGCCCTGTTTGGCGTGTTGATTTATCTGGTCAGCACAGCGAAGGGAATTGGCATCGGCGGCGACGCCACGATTTACCTCACCTCGGCGCGTCATCTGGTGGAGGGCGAGGGCCTGGGACTGATCGGCCCGCAGGGTGAGTTCCGCCTGCTGCCCTACTTTCCGCCCTTCTTCCCGCTGGTGATCAGCCTGTTCATCGCGTTTGGCGTGGACGGGGTGATGGCCGCCCATTTGTTGAATGGCATTTGTTTTGGGCTAATCATCTGGTTGACGGGCTGGGTAACGCTACGCGCCAGCCGCAGCCTGTGGCTGGCGGCTTTGGCCGCGCTGCTGGCGGCGCTTTCGCCGGTATTGATCCCAGTCTATTCGTGGGCCATGTCGGAACCGCTGGCGATTCTGCTGGGGTTTGGCGCGCTGAGCGTGCTGCTGGATTATTTTGAAGAGCCCGCGAAAAAATCCAACCTGGTGATCAGCGCGCTGCTGGCCGGGCTCTCGCTGCTGACGCGTTACAGCTCAGCGGCGTTTCTAGGGGCCTGGGCGCTGCTGGTGCTTTTCTGCGCGCCCGGCAAAGCACGGGAACGGATGGAATCTGCGCTGGTGTATGGGTTAATCGGGTCGCTGCCAATTTGGGGTTGGATTTTCTATGATCTTAGCCAGACGGCCAGCGTGGCTTCTCGCAGCGTGGAGCAGGGCGCGGGCCTGACGCAGCGGCTGGCTGATTTTGGCGCGAATCTGCGCGAAGTGCTGCTGTTCTGGTTTATTCCCGATTCGTGGATTGCCTCTCCGCCGTACCCGGCCGTGTTCAACACCGCGATCATCGCCGCAGCCCTTATGGGGATGGCGGCGCTGGTGGTTTTGGGTCTGCGAAAAATGAACCGATCTGACTGCAGCATGCTGCGGCGGCTGGTGTTGGGCTTGCTGGTCTTCTGCGGGCTGTACAGCGGTTTGATTCTGCTGGTCGCACTGACCACGTACCCGCCGATCACGATTGGTTCGCGCATGTTCTCGCCGGTGCATCTGGCCTTTGTGTGGCTGGTGGTGCTGCTGGTGGGTGTGTTGAGCGTGATAAACGCCTCCTCGCAAGCCGCGATGAAGTCCGTTGGGTTGGCTGTTCTGTGCCTGCTGGCGGGATGGTACGGCTTACGCTCGCTGCGCATTGTGCAGCAAAATTTTGCTGAGGGGTTAGGTTACCAATCTTTGGCCTGGATAAACTCAGAAACGATGCGGGCGGTGAAAGACCTGCCTGCCGGTCAGCTGATTGTAACCAACGAAGAGACGGCAATCCTGTTTCTGAGTGGTCGGGCGTCGTATCCACTGCAAGAGATTTACGCCAACAGCCCGGATGTTTCCCCGGCGCGTTACGGCGATGGCAACCTGGAGGAAGACCCGGCTGAAAAGCTGTTTCGCGACGGTAAAGCGCTGCTGGTAGTGTTTGACAGCCTGCCGAAGCAGGTGGCCGGTTTATATGGCGATCAGGCGGAGAGCTGGGCGGCAGGGTTGACTGAGGGTCTGGAGGTGATTTACCAGGCGGAAGATGGAGCGATCTACCGCTACCGCTCGGAGCCAATCTGGTAGCAGAGTGCAGCGGTTGGCTTTATAATTCAAGGCTGCATACGAAATGAGTTGAGTCAATGAACAAAAAACCTCAGAACAAGATGATGGAAATTTGGCAGCGGCTGGAAGGGAACAGCCGCCTGTTCTGGTTGGGGTTGGGATTATTGGGGCTGATGTGCGCGGGTTTAATGGCTTATATCACCCGGCATGGTATTGGTGTGATTAATGATTCGGTGTTGTATGTGCTCGGCGCGCGTAATCTACTGGCCGGGAATGGCTATGTGCGTTTTTCTGGCGATTATTCTGCCGTGCCGATCACCAATTTCCCTCCGATGTATTCGCTGACTCTGGCGCTGCTCAGCCTGCCGGGTCTGGATCCGCTGTATACGGCGCGGTATTTTTCCATCTTCTTATACGCCATCAATGTCATCTTGATGGGTGTAATGGGCAAGAAGATGACGGGCTCAACTCTGTTTGGCTGGTTGGCAGCCGGCTTGTTGGCGCTATCTGAACCCATAATGCGCATTCATACCTTCGCAATGACGGATGGTTATTTTCTATTGATCAGTTTTGGTGTGTTATTCAGCTTGGCTAACCACCTCAAAACCGGAAAGATCGGCTGGATTGCGCTGAGCGGGTTATTCTCTGGATTTGCGTTTCTAACTCGCTATGTGGGCGCGGCACTATTCGGAACGGTGCTGGTGATGGTGCTGCTCTTCCAGGAGGATTGGCGAAAAAAGCTGATCAGCGCGGGTATTTACCTGGCAGCAGGACTGCCGATGGCATTGGCCTGGATGGTACGCAATCAGCTGGTGCAAGGATCGCTGGCGAATCGCACCATGCTGTATCATCCCATTCATGCTGCGAAAATCAAAGAGGGAATGATTTTCCTGTGGGAATGGCTGCTGCCGAACAGTGAGGGGCTGGTGGAGCGGGCGCTTCCCGTTGCCAGCGTTCTCTTTTATGCGGGTATGGCAGCGGTGGCAATAGGCAGCCTCGTGTGGATTGTTCGCGCTGTACGCGAAAAGCGGACATTATCAGAAAGCCAAATTTTTCGGATTGGCAACGTTGTGTACTTGTTTGGCTACTCTGCGCTGTTAATTGTTACCCTGCTGTTTTTAGACGCCAGTCCGATTTTTGAAGCGCACATCATGTTTCCAGTCTATGTGTGCATGCTTGCCCTCTTCCTCATGGGCATCCAATGGCTATGGAATCGCGGCCAAATGTGGTTGAAAGGCACCGCAGTTGCAATTGCGTTGGGTTTAGGATTGGTATTTGCTGAAGGGACTTACTTTTCTGCCCGGGAAATATCTTGGGGCGGACAGGGATTCTTGAGCAGCGGTTGGCTTAACTCTGCCACGTTGGCTGTCCTAAGGCAGTTGCCGGAAGATATGCCGATTTATAGCAATAAAATTATGGCAATTC
Organism: Ornatilinea apprima; assembly: GCF_001306115.1. GTDB lineage: Bacteria > Chloroflexota > Anaerolineae > Anaerolineales > Anaerolineaceae > Ornatilinea > Ornatilinea apprima. The sequence continues at coordinate 101,681 of NZ_LGCL01000026.1, read as the reverse complement.
AGTTTCTGAACAATCGCCCTGCCTACGCTCTGCCCTCTCCTATTAACCCCGCAACGGACCGTCCGCGTGAAGGGTACGCAGAAAACGTGCGTGAAGTGCGTGAAGCGGTAATCAAGGGCGAAGCTTATATGGTGATTTTTAACTATTATGGATTAATGCATTCCAATTCTGCCGATGATATTCAAATGATGCAGGACCTGGGCGATGGCATGCCCATCCTTTACGAGTTGGATGATGGAATCATTTTTGGTGTTGAGGTTACAAGCGAAAAGGAATCCTAAATATGGGAACAATAATGGATAAGTTCGACCTGAGCGGGCGCACCGCGGTGGTAACAGGCGGGGTGGGTTTATTGGGCAAGGGATTTTGCCGCACCCTGGCCGAAGCCGGCGCCAATGTGGTGGTGGCCGACCTGAATGAAGAAAAAGCGGCGGCGTATGCTGAGGAGCTGAAAGAAAGTGGTTATTCGGCGCTGGGTGTGGGGCTGGATGTAACCCAACCCGAATCGAATGACAAGATGGTGGCGCGCAGCGTAGAGAAATTTGGCCGGTTGGATGTGGTGGTATGCAGCGCGGCCATGGACCCCAAGTTTGATGCTTCGCAAGCCGGGCAGCACAACAATTCGTTTGAAGACTATCCGCTGGCCGCCTGGCAGAGCGCGTTGGATGTGAACCTGACTGGCATGTTCCTGTCGGTGCAGGCTTCGGTGAAGCCGATGGTCAAGCAGGGCAAAGGCTCAATTATCCTGATCTGTTCCACCTACGGACTGGTGGGGCCAGACCAGCGCATTTACGAAAAACCTGGCCAGCCCAAACAGTACAAACCGATTTTCTACACGGTAACCAAAGCGGGTGTGCTGGGCATGTGCAAATATCTGTCCACGTATTACGCGGGGACGGATATTCGCGTCAACTGCCTGACACCCGGCGGTGTATACAACAGCCATGATGAAACCTTTACCCGCAATTATTCCTATCGGGCGGTGATGGGGCGCATGGCCAACCTGGATGAGATGAACGGCGGTTTGCTGTTCCTGGCTTCAGACGCGTCTTCGTACATGACCGGCAGCAATCTGGTGATCGACGGAGGGTGGACAGCATGGTAAAACACCCTGAAGTTCTGGCAATTATCCCCGCGCGGGGCGGCTCAAAGGGCATTCCGCGCAAGAATATCCGCAAGTTTGCCGGCTACCCCCTGATTGCTTACAGCATCCGCGCCGCGCTGGACGCGGAAACGGTTACGCGGGTGATTGTCTCCACGGATGACGAAGAAATTGCCGCTGTGGCGCGCGAGTGGGGGGCTGAGACGCCTTTTCTGCGCCCGGCGGAGTTTGCCGAAGACACCACCACCGACCTGCCGGTTTTCGAGCACGCCCTGCAGTGGCTGGGCGTCAATGAAGATTACCACCCAGACGCGGTGATTCAACTGCGCCCGACCTCGCCCATCCGCCCGCGAACGCTGGTGGATGACGCGGTGCGCATGCTGCTCGATCACCCCGAAGCCGATTCGGTGCGTGGTATTGTGTCCGCGGGGCAAAATCCGCATAAGATGTGGCGGCTGGACCCCGGCACGGGGCACATGATTCCGCTGCTGACCGTAGCGGGAATTGCCGAGCCGTATAACTCTCCGCGCCAGATTTTGCCGCCTGTTTACTGGCAGACCGGGCATATTGACGTGATCCGCCCGGCGACTATTCTGGAGAAGGCAAGCATGTCGGGTGAGGTAATTCTTCCGATTGTGGTGGACGCGCGCTTCACGGTGGATATTGACAACCCAATGGATTGGGGCAAGGCCGAGTGGCTGGTGTGGAACGCCGGGCTGGAGATGGTGGACCCGGCCAAGCGTCGCCGTCCGCTGCCCGAACAAGTGCGCCTGGTGGTGATGGATTTCGACGGCACGCTGACCGATAACCGCGTGTGGGTAGATTTGAACGGCCATGAGATGGTAGCGGCCAACCGCGGCGACGGCTGGGGCATTAAGCGCTTGAAGGCGCAGGGTGTGGAGTTCATCGTGATTTCCAGTGAGGTCAACGCGGTGGTCGAGGCGCGCTGCCGCAAGCTGGGCATCCAGGCAGTGCACGGCGTGCTGGAAAAGCCCGAAGTGCTGCAAGCGTATTTGGGCGAACACCAGATTCCTGCGGAGCAGGTGGTTTTTTTAGGAAACGATATCAACGATGTGCCCTGTTTTCCGCTGGTGGGCTGCGCGGTGGTGGTGGCGGATGCCGAACCCGAAGCGCAGCGTGAAGCCGATCTGGTGCTTACCCGCAACGGCGGCCACGGCGCGGCACGCGAATTGTGCGATATGATCTTAAACAAGATGAGTGAAAGGAGATAGCTGGCATGCCAAAGGCAGTCAAGTTAGGAAATCGCTGGGTAGGCGAAGGCTACCCGACTTATATCATTGGAGAAATTGGAATCAATCACAACGGTGATCTGGATGTTGCCAAAGAACTGATCCGCGAGGCGAAAGAGGCCGGATTGGACGCGGTGAAGTTTCAGAAACGCACCCCGGCCATTTGCGTGCCCCCCGAACAACAGGGGCAGATGCGCGAAACGCCGTGGGGCTACATCACCTACCTGGATTACCGTTACAAAGTGGAATTTGAAGCCGAGCAGTACGCAGAAATTGATCGCTACTGTAAAGAGCTGGGTATTGATTGGTTCGCTTCGGTATGGGATGAGCCGGCGGTGGACTTTTTGGAACAGTTCAACCCGGTGTGCTACAAAGTGCCGTCCGCGAGCCTGACCGATCACGGCCTGCTGCGCAAGCTGCGTGCCACCGGCCGCCCGGTGATTCTTTCCACGGGCATGTCAACCATGGAAGAAATCCGCGAGGCGATAACGGTGATTGGTCTGGAGAATCTGCTGATCACGCACACCACCAGCGCGTACCCCTGCGACCCAAGCGAATTAAACCTGCGCATGATCCAGTCGTTGATGGACGAATTCCCGGTTCCGATTGGCTATTCGGGACACGAGGTGGGGTTGGTGCCTTCGGCGATTGCCGTGGCGCTGGGCGCCTGCCTGGTGGAGCGACATATCACCCTGGACCGCGCCATGTGGGGCAACGATCAGGCGGCCTCCGTGGAGCCGGGAGGCTTCCGCAAACTGGTGAAATATATCCGCGTTACCGAAGAATCGCTGGGTGATGGCGTGAAGAAGGTGTACGACAGCGAGCTTTCATCGTTGAAGAAACTGCGCCGCTTCCGCCCCAGCAGCCAGTCCTGATGGATGGAAGCGCACAGCGTGATTAATCGCATTCGCAATAAGGCCCGGCGCGTGTGGCTGCGCCGGGAGATGACCAACAGCCTCCGCGCCCGCGCGCGCGCCGTGGCGGAGGCGCGTCCAGCGCCCCACGATCCGCGCCCGGTGGTGGTGTTTAATGCCTCCACGCGCCTGGGCGGGCTGAGCCTGAACGCCGCTTTTTCGCTAATCTCCAGTTGGGGGCTGCAGATGGCCGGCGCGCGGGTGATTCACTTCGCCTGCAACGCGGGGATGAGCCGCTGCGTGCTGGGAACCAATAAGGACAACCCCGCGCAGCTCCCGCCGTGCAAAGAATGTGTCGCCCAGTCGATGGCGAATACCACGGCGGCAGAAGCGCGCTGGTTTGAATGGGCAACGGACGCGGCGTTGGAAAACGCGATGTCCGGATTAAGCGTGGACGCGCTGGCAGAGTTGAAATTCCAGGGTTTAGGGCTGGGTGAATTGACCCTGCCCACCCTGCGCTGGGTGCTGCGCCGCCATCACCTGGCGGATGATGATTCCACGCGCTTTCTGTTTCGCAGTTTTATCGCTTCGGCGTGGAATGTAGCTCAGAATTTTTCGCGCCTGCTGGAGGAAGAAAACCCGCGCGCGGTGCTGGTGTTTAATGGACAGTTTTTCCCCGAAGCGGTGGCGCGCAAGCTGGCAGTGGACAGGGGAATTAAGGTGGTGGCGCATGAGGTGGGTTTGCAGCCGTATACCGGTTTCTTCACCACCGGCGAGGCGACCGCCTACCCAATTGACATTCCCTCAAATTTTGCATTGAGCGCAAGCCAGGCGCAGCGGTTAGACGCCTACCTGGCGCAGCGCTTTCAGGGCAACTTTAGCATGGCGGGTGTGCGCTTCTGGCCGGAAATGATGAAGCTCGACCCGCACTTGGTGGAGAAAGCCCAGCAGTTCAGGCAAGTTGTGCCGGTGTTCACCAACGTGATTTTTGATACCAGCCAGTCACATGCCAATGTGGTCTTTGAAGATATGTTCACCTGGCTGGACCGTGTGTTGGAGATTGCCAGCCAGCACCCGGAGACGCTGTTTGTGATCCGAGCCCACCCCGACGAAGCCCGCCCTGGGAAAGAAAGCCGCGAAAGTGTGGCGGAATGGGCAAGAAAGAACCACCTGGAAACGCTGAAAAATGTGTGGTTTGTGGACGCGAGCGAGTATCTGAGCTCGTATGAGCTGATTGACCGGGCCAAGTTTGTGATGGTATACAACTCCACCATTGGTCTGGAAGCGTCTTTGATGGGTGCGGCGGTGCTGTGCGCCGGAAAGGCACGCTTCACCCAATTGGAGACGGTGTTCTTCCCGCAGTCACGGCCAGCTTTTGACCAGGCGGCCGAAGAATTTTTAATGGCTGAGACGATTGAAGTGCCTGCTCACTTCCGCGAGAACGCGCGACGCTTTTTGTACTACCAGCTTTTCAAAACGTCGCTGCCGTTTGATGCTTTTATTGAAGAAGACGGCATCTGGCCCGGGTATGTGCGCCTGAAGCCCTTTTCCCCAGCGGATCTGAGCGTAGAGCACTCTGAGACGATGAAAACCATTGTGAATGGAATTCTGGGTGATGGAAATCTATTATTGGGCGAGGATTAACCGCAAGGTATGAGCGTAGAAAAACCGGATTGCACGATTGTGATTCGCGCCTATAACGAAGAGGCCCACATTGGACGCCTGCTGCAAGGGATCAGCCAGCAAACGCTGAAAAATGTGCAGGTGGTGCTGGTTGATTCAGGTTCGACGGACCGCACCGTTGAGATTGCCCGGCAGTATCCGGTGGAAATCACCCACATCGCGCCGGACGAGTTCACCTTTGGACGTTCGCTCAACCTGGGCATTCAGCAGGCGCGCGCAGATTATGTGGTGATGGCCTCGGCGCATGTTTACCCGGTCTACCCGGACTGGTTGGAAAAGCTGATCGCGCCGCTGCAGAAAGACGAGCAGATCGCCTTAAGTTACGGCAAACAGCGCGGAGCAGACGTAACCATGTTCTCGGAGCACCAGATTTTCCACAACTGGTTTGGCGAGCAATCCACGCCGCGCCAGAGCCATCCCTTCTGCAATAATGCCAACTGCGCCGTCCGAAAAGCGCTCTGGGAAGTTCATCCCTACGATGAGGCTATTCCGGCGCTGGAAGACCTGGCCTGGGCGCGCTGGGCGTTTGACCAGGGCTATGCCATCGCCTACTCGGCTGAGGCAGAGATCATCCATGTGCACCAGCAGAACTGGCGCAGCATTTTCAACCGCTATCGCCGCGAGGGTATGGCTTTCAAACAGATTTATCCGCAGGAACACTTCACCTGGCTGGATTTGATCCGTTTGTGGACAGGCAACGTGGTCAATGATCTGCGTGCGGCAGGGGAGCTGGGCCGCTTCTGGAAGGAGATTGTTCCGGTGGCGCGCTTCCGCTGGGCGCAGTTTTATGGAACCCATCAGGGTTATCGCCAGTCATCGCTCACCTGGCAGCTCAAACAGGCCTTCTACTATCCCAACACCAGCCTGGCGAAGGCGCGCCCGGCGCAGCGCGGGGTGATGCCGATTGATTATTCCAATGGCAGAGATTGTTCTGAAATGCAAAACCAACAAGGGAAGCTGTGATGATGAAGGACAAAATGAAGATTGCCGCCCTGGTGCCGATGCGCCACCATTCGCAGCGTGTGCCGGGGAAAAACTACCGCCCGCTGGCCGGCCGCCCACTCTACCAGCACATTCTGGATACGCTGCTAGCCTGCCCGGAAATTGATGATATTGTTGTAGATACTGACAGTCCAGAAATATTGGAAGGACTGGACAGGCAGTATCCCGGTGTCATCGCCTTGGAGCGGCCTGAGTCGTTGCGCGCGGATGACATCCCAATGAATGAAATTCTGTTGCACGACACGGCCCAGGTGCAGGCCGATCTGTATTTGCAGACCCACAGCACCAATCCGCTGCTGCGGGCAGAGACGATCTCAAACGCGATTCAGGCGTTGGTGAGCAGCTACCCGGCGTTTGACTCGCTGTTTTCGGCCACGCGCCTGCAAACCCGCCTGTGGGATGAGCTGACGAGGCCGATCAATCACAACCCGGCTATTTTGCTGCAAACGCAGGATTTACCGCCGGTGTATGAAGAAAATTCGTGCATTTACATCTTCACCCGCGAAAACCTGCTGCGGCGGCGCAACCGCCTGGGCGACCGCCCGCTGATGTTCAAAATGGAAGCGGATGAATCTTGGGATATTGATGAGGAAATCGACTTTTTAATCGCCGACGCGATCCTCAGCCAGCGATTAAAATGAGTACGGTATAATCAAAAATCAGATTTGATGAAGAAGAGCCGCTATGAAAACAGTACTCCTTTCCGCCCCTTACATGATCCCTTACGTCGAGCGTTTTCGCCCGGTGTTTTCCCATTATGGCCTGAACCTGATTGTGCCCGAAGTGTTGGAGCGCATGGAAGAAGACCATCTGCTGCAGCATGCCGGGCAGTTTGACGGCGCGATTTGCGGAGATGACCGCTACACGGCGAAGGTGATGGAAGCCTGCCAGCCCCGATTAAAGGTGATCTCGAAATGGGGAACGGGGATCGACTCGCTGGATCAGAAAGCCGCCGCCCGCTGGGGGATTCAAATTCGCAACACGCCCAACGCCTTCACGCTGCCGGTTTCCGACTCGGTGCTGGGTTATATGCTGGCCTTTGCGCGCCGCCAGCCCTGGATGGATGCCGAAATGAAGGCCGGGAATTGGGAAAAACTGATGGGCCGCTCGCTGAGCGAATGCACGCTGGGTGTGATCGGTGTTGGCAATGTGGGCAAAGCGGTGCTGCGCCGGGCGCGCGCCTTTGGCATGCGCCTGCTGGGCAACGACATTCGCCCAATTGAACCCGATTTTATTGTGGAGCAGGGCGTGGAAATGGTGAGTCTGGCCGTGTTGATGGCGCAGTCGGATTTCATCAGCGTGAACTGCGACCTGAACCCGACCAGTTACCATTTGATCAATGACGCCTCGCTGGCCAACGTTAAACGCGGGGCGGTGCTGATCAACACCGCGCGCGGCCCCATTGTGGAAGAAGCCGCCCTGGTGCGCGCGCTGCAAGACGGCCGCCTGGGAGGCGCGGGCATGGATGTGTTTGAGGTGGAACCCCTGCCGTTGGATTCTGCTCTGCGGCAAATGAGCCAGGTGATGCTGGCCCCGCACAATTCCAATTCCAGCCCGTCTGCCTGGGAACGCGTGCATTGGAATACGATTCGCAATTTGCTGCTGGGACTGGAGATCAACTGCGAAGACCTGGATGAAGTGCGCGCCAGCCTGAGCTAATGTTATCAGGGAAACGTTAAAGGAGGAAGTTTTGGAAAACAGAGTCATGTTAATTACGGGTGCGGCGGGGGGCATAGGCCGGGCAACGGTCAAGGTGTTTGCCGAGCACGGCTGGCGGGTGATTGGTGTGGACCGCAATGCTTTTGGTGAAGGATTTCCAACGGACGGGCTGTTTATCCAATCCGATATTTCGGACCCGGCAAATATTGAAGCGATTTTCAGCCAGGCGCAGGCCTTCAGCCCGGTACTGCACGCGGTGGTTAATAACGCCGGTTTGCAGTTCAATAAACCATTAATTGAAACCAGCGGCGAGGAATGGGACGCGGTGATGGCTTCCAATCTGCGTTCGGTGTTTTTGGGCGCCAAACTGGCGCATCCGCTGTTGAAAGCAGCGGGGAACAGCGCGATTGTCAATATGTCTTCCGTGCACGCGATTGCCACTTCGGCCAATATTGCCGCTTACGCTGCCAGCAAGGGCGGTTTGCTGGCCTTGACGCGCGCCATGGCGATTGAATTTGCCGGCGATAATATCCGCGTCAATGCCATTCTGCCGGGAGCGGTGGATACGCCCATGCTGCGCGCCAGTATGGAGCGCGGTGTGCTGGATGGCGGCTCGGTGCTCTCGCGGCTGGAGAATCTAGCCAGCAAAACGGTCAACGGACGGATTGGGGAACCGGAAGAAATTGCTCACGCCATTTATTTCCTGGCCGACAGCAATCAGTCTTCCTTTATGACCGGCCAGGCGCTGGTGGTGGACGGCGGGGCGACCGCCAGGCTGAGTACCGAATGAGCGATATCAAGAACAGTCTCAAGAAGATCCTGCCTGAGCCGGTGATTGCTTCGGCGCGGGCGACGATGGACGCCGCGGCGCGGCTGAAAGACTGGCCGCAGGCGGTCTTTCATCCCTGGCGGCGCGACACGATTGCCAACCTGGCGCGTTACAAAGATATTCACCGCGGCGAGCGCTGCTTCATTATTGGCAACGGCCCAAGCCTGAAGAATACGGATTTAAGCAAGCTGAAGGGCGAATATACCTTTGGCATGAACCGCATCTACATGCTGTTTGAGGAGCTGGGCTTTGAAACCAGCTATTATGTTTCGATCAACGACCTGGTCATCGAGCAGTGCGCGCAAGATATTCAACGCTTGAAGCTGCCGCGCTTTATCTCGTGGCGTGGGCGGCAGTGGCTGCAGCCCGACAACGATCTGTTCTTTCTCTACACCACTTACACCGGCCCTAAATTCAGCGGTGACATCCGCGGGCGGATTTGGGAAGGCGCGACGGTGACCAATGTGGCGCTGCAAATTGCCTATTTCATGGGCTTTGAAACGGTGGTTTTGATCGGCGTGGACCATTCTTTTGCCACGCAGGGCAAGCCGAACACCACGGTGGTCTCCGAAGGGGACGACCCCAATCACTTCCACCCCGGTTATTTTGGCAAGGGTTTCCGCTGGCAATTGCCCGACCTGGATACGTCTGAGCGCGGCTATTGGATGGCGCGCCAGGCTTATGAAAAGGCGGGGCGGAAAGTGCTGGATGCAACGGTGGGGGGTAAACTTCAGATTTTTGACAAGGTGGAGTACTCCTCCCTGTTTTAGGATGGTATGGGCGAATTACCGCGCGTTTCAATTGTTACTCCTTCGTATAACCAGGCCCAGTACCTGGAGGATACCATCCGTTCGGTGCTGGAACAGGGATACCCGAACCTGGAATATATCATCGTGGACGGCGGCTCGACCGACGGCAGCGTGGACATTATCCGCAAGTATGAGCATAAACTGGCCTGGTGGGTATCGGAGAAAGATGAGGGGCAGGGAGACGCGATTCTCAAAGGGATTGGCCATGCCAGCGGAGAGGTGATCGCCTGGATCAATTCGGATGATTACTATTTGCCTGGGGCGGTCTTACAGGCGGCTTCGGTGTTAAAAACTCACGCGGACGTAGGTCTGGTGTACGGCGATGTAGTCTCGCTGAATGGGAAAGGTCGCCCAATTAATGTGCAGCGCCTGCCCGATTACGGGCTGCAAGACTTGATGAGTTTTCACATCATCGGGCAGCCGTCGGTGTTTATGCGCCGGGCGGTGTATGAAAAAGTGGGTGGAATTGATCCGCGTTTTCATTACCTGCTTGATCATCAATTGTGGCTGAAAATGGCAGCCGAGGCGAAAATCTATCACCTGCCGGCGCTGTGGTCGGCGGCGCGCTATCACGCTGACGCCAAGAATGTGGCTTTGGCGGCGCGTTTTGGGCGCGAGGCCTACCAGATTGTGGATTGGATGGCAGGCAGCGAGCCTTTTTCGCAGGAATTTGCCCGTCACCGCCGCAAGATCAAGGCCGGGGCAGATTGGTTAAACGCATGGTACTGCTCCGTGGGCGGCAAATACGGCCGATCCATCGCCGCTTACTGGCGCGCGTTATGGCGCGACCCGGGACGGGTGGCCGCGGATTGGAAGCGCGTGCTGCTGACCCTGGCGAGCATGCTGGGCATTCGAGGAATTCAAGAGACGTACCAACAGGAGCGGTTGGAACAACTGGCGGCTGACCCAGAGATGGCGCGCCTGTTCCGGCCGAAAAGATAAACCCTTTGCTTATGATCATCAGCGAGGCAGAATGAATTCATTGGATCAATTCCTGGAAAAACGCAAATGGCTGCTGGCATTAAGCCTGTTGTTCATATTCGGACTGGGCCTGGCGGTGCGCTTTTATGATTTGCAAGACCCGCCGATGGATTTTCACCCCACGCGGCAGTTCCATTCGATTTTGATGGCGCGCGGAATGTATTACCAGAATTTGGAGGGCATTCCCGAGTGGAAGCGCGAAATGGCCGTTCAGCAGTGGAAGGCCGAAGGCCTGATTGAACCGCCGTTTATGGAATGGCTGGCGGCGCAGACCTACCGGGTAACCGGTCAGGAGGCAGTCTGGTACGCGCGGATCTATTCGATTTTATTCTGGACAGCTGGTGGAATTGGCCTCTTCCTGCTGGCGAAAGAGCTGGCGGGGAACACAGCCGGTATTTTCGCGGCAGCTTACTATATGCTGCTAAAATACGCGGGGATTGCCAGCCGTTCCTTCCAGCCCGATCCGCTGATGACGGCCTTGATTGTGCTGGCGCTGTGGGCGCTGGTGCGCTGGAGCAAAGAACCAAACTGGAAGTGGAGCATCACCGCCGGGCTGCTAGCCGGGCTGGCAATTTTGACCAAGTCGGTGGCGGTGTTTTTTGTCGGCCCCGCGTTTTTGGTGGTGGTGGTGTTGAGCATGGGGCTGCTCAAAGCGCTGCGCAGCCCAAAAGTGTGGGGTATGGGCGTTTTAGCCGTGGTGCCGTATGCCATGTTCCATATTTACGGAATGTACATCTCCGGTTTGCTGCGCGAGCAGTTCAGCCTGCGCTTCTTCCCGCAGTTGTGGACGGACCCGGTGTTCTACTTGCAGTGGAAAGGGCTGATCGCCAGCACGGTGGGGTTTGAGTGGTTCTTGCTAGCGCTGCTGGGCATCATGCTGCTGCGTGAGAGAACCGCGCGCGGCCTGCTGCTGGCAGCCTTCGGCGGGTATTTTGTGTACGGGCTGACGTTTGCCTATCACATTTCCACACACGATTATTACCAGCTGCCGCTGATTCCGCTGGTGGCGTTGGGGCTGGCGGGCGGCGTGGACAGCCTGGTGCGCGGCATTCAAGCGAAGAAATGGCTGGCCTATCCGCTGCTGGCGGGGGTGCTGCTCTTCGCGGTGGTGACCAGCGCCTGGGATATCCGCGTGGCCTTAAAGCGCGATGATTTTCGCAATGAAGCTGTTTTCTGGACACGCCTTAGTGAAAAACTGGGAGATAATGTTTCTGTGGTTGCATTGTCTCAAAATTACAGCTACCCATTGAAATATTGGGGCTGGATGCAGGTAACCAACTGGATGACCGCCGGCGACTTCAATTACCGCAAGCTTGCCGGTGTGGAATTTGATGTGCAGAAGCTGTTTGAGGAAGAAACTGCCGGAAAAGATTATTTTATTGTTACCCTGCTGGACGATCTTAATAATCAACCGGAAGTGAAAGAGCTGCTCGACGCGAATTACCCGGTGTTTGAGCAAAGCAGCGATTACGTAATCTATGATCTTCGTGGTCAAAAGTAAAAGAGAGTATGAATGTTAGTTTCAATTATTACGCCGTCTTATAACCAGGTTGCATTTTTGGAGAAAACCATTCGCTCGGTGCTGGAGCAGGATTACCCAGAGATCGAGTATATTGTGGTGGACGGCAGTTCGACGGACGGCAGTGTGGATGTGATCAAGAAGTATGAAAACAGGCTGGCCTGGTGGGTGTCGGAAAAAGACCGCGGGCAGACCGACGCGATCAATAAAGGCTTTGCGCGGGCGCGCGGCGAGATCATCGCCTGGCTGAACTCGGATGACACCTACGAACCCGGCGCGGTGCGTGAGGCGGTGGAGTATTTGAAAAGCCACCCGGAAGTTGGCCTGGTATACGGGCATGTCAAGTTTATTGACGCGCGAGACCAGGTAATTGGCGATTTTCCCTCAGCGCAGACCAGCTATGCTAAACTGCGCCAGGGATATGTGCATATGGGTCAGCAGGCGGCTTTCTTCCGCAACGATTTGTGGAAAAAAGTAGGCCCGCTGGACCCGTCTTTCTACTTCGCCATGGATTATGACTTGTGGGTGCGGCTGGCGCGTGAAGCACCCATCGTCTATCATCCCCGACATTGGGCGAACTTTCGGCTGCACGGCGACGCCAAGACCGTGGCAGCGGATGATCGCTGCTGGCCGGAAATGCTGCGTGTGCACCGCCGCGAAGGCGGCAGCTGGTTCTCCGTGATCTATGCCAAATATTGGGTGCGAAAACTGGCCGCCCCGTTGATTAACTGGCGCCGCCGGAAGTTGTTTGAGCGGAAACCATAACGGCTTGTTTTTGTTTCCGGCGAATTTGATACAGACGATAATACCAGACCGCCGCGATCAGACCCACCACCAAACCCCCGTACCAGATGGCTGCGGGGGATATTTTATCATTCAAGACGCCGCCATAAATGGGACCAAGTCCACGCGCCACCCCAACCGTCAGCGAGAAGACGCCCATATAACTGCCGCGTAAATGGGCGGGGGCAATTTGCGATACCAGCGTGGTCGCGGTGGGGGCAATGAGCAGCTCGCCAAAGGTGAGCACGATGATGCTGAGCATAAAGGCAAAGAATCCGCGGCCCAAGGCGATGCTGCCCACGCCGACCGCGTACACCAGCGCGCCGGTGGCGAGCACTCTGAGCGGGGGATGGCGGTTGGAAATGCGCGAGACCGCAAACTGAAAGAGCACAACCACCAGGGCGTTGGTGGTCATTAAAAAGCCGAACTGGCTCTCTGGAATGCCAAAATTCTCTTTAACATAGACAGAAAGCAACACAAAGACGAGGGCAGACATCATCCCAGAGAAAGTAAACGCGCCACAGAAGGACACAAAAAAGCGGTCTTTGAATATGCTCAGGTAACCGCCGCCGCTTAAAGTCGATTCGACAGCGGCTGCCGCGCGCAGTGGGGCGGTTTCTTGAATGGTGAAGAGCACCAGCAAGGCGAAAATGAGCAGAGACGCGCCGCCCAGGTTGAAGGCTGTCGAGTAAGAAGAACTGGTGATAAATCCGCCCACAGCTGGTCCCAGGGCTATCCCCACATTGTTGACGATGCGCAAGAGCGAATAAGCCTCCACACGCCTGTCCGGTTCGATCAGGTCGGCAACCATTGCATCGGCGGCAACCGAATAGAGGGGTGTGAATGCGCCGCGCAGGAGCATGAGAATGATAAACTGGGGCAACGTGCTGGCAAAACTCATCAACACAAAGGTTACCGCGCTGAGGAAGAGACTGGCGACCATGATGATCTTGCGCCCAAAGCGGTCCATGATCGGACCGGCGATGAGGGAAGCTACCAGCGTGGCGACGGAAGACAGGGTGATGAGGGAAGCAACAGTGGTGAGCGGCAGATCTAATTTTTCTCGCAGGTAGATGGTGAGAAACGGCCATATGAGGCTGATGCCAGCCGAACTGACCAGCAAGCCCCAAAATAGCAACCAATATTGAGCCGGGTACTCTTTTTGCAGAGAGCGGAGTCGGTGAAACAAGGGATTTACCTCTATCGTGAATTGGTGGGTAAATCATAACACCATGAATAGTTCTTTGTAAGGGCATGATGCGAAAAAGACGGAGTCACCGTTAGGCAGACTCCGTCTCTGTGTTCTTGACCAACATCAGGTTGAACTTGCGAAGCGTCAGAGTTTGGCTTTAAGTGGCAGGCGCTGAATCCATTTTTCCATTTCGATCCAGAGGGGTATCGTCAGGCTGGCGGCCAGCGTGATGAGCATTTCGCTGCCGCTCAGCGGGACAGTGCCGAACAATCGTTGCAAAGGCGGCCAGTAAAGAGCGGCCATCTGCAGGGCAAAGGTGAGCACAATTGCCGCGTATAAGGCGGGGTTGGACGCGAAGGGCATGCGGAAGAGCGATTCGCTGACAGAGCGCATGGCCAGGGCGTGCCAGGCCTGGGCAAAGATGAGCAGGGTGAAGACCATGCTGGCCCATGCCGCGTTGCCGGAAGACCAGAAATACCAGGCAAAGGCAAGCGTAACCACTGCCATCACCAAACCGATGCGGAGAATGTACCAACCCAACCCTCGGGCGAAGACGTTCTCATGCGGCGAAACAGGTTTGCGGCGCATGGTGTCTTTTTCGGGCGGCTCCAGGGTAAGTGCCAGGCCGGGGAAGCCATCTGTTACCAGGTTCATCCACAAGATTTGCAGCGGGATGAGCGGTGTGGGCAGTCCGATTAGAGGAGATACGAACATTACCAACAGCTCACCGGCGTTGGAGCCGAGGGTATAGCGGATAAACTTGCGCACATTGTCGTACACCTGGCGGCCTTCTTCGACCGCACTGACGATGCTGGCGAAGTTGTCGTCCAGAATGACCATGGCCGACGCTTCTTTGGAAACGTCGGTACCGGTGATGCCCATTGCTACGCCGATATCCGCTTTGCGCAGGGCAGGCGCGTCGTTGACGCCGTCGCCGGTCATGGAGACAATTTCTCCCTGGCTTTGCAGCGCGTCTACAATGACCAATTTCTGCTCAGGTGAGACACGGGCAAATACGGACACATCCCGCACGGCTTCTTTGATCTTTGTTTCGTCCAACATGGCCAGTTCCTGGCCGGTGAGCACGCGGGTTTCATCCGCGTCGACGATGGTGAGCATGCGCGCGATCTGCAGGGCGGTGAGCGGATGGTCGCCGGTGATCATTACCGGGCGGATGCCAGCCTGGCGCGCGGTTTGCACAGCCTGGTACACTTCCTGGCGGGGTGGGTCCATCATGCCGACCATGCCGATAAAGATTAACTGGTTTTCGACTTCTTCTGACACCTCAACCATGCCAGAAGAGGCGGCGGACAGGGTATCGTCTGCCAGCGGGCGGTAAGCGATGCCCAATACGCGCAGCCCGCGGCCAGCCAGTTGTTCGTTGGC
The DNA here is from genome assembly GCF_001306115.1 of Ornatilinea apprima. Taxonomy (GTDB): domain Bacteria; phylum Chloroflexota; class Anaerolineae; order Anaerolineales; family Anaerolineaceae; genus Ornatilinea; species Ornatilinea apprima. The sequence goes on along the minus strand of NZ_LGCL01000026.1, from coordinate 86,632 downwards.
GGCGGCGATGCGCCCTTTCCAGATCTCATCGAGCGGCAGAATCTCTCCGTTAACCCACACGCGGTCCGAAACGTCCAGCAGTCCGTCCACGCCGCCTTTGGTCATCACCACAACGGAGCCGGGTTGAGGAAAGATCCCAACCAATTTGTGCGAAGGATGGAAGGGCTGGCTGGCATCTGGCGCTTGCAGGCGGTGCAAAGTGCTCATGCGGCGGCGTTCAGAGGTGAAGGGGACTTCACCCACGCGCGGAAAGATTTTTTGCAGGTCTTGCTGCCACAGGTTCAACCGGGCGGCTGCCACCAGCAGGGCGGCTTCGGTGGGGTCACCGAGAACTTTGCAATCACTGCAAGTTTGATCGGAGCCTTGCAGAACGGCATCATTGACCAGCGCCCCGACCCCCGATAGAAGGATGTGCGATTCCCACTCGGTGGTGATGGCCGGTTCGCTGGCCAGCAAGAGGGGGTGTCCTTTTTCGAGGATCTCTTCCAATTCCAGGGTGTGCCCCGCCACGTCCAACACGGTTACGGTCATGCGGTTTTCAGTGAGCGTGCCGGTCTTATCCGAGCAGATCACGGTAACCGAGCCGAGCGTTTCGACGGCAGGGAGTTTGCGAATGAGGGCTTTGCGTTTAAGCATACGCTGAGCCCCCATCGCCAGAACAATCGTCACTACAGCGGGAAGCCCTTCGGGGACGGCAGCGACGGCCATAGAGATGGCCGTCTGGAACATCAGGATGGGGTCTTCGCCGCGGATCGTGCCGATGGCAAACGCCAATATCACAATGCCCAATACGGTGAAGGCCAGGGTTTTCCCTAACTGGGCCATTCTTTTTTGCAGCGGGGTGGGTTCGGTGCGAATATTGGAGATCAGCCCGGCGATGTGACCAAGCTCGGTTTGCATACCGGTTTCCACCACCAGAGCGACAGCCCGACCATAGGTAACCGCAGTGCCCATAAAGAGCATACCGCGCCGGTCGCCGAGAGGCGTGCCTGGCTGGTTGAGGATCCCCGCTTCTTTGTCTACCGCTTCCGATTCGCCGGTGAGGGCGGCTTCCTGCACGCGCAGGCTGGCTGCTTCGATCAGGCGCGCGTCCGCGGGGACGGTATTGCCGGCTTCCAGCAGGATGACATCACCGGGTACGAGCTGCTCAGCGGAGATTTCGAGGATGCTGGCATTGCGGCGCACGCGCACCGTTGGGGACGATAGGCTTTGCAACGCGGCAATGGCGTTTTCGGCGCGGTATTCCTGGATAAATCCCAGAACAGCGTTAAGAACAACAATGGCGAAAACGGCCAGCGCGTCGATAGTTTTTCCGAGGAAGAGCGAGAGGCTGGCCGCGCCGATCAGCAGCAGGACCAGCGGATTGGTGAGCTGGTCGAAGATGATCATCAGCGGAGTGCGTGATTGGCGGCTGGTGAGTTTGTTCAAGCCGTAACGCGCCTGGCGGTTTTCAATATCCGATGTATCCAAACCACGTTCCAGGTTGGTTTGCAAGGAACGCGCAATTTCTTCAATATCCATGGTATGCCATGGAGTCTTATTGGCTTCGAGTTCTGCATTCATATTTTGTTCCATATCAAACAGTCTTAAATTCATTATAAATAATCCAAACATGAATCAAGCGAGAGCCTGTATAAGCTTTATCACGGCTCTCGCTGAAATTGGTTGCGCTGCTAAAAATTAGTGAAGGGGGAGATAAGTCTCAGGACGGTTGAGAATGGTGATGATAATGGCTTTTTCAAAGGTCAGACCGCCGCTGTCGGTTACCCGCACGCGAATGGAGTAGCTGTTTTTTAGGTCGGCGTCAAAGAACGCGTTGGTAAAGAGCGTGCTGCCCTGCAAGGTGAAGGAGGTGTTATCCTGGCTGCCGGTGCCGGATACCAGGGCAAAGGTATGCGAATCTTGCACGTCTTGATCAGCAACGGTCAAATTCCCCACCATGGTGCCCACAGGACGCTTTTCGCTGACAGAGGGCGGCGTGAGGGCGATGTCGTGGGGAGCGAATTCGTTGACGCCCAGCACCTGGATGGAAAACACACGCTCAAAACTCGCGCCGCCGCTGTCGGTAACCCGCACGCGGATGGAGTAGGTTTCCTGGGTTTCAGCATTGAGCGGAACTGCGTTCCGCAGTGTGTTGGCCTGTATGCTGAAGGAACTGTTGCCCTGGCTGCCGTCGCCGGAGACGAGAGCATAGGTGAAAGTCTCACCGGCGTCTTCATCCACAGCGGAAAAGACCCCGATTTGGGTTCCGCCGGGCAGATTTTCCAGGATCGTGTTACTGGATAAATTGAGGGCGGTTGGCGGATCGTTGCGATTGTTGATGGTGATGGTAAAGGCTTTTTCAAAGGTCAGACCACCGCTGTCGGTGACGCGCAGGCGGATGGAATATTGGTTCTTTCCTTCGTAATTGTAGACCTGGTTCGAGAGCAGTTTTGCGCCTTCAACCCGGAAAGCGGCGTTATCGGTGCTGCCGGTTCCGCTGACGAGGGCGTAGGTGTGCGCATCCTGCCCGTCTGCGTCAGACGCAGTTAAATTGCCCACCAGCGTGCCGGCAGCCAGGTTTTCATTGATGGCAGTGCTGGAAAGCGAAATGTTGGTGGGAGCAAATTCATTCAGATTTGTGACGTTGATGGTGAACGCTTTTTCCAGGTAAGCTCCGGCCTTGTCGGTGGTGCGCACGCGCACAGCGAGAGTGGATTTGGTTTCATAATCGAGAACCGCGTTGGTCAGCAGTTTGTTGCCGCTGATTTTAACCAGGGCGTTGTCCGTGCTGCCATCGCCGCTGACGAGGGTGTAGGTGTGAGATTCAGCGGCGTCCTGATCGGCGGTGGTTAAAATGCCGATTTGCGTTCCGGCGGGCTGATTTTCCGCGATGGAGGCGGGCGAAAGACCGAGGGCGGAGGGAGGATCGTTTTTGTTGTTGATGGTGATGGTGAACGCTTTTTCGATGTAGAGACCTTCGTTGTCGGTGGAGCGCAGGCGAATGGCATAAGACGATTTTGTTTCGTAATCAAATGATGCCAGGGGAACAAGCAGGTCCTGATCAATGCTAAAGCTGGCATTATCTGTGCTGCCCGCGCCGCTGACCAGGGTGTAGGTGAAGGTGTTGCTGTAGTCTGCGTCTACGGTGGTGAGGATGGCGAAGGCAGTGTTGGCGGGGTAATTTTCATCCAGTTTGGTGGAGGAAAGGCGGATATCAGTTGGTGGGTGTTTGGTGGTGGATTCCCAGCGGATGGCGTCGAAATAGACGCGCTTGTTCTCATCACTGGCCAGATCGGTGAGAATCACCGCGGCCGGCCCCTGGTTGAAATTGTAAGTGCCCAGTTTGACCCAGCGGTTGCCGTCTGAGGCCTGGTTGACTGTTACCAGCGACGAGCCGGCGGCGTGAAAGACTTTATATTGGGCGCTGTTGGTGTTGGCAGCGTTCTGCGGCCAGTAAGCGTACACATCGTAAGAATCGGCGGCGGGGATGTAAGTGCCCCAAACACCCCAATTGACCGAGGCGGCGCTGGTTTTCACGCTAAACGTATATTGTGATTCGCCATTGTAACCGGCGTTATCGGTATTCCAAAAGCTGCGGTAAAACTGCTGCGACTGAAATTCGCGGTTGTCGGCGATCAGGTCGCCTTCCCAGGCCCAGGAATTACCGCCCTGGTTCCAGGGATCATTCCCTTCCGACCACCAGCCGTAAGGGTCAAGATAGCGGCTGTCGCTGATGCGCTGCAAGGCGAGATGGAGATGCGGGCCGGTGGAGAACCCCAAATTGCCAGACAGGCCAATGACCTGACCTTTGGTTACCGTGTCTCCTAGTTGCACATACGGCGGATCCATGTGGTAAATGACGGTACGGTAGCCGTTGCCGTGATTGATGTGAATATAGCTGTTGTCATCCGGTTCTGGAGCCGGGTTGTAGTAATAGCGGTCCACCACGCCATCGGCCACCGCCAGAATGGGGTAATTGTCCCCGGTGCTGTAATCAAGCCCGTTGTGACCGGCATAGCAGTTCACACCCAATAAACAGCCGGATGAATTGGCGCCGGAATACCACTTTCCGTTGAAAATGAGGATATTGCCGTCGCTCACATAGGTGGGATTGTCGTGATCAAAGAAGGAATTAATTTTGATGAAGGTATCGCTGGGCTGGTTTAAGGTAGGGCCCATAAAGGGAATGAGCGGGGCGACATCCTGGGCGGTCAGCGGGGTGGAGGCGGGATCGGTGTCGAACACGGTTTGAAACACGGTTTGCCATTCGTCCATTTTGGCGCGCAGCTCGCTCTCGGTGCGGCTGGAGGCTGCCAGGTGGCGCGCAATGGCATACGAAGCGGCATTTTCGAACGAGAGTGAAACCGGCTCACCACTTTGCAAGATCAGGGCGGCGTCACCGGCAGAGTAGGCGATGTAATCCGACCATAGCTCCACGGCAAAGGTTTCCAGGTAGTCCAGCAGGTCGGGGGCGTAAAGGGGCTGGTAGGCATCGTCGACCAGCAGGGTAACCAGCAGAGGACGCGGGTTAAAGGCAAAGTTGATCTGGGAAGAAGCGATGGAGATGAAGTCACCGGCGGTGTAGGTTACATCGAATATCTTTTTCTGATATGTTTGAAGGGGATGGTTGGCTTTGTGGAGGGCGGCTTGCATTTCCGCGCCGGTATAGCCAAATTCGGAGGTGAGGAACTGGTAATCGCTGATCAGGAGCGTGGCGCTTTGCGCCTGCACGGATGAGGGAGGGGGGGCGGCAATGAGGGTGAAGAATACCAGGCAGGATAAAAAGAGAGAGACTACGCTCCGGTTTGTGTTTCTGATCATTAATTTACAACCATGCGAACCTTCAAAAAGAAAACCAGATGGACTGGGGGATTGACGAACCCTGCCGCAAACTACGCTGTTCTCAGGGTCAAAGCAACAATAAGAATAGAGTAAGTATAACGAATGAGTGTTGATCAGGTCAATGAGAACAACCTAACAATTCTGATATGATGCCGTAATCAGCGCGAAAACGATTTTCAAGGGGATGGGTGTTCTGTGATAAAATTTCACAATCATTCTAAACAGAGGTGAAGAATGCCTGAAACGGTATTGATTGCGGCTGCCTGGCCTTATGCAAATGCAGAAATTCATGTCGGCAATATGACCGGTGCTTACCTGCCAGCGGATATTTTCGCGCGCTACAACCGCCTGCGCGGACGGCGCGTGCTGATGGTGTCTGGTTCGGATTCTCATGGAACGCCGATTACCGTGCGCGCAGACGCCGAAAAATCGACCGCCAAAGCGGTTTACGAGCGCTTTCACGAAGGTTTTTTGGACCTATTCCAGAAATCCGGGCTGACGTATGATTTGTTCACCAGCACGCACACATCCAATCATTTTGATGTGGCGCAGAAAATCTTCCTGGCCCTGGAAAAGAATGGCTTTATGTATAAAGACAGCCAGGTGCAGTGGTATTCGGTGAGCCAGCAGCGCTTTTTGCCGGATCGCTATGTGGAAGGCACTTGCTATATTTGCGGATATGACAACGCGCGCAGCGACCAATGCGACAAATGCGGAAACCTGCTGGATGGGACCAAATTGATTAATCCGCGCTCGAAGATTGATGGGTCTACCCCGGAACTGCGCGAGACCGAACACTATTACCTGGATCTAAGCAAGCTGCAGCCGCAGGTGGCTGAGTTTTTGAAAGAACGCGAATCTTACTGGCGGCCGAATGTGTTGCGCCAATCACTGGGGCAGATCGAGTCAGAAGGGCTGCGCGGGCGGCCGATCACCCGCGATCTGGAATGGGGCATCCCTGTGCCGATTGAAGGCTGGGATGGCAAATGCCTGTATGTTTGGTTTGAGGCGGTGATTGGCTATCTCTCGGCGGCGATTGAATGGGCGAAGATCAATGGCAACCCCGACGCTTGGCGCGATTGGTGGCAAGACCCAAACACCCGCTCGTATTACTTCATTGGCAAAGACAATATTCCATTCCACGCCATTATCTGGCCGGCGGAGCTGCTGGGTGTGGGTGAAACATTTGACGAACTAAACGGCAAAGCGGAGCGGAAACCCCTGGTGCTGCCGTATGATGTTCCGGCCAACGAATTTATGAACCTGGAAGGCCAAAAGATATCCGGCAGCCGCAATTGGGCGGTGTACGCGCGCGATTTCCTCTCGCGTTACGACCCAGACCCGCTGCGCTATTATCTGACGGTGAACATGCCTGAGTCAAAAGACAGCGACTGGTCTTGGGGAGAATTTTTAAGCCGCAACAACGACGAACTGGTGGCGACCTGGGGCAACCTGGCCAACCGCGTGCTTTCTTTTACCTTCAAAAACTGGGAGGGTGTTATTCCCGAACCGGGAGAATTGCAAGCGGAGGATCGCGAGCTGCTGCAGAAGGTGGAAGCGGGATTTGACAGCGTGGCCAAAGAGATGGAAGCCGTGCGGCTGCGCGCCGCCCTGGCAGAAGCCATGCGCCTGGCCAGCGAGGTCAATAAATATCTGGATACTTCAGCGCCCTGGAAGCAGATCAAAGTGGACCGGCAGGCGGCTGCCCGATCGGTGTACACTGCGCTGCGGGCGATTGACAGTCTCTCCATAATGCTGGCGCCGTTTTTACCCTTTACCAGCGAAAAGCTGCACCGCTTCCTGGGCTATGAAGACAGCTTGTTTGGCGAGCAGTCGGTGGAAGCGGTGGGGGATGAATTGGGCACGCATACGGTTTTGCGCTATCACGGGCAGGTTGGCAAGCTGGACTGGAAGCCCAGCCAGTTAAAAGCCGGTCAGCGCCTGAACCAGCCGGAACCGCTGTTCAAGAAGCTGGATGCCAGTATTGTGGAAGAAGAACGGCAGCGGTTGGGGTAAAATCACTTGCAACGTGATTGAGTGAGCGCGAGTGTTAGTCTCGCGCTCTTTTTTATTGGGTGTCTGCGTCTTTTTTAATCGTAATGTGGTTTTGGGTCAGCAGATCTATCAGCTTCGGACGGATTTGCAAGATTTTCCGTTCGCGGGTGATGGGGCCGCGCTCGGCGGCCTGGTAGGCCAAGCGGGCGATTTCGTACGCGGCAAAGGGCTTGCCAAGACGGCGGGCATTGGCCGAGCGCTCTTTGAGCAGACGCATATCGTCCATGGTGAGATGCTTCAGCGCGGAAAGAACTTCCAGAGGTTTACGGGTAATATCACCGGCGTTATTACTGACAACATAGTCAGCGTTGCCGGTCTCCTGGCCGGGGATCAGGTCGATGAAGATCATTGGCAAGCCGGCCGCCAGGGATTCGGTGGTGATCAACCCACCTGCTTTGCTAATAATGGCATCGGAGGCGTGCATGAGCATGGGCATATTCTCCACAAAATTGTAGAGGTGCACGGGAATATGCCAATCCACTGCTTTTAAGGCCTGGTATGTCTCTTCATCTTTGCCGGCTACGACGGCCAGCTGCAGAGGGTAGCCAAAGTGATTGACCACGGTGAGGGCATCCATTAATCCTTCCACACGCTTGCTGCCCACTGCCAGCAGGGTGGTGATTTCTTTCTGCCAGCCGAGTTCTTCGCGGATTTGGTCTTTGCTGCGGGTCTCGCGGGAGATGCGCGGGTGGACGGGAATGCCGGTGAGCGTTATGGAATCTTCTGAAATGCCGTGTTCAACGGCCAGCTTCTTCACCGTCTCGGTGGGCACAAACAGGTGATCCATATGTTCGTTGAACCAGATGCGGTGAACGGTTGCCAGGTCGGTGACGACGGTCATGCAGGGGATGTAATGGCGGGAAATGGTGAAGTAAGCTGCCAGGGGGGCCTGGTAGAGCGGGTAGGTGGAAATGATCGCGTCTGGTTTGATCTGGTCAACAATATCAACCATCAATTCGTATAGCAAAACAGTCAGCGCGCTTTCTACCATCACTGTCGGAATGGTGGCATCGGAGGCTTCATAGCCAAGACGATACAGTTCGGGCATGTTGCGCACAATCTTGTCGTAATCAGACTGTGATTCGCGCAGCAGCAATGGAGCGCGCCGGTCATCCAGCGGGTTAACCATAAAGACTTGCGCCTGGCTTCCATAAATTTCTTTCAGGGCTTCTTCAAGGGCAATCGCGGCACTGCGGTGACCAAAACCAGCGTTGGCAGTCAGCAGCAAAATTCGCCGCGGGCGGTTGTTGAGGGTGTTATCGGCGCGTAATTGGTGAAGATAATCATTTGAAGATAAGCGATTCATGTTTCTCTACATCCTATGCGAATTAGACCGTCTGGCGGGGTGGGGCAATGAGGTGAAATTCCCAGCTGCCCGAGGCAAGGCGCGAAAGCCGGGCGGTATGTGAGTGGGAGGTGATGACCAGCCAATGTTCTCCCCGCTCATCACGCCAGCGGCGGCCGACATCCAGAATGTCTTCCCAATGATGTGCCCAGATGAGCCGGTAAGGAATTTCTTCATTTTTTTCATCCGGGCGTGTCAGCACGCGCAAGATCTGCGGGGCAGCATCCTTGGAAAGATATTCCAACAGTTTTTCAAGGGCCTGTTGGGCGGTGCCGGCTTTATTCTCCATGCGCGAGCCGTTGAGGCGAATTTCCCAGGCGTGATCGCCGGTGGGGGTGCTCAGGCCAATCCAGACCAGGCCAACTGGTTTTTCGAAGGTGCCGCCGCCCGGGCCGGCGATGCCGCTGGTGGAGAGGCCAATCAGCGGGCGGCCCTGCGCCGGCAAGGCAAACAACTGGCGCACGCCCCGCGCCATTGCCAGCACAGTTGGCTGGCTGACCGCGCCAAATTCTTGCAATACGGCTTCTTCCACGCTTAGAAGAGTGGTTTTGGCGGCATTGGAATATGTGATCACCCCGCCTAGGTAATAATCTGAGGAACCCGGCAGGTTGGTAATGCGGTCTCCAATCAACCCGCCGGTGCAAGATTCAGCGGTAACCAAAAAAAATGCGTTCAACTTAAGCAGCCGGGCAATTTCCAGGTCAATTGATTCTGGCATATCCATTATCCTACATTGTAGGTTCTTTTCAGCCTGATTATACCCATTCCAGAACTGGATTAATATAGGAAGATTATTAACAGTGAAAGGGGGAGTAGAAAGTGCCAGGGTTAATGATTTTCAATGCTAATCTGGAACTCAACCTCGCCCAGTCGGAAGTCGTCGCCGCTGATGATCACGGTCGCGGTCTGGACGGGTTCGTCATTCAGGTAGGTGCCGTTGGTGGAACGCAAGTCTTCAATCCACCATTGTTTATGGTGAAAGCTCAACTTTGCATGACGAGCGGAAACTGTATCGTTTGAAATGAGCAAGTCGCATCCGGGATCGCGGCCGATGATCACTTCTTGGGTGTTGATCGAATGGGTGAGCGGGGGGATCAGGTTTGGCGCATTCAAGACCAGTGTGGGAATGGCGCCCCCGGATAGTTGGCGCGCCTGCTGCTGGAGATCCCGCCACAGGGTGAGAACGGCCCATACCAAAAACCCGTACAAAGCGGTTGCCATGAGAATGCGTAAAATCAGGACGACTATCGCGGTCATTAGGTTGATTCCTGTTTGGGGTTGTGCGGGTCGATCAGCCCGGGAAGTTCGCCGGTGTCATCTACCAACGAGTCGCGGTCCTCTCCATAAATCAAAGGCACGCCTGCGAGGGAGATCACATCTCCGGGTTTGAGGGTTTGCTGATCAATGCGCTGGTTGTTGACGGTTGTTCCGCCGGTGGAGTTCAGATCAAATATCACATAATGTCCGCGCACGGCGCGAAGCTGGGCGTGTGACCGGGATACACGCGGGTCTTCAATAATGATATGGTTATCGAGCCGGCGGCCGATGTTGATCACCGCGTCGCGCAGAGGAATGGTCTGGTTGTCAATGATCAGGAATGCGTTTTGGGGGCGAGGATCGATAGTCTCTCTGGCAGGCGGCAGGTCGGATGTGACGGGAATAGCTGAGGTGTGGCTGATACGGTCTTGAAAATAGCTGGACTCAATGCGCGCCGCGTCCGCATAAAGCTGCGCGTCCGGCAGAATCCGGATGACCGGGGTGTGGGTAAAGGTGATGCCGCTTTCGGCCGCGGCAGCGTCCAGCTCCTCGGCCAATATGGCGAACACCTCTGATTTTCCGGCCCAATGGGCCAGTGAATCGGGGTGGACAAAGATGGTGTAAAAAGGCGGGGCTGAAATTTCGCCGCTTTCGGATACTTCCAGCGAAGCGCGCATAGCAGTTACCAGCAGCTCGGCCAACGACTGCCTGCGCAGGCTTTCTGGCAATAGTTGGGCGCTGGCTTCAATGAATGTTTTAAGGCGGTTTTCGATGATGTCGAGAGGTGTCTTCATACGTATAATTATGATACGGAATGACCACTTCTGACAACCCCTGCGGATTTATTGAAATCGCTCACACAGCCGATTGGGCAGTGAAGATTTGGGCGCCGGATTTCACGCTGCTGTTAGCCGAGGCAGCGCGGGCGATGTACGCGCTGCAAATGACACGAGTGGAGGGGCAGAGCGGGCAGACAGCCGTCGAGATAAGTGTGGCGGGGGAGGATGAAGAATCCTGGCTGGTCGGTTTTCTCTCGGAGTTGATTTACTGGCAGGATACCCGCGGAATCATGGTCGAAGACCTGGCTTTTCGCTACGATGGGAAGGTGATCCGCGCGCTTGGCCGGGCAGTGCCTATCGCCGAACGCGCGAAAGAGATCAAGGCGGTTACCTACAGTGGATTAGAAGTCAGGGTAACTGAGCAGGGGGTTGAAGCGGTAGTTGTGTTTGATGTGTGAGGGGGGAGGAGTGGTATTTTGATGGTAATGCTGAACGATTTTCGCAAGATTTCTGATTTTGAATGGGAACTGCCGGCCGGGTTTCGAGACGATATGCGCGCGGCTGTGCGCTTTTTTGCGACCCGCAGTTTGCTGGAAGACGCGCTGGGCGACCTTTCGGTTGAGCAGGCCATGAACGCGGCAACTCTGCCCGGCGTAACCGGCCATGTGATGGTGATGCCCGATGTTCACCAGGGGTATGGGTTCCCGATTGGCGGGGTGGCGGCAATGCGCTATCAAGACGGGGTGGTGTCTCCCGGTGCGATTGGGTACGACATTAACTGCGGGGTGCGTCTGATGGCTTCACGCATCGAACTTGAAGAAGCCCGACCGCTGCTGGATAAGCTGGCCGCGGCGCTGGACCATTTCTGCCCAAGTGGAGTGGGCACGCGCGGCGAGCGGCTGCTGAAGCAGAATGAACTGGAAGATGTGTGCGCGCAGGGAAGCCGGTGGGCGAAAAAGAGTGGGGCTGCCACCGAAATGGACCTGGCGCGCACCGAAGAAGGCGGGCGGCTGGCAGGGGCCAACCCGGCATCTGTGAGCCGCAAGGCGTTTGAACGGGCAAAAGACCAGCTCGGCACACTGGGGTCGGGGAATCACTTTATTGAAGTGGACGTGGTGGAAGACATTTTTGACGCGCGCGCGGCGGAACTGATGGGTTTGGAGCCAGGCTGCCTGTGCCTGCTGATCCACTGCGGGTCGCGAGGATTTGGCCACCAGATTTGCACCGATTATGTGCAGGATTTTCAAAGCGTGGCGCGACGATACGACCTTCACCTGCCAGACCGGGAGCTGGTCTGCGCGCCGCTGGAGTCGCCGGAGGGAAAGAAATACCTCGAGGCGATGTGGTGCGCGGCTAATTACGCCTTTGCCAACCGCCAACTGCTGGCGCACCAGGCGAGAAAAGCATTTGAAAGCGTGTTCGCGGGGAAGGTGCAAGACTGGCACCTCTTCCAGGTGTATGATATTGCCCACAATATGGGCAAAGAAGAGATTCACCAGATTGAGGGGCGCGAGACGCGAGTGTGCGTGCACCGCAAAGGAGCCACGCGCGCCTTTGGTCCTGGCTCAGTAGATGTGCCCGACAGCTTCCGCACCATCGGGCAGCCGGTGCTGGTTCCCGGCAGCATGGGTACCGCTTCGTGGGTATTAACTGGAACGGAAACGAGCATGGAGCGTTCGCTGGGGTCTTGCTGCCACGGGGCGGGGCGGGTGATGAGCCGCACAAAAGCCAAGCACAGCGTGCGCGGGGAAGACCTGCGGCGCGACTTGCTGCAGCGTGGCATTCGCGTGCAGGCAGGATCCAATGCCGGCCTGGCCGAAGAGGCGCCCCAGGCCTATAAAGATGTGGACGAGGTGGTTAAGGTGGTCAGCGGGGCGGGAATTGCCCAAAAGGTGGCGCGGTTGCGGCCGGTGGTGGTGGTTAAGGGCTGATCAACCGCTTTGCGAGGGTATGGAGATGTCGGCCTGGCGGGCTTTGGTCAGTTCGACCAGCGCGGCAACCGGCAGGCGGACGTTCAATCCGCGCTGGCCGCCGGAGATGTGGATTTCGAGGAAGCTGGACGCGGAAGAATCGAGCAGCACCTGAAAGCCTTTATTGAGCAGCGCCAGGGGAGAAATTCCGCCAGCCTGCAGCCCGGTGAGCTTTTCCGCTTCGGCCTGGGTGGGCAGGGATACTTTTTTCTCATTCAGCGCGGCGGCTACTTTCTTCAGGTCTACCTCGTATCCACCGGGTACCATCGCCAGAAGCGGTTTGGACGGTTTGGGGCGCAGGATGACAATGGTTTTGAAGACCTGTTCCGGGGGAACATTCAGTTGGCGGGCGGTTTCAAGCGCGCCCAGTTTTTCGGCGGGCAGCTCAAACGCCTGGTAAGGGATTTTTCGCGAGTCTAATAAGCGGGTTACGTTATTGACGGGCATGTCCATCTTCCCGGCCTGATCAGGCCTTAACAAAAATGGGGTTGGAGAAGATCCAGCCGCGCATCTTGCCCTGATACTGGGTGTAAGCTTCAATGCGGTACGCGCCGGGTTCATTCACAATGAGGGTGGCGGTGGTGGTGTTGCGCCAGGTGCGCAGCGCCGCGCCGTTGACCATCAGGCGCACGTCGGCGGCAAAAGGCAGGCGGGCTTGTAAGGTAACCCCGCCGTTCAGTTTGATTTCATCACCCATCCAGGCAGTGCAGTCTTTGCCCTGCGCGGAGAAGCGGAACCCACGTGTGGAGGCGGCCAGGTCGTAGCCTACAAAGGTGTGCCCGGAGCGAAAGGCCTGGAAGACCATTTGCTTATCGCGCGCCAAGTCGCCGGTCAGCCCGGTGGGGGTGAAGATATGGGTGTTAATGGCAGAAAAATGGAATGCGTAGGGGAAGATAGTGCGTTTGAGCGGCCCCATTGACATCTTAAGGGCATGTGCGTCTGCCCCGCCAACGGCGTAAACGCGCTGGCCTTGTTTGAGTAAATCGTCCCAGCGGGCGAGGGTGCGCAGATCGGGGCCGTGAGCGATGAGGCGTGGGTTCAGGGCGTAGAACAGCGCGCTCAACGGTGAGTGGATCACATTCTTGATCTCGGAAAGACCGTTCCAGAGTTCCAGGCCGGTGTAGCCGGTTACCTGCCAATCATCCCAGGAAATATCGGACTCGTTGAACAGCGCGAGAGCGTTTTCGTAAGGATGGGCGAGGAAACAAATACCGCCGTTCTTTTTCACCTGGTTGATTAACTCCTGCGGATCTTCGGCGAAATGGCTGAGGTCTTTGTTAACGCCCATCACCAGCAGGTGGCTTTTTTGTGGATCGCGGGTGGGGTTGTGAATCTCCTCACCGGCGATGAGCAATGTTCGCTGTTGTCCCGTTTGCAGGTAGCGGTCAATGCCGCTGATGTAAACATTGTGGTCGGTGGTGATGACCACATCCAGGCCAGCCTGGGTGGCTGCTTCCAGCACCTCGCTGGGGGTGCCGGTGCCGTCAGAGTATTGAGTATGAATGTGTAAATTGGTGACTAGTTCTTGCATGATTGGTTGACGATTTCCGGTTGATACAGGTATAATCTGATTTGCTTTCATCGACAGGAGGAAAAACGCGTGAATTTAAGTGACTTCTTTGATATCGCATTGATTATAACTTCGATTGCGTTGATCGGCAGTGTGATTTTACAAAATAAGGGCGTGGGTCTTGGAGGCCTGACGGGCGCTGACTCAAGCAGCGTGTTTACCGCACGGCGCGGGATTGAAAAGACCTTGTTTTGGATCACCATCGGTCTGAGCGGTTTGTTTTTCATTCTTACTATTCTGGCGGTTGTGGTCAGCTGATCGTTCTGAGCCAATCGTATCCCAACTCATTCACCCAAATATCTGGGCGACTCGTCCTTGAGGGAGATCGCCCTTTTCCTATTTGCTTATGAAAAAGCTACGCTGGCAGTTGATCATCATTTTCTTGACCGGTCTGGTGGTTGGCATTCTGTTGTTGAGTGAACAACCCGAACCGGCCAGTGTGTTTGTCCCCGAACCTGTACAGGGCGGTATTTATACCGAGGGGATGGTTGGCATGCTGCAGCGGTTGAATCCGGTGTTGGATTTTTATAATCCTGTAGATCGCGACATTAACCGGCTGATTTACAGCAGCCTGATCCAGTTTGATTCGGCAGGCAACCCGCAGCCAGACCTGGCAGCTGCCTGGGGCTATGCCAAAGACGGCACCATCTACAACTTTGAGCTGTATCCGAATATCAAGTGGCATGACGGACAGCCGCTGACCGCGCAGGACGTAGTGTTCACGGTTGACCTGCTGCGCAACGGCGACCCGGTCGTGCCGGCGGATATTCAGGCCTTCTGGAATGAAATTGAGGTGGTTGCGTTAAGCGACACCACACTGCAGTTCCGCTTGCCAGAGCCATTCGCGCCTTTTTTGGATTACCTGACCTTTGGCGTGCTTCCCAATCACCTGCTGGCCGGCAAGACGATGGCGGATTTGATTGACGATCCGTTCAATCTTCAACCCGTAGGCAGCGGCCCTTATCAGTTCGACCGCTTGCTCGTGGAAAACGGCGAGATCAGCGGTGTGGTGCTGAATATGAACAGCGCCTATTACCGCCAACCTGCCTATATTGAACAAATTGTGGTGCGCTTCTACCCCGACGCGCCCAGTGCGCTGGATGCCTACCGGGCCGGCGAAGTGCAGGGAATCAGTGAAGTAACCGCGGACATTCTGCCCGATGTTCTAGCTGAGCCCAATCTGGCGCTGTATTCAGGGAATACGCCGGATTTGATGTTGGTTTTCCTCAATTTGAATAACCCTGAAGCGGCGTTTTTGCAAGAAAAAGAAGTGCGCCAGGCGTTGATGTCTGGGATCAATCGTCAATTGATCGTGGATAAGATTATGGGCAGCCAGGGCGTGTTGGTGGATGCTCCATTGATGCCAAACACCTGGGCCTACTCGGACGCGCTGCCGCCCCGAGAGTACGAGCCGGATACTGCCACTTTACTGCTGAAAGAGGCGGGTTACACAATCACCGGTGAGGAGAACGTGGTGCGCCAGAAGCAAGGCACTCCCCTTTCAATTGATTTAATTTTCCCGGATGAAGACCCGTATTACGCCATAGCTGAGCAGATTCAAAAAGATTGGTTAGCCATTGGCGTGGAAACCAACCTGACGCCTCTGGGGTATGAAGAACTGGTCGGTGATCGTCTGGAAAACCGCAATTACGAGGCGGCTTTGGTCAAGTTGAGCCTGAGGGGCAGCGCTGACCCGGACCCTTATCCGTTTTGGGACCAGGCTCAGGCCACTGGCGGGCAAAACTATTCCCAATGGGATAACCGGCTGGCGAGTGAATATCTGGAAGCTGCGCGGATCACCCCCGACCTTCAAGAACGCAAACGGCTGTATCACAACTTCCAGGTGTTGTTCCAGGAAGAGGTTCCCTCTATTCCGCTGTTCTATCCAGTCGCCAGCAGCGCGGTGGATTATAAAGTGCAAGGTGTGCAGATTGGTACACTCTTTGAGCGCAGCGACCGCTATAATCTAATCAACGAGTGGTTTTTGGTGGCTAATCCAGCGTCGCGCCGGGCTGCAACCCCAGTGGCTGAATAGCGGTTTGCCATCTATCGAAAAAGTACTGCCCGTTCGCTTGCGGGATTTTTCTTCCGCGAGCTGTAGAACGGGTGGTTTTCTATATGTGGCATCATTTATTTGGAAGGAGGCAGGCCATGCGCGAATTTTTTACCCGCCGGGGAGATGGGGGCGAAACCGGCTTATTGGGCGATGAGCGGATTGCGAAAAGCGATCTACGCCTGGAAGTATTGGGCAGTATTGATGAGGCGAATTCCGCGTTGGGTATGGCGCGCAGTATAGCAGTGAGAGAAGAATCGCGCGCGACGCTTTTGAAAGTACAGCGTGATTTGTATGGTCTGATGAGCGAAATCGCGACGACAGAAAAAACCGCCAATGCTTTTCCCAAGGTAGCCGCGGAGCAAGTTGAATGGCTGGAGGCGATGATCGCCCAGTTGACGAACAGCACTTCTATTCCCAGAGAGTTTATTGTGCCGGGCGACACGCCTTCGGGAGCGGCGCTGGATGTGGCCCGCACTACGGTGCGGCGCGCGGAACGTCGCTGTGTTGCCCTGTTTCAGGAAGATACGCAGCGCAACCCGGAGATTCTAAAATACCTGAACCGCCTTTCCTCTCTGTGTTTTGTGATGGAATTATCTGAAAACCAGGCTGCTTCTGGCAAAGACAGCCCAACTTTTGCAAAGCAAGAAAGATCATAGAAGATGGGAACCCTCTTAAACGTTATTACAATCATTGTTGGCGGCGTTCTGGGCACCTTTTTTGGTGACCAGTTGCCTGAACGGGTTCGGACGACGGTTGTGGCCGGCCTGGGGCTGTTCACCACGGCTTACGGTGCTTCGTTATTCCTCAAATCGGAAAACACGCTGATTGTGGTGATCAGCGTGTTGATTGGCGCGCTGCTAGGTGAATGGTGGCAGATTGAGGAAGGGCTTAAAAACCTGGGCGGCTGGCTGGAGCGCGTATTGTCGCATGGGCGAGACCGTACGGCTGAGAGCCAGGCGCGGTTTATCCGCGGTTTTTTGACTGCTTCGCTGGTATTTGTGATTGGCCCTATGGCGATTTTGGGCTCGATTCAGGATGGACTGACGGGTGATTACAGCACGCTGGGAGTGAAGGCCATTCTGGACGGATTTGCCGCGCTGGCGTTTGCTTCCTCGCTGGGGGTGGGGGTCATTTTTTCGTTTGTGGTCATTCTGGTCTACCAAGGTGGGATAACCCTGCTGGCAGCGCAGATGCAGAATTTCTTTTCTACCAGTATGATGAATGAGATGAGCGCGGTGGGCGGGGTGCTGCTGCTGGGCATTGGTATGGGCAGCCTGTTGGAATTGAAGAAAATCCGCACCGGCAATTTCTTGCCCGCGCTGGCGGTTGCTCCGCTGCTGGTGTGGCTGCTGCAAGTGTTGGGGGTTACCCTGCCGTGAGCAGGATTTCGGTCTAAGTCGGATACACATACACAGGAAATGATTCGCCGGTTAACACAAAACCGGCTTTTTTATATAACGCGATGGAGGCATGGTTGGTGTGCTGGGTGTTAACCGAAATGGTACGCACGCGCCGGCGGGTGAATTCGGTAAGCAGGTCTTCAAGCATTCGGGTTGCCAGGCCCTGGTGTTGAAACTCAGGAAGCACAGCCAGGCGTGCCAGGTGAGCGTGGCTGCCGGTGCGGGTGCTGATCTGGTAGGCGATGATTTGCGAATGGCATTTAAGCACGGAGGCGTAGGCTGATTGTAGGTATGCGTGTGCGATTTCATCGGCAGAAATGCGCCAAAGACGATCAAAGGCGCGGTGGTCAACCTCGCAGACGGTTTGAAGGTCTTCTTCAGTCATCGGTTGAATACTCACGTGCGGCGGAAGGGCAGTGGGGTGGAGTGCGCGGCGAGTCCATTCCAGAACAATGATGTTATGGTGATGCTGGAAGCCAGTGTGAAGCAGCAGGCTGCTGAACCATTCATGCAAAGACAGCGCTGCAAGCGTGAAGCCTTTTTCGGCTTGTAGCGCTTCTAAAACAGGCGGAAAGAGGGCTTCCCAGGCCTGGCGGGCATCAAAGGGTGAATTAGTGGCATACAGGCGCACCCAGGCCATTCCAGGCAGGTCGGGCGGGCAGGCAAGCGCTGCCTGGATGAAACCATCTTCTTCGAGAACATAAAAGGGCTGGTGGGATAGCCAATGGGAGGCAGATCGCCAATCTAAGTGGCGGTGAACGTAAAACCCCACACTGAGTAAGATGGAAAGGTCGTCCTCGTCGAGAGGTGTGGCCTGGCGAACCGTGTAGGTCTTGGTTCGCGGATTCCAGAAGCGCGGCAGGCGGTGGGCTGAAAGGCCTTCTTCTTCAAAACCGGCGGGGTCGTCGCTGCCCATCATCTTACTTTATTTGTTTGAAGGGGATACCCAGAAGCTTTTGCAGCAGTTTTTCCCGCAGGCTGAGCTTCTTTTGCTGGTCAAGGGCGGCGTTCATGGAGGCCAGGGCTTCCAACTGCCGGCCGGTGCGTACCTGCAGGCTGGATATGCTTTTTAAGACGAAGGCGCGGGTTTCTGCCTGGTCTTTGTGAGGTTTGAGCAAATCCGCGGACTGTTGGTACAGGGATAGGGCGGTTTCAAGCTGCCCCAATGCTTCTTGGGCGGCAGCCTGATTGCCCAGTGCCATGGCCTGTTTCACCGTGTCTCCGGCTTGCTCAAAGACCTGATCCGTGCCTTGAACAGCCGCCAGCGCGCCCGCGGCATCCCCAGCCTGCAGGCGGGCAACGCTGAGATTGTTTGCCATTTCTGCGGCGGTTAGGGCATCTCCGGCCTGCACGGACAGGGAATGGGCGCGCTCAAAGAGAGACGCGGCTTCGCCATACCGTCCGGCCTGGAACGCGGCGCGGGCTTCTTCGGCAAGCTGCTGTGCCTGGCTGGGAGTGTTCATCAGAGTGTGATCTCCAAAATGCCTTCGGCGATGGATCGCAGCCGGTCGCTGGAGAGGCTGCTGAGGCGCATAGCCAGTTCAATGTAGGGCAGGTTGGTAGGCTGGGAAATGAATTTCTTCACATCATCCGGCAGTTCCAGCAGCGGACGGGCACTGCCGATCTGCGCGCGCCAATTACCCGGCTGGCCGCTGGGGTCGATCAGGTCTTCCATGCGAAGGCCGATCTCCTGGGCGATGAATTCCAACTCTGGCACGGGAATCTGCTCTTCTCCGGCCTCATAGGTTTGTAATGTTTCCAACGGCAGAAAAGTCTGCTGGCTCAATTGTTCAAGAGAAAGGCCGGCTTCTTCGCGGCGAGCGCGCAGTAATTGGCTGATCTCCTCATTGCGCGCCGCGTGTGATGGATCCGGTGTCTCCTCTTTGCTGGATTCTTCGAGCGGCTTATAAGGTTGGCTGCCCCAAAAATGTTCAACCGGCAGGTTCAGATAGAATGAAAAAGCTTCCAACTCTGGCAGCGAGGGAGAACACTGCCCGGTTTCGATGGCTTTGAGCTGGTCTTGAGAAACGCCCATGGCGCGAGCGCAGTCATTCAGAGAGCGGCCGGCGGCCTGACGGGCATCCGCAATCAGTAAACCCATTTTCTTGCGGCGCAGACGGAGAAGAAGTTGTTTTTTGTCCATTGCGTTTACACGTCCATTCATGGTTTTCAATTGAACCAGATTATGTAGAAATTATACATCACTGCGGCAAGTTTGATTTGATGTCAGCGCCGCCGTGACGAAGAGATCATATCGCCCAGATTTGCGCCAAACACGGTAGCGGGCAGGTTGAAACCAGCCGCCTCCAGGCGCGGAATAAACATGGGCCGAATTCCGGTGGGTTTCAATTCGCCGATGATGGCACCATCCGGGCCGATGCCGGTCTGGTCAAAGCGGAAGATGTCGCTCATGACCACAGTGTCGCCTTCCATTCCCGCGACTTCTGTGACTGCTGTTACTTTCCGGCTGCCGTCGCGCAGGCGCGATTGCTGTACGATCAAGTCTACCGCGGAGGCAATTTGCTGGCGGATGACTTTGAGCGGCAAATCCATGCCCGACATGAGAGACATTGTTTCCAGGCGTGAGATGGCGTCGCGCGGGCTGTTGGCGTGCAGGGTGGTCAGCGAACCGTCGTGGCCGGTATTCATTGCCTGGAGCATATCCAGCGCTTCTCCGCCACGGACTTCTCCGACGACAATGCGGTCGGGGCGCATGCGCAGTGCGTTACGCACCAGGTGGCGAATGGGCACTTCATTATGGCCGCTGGAGTCGGCGGGTTTGGTTTCCAGGCGTACGACGTGCTCTTGTTGCAGTTTGAGTTCGGCGGCGTCTTCGATGGTTACAATGCGCTCTTCTTCAGGGATGAACCCCGATAAAACGTTCAGGAGAGTGGTTTTACCCGAACCAGTTCCACCCGAGATGATGACATTCAAGCGCGAGACCACACAGGCGCGGATGAATTCAGCCATCTGGGGGGTGAGCGAACCAAAAGCGATCAACTGGTCAACGGTGAGCTTGTCTTTTTGAAATTTGCGAATGGTAATGGAGGGGCCGTCAATCGCGACTGGAGCAATGACGGCATTGACGCGCGAGCCGTCTGGCAAGCGCGCGTCCACAGTGGGGTTGTCGCGGTCAATATGGCGGCCGAGCGGAGAGACGATGCGGTCGATCACGCGCAAGACGGCGTTATCATCCTCAAACATCACCTGGGTGCGGACTAACTTGCCTTTGCGCTCAATATATATCTGGTGGGGGCCGTTTACCATCACTTCACTAATTTCGGGATCATCCAAGAAGGGCTGCAGTGGGCCAAAGCCTACGATGTCATCCAGAATATCACGGAACAACTGATCTCGCAGCCCAACTGGAAGCTGCAGTTTTGTGGCCTGATAGGCTTGCTGGAGAATGGAATTTACCATTTCTCTTCTCTGCTGGGCCGGCACCGATTTGCCCTCTAATTCACGGGAGATGGTGGTAATCAGGTAAGATTTAAGTTTCGATAAATCGACGGATTTAAGGCTGGACGTATCAGGCCTTTCCATGCTCCTCCTCCGGGTTTTCGTGAGGCTGCAGCTGCTGGATCGGGATGATCCAAACAATTTGCGAGCGATTAACCGCAATAAAGTGAGTCCGGTACAACTCGGTACCATCAAGAGAATGGACGGCGGCGCTGGTTACCGGTAAGAATGTCTCTGGCTGGTCCAGTTCATCTTTGAGGCGGTCTTCAGGACGAACATGAATCTGGCCGATGATTTTGAATTGGGTGGTCTGAACAATGACATCTACCGGCTCTTTGGTGATGACATGCGTGAAAATTTTGCTTTTATTCTCAAATGCGTCGTACATCCTGTTTGTTCCTCTGTTATGGTTATTCGGCTGGCATGATGTAGCCCAAGCCAGGGCGCGTGACGATATGTTGCGGATTATGCGGCTCGTCTTCCAGTTTTTGGCGTAGGCGGGCAATGCTGACCCATAGAATTTCTTTATCTTCGCGGTACTGGGGTCCCCAAATGGCGACGAGCAAGTCTTCTGAGGAAAGCACTTCGCCAATGTGCTGGGCAAACTGGATCAGCAGGCGGTACTCGGTGGCCGAAAGAAAGATGGGTTTGTTGTCTTTCCACACTTCGGCGCGCGCGAAGTCAATTTTCAAATTGCCGTGAACAAAATAGCGGTTTTGGGTAATTTGCTCAGTGCTGTGCGCGCGGCGTAAGACGGCCCGCACGCGGGCGATGAGCTCGGTGGCCGAAAAGGGCTTGACGACATAATCATCCGCACCTGCGTTCAACCCGGTTACGCGGTCTTGTTCTTCTCCGCGAGCCGTCAGGATGATGATCGGCACATTGGAAAACTGGCGAATGCGCTCGCAGGCCGAGATGCCGTCCAGCTTGGGCATCATCACGTCCATCACTACCAGGTCTGGATTGCGATTGGCAACGATTTCTACGGCCTGCTCTCCATCTCCGGCTGTGATGACTTCATAGCCTTCCTTTTCCAGGTTTACCGTTAACAGATGCTGGTATAGGGTTTCATCATCTACAGCCAGTATTAAGGTCATCATACCCTCCCTGTTGGTCAGCCTAATCCCATTGCTTCTGGCGAATGGTGAGGCAGCAATATTTGGAATTCGGTTCCTTCGCCTACCTTGGATTTTACTAAAATTTCACCCGCGTGGGCATGGATGATCAATTTACAAATGAATAATCCCAGCCCAGAACCCCGAATGGTGGGCGATTGGTCGGGGTTGCGGAAAAAGCGGTCAAAGATTCGCGGAAGAAGTTCAGGGGGAATACCCGGCCCAAAATCGGTGATAGAAATGCGAGTCTTATCTGCCGTCTGGTGGATCGAAATGATAACTTCAGAATCAGGGGCGTATTTGGCGGCGTTGGAGATGATATTCTCAATGACCTGAGAAAGCCGCCGAGAATCTCCAATGATCGGCTCTAACTTTTTTGGAAGTCTTGTCCGAATTTTCATTTCCGGAAAATTCATCTTCGCGCGAAGAATGATGTCATTGGCCAGGGCATCCAGGCGGACGTATTGAAAATTCATTTTCATCTGCCCGGACTGAAGGCGGGCTGAGTCGAGAATATTATCAATCAGTTCCTGCAAGTGGTCGGTTTCGGTGTCGATAATTTGGAGAAATTCGTTTTGAGTTTGTTGGTCCCAGGTGGTGTCTGACCGCAGGAGGGTGGTGGTGTAGCCTTTGATGAAGCCAAGCGGGTTGCGCAGTTCATGGGTGATGGTGGAAATAAAATCATCTTTCAGCTGGTTCTGGCGATCTCTTTCGGCTAACTGTGAATAGCGTTTGGATAACTCATCCCGCTCGATCAGCAGGGCGATTTGGTTGGCAATAAATCTTGCGAGTTGGATGCCATCCTGGTTGAAGGGCGGCCCGCCAAAGCGAATTATGATCAGCGCGCCGATCAGTTGCCCGGAGACTTTCAGGGGAATGCCCAAAATGAACGGCAGGGCGAGGCGGTCCTTTTGTTCGGTATCTTGTGGTTCAGTGCAGATAATCTTCCCTTCGCGAAGGATGTTGTTCGCGATTTCCTCGCCCCAAGAGATGTCGGCTTCGGCCCGCTTTCCGCGACCCATCGCCCGGGCAAAAATCACTTCCATGTTTTGGGTTTGATAATCTGTTTTGTAGACAACCAGATTATCAAAGATAAAGAAAGACCGCGCCATGCGTGAGATTTCCTCCAACGCTGGCTTCCAGCCGGACGCGCTGATAACCATCTGGTTGATGGCATACAGATGCTCTACTTGTGGGCCGATATCCTGGCTTGTCATTTTTTTTCGATCCATACCCGCCAATGCGGCGTTTCACGGCTTTGGTTTAATCAGCCGGATAGTGGTTTGAAAATGGTCTTGAGGAGATAATGGTGAATTCAAAGCGGCTGCCCTCACCGGGTTCCGAATAGACTGATAGAATGGAGCCGTGTGCTTCAACAATTTTTCGGGCAAGGTTTAGCCCCAGGCCGGTGCCACCCGCTTTGCGAGTCGAGGAACTATCAAGCTGGTGGAAAGGCTCAAAGATCTCTTCCAATTTGTCGGGGGGGATTCCAATGCCGGTATCCGTGACGGATAAACGCACAAAGGATCCGTCATTTTCCGCGGCAATGGTGACTTTTCCCCCCGGCTTGTTAAATTTAATGGCGTTATCCACCAACTGCAATAACACCCATAAGATTTTTTCTTGGTCTGCGCGCACCGGCTGCAGGTCTTCTGGACAATTGACTTCTATTTCCATGGAGGTGTCACGCCTTTTGGCCAGAATCTGGCGGCGCAGTTCTTCAAAAAGTAAATTGATGCTGAAAGTTTCAATTTCCAGGTGAACCTGGCCGCCTTCGGTGTTCGAAAAGAGGATCAGGTCTTCAATCAGGTGTTTGAGCCGCTCAGACGATCTTTTCATGATAAAGGTCGCCTGCTCTTGGTCTTCGGTCATGGGACCGAGATCACGCGAGATGAGCAGCTCAATATATCCAATGATATGAGTCAGCGGGGTGCGCAGCTCGTGCGAGATATTGGCAATGAAGTTGGATTTCAGTTGGCTGAGCTCGGACACCTTCTTTAAGGCCATTTCCAGTTCGGCAGTGCGTTCCTGTACGCGCCTCTCCAGGCTCTGATTGGCAGCCTGCAGGGCGGAGCGCAGCTGTAAAATTTGTTCGGTAATGATTTCGTCAAGTGTAGCGCGGTCGATGTAGCCCAAATCAATGAGAATATTCCCTAGCAAGGGGGGGGGCTGGTTTGGCGATGTGAGCTGGCTTTGTTTAATTAAAGCGTCTTTTAGGGCCTGTTGAGAGAGAATACCCCGTTCCACCAGGTAGTCTCCCAAACGTGGGACGAGGATTTCTGGTGTAAGGGTGCGAACCGGAAGGACTGGGTTTTCGTGATTGTCAGTTGAGGCTACTTTTGCCATACCCACTCTCCTTCAACCATTGTGCCAGAGGGCTTCAAAAAATGCAAATCATCGGGCTGCATCTCGAATGGGTCTTGGTCCAGAAGGATCAGATCGGCAAAACACCCGGGAAGCAGGCTGCCTTGTTCTGTTTGCCGCCCATACACCTGGGCGGGAGCGGACGTATAGGCGTGCAGCGCTTGCGCCACCGTCAGCCGTTGGGAAGGATGCCAGCCCTGGGAGCCGGGGTTGCCGTCTGCGCGGCGGCGCGTGACGGCAGCGTGCAGGCCGACGAAGGGATTGGGTGTTTCTACTGGCGCGTCTGAACCAAAGATCAACTGTGCGCCCAAGTCTAATAAGTTTTTAAAGACATAAGCGTTGGCAGCGCGGCTGCCCCAATAGCGATCGGCGGTGAACATATCCGATGTGGCGTGCAGGGGCTGCATGGAAGCGGTGATTCCCAGCGCCTGCAGTCGAACCTGGTCTTGCGGTTGAATCGTTTGGACATGCTCAATGCGATGAGCGCGGCGCGGCAGATGGTTTTGCGCTTCATAATCTCTCAAGCGCGCGTAGGAATCCAAAATTTCCCGGTTGGCACGGTCTCCAATGGCGTGAACGGCGATAGAGATGTGGTTCTTGACCGCTTTTTCAAAGATCGGATAGAAGTGCTGGCTGTCACCGAGCAGCACACCAGTATTGCCTGGATCATCGGAGTAGGGCTCTAGCATGGCCGCGGTATGCGGGCCTAACGCGCCATCGGCAAAGAGCTTTAATGAGCCAACGCGCAGCATGCCATGCCCAAAGCCGGTTTGCAGCCGCATGTCGATGGCGGTGTTGAGGGCGTCTTCGGGGATGCCCTTGGTAACGCGCAGCTTTAACTGGCCGTTCAGATGAAGCAACTGGAGCGCGGCGAAGCAAAGCAGGTCATCAAAATCGTGCGCTGCGGTGATCCCCATTGGCCACAAGGTTTGCTGGGCCTGGTCAAGCAGACCGGCCAGCGCCTCCGCTGAAAACGCAGGGATGGCTCGCTCGATCATCAACATGGCTGATTCGAAGAAGATGCCTTTCGGCTCACCGTTTTCCGCGCGCTGTATGATGCCGCCAGAAGGGTCGGGTGTTTGGCTGGTTATGCCAGCCAGGCGGATGGCCGTGGTGTTGGCCCAGGCAGAATGGATGGCTTTGTCGGTGAGGTAAACGGGATGATTGGGAGCGACGGCGTCCAGATCGGCGGCCGTGCCAAAGCCTTCCGGCCAAACGTTCTGATTCCAACCATGCCCCAAAATCCATTCGCCGGGCTTCAGATCGTGTGCTTTTTGGGCAATGAGATCAAGACAGGCCTGTCGGGAAGCGACCTCGCAATTGACTTTTGCCAGGCTCTGGGCGTACAGCGAGAGGTGAATGTGACTGTCTGTCAGACCGGGAAGTATGGTTTTTTTTGCCAGATTGACGATCTGGCAGCCGGGGCGCGCCAGATTGAGCACGTCGGGGTCGCTGCCCAGCGCCACCACGCGCCCATTTTCAATCGCAATCGCGGACTGACGCGAGGCAGGGTCGGCTGTTGGATACAGTTTGGCGTTATGAAAGATCTGCAAAGGGTTACTCCTTTAATAAAATCGACAGGAGCGTATCCAGCTCTTCCGTAGAGTAGTAGTGGAGGGTAAGCGTGCCGCCTTTTTTGCCGTGGCGCATGGTTACGCGGGTGCCTAACTGGTCGCGCAGTTTTTCTTCAAGCGCTTTAATTTCAGGAGCAATGGGCTTGCGCGGCAGGGCGGCGGGTTTCTCGCCGCTCAATTTTTGGACCAGCTCTTCGGTCTGGCGAACGGTGAGTTTTTGGTTGAGGATGGTTTGCAGGGCTGCCACCTGGGCCTGGCTGGATGTGAGCGCCAGCAAAGCACGGGCGTGACCTTCGGAGATTTCTCCCAAGGTAAGCGCTTTCAGGATTGATTCGGGAAGCTTGAGCAGGCGCAAAGTGTTAGTGACGGCCACGCGGCTTTTGCCCACCCGCACGGCGATCTCTTCGTGAGAAAGGCCAAAATCATTGTGCAGATGCTGGTAGGCCTCCGCGGTTTCTAATGGAGAAAGGTCGGCGCGCTGAATGTTTTCGATGAGAGCCAACTCCAACTGCTGCTGGTCATTTACCTGGCGAATAACCACAGGGACGGCTGTCAGGCCGGCCATCGCAGCCGCTTTCAAGCGACGCTCTCCGGCAATGAGGATGTAAGTATCAGCTGCGGCGTCGTATGAGACGATTAACGGCTGGATGATTCCGTGCTCTTTGATCGAAGCGGCGAGGTCTTGCAGGTCTTCTTCGCGCAAAACCTGGCGCGGCTGCCGTGGGTTGGGAACAATTTTGGCAATCGATACCGCCATGCCCTGGGTTGGCGTTTGACCTTCTACCGGTTGGGAGGGAATGAGCGCGTCTAAGCCTTTACCTAAGCCACCTTTGCGAGCCATGTTTGCCACCTTTATTCCATCCCTTCAGGGATCATGATTCCATCCTGCCCCAATACCTCACGGGCCAGGTTTGCATACGCTTTCGCGGCGCTGGATTCGGGCGCGTAGGTGGATAAAGGCTGGCCATACGATGGCGCTTCGGCCACCCGAATGCTGCGCGGAATAACCGTCTGAAAGACCTGATCGGGGAAATATTTTTTCACTTCGGTTACAACGTCCAGGGCCAGGCGCGTGCGGCCATCAAACATGGTCAGCAGAACGCCGCGAACGGGTAAATTCATGGAGAAGGAAGATCGCACGCGGTCGAGGGTTTGCGTGAGCATGCCGAGCCCTTCCAGGGCAAGGTACTCACATTGAACCGGTATCAAAACTCCGTCTTTGGCCGCCACCAGACCGTTGATCGTGAGCATGCTGAGGGATGGAGGGCAGTCGATCAGAATGTAATCATAGCGGCTGAGGACTGGCTCAATGGCTGTGGACAGGCGTTTTTCCTGATGATCCAGGTCAGCCAACTCCACCTCGGCTCCAGCCAGCGCGGGAGAGGAGGGTAGAAGTGAAATCTTCAGGCGCGGATTGTGCAGGATGTGCGGTGAGATTGGCGCGGAACCGAGCAGCACTTCGTAGGTGCCGGTGCGCACCGTGTTTTTATCGATACCCAAAGAAGAAGTCGCATTAGACTGTGGGTCCAGGTCGATAAGCAACACTTTTTGACCGTAATAACCCAGGTAGGCTCCCAGATTAATGGCAGAGGTCGTTTTTCCAACGCCGCCTTTTTGATTGACAAGGGTGTAAATTTTGGCCATCTTTTATGCGTTTCCTATGATTTCTATCAGGCTTTCCTGGACTTCTTGTGGAGTGGGCGGGCTGTTGAGCAGCCGGCGAGTAACGGAGCGGGCGGCGATTTTGGTGGCAAATTCAGCGGCGATCCAGGGGTCGCGGGTTGTTGCCATACGGAAAAAGAAGGCCGCCGCGAAAATATCGCCGGCACCCGTTGCATCAACTTCGTTAACCACCGGGGCGCGAAAGCGGCGCACGTCTCCATTCCAGTAGACGCGGCAGCCGGCATTCGCTTCGGTGACGACCAAAACAGAGGTGAGGCCGTGAATCTCTTCGATGGCGCTTTCGTCTCGCTGCACATCTTCGATGCTGATGATGACGCAGGACGAGCGCCGGTAGATGGATTGAATCTGCGGATGGGGCTGGTAAAACACGGCGCCGTCCTCTTGCCACGCGCGCAGCCATCCCTGTGGGGTCAGCCCGATGAAAGAACGCGGGAACAGGTCAAAGATCTGGGGATCAATCTCCTGGGCTACCGGGCCAAAATGGATGATGGGCGCGGTTCGCCAGGCGGGCGGGACGTGTTGGGGGTGGATGATGGCGGCCTGGCTGTGAAGGGTTTGCGCGCGCCCGGAGGGGGTTTGCACATTTTCAAAGACGGTGGAAACCTTTGTGGGCAGGTTGGATATGGACAACCCGTGCAGCGCGCTGAGGTCAACGCTGGTTGAGATGGCGGTAACCACACCAACCCGCAGCCCCAGCGCCCTGGCCGTGAGGCCGGCGTATGTGGCAGTGCCCCCCAAAATCATCCCCTTGGGGGTGATATCCTGGGTGATGTGCCCGAGTAGTACATAGTCTACGGGTGATGGTGATTCAAGCGACTTGATCATGTGGTTTCAAACAAAGGCGATGATTAGATCGACGAAGGCGGGTTCGACAGGTAGTCACTGGATGGGGCGAGCAGGTCTTCACCTTGCCGCGCGCCAGGCACGGAGGTGCCACAGTAAGGGCAAATGTTCCAGGCGAGTTCAATCGCCTTGCCACAGTTGTGGCAGGCTTTTTTCAGCCGGGTGTGGCAGTTGGGACAGGCCACCCAGTCACTTTGCACTTTACGCGAGCAGCCAGGGCACAGCGCCTGGTCTTCAATGGATTGCAGCAAGGCTTCTTCCTCCAGGGCTTGCTGGTACTCTTCATCAAGGGTGAGTGGGGGCCGCAAAATGAGGTAGATGATAATGCCGGGCAGGAATAATACCGCTACGACCAGGGCTGCCAGTACGCGCAGTAAGGGGTCTCGGGAGCGGCGGCGAATATCTCGAAAGGTCCAAATGATGAGGCTGAGCCACAATGCGGCGGCGAAGGCGGCGGCAAAAGCCGAGGCGACGAGTAAAAAATTGCTGAAGAAGGCCGGATCCATTTTCATAGCTGGAGTTCTCCCAATGAAGAAATTATAGCATGGATGAATTTATTCCATGCCCGGCGGGCGGCCTGGTAAAGCGGTTTTTTGGGGAAGAATGTTGTCTGATTTTGGTTCCTCGGATATAGTATCTGGAGTGCATCACACGATGAGGATAAAAAAATGCCAAAAGACAATGGGAGCATCGGATACCGCATTACCGATTTGGAAAGTAACGACCGGCCGTGCGAGCGCCTGGCAGAGGTGGGCGCGCAGGCCTTAAGCAACGCAGAACTTCTGGCAATTTTGCTGCGGGTGGGCATTCCCGGCGAGAATGCGGTGCAGTTGGGGGGGCGCCTGCTGCGCGATTTGAAGGGTCTGAGCGGAATTCACCAGGCTTCTTTTGATGAAGTTTGCCAGCAAAAAGGGGTGGGGCCGGCCAAGGCGGCCCAGATTAAGGCGGCGATTGAACTGGGGCGGCGCTTGCAGGCTTTTACCGGAGATGACAGGCCGGCGATTCACAGCCCGCAAGACGCGGCTGACCTGGTGATGTTTGAAATGTCGGCGCTGTTGCAGGAGAATCTGTGGGTGCTGCACCTTGATACGCGCAACCGGGTGGTGCACACCGACCGGATTTATAAAGGTTCTTTAAACTCGTCCACGGTGCGGGTGGGCGAGCTTTTCAAGGCGGCGATTCAGCGCAACGCGGCGGCGGTGATCTTGGTGCACAACCATCCCAGCGGCGACCCCGGCCCCAGCCCGGAGGACATTCAACTGACCCGCGCGGCGGTTCAGGCTGGCAAGCTGCTGGATATCAAAGTGCTGGATCACCTGGTGATTGGGCACGGGCGGTTTGTGTCGCTGAAGGAGCGCGGGTTGGGGTTCGATGCGTAAATTTACAGCAGGATTTTGTTGACAAAAAATGGAGAGCGTAGTATTATTGCGCTTGCCCAATCCGGAGCGGCGAGGTAGCTCAGTGGCCAGAGCAGGGGACTCATAAGCCCTTGGTCGTGGGTTCGACTCCCACCCTCGCCACTCATTTTATTTAACTAAACAGAATCACCCATTTTCCAGAGAATGAAAGTGGGTGTTTTTTTAATAAGACCGGTCAGCGGAAAGGAAGGTCAAGCGCGAATTTTTACATCACCGGCAGCTTGAGCGGGGAGAGTATGTCGAGGAGGAGCTTGATCTTAAATTCGTGCTTGGCCAGGAACGATTCAATCCGCTGGCTGATGGGTATTGATTGGTTGAGAAGCTTTTGCTGTTCTTCTTCGTCTTCCGTGTTTGTTTTGACGGTATCCAGGAATTGTTTTTCCACGCCCGGAAATTCATGGGTGAAGACCTCCAGGAAGGCGGTAGATTTGATGCGCAGCAGCTCACTGTTAAAGCTGTAATCAACATAGTGCCCCAGGTTTTTGGCGGCGTGTTCAAATTCGCGCTGCAAGATGGGGTCTTCAAGGCTGAGCTGGATGTATTCGCGTTTTTCGTCTATGAATTGCGGGCGGGTGGAATGATAATAAAAAAGCATGTTGGCAATTTTTAGCAGGGCGGCCTGGTGGCTGGGGGTTTCGTACTTGAGAAAGGCATCGGTCATATAACTTTTAACCTTGCGCTCGGTGATTTTGAAGAAGTTGGCGATATTGTAATTATCCTGGCCCTCGAATAGATTGGCGCGGTAGAAAAGCAGGTTGAAGACGAGAATTTCGGTCTCGCGTTTGGTCATCTCACCCAAGCCGTGTTCCAGAAAGCGGTTAAGAAAGGCCTCAGCAAATTCAATTTTCTGCTGGTCCGAAAGTTGCACAGACATGGATTCCCTCCTGTTGAGCAGCTACTGGCTGTTTTTTCCGTTCCGTGAGAGATGTTGTCAGCGGAATTCATTCCCCTCTTTTTTTACTATACACCCTTTTCGGAGCCGCACAATATAAAAACGGCAGCCGCGCGGGCTGCCGTTGAAGGCTTTCATTAAAAAGTGCGTTATTTTCCAGTGTATGAGAAGGAAACCGCCCCGCCGGGTACTAGTTGTCCTTTGTCATTGACCAGCGCCCAGTAAGTGGTGTGGGTACGAATGTCTTCAGAGCCAAAAGCGCCCAGGTTAAATTCTCCTTTTTCTCCGGGGGCTACAATGCGGTCCAAGGGAATGCGGTCAACGTTCGTGAACTTGTCGCCGCCAGTGTAGATGAGCGCGTAGCCTGTGTTCCAGGTGGTGGTGCCAATGTTTTTCAATCCCCAGGCGATGTTGAATAATTCGTTGGCAAAATATTCGCGGCGGTTTTCGGGGTAGGTAGAGGTGTAGACCGGCTGGGCGTAATCGCCAATGATCTTTTGTGTGGCGGTGGGCTCAGGCGTGGGTGTGTCTCCTACCGGGGTTTCGGTGGGTGGGATGGGTGTGTAGGTGGGGTATGGTGTGTAGGTGGGCTGCGGGGTTGGCGTTGAAGACGGATTCAACAGCGCGGTGAGGGTAATTTCGGCGACCATGGTGTGGCGCGCGCTTTCAACCACCGCGGTGATATCGGGGGTGGGCATGGGGGTGCTTAAGATGCCGCAAGAGGTGAGTGAGAGCGATAAAAGGACGAGCAGAAAAAGACTAAAAATGAGCCGCGAGCGCAACATAATTCCTCCAAGGGTGAGCGGGATTGTTTCCTGAATTTGTAAATATCCTGCCAATTTTACTACTGAATCGCAAAACCGGCGTTTGGCTTCTCTTGATGGCCGCCAGCCCAAGTGTGTTAACGGAATGTTAAATCGCCCTGAAAATATCTCTCAGAATATTGACCAGAAATCACCATTATTTGTATACTTCTTGAGTTGATGAGTAATGCATTAGCGTAGGATTGTGCAAAGACCGGTTCTTGCGGTCGGTTTTTGTGTAACCCGCGATATCCCTTCCACACATCGTCGATATCGTCTGGTTATACAGGAGGGATATGATTATGGAACAGAATATTTGGGTTGTATCGTTCCTTGGGCTGGGTGCCCTGGTTCTGCTGGTTGTTACAGCGAATGTGGCGGTAAAAAAGCTCATTGGAATCGCGTCGTTTTTCCACCTGTCTTCAACTTTTATGGGGATGACGGTTGTCTCCTTGGCAACCAGCATTCCAGAAATCACCGCTCACCTGACGGCGTCCACCAATATCTTGCGGGGAACGCTGGACTATGAGGTGGGCTCAGCGATTGTGCTGGGCGCGAATATTGGCTCGGATGTTGTGCAGCAAACCTTCATCCTTGGGTTGGTGGTTTTTATCGCTGGTGGGTTAACTTTTCGGAGGTATTTCCTTTGGAAAAGTATGATCCCCATGATACTGACAAATGTTCTCTGTATTTTTTTAGCGCTCAATGGAAATTTTTCCCGGCTTGACGGCATTATCTTATTGATTTCATTCATGGTATATAACTATTTTCTTTATATGGATGAACGGAAATTTTACCGAAAAGAGGATAATCTTCATCAAGATGAAGAAATTGCGAATAGTGTTCCTCGAAATTTGAAAGAAGTTCTCATTGATACGCTTGTCGCTCTGGGAATGATTATCATCACGATCTTCAGCGCAACATATGTATTGAACATTACGGAGATGATCGTTAATCGAACTGGCATTGGTGGTTCGTTAATTGGTGTGGTAACGCTAGGTGTGGCATCTGCGCTTCCAGAGCTTACAACAGCTTTAGCAGGAATTGGGAAAAAAGAACATGGAATATCGTTGGGCACTCTGATTGGCAGTAATATTACCAATCCATTGGTTGCAATTGGTGGTGGGGCGCTACTCTCGACATACGCAGCCCCCCGCCCCTTGATTTTGTGGGACTTACCTGCCGCGACTTTTACAGGAGCAGTTCTTTGGGCAGTGATCTGGTTCTCCAAAGGGAAGTTAAGCAAATGGGGTGCGACATATCTACTGGTTCTTTACTTTATCTATATCCTGATCCGTGCTTTGTTTTTCGCTGTGGATTGATAAAAAGAACAGGTGATGCATACTTGCCCGGCGGGTTGATCCCTGGCCGGGTTTTTTCATTGCAGAGGGTCATATCTGGTAGAATCGGTGTGAATGACGATTTGAAGAATAGTAAGGTGTGTATTCTCAATGGCAGATGAACCGGCAACCATGTCCTTACTGGACCATATCTCAGAGCTGCGCCGCCGCCTGCTCATATCCCTGGTTGCGCTCGCGGTAACCTCGCTGGCCAGTTTCAGCTTGGCCGGGCGGATTGTGGAGGCGCTGGCGAAGCCGATTGGCGGTCTGGACAAACTTCAGGCGATTGAGGTAACTGAGACGATTGGCGTGTTTATGCGCGTCTCTCTGTTGAGCGGGATCATACTGGCCATGCCCATTCTTTTGTACGAAGCACTGGCTTTCATTTTGCCCGGGCTCACTCCTGGCGAAAAGAGGTGGGTACTTGCAGCCATTCCCACCGCTTCCCTCTTGTTTGTGGCCGGAGCGGCTTTTAGTTATTTCATTATGCTGCCCCCTTCCATTGATTTCTTGATTAGCTTTATGGATGTGGCGACCGTCCCGCGCCTGTCGGATTATATGAAGTTCGTTACCAATCTGATTTTCTGGATCGGAATCAGTTTTCAACTGCCGTTGATTGCCTTTCTGCTGGCGAAGGTTAAGTTGATTAATGCCGGAATGTTAGGCCGGCATTGGCGAATCGCGGTGATTGTCATTTCCATTCTGGCAGCGGTGATCAGCCCCACTGTCGACCCGATTAATATGGCGCTGTTGATGCTGCCGCTGCTCATTCTGTATCTTTTGAGCGTGCTGCTGGCCGCGATTGCCAACCCAAAACCACGCGGGAAAGACCTGAAAAAATGAAATTTCAGCTATTCATTTTGCGAATTGCGTCTATAATTAGAATATGACAAAAACACTCATAAAAGATTGGATCAAGAATATCCTTGGGGTGAATATGAAACTAAAATTGGGCCAGCAAGCCCCAGATTTTACCCTGCCCAGTCACCTGGGCAGCAGCCTGCAGCTTTCGCTGCTGCGAGGCAAAACGGTTGTTCTGGCGTTTTTCCCGATGGCCTGGACGCCGATATGAACCAATCAGATTCCCTCCTATGAAGCGCGGCGCGCGGATTTTGAGGCGTTGAATGTGCAGGTGATCGGCATCAGCATTGATCATGTTCCCTGTCTGCAGGCCTGGGCAGAGAGCCTGGGAGGGATTAATTTCCCATTGTTGAGCGACTTTTGGCCGCACGGGGCTGTGGCTGAGCAGTATGGGGTTTTACGCTCAGAAGGCCATTCGGAGCGGGCGATCTTTATTATTGACGCGAACGGGTTTATCCGCTATATCGATATTCACGATATTGATGACCAGCCCAGTAATGATGTGCTGTTCGCTGAATTGGAGCGGATTGTTCCGCAAGACGTGCAGCGCGAAGCCCAAAAGCCGAAATCATCGCAGCCCGCTGCGGAACTGCCCACCAGCGGGGTGGTGATGTATTGCAATTCCTGGTGCCCAGACTGCCGGCGGGCGCGCACCTGGTTTAAGAGCCACGAGATCGAATTTACCGAAGTGGATGTGATGGAGAGCCGTGAGGCGTCTCGACAGGTGCGGGAATGGGCCAACGGCAATCTGGTAACCCCCACGTTCAATATCAACGGCAAGGTTATTATCGATTTCAAAATTAAGGAACTAGAAGAGGCATTAGGTATCCATACCCCTTAAGCTATGAACAGCGCCGGAAGGCGCTGTTTTTTTATACCCTCTATTTACCTTTCTGGTGAATTCTCCTACAATATTGTAAAGATAAAAAACGGATTACCATTCATTGCTGCTTCATCAGGTTCATTGAGTCCAACCGTTGTCTGGAATGTTCACGTATTGAATAACGCAGGCGGGGAGGAATGAATACATGAACCTTTTTGTTTTAAGTACCGTGTGCGTTGTCAGTTATTTATTGGGGGCGATTTCATTTTCTCGTATTGCGGCGAAAAAGTATGCCCCGGAAGAAAATTGGGTAGATTCCAGGGTGGTTGCTTCTACTACCCGTGAAGAATTTACCTTAACCGGCATCAGCGCGACCACCATCGGTAACCGCCTGGGGGAGAAGGCGGGCTGCCTGGTCGGTATTTTGGACATGTCCAAAGCCTTTGTCCCGGCGCTGGCGCTGAGGTTGCTTTTTCCTGAACAGCCCTATCACCTGGCCGCGGCAGTGATGGCGATGGTAGGCCATAACTGGCCGGTGTATTACGGCTTCAAGGGCGGGCATGGTTATTCTACCGTCTATGGTGGGCTGCTGGCGATTGACCCGATTGGCGCGATTGTTTCGTCCGTGGTGGGAATGGCCTTGGGGTTATTTGTCGTGCGTGATTTCATGGTCGCTTATTTATCAGGCATGTGGTTGCTGATCCCGTGGATGTGGCTGCGCTGGCAAGATCCCCTGATGGTGGCCTACGCGCTGGCAGTGAATGTGATCTTCATGCTGGCAATGATTCCGGAAATCAAGCAGGTGAAGTCTGGGCTCGAGAAACATGGAAAATCTGACCTGCGCACCAGTATGCAAGATTGGCCGATGGGGCGGGGGATCTTAAAAATGGCCGATAAGTTGAATATTCGCCTGGAATAGGGGGGCGCATGAGCCAGAAGATGCGATTGATCACGCCCATAATCTCAGCGCGGTTGGATACGAAGGCTGGCAATAAAGCCAAAAATTTACACGCCTTGCAAAAAGCTGGTTATCAAATCCCGAAGACCTGGGTTTGCAACTGGTCGGCTTTTGAGCGCTATCAGGCCAATGACATTTCTGTGATTGAGGAATTAAAAACTGAGCTGGAAGGAATTTGCGAACCTGGAAAACGTTACGCGGTTCGTTCTTCTGCCAATGTGGAAGACGATATCAATCAATCTTTTGCTGGTCAGTTCAAAACTGTTTTGGATGTGGATTCTGCCGACCAAATTCTGCAAGCGATGTGGGCCATTTGGGCCACAGCTAACTCTCAGCCGGTGCAGACCTATATTCAGACCCAATTCTTCCAACGTAAAGGCCTGCTGATGGCGGTGATTATTCAGGAAATGGTCCCGCCGTTTGTTTCGGGCGTCTCGTTCAGCAAAAATCCGATGACAGGCATGGATGAAGTTGTAGTGGAAGCCGTGCGCGGGAGAGGCGACCAGTTGGTGCAGGAAGGCACAACGCCGTACCGCTGGGTTTGGAAATGGGGCTGCTGGTTGAAACAACCGGTTGTTGATGAAATCTCGCAGACGTTAATCGATAAAGTGGTCAGCGGAACCAGGGAGATTGCGAAAACCTTTGACCAGGATGTGGACCTTGAGTGGGTGTCTGACGGCCAAACTTTGTATTGGCTGCAGATGCGGCAGATTACCACGATCAGCGGCGTTACAGTTTATTCGAATAAACTGGCCAAAGAGATGCTGCCAGGCCTGGTAAAGCCGTTAATCTGGTCCATCAATATCCCCCTGGTTAACGGCGCCTGGGTGAGGGTGATGACGGAGCTGGTGGGAAAAAATGATCTGACACCAGAAAAAATGGCCAAGGCTTTCCATTATCGAACCTATTTCAATATGAGTATTCTGGGGGATATTTTCAAACGCCTGGGGATGCCACCTGAATCACTGGAAATGATGATGGGTGTGGCTCCGGAAGGGTTTCAGTCTCCGAAAATGAAGCCCAACCTTAAAATGATGCGTCTGCTCCCACGGTTAATGGTATTCATGTTGGATAAATTGACATTCGAGCGCCGAATCTTGAAAGAACTCCCGGTGCTGGAAGAAGAATTTGCCCGTCATTATCGAGAGAAGTGGGGTGAATGGAGCGATGGAGAGATAATGAAAGGTATCGACGCGTTGTTCGATACCGCCCAGAAGATGGCTTATTTTAATATCGTTGGACCGCTGTTGATGATGCTTTACAACGGGTCCCTGAAATCAGAATTGAAGAAGGTAAACGTTGATTTTGACCATCTGCAGGTTGTTGATGGAGAAAGGGATCTTGGTCAGTTTGATCCTGCGCCGTGGATGAAGGCGCTGAACCAGCGCTTTCGGAATATGGCTGACCAGGACCGGGAAGCCATTCTGCATTTGAGCTTTGATGAGTTCATGGCGATGGACAAAATGGATGGATTTCGAGAGGATGTGCTGAAATTCATTCAACATTTTGGCCATTTGAGCGATTCGGGGAACGATTTCTCGCAAATTCCCTGGCGTGAAGACCCCGACACCTTGTTTAAGTTGATCTTGCACTATGAGCCTGAACCAGGCTTGTTGGAGAAAAAGATTTCGTTTGAAAACATTCCCTTAAAAGGCGTGCATCGTTGGGTTTTGCGCCATATCTATCGCCGCGCAAGAGATTTTCGTCTGTTTCGCGAGCGAATCAGTTTTCGATACACTTTCGGATACGGCCTGTTCAGGATTTACTTCATGGAGCTTGCCAGACGTTTTGTAAGCCGCGGGTGGCTTCAGGCGGTGAATGATATCTTCTATATCTATCTGCCCGAAATTCGCGCGGTGGTGGCCGGAGAAACGAGTGCAAACGACCTGGCAGGCTTGGTGGAACAGCGCAAGCGGGAAATGGAAAACGCCCAGCAAGTGGTGCTGCCTCAGATTATATTTGGCGAGGAGATTCCACCCGTAGACCAGGAGGGGAAATGTGTTTTGAATGGAGTGGGCACGTCGGGAGGATATTTTGAGGGCACGGCGAAAGTGGTGCGCGGCTTGCGAGATTTTTCAAAAATTGAGCAAAGCGAAATTCTTGTCATCCCATATTCGGATGTAAGCTGGACGCCATTGTTTGCCAAAGCCGGGGCGGTGGTTTCGGAATCGGGCGGCATGCTGTCTCACAGTTCGATCATCGCGCGAGAATACCATATTCCTTGTGTGGTTTCAGTCCCTGATGTAACCTTGCTGCCCGACGGCACGCGGCTGCTGGTCAATGGTTATTCTGGGGAAGTGATGATAGTTAATGGTGCCGAAAAATCCGCTGTGGAGGGTATTGAATGAAACAAGTTTTGCAAGCGCAGCAGGTGAGAAAATTGTACCGTCTGGGTGATCACAGCGTGAACGCGCTGGCGGGAGTGGATTTTGCTGTTGAGCAAGGTGAATTTGTGGCGATCATGGGTCCGTCCGGCAGCGGAAAATCCACACTGCTGCATTTGCTGGGAGGGCTGGATAAGCCCTCGGAGGGGGAAGTGATTCTGGCCGGCAACCGTCTTTCAGAATTAAATGACCAGGCGGCTACGTTGGCGCGCCGGCATCATGTTGGTTTTGTCTTTCAGTTTTTTAACTTGCTGCCCACCTTGACCGCGCGCGAGAATATTTTGCTGCCTCTGCTGATTGACGGCAAAGACACCAACGGGTACGAAGAGCGGCTGCTAACGCTATTGGATTTGGTTGGCTTGAGTGAGCGGCAAAACCATAAACCGGATCAGTTGTCGGGTGGGGAGCAGCAGCGAGTGGCTATTGCCCGCGCGTTGATTACGGCACCGGAACTTGTGCTGGCAGACGAACCGACAGGTAATCTGGATACGAAAACCGGGCGGGCGATAATGCAGCTGTTAAGACGATCTTGTGATGAATTCTCTCAAACCATGGTTGTGGTTACGCACGATCCGCAGGCGGCAATTTACGCGGACCGGGTCATTTTCTTACGCGATGGGTTGGTTGTGCAGCAAATTCATCTCAATCCACAAGAGCCATTGGCAGTCCGTCTCAAAATGGTGATGGATGAGATGGAGAAATTGGCTGAATGAGGCTATGACATACGCATGAGGAAACCCTCCCGGAGGATAGAATGCGTTTATTCCGTTTCCTGACGATCCGATCCTTACGCGCCCGACCGGCCCGCACGTTGTTAAGCACGCTGGGAATTATTTTGGGCGTTGCCAGCATTCTGGCGATAGCCATCACCAATCAAACCGCGTTAGCGTCGATAACGAGGTTATTTGAGGATACTTCTGGAAAAGCCAGGCTGATGCTGGTGAGCGCCGAATCCGGCGAAAAGGTCTTTTCGGATCGTTTGGAAAGGCGTTTTTCCAATCATCAAGAGATAACCGCTCTTCTTCCAGTTTTGCAGGTGCAAACCTTGCTGGGCAGCCATGACTCGGGGCAGGAGATTGGTTTTAGCTTCTTCGGCAGTGATTTGGGCGGTCTGTTAGTGTATGGAATTGACCCTGACCGTGACAGGTTAGCCAGAGATTACGAAATCATCGCAGGAAAGTTCCTTTCAGGTGATTTCAATGCGTTTGAAATGGTGATGGTCAACACATACGCTGAGGAAAATAACATCTCACCAGGGAAGAAGGTAGAGATTGTAACCCCCAATGGCATTGAGAAAATCGAAGTGGTGGGGCTGATGGAGAAAAGCGGACCGGGGAAGCTCAACAACGGCGCATTCGCGATTATGCCGCTGGGAACAGTGCAAACGCTGTTCAACAACAGCGGAAAAATCAGTCATTTGGATGTGGTGGTGGATGAAGGTGTGACCAGCACCGGCGCGCTTGAAGAATTGCAGGCCAGCCTGCAGACGCTCG
Organism: Ornatilinea apprima; assembly: GCF_001306115.1. Classification (GTDB taxonomy): domain Bacteria; phylum Chloroflexota; class Anaerolineae; order Anaerolineales; family Anaerolineaceae; genus Ornatilinea; species Ornatilinea apprima. Next base: position 47,366 of record NZ_LGCL01000026.1, on the reverse strand, counting down.
CGGGTAAAGATTTCCAGGTAATTTTCCCGGCCAGCCAGGGTAAACGAATGTCTCAGATGCTGGAAAATTACCAGATCGGCTTGAATTTTTTGAGCGGGATTGCCCTGTTTGTGGGCGCGTTTTTAATTTATAACGCGTTCACCATGACGGTGGTAGAACGCACGCGTGAGTTTGGCATGCTGCGCACCGTAGGAATGACTTCCAGGCAGGTTGTAAGAATTGTGTTGTGGGAAGCGGCTATTTTGGGTGGCTTGGGTTCACTGTTGGGTGCTGGATTGGGTGTCGCGCTGTCGATTGGACTGACGCGGGTCATGGAATTGCTGCTGGGACAGTCTTTGGGACAGATGCATATCCCTGCTGGTTGGGTGGCGATCAGCATTGGGGTGGGTGTGATTGTAACCCTGATCGCGGCGGTTGTGCCAGCCTTGCAGGCGGGGCGAATCTCTCCGCTAGAGGCACTGCGCGTCCGCAGCCGCCAGAAAGAAGGCCGCCTGGTTCGCGAAGGCTGGAAGCTGGGCGTGGTTCTGCTGGCGGTCTCGGCGGTGATTTTGCTCTTCAACCCATTTCCTTACGATGTCCAATTCAGGCTGGGGAGTATGACCGTTTTTTCACTTTTCTTTGGGGCTACCTTAATGCTGCCAGCCAGTGTGGATCTTTGGGAGCGCTACACCCGGCCTTTGGTGAAGGTTATTTATGGAAATTCGGGCGAATTAGGCAGCCGCAATATTCAACGTTCGCGGATGCGGACGACGTTGACTGTTGCCGCCTTGATGATTGGGGTGGCCATGATCTTAATTGTGCGCGCCATGACGGGTTCTTTCAGTGTGGATCTGAAGGAGTGGATTAATGCTTATGTGGGCGGGGATTTATATGTAACCTCAACCCTGCCCATGCGCAGTGAACTGGAGCGGCGCCTTTCGGCTGTGGAAGGCGTGGAGGCTCTGACCCCCATTCGCTATATCGATGTTAAATGGCGTCTGAGGGATGGCAATGAAGAAACAATCAGTTTCATGGCGGTTGACCCGTCCACTTATTCTCAGGTGACTTCGTTTGTCTTTAGCGGAGAGAATGTCGACCCGGCTGCGGCATTGAGACGGCTTTCTCAAGGCCAGGCGGTCTTCATTTCCAGCGTGCTGGCCGAAAAACACAACCTTAATGTGGGCGATACGATCGAACTGCGCACGCGCAGCGGATTGCGTGTGTTTGAAGTCGCGGCGGTGGTGGTCGATTTCTTTAATCAGGGGCTGGTGGTTGAAGGCAGTTGGGATGATCTGCGGCGGATTTTTCGCGTGGATGATGCCAACACCTATTTGATCAAGGTGTCAGCGGGGTATGACGCGGCGGCTGTTCAATCGCAAATTGAACGTCTGTATGGAGATCGTTACAAGTTGACGGTTGAATCGAACCGATTGATTAAGCAGCGCATCACCACCTTGATGGACCAGGCCTTTGGCATGTTCGATGTTCTGGCTGTTCTGGCATTGTTGATCGCAGCGTTGGGTGTGGTCAACACTCTGACCATGAATGTGATGGAGAGAACACAGGAGATTGGTATGCTGCGCGGTGTGGGGATGACGCGCGGGCAGGTGATTAAAATGGTGCTGGCTGAAGCCGGGTTGATGGGGTTAATTGGCGGTGTGATTGGTCTGGCCTTGGGCGTGATTCTCTCACGCATTTTTCTGGCTTCGATGATGGCTATGTCTGGATATGATCTGGAATACACACTTCCACTTGAAGGGGTGCTGTTGGGTGTGCTGGTGGCCCTGGTGGTTTCCCAAATCGCGGCGCTGCTTCCCGCCCGGCGCGCGGCGCGCATCGCGGTGCTGGAAGCCATTCACTATGAATGATGACACAAGCATGGCGGTTCGTTCAAACAAAAACATCCCCTCGTCTTGATTGAGGGGATGTTGGCTTTGTAAGGTATATTTTGATTAGGAAGCGCCAGCGTTGTAGGCCAATTCCATCTGGTTGCGGAATTGGCGGGTGTACAGGTGATAATACTTGCCGCGCAGGCGCAGCAGTTCGGCATGCGTGCCTACTTCAGCGATTTGACCGCCCTCAATGACCAGAATGCGGTCAGCGCGTTTGATGGTGGAGAGACGGTGGGCGATGACAAAGCTGGTGCGCCCGCGCATGATTTTCTCCATGCCCTGCTGAATCAGCGCTTCGGTGAGGGTATCCACCGAGCTGGTGGCCTCGTCCATGATGAAAATTTCGGGGTTGGCCAGCACCGCGCGCGCCAGGCTGATGAGTTGCTTTTGCCCCACGGAAAGCATGATGCCGCCTTCGCCCACCTGGGTATCGTAACCTTTGTCGAGGTGGGTGATGAACTCATGCGCGCCAACCAGGCGGGCGGCCTCTTCCACTTCTTCAGAGGTGGCGTTCAAACGACCGTAGCGGATATTCTCGCGGATGGTGCCTGAGAAGAGGTGCGGCGTTTGCAAGACGACGCCGATACGCGACTGGATGGCCTGCAGGGAGTATTCACGATAGTCATGCCCGCCGATAAGAATGCGCCCGGCAGTGGGTTCGTAGAAGCGGCACAACAGGTTAATGGTGGTGGTTTTGCCGCCGCCAGTTGGCCCGACCAATGCGATGGTTTCTCCGCGACGGATGGTGAGATCAAAATTCTCAAGCACGGGGTCGTCGCCTTCATAAGAAAAGGAGACGTGGTCAAAGACAATATCGCCCTGAATGGTGCCGGGGTCAAACGCGCCAGGCTGGTCTTTGATATCGGGCGTAGAGTCGATCAGCGAGAAGATGCGCTCGGCTGAAGCAATGGCGTGCTGCATCTCGGCAAACACACGCGCAAGGTCTTGAATGGGCCACATCATGAAGGTAAGGTAAGACACAAAGGCTTGAATGCCGCCTATTGACAGGCCGCCGACACGAATTTGCGTGCCCGAGAAGAGAATAATCGCGCCCAGCGCGGCGGCGGTGATGAGCTGAACGGTGGGCAGGAAGAGCGCGCTTAACCAGGCGGCGCGGAAACCGGCCTTGTACATATTACCGGTGAGATGGCTGAACTCTTCCAGGTTGGCGTCTTCGCGCCCCAGGGCTTTGACCACGCGCACGCCGCTGATATTCTCGTTGAGCGATCCGGTGATTTTGGAGTTCAGTTTGCGCACTTTGCGGAACTGGTCAATTATGCGTTTGCGAAACTCAATGGCCACATAGACGAGGATGGGCAGAGCGGCAAGAACAACCAGCGCCAGCCGCCAGTTGATGACCAGCATAAACACCATCGAGGAGCCAATACTCATGATGGCCCAGGTGGTGTCGATTAAACCCCAGGTAACCAGCTCGGCCACGCGCTCAGTGTCTGAGGTTACGCGGGACATGATCCAGCCAACCGGTGTGCGGCTGTAATAGGCCAGCGAAAGCTGCTGGAGATGGTTGAAGAGTTTCTGGCGCAGCTCATAGCGAATGCGCTCGCCGACCGTAGCAACCAGATAGATGAAGCCGAACACGCCCAGCGCCTGCACGAGCATGAGCCCGCCATAAATGCTGAGAATGCCGGTCAGCGCTGAGGGATTGGCCGGGACGATGGCTTCATCGATCATGCGTTTGCTGAGATAAGTGAAGAAAGAGTCGAGGGTGGCGACGACGGCAATACTCAGCAGAAAGCCAGCCACCATCTTCCAATGCGGGCGGGTGAGCGCGAGAATGCGGCGCAGGGTGCGCGCGTCGAATTGGGAGGTGGCAAATTCCTCTTCGTCAAAATAACTATCCGACACTGCTTACCTCCTTTTCCAATTCCACGTCAATGCGCGTTTGAATGTCAAAAATATCACGATACATGCCGGGTTGAGTGGCGAGAGTCTCATGGGTGCCTTTTTGAATGATCTGACCTTTATCGAGGACGAGGATCAGGTCTGCGTTCATAATGCTTTGAATGCGGTGCGCAATAATGAAGGTGGTGCGGTTCCGCATCAGGTTTTGCAGGGCTTCGCGGATCTCGGCTTCGGTCTCGGTGTCTACCGAACTGGTTGAGTCGTCGAGGATGAGAATGCGCGGGTCTTTGAGCAGAGTGCGGGCGATGGCGATGCGCTGTTTTTGACCGCCAGAGACGGTTACGCCTTTTTCACCCACCAGGGTGTCGTAGCCTTTCGGGAAGGACAGAATCACATCATGGATGGCCGCGGCGCGTGCGGCTTTTTCGATTTCTTCCTCCGAAACCTGGCGGCCAACGCCGTAGGTGATATTCTCGCGAATGGTGCGCGAAAAGAGGAATGGTTCTTGCTCTACGATGCCGATCTGCTGACGCAGGAAGCGGCGCGGGTAGCGGTTCAGCTCTACGCCGTCTAACAGAATCGACCCGCCGTTGTAGTCGTAAAAGCGCGGCAGCAGATTGACAAGGGTAGACTTGCCGGAGCCGGTGGAGCCTAGCAAGGCGATGGACTGCCCGGCGCGGCATTCAAAATTGATTCCGCGCAGCACTTCGCTGCCTTTTTCATATTCGAAGCAGACATCTTTGAATTCGATGTTTCCTGTAATTTTCCCGGCGGGCGAATAATCGCCATCATCCAGCGGTTCGCGGTCTTGCTTGATAATCTCCATGATGCGATTGAACGAGACCATGCCGGTGGACATTTGCACGATCAGGCGTCCAAGATTGCGCATGGGGAAGATGATCCAGACTACCAGGCCGGCATAGGCCAGGTACGTTCCGAAACTGATTTCATTGTTGATGGCCATCATCGCGCCAGCGTAAAAACCACCCAGCATTTGCAGGCCGCACAGAATATCGGAGACCGGCCAGAAAAGCGAGTGCATGGTGAGCAGTTTTTTTCCGCGGAAAAATTTTTCCAAGTTGTCGGCTTCAAATTTCTTGATCTCATATTCCTGACGGGCAAACGCTTTCACCACACGCACACCGGTGAGATTCTCCTGCAAGGTGGTGGAAAGAACCGCGTCCTGCTCCTGGTAGGCTTCGTACGCGTCAGAAACTTTTTTGAAGAAGAACAGCGAAACAGCCACCACCAGCGGAACCACGATAATGGATAACCATGCCAGGCGCGGGTTTAGCAGGTAAATGGCGGCGAAGTTGACCAGGAAAAGCAGAACGATGCGGCCGACGCCGATGGCCTGGTCCGCGTAGAAACGGCGCATGGCGTCGACATCGGAAGTGCTGCGCTGGATGAGTTCGCCGGTGTCGGTTTCGGCGTGGTAGGCAAAGGAGAGATGCTGGATGTGATCGTAAAGATAGTTGCGCAGGCGGCGGGCAACGCTTTCGGCGGTTTGGGCTGCCAGGCGTCCGCTGAGAAAGGTAAAACTGCCTTCGACCAGCGCCAGCGCGAGGAAGCCAGCCGCGATCCAGCCCACAGAAAACGGGGTGGTATCGCTGGCGAAGAAGGTGTCTACAAAGTAGCGTAACAATAGGTAGGTAACGGTTTTGGCGGTCGCGGCGATTCCCAGGCTGAGGGTGGCGCCGACATATTTCCACTCGAAACCGTGCATTAACCGCCACAGCCCCACCAGACGGTGCTTGGTGATGGCCTGCTTAAGGTCGTAATTGAGATAATAGGATAAGGCAGTCAATCGAGCCTCCGGTAATGTTGATTAGGGCATTCCATTATAGCCTACAGCGGCGCCTTGGTGGGAAATGCAACGGCAGGCAGCCCGAATTGCTCTGCCAGAATGATGATCTCACAAATTGGAATCCCTTTGAACTACCGCCTGGCGGGGATTGTAACTGGCCAAAAGGTGAGGTTAACAGTTTGAATACCGCTAGCGGTTGTCCAGCGGCTGGCAGGCGGGGCAAAGGAAGCTGCTGGTGCTGCCGGTTTTCAGTTTTTGGATGGGGGTTCCACAGGAAGGGCAGGGCTGGTTGTCTTTATAAGCGATGACCAGGTCTTCCAGAGTGAAGCCGCCTTTTTGGCCGTACAGGTTCAGCTCATACCAGGCGCCGCCTTTTTCCAGGCTCATCGTCAACCCTTTGCGAATGGCGGCGTACAGACGGGCGATTTCATCACTGCTTAAAGTGGGAATGGGACGCAGCGGGTGCAGACCGGCAAAGAAGAGGATATCGTGGATATAAGCGTTGCCAATCCCCGCCAGATTGGACTGATTGAGCAGGAAGGATTTGAGCTGTCCTTTTTTGCTGCTCAGAAGCGTGGAGAACTCTTCGGGGGAGAGGTCAAGCACATTGGGCCCCAATTTCGCGGACATTTCGTGCTGGTCTAGCTGACCGGTGGGGACATAATGAGCATAGCCAAACCACCAGAAGTTGACCGAGAGGCAGGTTTGGTCGGCAAAGTGGAAGATGAGGCGGTTTTTTTCAGGGAGGTGCTGCGGGTCGGTCAGGATCATTTCCCCGCCCATGCCCATATTGAGCAACAGCCAGCCCTGGGTGGTTTCCACAAAAATCCATTTGCCCTTATACCGTGCGGATTGAATCACAGCTCCATTGAGGCTGGCTTGAAATTCTTCGGGCGGGCAGTTGAGACATTTGGGCTGGATAATGGTTATGGATGCAATTTGTTTGCCGATCAGGTTTTCCTGGATTTCACGGGTGCGGTTGGCAATTTCGGGCAGTTCAGGCATGATTTCCTCACAATTCATAGGGAAAGTGTTCTATGAATATGATTATATAGAAAAGCAACGGTCTGGGCAAGGTCTGATCAGGGTCTACTCGGGAAAGGCTTTGAAAACACGTTGAAGATCATCTCCACCTCGGTTACAATTTCTTTCATAGCAGAGGAAAGGATCGTGATGAGCCGACTGGTTTTGCTGAGGCATGGGGAGAGCGTCTGGAACCGCGAAAACCGCTTCACCGGGTGGACCGATGTTGATCTGACCCGGCGGGGTGTGGATGAGGCCTGGCAGGCTGGTCGTCTGCTGCGCGATCTAAATTTCCATTTCGATTGCGCGTTTACCTCTTGCTTGAAGCGCGCCGTGCAGACTCTGTGGATGGTGTTGGACGCGATGGACTTGTTGTGGGTGCCGACCTGCAACAGTTGGCGGCTGAATGAGCGGCATTATGGCGCGCTGCAGGGATTCAACAAAGCCGAAATGGGTGAGCGCCTGGGAAAAGAGAAGGTGTTTACCTGGCGGAGAACTTTTAGGGGCCAGCCGCCGCAACTGTCGGTCGGCGATCCGCGGCACCCGCGGTTTGACGCGCGCTATAAAGACGTGCCGGCGAATCTGCTTCCCGCTGGAGAATCGCTGGAAGACACTCTCCAGCGCGTGCTGCCGTATTGGCAGGACGTGATCTGCAAAGAAGTACAACAAAACAAGAACGTGCTGGTGGTGGCGCATGGCAATAGTTTGCGTGCGCTGGTAACCTATTTGAACCAAATTGACGAGGAGCAAGTGCCTGACCTTCAAATTCCGACTGGCATTCCGCTGGTGTATGAAATGGATGGGCCCAACCGCATTGAGCGGTATACCTACCTGAAGAATCCCGATCAGGAACGGCACTTGCCGATCTCTCATTTTTTTGCCCCGGTGCGTCAGAAGAACGAATGAGGAATGAGGATGGGTTGGTTCAAGCCGCGGGTGGATTGAATGGCGGAACGGAACCACGCATAATTTTTATGATACGCAACAGGTGAGGTCGCGATGAGAAAACTGATGTACGGATCGGTAATGAACCAGGGCGTGCGGATTCAATATTACCGCACGGGTGATGAAAAACCCGCCCTGATCTTTTTACATGGGCGTGGCGATTCGGGGTTGTGTTGGAACCGCCTGCCGTTGGTGTTTGAGCCGGAATATGACGTAGTGCTGATCGACGCGCGTGGGCACGGCCTTTCAGACGCGCCAGAAAGCGGTTATGGGCAGGAAGAAATGGCCGGCGATGTGGCAGCTGTGGTGCAAGAGCTGGCGCTCAATAAGCCGGCAGTGATTGGTCATTCTATGGGCGCAGAGACGGCCGCCACCTTTGCGGCATTATACCCGCACATGGTCAGTGCGGTGGTGCTGGAAGATCCGCCCTGGCCAGACCGGCTGCAAAACGCCACCTCAGCAGAGCGGGAAGCGGCAGCCGAACAGTTTCGCCAGGAACTCGTGAAGGTAAAAGCCATGCCGCTGGAACAAATCATCGCCCTGGGCAAAGAGGAAAACCCGACCTGGGATGAGAGCGAATTTCTACAGTGGGGAAAAGCCCTGAAGCTGGTCAGCCCGTTGATTGCCCAACGGTATCTCAACCCGCGCATGCCCTGGCAGGAAGTTGTCTCAAAAATTCAATGTGATGGCCTGATGCTCATCGCGGATACAGAAAAGGGCGGTATGGTTTCCGCCGAAACTGCGGAAGAGGCGAAACGGTTGTGGCGCAATCTGGAAGTGGAGTATATCGCCGGTTCGGGACATAGCATTCACCGCGAGCAGTACATGGCAGCGCGTGACGCGATCAAACGCTTTTTGCGCAAGCAGCGAAGGCGCTTCTAAATGAGAGAGAATGTCTTTCTGAGGAGAGCAACCCCCGAAGATGCCAGCGCGTTTTTGGCGCTGAAAAAAGCGTTGGATGTTGAAACCGCTTTTTTAATGCTGGAGCCGGGCGAGCGGCTGACTTCTGAGGAGGAAATGCGGGCAACTTTGGAGCGGATTGCCGCTGTGGAGCGGGATTACCTGGCGGTGATGGAATGCGACGGTGAGCTGGTTGGCTACCTTTCGGCACAGTCGGGGAGTTATCGCCGCAACCGGCACAGCGCCTACATCACCACAGGAATCCGGCAGGCGTTTTGCGGGCAGGGTTGGGGCAAACGCCTGTTCGCGGACCTGATTGGCTGGGCAAAGCAGAGCGGAATCACGCGCCTGGAGCTGACGGTAATGGCGCACAACCAGCGGGCGATTGGCCTTTACAAACGCATGGGCTTTCTAAAAGAAGGAGTGAAGCGCCATTCTTTGCGTGTAGATAATCAATATATAGACGAAGATTATATGGCTTTACTCTTGGATTGAGGAGAGATTACTGAAGGCAGGCCAGCCATCCGGTTTGCGCGGGGGTTGGCGGGGATGTGAATTTGACCAGCAAGGGGCGAGTGGTGATAACTGGCTGGTCGCCGGACAGCGATATCTCGCGCACGCTTTCATTCAGCCAGCGGGAGGGCAGGTAGCCGATGGCACCGGGGTTGGCCGCGACCAGCTCGATCATCGCGGCGGGGTCGGCAGCGATGAGGGTTCGATCGGTGATGGAAGGAGCCTCGCCCGAAACGGCACCCATGACCAGCGTAGTTTCATCCTGGCCGGGGAGGTTAACCGGAACCAGAACCTGTGAATAATCAGAAATTTCTGACCAGTCGCGCACCTGGCCGGTAAAGGCCTGGCGGAGCTGTTCTGGGCTGATCGCGGTGGTGGTGTTTTGAGGATGGATGATGATGGCCAGGGATTCTTCCCCAATTTTGTACCAATCTGATCTGTCCTGCGGGTCTGGGTCTCCCCAGCGGACAAGTACATCGCTGGCTTCCAGAAGCGGTGTGGTTGGGGGCTGGTAATCTACCAGCAGCGCTACACCGGCCTGCTGTTGGGCGCAGACGTTCATTCGCGCGCCCAACCAGGCAAGCGAAGCCGGCATCTGCACGCGCCAAATTTCGGGTGTGGAGAGGGGAGCCTCTGGCAGGACTGGCTGGCAGGCGGCCAGAATCAGCACTGCCAGGATGGCGAACCGGTTAAAACGAGGTTGCATATTCCAAAATCAGCACCAGACTGCCCATCAGGGCACAGTAGAGCGCGAACCATTTCAGCGACTGTTTTTTCAGGAAGCGCAGCAGCCAGGCAATACTTAAATATCCTACCACAGCCGCTGTGATAAATCCGCTGGCCAATTGGGGGAGATAGGTGAAGAGGGCAGGGGTTTGAGCCAGGTCGGCCAGGCTGTAAACGCCCGCGCCAATCATGATGGGAATAGACATCAGAAATGAGAAATCTGCCGAGTCTTTGCGATCCAAGCCGCGCAGCATACCGCCGCTGATGGTGGCACCGGAGCGAGAAACACCGGGAAAGATAGAAAGCGCCTGAGCCAGGCCAATCCACAACGCGTCCACGGCTTTGAGCTGTTCCATCCGGCGGGTCTGCTTGCCGGCCTGCTCGCTCAGTACCAGTAACCCGGCAGTGAGGAACAAGAATCCGGCAACCATCAGCGGACTCTTAAAGGCGGTTTCGACAACTCCGTTGATGATCAGCGCGATGGTAACGCCGGGCAGGGTGGCCAAAATCAGGCACCACCCCAAACGAGAATCCTGTTCGGCAAAGGGTTGGCGGGTCTTCAGACTGTTCAAAAAAGCGCTGGCAATTTTCCATAAGTGGCTGCGGTAATAGAGGATCACCGCGACCAGGGTGCCCATTTGCACCAGCACGTCAAAGATGAAAACGAAATCAGGGTCCAGTTCCCAGCCGAAAAGGTGCGGGATCAGAACCAGATGCCCGGAGCTGGAAATGGGTAAAAATTCGGTTAGGCCCTGTATGAAGCCAAGAATGATGGATTGAAGAACGGTCATGCGCGAGAATCCCCCAGGTGATTATGGAAGCCGGTAATTTTCGAGGAAGTTACTGGCAAAGGCAGAATAGCGATGTTCGATGATGGCCTGGCGCGCCTGGCGCATCAATTCCAATAAGACGTGCAGATTATGAATGGAAATCAGCGTCGCGCCCAAGATTTCTTTGGCAACCAGCATGTGGCGCAAGTAGGCGCGCGAGTAATGCTGGCAAGTATAGCACTGGCAGCCCTCTTCAATGGGGCTTTGGCTGCGGGTGTTGACAGAGTTGAGCAGGTTGATGCGCCCGGTCATGGTCAGGGCGGCTTTATGCCGGGCCAGGCGGGTGGGCAGCACGCAATCAAAGATATCCACGCCGCGCAAAACGCCGTTGACCAGATCTTCCGGGGAGCCAACGCCCATCAGGTAGCGGGGCCGGTCTGCTGGCAGGATGGGCGTAACAACTTCGAGCATGGCGTGCATTTCTTCTTTGGTTTCGCCCACCGAAAGCCCGCCAATGGCGTGGCCAGGGAAGCCCAATGAGGAGATAAACTCCGCTGAACGGGCGCGCAGGTCTGGGAAGACCCCGCCTTGCACAATGCCGAATAAGGCCTGGTCGCGGCGAGTTTGGGCTGCCAGGCAGCGCTCAGCCCAGCGGTGGGTGCGCTCCATGGCTTTCTGGTTGTATTTCGGGTCATACGGGTCGGGGCACTCGTCAAATGCCATGATGATATCGGAGCCCAATTGTTCCTGAATGGAGATCGCTTTTTCGGGGGTCAGGCGGTGCGTGGAGCCATCAATGTGGCTGCGGAAGGTTACGCCGTCTTCATCAACTTTGCGGATGGACGACAGAGAGAATACCTGGTAGCCGCCAGAATCGGTGAGAATGGGTCCGTGCCAGTTCATAAACTGGTGCAGCCCGCCAAATTCGGCGATCAAGTCTGATCCGGGGCGCAGGTAGAGATGATAGGTGTTGGCCAGAATGAGGGAGGCGCCCAGCTCTGTCAACTGGCGCGATGAGACGGCTTTGACCGTGGCCTGTGTGCCCACGGGGGCGAAAACCGGTGTGAGGATATCGCCGTGAGGGGTGTGGAAGACGCCCGCGCGGGCGTTACCGTCTTGGGCGATCAGTTCGAATTGAAAAGCGGGAGAGACTTGTGATAGCATGCAGTAATCATGATCCTTTGTGAAGAGTCAAACCAGTCCTAATCTTATCATAGGCTGTTGATTCAAGCGAACTTCGAACATTACGGTGTCTTTACAAACATTCCATTATAAAATTGTTACCGCTCGAGGCGGGATGGTTCAAAATTGAAGGAAGCGGATTTGGCGACGTCTTGCCGGAAGATGAATGCAAGGATATACTATTGGCTATGAAAAAACCCGATGGCATCGAAAATTTCTCTGCTTGGTTAGAAATTGACCTGGGGGCAATTCGAAATAACGTCAAACGACTGGGTGAAATCGCGGGCAAGCCGGTGATGGCCGTTGTCAAAGCCAATGGATACGGCCACGGCATAGTCGAGACGGCGCGGGCGGCTGAGGCGGGCGGCGCCGCGTGGTGCGGCGTAGCAAGAGTGGAAGAAGCCCAGATCCTTCGCGCGGCTGGTTTGCAAATCCCCATTCTGGTGATGGGGTATACACCGCCTGAGCAGGTGCTGCCAGCGGTGGAAGAAAAGATATCTCTTACGGTTTACGACCCGGCGGTGGCAAAACAGTACCTGCAGACGGCGGCAGCCAGCCGGAAACGAGTGGCCGTGCATGTGAAATTCGACTCAGGAATGGGCCGTTTAGGATTGTTTCCGGAAGAAGGCGCAGCGTTTGTACGCTGGCTGCGTCAGCAGCCCGAATTTGAGGTGGAAGGCATCTTCTCCCATTTCGCGCGCGCCGATGAGCCGCTGGCGGAGACCACGGCCTGGCAGATTGAGCGCATGAACCGATTGCTCGACCAACTGGAAAAAGAAGGTCTGCGCCCGGCGCTTGTGCATGTTTCCAATTCGGCGGGAACTTTGTATCACCCGGCGGGGCGGTTTGACATGGTGCGCGCGGGGATCGCGATCTATGGGCTGCATCCCTCGGATGAGGCTCCGCTGCCAGATGGATTCAAACCGGCGTTGAGTTTGAAAGCGCGGCTGGTCTCAATCAAGGAACTGCCGGCTCAACATGGAGTGGGTTACAACTACCGCTATGTTACCTCTGCGCCTGAGCGGGTGGGTGTGGTCTCGATTGGTTACGCCGATGGCTACCGGCGCAAAAAGGGCGGCCAGATGCTGGTTTGTGGGCAGCGCGTGACGGTGCTGGGCACGGTGTGCATGGATCAGTGTATGGTTACTTTGCAGGATGTGCCCAACGCGCGGGTTGGTGATGAGGTGGTTCTGATTGGCGCGCAGGGAAGCGATTGTATTACCATGGAAGAAGTAGCCCAGGATTGGGGTACGGTTAATTATGAAGTGGCGACGAGCATGGCTCACCGCCTGCCGCGTGTTTATTTTGGCTTGCAAGATTAAGGAATACGGATGAATTCACCGATCAAAAAACAATGGATTATTGATAGCAGTTCAAAACATATTCCCACTCAGGTTCAAGACGAATTAATTGAATACCCATTACTGCTGCGCCAGCTTTTGTTTAACCGCGGAATCACGACCGCCGAAGACGCCAGGACGTATTTGTTCGCCAAAGGATCTCTGCACGATCCTTTTCAACTGTTGAATATGGACAAAGCGGTTGAGCGGATTTTGCGAGCAGTTGACGCGCAAGAGACGATGATTGTCTACGGCGATTATGACGTGGACGGCGTAACCGCCACAGCTCTGCTGGTGGAAAGCCTGAAAGCGATTGGCGGAGATGTGCGCGCGTATATTCCCAACCGCTTCGATGAAGGTTATGGGTTGAACCAGGACGCGCTGAAGACCTTATGGGAAGAGGGCGCGCGGCTGGTGATCACGGTGGACTGCGGGGTGCGCTCGCCCAAAGAAGTGGCTTATGCCAATGAATTGGGCATGGATATGATCATATCCGATCATCACGAGCCGGGTGGAACGAGGCCGGAAGCGTTCGCGGTGATCAATCCCAAACAGACGGGAGACGCCTATCCTTACCGCGACCTGGCCGGGGTGGGTGTGGCCTTCAAAATCGCGGAGGCCCTGTTTACAAAGCGTCAACCGGTAAACCTGCGTCTGGAAGATCTGCTCGATCTGGTGGCGGTGGGCACCGTGGCCGATATTGTTCCGCTGACTCGTGAAAACCGTTCGCTGGTCAAAGCCGGCCTGGAAATCCTGGCGATGGGAAAACGCCCGGGTTTATGGTCGCTGGCACAGGTGGCTGGTGTGAACATTGAGCGAATTTCCGCCGAGCAGATTGGATTTCTGCTGGGGCCGCGCTTGAACGCAGCCGGCCGGTTGGATACGGCCAAACTGGCGTATGAACTGCTGGTATCGCGGGATATTTTGGAAGCCGGACGGCTGGCCCAGCAATTGGATGACAAGAACAAAGAGCGGCAGGAAATCACGCGATTGATTCAGGAGACTGCGGAGGAACGAGCCAAAGCAGACGGCAATGATTTCTTGATTTTTGCCGCAGATGAAAATTTCAACGAAGGCGTGGTGGGCCTGGCGGCCTCTCGGCTGGCCGAAACCTATTTCCGTCCGGCAATTGTGGCGCATAAGGGAGATGAAGAAACACGGGCATCCTGCCGCAGCATTCCGGTTTTTCACATAACGCGGGCGCTGGATCACTGCGCCGACTTACTGGTGCGGCATGGCGGCCATTCGATGGCGGCCGGCTTCACAGTGCGAAATCAGAATCTGGAAGAGCTGGTAGCGCGGCTGCGTAATATCGCGGCTGATCAATTAAGCGGACAGGTGCTGCAGCCCGAACTGCACGCGGATATGGAACTGCCGCTGCAGAACCCGAAAGAAATTTTTGAGGCAATGGAAAAAATTGAGCCGACCGGCGAGAAAAACCCGGGCGTGCGCTTTGTTTCGCGCGGGTTGTGGGTGAAGCGCTTCTCGGCGGTGGGTAAAGACAAAACCCATTTGAAACTGCAAATTTCAGACGGGCGCACGGTTTTCGATGCCATCGCTTTTCGCATGGGACACTGGGCCGAAAATATGCCCAGCCGTTTGGATTTGTTATATTCGTATGACATTAATACATTTAACGGGCGGACCACGGTGCAGTTGATGGTGCGGGATATCCAACCCTTTGAACCGGACCCGTTTGCGTAATTGAGAACATAATCAAAAAAACCGGCGCGTCGCGCCGGTTTTTTTGATCTTCACTATTCAACAAAGCGGTATTTGACCAGCGTCCAAAGCGATTCGAGGCCGTCTTTCACGCCAATCTTTTTGCCCTCATCAAATCCGCGAGAGTTATAGTGCACAGGCACTTCATGAATATGGATGTGCCTTTTCAGGATTTTCGCGGTAAATTCTGGCTCAAATTCAAAACGGCGGGAATGGAAGGTAATGTCCTTGACAACGTCGCGGCGAAAGACCTTATAACAGGTTTCCATATCGGTCAGCGACTGTTGGTAAAGGAGATTGGTTACAAAAGTGAGAAACAGGTTGGCCAGTTTGCTGAGGAGTAAAAAGTCGCGTTTTTGTGCGCCTAAAAAGCGCGAGCCGTACACCACTTTGGCCTGCCCATCCAAGATGGGTTGGATGAGGGAGGGATAGTCGCCAGGTTCGTATTCCAGGTCGGCATCTTGAATGATGATAATGTCTTTGGTGGCGCTTTGGATGCCTGTGCGGACGGCACTGCCTTTTCCCTGGTTATGAGGGTGGAAAACGATGTGGATGAGGGGATCAGACTCAAGGCTGGCGAGCATCTCGCGGGTGCCATCCGACGAACCATCATCCACAATGATGATTTCGTCGACGATTCCAACCTGTTTAATGCGCTCTAAAACAGCGCAAATCGTTTTGACCTCGTTGTAGACGGGGATGATCACACTTACTTGCATGGGGAGGATTATAGTCTGCAAATGGTGGATAGGCAAGTAAAAGAACTCTGAAGTTTATGGCGGAGGCGAAAAAAACCTTCATATTTTGCCCCATGAATTTTAACAGGATTGTGAAAACCGGGGCTGAAAGATTTTTAAGCGGTGCTATAATTTTTATTGGCATATGAATATCCAGAAAAGAGGAATCGGCCATGTACCCAACGAGTGAAAAGAAACCTCAACCGGCTGAAAGGCCTGCGGCTGCACCGACAGCGGCTTTCAGCCCTGCGCCCATCACCAAAATTGAGGAGACAGGCTTGCCGCTCTTGTGGCTTCAAGACCATGTGCTCAAGGTGATGTATTTTCAGGGCTATATGACCGGCTTCAAAGTTGCGGAAGATGTGTCGCTGCCCTTTTCTGGGGTTGTGGATCAGATTTTGGAAATTTTGAAGCGCGAAAAATTAATTGAGGTGCGCTCTTCCCAATTGGGTCTTGGAGAAGGATCGTACCAATACGCGATCACCGGCGCGGGGATTGAAAAAGCGCGGGAGGCGTTGGAGCGAAGCCAATATGCCGGGCCAGCGCCAGTGCCTTTAACCGATTATATTGAATCATGCAAAAAGCAAAGCCGCGGGCGGGTGCAGGTAACCAACCGGGTGATGCGACAAATGCTGACGCACCTGACGCTGTCTGAAAAGACAATCCAGCGGCTTGGGCCAGCCATCAATTCAGGCACGTCGATTTTTATGTATGGTCCCACAGGCGATGGAAAAACCAGCATCGCCCGGGCGATTGGCAACCTGGTGCAATCGCAGACGATGTATATTCCGTATTCGATTTATGTGGATGGACAGGTGATTAAGTTATACGATTCGGTCAATCACCGGCTTGCCGCGGGGCAGGAAACAACCTCGCTGGGGACGGGAACGCTGCGGGCTGGCACACGCCGCGATCCGCGCTGGGTCAACATCAAGCGGCCTTTTATCATGGTGGGCGGTGAATTGACCCTGGCGGGACTAGACCTGGTTTTTGATGATGTGCTGAAATATTACGAAGCCCCATTTCAGATGAAAGCCAACGGCGGTATTTTGTTAATTGATGATTTTGGTCGCCAGCAAGTGCGGCCGCGGGATTTGCTGAATCGCTGGATTGTGCCGTTGGAAAACCGGATTGACTTTCTCACCCTGCACACCGGCCGTAAAATGGAAGTACCTTTTGACACTCTGATTATTTTTTCAACCAATCTGCCGCCAAAGGAGCTGGTGGATGAAGCTTTTTTGCGCCGGCTGCGCCACAAAATTGAAATTGGCGATCCGACCTATGAAGAGTACCGTGAAATTTTTAAAACTGTTGCCGAACATAAAGGCGTGAAATATAACGACCAGACCCTGGCTTACCTGATCCAGGAATGGTACATCAAACGTAACCGCAAAGTGCGTGCTTCACATCCGCGTGACCTGTGCGATCAAATCTTAGATATTTCGCGGTACCTCAATGTGGACGCGGAAATGACACGTGAATTAATTGACATGGCGGCTGATTCCTATTTTGTAGACCTATGAACATGCTTTATACCCTACCAAAACCTGTCATTTTTGGACACCGGGGCGCCTGCGCGCATGCCCCAGAGAATACATTGGCGTCTTTCCGGTTGGCTTTTGAACAGGGAGCGGACGCGATTGAACTGGACGCCAAGCTGAGCCGGGACGGCGAGGTGGTTGTTTTTCACGATCCTACCTTAGACCGCACTACCAACGGAACCGGGTGCGTAGACTCGAAAAGCCTGGCAGAGCTGCGCGAGCTGGACGCTGGCTCGCATTTTTCGGAGCAATTCCGTGGGGAAAAGATTCCGCTTTTGCTCGAGGTGTTGGAAGAATTTGGCAAAACACGGTATATCAACATCGAACTGACCAATTACACGTCTCCGAATGACGAACTGGTGGAAAAGGCGGCCGCGCTGGTTAATTCGATGGGGCTGGGTGAGCGAATACTTTTCTCATCGTTCAGCGCGCAGAATTTAAAAAAAGTCAGACAACTGGTTCCTGAAGCGGAAACGGGCATGCTGGCGCTGCGCGGGCTGGCCGGTTTTATTGCCAGGAACATTTCCGGGCGGCAGGTGGCGCCCCACGCGGTGCACCCCTATTTGACGGACGCCTCACAGCAGTGGATTGAGATTGCTCACCGGCAGGGCCGGCGGGTGCATGTGTGGACGGTGAACCGCCCGGTTGACCTAAAAGATTTGTTTGATTGGGGAGCGGATGGGGTTTTCACCGACGACCCGGCACTGGCGGTTGATTTACGCGGGCAGATGAAAGCCGCATAAATTGCTCTTCTACCGATGCAACCGCGCATTGTTTTGCGCGGTTTTTTAATGATTTCGAAGATGATGGCTGGTTCTTATCGTATAATGGTTTGTAATTCATTGAAGAGAATTTGATGGTTTATGCTGAGATCTGATTTCTTACCCCGAATTTTGCTAAGCCTCGCGCTGGCCATGACCCTGGTGAGTGTGCCCAAGGTGACCGTCCAATCGCAAAGTGACGATGCCGCCCAAAAAGCGCTGCAACTGCTGCAAACCTTAACCCCCGAGCAGCGGGTGGGACAGTTATTCCTGGTTACCTTTAAGGGAAGCACAGCGTTAGCGGATTCGAATATTCACCAATTGATCACAAAATATCGAGTCGGTGGTGTGGTTCTGCAGGCGAAAAACAATAATTTTATTGGCCCGGTGGATACCATTTTACAGGCCACCGAGTTGATCCAATCGCTGCAAACCAGCGTTTGGGATGCTTCCGCGAACGGAGCTGAGTCGGGCAGCGCCGCGGAGGTGGAGTCTCCCTATATTCCTCTGTTTGTAGGGATTTCTCAAGAGGGCGATAACACTCCCAACGATCAGGTCTTATCAGGTCTTTCACCATTGCCCAATTTAATGGCGATTGGGGCCACCTGGGACACCCGTTACGCGGAGGATGTGGGTAAGGTGATGGGGCGGGAATTAAGCGCCATGGGGTTTAACCTTTACCTGGGCCCTTCTTTGGATGTGCTGGATGTCTTGCAGACAGGCAGCGGAGAAGACTTGGGAACGCGCACCTTTGGCAGCGACCCATTTTGGGTAGCCAGGATGGGCGAAGCATATATTCGCGGGCTGCACCAGGGCAGCTCGAACCAGTTGGCCGTGGTGGCGAAACACTTCCCCGGGCGGGGCGGCTCTGACCGGCCTTCCAATGAAGAAGTTGCTACCGTGCGAAAATCGCTGGAGCAATTGAAGCAAATCGAGCTGGCGCCATTTTTCAGCGTTACCGGCGCGGCGCAAAGTGTGGATGAGGTCGCAGACGGTCTGCTGGTTTCGCATATCCGCTACCAGGGATTTCAGGGCAACATTCGGGCGACAACCAGGCCAGTCAGCTTTGATCAGGCGGCGCTGGAACAGATTTTGTCTCTGCCCGATTTCGCCCGATGGCGGACCAGTGGGGGCATTATCGTCAGTGATGATCTGGGCAGCCCTGCAGTAAGGAAGTTTTACGGCTCAGCCGGACAATCTTTTGATGCCAGACAGGTTGTTCGCACGGCGTTTCTGGCGGGCAACGACCTGTTATATATGGACGAAATCCTTTCCACTGGAGATGAAGATTCCTTTACAACCGTGAAGCGTGTGCTGGAGTTCTTTGCCCAGAAGTACCGTGAAGACACCGCTTTTGCTCAAAAAGTGGATGCTTCTGTGTTGCGCTTATTGACGATGAAGTACAAAATGTATGGCGAATTCAGCCTGGATGCAGTTTTACCCCTGCCCGATGATGTTGAACAGGTTGGCACGGCAAACGAAATTGGTTTTGAAATTGCACAAAACGCGGCCACACTGATCAGCCCAGACGCGTCTGAGTTGATCAGCACTTTAGGATCGCCTCCAGATCAACGTGACCGGATTGTTTTCTTCACGGATGTTCAGGGCAGCCGGCAGTGCAGCACCTGCACAGAAGAGTTTGTGTTAGGCAAAGAAAGCCTGATGAACGCGGTGCTGCGCCTGTACGGCCCCGCGGCCAGCGGCCAGGTGCAGCCGTACAACCTCGAATCGTACAGCTTTTCAGAACTGGCGGGGCTGCTGGATGGTGTAACCGAAGAGCTGCCTGCTGATATGGAAACCACAATCCGTGACGCGCAGTGGTTGGTGTTTTCAATGCTCAACAGTCGCGTTGATCATGGCGGCTCCAGAGCCTTGCAGCGGATTTTATCTGAACGACCGGATTTACTGCAGGGGAAGCGGATTGTCGCTTTTGCCTTTAACGCGCCCTATTTTTTAGACGCGACCGATATTTCCAAGCTGACGGCTTATTACGGATTGTATTCAAAAACACCCGCCTTTGTGGATGTGGCCGCACGTCTGCTGATGCAAGAGATGACCCCTGTTGGATCTTTGCCCGTATCGGTGCCTTCGGTTGGATATGATTTAATCCAGGTAACCATGCCCGACCCAAAGCAAGTCATCCCCTTGTTAATTGACCTGCAGTCACCGGCATCCAACATGGGAACGCCGGTCAGCCCGCCTGGCGATGTGAACCCCACCTTCAGCGTGGGCGACGTGCTGCCACTGGTAACCGGTGAAATTGTGGACCATAACGGCCACATGGTTCCCGATGGCACGGTTGTGCGCTTTCTCTTCACCCTGGGCGGAGAAGGTGGGACAGCGCAGCAAATTGAGACGGTAACCACTAACGGCGTGGCGCGCGCAACCTACCCTATTCAATCTCAGGGTTTGCTGGAAATTCGTGTGGTCAGCGATCCGGCGACGGTATCGCAGATTTTGAGGTTGGATATTCGCTCCAACCAGGCCGCGGCAGTTACGGCCATTGTGCCTACGCCGGTGATTACAGAAGCTTTCGTGCCGACGATCACCCCATCGGTAGTGGCGCAGGCCACTGAGACGCTGCTGGAAACCCCGAAGCCGAAACCAAGCATGGATGATTGGCTGCTTTCCATGGCGGAAATCTGGCTGGCTGGCTTGTTGGTTTACTGGATTGGGAATCGATTGCTTTCGGTGAAGTGGGGATCGCGTTGGGGGCTGCTGGCGGTTATTGGCGGAATCATCAGCTATTTGGGATTATCGGTCGAGACCCAACAAAGTCTTTCACAATGGCAGCAGTTTGACGATCCCATTGCGCCTTTTGTGCTGTTAATGGTGGGGGTTTTCGCGGGTTGGATTGGCGGCCTGGTGTGGTGGCAGATGGAAGAGAGAAAGTCGGCAGAAGAAAAATAGATTGAAGGAGCGGAGCAAATCCGCTCTTTTTTGACTTAAAGCACGGTGATCAAAAAGGAAATCAGGCTGAGACTGGCCACAACCGCCCAAAGCAGCTTTTCGGGCTCGCGTTTGGCTGTGCGCCAAAAGGATGGCGACCGCGTGATGGAGCGCGGCAGGGTGGGACGGTCTCCGAACAGCACCTGCTGTAACTCTTGAATGGAGTTGGGCCGGTCATCGGGGTGGATGTTCATCGCCCATAGAATGGCGCGCTCGGTCTGGGAGGAGATATCCGGGTTGATCTGGCGCGGCGGTAAGAGGGCATCTGGATCGAGAAAGCGGTCGCGAGCGTCGGCCGGGGGATGATTGGTCAGCAGATGGTATAACGTTGCGCCAAAACTGAAAATATCGCTGCGAATATCAGTATGCCCGCCGTCGCCGCCGTATTGTTCAATGGGTGTGTAGAGAGCGGTACCCTGACCCTGCAAAATGGTGATGGTGACCTCGCCAGGAGCAAGAACTTTGACCAATCCAAAATCTACCAGTTTGACCAGACCGCTGGGGGTTACTTTAAGGTTGCTGGGTTTGATATCGCGATGCAGAATGGGCGGTTCTTGACTGTGTAAGAAGGCAATCGCGTCTGCCAGTTGGCTGGCCCAGTTGAGCACCTGGGTCTCGTCCAGAAACCGGTTTTGCTGGCGGGCTTCTAGCATGAGAGTGCGCAGGTCTTTGCCGGGGATAAAATCCATCACCAGGTAATCGCGGCTTTGGATGGAGAAGAAATCGGATACTTTCGGGAGGTTCGGATGGTCGAGGCGCGCCAAAACAGTCGCCTCCTGGAAGAATTGTTTGCGGGCTTCTTCCAGCAGATCAGGCGAGAGGGATCGTTCGTGTTCAACCTCTTTGAGGGCGCACTGGCGGCCTTTAAGACGCAAATCGTTGGCCAAATAGATGGACCCCATGCCACCCTGCCCAATGATTCGCTCTATTTCATAACGGTCGCGCAGCACTTCCCCAGCCATTAAGGGTATGGGCATAGCGCATTCCTGTTAACGGAAAATCATGCCAGCGATTGAATTTCGGCGTTCTATCCTCTGGCGTGCTTCTCTTCTATAATAGGGATAACTGCACAAATAAACAATTATCTGCTATGATTATACCGCAAGGCAGCTGATGACTGCATTGATTTTTATCTGGAACGCAGCTATCAATATTGAGGAGGGAAATGGATAAGAAAAACTCTGACCTTCCCGTTGTGATTGGCCAGACTGGACCGTTGAATGGGCAAAAGTGGGCGATCAGTGAATCACTGGTCATTGGCCGGGATCCGGGGTGCGGAATTGTAGTCCCAGACCGACAAGTTTCGCGTTACCATGCCCGACTGACGCCGGGAGAGAATGGAGTAACCCTGGAAGACCTGGCCAGTAAAAATGGAACGTATTGCAACGGTAAGGTGGTGGCTGAGCCGATTTATTTACAGGATGGAGATGTGCTGCAAATCGCGCTGGTGCAGCATTTTGTTTATCTCAGTTCCGATGCGACCATGCCAATGGAATATAACCGTATGTATCAGGAACAGCGAAAAGGCAAGCTGTACCTGGAAAAGAAGTCTCGCAGAGTTTGGGTGGGCGAGAAGGAATTAGTGCCGCCGCTCTCTGCGCCGCAGTTCCGTTTGCTGCAGGCGCTTTACGACCAGCAGGGCAAAGTAGTGGCGCGCGGTGAGATCATCAACATCGTATGGGGCGCTGGAGAGGCGATTGGCGTGACCGAACAGGCGTTGGACGCGCTGGTGCGCCGCCTGCGAGACCGGATTGCCGAGATTGACCCCAAACACGCTTACCTTCTCACCGTGAGGGGGCACGGCTTGCGGCTGGATAACCCGCCGATTTATTAGATCCACTTTTGTAAAAAAACAAAATCCCCCGTCTCATGGCGAGGGATTTTTGATTGGTTAAGTAGAAATACTACTTTGTCAGGTTGTTTTGCATGGAGAACCGCAGCGCCATGCGGTAGATATCCTTCAATTCTTGCTGAACCTCCGCTGGCTGGCTTTCCTTTTCACTTTGCATCACCAGGCCATTCAGAATCTGAAGGAAGTCCGCGTTGATGGATTGCGAGTTAGTTTCCATAATTTGCTGGCGTTGGGTTTGATCTTCGGCTGAAAGCAGCTCTTCGACCAGGGCGTATTCTGCCGGGGGCTGGGAGAGCTTTTGGATGATTTCAACCAACTTCTTCAATTTTGCGGATCGTTCGATGTTGCCGTCGGTTTGCGCCTGATGCAGCTCAGAGCGCAGGGCCTCCATGAAGAAGTCGTCAATCGCGTCAGTATTTTCAAGGATGGTTTTTTCTAGATCGCCAGAATTTAATACTTGCTCGAGAGCTTCTTTGGCCTGGGCCAGGCGTTCTTGCACAACTTTATCAACCCGCTCTGTGAGAGACAGGAGCTTTTCGCGAAGGGCGGTGAGCCTTTGTTTTTCTTCCCCGCTGGCGGCATCGATGCGGTTGGTAAGGAGCTCAAAGAAGGTGTAGTCCATCCCCGGGCGTGCCATACTGACCAGGGTGCTCAGGCTAACGTCTGATTTGGCGGCTATGAAGATATCGAGCAGCTTTTCGTGGGTGAGGCCATCTTTACTGGCCTGCTGCAGGGCCTGGATGGCGGCTTCTGCGTCGTCGTTTTGCTGTTTGACCTGCTGCCCAAAGGCGGTTTGCTCGATCAGATCTTTTTGCAGCAGGGCAATGGCTTGCGCGCCTTGCTGATCACCCTGGGCAATTGCGATTTCAAACACGCGCCCCAACAAGCTGAACAGCTCGTTATCAATCAGGTTTTCTTCCTGTTTGATGACCTCGGCGCGCGCCTCGGGGGCCAGGTTTAAGAGCCGCTGAATCAACGACAGGCGTTTCTGCTGGTTATCGAGCATCTCTTTAGTGACGCCGTCGGCTTCAAGCACCTTCTCAATGAGGGTTTCAAATGTGAACATGCTCTGCGGACGCAGCAGATAGGCTTTGCGTTTTTCCAGGGGCAGGTTGTTGACTACCTGATTGATCAATGGACCGATCAGGCGTTCCTGTTCATTGACGGGCAGGCCAAGCTCGGGGGGGAAGTAGGTGAGGAGCAGCTCTTTCTGCGGGTCATGGTAAACGAGTGGACGAGGAGTTTGACCAGCGTATCCGCAGGATGGGCATTGAATGACATTGAACATGCCACTCAGTAATTTCTGTTTGGCCTGGGAGTCGGTTCCCATATCAAACAGTTGTTCAATATCGGCAATGACGGGTTGGCGGCAGCGCGGGCATGCTACGGAAGTTTTAGCCATAAGTTTTTCACCATTTTCCTGTTCAGAATATCGGGATTATACCATTGAGTGATAGTGGGTTGAGCGTTTTTGACGCTTCAGGAGGATCCCTCCTGTTCAAAGTCGTTGGAGCGAGGGAGAGAGAAGCAAATCCGCGCGCCTTTGCCGGATTCTGAATCGACCCAAATGCGCCCTTTGTGGGCTTCGACGATGGCGCGCGATAAAAACAGTCCCAGCCCAGCCCCTTTGGTCTGGCGGGCCATGTCTGGGGCGCGGTAGAAGCGGTCGAAAATGTGAGGAATATCGCCCGCGGCAATGCCAGGTCCCTGGTCAGACACGCAGATGATGACTATGTCGCTTTTGACCGAACCCGTAATGGTGATTTCTCCTTTGGGTGAGTACTTTATGGCATTGGAGATCAGGTTGGTGACCAGCTGTGATATTCGGGATTCATCGGCGAGGATGATGGGGAAGTCATCTGGAAGGTGCATAACAATTTTGTGGCGGCTGGTTTGTGTTTGCATACGCTCTGAAATTCTTCGGATCAGTGTGGGAAGAGATACATCTGATCGTTTGAGCGAAAGCCCGCCTGCCTGAAGGCGCGAGGCATCCAGTAGATTCTCGATCAGGCCGGTCAGGCGGTCGGCTTCTTCTTCAATGACGGCCAGGCTGTCTTCGATGATGGCACGCTCCCAGACGGCATCTTCGCGGCGCAGGGTGCTGGCGTAGCCTTTAATCAGCGCGACGGGGGTTTTCAGTTCGTGGCTGATAATCGAGATGAAGGTGCTTTTCATCTCTTCAGCCTGGCGGAAGCGGGTGATATCGCGGATGGTGGCGATGATGTTAATCAGGCTGCCTTCTTCCGAGAAGAGCGGCGCGTAGGTGATGCCCACTGGCAGCGGTGGATTCCCGCTGCCCCGATCCAGGTCTCCTTCAATATACAACTGGGCGCGTGAGGTGAGCGGCCATCCGCCGGCTTCGGCTTGTTCCAGGGTCAGGTCCTGCGGGCGGTTGACCCAGCGGATGAGTTGTTCGTGGGTCATTTTCTGCGCGTCCGCGGAGGAAATATTCAACATGTGCGCAAAAGCCGGGTTGCATTTACGAATCTGGTGATCGGGGTTGAGAATTAAGATGCCGTCTGCAGCAGAATCGAGCAGGGCGTCGAGGCGCGTTTTCTCCTGGTTGATCTGCTGGTAAAGCTGGGCGTTTTGCACGGCAATGGCAGCCTGGTTGGCAAAACTGCTGAGCAGGGCGCGGTCGTTGGGTGTGAACAGGCTGGGATAATTGCGAAATATAAACAGCACACCCACTACGTTCTGCCGGGCGACCAGTGGTAGGCCAACCCCGGTAACCGCGCCAAAACTGCCGGAGCGGGAAAGCTCTTGCAGAATGTAGTTGATCTCGGGCAGTTCCATATCGTCTGGGCTGCGGGTTTCAGCTGGAATTTCCTTTAAGAAATTCTTGATGTAGTGGAGAAAGGCGTTCGGCAGGCCGTTGCTGGCAGCGACGCGCCACTCGCCAGTCACCGAGCGCAGGGTAATCATACCGGCGTAACCGGCGAGCATATCGATGGATATATTAAGAATCCTCTCCAAAAGGATGCCCAGGTCCAACTCCTGGGTAAGGGCGCGCGAAAGTTCCAGCAGGTAATCTCGCTGGCGGATTCTCAGATCGGGCAGTAGTGGATTGAGCATGTTTCTCCATCATGCGGACGGTCGCCAATTTGTTGGCGCGCTTCCGCGATTAAAGTCGTTTTACAGCCCGCCACCAGGCGGACGGCGCACGGTAGTTAAATTATAGCAAAAGGCCGCCGAGGCGGCCAAAGTATGTGTACTGTTGTTGGGAAAACCTGGAAATGGCGGGGGCTGCGCTTATTCTTTGAAGTTGATCTGCGCCCAAGCCAGGCACCCCAAGAGGCCACAGTTGTCTTGCAGTTGGGCTGGGGTGATGACCAGGTCTTTGATATATTCCTCAGAGACAACGCGTTCTTTCAGCGAGCGGCGCATAGGATCCAAAATCAGACTGCCAGTTTGAGATACCCCGCCTCCGAGGACGATGATGGACGGATTGAAAATATGCAGGAAATTGGAGATGCCGATCCCCAGGTAAGTGCCGGCGATCTCAAAGGCTTCTTTGGCGAGGCTGTCGCCAGTCACGGCGGCTTCGGCAATTTCTTTGGCGCTCAGCCGGCTGATGCCCCGTAGAGAGGACTCGCGGCCAGCGGCCAACTGGCTTTTGACGAAGCTGGTAATGCCGGTGCCGGAAGAATATGATTCAATGTGACCGGGATGCCCACAGCCGCAAAGAGGGCCTTCGGGATTGACTACTGTGTGGCCCATTTCGGTGGCGAGGCCTTTCGCGCCCAGCAGAAGCTGGTTGTTGCTGATGACGCCGGTGCCAATGCCGGTGCTGATGGTGATGTAGATCACATCACGGTGGCCCTGCGCGGCTCCAAACTTCCACTCGCCCAAGCAGGCCATGTTGGCGTCGTTGCCAACCATCGCGGGCACATGGAATGTATCACTTAAGATCTGGCCCAGCGGCAGGTTTTTCCAATCAGCGATGTTGGGGGCAGTATAAATGATGCCTTCGTAGGGATTGACCGGTCCGGGAAAACCAGCAGAGATACCGGCAACTTCGTGGCCTGCGGGCCATAATTCTCTAATCAGGCCAACCAGCCGTTCAACGGCGGTACCTTCTCCACGGGTGGGAATGCGTTTTTGTGCGAGGGGTTCTGTGCTGCCAGAAAAGGGGTAGACAGCCACCCGAATACCAGTTCCACCGATGTCCGCTGCGATAATGGTTTTCATAGAACGAGATTATAGCACAAATCTTTGTTGACGGAAAAGGCTTTCGACATTATGATGTAGTGGATGAAGCGCAACCATAATCCCTGGTACCAAAAATTAATCACCCTGTTCCGCCGAGATTTACGCTGGCTTTCACCTGGCCTGGGCGTGAAACGCTGGATCGCGTTGATCCTGGCCGGAACAACGCTCATCGCGATTGGCTTTGCTTTTTTGCTGCTGGACGTGTACCGAACCGCACCTTCTTCCACCTGGTGGCTGCGAGTGATTTCGCTGCTTTCGCTGCGTTTTCTAGACCGCACTTTGCGAGCGGTCATTTTTGGCGGGTTCGGGGTGGCGTTGGTTTTGATTGGCAACTGGGGATTAAATCGCGCATTGTTGAAACCCTTTGTGAAACCCGGCCGCCAGATTTATGACATGGTTTCGGCTTACCGGCGCAAAGAGCGCGGTCCGAAGGTGGTGGTGATTGGCGGGGGAACGGGGCTCTCGGCGTTACTGCGCGGGGTAAAAGAATACACAACCAATATCACCGCGATTGTAACCGTCGCGGATGACGGCGGGTCTTCAGGCGAACTGCGGCGCACGGTGGGGATTTTGCCGCCGGGCGATATCCGCAACTGTCTGGCGGCGCTTTCAAATGATGAGGCGCTGCTGACCCAAATTTTCCAATACCGGTTTTCCACCGCGGCCGGGTTAAACGGCCATACCCTGGGTAACCTGCTGATTACGGCGTTGACGGAACTGACCGGCAGCTTTGAAGAGGCAGTAGCTGAAACCGGCCGCGTGCTGGCGGTACAGGGCCGCGTGCTGCCAGCCACGCTGCACGATGTACGCCTGGTGGCAGACGTGCAAATGCCCAACGGCGAAGGCGTGGTGCAGCAGGTGAGAGGCGAATCACAAATTCCAAAAGCGGCTGGCAAGGTTCTGCGCGTCTGGCTGGAGCCAGACAGCCCGCAAGCTTTTCCGCCCACGCTACAGGCCCTCCTCTCTGCGGATTTAATAGTGGTAGGGCCGGGAAGTTTGTATACCAGTATTATCCCCAACCTGCTGGTTCCCGATATCGCCGGCGCGCTGCGCGCCAGCCGCGCGCTCAAGTTTTATGTTTGCAATGTTGCTACCCAGCCGGGTGAAACGGATGGTTACCAGTGCGGTGACCATCTCATAACATTGGAGAAGCATGTTGGAACGCGATTATTTGATTTGCTGATCAGCAATAATCGCTTTGAAGGAAAGCTGCCCGAAAACCTCGATTGGGTAAAAACGGAGGCGCAACTGCAGCATACGTACTCAGTGTATTCGGCTGATTTGGTTGATCTGGAGAATCCCTGGCGACACGACTCGAAAAAGCTGGCTAAAACGATTATGGATTTGTATTACGAGCGCACCGGTCCGCTATTGACGCGGGAAGAAGATTAAAAAACCTTAAAATAGTATGTTTAGATGTCCAGAATGGTATAGAATCCACTATGTAGTTTTGCCAGGCATGGTAAAATAATGTAGTGTTAATTTTCACTAATATACAACTACGGAGGTTCTAAGATGTCTGTTAAAGTCGGTATCAATGGCTTTGGTCGTATCGGTCGTCAGGTGTTGAAAGCAATCAGCGAACGCTACCCGGCGGATCTTGAAGTTGTGGCAATCAACGACCTGTTTGACACTCCCACCAACGCGCATTTGCTGAAATACGACACGAATTACGGCCAATTCCCCGGAACAGTTGAAATTGATGGGAACGACCTGGTTGTCAATGGTAAGAAGATTAAAGTCTTCGCGGAAAAAGATCCTGCAGCCCTGCCCTGGAAAGACCTGGGTGTGGAAATTGTGATTGAATCGACTGGTGTATTCACCAACAAGTTGGCTTCTGGTGGAAAAGCTGGCGCGGTTGTTCACATCGAAGCTGGCGGCGCGAAGAAAGTGATCATCAGCGCCCCTGCCAAGAACGAAGATATCACGATTGTGTTGGGCGTCAATGATGACCAGTATGATCCTGCCAAGCACTTTGTGGTTTCCAACGCTTCCTGCACTACCAACTGTCTGGCCCCGGCCGCCAAGATCGTCCACGACAACTGGACCATCAAACGCGGTATGATGACCACCATCCACAGCTACACCAACGACCAGCGCATTTTGGACCTGGCGCACAAAGACCTGCGCCGCGCCCGCGCTGCCGCGATGAACATCATCCCCACCACCACCGGCGCCGCCCGCGCTCTGGCGCTGGTTATCCCCGATCTGAAGGGTAAATTCGACGGTTATTCGCTGCGCGTTCCCACCCCCACCGTTTCGGTTGTGGACTTTGTCGCCGAGCTGGAAAAACCCACCTCAGTGGAAGAACTGAACGCTGCTTTCAAAGCCGCTGCGGAAGGCCCGCTGAAGGGCATTCTGGGCTTCACCATGGAACCATTGGTATCTATGGATTACAAAGGCGATTCCCGTTCCTCGATCGTTGATGGCCCATATACGATGGTGATGAACGGCACGATGGTCAAGATCGTGACCTGGTACGACAATGAGTGGGGTTACTCTTGCCGCACCGCCGACCTGGCTGCCAAGATGGCGAAATCACTTTAGTCTTTTGAGGTTCTAACCATGCGCATAATGCGTAATCTGCCGCCTGCTGCATCAGACAGATTGCGCATTATGTCTTTATGACCAGAAGTGGAGGCGAAATGTTCAATAAGAAGACGGTCAAAGATATTGATGTGAAGGGCAAAAAAGTGCTGGTGCGGGTCGACTTCAACGTCCCGCTTAAAGAGGGTGTGGTTAAAGACGATACCCGCATTCAGGCCGCTTTACCGACATTAAACTACCTGCTGGATGAGGGCGCCGCGCTGATCCTGTGCTCGCACCTGGGCCGCCCGAAAGGCTCTCCCATGCCGGAATATTCAATGAAACCGGTGGCGGAATACCTGGGCAAAGTGATGGGCAAGACCGTCAAATTTGCCGAAGACACCGTTGGCCCGGCGGCCGAAGCAGCGGCAGCGGCTTTGAAACCTGGCGAAGTGCTGGTTCTGGAAAACACCCGCTTTGAAGCGGGCGAGACCAAGAATGACGCCGGAATGTCGAAGAAACTGGCTTCCTTCGCGGATGTGTTTGTAAACGACGCTTTTGGTTCGGCGCACCGCGCGCATGCTTCCACGGTGGGCGTAGCTGATTACATCCCCGCGGTGGCTGGCTTTTTGATGGAGAAGGAAATTCGCTATTTAGGCCAGGCAATTGCCAACCCCGACCGCCCGTTTGTGGCCATTCTAGGTGGCGCGAAGATCAGCGATAAAATCGGTGTGATCAAGAATTTGCTGCAGATTGCCGACCAGGTTTTGATCGGCGGCGGTATGGCCAATACCTTCTTTAAGGCGCAGGGCTACCCGGTCGCCGACTCGCTGGTAGAGGATGAGGCCCTGGAAACTGCGCGCGAATTGCTGGCCGGCGGCGGGCAAAAACTGCGCCTGCCGGTGGATGTGGTCATCGCCAATGCGTTTGACAACGATGCCGAGACGAAAGTAACCCAGATGGGCCCGGTGCCGGATGGCTGGCGCATTTTGGATGTGGGGCCGGAAACGGTTGAGAATTACAGCAAAGTGATTATGAGCGCCGGCACGGTGGTCTGGAACGGCCCGATGGGCGTGTTTGAGATGCCCAATTTTGCCAAGGGTACCTTTGGTGTAGCCAAAGCCGTGGCAGAGAGCAAATCGGTTTCGATTGTGGGCGGCGGCGATTCGGTCGCGGCGATCAATCAGTCCGGCCTTTCGGATAAGATCACCCATATCTCTACGGGTGGCGGTGCTTCGTTGGAAATGCTGGAAGGGATTGTGCTCCCCGGCCTGGCGGCTCTGGCGGATAAATAAGCGCTCTTGTGAATCAAAGAAAATCAGGGAGGTGGATTCTTAAAAACCTCCCTGATTTTTTATCCAGGTGTGGTATAATTTTTGACCGCAAGAAAGATCGAAACTGGACAAACAGGAAGCAATCGGGTAGAATACCAGCTTGCAAAGAAAATAGTCGGTTGAGCTAGTTGGAGGATTAAGTTGGCTAACATTAAGTCTGCGATTAAGCGAAATAAGCAAAACGAAAAGAAACGTGTACGCAATCGTGTTTACCGTGGAACCGCCCGCACTTTCATTAAGAAAGCGCGCCTGGCGATTGAAGCCGGTGAAAAAGAGACCGCCGAAGCTCTGGTGCGCCAGGCTGTCAGCGCGCTGGATAAAGCCGCTGAAAAGGGCGTTTTGCACAAGAATAACGCTTCGCGCCGCAAAAGTCGCTTGATGAAGCAGCTTGCCGCGATGGAATAATTCCGCGCAGGCTGGTTGTTTCGAGAAGGCAATTCAAATTGGCAATCAGCGGGAGGTTCTCTCCCGCTTTTGCGTTTAATGAATGCCAAAGCGAAATTCATGGCATTACTCTATGATATAATCATTCAGGATTTCAAGGCTCCTTTGAACGGATCAGGCAAAGCGAGCATTTCTTATTTTCTAGCGCATAGGGAAAAGCAGCATGTTTATAGCCGAACAAAACAGCATTGAAGAGAAAATTATCGCCTACTGCCAAAGCCACAACCTTCCCCGGCCTGATGTTCAATGGAAGTACATTCCATTCAGCGGTCATTGGGGGATTTCAACCTCCTTTTTCTCTCTGGCCTCTCAAGAGGGCAAAGAGAAGGGCGTGAAGATCAATGTGGCGCAGCGAGCTCAGGAAATTGCCGAGCAGGTGGCAGCGTATCTGGGCAGCCCGCAAGGCTTTGAAAAAATAGAGACTGTACGCGGTTATCTCAATCTGTATTTTTCGACCGGTGAATACACCCAGCGGATTATCGATACGGTTTTGGACGAGCGTGAAAAGTTTGGTTATGGTGAATCGAAACATGAACGCGTGATGGTTGAGTTTTCTCAACCCAATACGCATAAAGCTTTCCATGTGGGCCATCTCCGCAATGTTATTCTGGGAGATTCAGTTTGTAATATTCTTGAGGCGGCTGGTTACGATGTGGTTCGTTCCAACTACATTGGTGATATTGGCCTGCACGTGATCAAGTGGTTGTGGAATTACACAAAAAATCATGCCGGTGAGGAACCCGACCAAGACGTTACGCGCTGGATGGGAAATATTTACGCGGAAGCAGACCGGTATTATGAAGACCCGGCAGTGGAAGCGGAAGTGCGGGCACTGTTTGGGCGCTGGAGCCGCAGAGACCCGGAAGTAACCGCGTTGTGGCAAAAAACGCGCGATTGGTCAATGCAAGGATTTAACCAGGTGTATGACCTTCTGGGAGTACGCTTTGACCACTTCTATTTTGAAAGTGAAGTGGAAGACTCGGGTGTGGAACTGGTTGACGGGCTGATTGAAAAAGGCCTGGCGCGTGATGAGCGCCCGAAGGGGGCGGTGATCATTCCGCTGGATGAGATTTTGGGGTTGGAAGAAACCTACCGCGTGCTGGTGATTTTGCGCTCGGACGGAACGTCGCTATATGCCACCAAAGATATTCCCCTGGCGATCAAGAAGTTTGAACAGTACCATCTTGACCGCTCGGTGTATGTGATCGATGTGCGCCAATCGCTGTACATGCAGCAAATTTTCAAAACCCTGGAGTTGATGGGCTATGAATGGGCCAGCCGCCTGCATCACCTGGCGTATGAGATTGTGAACCTGCCGGGGAATGTAACCATGTCATCCCGTGACGGCACGGTGGTACTGCTGGAAGATTTGATCAAAGAAGCAACGGGCCGGGCGCTGGAGATTGTAAAAGAGAAGAACGCCGGGCTTTCTGCGGAGAACCAGACCAAAATTGCTCAGGCGGTTGCGCTGGGCGCGATCAAGTATTCAATGCTTTCGCGTGATAATACCAAAATTGTTACCTTCGATTGGAATGCCGCGCTGGATTTCAATGGGCAAGCTGCTCCGTATATCCAATATGCGTATGTGCGCGCCAATTCCATTTTGAAGAAGGTAGAAGGCGATCTGCCTGGCAGTTTTGCGCCTACCTATGAATTGGCCCCGGTTGAGGTGGAATTGATCAATGTGATTTCAAAACTGCCCAACGAAATTCAACGCTCGGCGAAAGAGATGCGACCTTTGTTAATCTCTAACATTGCATTCGAACTGGCCAAAGCTTTTAATGATTTTTATAATCAATGTCCGGTGCTGCAAGCTGAACCGGAGATTCGAGATATGCGCCTGCGGCTGGTGGCCGCTGCCCGACAGGCAATTGCCAACTGCCTGCGATTGCTCGGCATTCAGGCGCCGGACGTGATGTAACAGATCATCTGTTGTGGAAATACGCGGTTTGATTGGGCAAACCGCATATTTTTTCTCCCGCGTGGGAGGGGAGTACCATTCAATCAAAATCTAGATCAAAGGAGAGTTGATTAATGACCCCAATCCGTACTATTATCATGGGCGCTGCTGGGCGCGACTTTCACAATTTCAATACGTTCTACCGCGACAACAAAGATTATGAAGTTGTGGCATTCACCGCGACCCAGATACCCAACATTGAAGGCCGGAAGTACCCTGCCGAATTAGCGGGTTCTTTATACCCAAAGGGAATTCCGATTTACCCGGAAAGTGATTTGGTGCGCCTGATCAACGAGCATAAAGTCGACCAGGTGGTTTTCGCGTACAGCGATGTGCCGCACGAGTATGTGATGCACAAAGCTTCGATTGTGAACGCCGCGGGCGCCGATTTTCGCTTGATGGGGGTTGGAACAACTCAAATCAAATCCACCAAACCGGTTGTGGCGATCTGTGCGGTGCGCACGGGTTCTGGCAAGAGCCAGACGACGCGGCGCGTGTCGAAGATCTTAATCGACATGGGATACAAAGTCGCGGCGATCCGCCACCCCATGCCCTACGGCGACCTGGCCAAGCAAGCGGTGCAGCGATTTGCCAGCTACGCCGACCTGGACAAGCACGAGTGCACGATCGAAGAGCGCGAAGAGTACG
This sequence comes from Ornatilinea apprima, assembly GCF_001306115.1. GTDB lineage: Bacteria > Chloroflexota > Anaerolineae > Anaerolineales > Anaerolineaceae > Ornatilinea > Ornatilinea apprima. Next base: position 13,740 of record NZ_LGCL01000026.1, on the reverse strand, counting down.
AACCGCATCTGGATAATGGCGTGATCGTCTACGCGGGTGTGGATTACGAAAAGATCTTGCGCCAGGCCGAACAGGAAGTGGATATTGTGCTGTGGGATGGCGGGAATAACGACTTTTCGTTCTACAAGACGGACCTTTATATTGTCGTCGCTGATCCTCATCGCGCTGGCCATGAGCTGCGCTACTATCCCGGCGAGACCAATCTGCGCCTGGCAGATGTGTTTGTGATCAACAAAGTCGACACTGCCAAACCGGAAGACGTTATTAAAGTCCGCGAAAGCTTGTTTGCCACCAAACCAGATGCGCTGATCATTGAAGGCGCGTCTCCGCTGTTCGTGGAAGACCCGGCTGCCATTCGCGGCAAACGCGTGCTGGTCATCGAAGACGGCCCGACCCTCACGCATGGCGAAATGGCCTATGGCGCTGGCTGGGTGGCCGCGCGGCGCTTTGGCGCGGGTGAGATTGTGGATCCGCGGCCGTTTGCCGTGGGTTCGATCAAGGCCACCTACCAAAAGTACCCCAATACCGGCACGATTTTGCCGGCCATGGGCTACGGCGCGGATATGGTAAAAGACCTGGAAACGACGATCAACAACGCGGACGTTGACCTGGTGATTTCGGCCACGCCGATTGACCTGACGCGGGTATTGAAGGTCAATAAACCCATGCAGCGCGTGCGCTACGAACTGCAAGAGATTGGCCAGCCTTCGCTGGAAGATGTATTAAAACAGAAATTTGGAAAATAAGTAGTTGTTTCTGGCTATGCCGTTCACAGGGATCAGGCGCGCCTGATCCCTGTGAAGAATCAAGAGAGTAGTGTATGTTTATTGATGAAGCCTGTATCTTTGTGCGTTCTGGAAAAGGTGGGGATGGTATGGTCCATTTTCACCGCGAGAAGTATGTTCCGCGCGGCGGCCCGGACGGGGGCGATGGCGGTAAGGGCGGCGACGTGGTGTTGGAGGTGATTCCAACCCTGAACACGCTTTCCAATTTTCGCCACCAAACCCGTTACGAAGCGAAAAGCGGCGCAGCTGGCGGCCCCAACAATATGTCTGGCCGCTCGGCGGAGGACCTGATCATTCCGGTGCCACCCGGAACGCTGGTTTATAATGATGCCACAGGCGAATTGATGGGAGATTTGGTCTCCGCGGGGCAGCGCCTGATCGTTTGCAAAGGCGGGCGCGGCGGGCGGGGAAATCAGCATTACGCTTCTTCGCGCAACCAGGTGCCGCGCATGGCCACGAAGGGCGAACCATCGGAAGAATTGAATTTACGCCTGGAATTGAAATTGATTGCCGATGCCGGACTGGTGGGCGTGCCCAACGCGGGTAAATCCAGCCTGCTGGCCGCGGTAACCAATGCCCGGCCCAAAATCGCTCCGTATCCCTTTACGACGATTGAACCTAACCTGGGTGTGGTGGAACTGGACGACACGCACACCATGATTCTCGCCGATATTCCTGGGTTGATTGAAGGCGCGCACATGGGGGTGGGGTTGGGTGACGCGTTCTTGCGGCATATCCAGCGCACGCGGGTACTGGTTCACATTCTGGACGGCCTTTCGGAAGACCCGCTGGCTGACTTTTCGCAGATCAACAGTGAAATGGCGCTGTTTGACCCGGGGCTGGCGCGCAAACCGCAGATTATCGCTTTCAACAAGATGGACCTTCCGGAAGTTCAAGAAAAATGGGCGGCGATTAAAAAAGTTCTGGAGAAGAAGGGCTACGAAGTCTTTTCTATTTCGGCAGCTGCCCGCCAGGATCTGCGCCCGCTGATGTGGCGTGTGTATCAGTTAATTGAAGAAACGCCCGAGCCTGAGATCAAAGAAGAGCTGCCCGTTTACCGGGTGGAAGAAGCCCCGAGCGCGTTTGAGATATTCCAGGACGAAGAAGGTTACCACGTTACCGGCAAAGCGATTGAACGCGCCGCCGCGATGACCTATTGGGAGCATGATGCTTCGGTGCGGCGTTTCCACAAGATTTTGAATGTGTTGGGAATTGAAGACGCATTGATCAAAGCGGGTGTGGAAGAAGGCGATACCGTCTTCATTGGCGATTATGAGCTGGAATGGTCGGATTAGGCAAAAGCTGAATGATGGGCAGGCTGGGTATTTTTGGTGGGACCTTTGACCCTCCACACTTGGGGCATTTAATCCTGGCGGAGGAGTGCCACTTTCAACTGGAACTGGACCGATTGTTGTGGGTGGTCACGGCGGATCCGCCGCACAAGATTGGCCAGGTGTTCAGCCCGGTGGAAATGCGGGTGAAACTGGCTCAGGCTGCTGTGGAAGAGGAAGCGGCGTTTGAAATCTCACTGGTGGATATTCAGCGTCCCGGACCGCATTACGCGGTGGATACGATCCGATTGACCCGGCAGGCGTACCCTGCTTACTCTGTGGGATACATCATGGGTGGCGATTCACTGCACAATCTGCCGACCTGGTACCATCCTCAGGAAATTGTTCAGGCGTGTGATTTTATTGGGGTGATGCGCCGCCCGGGCGACGATATTAACCTACCGGAATTGGAAGCAATCCTACCTGGCTTGTCGGCCAAAGTTGAATTTGTGCGGGCTCCGCTATTGGAAATATCTTCGCGAGAAATCCGCGAGCGTATCCGCGCAGGGCAGCCGTTTCGACACTATTTACCGTCAAAGGTATATGAATTGATTATGCGTGAGGGCTGGTACCACCCGAGGGGTGATTAGTCGAAACTGTTCCTGTGAACAAAAAGAGGCCGGAAAGGCCTCTTTTTGTTTCTATCGGTGAAACAGTTCAGACTCCCCCAACCGGTGCCAACGCGAGCGCCTTGTGGCGCTCGTTGGTTACATTTATTCAGGCTTATTTTCCTGCACACCGGCTGGTACGGTATGCGGAGCGGTGGGGGTGTAGGTGATGGTTCCAAAGCGGCTGAGGAACACCCCGCCCAGGCCAAACATGGATACCAGGATCGGGATAGTCCAACCTACGCAGGGGATGGCGTTGAACAGGCTGGCAGTGAGCGAAAGCACCAGCGTGCCCAGGCCAATGCTGACCGCCGGAGCCCAGGTCTGGTGGAAGAGAGCTTCCATGCGCTTGCCCAGTTCATAGCCAATGGCAACCCAGCCAAACAGCAGGCACAACCCCAATGCTAGAATACCGATCAAGCCCAGCGGGATGAGAATGATGGTAACGATCAGCAGGATCAACAGACCAGGGGCGACCACCATCGTTAGCAGACCCAATCCCCAGGATGCAAATGGCGAAGCCATGAAAGACCCGGCAACGTGTTCAATGGGTTTTTGCAGGAAAAGGCTGAGCAGGGCGGCAAAGGCAGCCAGGGCAATCGCCTGGAAGATGGCCCAGAGGAAATCCCAAACCGGTTGGAGATTGATTCCGAAGGGTTCCTTTTTGGGTTCGTCGAAAGAAGGGAAGGGCACCTTTGGCAGGAAATTAAAATCCATGTCTGAAGGAACGTCGAAGGACAGCGACCCGGTGATGACAGCTTCATCGGCTTTATTCAAAACCGATCCAACCGTGTTCACGTCGCCATGCACCACCGCCGTCTCTTCCAGGTTGATGCTGCCGCCTATGGCGGTAACAGAGCCGAAAATTTCGCCGCTGGCAGATAAAGTGCCACCGGTGATGAGGATGTCGCCGTAAACAGACGATCCCTTTTCGAGGGTGGCCTGACCACCAATCACGACAAGACCGCCGTTCAGTGTGTCCCCGCTTTCTAAGGTGTACGTGCCGCCGAGCACAACTTCTCCATCGGGAGAGGTTTGAGCCGCCTGGACAGATACGGGTGATGCAAAGAAAAGAGCGGTAAAGAGAACCAGAATCAATAAGCAATTTTTGAATTGTCTCATAAGTTATGCACTCCTCGGGTCGAGAGCCGCCAGATGGTGCCTGCCCACAAAATGCCTAGCAAACTGAAGGTAACGGTGGCAAAAACCCAGACTACAATCGGAATGGCCGGAGGTAAGATTTGCAAAAAGGTCATGATGACCTGTGGTAATTGGTTAAAGCGCAGCACCGAGAGGGTGGTAAATTGAATACCGGTGATCAGCCAATCGGTGGGCGAACTGGTGAGCAGTAACTGGCTAAAAATCAAAACAAATAATAGGCCGCCAGACAGGAAAAGGGTGGTTAAGAACTTGCGTACCTGGCGCTGCTGCTCGCGCGCTGTTCGTTCTGCCAGGCTGGCTTTCCACCGGTCGGCAAAACCGGGGGAGGGGGCGAGAATCGGGGCGACACGAAGCCGCTGCTCAACCTGGTGAAGAGAAGCCCGCAAACCGGTACACTCGTTGCATTCCTCCAGGTGTTCACTGAAGAGTTCCAATTCCTTTGGCGTGAGATCGTCTTCTTCAAAGATCCATTTCTCAAAAGGCTGGTGATTCATGGCATTTCCTTTCAGAGTTGGCGGATTCGGGGTGCTCGGATTTCCACTCTTCGGCAAGCTGCTTGCGGGCGCGGAACAGCCGGCTTTTAACGGCGCTCACTGATAGATCGAGAGACTCACTAATTTCCTCTTCCGACATTTCGTACCAGTAACGAAGCACGATCGCTGCCCGATCGGTTGGTTTTAAAGTAGAGAGAACCCGGCGCATCACCCTTTCTTCCTCTGATTTGTTAAATGTGTTTTCTGGATCAGGAGTTGAGCCGGGAACAATCTCGTCTGGAATCAATTCCATGGAAAAGGTTGGCAGCCTGCGTTTTCTTTGCTGGTCAATGCAGTAATGCGCGGCGATCGAAAGAAGCCAGGTAATAAAGCTGCGGCCTTCGTCGTAGCGCTTGATGTTGCTGTACGCGCGCCAAAACGTCTCTTGAGCCGCATCTTCAGCTTCTTGCGGGTTGCCCAACATACGGTAGCAGAGGTTATAGACGGGTGTCTGGTAAGTCTCCACAACGCTTGTAAAGGCATCTCCATCGCCCTCCCGCAATTTTCGCAGGATATCTGCTTCGAGGTTACTCACGGTTGCTCCTGATGGTTTCTATATCTATCCCATATACGGAAAGCGCACCGAATGGTTGCAGAAACTGAAAAAATACTTAATCCGCCGTTTTTGGAAAGATGATCTCTTCTTTGCCGGATAGTTTTTCCTGGATGCGTTCGACGACAATATCGAGGTGTTTGGGCTGGTTGACAAAATCGAGATCATCCGTGCGAATGGTCAGCACCGGGCAGAGGTCAAAATTGGTGAGCCAATCGTCGTAGTACGATTCGAGCAGGGAGAGATAATCCTGTGAAATGCCCGTTTCCATGTTGCGTGCGCGGCGGTGAATGCGCTCCATCAGGATCGGCACGGGTGCTTTAAGGTAAACCAGCAGCGAGGGGGCGGGCAGGCTGCGCACAACCAGGTCAAACACGCTGCGGTACGACTGGTAATCGATTTCGTTGAGGTTGCCCATGTGGTGCAGAGCGCGGGCGAAGATATAGGCGTCTTCGTAGATGCTGCGGTCGATGATGGCCGAGCGCGGGTCTTGCCACAACTCGAGGTGCTGTTTGGCGCGGTGCCCCAAAAAGAATACCTGCAGGTGGAAGGACCATTGGCGCATATCGGCGTAGAAATGGGAAAGGTAAGGATTGTCGGCAACTGATTCGTAGGCTGTGCGCCAGCCCAGCCGCTCTCCTATGCGCTCGGTGAGAGATGTTTTTCCGGAACCAATGTTACCAGCGACAAGAATTAGTTTTTTGGCCATGCTCTACACTCCTAGATGGTTTTCAGCTAAATGGGGAACAATGCGGAATCAATGCCCGGATACCTGCTCAAGATGGGTACCCAGTGTATTTTCTATTATACCCGCCTCTACAGCGGACCGCGGATTTGACTGGAAAAATGTAAAAATAATAATATTGTTACTAAATTATTACCAAAGGATTGATTTCTATATAAATTATGTTAAAATGGAAAAAGCACGTTTTGTTTGTACAGGTATATTTACCGGTAGCTGACAACAAACTGAGCGAATCGCAATCAAGGGGATAAATGACGCTCTCAAAAACTATGTTTGTTGTACCGATCCTGCTCAACAGTATGCTGGTGATTTTCCTCATGGCGCTGAGCTGGACGCACCGGAAAAAGCGGCTGGCGCAGGCGTTCCTGGCTGTGCTGGCCTGTCTGCTGGTCTGGTCGCTGGCACATCTTCTTGAAGTGTTCAGCAATACGCTATCCAATACATTATTTTGGGAAAATGTGCGAATATCGGGCAGTTTCTTGCTGTCGTTCTTTTGGCTAGCTTTTGTGGGTATTTACACCGGCCATGAGACGCTGGTGAAGAAATATTCCAGGTATCTCATCCTGTACCCGTTGATTCTGATTGCGTTGATGTGGAGTGATTCTTCCCATCACCTGTTTCGCCATCTTCCAGGGATGGTGCGGCCGGTGTATGGCTTTGCCGTCCTCAACAACTCTTACACAAGCTTTTTCTATCTGGCATTTTCTCCCTTTACTGCGGTAATGTATCTGGCCAGCCTTGGACTGCTGGCGGAATCTTTCCGCAAGTCGCGGGGCAAGGTTCGCAGCCAGCTGGTGCTGCTGACTGCGGCAATGATCGTCCCGCTGCTGGCTGAACTGATGTTTCTGCTGGGCACAACGCCGGTGCCGCAGATCAGCTTTACTTCGCAGAGCTTGATGCTGGCAAGTATTCTGCTGGGAAGAGCGGTGTTTCAGTTTGACCTGTTCCAGAGTGTTTTATTGGCGCGGGATGTGGTGCTGGAAACCCTGCAAGACGGTGTGATTGTGATTGACCGTTACAATCAATTGCTGGATATCAACCCGGCGGCGATGATGATGCTGGGACTGGCGGCCAACCAGACCAGCGGTCTGCTGGCGGGGGAAGCTCTGAAAGCGATTCCCAACCACGCGGAGCTGCTGGCCGAACAAGAAATTTGCTGCAGCGAAACGCATATTGGGCAGCTTTTTTTGGAAGTGAATGTAGTGCCGGTGCGTGACAGCAGCCAGGCCATCACGGCGCGCATTTTCACCCTGCACGACATCACCGAGCGGGTGCTTCTGTTCGAGCAGATCAAACAGCTTGCCAGCTATGACGCGCTGACGGGCGTTCTGAACCGCTCAGTTTTGTTTGAAAAGGCGGACGATATCGTCTCTGCAGCGCGCGGCGGCGGAGCGGCGTTTTCTTTGATTATGCTGGATATTGATCAGTTTAAGCGCATCAACGACCTTTTTGGCCACCAGACCGGTGATCGGGCATTAAAGGCGGTGGTTGACCTGTGCACCTCTCAACTGCGCGCCGGCGATCTGGTGGGGCGCTATGGGGGTGAGGAATTTGTGGTGGTGCTGCCGGATACGAACCTGCATGAAGCTCAACAGATTTCGGAGCGGCTGCGCCAGGCGATTGAACAGTCGCCCCTGGATACGTACAAAGGATATTATCAAATTACGTCGAGTTTTGGCGTGGCCTGTTCCGACTTGTTTGGCGAGGAAGCCAGCCTGGAAAAGATGATCTGCGCCGCGGACCAGGCGCTGTATGAAGCCAAGGGAAAGGGCGCCAACCAGGTGGTGGTGGTTGACCAGCAGCGGGTCACATTTGAAGGGCTATATGAACGCGTGGCTGCTTAAACGCTTGCTGGGCGTGGCAAACCGCGCCGGGCGGTTACTGCTGTTTCACTGGCAGACGCCGAACGCGCGATTGCTGGCGCGCGGGCTGGCTTACGGCCCGGACGCGGAACAGCGCCTGGATGTGGTCTCAGCCGGGGAAGGGGCAGGGCGTCCGGTGCTGGTCTTCTTTCACGGCGGTGGGTGGCTATCGGGCGACAAGGCCAGCTACACGCGGGTGTGCAAGCAACTGGCGCAGGCCGGCGTGGTGGTGTTCAACGCTAATTACCGCCTGGGGCCACGCTACAATTACCCGGCGCAGCTTCAAGACGCGGCCCGCGCCGTGGATTGGGCCTGCCAGCACGCGGAGCAGTTCGGCGGAGACGCGCGGCGCGTTTTTGTGGCGGGCGATTCGGCGGGGGCGCACCTGGCTGCCTGGGTAACCACGGCGCTCAACCAGCCGCTGCTGTGGCAGGAGATTGGTGTAAGAATGAGTTTGCCCGCCCAGGCGCTGCGCGGGGCGCTGCTGTTTTTTGGCGTGTACGACTTTGAGACCGTGCTCAAGACGAGTTTCTGGAATATTCACACGATGACGCACGAAGGTTTCCTGGGCACGGACAGCGCGCTTTACGCCGAGCGGGCGCGAACCGCTTCGCCGCTGCGGCATCTTTCGAGGGGCTGCGCGCCGCTGTTTCTGTGCTGCGGGGAAGTGGATCCGCTTTCCCCCGAGTCGGAGGCGCTGGCGGAAAGAGCCAGAGAAATGGGCGTCCCAACGGAGACGCTGTTCTTTTCTCGGCGCGAATACCCTGAGGCGCGGCACGCCTTTTTAAGTATTCCCTTTTTGGCCTGCACCCGGCAAGCCTTCACGGCCGCCAGCCAGTTCATCCGCCAGCGGGCTGCTTAAGCCGCCGCGTCGAGATAGGTCTGCAGGCGGCGCAGGGCTTCGGGCAGGTTTTTGCGCCCCAGGCCAACGCGGAAATAATTCCCTTCCATTTCAAACATGCTGCCAGGCACAATCATCACGTTTTGCTGTTGAAGCACAGACAGGCAGAACTCGTCCACACTGCCGGGGCCGGTGTAGTGCGGCAGGGCGATGGGGCCGGCCAGGGGCGGGATCCACTCCAACCAGGTCGCGTTGTGGGCGAAGAAGGCCTGGGCCAGGGCGGTGTTGGCGCGAATAATGCCCAGGTTGGTTTGCACAATCTCTTCGCGCGCGCGCAGGGCAATGACCGCCAGCACTTCGGAGGGGGCGCTGGAACAGATGGTGGTGTAATCTTTGTAGCGTTGGAAAGACTGGATCCATTCGCGGTTCCGCGCGGCCAGCCAGCCGGCACGCAGGCCGGGCAGCGACATGGATTTGGACAACCCGCCCAGGCTGACGGCGTTGGGGTAGGCGTCGCAGGCGGCGGGCAGACGGTCTTCGGTTTTGTATTCCAGCAAGCGGTACATTTCGTCGCTGAAGAGGATCAGGTTGTGTTGGGCGGCCAGGTCGATGATCTTCTCAAACAGGGCGCGGGAGGGGAGAAATCCGCTGGGGTTGTGGGGAAAGTTGACCACCAGCATGCGCGTGTTGGGACGGATGAGGTCTTTGATCTGCTGCGGGTCGAGCTGCCAGCCGGAGGTGGTTTGCCGCAGCCAGCATAATGAGACCTGGCAGCCGCTGTCGGCGGCGACCTGGTAGAGCGACTGGTAGGCTGGCGCCAGGCAGATGACGTGATCGCCGGGGCGCAGCAAAGTTCGCATAGCGATATAAATGCCTTCCTCAGGGGCGAGCGTAATGACCTGATCAGGGTGAACGCGCGTGTACAGGGTGGAGATCTCAGCGCGCAGCAGGGGCAGCCCCTGCGATTCGGTGTAACCCAGGCTGAGGTTCTTCCACAAATGTTCGGTTTCCGGGTCGCAAAGGTTCAATAGCGTTTCCAGCGAAAGGCTTTCACAGTCGGAACTGCTCATCAGTACCTCGGCGCTGAATTCGTGCTGGGCGAAATATCGTTCAAGTTTGAAGGGCTGCATGCTTCTTCCATTTCCTGGTCAGGTGGGGGATTCAAAACCTGACCATTTGATAAAGATAAACCCATCTTTGGATGGGGTACAAAGGACTGCTGTGATTATAAACTGGGATCAATCATCTTGATCATTTCAGGCGAGGAACCATGTTGAAGAAAATTCTTTTGGGTATTTTTCTGGCGGGCATTCTATTGATCGTGAGTGTGTTCGCGCTGGCCGCGATGCGCTACGGATTGGAATTGGGCAAGCCGACTGAAGCGGCCCCGGCGGCGATGTCGCTGGAGGAACTGGGCAGCACGAAGTCTTTGCAAATTGTGCCGTTGTATGAATTTGATCTCTCCAGTGATTTGCTGGCCGGTGGGCACGGCGTATCGTACCAGATCACCACTGACCAGGCCAACATTCTGCTGGATTTTGGCTACAACGAGACCAATACCTATCCCTCCGTGTTGGAAGACAATATGGGGTCATTGGGAATTGCGCTGTCTGATTTTGACGCGATTGTGATCTCGCACGACCACCCCGACCATGTGGGCAGTGTGGGCAACTGGTTGTCGAATACTTTTTCTGTGGGCAGGCAGCCCGATGATTTAAGCAATATGACGGTTTATGTGCCGGTCAAAATGGAACACCCCAACGCCACTCTGACGGTGGTGGACCAGCCGGTCAAGATCGCCGAAGGTGTGGCGACTTTAGGCCCCATGTATTTTGATTTTTCTTTCCCATTCAATGTGCTCAAAAAGTGGCACTACGAGCAGCCGCTGGTGGTGAATGTGGAGGGTGTGGGCTTGATCCTGATCACCGGCTGCGGGCACCCCGGCATTGAGCGCATGGCGGCGCGCGCCGAGCAAGTATTCGGCGAGCCGGTAGTGGGAGTGATCGGCGGGCTGCATAACATCACCCAGACGCCGGAACAATTGGCAGAAGATATTGCCTTTATTCAAAACCTGAACCCGGTGCTGGTGGCGGTGTCGCCGCACGACTCGCTGCCGGAGCAGATTGACCTTTTCCGCCAGGAATTTGGCGATACCTACCGCGACATCCGCCTGGGTGAAGCGATTGTGATCAGCGCAGAGTAATTATCCGAAGGCGCGATACCAGCCTGGCCACGAAAGTGGTCAGGCTCCCAGGTTTAAGATGAGGACAAATCCACCCGCGCACAGCGCCAACCCCACCAGGCACAGCACCGCCGCCGGGCCGAAATTGGCGTTGAGAATGGAGGGCAGAGCCTCGACAATGCGCGCGATGGCCTCAATGCGGTCGGTGGGGGCGGGGGGCTTGCCGTGCTGCGCGGAGGAATCTGCAGGCGGCGCGGCCGGCTGCTCTCCGGCGGGCGGGGCAGGCTCAACCGGCAAAATGTCGGCGTCTTCGGGCGGGTCGCCCGCGCCGGAGAGGGCCGCGGGGTGCTCTTCATCCGCGGCGGCCTCGCTCTGCAGGCGGGTTTGCGGAGCCAGGTTGATGGCGCGGATTTCGGCGCTGATCAATTCGTCGAGGGAAGCCAGAAAGGTGGCGCGCGGCGGGACGGGCTGGGCGGCGGCTCCACGGCGCATGACCTGCGGAGTAAGCTCCAGGGTGCGGGGGTAGAACTCGGTGATCAGATTGACGCCCTGGATGATGACCCAGGCCCCCAAAAGGATTAAGACCACCGCGCCGCCAAACTGAATGAACATGACCGGAGTAAACATAATACCCTCCTGCTGAAAACCATCCGGTAGACGGGGTTAATGAAATTGTAGCCAATGCGGCGCGGATTTACAATCGCGCCAGGCCGAAAGGAAGGCGCATGCAAAGTTTAACGCAAACGGTTGGCGCAGATCAACACGCGCTGTTTCAGGCCGTGCTGGCCAGCATTCAGCGGCGCTACGAAAGGTTCGCGCAAAAATCGCTGCGCGATGTGGCCGCCCTGGATGAAGACTTTTTGGCGGTTGAGCCGGAGGTGGCGCGTTTATGCGGCGAGCATGGCGCGCAAATGGCGGCCCTGCTGGCCGATGAGCGCGCCTTCAACACCCTGCTGGGGCAGTTTGTTACCGCCACGCTGGACTTCACTTACCGCAGCAACCAGTTTTTGCAGTTCGACCGCCTGGAGACGGCTTACCTGGTCTCGCTGTACCGCGACTACCTGAACGGCATGCGCGCGGTGCTGGCGGTGAACCGCGCTCCCGGCGAGCTGCAGCGCGAGCTGAGCGGCCTGATTCGCAAACATTTTGACGACCTGAAGCGCAACCTGGAGCGCATCGCGCGGCGCGGGGAGAACCCGTTTCTGTACCAGACGGTGGTGTGCGAAGACTACAGCCCGGAACTGCAATTGCGGATTTTGGGCCTGCGCGTGGAAGACCTGCTGCCCCCGGTGCTGGACCTGGGCTGCGGGCGGCGGGGTGGTCTGACGGCTTACCTGCGCCGCCAGGGCGTGCCGGCCGTGGGTGTGGACCGCATTGTGGAAGACGCAGACTACCTGCGGGTGGGCAACTGGCTGGAAGTGGATTTGCAGCCGCAGAGCTGGGGCACGATCCTCTCGCACATGGCCTTCAGCCATCACTTCGCCTTTCACCACCAGTACGCCCACGGCGAAGCGGAGCGCTACGCGCGCCGGTACATGGCGATTCTGGGCGCGCTGAAGCCGGGCGGGCGCTTCTGCTACGCGCCGGGCCTGCCGTTGATGGAAGATCTGCTGCCGGGGGAGAGATACGCGGTGAAAAGAATGGAGACCGGGCTGGCGGGCTGGTACGCCTGCCAGGTGGAGCGGATGGGGTGAAGAGCAGTGGTTTTGTTATTTGGGTGAGTATCTGCAGGCCAAATATTATTAATCAAATCAGATAGAATATTTATAAGAAATTTTTTCCTGAATTGTTTAACGGGCGAAAAGATGAGAAGTGAAATAGAGCGGTTATTTAATGAATTGAATAGCGAACCAGTTGAGACTGGGTTTGCGAACCTGGTTGAAGGTCTGGATATCGATATAAATTACTATGAAAGCTACATCGCGGGTATGGTTACTGTGTGGCTGAATGGATCGTCATTGCCGTTTGAACAGGTGGATCGTGGAGAAGACCTTAATCAGCGCTTGGATCAGGCGATTGAGTGCATTCTGAGATTCAAGCAACGAAAATGCAAAATCGATCAGATAGTTGACTTATTACTTAAGAACTCATCAGTACATGGCAGTACTAAGATTAGTTGAGTGGAATAAAACCCATCTTGAAGCTAATGAGTGGAGTTCTGATGAAAAAAACTGGTGTGATTCTCTTCATTATTCTGATATGGATCCCGTCTATGATCGGCGCCAGATTGCTAAGCGCATTTTATTGCTATACCCTACTTCTTCCTCCAAAGGACCCTGAAATCCCCGAAATCATCGCCAGCAGAATTGGCATACAGGCTGAATGGGATGCAATTCAAGACTATCTTTCTTATGGATCAATAAAAGTAGGAATGCACAGGAATGAGGTTCTTGGAATCATTGACCAAATAGGACCATACCGAATTGAACTATTATATCCCTTCGATAATTCTTCAGAGGATTTCAATGTTGACCTGGAACCTTTCTATGAGGAAAATTTTTATTTTATTGATGATCTCACAAATCGGGAACTCGGTGTTTGGTATTTTGACTATGATTTTGGCATCCTAACCTCATTTTATCGAGAGGATTTATACCTGGATATTGGCGAGGGAATAGATGAAGAAGATAAGTCGCTCAAAGTTAAGACTATTCTTGATCCTTGGTTGGATCGTTTCCACCGTGGCGTTTTATGTCATTCCTGCACGGGTATGTTATCAGGCAAGATATACACCGCAACCAGACATAGAAATTGCTCGGGAGATTGCTAAAAGGATTGGACTGGAGTCGGATTCCTGGTTTGCAATTATCAGTTATTTGTATTATGACCAACCAGAAATTGGTGCAACTAAGGACGAGGTCCATCAAGTATTAGGGTTGATTGGGCCTTGGGAAATCACCTATTCAGGCGAACCAAAAAGAATTAATCTGGATGACCGCCCCATTTCTGGAGAATATCAGGAGATAATCCAGTTTTCAGAAGAAGATCTGAATCGGGGCTTGCATAAATGGGTAGAAGCTATCTCAAAAATGGTAAACTCAGGCTCAAATCCTCACGAGGAACGAGCCGATGGACCTTACAGACGAACAATGGAAAGTAATCAAACCGCTTATACCAGAACCACCGAAACGAGCCGATG
>NZ_LGCL01000040.1 GCF_001306115.1 Ornatilinea apprima | reverse complement strand
GCGGGGCTGAAGGGTGTGCTGCTGGCCTTTGTGTTCGACTTTCCGCCGGAGACGGGCGAGCTGGGGATCGAGCTGGTGTCGGCAGCCGGGCAGATTTTGACCCAGGTGAGCGTAGCGGCAGCGTTGGTGCGGGATGACCGGCCGGTGCCTTTCTCGTTTGCGCCGCAAGCGGCTTCGGGCGCGGGGCCGTTGGAACTGCGCGTGTTTGCCCGCAACGTGGATCTGCCGGTGCGCGTGCTGGAGCTGCAGCACTACCCGCTCTTTGGTCTGCGCCATGTCGTTACCCAGCCCTTCGCTGGTTATTTGTTTGAGTGATACCTTGAGGATTCGATTGAGCATGATTCCCGGTTTTCGATCCCGACCCAGGGTGATGGCTGTTCTGGCCAAGAAAATGCCGTCCACCATGATTGGCATTGTAAAACCGCTGGAAGTCTTGCGCAATCAAGGCCAGATTAATCTGCGCGTTTTCACTGAAAACCACGTCAAGCCCTGGCATTTGAATTGGCCGGATGTGGTGGTTTTTGGGCGCAACACCGAACCGCTGTTTGATTTTGTGCTGGAAGGCATTCTGCTCAACCAGATCCCAACCATTTTTGAACTGGATGACAACCTCTGGGAAGTGCCCCAACAGCTTGAGTTGGGCAAGTATCACCGCGCGCCAGAGCGGATTCACCAGTTGGAAAAGTATATTGCCTGCGCCGACCTGGTGCGCGTTTACAATCCGCATATCTATGCCAGAGTGGAGAAACTCAACCCCAATGTGAAGATGGTCAAAGCGGGGGTGGATTTTCGCCTCCTGCCTCCCTGGCCGGGTATTTACCGCAAGCCGGGCAAAATTCGTATCGCCTACCCCACCAGCCGTATTGAAGATGATCTCTATAGTGTTTTCATTCACGCGGTCAAGAATATTTTGGATCAATACAGTCATCAGGTGGAGTTTCATCTTTGGGGCAGCATTCCGGCAGAGCTGCAAGGGTTGCCAGCCGTAAAAGCGCACCCCAAAATCCTGGATTACAATCGTTTTTTGCGGCGCTTTTCGCGAATGGGTTTTGAAATTGGCCTGGCTCCTCTGGTCGATAATCCCTTCAGTGTTTCCAAGACCAACAATAAATTCCGCGAGTATGGCGCGAGTGGTGTGGCGGGTGTCTATTCCAACATTGGCCCGTATGTGGACAGTGTGGAAGATGGCGTCACCGGCCTGCTGGTGCGGAACACGCAGGAAGCCTGGCAGGACGCGATTGAGAAGTTGATTCTCAACCCCACCCTGCGCCAGCAGATTCAGGTGAACGCGCGCCAGGTTGTGGAACGCGACTATAATCAAAAAGAGGTTGTTCAAACTTGGCGCGAAGATTTGCGGACCGTATTGGGTAAAACCAAAACCGAGTGGAACGCCAAAATGGAAATCCCGCTGCGCCTGGAGCAGAATGTGTGGTCTGGGCTTCGCTTCCACAGCCGCCTGCCCGTCTACGGCGTGCTGAAATTGGAAATTCAAACCCGCCAGCACGGCCGCCCGCTGCGCGCGCCGATCAACCAGTTCTTCTCCGACACGAAAGAAGTGGAATTTCGTTTTACGGCTGTGCAAGACGCTGTTTATAAAGCGCGCGATATTGTGGTTACCCTCTCAGGCAAGAAAAGCATCCTCGACCTGATGGACTGGGAGCAAACCGAAGCAGTGTACGGCGAATTTTTTGAAGAAGTGACCATAGAAGAAACGAAAGAAGAAACGAATGGTGAAGAGGCCTGACAGTATGAAAGAGCGCCCCTTCATCCTTGCTGTTCTACCCGGCCTGGCTCCGTCCACTTTAATGGATGTGGTTACCCCGCTCAAGCAGTTGCAGCAAGCCGGGCAGATCCACGCGCGCGTCACCCTGGATTGGCTGACCACAACAGAGGAGGTGAACCAGGCCGACCTGGTGGTTTTCTGCCGCAATAACAACCCCGCCTATGACTGGTCAGGTTTTTGCGTGGAGAAGTGCATTCCCTATATATACGATCTGGATGACAATCTATTCGCGATTCCGGCTTCCACCCCCTTGGGCCAGTATGCCAACCGCCCCGATGTGATTGAGACGCTCAAAGGTTACCTGCGCGGCGCGGCACTGGTACGGGTGTATTCTCCCGCCCTGCGAGAAGTGGTCGCGCCGCTCAATGCCAACACCCGCCTGGTGCAGCCGCCCATCGATTGGGGCGTGCTGGACGGCCTGACCCGAAAGTCTGGCCGCGGTTTGAAGATGGTCTACCCCACCAGCCGCGGCAGCGCTGACGACCTGGCGGAGATCTTCGTTCCAGCCATTCAGCAGATCTTAAAAGACCACCCGCGCGGGGTGGAGATTTACTTTCTGGGCGCGCCGGTTCCGCGCGAGTTGAAAGCCTTTCGCCAGGTGCGGCATTGGAAATTTGATCTGGATTACGAGCAGTACCTGCGGCGTTTTTACCAGGAAGGCTTCGACATCGGCCTGGCCCCGCTTAAAGATGACCTCTTCCATCAGTGCAAAACGAATAACAAATACCGCGAGTTTGCTGCCTGCGGTATCGCCGGAATTTACTCCAAAACCACCCTCTACCAGCAATCGGTGCGTCACGAACAGACGGGCCTGCTGGTGGAAAACACCGCCGCCGCCTGGCATCAGGCCATCCGCACCCTGATCGAAAACCCGGAACTGCGCCGCTCGATTCAGGCCTCAGCCCTGCAGGACGCGCAAAACACCTACCCGCGGGAGGCTTTTGCCGGTGAATGGCTGGCCCAGATTCGCCATGTGTTGGAGGAACAGCCCATTCCCATGGCGGCCCCGGCTGATCAGAAACAGCCTGCCGCACCCCAGGGCGTGGAAGCACCCACCTCCCGGTTTGGCCGGGTAAAAAATCTGGCAGGCCGCCTGCGCCAGAACGGGATTGGATATCTGGTTGAATCAATCCGCTGGAAAATGGTAAAAGCCCAACACCAGGCGGCTTTAAAGAGAATTAATCGGGATAGAAAATCTTCAATCAATTTGTAATGCCTTTTTGCATACAATTATCGGAGCCATAAAGAAATGATTTGGGGTTGCTTTGAATATTTCGATTCATATTTCTTGTTGGAGAAATAATTGCTAACCCGAATATGTGGAAGAAGATTTTCACATTTCTGGAAATCAATATGAAAGATCAGGTCGAATTATGAATAAGACACAACCAATTTTCCAAATCCAACCAAAGAAGGTATCAGGTTTTTTAAAAAGATTATTGGTAAAAATAGATTCGATAAATGAAGAGAAATCAGGTTCTTTCCTAATTATCTTATCCTTCATAATAGGATTTTTTACTATCTATGTTACTTTATATAATGCAGCCGACGAAAGTGATGTTTTGACATTAGGTAGTTTAATTTCAAAAGGTTATATTTTATATAATGATTATTTTTCTCATCACTTTCCCTTACCTTATATTTGGACTTCAATAATAATAAAACTCTTTGGGAGCTCAATACAAGTTGCTCGATTATCAATTCTAATTTTGAGAGTTCTGATTTTTTACATTGCTATGCGATTAAGTAAGTATTATATTGTAATTGGTTTGACATCAGTAAGTTGGAGTCTGCTTTCTTATTTGTATTTGGGTAATATGGTCTTATATGATAGTTTAAGTGCAATATTCAACACTGCCGCGATTGTCGTGACAATAGCCATTCTTACAAGCAATATCAAAGATTCATTGGGGAGATACTTCTTTATTGGAATTACATCTTCGCTTTCAGTATTTTCTGATCCAACAAAAGCATTTCCATTTATTGTATTGTTTATAGGTCTTTTTGTTTATATTTTGAAAACCAATCCTTATAAGAAATTGTACCCTCAGCAACTCGTTTACAAGTTATTAATCCTAGTCTTTAGCTTTTCCCTAGTTGGCATTTTCTTTTTAGTTTATTTGCTAGCGACATCGTCATTTGATAATTTTTTTAAGGATGCAGTTCTATTTAATTATCATACCTATAGTAAATATGCTGGTTCTTTCGAAGTTAAAAATTTATTCAAACAATTCTTTAGTTTGCTTGATATTTTTAATAGAGCATGGTCCAAGAACGTCTCACCATTAATTCGAATGGATAATTTTCTAGAATTGGATTTTTCAATCTATACAGGTTTTCTATATCGATTTTCAATATTGACATTAGTGTTATTTCTGATAAGTAATAAAAATTTTCTTGCGGGATTAATTTTGTATATGTATGCTGCCACTAACCTTATGCGTGCTAATAGGTTATTCCACTCTTCGTCTTTTGTGTTATTGGCCATTTTTACTACATTTATGGTATTAGGATACTTAATGCAAGTATTTCGAAAAGGTTATCTTAATCACGGCAATTTTTCCAATAAAACAATTCATAATAAGTTGATTCAAATCGTTCGCCTAGTAGCTTCTTCATTAGTTTTTCTGCTATTTCTATGGCTAAATTTTAGAAGCTGTCAATTTATTATTAATAATTCAGAAAAATTCACTTACAATTACAATTTTTCAAATCCTATTAATTCGTCCTCTCAGTTTATCGCACTAACGTGTGGGGCTGAAGATGTTAAAATACTAAGCTACCCCCTAAATCCGCAAGTATACTTTTGGAGTGGATTAGAACCTGCTTCGAGTCAAATATTTTTGTTGCCATGGAATGCGGAGCTATATCAATCTTTGGTAATAAAAGAACTTTCAAATCAAAAAAATGTAATAATTGTTGTTGATCAAGAGGCTGTCGTCTGGGGTAAGTATAAATTTCAAGAATACGCGTCCAACCTAATAAATTTCCTTAACGAAAATTATGTTTACCTTCCTTCTGGCTATTATGTGTCTACTTCTCTTTATAAATTATGTTCAGAATAACAAATTTATAATTTATGATTGATCAATGGATGGAAATTATTATGAATTTTTTAAGAAATAAGAAACCGATCTACTAGAACAACAGATCGGTTTCTTAAAGGATCATTTTATTGGTTATTCGGTTACTTGCCGACCAGCACCCAGTTCACCATGGTGCTGTTGTCGTACCAGGTGAACCAGTACTCGTCGCTCAGGTCGCTTTCGGGGAAGCCCATCAGCTCGTTGAAGCCGGTGTAGCTGGCGGCGGTGGAATTTTTGTACTTCACCCGCTCACTGGTGATGATCGGTACCAGGTTGGTGCTGACTACCTTGACCGGTCCGTTTTGCACGTCCGCGTAGGTTTTGGTGACTGTCTGCCGGGGGCCGAGATTGAAGGTCTCTTTGTCCACCCCGGCAATGGAGATGCGCACACTGGCCGTCTCAAACGCGCTGGTGTTGGTGACCATCACGCTGGCCTGCATGGTTTTGTTGTCGTACCAGGTGAACATGTAGTTAGTCCCAACGCGCTTGAGCGGCACGCCCATCACTTCGTTGAAGTCTTTCCATGTTCCGGCCGGGAAGTGCACACGCTCGCTGGCGAAGATGTTCACGCCGTTGGTGCACACCACGCGCACCGGTCCGGCCACCAGGCCGGGGCCGGTGTAGCCGCCATTGGCCCAATAGCGTGGGGTAATCTTTTGACCGGGGTTGATGCTGTATTGGCCGCGCAGTTCGTTGCCGATATAAATGTCGACCAGCGCTATTCGATCCGCGTCCGGGTTGCCGACCAGCACCCAGGTGAGCATGGAGTCGTTGTCGTACCAGGGGAACCAGTACTCGCTGTCCAGGTCCTCCACCGGGTAGCCCAACACCTCGTTGAACCCGGTCCAGGGGGGGGTGGTGAAGTGGGTGCGCTCGCTGGCGAAGATCTTCACGCCGTTGGTGGAGACCACGCGCACCGGTCCGGCTTGCAAGCCGGGGCCGGTGGTGCCGCCGTTCTCCCAGTAGCGCGGGGTAACGCGCTGGCCGGGCTGAATGCTGTAATGCCCGCGCAGCGTGCCGCCAATGTAGATGTCCACTTCGGCGGTTTGGGATGTGCTGGGGTTGCCGACCAGCACCCAGGTATACATGGTCAGGTTGTCGTACCAGGTGAAGTAATACTCGGTGGAGAGGCGCTCGGTGGGCAGGCCCATCACCTCGTTGAAGGCCGTCCACTTGGAAGAGTCGGTGCCGGGGAAGTGCACCCGTTCGCTGGCGAAGAAGTCTTCACCGGTGGGGCTGGAGACTTTCACCGGGCCGGCCTGCAAACCGGGGCCGGTGGTGCCACCGTTCTCCCAGTAACGCGGGGTAACGCGCCCATCGGTGGGGACGATGTAGCTGCCGCGCAGTAAATCATTGATGCGCACTTCCACGTTGGGCGGTGTGCAGGTGTAAATCTTCACGTCATCCAGCCACCAACCCCAACGGTAATTGCTGATCGTATCGGTTTGCAAGCGCCATCGGAAGCGCACGGCCTGGCCGGCCAGCGAGCTGAGGTCGAGGCGCGAGGCGTGGTAACCATAATTGGAACCAGTGAAGCCGTTGCGCGACATGGAGTTGACATAGCCGGTGTAGCCGTTATTGACAAACAGGCTGGAAGCGTCAGTCCAGGTGACGCCGCCGTTGGTGGAGTATTCCACCACCCCGCCGTCCCAACCATTCTCCAGATCATACGAGTGGTAAAAATGCAGGTACGCGTTGGCGGGCAGGGTAATGGCGTTTTTCATTTGCAGCGCGGAATTGGTGCCCAGGGCAGCATCATCGCCGTAGGCGTAATGCAAACCAGAATGGGCATTTCGCCCCCAGAGACTGATATACGAGTCCCAACCCCATGCAGAGCTGGTAGCCACCCAGTTGGTTAGTCCGCCGTCAAACGTCTCATTGAAGCGTACATCCACCGGTGTGGTTACCCCATTGTCGCAGTATGGCGCGTCGGCTACATCGCTGCGCGCGGGTTTATGCATTTCTACCGCGTGAGTGGCGTTGTAGACCTGCTGGCAGTCGCTGTTGGTGATAACGGTGCTGTTATAGGGGGTGCGCCCGATCATATTGCGGCAGGCAAAATACAGCGCGTCGCCCAGGTCTTGATAATCTGAGCCGGAAACCAGATATTTGGTTTGCACATCGTAGTAAATAGCTGCTACCTTCCCAATCCCCAGCCCGGTGACGGTGTAACCGTTGAAGGAGCCGCCATCGGTAAGCAGGTAGACGGCCTTATTGCCCACACCGGCGTTCCAATGCACGCCGGCATTATCAGTGAGTCCCAGATAGTAATAGGAACTGGTCATTTTATCCGGGTCGCCGTAGATAGTGGGGTTTGCCATGCTGCGTAGCGTGCCCATGCTCAGGTCTTCGCCGATCAACCAGCGCGCGTCAGAGGCATCGCTGCCCATGCCGTTGGTCTGGTCCATAAACTCGCCCCATAAATCCGAAAAGGCTTCATTCACCGCGCCGGATTGGGCGTAATAGAAGAGCTGGGAGGAGTTCTCTGTCACCGCGTGGGTGAACTCGTGCGCGTAAACATCATCGGCCACCATGTTGTCGCCAAACACCATGTATTGGCCGTTCCAAAACGCATTTTCGTAATTTGTGCCGTAATGAACGGTGTTCTTGATGGTCGCGCCGGCGTTGTTGTAGCTGTCGCGGTTGTGATAGTTTTTGTAGAAATCGTAGGTCTGGTTGGCGAAGCGCCAGGCTGCCTGCTCGTCCGCGTCGCCGTCCGAGCAGTTGCTTTTTGTGCAGGCGGTCGACTTTTCAAGCGTAGTGGTATGCTGTGCGTCGTAGACTTTGATCACCTTGGCATCCGGCTGCTGGTTAAAGTTCAGCACCACTTCACCGCGTTGGGCGCCAATCAAGACCATTTCTTTAACTTGTGAGGCTTCTTCATTGGTGGTTACATCCACCCGCCAGACCAGTTGGGTGGGTCCGTCCATCGAGGCGAACAGTTTCGGACTGAAAATCCATAGCACCGGTTCAGAAGGTACCAGCGAGGTGATATCCAACTCATACGTTTTTGCTACCAGGTTCAGCGCGCTTTCCACTGCTGTTTCAGGCGCGATTTGCTGCTCCAGAATCTCGTCTCCCAGATCGGGCAGGATCTCGCCATTGACCGAGACGATGTTTTTGCCTTCGTCTAACTGCACCATCAGCTCGCCGCCCAGCACCGGCACGCCCTGGTAGACCTGCTGAAAGCGCTCAAAGCTGCGCTGGGTCTCATCGCTGACTTCTGCCATCAGGTTCAGCTCACCGAAGGCGTCTCTAAGGCCGAACAAATCGCCGTGTTCGCCCAAAAAAGCGCGCGCGGCGTCTTCGGCGGTAATTTCACCACCAGAGGCCGAAACAGCATCCACCAGAATAGGCTCTTCGGGCGAGGCTGCCAGAAAACGCACCTTGCCGGTTTGCTCATGCAGCGAGATTTCCAGTTTCTCCTGATCAAAGGCCTGCGGTTGTGGCGGCGGCGGTTCTTGCGCGCCTGGAGCGGCCTGCACATCGGCCGCAGACAGGAGGAATGAACCCGCCAGGACAATGCCCGATACGATGCGAAGCATCTTATGCATTCTATTTGTGATCATGCCCTCACCCTGAAATTTTTGCTAGGAAGGAATACAATGAAATTCGGGTTTTTTGCCGCAATCAGTAACAATTGATTTTGGTAAATCCCCCCCCGTAAATCTGATTGTCAAATCAATTATACAGAAAAAAATAAATATCATGGCATTTTCTGACATTTATCCTCTGGAAAGCATACGAAAATCAAAGCCTGCCTCCCTCTGGCAGAAGGCAGGCCTTGTTTGCTAGATCGACGTTTTACCGGCCGATCAGCACCCAGTTGACCATGGTCTGGTTATCGTACCAGGTGAACCAATACTCGTTGCTCAAGTCGCTTTCCGGGTAGCCCATCAGCTCATTGAAGCCAGTGTAGGCGGTAGCGGTGGGGTTCTTGTACTGCACCCGTGTGCTGGTCACAATCGGAATATCATTGGTGCTGACCACCTTGATTGGACCATTCTGCAGCCCTGTGCCAGAGGTGGCGCCATTTTCATAGTATCGCTTGGAAACCGTTTGGCCAGCGGCCAGGCTGAAGTGATCCAGGATTTCACCGGCGATCATGATTTCCACCTCCGCGATTTGCGAGGTGCTGGGATTAGCGATCATGATATTGGTTAGCATTGTTTTATTGTCGTACCAGGGGAAGACGTAGCTGGTGCTGATGCGGCTGAGCGCCATGCCCATCACCTGGTTGAAATCTTTCCAGGTTCCGGCCGGGTAGTGCACGCGCTCGGTCGCGAATATCTTTACGTCATTGGTGCACACCACGCGTACCGGTCCGGCTTCCAGTCCAGGCCCGGTGTAGCCGCCGTTGGCCCAATACCGTGGAGTAACTCTACCGCCCGGAGCGATGTCAAATTCCCCGCGCTTGACGCCACCAATATAAATATCCACCTCAGCCGTTTCGGTGGCGCTGGGGTTGCCCACCAGCACCCAGGTGAGCATGTTCTGGTTGTCGTACCAGGGGAACCAGTATTCCGTATCCAACTCTTCCACCGGGTAGCCCATCACCTCGTTAAAGCCAGTCCAGGGTGTATTCGGAAAGTGCGTTCGTTCGCTTGTGAAAATCTTGACACCATTGGTACTGATCACGCGCACCGGGCCGTCTTGCAAGCCGGGACCGGTATAGCCGCCATTCTGCCAGTAACGCGGGGTAACACGCTGGCGGGGGCCCACTGAGTATGACCCGCGCAGCACACCGCCAACGTATACATCCACCTCAGCCGTTTCGGTAGTGCTGGGGTTGCCAATCAGAACCCAGGTGTACATGGTCAGGTTGTCGTACCAGGGGAAGTAATACTCGGTGGAGAGACGCTCGGTGGGGTAGCCCATCACTTCATTAAAGGCCGTCCACTTGGTTGAATCAATGCCGGTGAAGTGCACGCGCTCGCTGGTGAAGAACAGGTCGCCGTTGGTGGAAGAGACCTTGACCGGTCCGTTTTGCAGACCGGGGCCGGTATATCCGCCGCTTTCCCAATAGCGCGGGGTCTGGCGGCCATTCACGGGAATGAAGTAGCTTCCGCGCAGGACGCCGCCAATTTCAATCTCAATATTATTGGGTGTGGCGCAGGTGTATACAATGACATCATCCAGCCACCAACCCTGGTCTTGCGTGTCATCAGGGTCGTAATTGGCATCGGTGATGATGCGCCAGCGGAAGTATACCGTCTCTCCAGCCAGTGTCGAAAGATCGTAACGCGTGGCCGTGTAGCCATAGCTGCTGCCGGTAAAACCGGGAATGCCACCCGCGGCGCTGATGGTGCCATTGTAGCCGTTGACCGTGGTCAGAGTGCTCATGTCCACCCAGGTGGTGCCGTTGGTGGAATATTCCACTACGCCGCCGTCAACGCCATCTTCCAATGAGAAGCTGTGGGCAAAGTGCAGGTAGGCCCCGGCTGGAATGAGATAAGCGCTGCTGGTTCGCAGGGAAGAGTCCACGCTGGGCAGGTAATTGGCCGCGTACATAAAGTGCAGCCCCGATTTGGCGTTTCTGCCCAGGTCGCCAACCGTTCCGTCCCACATCCAGGCTGAGCCGGTCTTGGTCCAGTTGGTCTCGCCCAGTTCGAAATCGTCCTCGAAGGTGACGTCAACGGGTTTTGGGTAGGCCGCTGCCGGGGTGCCTGAAGGGCAATAGGCCGCCGGTGATTCGGGTGGGGTCGGTGCGGTGGTGTTATCGGTCTTCATTTGCACGGCCAGGGTGGCCTTTTTCACTTCCAGGCAGTTGGCGTAGGTTACTTTATCGGCGCTGTTGGGAATGGTGAGGTTGATCTGCGCCTGGCAAGCCTGGTA
The DNA here is from genome assembly GCF_001306115.1 of Ornatilinea apprima. GTDB lineage: Bacteria > Chloroflexota > Anaerolineae > Anaerolineales > Anaerolineaceae > Ornatilinea > Ornatilinea apprima. The sequence continues at coordinate 217,756 of NZ_LGCL01000040.1, read as the reverse complement.
AAGCTGGTCGGCCAGGTCGGCGTAGTCCGAGCCGGACAGGATGAAGTTCTGCTGCGCCTGGTAATAAATGGCGGCTACTCTGTCTTTGCCCAGGGCTGCAATGGTTTGACCGTTAAAGGTTCCGCCATCTGTCAACAGGTAAACCGCTTTGTTATTGACCCCGTTGTTGGTGTGGACGCCGCCGTTATCAGCGGTGGTGAAGAGGAAATACGGGCTGGTCATCATGTCGGGATGATTTTTGAGGGTGGGGGTCTTCATGCTGCGAACATAGCCGCCCGGCGCGTCTTCACCGATCTGCCATTTAACGGCTTCGGTGTCGGTGCCGCGCGCGTTGGTCTGGTCAATAAACTCGCCCCACATATCGGCAAGCGATTCGGCAATGGCGCCGGATTGGTACCAGGGGTAGAGACCACCGGCGGTGGTATCAATCACCGCGTGACCGTATTCATGCCCCACAATGTCATCGGCGGCCGGGTAGCCATCACCAAAGTAGAAGTTCGCTCCGCTCCAGAAGGACGTGAAACCGGTGCCAAAATTCACTTCGGCAGCCAGCGTGGTTCCATACCCATCGTAGCTGTCGCGATTGAGATGAGTCTTGAAGTAATTATATGAATCGGTCAGGTGCAGGTACGCGTTCTTCACATCAATATCGGACGAACTACTGCAGTCAGCGTTCTCGCAGACCAGCGATCCAAGGAAATAAGTGCCCGCATTGCCGTCGTCGTAGATGCGCACGCTCAGGGCGTTCCAGCTTTCTTCGTAAGCCATCAGAGAATCGCCTGTATTGGCGTCCAGCACCATGCGGTAGCCCACCGGCAGCCCTTCCACCGTCGCGGACAACTGCCAGGCCAGCCGCGCTTCACCGTCACGCGATTCAAGCAGCTGCGGGCTGTAAATCACCAATTCCGGCTCGCTGACCGAGACCAAGTCCGCTTCCATGCCGAGGTAGTCCGCGGCAAGCTGGCGCGCCTGGCTGGCGATTTCATCTGCCGATAACTGCGGGTCTGTGGATAGTGTCAAGTCGGGCAGAATTTCGCCATTGACGGTAATCACATTGCCGTCGGCATCCATTTGCACGTTTAATTCGCCGGCCATCACCGGTACGCCGTTGTACGTTTGTTGGAAGCGCACAAACTGCCGCCCGTTTTCCAGGGAAGATTGGCGCGCCATTTGTAGTTCTTCCCGCTGGTCGCGCAGGCCAAATAAATCACCCTGCTCGCTTAAAAACGACCGCGCGGAATTTTCATATCCATTCGCGTCGAAAGCTCTTAACCCTGCCCCGGTGGAAATCGGAGTACTGGCATCCACGCTGAGAAAGCTCACCTTTCCGGTGGCTGAATGCTGTACCAGGTTGGGGTGAGCCTGGTCAAATCCGCGCGGGGTAACCGGGGGTTCCGGCCCAGCCAGAACGGGACTTGTTGGCGCCATGCCCATCAACATGGTCGCAAGAAGGAATACTGTCAGGGTCTTCGATACCTGATGATGTTTGAAAGCTTTCATTAAAATCACCTGCCTTATTTCAAAGCGCTTATTTCAAGCGGATTTCACCCAAATCCAGAGATTGGTCAGCTGGCGATGGGCCAACGACGAGCACATAATTGCCAGGGGCGAGATCGGCTAAAACAAACCATCCGTCCTCATCCACCTGGCCAGCGGGTTCGGCATACGCATCCAGGGTGAAAAATCCCTTTCCAGAGTCATTTTCATAATAGTCTGCCAGATACACCGACAGGCTTGTTTCCTGCCAAAAATCTTGTATATTGGTCACGCGCCCGCTGACAACACATTTCCCTGGCTGTGGGGCGGGCGCTGCTTTCTCCACGGGCGGGGGCGAACAGGCCGACAGAACCAGGAGAACCAACACCAAGAGCCAGATGGGCTTTCGCAGCTGCGCCTTAGTCCGCGGGTTTGGCATAGGGTATCGCGCCATAATCATCGCCTTCAGTAATGAGACCACCAGCTGGGTTGTTGAGTGTGCGCTGCACGCGCGCTACAGCGACGATCGGAACATTACTTTCAATCACCACCGCGCCTTTGAAGTATTGGTCTTGCGGATTGAGCAGCCCAGGTGCGGCGTTGGCGTTGGTGGTCCGTTTTGCTTTTACCGGCAGCGGGTTGGAGGCAGAAGCCAGGGTATGGGTAACCGCGCGCGTACCGTTTTCATAGAAGTACACCGCGTTCACTTCGGTGGCAGCCGAGTCGCTGGCGTTCATCACCGCGATATAGGTCTGATAGCTGTTGTCGCTGCGTGTCCATTCGCCGTAGGGCAGCACCATGCGGTATTTGTTGTCGCTGCCCAGCCACTCGGAGCCGGGTTGGGAGAAGCCGTTAATGGTCGCCGCGAACCCCGAATTGTCGGTGGTGCGCACCACAACCGATACCGGCTGTTGAGATGAGGTTACCAGCGCCGAGTAGTTACTTCCCGCGGCGATGGCGCTGCAGCTATCTACTGAAATGGAGTCACCCGGCGCCAGGTTCAACCCGCTAAGGTTGGAATGCGCCCCGCTCAGCGTGCCGTTGGCGTCGAAGTATTCGATGCTGAAACTGCTTAACGTGCCGCTGCCTGTGTTTTGAACCAGCAGCTCCGTAGAAAGCTGTGACCGTCCAAAATTGCAAGCCGCGTTGGGGATAAAGACCTCGTTGTCTCCAGCCGCTTCTCCTTGATAAGCGTAGGTTTGCGAGCTGTCACCCGCAAAATCTTGCACGGCGGCGATGATTTTTTCACTGCCGCCAGTAGTGATCACCACCGAGCCAATGAAATTGTCGCCTAGCGCGTTGAAGTCAGTACTGGCCAGGTCAAACACCAGGGACGCATTGCTGTATACCTGATTAGCGGCGGGTGTGATGGTCTGGCTGTACGTCCCGGAATTGCTGAAAAATTGAAAACTGACAGAGGCAGGAGCCGTGTGCAGGTTCTGCACGCTGATGCGGGATGAATAGCCGTCAGCGTTGCGGCGCGCGACCGGAATGTAGAATTTGCCGACCCCGGCATCATCAATCGTGAATGATGAATAGACGATCATGCTGGTTTCCGGGGTGGATTGGCGGTAAATAGCGATCACCTCGCGGTCCGAGCTGATCACCGCGCCGCCTTTGAAGTTTTCATCCAAAATGGTGCTCCCCACCAGAATCGAAACCGATTCATGCGGGATGAGCGTTCGCAGCGAGCTGGGAATGACGTTGTTGGGGTCATCGCTGCCGTAATACACAATATTATATTCGGTGGTATCCGTGTCGCTGGGGTTGTAAACGACAATGCTGGAAGACCAGATCGACGTGTGGGTGGGAGAGGCTTTCGCCGGCTGGATTGGACTGAAAACCAGTCCGGCCAGGAATGCGATGAATAAGATTCCAGTCATTCTTTTCATAAAGATACTCCTCTACAAAACAAACCATCAAATTTACCTGCAAAATTAACGATATGCGCCACCCACAATTGTGTCAATAATCCTTATGGATTAAGCGCCTGGCTGTAAGCAGATTGCAAACCGCGCAAGCTATATGCGTGCATTCTTTGATAAAATCAACCATAATGAATGATCCAAAGGAATGGCAACTTTGAAAGCGGCACAGCAAATTGTTCATATCATCACCGACCTTAAACCAGGCGGTGCCGAGACCATGCTGGCCCGTTTGTTGGCCGTGTTAAAAAGCGGCGATATTCGATTCCATGTTATCTCGCTGACCGGCGATGGAAAAATCGGTGAGATGCTGCGAGCGGAGGGTATTCCGGTATCGGTCCTGGGCTTTGACCCGCAAAGCCCCAATCCCCTTTTGTTTTTTACGCTGGTAAAGCTGCTGCGTCAGCTCAAACCCGACGGGATTCATACCTGGCTTTATCACGCGGACCTGTTGGGCGGCCTGGCTGCCCGGCTGGCCGGCAATATCCCTGTGGTTTGGGCGCTGCATAACAGCACGCTGGATTCAACCTCCAGCAAGCGTAGAACTTTACGGGTGGTGCGGCTGTGCGCCTGGCTTTCTCATTTCGTGCCTCAAAAAATTACCTACTGTTCCACCGTCTCGCGTGATTTACACATTCAGCTGGGTTATAAGGCTGAAAAAATGGTATTCATCCCCAATGGCTTTGACCTGGATGTTTTTCAGCCCAACGCCGATGCCCGCCTGAGCGTGCGCGCCGAACTTGGCCTGTCTCCTGAAACGCCGCTGGTTGGTTTTATGGCGCGCTTTGACCCGCAAAAAGACCTCAATAATTTCATCCAGGCGGCTGCCCTCTTAAACCAACGAATGCCGGAAGTTCGCTTTCTTCTGGCGGGAATGGGAATTCAAAACGAAAATGCGGTGTTGGCCCAATGGCTTGATCAATCAAAAATGCAGGGAATGATCTATTTGCTTGGCCGTCGCGATGATACGCCGCGCCTCACTGCGGCGCTGGATTTGGCGACGGTCAGTTCCGCCTACGGCGAGGCCTTTCCATTGGTGATTGGGGAAGCGATGAGCTGTGAAGTGCCCTGCGTGGCCACCGACGTGGGTGATTCGAAAATGATTATTGGGACTACCGGTCGGGTGGTTCCCCCGCGCGACCCGCAGGCCCTGGCGGATGCCTGGTATGCGATGTTAAGCCTGCCCGCCAGCGAACGCCGCGCTCTGGGATACCAAGCCCGCCAGATTATCGCTGACCATTATTCCATTTCCGTATCTGCGGAACGGCACCAAAATCTCTACCGCGATGCCTTTAATCTGGTGGATTGATTCTGGGCCAAAAAGAATAACGGTCCAAGACCAGAATCAGTACCGCGCCCACGATAAGCACCAGAAGGAAAATCAGGTTTGCGTACAGTGGCTGCAGGAATAACGCAGTGATCGCCACCGCCTGCAAGATCAGCCCTGTCAGGTGCATCAGCATCACCCCCTGATTTGAGTCCAACCCCAGCTTAATCAACCGGTGATAGGTATGGTCCAGGTGTGAAATATAGAATTTATCCCCTCGGCGAATGCGGGAAAAGGTAACTAATGCGGTATCGAAGATGGGCACCGCCAGAAACATAATGGGTGTGAACCAGGAAGACTCCTGGAAAGCGCCCTGCGGCGTATAGAGAATCGCTATACCCGCCATCAGAAATCCGATGGTTTGCGCCCCTGAATCGCCCAGAAACATTTTCGCTGGCGCCGAGTTGAAAAAAGTGAGCGCGATCAGGCAGCCAAACAGCGCGGCAGTGAACAAGGCCAATTCGGTCTGCCCGCTGCTGATCAACACCAATAGAAAGAATCCGGCCGCCCAACTGGAGAGACCCACCACCAGACCATCCATGCTGTCCACCAGGTTGAAGGCATTGGTGATCCCCACCATCCAGAAAATCGTGATACCCCAATCGAGGGCGACTTTCAAGGAGAAGAAGTCCCCCCAAAAGAAACCGCTGTATTCCAGCACTCTGACGCGCGTGCCCAACCAAATCATGCAGATGGATGCGGCAATCTGGCCAACCAATTTCGGAAGAGCGCCTAACCCGCTTTTATCGTCCCAGAGGGCGAACGCAAAAATGATCAGGGCGGGTAACAAAAGCGACCTTAATTCAGATTGCCGCCAAAAACCGAACAAAAAAGCCGTGATCACCAGTGCCATCACTAACGAAATGCCGCCGCCCAGCGGGGTTGGGCGGGAATGCTGCTTGTGGGGCGCGGATCCTGGAATGTCCATCAATCCAAGCCGGGGCGTGGTCTTCAGGCTGAAAAAACTCGTCGCCAGGCTGATCACTACCGAGATGAACAACACCTGAAGGATATTGAGAAACAGCTTCAATGAGAATTCCATTCAATCCCCCCTGGAAAAGAATTCAGGCAGCCGTGAGAGCCCGGTAAACCTCGATGGTTTGCGAGATATTAATGTCTTGCGAAAACTCATGTTCAACAATCTCTCTGCCCTTTAAGCCCATCTGAGCACACAGCTCCGGGCTTTCGATCAACGCTTGCAGCGCGTTTGCCAGCGCAGGGGCGTCGTGTACCGGGACTAAAAAGCCATTTTCTCCCTGCCGCACAATTTCGCGGCACCCCGGGATGTCTGTAGCCACCAAGGGTCTGGCGCTGGCAGCCGCTTCCAGCAGGGTCTTGGGTACGCCTTCCCGGTATGCGGAGGGCTGGCAAATAATGGTTGCCGATTGGTAAATCGGCGCCATGTCCTCCTGCCAGCCCAGGTATTCCACTAGACCGGCCTGCTCCCACGCCTGAATTTCATCAGGCCTGACCGAGTTGGGATTATCCAGATCAGGTGTGCCTACTAATTGAAAGCGCGCCTGCACGCCGCGTTGCTTGAGCAGAGCAGCTGCTTCGATAAAGTCCGTTACCCCTTTATCATAGATCAATCGCGCGGCCATGACCACAACTGGCACACCGGTTGGAATGGAAGATGGTTGAAATCTTGCGGTGTCCGCTCCCGAACCGCGAATCAGCACTGACCGCCGCGGAGACGTCCATCCTTTACTGACAAACAGCTCCTGATCTTCTGGATTCTGGAAGATCATCAACGCGCCGCGAGTGCCAAATTTATACAGCAGCTTAACCAATTGGCGCACAATCTTCACTTTAAGACTGGAATCGGCAAAAATGTATCCCAGCCCGGTAATCGAATTGACCACATGGGGGATGCGCGCCATCCTGGCGGCAATTGAACCATACAGCACCGGTTTAATGGTGAACTGGTGCACCAGATCGGGCTGTAAGCCGAGGTACAGGCGCGCCAGGCGAAAGATGGACATCCCATCTTGCAAAGGGTTCATGCCCTTGCGCGAAAATTCAAACGGCATCCAGCGAAACCCGGCATTGAGCAGGCGCTGGTCATAATCGCCTTCTTCGGACGGCGGAGAGAGAAAGATGACCTCATCGCCCCGCTGGCGCAGCGCTTTCGCCAGCGGTAGGCGGAAGTTGTAAAGGTACCAGGCTGTATTCGAGAATAAAACAATCTTCATCTACGCCCCCCCTGCTGTGCCAGCCAGGCTTCAAACATCAATACCGCCCACAACTCATATTGATTATTGCGGCTGCCCGCCAGATGCTCATTCCATTTTTCGCGGACCGGTTGGGCGCGGAAGTAGCCTTCCTGTTGCAAACGCTGTTCCGACAGCAAATCTTCTGCCCAGGCGCGCAATGGCCCGCGCAGCCAGGAATCGATGGGCACCGCGAAACCAGCCTTGGGGCGCTCAAACAATTCCGGGGGAACGAACCGTCCCAACACCTGGCGCAGGATCCATTTTGAAGTTGTGCCGCGCAGTTTCAGCGATTGTGGCAGGCTCCAGGCAAATTCCACCACACGGTGATCGTCCAAATAAGGCACGCGCGCTTCGAGGCTGGCGGCCATGCTGGCGCGGTCGACTTTCGTCAGGATGTCATCTGGCAGGTACGTTACCAGGTCCAGGTACATCATCTGGCGGGTGAAATCCTCCAGCTCCGGCCACTGTGCTGTGTCTCTGACCAGGGGCAACGGCTCTGACGCGTGGTTCGTCACCTCGCCTGGATCTTTCCAGGTGGAGATCAAATTCCAATAAATGTCCAATGGATTTGAGGCTGGAAGCACCTCGGCCAGTTTTTTGACCTTGTCGGCATAGAGTGTTTGCCGGGAATCCGCTGGCAGAAGCGGGTGCAGAATGCGCATTACGCTTTCGATCTGCGCCGGCGGCAGATTTCCCAACAAACTGGCTGCAGACCGACGCAGCCCCAATGGCATACCGCGCAGGCGATTCCATAGGCGCGGGGCCCAGGTGTAACGCGTATACCCGCCAAAGAGTTCATCGCCGCCGTCCCCTGATAGGCTGACGGTAACATGACGCCGGGTGAGCTCGGAAACCAGCATCGTAGGAATTTGGGAAACGTCCGCGAAGGGTTCGTCATAGTGAACCGGCAGGCGCGGAATCAGCGCCAGGGCTTGATCGTATGTGGCGGTCAGTTCAGTGTGCTCCGTCCCCAAAATCTGCGCGACGGCCCGGGCGTGATGCGCCTCATTGAAAGCCTGCTCCTCGAAACCGATGGTAAACGTTTTCACCGGAATGCTGCTCTGCGCCTGCATGATGGCAACCATCGCGGAAGAGTCGACCCCGCCGGAAAGAAAGGCCCCCAGCGGAACATCCGCGATCATCCGCTCGCGCACCGATTCGAAGAGTAAACCTTGTAACTCACTCACTGCTTCCTGCTCATCGCCTGAGAACAAGGAATTTTGAGCCGCAAGAACGGCTTCTCTGGCAGACCAATAGGAATAGGTGAAAAACTCCCTTTCCCCTTGCCTTATTCGTAATAACGTGCCGGGTTGGAGTTTGTGGATCCCTTCATAAATACTGAACGGCGCGGGTATATATAAATATCGCAAAAAAAGCGGCAGCACCTCGCGGTTAATCTCGCTTTGGAAGGCTGGGTGACTGCGCAGGGTCTTCAACTCGGAGCCAAAAAGGAACACGCCACCGGACCAACCGTAATAAAGTGGTTTAACCCCGATGCGGTCACGAGCCAGGGTTAAGGTTTTTTCTTTCTCATCCCACAACGCGAAAGCAAACATGCCGTTGAACCGGCGCACAGCCTGCTCCACCCCCCATTCATTGATCGCGGCCAGCATGACTTCGGTGTCAGACGTTCCGCGAAAAGTGTGTCCACAGCTTTCCAGTTCTTTTCGCAAAGATTGGAAGTTATACACCTCGCCATTGTACGCGATGGTGTACCGCCCGTCGGGGGAAGACATTGGCTGGTGGCCGGTAGGACTTAAATCAACAATTGCCAGGCGGCGCGCGCCCAGCACCACCCCCGCCTCGGGTTGGATCCAGAAACCACTGTCATCCGGGCCGCGATGGCGGATGGTATCCGTCATGCGCGTGATGATAGCGGGATACTCTTCAGATGATTGGCGTCCAAACCAATCTGCAAAACCCGTCAGTCCGCACACGTTGAGTTTCGTCTCCCTCTTGGGATGATTATAATCGAAGCTGGTCTACGCGCGCCTGAATTATGTTTGTTAAGGTTTGAATTGAATGTTGTTGCTTTTATTTAATGGCTATGCGCAGTTTTTGCATCAGTTAAACCTTTAGGCACTGCAGACATCTATTCATATCCCCTCGCTCCAAATCAAGAGAAATATCATCTTTTATATAATATTATTTTGACAAATAACATCTATATTAGTAAAATAGGATTTGGTGAAATTATTCACATCAGAACCATCAGGGTTCTGTCCAATATGAAAGGAAGTCGATCCATGAGCAAGATTGTTGTTGTAGGCGCCAATCACGCAGGCACCGCCGCCATTAAAACCATTCTATCCAACCACCCCGGCCACCAGGTATCTGTCTATGATTCCAATTCCAATATCAGCTTCTTGGGATGCGGAATGGCTTTGTGGATCGGAGCGCAAATCGATGGCCCCGAAGGTCTTTTTTATTCCAGTAAGGAGCAGCTTGAGTCGATGGGCGCTGTGATCCACATGGAATCAAAAGTGGAAGATATCAATTTTGAGCAAAAGAAAATCTTCGCCCGCGCCAAAGATGGTTCCGCGCTCGAAGAGAACTATGACAAGTTGATTCTGGCGACCGGCTCCTGGCCCATCGTCCCCAATATTCCCGGCAAAGATCTGGAAAATGTACAGTTGGTCAAGTTATACCAGCACGCTGGGGATGTCATTGAAAAAATTAAATCCCCCGACATTAAGAACGTGGTCGTCGTTGGCGCCGGGTATATTGGCGTGGAATTGGCCGAAGCGTTCCAACGACACGGGAAAAACACCACCCTAATTGATATCGAAAAGACCTGCCTTCCCGTGTATTACGATGATGAATTCACCAGCCTGATGAACCAGAATCTTCAGGATCACGGTATCCATCTGGCTTTTGGAGAGAGAGTTGTTGAAATCCGCGGAAGTGGCAAGGTAGAAGAAGTGGTCACCGACAAGGGCGCGTACCCCGCCGATATGGTGGTGCTGTGCATTGGCTTCAGACCCAACACTAACCTAGGCGGAGAGAAAGTGGAAAGGTTCAAGAACGGCGCGTATCTGGTGAACAAGAAACAGGAAACCAGCGTAAAGGATGTATTTGCCATTGGAGACTGCGCTACGGTGTATGATAATTCCGTGAATGCGCCCAATTATATTGCCCTGGCAACCAACGCCGTCCGCTCAGGGATTGTGGCCGCGCACAACGCGTGCGGAACCGAGATCGAATCGGTGGGTGTGCAGGGTTCCAATGGGATTAATATCTACGACCTGAAAATGGTTTCCACCGGATTGACCCTCAAAAAAGCCCGATCTCTTGGCATCAACGCGCTGGCAACAGATTTCGAGGACTTGCAAAAACCGGAGTTTATGAAGAGTGAGAACCCTCCCGTCAAAATCCGAATTGTTTACGACGCGGACTCGCGGGTGATTCTGGGCGCCCAAATGGCATCCACGTACGACATCTCGATGGGCATTCACCTGTTTTCATTGGCCATTCAGGAGAAAGTAACCATTGAAAAACTGGCGCTGACGGATATCTTCTTCCTGCCGCATTTCAATAAGCCATACAATTACATCACTATGGCCGCCATCTCAGCAAAGTAAGAATACATACACGATTTGAAAAAGCCGTTTCGCAGCCTGCAAAACCAGCGCGAAACGGCTTTCTTATTCCGCTTTGCTCACGCGGGGATGTGGAATCTCGGCCTGCAGGAACAGACCGCCATCCAGATTGTTATGGAAGCTCAGGTTGCCCCCCAACAGCGCGACGCGCTCACTGATACCCAATAATCCAAAATGGCCTTTCCCAGCCAACATGGAGAGATCAAAATCTTTGGGCAGCCCTACCCCATTGTCACTGACGGTGAGAAGAATGGATCTGGGCGAAGTATGCTTGAGCTGAATCAACACCTCGGTTGCTTTGGAATGCTTGCGAACATTGCGTAAAACTTCTTGAACGATGCGGTAAAGTGAGAGTTCGGTGGCTTCGGGCAGGCGAATGAGTTGAGGGTCAATATCCACGCTGATGTGTATGCCTGTTTTGGCTTCCCAATCATTGGCAAAAGAAATAATAGCCGCGCCCACACCCAAACTATCGATAGTGGGAGGCCGCAGGCTGCCACAGGTGTTGCGCAATTCCTCAATGATGCTGCGAATATTCTGCCGCATCTCCGTTAGAAAATCGGAGACTTCAAGATCCACTTCCCTGGTATTATCAAACACCTCAATTTCATGGTTAATCGACAATAAATCCTGAATGGACTGGTCGTGCAGCTCCCGCGCTAACCGCTTCAGGTCTTGCTCCCTGGCTTTGAGCAACCGCCGGTGCGCGTCTTGCAGCGCCTGGTTGGACTTATCCAACGCAATCACTTGATTGTTTAGCTGGTTGATTAATTGTTTGTTGAGGCTGTCCTGCGCCGCGAGGTCTCGTTCCAGCAATATCTGGTTTTGCTTCAATTCCTCGGCTCGCTCACGCGCGCGATAATAATTATCCAAAGCCCAAATAAAGGGGGTAATCTGCTGGTGATCTTTTGTCCCAACCAATGCCGCCACCACCTCTTCCCGGTTGGTTTCATCGGTATGAAAATGCGCCACTTTCTGGCTGTCACGTATGACCAAAATTTCATCGGTAACCGCAAAAAGATGGTCCAGGTGATTGCTGAAAAAAATAACCGCCACTCCCTTTTTTTGCCACTGCTGGATCAGATTGAGAATTTTCTGCTGATTTGGATAGGTAAGCAACGCCGAGGCGTCATCGACGATCACCATTTTAGCTGGTTTCACCAGCGCCCGCGCAACCGCAACCATTTGACGCTGCTCGCCGGTCAAATTTTTTACTTTCAGCCGCATGGTTGGGAATTGAATTCCAAGGTCCGCAAGCAGCTTCGCGGCGATTTCATCCATCCGTTTTTGAGGTAGGATCAGCCTGGTACCTCTCCAAATGGGCAAGCTAATCTCGTTCCCCATGAAGATGTTGCCGCAAATATCCATATCATTCACCAGCTGCGGAATCTGGTGAATGACTTCAATTCCGAGCTTTTGGGCAATGAACGGCCAGGCGCAGCGCTGGCCATCAAAAATCATGTGTCCTTCGTTGGGAACTTCGATCCCGGAAAGCAAATTTGCCAGTGTCGTTTTCCCCGAGCCGCTTGTTCCGGCAATACCCAAGACCTGCCCTGGATACAAATCAAAACTGACGTTTTGAATCACAGGCAGTGTATTAAATGATTTGGACAGCCGGTCAACAGAGAGAAGCGGTTGCATAGGTCAGAATTATGGATTCACGTCTTGGATGATCTGGCGCAGTGTGGATAGATCAATATCTTTTTTATCCACAAACACCAACGCCCCGGCCGCCAACCCCTGGCGACGAAATTCCCGGTCAGGATACGCGCTCATCAGGATAATCCGCGATTGTGGAGAGATCTCTTTGATCCGCTGGGTGCAGATAATGCCGCTTTCTCTACCGAGGATCATATCCACAAAAGCCAGCTGGATATCGCGGTTTTGAACCAAATCCACAGCCGATTCAATATTGTCTGCTTCAAATACCACCGCATGTGGATTTGCAATCTTCACAGTTTTACAAAACTGATTCCGATAATGATTGTTATCATCAATGAGCAAAATAGATATAGAAGAACTGGTGGATGGCATGGGTGGGGCTAACTCGGGTACAACAGTTTTTTGTGTTTCAATGTTTGAATGGGATGGGAATAAATCCGGATGTTCGTTGGCATACCTGACAGCTTCCAGGCGGCTCTGAACATTCAAAACAAAATACAAGCGTGTCAGGCTGTTTTCAACCGTTTTCACACTGATTTGCAATTGTTGAGCGATAGACTTGTTGTCCAACCCTTGCTGCAGCAAGGATAGCAATTCGGTCTGCCGCTCCGTTAACCGGTTATGGGAAGATTTTGATACCCTTTGGTCGATCAATTTCTCGACCAGTGGGCCTGAAAGCCATCTTTCCCCCCGCAATATTCGCCGGATGGCTAAAACAAGATCGTTCAATGATTGTCCTTTGAGGTGATAACCGCTAACCCCTGCTGCAAGCAGTCCCTGCACATAAATATTGTCGTCATACGCGCTGACGACCAGCAGCCGGATTTCGGGAAATTCCTGGTGAATTTTCTGAATGGCCGATATGGGCTCAAAATCGGGCATGGCCACATCGATTAAAACACAATCTGGCCGCGTTCGAGGAATTAGTTGAAACAGCGTCGGACCATCGCCAGCTTCCCCCACAATCTCAAAGTCTTGAAATTCCTCTAACACACCGCGGATACCTTTGCGGATCAGGTCATGATCGTCAGCAATTAGAACGCGGATTTTCTTCATTGGGTACATTTTACCATCTTGGAAAGGCGATTACACCCCCCTACCTTTCCCCATCGAAATAGGGGATTTCTCCCATTCAGAAAAGGGAAAACAGCTATTTCTCAAGCTGAATCGGATTGTTATATTAATTCCATAAATCTCCATTAACCAAATATTAATGTTTCGTTTTCGACCGGAGAAAACCAGATTCCCGGGCGGTGTATTCAGCGCGTCTATGAACCAAATTTCTACTGTTGATCGGTCATTCGGCTGGAGAACCGTCGAGAAAGGAGCGCTTAACAATCAGATTCTTGATCATGCCTTCTGCAATACCGTATTGAATCGAAAAAAATCTTTAGGAGGTCTTTTATGTCTTCAAGCGCCGATGATCGTCTGCCACAAGCTTTGAAGGTGGGCAACCACAAGTTTTTGATTAATGGAGAAGTAAAATCCGTTTATGGCGGCGCCGTCCACTACTGGCGGCTGGACCGCGATAAATGGAGTGATATTCTGGACAAAGTCATTGGAATGGGGTTCAAAGTTGTCGAGACTTATATTCCTTGGGAAGCCCATGAAATCAAACGCGGTGAATTCGACTTTGGGCAGATCAACCCCAGCAATGATATCGACGCCTTTCTGACATTGTGTGAGGAAAAAGGTCTGTACACCATCGTCCGGCCAGGCCCCCAAATCAACTCGGAATTGACCTGGTTTGGCTACCCGGTGCGCATTCTGGATGATCCTGAAATGCAGGCGCTGACCTCTCAGGGATCCAAGGCTGTGCTTACCCAGGTCCCGCGCCCCATCCCGGCCATCAGCTACACTTCCGATAAATTCTTTGAAGAAACGGCCCTCTGGTACGACGCGATTTGTGCCATCCTGGCCAAACATGCCTACCCCAAAGGCAATCTGGTAGCTTGCCAGGTCGATAATGAAATGGCCTTCTTCTTCCATATCAACCCATACGAGTGCGATTTCAGCCCATCAGCGATCAAGGGATACCGCGCCTTCCTGGCCAAAAAATATGAAACAGTCGAGAAGTTAAACAGCGTCTACCGCAGCAAGTTCACCTCGTTTGACGAAGTTGACGCCCCGCGCCGGTTCAACGGAGATAAAAAAGAAGACATTCCTTTCTACACCGATTGGATTGAGTACCGCGAACGCTACCTTGTGGATTCGATGGACCGCCTGGGCAAAATGCTGCGCGAGCGCGGCCTGCAAGATATCCCTCTCTTCCACAACTATCCGCACCCGCTTGGCCCCGGTGGGTCGGTGAGCGGAATCACCACTCCCTTCAACCTGTTGGCGCTGGAAGAGAAACTGGACTTTGTCGGTTTCGATATCTACTCCCGCAAAGAACTTTACGATCATGTCAAAACTGTGGTCTCTTATGTGGTCGGCACCAGCCGATACCCCTTCATTCCCGAATTTATCGCCGGTGTGTGGCCCTGGTACCTCAACCCGGGCGGATCAGAAGATGAAGAGTTTGTAACCAAAGCGGCCCTCATGCACGGTATTAAAGGCTACAGCCGCTACATGATCGTGGAACGCAATCGCTGGCTGGCCTCACCAGTTCGCCTGGACGGGCGCATCCGCGAAGCGAACTACGAAGTTCACCGGCACGTCAACCGCATGGCTAACCAACACCGCTTCCCCGAGATGGAGCGCAAGGTCGATGTTTTGCTGATGGCCAACCGCGACTATGACCGCCTCGAAGCCGCCAGCGTGCTGGTGTCCTTCCCGGGTGATTTCCTGGAGCCGCTGATGGGCTTCTCGGAATACCCCAACTTTATGAGCGTGTCAGAAAAACCCCTGGGCTTTGCTGAACCGGTGCAGATGGAGAAATCCAAGTGGTTTATGAAGTTCTATAACGGGTTGACCGACACGGGTTACCAGTTCCTGCTGGGCGATACAGCTTTGCCGCTCGAGCGCATGCAAAAATACAACACGATCATGATCAGTTCCTTTGAATTCATGAACAGCGAACTGCAGCGCAAGCTGGTCGCCTTTGTGAAAGCCGGTGGAAGAGTGGTCCTCGGCCCGCGCATCCCCACGCTGGACGAGAAGATGTTTGCAGACGAGACCATTCTGAAAGAACTCAATGCCGCCTCTGTCCGGTCAGTGACCGCCAAAAACGGCGAAATTGGCAAAGCTTATGTAGTGGGCGGCGGAGAATTTATTCACCTGACAGACACATCCGATCCCAACGCGGTATTGGCAGCCATCTTTGAAGCGCAGAGTGTCATTAAGGCCAACAAGAGCGACAGTCGCCTGGACGTGGTTGTGCACCGCAGCGCCGACAGCGACCAGAGCCTGGTAGTGTTTGTGGCCAACCCAACCGCCGATGCGATTTCAGCAAAAGTGGGCCTGAACATGGCTGTCAAAGCGGTCAAAGAGATTTGGGCCGAGCAGCCAGTGGGTGTGGATGGAAATTCGTGGAGCGATGAGATTCCTCCCTACACGATCAAGATCTACGAGTGCAGTCTTTAAGATTGGAGGAAACAGACCATGTTACATGAAAACCCATTGATGGCAAATATTGATGTCAACCACTGGCGGAATATGCAGGCTTTACTGCTCCAATCTGCCAAAGGCAAGCGCCGCATCGTCCTCATCCATGAGAATGGCGAACTGTTGAAATTTGTTCATTCCGAGCGCGCAGAAATTGTTAAAAGCGTTACAAGAGTGGATGATCCCCAAATGGTCGCTAAAAAAGTCTATGAAGACAACCCTGGCCTGGCAGATTTTGTCTTTGTGGTGGAACGCAACGCGGCTGACCGCTACTTTTACCAGGTACAGGACGCCTGGAGCGCCACCGAAGACCTGGACGTGTATGTGCACCGCATGTTCGCTCTGCTGGACGCGTACCCGGATGGCATCGTTACCTATCCAGGCTCGGCGCGCACGAACCTTGGTTTACAGTGGAAATTCGGAGCGAAATACGAAGACGTGCAGACCGCGGTCGAGAATTTTGTATCAGTGAATACTTCGATGGTCCTGGCGGTTTTCGACGGTGATGACCTTTGGGGCAGCCTGGTGATGAGTTTTGATGATCAGAAAAGGATCACCAACCTCACCACCCTCGACCCGACCGAGTTAACAAACACCAAAGGCATGAAAGCCTGCGCGGAAGAGATCGTCGATTGGGTCAGCAAGACCTACTCCACCTGCTCGCTGGGCGTCTTCATCGACCTGGCGGATGCAAAAGCATTCATTGCCTCCGATGAAAAACTGGCAGCGTTGAAAGCAGCCGCCCTCAAAGGCAACCTGCTGGTGGACCCGATGCCGAAATCGCTGGCAAAACTTCTGGGATAAATTGCCCGGCCAGATCCGGAAACAAGCCGGTTCAATGAGACATTCAGAAAGCTGCAAGCGATATACAGGATCTAGCTGGAGTGGAACAACACCCGAACGTCAGGCAAATTCCACTCCAGCCCAGAAATGCCAATCTCGTCAATCTTTCTAGAAGTAATGTGGTAAAAACCACTTACAAAAAATAAGAGGAGAAAAAGGTATGAAAACGAAAGTCTTGCAAATTGTCATCGGTCTACTTTTGATCAGCAGCCTGGTACTGACGGGCTGCAGCAGCCAGCCGGCCGTATCCAACGCGCCAGCTGAACCGGCTGGTGATGCCGCTGCCGCGCCAACCGAAGCCCCCGCCGCTGTGGAACCCACCGCAGTCCCGGCTGCCGCCGAGCCTGCGGCCGAAGAAGCCGCCCCCGCGGTCGATTTTGAAGCCGCTTTGGCGAGCCTCGAAGGCCAGGTGTTCTCTACCGGCCCGAATGGAGAAACCCCCACGGCTGCCAGCGAAATCACCCTGACAGACGAAGAACTGGCTCAGATTAAAGACATGAATGCCACTGCCGCCATTGTGCTCCACTATGCCGGCAACGACTGGTCCAACGCCCAGATCGAGGGCCTCAAATACCAGTTCGAGAAAATGGGTATCGAAGTCGTGGCCGTTACCGATGCTGGTTTCAAAACCGAAAAGCAGGTGGCCGACCTGGAAACCGTTTTAGCCAAACAACCCGACATCATCGTCTCCATCCCCACGGACCCGGTAGCGACCTCAAACGCCTACCTGCAGGCCGCTGAACAAGGCGTGCAATTGGTGTTCATGGATAACGTGGCTGCCGACTTAGTTCAAGGGGAAGATTACGTCAGTGTGGTTTCTGCAGATAACTACGGCAACGGCGTGGCTTCCGCGCACCTGATGGCAAAATACATCGGGGGCAAGGGCAAAATTGGTATCGTATACCACGAAGCTGACTTCTTTGTAACCCGCCAGCGCTATGAAGCCTTCAAGAAAACCATTGAAGAGAATTACCCGGAAATCGAGATCGTAGTTGAACAAGGGATTGCAGGCCCCGATTTCGCCGGCGACGGTGAAAAAGCCGCCTCAGCCATGCTGACCAAATATGCTGATCTGGCTGGTATTTGGGGTGTGTGGGATGTGCCAGCCGAAGGTATTCTGGCTGCCTCGCGCGCCATGGGTCGTGAAGATCTGGTCATCACCACCATCGATCTGGGTCTGAATGTGGCGGTGGATATCGCCAGCGGCGGCCCCGTCAAAGGCCTGGGCGCGCAGCGTCCCTTCGATCAGGGTGTAACCGAAGCGATCCTGGCTGGTTATGGTCTGCTCGGCAAACCCGCTCCCGCCTATGTTGCCTTGAGCGCCTTGCCGGTAACCCCCGAGAACGTCTTGGAAGCCTGGGACATGGTCTATCACCAGGCAGCCCCTGAAGCGCTGACCAGTGCAATGGGTGAGTAAACTGTCTTCCTCTACCTGGTTGGAAACAGCCAGGTAGAAGGCAAACCCTGGCTCTCTGAGCACACATCTTTCTTATTTGTCTCATGCTCAGAGAGCCAAACCATATACCCGCAACCAGGCAGTTGAAAATCGATCAACTCTTATCAAAATAGATCAAGTGGTCATTTCAATCAAAGTTGGATAAGAGTTGATGATACTGAAATATAACAGGATACGTATTGCAAGTCGAAAGGCACAGATTATGAGTTCAGCAATCGTTCAGATGCAGGGGATCACTAAATCCTTCAATAATATTCCTGTATTGAACCAGGTGAACTTTGAACTGCTTACAGGTGAAGTTCATGCGCTTCTGGGAGAGAATGGAGCCGGAAAATCTACCCTGATGAAGATTCTCCGCGGGGTTTATGAGGCGGATGCAGGCGAAATCGTTATTCAAGGTCAACCAGTACAATTCCATTCTTCCAAAGATGCACGCGCCAGCGGGATTTCAATGGTGTTTCAAGAATTCAGCCTGATACCCACTCTGACCGTTGCTCAGAATATTTTTCTCACGCGAGAAGCGCGGGGCAAGTTTGGACTGTTGGATGATAGAGAATGCGAACGGCGTTCAAAGCTGCTTTTCGACGATATGGAAGTGGCGATCGATCCCCGCGCCACGGTTGAAACACTCAGCACAGGTTTCCGCCAATTAACCGAAATTGCCACCGCCCTTTCACAAGAAGCGCGCATCCTGATTCTGGATGAGCCAACCGCATCGCTAGCCCACACTGAAACCCTGGCATTGTTCAAACTGATCCGCCGCCTCAAGGAAAAGGGGATTTCCATAATCTATATTTCTCACCGCATGGAAGAGATTTTTCAGATTGCTGATCGAATCACCGTGCTGCGGGATGGGCATAACATTATTACCGATGAAGTGAGCAAACTGACCATCCAGGAAGTGATTGAACACATTCTTGGGCGTAAAGCTGAGAAGACGTTACAGTGGGAGGAATCAGCCCAGGTTGAAAACCCCAAAATACTCCTGAATGTAAAAAATCTATCTTGCAACCGCGGAGTGAATGACGTCAGCTTTTCTTTGTATAAAGGCGAAGTTTTGGGGTTGGCGGGCCTGATGGGCAGCGGTAGAACAGAATTAGTGCAGGCCATTTTTGGTATGAACCCGGCCAAATCCGGGGAGGTTCATGTCAACGGGCGCAAAGAAAACATTGAAAGTCCAGAGGGCGCCATGCGGGCTCGCATTGCCTTAATCCCTGAAGACCGGCGCTTGCAAGGACTGATCTTGATGCATAGTATTAAAGATAATTTCGTGCTTCCCATGATTCAATTGAATCGGTTGACGCGCAGAAAATTGATAGTTGATGATCAAAAAGGGAATCAATTATCGCAATATTATCTTGAAAAACTCAAAATTCGGTCTGATTCGATCAATAAAATTGTGGGGCTGCTGTCTGGTGGGAACCAACAGAAGGTGGTAATCTCGAAATGGCTCTGTACCGAACCAGATATTTTGCTGATGGATGAGCCAACCGCCGGTGTGGATATTGGCACAAAAAGTGAAATTATTGAGATGATCAGGCAGCTGGCAAGAGAAGGCAAAGGGGTCATTTTTATCTCGTCTGAGTTACAAGAACTTTTAGCGGTATGTGATCGGATTTTGGTAATCAAACAAGGCAAAATTGAGCAAGAACTTCATCGCAAAGAAATAAGCAGCGAAGAACGATTACATCAGATTTTACAAGGAGCGTGATGCTGTGAGTGACCAATCCGCAACCCAAGCAACAAAAAACAGGTTTTCGGAAAATGTTTCCGACTTCTTGAAACGATTTTACTGGCGCGACTACGTCGTCTACATCACATTTATCATTATTTTTGTCACTTTTTCCATCTCGCTTTTTGATGATGGATTCTTGAGCAGCAACAACCTATTGAATATCATGCGGCAAACGGCAACCATTTCAGTGATGGCCGTGGCAATGACGTTTGTACTCGCCTCGGCTGAGATTGACCTTTCCGTCGGCGCGGTGGCCGGTCTGGCCTCGGTCATTACCGCGATTATTATTGGGCGATTCGGATTGTTCGCCGGAATTGTCGCCGGCCTGATCACCGGCGCATTGATTGGCATTCTGAATGGCGCGCTCATTACTCGGGTAGGGATTCCTTCCTTTTTGGTTACGCTGGGCATGCAAGGAATTGCCACCGGCACAGCCATGTGGATCACCGACACCGCCCCGATCCCGATTGCCAATAAAACCTACACACACTTTTTTGGATCGGGCAACTTTGGCCCAGTTCCCTCTTTGATTGTGTGGACTTTACTCGCCCTTGTCATTGGTCATATTGTGTTCCGTCACACCCCCTTTGGCCGCCAGGTTCTGGCGACCGGCGGCAATGAGACGGCAGCGCGCTACAGCGGTATCAATACCAAAAATATCAAGTTCTATACCTTTATTCTGATGAGCACTGTGGCTGCCCTGGCTGGTATGCTATACGCAGGCCGCTTGCATTCGGGACGTTTCCAATGGGGTGAAGGTGATGAATTGAGCGTGATCGCGGCGGTCGTGTTGGGCGGCACCAGTCTGTTTGGCGGCAAAGGTTCCGTCATTGGCACGATCATTGGCGCCATCTTGATTGGCTTGATCAACAACGGTTTGATCCTAATGGGCCTGGACGCCAGTCAGCAAATGATCATCCGCGGCGCGATCATTATCTTAGCCGTGGCTCTCACCGGGAGGAAACAGCAATCCTGATCCGCATCTGAGAGAATAATTTCCGTTTTCACCTATGATGGGAACCAACCGGATCGGAAACTCACGTTATTAATAAATCCATCCCAAAACCTGACTGCAAGCCCACCGCGGGACCCCGCCCCGCCAGGCTTGCAGTCATTTCTTTTTCATTCTAACAGGCTTTTTCCCTGCATAGCGCTTGTAGCCATGCTCTCCCCCCAAAAAAGATAATGCCGCATCTTCTTGTTGCTCTGGATTCTTCCTCTCTATGATTAAAATTGGGTTAAAAATGGTTATTGACAGCTTAATCGTTTAAGCCTATAATGACATAAACGTTTAAGTGAACAGTGTGGGGAAAACATGGCCGCAACGATCAAAGATATCGCAAAGAAAATTGGCAAGACAACCACCACGGTTTCCAGAGCGCTGAATGATTATGACGACATCAGCGAAGAAACCAAGGAATTGGTGCGCAAGGCAGCCGCCGAGCTGGGCTACATTCCTAACACCATGGCGCAGCGTTTGCAGAAACGCCAGACGGACACCATCGGCCTGATCGTGCCCACTTCTGGACCGCGTTTCTCCGACCCATTTTTCAGTGAATTTATCGCCGGTATCGGTAACACCGCCAGCCGCAGAGGATATGATCTGCTGGTTTCTACGCGCGCGCCTGGCGACCTGGAGTTGGAGACATACCGCCAACACATCCGCAGCCACCGCGTGGACGGATTCATCATTGTGCGTACCCGTCACGAAGATGAGCGCATCAACATTCTAAGAAAAAGCGGCTTCCCCTTTACCTCTTTCGGGCGTGCCAACTGCGAACTGGATTTTTCTTTCGTTGATGAAGACGGCGAGCAAGGTATGAAGCTGGTGATGGAATACCTGGCTAAACTTGGGCACAAGCGTTTTGGGGTCATCTCTCCGCCCAGCAACCTGGAATTTTCTCGCTATCGGTTAAAAGGGATTTGGGACAAAGCGGCAGAATTGGGAATCGCTGCTCATGATATTTCCATTTTAGAGGGAGACCTGACACAGCGCAGCGGTTACGAAATCACCAATCAATTGTTGGACCAGCCGCGCTTCCCTACAGCCATCATCGCCTGCAACGACCTGATGGCCTTTGGCGCCATGAGCGCCGCTCAGGAGCGCGGCCTGGTTGTCGGCAGCGATGTTTCGATCACTGGTTTCGACAACATTCCGATGTCGGAATACTCCCATCCCCCTCTCACCACAGTGAATCAACCCATTTATCAAATCGGCACGACCGTTTGCGAAATGCTGATTCGCCGCATCCGCGGAGAAACAACGGAGGTGGAACAGATCCTATTGACACCTTCGCTGATTGTCCGGCAATCGTGTGGCCCAGCCCCAATGGCTTAGTTGTGCGAATTTCATAGCTTTTGCAAATTTCCTAATAAATACTTTTCCTGCGGAAAGAAAGGAGGCAACTCTTCGGCAAGAATCGTCCATTTTGGCTTTCCTGATGAATACTCGCTTGTAATGTAGTTTCTAAATCTGAGAGGAAAAGATGAAAAATAAAGCTTTGCCATTTGTCATTGTGATGATTGCAGCCCTGATCCTTGGGGCTTGCGCGCCCGCCGCTCCAGAAGCCGCCCCCACACCGGAAACGATTGTGGTGAAGGAAGAAGTAGTTGTAACCCAGGTGGTCGAAGTTCCGGCCGAACCGGTGGATAAAGTTGTCGTCGAGTTCTGGATGGACGAACCGGAAGAGCCGCGCGTGCGAGCTTATGAAGAAATCGCCGCCCGCTTCATGGAAGAGCATCCCGAAATCGATGTTCGCATCGTTCCCATTGAAGAAGCCGGCCAGGCGCAGCGCATCGCTACCGCGATGGCCGCGAACCGCCTGCCTGATCTCGTCCGCATGGGCGTGCAAGACGCCGCCACCTTTGCCGCCGATGGCCTGCTCGATCTGGACGCCGCCACGGCTGTGATCGAAAAGGTCGGCCTCGACGATTTCCGCACCGGCCCCTTGACCATGGTTACCGACCCGGCTACCGGCAAATACAACTCGATCCCCTATGACGGTTGGCTTCAGGCAATTTGGTACCGCTCCGATGTATTCGAAGAAGCCGGTTTAGAGGCCCCGGTTACCTGGGACGCCATCAATGCTGCCTGCGATTCTATCCCCGGCACCGGCAATATGCTCTACGCCATTGGCTTGGGCACCAATCCTGGCGAGAACTACGGACACCAGCTTTTCGAACAGGTTGCCATTTCCAACAATGCCTGGCCGATTGACGAAGAGGGCAATGTGACCATGAACACCCCCGAGATGATCGCCGCCCTGAAGTTCTACACCGATCTGCAGCGCTGCGCTATCCCTGGCCCCCAACATTGGCTCGGCGCTCGCCAGGCGTACGAATTAGATCAGTCCTCGATGCTGATCTACTCCACCTACATTATGGACGACCTGGTAGACGGCTCGGATAATGAAGATGGCACCTACACCGATCTGGCTGTGGCCGACCTGGCCGCCAAGACCGGTTTCGCCCCCAGCATGGAAGGCCCCAATGGTTCGGCTTCGTTTGGCCAACTGGCTGTTGTGGGTGTGATGAAGGATGCGGATCCCGAAGCGCAATTGGTTGCGGAATACTTCATGACCGAAGGCTACCAGGAAATTCTGGCGCTGTCGCCGTGGGGCAAAATCCCGGTGTTGAAGACCGCTGTTGAGGACTGGAAAACCCTCAGCCCCTACTTCGAGAAGTATCCGCCCGAGACCCTCGAACAGATTGCCAACGGTTACGATGTGATGCAGCGCTGGCTGTTCCGCGGCGACTATGACGCCACTGAGCGCGCCGTGATTGGCGACATCGAAGGCCGCTTGTTGATCCCCACCGCTATCAGCAATATCGCTCTGGAAGGCACGATGACCCCCGAAACTGCCGCCGCCTGGCTGCAGGAACAGGTCGAAGCCTTGCTGGCCGATCGTCAATAATCACTCACTATTCTCTTTCGATCTTGGGCCGGGCAAACCACCCGGCCTAAGATTCCCACCGTGTTCACCGAAAAGGAGAGCATCTATGAGCAACATTTCTTCCTCTTCTCTCAAGAGGGCCTTGGGGAGAAGATGGAATTCCCTGCCTTCTCAGGAAGCCCGTTTGGCGTGGTTACTCATTCTCCCAACGGCTCTGATCGTTTTGGGGTTGGTGCTCTTCCCCGCCATTTTCAGCATCTGGATCAGCTTTCGAGAAGTCGGGCTGACCAATCTGAATGATGTATTCCACGCGCCGTTTGTGGGTTTTGAAAACTATGTCAAAGTGTTTGACGATTTCGCTTTCAAAGCCCAGAGCTGGCGAAATTGGGGTGCTGCCCTCACCAGCATCGTGTACTCGTTCACTGCCACCATTGTTACCATGTTAATTGGCCTGGGCGCCGCATTGCTGTTGAACCGGCCTTTTCGCGGGCGCGGCCTGGCCAGAGCGCTCTTTCTCTTCCCCTATATCGCTCCCGTGGTTAGCGTCGCTTTTGTCTGGCGGTGGATTTTAGATCCCACACCAGCCGGCGTGCTCAATGACATTTTGATGCGCCTGGACCTGATCCAGATCCCAAAAGCCTACCTGGCTTCACCTGGGCTGGCGCTTATCCTGGTCATCGCCTTCCAGGGCTGGCGGTATTTTCCTTTTGCAATGCTGATGATCTTGGCCAGACTGCAAGCGATTGATAACACACTCTACGAGGCAGCCGATGTGGACGGCGCCAGCAACTGGCAGAAATTTTTATTTATCACCGTGCCCGAACTGCGCTACGTGTTAGGGGCGCTTTTCCTGCTGCGTCTGATGTGGACATTCAACAAATTTGACGACATTTACCTGCTCACCGGGGGCGGCTTTGGCACCAAGGTGCTGCCGGTTCTTACGTATGAGTTCAGCTTCCGGCTGCATGACTTTGGCAGAGGGTCTGCAAGCGCAATGATTTTGTTAGCTATCCTGGTTGTTTTCATTCTGGTCTATGCGCAAACGGTTATGCGCGGCGGCGAAGAGTCTTGAGCGAAAGGCAGCGATTACCATGAGTCACCATTCATCCCGACCTTATTCTCCCGATCAACGCCGGAATCTGTTCGACCACCTGGCGCACCAAATGAACCTGTCGCGCATCATTTTTGCGTTGATTTTCACCTTTTTTATCACCGGTGTGCTGTTTCCATTCTATTGGATGGTCAGTTCTTCCTTTAAATCGTACGCGGAAATTGGCGGGCGAAATCCCGTTTATGTGCCTTCCGCTTTGCGCCTGGACGCTTACAAAGAACTGTTTGACCCGGCCCACAAGAGCTTTCAGAATTTTGGCACCAACATCATGAACAGCGTGAAAGTATCAGTTCCTGCGGCCATCTTGACCGTGATTCTTTCTACCCTGGGCGCCTACGCGGTTGCGCGCTTAAACTTCCGCGGAAAGAATCTCATGGTCAATGGCATCCTGTTGATTTATCTATTTCCGGGTGTGCTGCTCATTATTCCTTTATTTGCCATGCTGGCTCAAGTCAGCACTCAATTAGGCTTTGATGTGCAGGATAATTTGAGTGTGTTGATCTTGACCTACCTCGCCCAGACGCTGCCGGTTGGCCTCTACATGCTGGCCAATTATTTCCGCACCATCCCCAGCGAAATTGAACAGGCCGGCCTGATTGATGGTTGCAGCCGTTTGCAGGTGATTTGGAAAATTACCCTGCCGCTGGCTATTCCGGCTTTGGTGTCTGTTTTCATTTACACCTTCATGATTGCCTGGAATGAATTCCTGTATGCCTTTATTTTCTTGAACAGCAACGACTTATTCACGATTCCGATTAAGATTAGCGCGATCTTTGGCGACCCCACACCTCGCCCGCATGTAGTCATGGCCGCCTCTACCATCATGACCCTGCCCATTATCGTTTTGTTCCTGGCGATGGAACGCTATCTGGAACAGGGACTGGTCTCCGGTGGCGTAAAAGGGTAACATATTAACGATAGCTGGTTTTTTATGACGATAGAAAAACGAATTCGTAATAGTATTGCCTTCCTGTATGGGGAGGGAAACGTGGAATGGATCTACGGGCGCATTCAGGCGTCCATCGATTCATTCCTGCGTAATCCCCGGCTTAAGACCCCACGGCGCGGCAGCCTGAGTGAGAAAGACGCGATCTTAATCACCTACGCAGACAGCTTCCGCTCCCCCGAACGCTCTCCACTCGAAACCCTCAACCTTTTCATCCAGGAACAGCTAGGGCAGGCTGTCAGCGCGGTGCACATTTTGCCGTTTTACCCTTACTCGTCTGACGACGGCTTTTCTGTTGTGGATTACCGTCAGGTCAACCCGGAGGTTGGAGAGTGGGAAAACGTGACCTCCATCGGGCGCCATCACCGCCTGATGTTTGATATGGTGATTAACCACATTTCCCGCAAAAGCGCCTGGTTCCAGGCTTATCTGCGGGATGAAGCCCCTTATCGTGATTATTTCATTACCGCGCAAGAGGCATGGGACCTGTCCCACGTTGTACGCCCGCGCACCCTTCCACTGCTTAGCGAGGTCAACACCTCCTCGGGGCCGCGCAAAGTCTGGACAACCTTCAGCGACGACCAGATTGATTTGAATTTTGCTAACCCGCTCGTCCTCATGGAAGGTATTGACCTGATGCTGTTCTATGTGCAAAAGGGAGCCGAATTCCTGCGCCTGGACGCGATTGCCTATTTGTGGAAAGAACCCGGCACGTCCTGCATTCACCTTCCACAAACCCACGCGGTGATTAAACTGATGCGCGCCGTGCTGGACCAGGCCGCGCCAGACGTGTTTCTGATCACCGAAACCAATGTTCCCCACCAGGAGAATATCAGCTACTTTGGAGATTACCTCGTTGAGACAGGACGAACTGATGAAGCGCAGTTGGTGTACCAGTTCCCGCTCGCCACGCTGACGCTGCACGCCTTCCGCACTGGCAACGCGCGAATATTGTCAGCATGGGCCGCGTCACTCGACAACCAGAGTCTCTTTTTTAACTTTATCGCCTCGCATGACGGCATTGGAATCATGCCCGCCAAAGGCATCCTCACCGAGCAGGAAATCCAGGCGCTGGTCGATCAGACCCTGCGGCATGGCGGTAAAGTTTCCTACAAATCCAATCCGGATGGGTCGCGCAGCCCGTACGAGCTCAATATTACGCTGTATGATCTGCTCAATGACCCCGCGCGCCCGAATCCCCAACTGGATTCTGACCGCTTCATTGCCTCACAGGTCCTCATGCTCTCACTGCGCGGCGTTCCCGGAATTTACTTCCACAGCTTGTTTGGCTCGAGCAACTGCCTGGCCTGCCTGGAGGCAACCGGTGAAGCGCGTTCGATCAACCGGCAGAAATTTGATTACCCCGCGCTGGCAGCCCAATTGGAAAATCCGCAGAGCCGCCCGGCACAAGTCTTGCGCCGCTACCTGCGCCTGCTCGCCCTGCGCGGCCAGGAACCCGCTTTCCACCCATCCGGCGCGCAGGAAGTATGGGACGCCGATCCGGAGGTTTTTGCCCTCTTCCGGCAGTCACCGGATCGCAGCCAAACCATTTTTTGCCTGGTAAACGTTACCACTCATCCCAAACAACTTCGATTGAAACATTCCAGTCACTCTCTGCTGCGTGAGCCAGTTTGGCTTGATCTGATCAGCAATCAAACGCATACACCCATGGACGACTGCCTGGAAATCCATCTCGCGCCGTACCAATGCTGTTGGCTTAAAGCCGTCAGCAGATAAATATCCCGTCAAATACCTCACAAGGAAATCCGTTATGAGCAAAGTCCTGACCATCACTCAGCCTCGTCAGCTTGGATTTGAAACCATCGAAGATCGGGGGTTGAACGAAAAAGAAGTGCGTGTGCGCACGCTCTATTCTGGCATCAGCGCCGGCACCGAAATGGCTACCTATCGCGGCAGCAGCCCCTTTTTGCACAAACAATGGAATGCCAACGTGCGCTTGTTTCTCCCCGCGGACGCTCCCAGTTTGACGTACCCGCAAACGGGTTGGGGTTATGAAGAAGTGGGCGAAGTGATCGAAACTAGCCCCGATGTAACCGCGCTGAAAGTTGGCGACATTGTTTACGGCACCTGGGGGCACCGGACGCATACCGTCTTGAAAGAAGACTATGCCAGCCAGCGCATCAAACCTCTAAACCTGGACCCCGTTCTAGCCATCTACTCGCATATCGGTCCCATTGCCCTTAACGGCATCCTGGATGCCAACATTCATATTGGTGAAACGGTAGCCGTTTTTGGGTTAGGCGTGCTGGGCCAGGTGATCGCCCAACTGGCCAAACGCTCTGGCGCGCAAGTAATCGGCATCGATCTCATCGAAAACCGGCTTGAACTGGCAAAAAACCTGGGCGCTGATTATGTGATTAATCCGCGCAGCGAGTCGGCTGCCGAGAAGATTAAAGAATTGACGCATTCACGCGGCGCGGATGTGTGCATTGAAGTATCGGGCAGCTCGCGCGCATTAAATGAAGCCATTCGTGCTGCCGCCTATGCGGCGCGCGTGGTGGCGCTGGGATTTTTCCAGGGCGAAGCGCAGGGGTTGTATCTTGGTGAAGAGTTTCACCATAATCGAATCCAACTGATTTGCTCGCAGATTGGAAACGTTAATCCGGCTTTGAGCCACCGCTGGGACCGGCTGCGCCTGATCCACACCATTATGGATTTGCAGGCAGCGGGTGTTTTGAACTTACGGCCGGTAATCACTCATGTGATTCCCTTCCAACAGGCCGCGCAAGGATTCCAGATTCTGGACGAAACACCCGACCAGGCGCTGCAAATTGTGCTCGACTTTTCCAACGAATAACGCAGATATCGACGAGAAAGGATTCCCCGCATGAAACCCCTACGCACAGCCATCCTCGGCTGCGGTGGATTTGCCAACCGCCATGCCGCCAACATCCTCACCCTGCCGGAAGAAATTGAACTGACCGCATTCTGCGATATTCAGGAAGCCAACGCGCGCGAATTCTCAGCCAAATACAATCAGGGCAAAGGCAACATTTACACCGATCATCGGCACATGTTTGCCAAAGAAAAACTTGACCTGGCGATTGTATGCCTGCCGCCATTTGCGCACTCCAATGAAGTGGAACTGGCCGCGCAGAACGGCGTTCACTTGCTGATGGAAAAACCGATTGCTCTCTCTTCGGAACACGCCTGGCGCATGGTCGAAGCCGCCGAAGCCGCCGGGATAAAAACCCAGGTGGGATTCATGTTTCGCTTCGGAGAAGCGATTGAACGCCTCCAACAGATGGCCGTTTCGCGCGAGATCGGGACAATGGGTTTAATGAGCGCGCGCTATTTCTGCAATTCGCTGCACGCCCCCTGGTGGCGCATGCGCGACAAATCGGGCGGCCAATTGGTGGAACAAATCATTCACATGGTCGATCTGATGCGTTATTTGCTGGGCGAGCCGGTCAGCGTGTACAGCCGCCAGGAGAACCTGTTCCACCAGGACGTTCCCGATTACACTGTGGAAGATGTGAGCGCGACCGTATTTGGGTTTCAGAGCGGCGCGCTGGGTGTAATTTACGCCACCAATGGCGCAATTCCGGGAAAGTGGATCAACGACTACCGCGTGGTCTCCCAGAAAATCACCGCCGAATTTACCAACGCGAACAACGCGCAATTCCATTACACCGCTGAAACACCGGTGCGCACCGAAACCATCTCCAGCGAAAAGAATATTCACCTGGCTGAGCTGAAAAACTTGCTTAACGCGATCCGCAGCGACGGTCAAACGCGCACCCCCCTGCGCGAAGGCGCCCGCTCGCTGGATATGGCGCTGGCCGCCACCCGTTCAGCCGAGACTCACCAAGAGGTATCTCTGTGACCCGTGTTTCCCTTTCGATCGATAACGAACTGCAAATTGAAGTCAATGGCATTACCCTCTCTGGCATTGTGCCCGTTTTGAATGGCGAGGCGCTCCGAGACTGCGTCCGCAAATTTGTTGCGCACAAAGACGAGAAGCTCGAGCTTCGCTACACCGCCCCCACGCTGGGCGCTGGCGCGCTGGGATTACAATTGACCTTGCCCAACGCGGATGGGCTGATCTGTCTGAAATACTGGGTGGAAAATCTCTCGTCTGACGTGGTTCTGGATTCCTTCGGCTTGCGTTTCGAGCGGGTAGAGAACCTGCGCCAGTACCTGCGCAGCGGGTATTTCAGTTGGGACGGCAGCCAATACGTCCAACCCGAGGAACTGGCAGGTTTTCAACCAGATGAGCCCCGGCCTGAAACCAGTTACAGCCTGACCCAACTCCTGCCCCTCCAGGGACAGGGCTGCGCCGTGTTCGGTTTCGACCGGCACGACCGCTTCCAGCAAACTTTCACCTTTGATACCCGCTTGCAGCCCTGCGCTCTGACGATCCAGACCTGGTGGGATCGCAAAACGCGTGGCGAACAAGACCGCTGCGAATCGGAGAACCTGCTCATCTTTCCCCACAAAGAAGTCGAAAACGGCCTGCGCGAGTGGGCGCGAAAAGTCGCGGATGCCTCTCGCATTCCCCCGCGCCTCTCCAGCCCGCCCATCACCGGTTGGTGCTCCTGGTATAACCTATACGCATATCTGAGCGAAGACAACATTCTCGAACACCTGCGCCCCACCGCGCAAATAGCCCGCCGCGAGAACCTGCCAATGCGCGTTTTTCAAATTGACGACGGCTTTACCCCGGAAATGGGCGATTGGCTGGAGGTTAAACCACAATTCCCGCGCGGCATGAAGCCCCTGCTGGACGATATCCGCAGCGCGGGTTTTATTCCAGGATTATGGATCGCGCCCTTTATGGTCGGCAACCGCAGCCGGTTGTTTCAACAGCACCCCGATTGGGTGGTGAAAGACCGCCTGACCGGAGAGCCTCTGGCGCACATGCAGTTCTATGGAGAGTTTCGCTGGCACAAGCGCAGCGAAGAATATTATATTCTCGATGCCACTCACCCCCAGGCCATGGAATACCTCAGGCGTGTCTTCCGCGCCTGGCGGCAGGATTGGGGCTGTGAATATTTTAAAATCGATTTTATGCAGTTTGGCAGTGAATACGGGCCGGACCGCGCCGTATGGCACCAATCCGGTCTGACACGCATCGAAATCTGGCGGCGGGTGGGCGAAATGATCCGCGAGGTAATTGGTGACGCCGTATGGCTGGGCTGCGGCTGCCCCCTTTGGGCTTCCGTGGGCCTGGTGGATGCTGTGCGGATTGGGCGGGATGTGGGTGTAGAGTGGAATGGAAATGTGCCCGCGCAGACCCTGCTGCTCAATCAGGCCTGTCGCAACTTTGCCAATCACATCCTTTGGCAATCTGATCTGGACTGCGTGCTGCTGCGCGAGCGCTTCAGCCACCTGTCTGCCGGTGAAATTCAATCGCTGGCCATCTATGCGGGTATGTCTGGAGGCGTCATCACCACCAGCGACCAGCTCGCCGAGCTGTCTCCGCAGCGAATGGATCTTTGGCGGCTCATCCAGCCGGCCGGGCGCGCTACCTGCGATTATCCATTCCTGGGCCAATCCGCGGTGTCGTATGAACGCCTGCCGGCAGAGGCCAACTCGCGCGCCACCCACGCCGTGCCGCGATTGGAAGACCCGGTTTTTGTGCAGGTGCGCAAGCCGCCGCGCGCTGGATCCATGGGCGCACTTTTCTTCTTGAATACAGCAGATCATCCGCTTGAGCGCACCTATTGGCTGGAGGGTTTGGGGATTGATGAACCGGTATACCTGTATGATTGGGAACAGCGGTCAGGCAGCCAATCAGCCTGCCGGCAGGTATCGGTGACACTGCCAGCCCATCACGGCGCGTTGTACTTTTACCATTCTGAGCCGATTCGGGAAAATCCGCACCAACTGCCGTCCTGAGCGCGACTGCGGAACTGAAAAACAAAAAAAGATGCAGTGAGCGGCAGGGCGATCGGCCCTGCCTTTTCACCATAATTGTTGAATTTTTCGCTGATGCCCATATCTCATCTGTAGATCATAGGCCAGCCGCCTACTTCTTTTCTGCAAAATCCTATATAATTCAGAGGATTAATAAGAGCAATTGTCTGATCAATCGGGATAAAGGAATCATTATTTATGGATACAACGGTCACTCCTCCATTGTCTCTTCCAGCGCTGTTACTCAATTTAGCGATCGGGGTCGGTCTTTCCCTGGTTGTCTCCTGGTATTATGTCAAATTTGGCAATTCGCTTTCCAACCGCTCCAAGTTTGCGCCCATCCTGCCGATTTTGACCTTAATCACGCTGCTCACCATCACTATCGTTAAATCATCACTGGCGCTTTCACTGGGCCTGGTGGGCGCGCTTTCGATTGTCCGCTTTCGCACGGCGATTAAAGACCCCGAGGAACTGATCTTCCTGTTCTTTGCCATTGCCATTGGTCTGGGCCTGGGCGCCGACCAGCGCATCCCCACGGTGGTATCAGCCACGGTGATTTTACTCTACCTGCTGGTTCGCGCCCTGATCACACGCAAACACAATGCATCTCACAGCCTCTACCTCAATATCCAGTTAAACACGGCTGGCGGTGAACCTGCCACGTTCTCCCAGGTAAACCAGCTCCTGGCTAAGGAGCTCAAGGAACTGGACCTGCGCCGACTGGACCAATCCAACGGGAACCTGCAGATCACCTATTATCTCAATATACAAGACCAGGATACACTGGTGCGCATTATGGATTCATTGAAAACAGCCTACCCCGAAAGCTCCGTGAGCTTAATTGAGCAAAACAACCTTTTGGGAGGGTAAATTCGGTGAAAATAACCGCTCCTAAAGACGCCCCCGCGCCGCAACCAATAACGCGCGCAGGGCTATCCAAAATTCGCAGTAACTGGCTGTTTCAGGTTACCATGCTGGTCGCCGCCTTCCTTGCGGGAATGCTGGTATTCCGCAGCGGGATTCTGCGTCCGGTTTATACCCAA
The DNA here is from genome assembly GCF_001306115.1 of Ornatilinea apprima. Taxonomy (GTDB): domain Bacteria; phylum Chloroflexota; class Anaerolineae; order Anaerolineales; family Anaerolineaceae; genus Ornatilinea; species Ornatilinea apprima. The sequence continues at coordinate 185,101 of NZ_LGCL01000040.1, read as the reverse complement.
CTCAAGCATTTTATAACACAAGGCGGCGCGGCGCAGTTGTTTGTCAGCCCAATTGACGAGGCTATCGAAAGCGTTGTGGATGAAGTGCGCATGTACCAGAACAACGGCCTACCCACGCTCTATATCGATATGCCGTTTGAGAGCTATCAGCAGCTTCTGGTAAAACGGGATGAAGCGGTAAAGCTGGGCATCCTCTTTACTTCCGATGAAGACTTTGTGCCTGCCACCGTGCAGCTACAGGATGGTCAAAAATTGGATGCCGACATACGATTGAAGGGGGATTGGACCGACCATCTACAGGGAGATAAATGGTCGTTTCGGATTGAACTGAAAGAAGACGGCGAAATCTTGCACACGCGCAAGTTTTCCATTCAGTCACCGGCAACGCGCGAATACCTGCGCGAATGGGCGTTTCACCAAAACCTCATGCGCGAAGGCGTGCTGACGACCCGCTATGAGTTTGTTAACGTCATGCTCAACGGAAAGCTATTGGGAGTTTATGCCTTTGAAGAAAGCTTTGCAACCGAGTTAATGGAGTCGCAGGGGCGGCGCGCCGGGGTGATCATCCGCTTTGATGAGGAATTATTCTGGCAGAATACGGCCAATTTCTGGTCCAGCGGGCTGACCGGCAAAGGCACCTTTCTCACCACCGAAGCCGCCAGCGCCGCGATTAGCCCCTTTATGGCTTCCAAAATCGCGCAAGATCCGGTGCTTTCCGCCGAAGCACAAACCGCCCAAAATCTGCTGCGCGCTTACCAGACGGGTGAGCTGCCTGCCGAACAGGTCTTCGACCTTCCACTGATGGGGCGGTTTTTTGCTCTGAGCGATTTGTGGTCGGCCTGCCACGGCACCTTCTGGCACAATATTCGGTTTTATTACAATCCAATCACAGCCCTGCTCGAACCGGTTGGCTACGATAATGAGCCTTTTCAATGGTGCGACCAGAATCACACCATCGTGAGCAGTTTCATTAATAAAAGCCTGTTCGATGATCCGGCCATCCGTGCCGCCTACGCCGCGGAGCTTGCCCGGGTGGCTCGTCCTGAATATGTTGCCCAACTTCAGTCCGATTTGCAGGAACGGCACGACGCGTTGAGTGCCGCGTTGAAAATTGAATTTCCCCATGAAGATATCCTGGTTGATTGGACGAAACTCAACAATCGCGCCGTGACACTGACGCAGGAAATTAACCCGCCAGCCACTGTACGCGGCTCGTATACCTTGCAGGGTGTGGGGCTCGAATCCAGCCAGCCGCCCTCCCTGCAATTGAATTTGATCAACTTGATGATTTTGCCGGTGGAAGTTACACGCGTGGAAATCAATGGCAAGGAAGTGGGCAGCAGCACCCTACCGCAAATTCTCCCCATGGTCAACGACCCATCAGAAGACAAATTCTTTCCGGTGCAAATATCGATCAACTTGTATGACATTGAATTGACCACCGGAGAGCTGCCGGAAGTGGTTGTTTTCACCCGCCTGGTAGGTCTGGAGGAAGAAATCCCCGTGGCACTATCGGGAGCGCAGTTGCCTGAATCGATGCAAGTGGGAGCCGCGCCCGTGCAGCCCACTTTGCAAGAGGTGCTTGACGCCCACCTCTTCCTCAAGCGCATTCCGGATGAAGCCAGCCGCCTGATCATCTCTCAGGGTAATTGGGCCGTGCGTGGTGACCTGATCCTTCCCATCGACACCGACTTGATCATCCCCCCGGGCGTCACGCTGCGCTTTGAGCCTGGAGCGATCCTCTATCTGAGCGGATCGCTGCACATCAAGGGAGTGGAGTCACAACCGGTCGTGCTGACCGCCCAAGATGAAGTACGGGGCTGGGGCGGGATTGTAGTCTCGAATGCGCCGCATTCATCTAATTGGGAATACGCGATTGTCGAACGCACCGCGGGAATTGAGCGTGGGGGTTGGATTTTAACCGGCGGCATCACCTTTTTCCAAAGCGATGTCAACCTTAAACATGTCTTTATAGGGCACAATTTTACCGAAGATGCCATCAACGTAGTGCACGGAAAATTCAACTTTGTCGATTCTGAATTCGCCTTTACGCAAGCGGACGCTTTCGATTCCGACTTTTCTGAAGGCACAATAACCAACTGCTCCTTTCACGACATCCCCGGCGACGCGGTGGACGTCAGCGGAACCACGGTTGTGATCGATGGCGCGCGCATGGTGCGCATTCAAGACAAGGGCGTATCGGTGGGCGAGCAGTCCACAGTCACCCTTCAGGGAGTGGTGATGGAAGACGTCAATATTGGTGTTTCCAGCAAAGATTTGTCAAAAACCACGATTCTTGGCACGACCATCAACAACGCCCATTTTGCCGCGTTGGCCGCTTATATCAAAAAACCGGTATACGGACCGGCTTTGATTGAAGCGCCCGATATTATCATCACCAACACCGAAACGGAAGCCATCGCGCAGACCGGCAGCACCATTCTGCTGCGTGGGAATGCGGTTCAAACGGTTGATATGGATGTGGACCGCCTGTACAGCGAACAGCTATTGGGGAATTAGCCCATGTTCAATATGGATATTGATTCACAACGGTATGAGATCAAAATGGTCTTTGAAAATTCCCACCGTTTCGCGGTTGAGAGCTGGGTGCGGCTGCATTCTCGCGCTTTTCGTACCGCATTCCCGACCAGGCGCGTCAACAACCTGTATTTTGACACCCATTCACAAGACATGTTCAATGATCATATCGCGGGGACGTTCGAGCGCCGCAAACTGCGCTTCCGCTGGTACGGAGAAAACTTTTCTCCTGCCTTTGGGCAGTTGGAGCTGAAACACAAACAGGGAATGATTGGCTGGAAGGACTCGCAAATGATCTTGAAATCGTTGGATTTCGCCCGGTGCGGCTGGCAGGAGATTTATGCAGATTTGCAGAGTGAAGCAACCGGCGTTTTCAGCGAGGCCTTGGTCATCAGCCGCCCCATACTGATCAATAACTACCAGCGCCAGTATTTCATCTCCGCCGATGGAATGATCCGTCTGACCCTGGATTATGATCTGACCGCGTTTGACCAAAGCGCCAGTCCGCGGCCGAACACCTCTTTTCCAATCCCCACCCGCGACCTGCTGATCATCGAATTCAAAGCCGCCCCAGAATTAGCCCGCGACCTGGCAGATGTGCTGGCTGAATTTCCCCTGCCTGTTGAAGCCTATTCCAAGTATGTTGAACTAGCCGGCTGGATTTTCCAATAACCGCCGGTCTGTTCTTTGAAAGCCCTGGAAAGACCGTTAATGAAGAATCGATCATCTCGAAGTTTATCCCATCTGGCCTGCATCACCTTGCTCTTGTTAATGCTGGCGGGCAGTTTTCTGGCCGGAATAGTTTTTCAAAAAAGCGGCGGACTTTCCAAACTAAGGCTGGCGCTGGCATTCACTTCTGCATCGCAGCCAGTTGCCGCGCCCACGGAGGCACCCGAACCCACGCAGCAGCCAGATCAAGAATCCATTCGCCAGGCGCTGACCATCAACCCCAACCGGGTCAGCCTGAACCAGGTGGATTTGATGAGCAGACCAGCCGGTGAGTACGCGTTTCTGGCAGCCGGGCACGTCTATGGGCGGCCTGGAGAAGAACACCCGCACCCGGCTTCCACATTTGTTGAGATGGTTCCAACCATTAATGCCATGGATTTGGATATGCTTTTTTTGTTGGGCGACACGGTTCCTAATCCCAGCATGGTCTACCTGGAGCAACTCGAATCGAGTGTGTTGGACCGTCTGGAGATGCCTGTCTATAACGCTGTGGGCAACCACGATGTGCGCGATCGCGCCTTTTACGAGCAACGCTACGGGCCTACCTATTACACCTTCCAGCACGGGCCGGCGGCCTTCATCATTCTGGATACGGAAATAGACCCAGGGAAAATCACCGAATCCCAAAAAGCGTTTTTCGAGCAGGCCATTGAAGCGGCATTATCTGACCCTCAAGTTAAATTCTTTTTTGTAATGATGCACAAAGTGCTTTTTATCCCTGCTGAAACAATCACCGCCCTATTTGAAAGCGGGGTTGCTGCCGCCGCACCCAATGCCAAAGAAAATTATGGAGACCCTAATTTTGATTCAATCTTGAATGAAACCCTCGTCCCCGCTGCCCGCCAGAAACCAGTTTACCTCGTCGCCGGTGATGTGGGCGCCTGGGGCGGAAATTTCTCTCCCTATTACCAGAAACACCCGGATGTCGATTTAACCATGCTGGCCGCGGGCTTCGGGGACACAGAGCAAGACGCGGCTCTTTGGGTCAGGTACAATTCTGAGCAAGTTGAAATTGGTTTTATTCACCCCAATGGGCAGCCAGTGGTAGATTATTCCGAAAAAGACCTGAATTATTACCTCGCGAAGCTTCCCAGTCCATAAAAATCTATAGCCAGGTGACACAATTTCTCAATCCGGCTATGGAAATGATTGACACCTTGCCCCGCTCGCGGTATCCTTAAGCCACGTCCGGGTGGGACCGGCGCGGCAGAAACCACCGAACCCCGCCAGGTCCGAGAGGAAGCAACGGTAAGGAGGCAACTCTGGGCGCCGCCGGGATACCTGCCCGGACTATTTTATTAAACGAGAATGATGGATGAATGTAGATACCCCCCCGGTCTGTAATTACGAAGGATCCGATTACCAGCAAAGCTTCTGGGAAAAAGGCGGTCGCGCTTATGAAGATGCCGTTGAAGCAATAGCTTTACGCCGCCTGCTGCCAAAGGGCGGGGCGAGAATGCTGGAATTGGGCGCTGGCGCAGGCCGCAACACGCACCGCTATGAAGGGTATGAACAAATTGTGCTGCTGGACTATTCCACCACACAGCTCCAACAAGCCCGCGAGCGGCTGGGCGACAGCCCAAAATATAAATATATCGCCGCTGATATTTATCATCTGCCGTTTGTCTCCGGCTTGTTTGACGGCGCGACCATGATCCGCACCCTCCATCACATGGCCGACGCGCGCGCTGCCCTGGACCAGGTTCGCTCCGTGTTACAAACGGGCGCCATTTTTATTTTGGAATATGCCAACAAGCGCAATCTCAAGTCGATCCTGCGCTACACCTTCCACCGGCAGGCCTGGAATCCATTTTCTCCCGAACCGATTGAATTTGCCGACCTGAATTTTGATTTTCATCCACTCACAGTGCGCGCCTGGTTAGGATTGAGCAAGTTCGCCATTCAGCGCACGCTGACGGTTTCGCATTTCCGCGTCGGATTCCTGAAAAAGATCGTACCCCTGAAGCTGCTGGTGTGGATGGATCAGGTGCTGCAGCTCACCGGAGAGTGGTGGCAGCTTTCCCCCAGCATATTCCTGCGCACCAAAGCGATTGGAGATACTCCCGCCGCGCAAGCGGGACAATTCTTCAAGTGCCCATCTTGCGGCGCGCCACTGGAAGACACGCCGCCTCAACTGGTTTGCAGTCAATGCGGGCTGCGCTTCCCGGTTGCCAATGGCATTTACGATTTTCGGCTGTCTGAAAAACAATCCTGACCATTAATCCAATGATTCAAATCTGCCCACCAGGGCAGATTTTTGTTTCTTATGGTGTCAGATTGCTGGATTAAAGTTCCTTGCTGACGGTATCTTTGGCGCCTTTATTTCGCTATTCTATTTTCATATTCCGATAAAATTAACCATATCATCTTCTACAACCCATCCTGGTCAATCTTCTTGAATTATGAAACAATCCACCCAACCGCTTAAAAATCTGGAAATCTTGCTCATCGCGACCGGCATACTGCTGATGCTGCCTGGCCTGGCCCCGCTTTCTGCGCTGCATCTCCTTTTCGATCCGCTTTCAGCCGACAACCAGATGGAAGCCCTGGACCTGCCGCAAATCGCCGTTGCCCGGGCAGGCCTGGCCGGGATCGGTTTTCTTATTTTACTGGCTGGCGCAGCTGTGCTGACCCAACCGGCGCGCGCAGCGGCGGCAATCCAATGGGGCCGCGAGCATATCAGAGAACTCGGGCAAGACAATCGCCGCTTGCTGGCGGACCTCGCGGATGCCCTGCCAAAGGGGTGGGAAATTGCCCTGTTGGGGCTGGTCATTGCTGCCGGCATGTTCACGCGTCTGGCGCTTCTCCCCGCACCCATGCAGTACGACGAGGCCGTCACCTTCAACGACTTTGCCAGCCGCACATTCTGGGCCGCTATCAGCGACTACTCCCTGCCCAACAATCATGTTTTTCATACCCTGCTGGTGCACATCGCTTACCGCCTGTTTGGTGACGCCCCTTGGATCGTGCGCCTGCCCGCTTTCCTGGCCGGAATGATGTGCATCCCGGCAGCCTACCTGTTGGGGAAATCCCAATACAGCCGGACCGTTGGATGGCTGGCGGCTGCGCTGGCGGCCTGGTGGCCGCAGATGGTATTCTATTCTGCCAACGCCCGCGGCTACTCTCTCTTAGGATTTTTCAGCCTGCTGATCTTCACTCTGGCGGGGGTTGCTCTCAAACGCCGCAGCCCGGCGGCCTGGGCGTGGATCGCGCTGCTATCGGCGTTCGGGCTGTTCACCGTGCCGGTTATGGCTTACGCCATCGGCGTGCTGTACACCTGGTTGTTGTTCTCGCTGCTGGTGAAAGAACCCCTCCCGGCTTATAAACCAGGCCATTTTTTCGCCTGGATGGTTACAAGCGGAGCCGCCGCGCTCGGGTTGGCTGGCATTTTGTATTTGCCGGTGCTGTTTGCCTCCGGCCCAGACGCTCTGTTGGGCAATAAGTTCGTGCAGTCTTTCACCTGGTCAGAGTTTGTTGACCGCCTGCCTTTCTTCCTCAACGATATCTGGATGCGCTTTACCCAGGCCATGCCGTTGGCAGCCATTCTTCTCATTGGATTGGGATTGATTTTTTCGCTGGCCCTGCACCGCCAGATAACCCGTCATAAAATTCCTGTGCTCGCCTCGGCGCTGGTCTTCTTCGCGGTTGCCATGCCGCTCCAACGCCCCGAGATGCTCTCCAAGCTGTTTTTCTTCAGCCTGCCCCTGCTGGCGGTGTGGGCCGCGGCGGGTTGGGTGGCCGTTGTCCAACGGTTTTTCAAACAAAACCTCGAATCCCCCCTGCTGGCCGTTCTGACCCTGATGGTGGCCGCCGCTTGTGTTGTGCAAGCCCAGCCCAACCTTCCCTACCTGACCGAAGGCGCTACCGGCGCGCATGAGCAGATCGCGGTATGGCTCAAGGGTCGCATGGGGCCGGAGGATGTGGCTCTGGTAGACTTCCCGCTCGACGCCCAGGTGTTGTATTACGCCCGCCGCGCCGGCCTTTCTTTAGATGCCTTTCGGGAATTGGAAGAGCGTGAATATAACCGCGCCTTCGTGCTGGTCAACCCGTATGAAGACCAATCGCTGGAAAGCGTGGCCGCGCATCACCCCTTGTCACGCCCGCTGGATCTCTCGACAGCGCGTGAAGAAACGGAAATCAATAACACATATATCTACAGCGTTGATCCTGCTCAGTGAAGTCAGTTTATTACCGCAAATTCAACCCCTCCCGCCTGAGATTCAGACCGGAGGGGATGGACTTTTCTGACAGATTCGTTCGTGCTTTATAATCAAATCAATTAGTCTTCATCATTTGCCGCGATTATGTTTGAGTTATCCAAAGTTTTTCTCTATTTCTTGATCCAACAAACGGCCGTGGTTGCTTTCAGTCTGGCGCGTTCTAAAGCCCTGGCCACCTTTACCGGCGCAGGCGGGTACGGCCTGATTGCCCAGGCCACTTCTCTGGTGCTGGCCTTTCAGGTGATTTTGAGCGCCGGTTTGGGCAGCGGTTTTGTCAAACTGATCGCAGAAAACGCGAGCGAGCAAGCCGCGCAGGCGCGTAATCGCATTGCGTCTGGCATGTACTTGCTCGGCAGCATCACTGGTCTGGTGGGTATCGTGCTGACGGGTTTATTTTCCCGCTCGATCAGCGAGTGGGTATTCAACACCCCCGATTACGCAAATTACGTTCTGATTTGCGTTTTCACCGCGTTCTTTGTTTTCCAGACGCTTTTCTTTCAGAATCTGTTTCGCGGGCTGCTGGAATGGAAAACCTACACACTGGTATCCATTTTAGGTACAGGGGCAAGTCTGTTCATCACGGTTACCCTGATCGGTTTTTTTCATATCGACGGCGGCATTTGGGCGCTGCTGATTTCGCAGGCGGCCAGTTTTCTGGTTGCGGTATCCTTTTTCCGGTTCAAGATCTTTCCGCGCCACACAGTGGACTTTTGGAACTTTCTCCCTACTCACAAGGATTTTCGCATGTTGCTTGGGCATATTGGACCACTGGTGATCACTCAAATTCTGCTTACCTTGAGCAATCTGGTCACCCGCAGCCTGGTCATTCAACAATTAGGGCTGGAAGACAACGGCATCATCCAGGTGTCAACTGGCATTTCAGACGCCTACATGGGGCTGATATTGGCGATTTTATTCTCGTTCATCCTCCCCAAAATTGCCTCAACCCTGTCTGCGCAGCCGCAAGCGGCGCGCCAAACGCAGAATGACGGCCTGCGTTTCAGTTTATTGATCATCACTCCTTTCCTTGTTACGCTGCTGGCGACGCGAGAAATTTGGATTCCCTTGCTCTACAGCCGGGCATTCCTGGCTGCTCAGGGAATTCTGGTCTGGCAGTTCCTGGGTGATTTCTTCCTGGTCGTCCGCCGCTGCATGAATATCGATCTGGTACCCGCCCAGCGCCTGAAATACCTTGTTCTGGACAGCAGCCTGTACGCGGGAGGCATGATTCTGCTGGCCGCGCTTTTGCTACCCCAGTTGGGGGTATATACGGTGGTGGTCGCCAGTTTGATTGTCAATCTGCTGCTGACCGGTTTGAGTTTGATCTATCACCATCGAAGAATGCTGTTTCGCCCCGACCGTGCCAGTTGGACGATGTTAATCAAATCGGGTGGGCTGCTGGGCGCCGGGTTCACCGCCGCGCTGGCCATTCCGCATTTGGCTTGGCGGGTGGCAGCAATGGGTTTGATCCTGCTGTTAATGGTGGTTTTCCTTCCCCAAAGAGGCGAACTGGAAAAAGCCTGGCGAGAGATCATCCCGGGCCTGTTGCGCCAGAGCCGCCTGGTTTTCCACAAATCCACTGCCTCAAAAAAAGCTGACCAACCCATGGATTAGGCGTATGATCATTCACCAACCCGAAATTGTCCCTGCTGGTTCAGAAGTTCGCATGCAAGCGCGCGTGGAGACCCGCGCACCGAATCCAGGATTTCCCGATTCTATCTGGTTCAGTTACCCACAAGCCTACGCGCATGCCCTCTCCACCCGCGCTGACAGTCCTCTAGCAGCGTTGGTGCTGGTGGCAATGGCCCTGGGTGAGGACGTGGAATGCCGGGGAGAGGCGTCACCGCGATTAATCTACAATTTGAGTGAATATCAACGGGTTTTTTACCATTGGCAGCCGCAGTTGCTCCAAAAAGTAGGCATCCATGCAGAGAATCTAACCCCACCGCCTGCAAACCAGTTCAGTGCAGGTTATGCAACCACTTTCTCAGGTGGAGTCAATTCGTTCTTTACCATTCAACAGATGTTGACCCCTTCCTTGAAAAGCCCGCAGTGGCCGCTGAAATACGCTCTGTTTTTGCAAGGGTCGCCTGATCTACCCCTTGCATATCAGCGAAAATTTGAATATCTGGCAGAAAGATATGCCACATTGGCGCAAGAGCTCAATTTAGAATGGATTCCCGTGCGTACGAATCTGATGCGCTTTGCGGCAAATCGAATTCCATTCAATCTGCTTCTTGAGGCGCCTTTGGTCGGAGCGGCGCTGGGGATAAGCCCGATTCTGGCCGGTATGGTAATCCCATCTGGCAGGATGTATGAACGTTACAAAGACGCGGCTGCCGGCCCCATGACGACTTACTTGGTTGCCACAGAATCTTTTGAAGTGATTACACATGGCGGCGCTTTCACTCGTTTTGCGAAAACACAAGCCATCTCCGATTGGAAACCTGCGCAAAACAATTTGCGAGTGTGTTTGGATTGGCATGATGACACGGATATGAATTGTTGCTACTGCAGCAAGTGCTTACGCACCCGCATGGACTTAAATGTCATCGGCCGACTGGAGAAATTCACTACATTGAAATCCCCCTTCAAGTTCAAAGACCTTATCCTGTGGGGCAGCCAGATGGAAATTGGGTTTCGGGGGGAAAAAGATTACCTTGAGTATGCCTGGAAGCAGCGTAAAGAGCTGCTCCCCGGCATCTTGCTGGGCATATTGGTGGGCACTCCGCTCCGCCTGGCTCGCAAATATTCACCTAACTGGATAAAGAAATCGGTTTTTTGCGTGACCGATGAAAATGACCCTGAAAATACGTTCGTTCAGAATCCTGACATTCCGGAGAACCTGGCAGAATGATTATTTCAACACCAGAAATCCACACGAATGATGGCCGGGTAATTGTTTCGGCGCGTATCAGCTATGATCATCGCCCCTTGAATAAACCGGACATCGCCTGGTTCAGCTTTCCGGAAAAATACGCGCCGTTCGTCAGCGGGCGCGCGGACCCATTCGCGGTGAGCCTGCTTCCACTGGCGCAGGTCCTGGGTGAAGACCTTACCATTCAAGGCTCTCTTTCGCCGCGCCTCTTGAACGGCATGCGAGAGTATCAGCAGGTGATGGCATACTGGATTCCAAACCAAATGCGTTTGGTGAATATCATTGCCAACGACCTGCAACCTTTACCAGCACAGCGGGCAGGGAAAAATCTGGTAACCCTTTTTTCAGGTGGGGTCGATTCTTCCCATTCCCTGGTGTCTCACCTTCCAGAGTATCAGACAGACCTGGCATACCAGGTTCGTGGCGCGCTGTTCATCCACGGCCTCGATATTCCCTTTCAGAACCAGGCCAGCTATCTGGAGAGTCTGCAGATTTTTGAGAGACACCTCACTCCATTGGGGATTGAGCTGATCTCGTGTGCTACCAACCTTCATTATTTTTCTTCCGGGTTGCTGAAATGGGGCATTGCTCACGCGGGGGTGATCTTCGGGGCCGGTCTGGCGCTGGACGGATGGATAGCCAATCTGGTGGTGCCTTCTTCTTATTCGCTCGATGAATTAATCCCCAGGGGGATTTCCCCAATGGTTGATCACCTGCTTTCAACAGAAACCCTGAAGATTATTCATCATGGCGCGACTTCTTCACGAGTGGAGAAAGTGGCAGCCATTTCCAACTGGGAACCTGCTCAACAATTTTTGCGCGTTTGCGTGGATGAGAAGTATCGTTTCGCAGTTAATAATTGTTCTAAATGTGAGAAGTGCATTCGCACCATGACCATGTTGGAAATTTGTGGCACTTTACCGGCCTTTAAGACCTTCAAACAGCCTTTTGGAATACATGATATTTTCCGCTGGACGCCCCATTATGAATTTGGAGAAGTGTGGGTGCTGCAGACAATTCAGTTTGCCCGCTCGCAGGCAAAACACCAATACATCTTTCCTTTACAAGTGGCACATATTAAAGGAAGAATTCGCAATTGGATTTACAGACGGATACCCCGCTGGTTATTCAAGTTCCTCAAGGCACAAAAATTCCCTTACCAGCAAGACCTTTTTAACCCCGATTTCTTACCACCCGGGATGTGATCCGCATTTCCTCATCACCCAAGAATAAGGTGCGCGTTTGTCAGCGCGCGTTGTTTCAATTCTTCCAGCTTTTCGCGAGGAAAAGGTTGTCCCCTCGTTTCCAGAACAGCCTGGCTGACTTGCTGAATAGAGAGTTGGTTCAAATCAAAGCACAGCTCTGGCCGGTCGCTTTCAGAGTAATAGGTCTGTACCTTAGTGTCCCAGCTCAGGCCGATGGTCGAGATTCCGATGGCGTTCGCCAGGATGGCCGCATGAAGCCGGGCAGCGACCACCACCGAATAATCCCGCAGCGATGTCAGCAGCTGCTGGGGATTTACAGGACGCGTCGCCAGGCTCACCTGCGCCCAGCCCCGCCCCTGAGCGTGCGCGAACAGCGCTTGCGCGAAGAGATCATCAACCGGGCTGCCAGTGGTAAATAATTCCACCTGCCGGTTATTTGCGGCCAACTCGCCGACTAAATCGATCCATAATTGGTCCCAAGCGTGTTTAGAAAAGCGCTGTTCGCGCGGCAGGTGCAGGTTGGCTTCATTCCGGTTGATAACCCCTAACCCGATACAGCCGGTATTCCGCCCGGCTGGTGCGAAGGGATAAACATCTCCTGCCCAAATTGCCGGGTCCATGGTAACCTGGCTGGCCAGCCCAGGGCATAACATTTTTAATCGATTCTGAGAAAGGTGGTCGCGCAAGCTGATCGACTGCGCCCCAACCAGCGCATCGCACAGCAGTCTTCTACCCAGCCAGGTGTGGTTAGAACCCACTCCACAGGCGCTGAAGGAGAACGGCAAGTTGAGGGATTGCGCAACATGTATTAGGGAGGAGATTTTTAATGGGAAATTTAAAGCATCATCCATCAATAATTGACCACCACCCACAACCAGCAGATCCGCAGTCTCAAGCCTTTGCCGCCATTGGGAGCGCTGTCCGCGCAATCTTTTCACCTGTTGAGAGGCGATATTGAGCATCATTAATGCAGGGTAGAAAATGGGTAGCGCAGCCAGAAGCGCTACACGCTGGTTCAGGCCAACGCGTTCCGTTGCACCGCTCGATGAGATTCGCCCGCTTAAATCGATGGGGATGATTTCAATACTTGGGTCCAGCCGCTTCAACAGGTAGTGCAGACTGTCATGGATGGCGCGGTCCCCCACGTTGGCGCTGTATATTTCTCCACAAATTGCCAGGCGCTTCATCAAGTTTTCACCCTAGGGCTTGAGAGCAGCCTGGTAAATGTGGTTAAGCTGCTCCGAATAATCATCAAGATCATATAAACGGGCATTGGCCAGCCCCTTTTCCACATATTTCGCATATAAATCCGACTGCTCCAATAGCGCTTGCACTTTTCCGGCCAGCATTTCCACGTCGCCCTGGGGCACCAGAATGGAAGACTGATCCCCGTGAATCTCTTGGGCTGCCTCACTGTCGAAGATCACCACCGGCACACCGCAGGCCTGCGCCTCCAACTGCACCAGGCCAAACGCCTCCCGGATAGAAGGGATGATAAGCACATCCACCTGATGATAAAACACATCCATGTTGGAGATATATCCCAACAAAAAAACGCGCTCCTGCAGCCCCCTTTGGCGAATTTCTCTGGCTACTGTGGGGGCATCTGTACCGTCGCCGGCGACCAAAAAACAAGCCTCCGGCAGCCTGCCAGCCAGGTCGAGAACGGTTCGCCAGCCTTTGTACCCCACCAACCTTCCAGCAAACCCAATGCGTTTGCGGTTTTCCAGCCAGCGCGATTCGATCCCAAACACGGCTCCGGCCTCTCGCTCTGCGGGTTGAAAACAGCTCAAATCGACATAATTGCGAACCAGATGGACTTTCTCTATTGGCACACCGCAGGCATTGATCCTGTCCTGAATAAACTTTGATACGGCGATAAAGCGTCCGTACCGGTTAAGCCAGCGCACCAGAAAGGGATAATACCAGCGGGTTAGCAGAATGGAATCGTGCTCATGGAAAAACAGCGTGAGGTCAGTTTTGCTTCTGAGCACAAAAAAGAGCCATAAACCAAACATCCAACTGTAATGCAGATGGCAGTGGATAATTTGGATTTGGTTTTTGCGGATCTGATGGGGAACCTGTAACAAGTGAAATAACTGGAGAAGCAGGTTGTTCGTTGGCTTGGAGAGATAGCGATGGGCTGGGACGGAAAACTGTTTGTGATCACCACCTTTTTTGTGCAGCGGCAACAGCTGCGCAGAAGGAATCACATCGATAATGCCTTTAACAATGCGCTGTGCGCCCCCCAAGCAGAAATGATCGATAATGTGGAGTGATTTCAATCACGCATCCCAATCTGTACTCAGTATTTCCTTAGATATTATATATGATTCCCATCGCACGCCCCACCTTGTTGGTGGCATTGATCATAATCAAACATCAAATCAACAACCTCGCGTCTGTGCGGATTGGTTCTTAAGAATCATGGAATTGAGTCAAAATTGCCTCTTGACAAGCGACCAATAGTCGCTATAATAATAAGCAACCAACGTTCGCTAATAATTCAAGGACAAAAAAATGCCAAAAGGAATACCACTGACCGAAGAAGAACAGGCCCGCCGCCGCAAGGAAATTGCCCAGGTGGCCATTCAGCTCATCTTAAAAAAAGGATTTAACGAGACTTCCATGCGCGAGATTGCCGAAGCCGCCGGTACTGGTAAGTCCACGCTGTATGATTACTTCGCCACAAAAGACGACATCCTGATCTCCTATTTTGAAGATGAGATCCAGACGATCACTCAAAGCGCTCAGGAAATTGACCAACTGCCCATCACCGCCTTTGAAAAATTGCGCCGCGTGATGCAAAAGCACCTGGCTTACCTGTTGGAAAACAAACAGCTCTACATGCGCCTGACCATCGAAGCCCAACGCCTGGGTCTGGAAAGCCAGCAGCGCATGGCGGCCAGTCGCCACGCCTACCAGGATCTGATCTGCCGCATGATTGAAAAAGGCATCCAGGAAGGCAGCTTCCGCCCCATCGATCCGGTATTGGCCATGCGCATCATTCTGGGCACCATGACCCCGGTGGCTTTCACCACCCGCCCCACCGGCACGCCCGAAGAAATGCTGGATGTCTCCATGGATATCATTCTAAAGGGTATTCAGGCTTAATTTTTTTTATAGATAAGAGCGACTATCATTCGCTCTAAGAAGGAACAGGAATATGAAACCACTCATTCTCTCACTCAATGATGCCCGCGCCGACCTTGAAACCACTGGCGGTAAGGGCAGTTCGCTCACCCGCATGATCAACGCCGGTCTGCCAGTGCCGGGCGGCTTTCATGTAACCACACAGGCTTACCGCGATTTTGTAAGCGCCAACCAACTACAGGCTCCGATCCTGGCTGCTTTGCAAAAGGCAAACGCGGCCGATCCCTCTTCGTTGGAGCTGGTCTCGCAAGAAATCAACCAACGCTTCATTGACGGGCACATGCCTCAGGAAATCGCAGACGCTATTCGCCAGGCGTACGCCGCCCTGAACGATGCCCCGGTCGCAGTGCGATCCTCTGCCACCGCCGAAGACCTGCCCGACGCCTCTTTTGCAGGCCAGCAGGAAACTTATTTGAATATCCGCGGCACCGCCGCCGTGCTGGAAGCGGTAAAGAAATGCTGGGCCTCACTGTGGACGCCGCGCGCAATCGGTTACCGCATCAATAACAACATTGACCAGGATTCCGTCGCCCTGGCGGTGGTCGTGCAGGAACTGATCTTTGCTGACGCGGCCGGCATCCTCTTTACCGCCAACCCCATCAACGGCAAGCGCGACGAGCTGCTGATCAACGCCGCCTGGGGATTGGGCGAAGCGGTGGTCTCTGGCGCGGTAACCCCCGACACGCTGACCATTAACAAGCAGTCCGGTAAAGTAGTGCGGCGTGAGATTGCCGAGAAGCAGGTTATGACGGTGCGCACTTCGTCTGGGACAGAAGAACAACCGGTCCCCCAAGCAAAGCAGAATAAAGCGGTCTTGAATCCGCAACAAATCGCTGACCTGACGCAACTGGCAGTGAGAATTGAGCAGTTCTATGGAATGCCAATGGATGTGGAATGGGCGCTGGCCGGGAACACCTTTGCCATCGTCCAGGCGCGGCCGATCACTGTTTTACCGCTGGAATGGAAAGCCCCCGACCCAAAAGCCGTCTACGCGCGTGGCAGCCTGGCCGAGCACACACCCAGCCCGGTAACGCCCCTGTTTGCCACCCTTGGCTTGCATCTGGCCAATGAAGCTACCTTCGAAATGTGGGACCGAGTCATCGGGAAAAACGCCCGCAACCTGGTCGGAACAGACGGCTTCTATGTGCCGCTCAACGGCTATGTGTTTGGCGGCATCCGCATGGGCGGGAAAGATTTTTTCACCATCGCCAAAATGTCCATTTCGCAAATCGGACCTATTTTTCACGGAAGCGTGCCGCGCTGGCAGGCCGCCCGGCAGAAATTTGCTGCCATCGTTGACGAATGGGAAAACGCGGAATTGAAAAAACTGACCTGCGCTGAGTTAATGGATGCCATCCGCACCATTTTCCGGGCGTCCTGCGTCTACTTCACCGATATCCAGTCCACCCTGCCAGCCGCTTCCAGCAGCGAAGTGCTCTTCACGCGCTTTTATAACAGCCTGATTCGCCGCAAGACTGACCCGGAAGCAACCGTTTTTCTGGTTGGTTCAGACACCACCTCGCTGCGCGCCGAGAAATCGCTGTTCGATTTGGCCGAATGGCTGAAGCAAACGCCTGTGCTGGCCGAAATGATCACCAATACCGCCACAGCAGAGCTGCTCGCAAAAATGAGCCAGCCAGCCGAGCCTGCTGGAGTGGATGCCCCGGCTTGGGAAGAATGGAAACAGCGCTTCCAACAGCACATTAATCATTATGGGCGCACGGCTTATGAGTTCGATTTCGCCAATTCCACCCCGATGGAAACACCCGGCCCCACGCTGGATGCCCTCAAATCCTTCCTGAGCGGAAAAGGCAGTAATCCTTACCAGCGCCAGCAAGAAGCCATCGAAAAACGCGAGAAAGCCACAGCCGCGGTCCTGGCGCGCACTGGCTGGCCATTGAAAGGCTGGTTCACAGGCTTGCTGCGCTGGGCGCAAGAAACCAACCCCATGCGAGAAGACAGCATTTTCGACATGGGCATGGCCCACCCGCTGCTGCGGCGCATGTTCGCGGAGTTGGGCAGCCGCTTTGTTGCCCGCGGCGCGATGGACAAAATTGAAGATATCTACTGGCTGGAAGAAAACGAAGTCATGCAGTTGGTGCACGCGGTCGATCAAAACCAGGCGGTCGAGAATCTTTCCGAGCGCATTCCGGAGCGCAAGCAGAAATGGCAAACGTACCTTAAGGCCATGCCGCCAGTGATGCTGCCCGAAAAATCTGGCTGGCGCAAGTTAATCGGCGGCGGTGAGGCTGAAACCCGTAACGGGAAAACGGTTCTGAAAGGTGTGGGCACCAGCAGCGGAACCGTTACAGCCAGGGCCTGCGTGGTCTACAGTCCCGAAGATTTTGATAAACTTCGCCCCGGAGATGTGTTGGTCGCTGTAACCACTACCCCGGCCTGGACACCGCTCTTTGGCCTGGCATCCGCCGTGATTACCGACATCGGTGGTCCACTCAGCCACAGCAGCATTGTGGCCCGCGAGTATGGTATTCCGGCTGTCATGGCCGTGCGCTCGGCGACACGCACCATTCAAACCGGAAGCCTGATCACGGTAGATGGCGCAGCCGGAACCGTAACGCTGGAGGAGTAGCTCACCCGTCCCGCGAACCAAAGAAAATAGAATGACTGAGGCGCGCGCCGCATGCCAGGCTCGCGGTCTGCTTCGACGCGCGCCAAAACGAGATCAAAGATGAACATGAAAAAACCTGCAACGATTTTGAGTTTTACTTTACTGGTGGTTATGACCGGCTACGGCATGGTCATGCCAATCATGCCCTTCTACATTGAAAAGCTGGGCGCTGGCGGACGCGAATTGGGTTGGCTGATGGCCAGCTACTCGCTGATGCAGTTGATCTGCGCCCCGGCCTGGGGAATGCTCTCGGATCGCATCGGGCGCAAACCGGTGCTGACCATTGGCGTTCTGGGCTATGCCATCACCCTATTCTTGTTTGGGCTGGCCGATCAATTGTGGATGCTCTTTCTGGCGCGCTCGCTCTCAGGCATCCTTTCTTCGGCCACCATGCCAACTGCCATGGCCTACATAGGCGACCACGCGCCTAAGGAAGAACGCAGCCAGAGTATGGGGCAGCTCAGCGCGGCGATGGGCATAGGCGTTGTGGCCGGCCCACTGCTGGGCGGATTGCTTTCTTCCGACTCATTGGCGTTGCCCTTTTTTATAGGCGCAGGCATGGCGTTCCTGGCCTTTTTGCTGGTAATTTTCATCTTGCCAGAATCACAGGCTCCCCAGGCGCCATCCGGCCGTAAACCGCGTGTAAACCGTCTGGAGCTACGCCAGGTATTCACCAGCCCGGCAGCTATTCTGCTGCTGCCCATTTTCATCATGAGTTTTGGCCTGACCAGCTTTCAGGGCATCACCGGCCTGTATGTGGTTGACCGCTTCCAATTTAACACCCAACAGGTTGGTATCGTCTGGATGGTGATGGGAGGAGTGCTGGTTCTCGTGCAAGGGCTGCTGACCGGGCCGCTGTGCCGCCGCTTTGGCGAACTGCCTCTCATCCGTGTTGGCCTTTTTGGCGGAGCGCTTGGCTTTCTATTCTTCGCTCTGGCTGGACAATTCCTGACCATTCTACTGGCGCTGGGATTCTTCTCCCTATCATTGGCGCTGGTTGGCCCGGCGTTGAATGGGTACATCTCCCGTTTCGCGGGTGAGCGCCAGGGGACCGTGATGGGTATGAACAGCGCCGCAACCAGCCTGGGGCGCATCGTTGGCCCGCTGTGGGCGGGCTACCTGTATGATCTGAATCTTGTCTATCCGTTTTTCAGCGGCGCGGTTTCCCTGCTCTTGGGGCTGCTGGTTTGTCTGGTTGGAATTCGCCGTCAACCATCCAACGAGAAAAACCAGGCCGTGGTGATTTGAGATTTGATGCCGGCTCTTGCCGGCATTATTCTTCTACTTCAATTTCAATCGATTCCAGCCAGTTGCGCATTCGCTCTACAAGCAGTTCATGTTTGTACTGAAACCAGCGCTCCCTTTCTTCTGGATAATCAAGCAGGATGTTCTTAAACGCCCGGAACGCGCCGCGCCCGCTTGTGGCGTCTCTCAGGCGGATCTGCAAGGACGGGTCGGCAATCGTATCGATAAAGGTCTGCATGTCCGCGTAAGCGCCGCTGGATGTTTCAATCGGCACGCGCTCAAAACGGCCTTCCACATCGGTCTCAATCTGATCTATTTCCAGAAGCAACTCTCTCTGCCAATCCTGAACCCGCCCCGATGCGAAAGCCGCTTCCCAGTCAATTCTCTCAAGTTCGGAGCGATAGTACATATCATTCATCTGCTGATATAAAAACTGACCATCCTCGCCAATGGGGATGATTTTTCCAGTTTCCGTATCCAGATAGAAGATATTCAAGGGGCTGCTGGACTCAAATGCGAATTCAAGTTCACTCAGATCAACGATCAGTTTCTTCATTTAACATCACCTCAAAACTGGTCAATATGCGTTAAGAGATGAAAGTAGAGGAAGAATCATGAATGGCGAATGGCTTTCCGGACGATGGCCTCAATCAACTGATCATTGTTGCTCACATTCGGGTTCGCATTCATCTCTGTTAACCATTGTACAGCTTTTTCCCGCGCGTCGGGCTCAGTGGATGAATGAGCCAGCGCGGCTTGGAGCAATGCGGTTGCAGTGGAAAACTCTTGTTTCAACTGCAATACTCTGGAATAATTCACGCTCACCCGCGCCACCAGGTCAATTCCGTTGATATCCAGCGCCAGGCGAATCGCGCGCAGATAGTATTCCTGGCTCTTATCCAGCCTGTTCAGTGCACAGTAGATTTCTCCCAGGCTGTTGAGGCACACGATCACTGTCCAATGTTCCTGAAGTCGTTCCGCAATTCGCAAGGCGCTTTCAGAATATTTAAGCGCGGCCTGGAAATCTTCTTGAACGGTAGCCAGCTCACCAAGATTGCTATAGGCCAATGCGATGCCGTCCTGGTCGCCAATTTCTTCACAGATTTGAAGGCTGCGCAGATAATGCTCTCTTGCCCGCTCAAATTCTTCCTGAAGATGAAAGATTGTTCCAAGGTTATTGAGCATGATCGCTTGATTGTACCGGTCATCCAAATTCACGCTGATCTCATAACACTCATTGAACAGGTTAATGGCGTGCTGGTAATCGCCTTCATAGCAGGCCAGGTCGCCCAGTCGATTGAGCACAATCATCAGCTGGCGGGGGTTGCCACCTTGCCGACAGGAAATTAGAGCGCGTTCAAACGCAAATTTGGCTTCGCGGTTATTCCCTTGCCGGTTCCAGATGGAGCCCATTAAAGAGAGAGCGGACGATATGCCAAGATGATCTTGAGCCAGCTCAAAAAAATCGGACGCCAGTTTCGCGTACTGCTGTGCCAAAAGGAAGTTTTTCTCTCTCTGATAAAACCAGCCGAGATGAACCCGGCAATAGGCCAGTTCCTTCTGATCTGCAACCTTATTCAGAACTGCTTCACCGTTTAATAGAGATTGGCTTGCCAGATCGTTTTCGCGGATAGTATAGGCAAGAGATCCCAAACGGGATAGCAACATACCCATCGCGCGCTCATTACCCTTCTCATATTCGATACTTTGTATGGCTTTCTGAAACCATTGAATGCCCTCGTAGAAAAGACTGCGGATGGAGAAAAACTGATGCAGGCTGTCTACACAGGCTTCCATATCCGCGATACGCTTATTATCGCAAATCCATTCCCATGCCAGGCTCACATTTCCAAAGTCCCGGTGTAGATCAGCCAATGCTGTCGATTGATCGCGCCCCAATAGATGCGCAGATTTTTCAGCCAAAAACAATGAATAATAACCAGCATGTTTTTCTCGGGTAACTTGTAAATCCCCTCGATCGGCCAATTTTTCCTGCGCGTACTGCCGGATTGCTTCGTGAAGAGTACAGCGATAATGGTCTTCTTCGCGCAGCAATGATTTTGCCGCCAGACTTGAAAGAATGAAAGCAGAGGCAGAAGCAACCGCCTGGGCGGCTTGCCGGTCAAAACCATCTCGGAAAATGGATAAACGACATAAAGCTTCTTGCTCAAGACCAGATAAAAGGCTCCAGGAAACCTCAAAAGCCGCCTTCAAGCTGCGGTGGCGCGGTTGAGTGTTGGCCATGTTCGAAGTCAGCACATTCAGGTCTACATCTATTCTTTGCGCAACAGTTTCAAAGCCAACTTCTTGAATGGCGGCCACGGCTAACTCAATCCCAAGAGGCAGCCCATCTACAGCGCGGCAGATCTGGATGACAGCATTGAAGTTTGCATCATCGAATTTGAAACCGCGCTGCATCTGAATTGATCTTCTGAAGAACAAATCCAGCGCGTCGTAAGATTGAATTTCTTCAAGCGCTACTCCCCCATCAGTCGGAAAGCTCAATCCGTGCAGCAGATAAACACATTCCTGAATCAGATTAACTTTTTCACGAGAAGTGATCAGTATTCGCATACGAGATGACTGGCAAAGGATCTCGTCCAGTAATTGAGCGCTTTCTGGATCGACAAGAAGATGCTCAAAGTTGTCCAAGACCAGGAGGATTTCTCGATCTCGCAAATGATCCAACATCTGTTTTCTTTGGTCAATTTGCTCCGAGTAAACCAACCCAATCGCTTCTCCAATCAGTTGAACCACCTGCAAAGGATGGTTCGCAGTTATTACAGGCACAAAATATACGCCATCTGAAAAAATACCAACCAACTGCTGCGCAATTTCAATGGCTAATCTCGTTTTTCCAACACCGCCCGTTCCCAAGATCGTAATCAGGCGGTTTTCGCTGCATACGATCAAATCCATCACATCATCCAGTTCAGCCTTTCGACCAATGAAACTGGAAATGGCCCTGGGCAAATGATTCCTGATGACTGGGTAGTGGGGATGAATGACATCCTTTCCAGCAGATGCGGAACGAATTTTATCCATTAAGGTAATAACATCCGCAGATGGAACCACCCCTAACTGCTCTTTGAGGAAGGTTTGTAATGCAAAATACTGACTCTGCGCTGCGCTCCATTGTCCTTCTACCCCTAACATACGAATTACCCTTATGCGGGCAGATTCATCCCAGGGAGAGAGTTCAACAATCCGCATGGAAGATTGAATGGCGAGATGGTATTCTCCCCGCTTCTCGTGGTAATTGGCAATCGATGTCAGCGCGCGTATCGCCTGCAAGGCGATATTTTCGCGTGTGAGAGACGCCCATTCTTCAAACAAGGCGGATCTGCTGAGATAGAAATCCCGTAAAAATTGGCCCTCAAAAAGATCTGCCGCTTTGAAGAGCCAGCGAATATTGATCAAACCGTGACCGTTCTTCCATTCTACATGTTGGTACGCTTTTTTCAGAGCCTTCTTAAATTCACCAACATCAATCCAGATATCCGCTTCTGGATTCAGTTGGATGGAATCTCGATCCGATAGAAGGTATTCAGTTGCGTTTTGCTGATGATTGAAAACTTTTCTGAGGCTGGTCAAGGTCTGTCGAAGGTTATGCAGCGCGCGCTCTTCTGTCTCATCCGTCCACAATAAACCAGCCAAATGCGAACGCTTAATCGGTCTGCCGATCTCGACAGCCAGGTAAGCGACCAATGCCCGGGCTTTTTCTGTCTCAAAACCAGAGACAACCGCTCCATCGTATTTCACCTGAAAATCGCCTAAACACCGGATTTGCAATCTGGCCATAATCACTGCCTTGTGTACCTGGTGAAAGATGAATGTGGTTCTTTGACGGTCTTATGACGGTGCGCGAATACAATAAAGCTAACCCATACAATATCTATTTTATCCGTTATTGGTTTTGTAATTTTGTTATTCGCATTCAGTTTTTGAAGAGCAATTCGTGTTTCCTTGTGAACAATGATGGAGGGATTGAGGATGAAAAAACCGTGGATATGGCTGGCTGGAATCTTGATTTGCTCAGCAATTGCGTGTGGCGCCCCAATCCAAGACAGGCCAGAGCCGACCCTTTTGCCAACGCTCACCCCAGCGCCGCGGGATTTATCGCCAACTCCGCCCCCCACTTCAACCGCTGTTATCCTCCCGCCATCAAGCCAGCAAGCAAAAATTGACGACAATCAGAGGCGGTTATGGGCAGTAGAAGCCGTTTCTGATCTGATGTATTCGGAAACGGATATGGTTTTGGGTTCTCCGGATGTAGACATGTGTGGAGACGCCTTCGCTGCCTGGACGAATCTGAATCCAGAAACCAGCCCATCGGAATACTTCCTCCAGCTAACCTACCCTTACAGGGTGAGTATGACGGAAGTAAATGTGGTTATCAGCGGAAACCCCGGTGGCCGAATGAGAGTAGAGGTCTTGGATTCTTCATCAGGTTTAGGCAGAGAGATCTTTAACGGAAATGCTGATACAGATGGCGCTTGCCCGGGAATATTCACCATTCCCGTTTCTGAAAATCTGAGTGTCGATACCGTGATTCTCACTTTCTCCAACACTGATCAGCCAATGCAAATCGACGCGGTAGAGCTGGTTGGGAACCTGACCGGCTTTGTTGACCTGCCAGTTTTCTGGCGCATACCCATACCTGCCGATTCGCTTTCCGATGCGGACAGCCAATTCCCCGGTGGAATTGCCGTTGACCCGCTGGAGAACTCGTTGTTTCTGGCCAATGGACGCAACGGCCTATACCGCTACGATGTGGAAGGCAACTTACTCAAAACCTATAGCGTGCCGTCCGAATCGAATTTACGAGACGTCGCAGCCGATCGCTTCGGAATGATTGTTGTAACCGATAACGTGTATCAGTGGTACATATCCATGTTGTTTGATGGAACACAGGTCGTTGCGGGAGGTGAAGACTTTGCCTGGAATTACCCCAAAGCAGTAGCGATTAGCCCTTATGACGGCAATGTTTATCTGCTGGATGAATCTGAAGAAACATCGCGGATTCGTGTGTATACCAGTGACACGGGGGATTGGGTTCGAGATATTTACCTGGAACCCAGGGGAATAGATGGCTATAAGGGATTGGCTTTTGACCCCGATGCTTATTTGTATATCAGTGACCAGATTGAAGGCGGATTACTTAGAATTGAACCGATGACTGGGGCAATACTCGATACAATCGGATATCTTGAACTTGCGCCGTCATCCGTGTCTGACCTGGCAATCGATGATCATGGCAACTTCTATGTGCTCATGAGCACCAGTCCCGATGACAGCGCGGTTTATGTGCTCAATCCACAGGGCACCTTAATCGGCCGCTTTGGTCATCTTAACTACGACGGCAGCGACTGGAGCGAAGGAACATTTCAACTCCCTGTCGGCATTGCTGTAACAGGGGATGGTCGCTTTGTCTTCATCTGTGAAAACGGGTTTTTGACAGCCTATCGATGGGAAGAACAATGAGAAAACTATATTTATGCTGGTTCACCTTCTTTACGTTCACCCTGGCTGGCGGGTGTTCACCTCTACAAAAAACGGAGACGGGGATGAATGAGCTGATTGAAGTCACCTACACATCAGATGCCGGAAGCATTCTCCCTGAGCTTCAATGGCATGAAGAAATCATCGTCAACGAGGATGCTGTTACCTTCCTTCGCAATGGAAAAACCCCTGATACAAAGGTAAATGCGGGAACCTGGAATGTGCAAACTGACGAAAAAACACTTCAAGCGTTATTTAGTGCTCTTAAGAACGTAGATTGTGCAAATATCAAGCGCATCGAACCAACCGATCCGCCCGATGGCGGTGGAACCGAGACTTACATATTGCGCTTTGCAGATGAAACCACCTGCTCATTATATTTTGATCCGGGAACAAGTTATGAAAATGGAGATTTTGTGGTTAAACCAGTGCAGAATTTCATGCAGGCGTTGGCATTCCCTCCGGAAGCTCTGAACCGCTACATAGATTAATGGTGAAAAAATTGTTTACTGCTGATAAGACGAACTTAATTCCCATCATTTGCGCCGCGAAGTAGGGTAGAATAGACCGGTTGTTTATCACACGATCCTATCAAGGCGGACCAGATGGAAAATGGATTATTGGTATACGGCGGGCAAATCGCGGCTCTGACTGCGGCCTTTTTGTGGGCGGCAGTCTCCTTTTTATTCTTACGCATCCGCGAACATATCTCTGCCATGGAATTAAACCTGGTCAAGGGACTTTTGGCCATCCTCTTGTTAGGCGGCACCTCGTTCCTGCTCAGTGAGCCGCTTTCCGCGATCCACCCCCAGGGGTTGTTGATTTTGCTGGTCAGCGGCGTGATTGGCATTGGCATCGGCGATACGGCTTATTTCCAGGCATTAAAAGACCTGGGCGCGCGGCTGGCTTTGCTATTGATGAGCCTTGCTCCGCCCATCGCGGCCATTATCGCCCTCATCTTTCTCAACGAATCCTTATCGGTGTGGGCCTGGGTGGGTATCTTCCTGGCCGTGGGCGGGATCATCTGGGTAGTCACCGAGGAAAATGAAAACGGGTCCGCGCAAGCTAATCCTAAATATCGCTGGCGCGGAATCATTTTTGGGCTTCTTTCAGCCATCGGCCAGGCAACGGGGGTAGTGATGTCGCGGGCCGTGCTGACCCAAACGGAAATCAGCTCGCTGCAAAGCGCCGTTCTGCGCCTGGTGGCTGGGGCTGCTTTCATCCTTGTCTGGTTGTTGATCTCGCACCAACCGCCCGGAAAATGGATGAAGAAAAATGAAGCCCGTAAACTGTGGGGCTGGATTTTTGGCGCGGCCTTTTTCGGCACCTACATGTGCCTATGGCTGCAGCAAATCTCGCTCGACCTGGCTCCTGCCGGGATTGTGCAAACCCTGCTCTCCACCAGTCCGCTGTTTGTGCTGCCCATGGCCGCCCTGCGGAAAGAGAAGATCAGTGTGCGCGCCATCGTAGGCGCGATGGTGGCATTTGCAGGCATCTATCTTCTGTTTGCGATGTAGGGGATATTTTTTCTACCAACCTTGAGCTTTTGTTGTAGATGCTAAACGCACGCCATCTATAACCAGCGCTCATTCAAAAACCTCCTCCATGGAGCCGTGAATAACGGCTCCATTTTTTATTCGGCTGCCTGAATAAGTATGTCTAACAGGTCAACAAATCCCCCGCCAGACGGAGCCATAATCCATCTGGCGGGTGAGCCGTGGAAGCGGTTCTGCTTCTATACTTGGGGCTATCGAACTACCAAGACTGAAAGGAAATAAACCGATGCAAAAAATACACGAATTTGCAAAAAACAAACCCGTTCTCTTTTCACTGCTGGCGCTTGTCCTGGGGGTTGTGCTCACGGAGATCCCCCTCAAGACTCTTTTGTCTCCCTATACCGGTGATCAGATCGCTCATTACGTTACCCTTATTCTGGAACAAGGCCTAACCGGTTTGCTGTTTTTCTGGTTAATCAAACGCTTCAACTGGCTGGATACCGCCGGGTTTACCCCATTCAAAAAATGGAAATCCCTCTGGCTTGGCTGGCCGTTGCTGCTGTTTACCTTGATCAATGTGGAAGAAGGCATTGTTATTGATACCTCCAAGCCATTGTTGATCGTGCTTCATCTGCTAACGGCACTTTCCACCGGCTGGGTAGAAGAAGTGCTTTGCCGTGGTGTGGTTGTAACCGCCCTGCTAAAGAAATGGGGCAGCAGCCGCAAAGGCATCTACCTGTCTGTGCTGGTCGCAAGCGTGCTATTCGGATTGGCGCACCTGACAAACTTCCTGGCTGGCCGCAAGCCGCTGCTGAACAATGTGACACAGGTTATCTTCTGCATTTTCTTTGGGGTCATCTTTGCGGCTTGCATATTACGCAATCGCACAATCTGGCCCATGATCGTGCTGCACGCCGCAGTGGACTGGGCAGCAACGTTGCGAGAAATTTCTATCGGCGGAGGTTTACGAACCGAAGTGCCGGTGATGTCGATTGAAAGCGCCGTGGTGAGCATCCTGATTACGCTGCCGCTCTTCATTTACGGTCTGATTATCCTTCGAAAAGTAGAGCCAGCTTCCCTGAATTTGGAGATGAGTGCATGACCTTTCTGATCGTTTTTTTGCCGCTACTCTTATTTGCTCTTCTATCCCTCATGCCATTGCTGATCACCCCTGGAGTGAACGAAGGGCTGGTGGAGAGAAAATAACTTTGCTACACGCAAGTCCAAAGTGATCCTATCGTTGGTCTGGGAGTATGCCCTGGCTATGGTATACTCCCAGACGTCAAATACCCATTTTCGATTTCATGGTTCTTACTATGACCAAAATCTTAAAACGCCTTCAATGGAAGCTGACTCTTTCCTACGCGGTGGTGACCTCCGCAACAATCATTGTTTTGGCTGCGTTAAGTGTTGGGATTGCTCTTTATACAGAAAGTAAAGTTCAAACCCGAGTCTTCAATAGTTTTTACTGGACAAAAACCGCATTCCAAGACAATATTCCCTATCTGGTCAATGACCCGCCTGCCCTTCAAAAATGGGTGGAGCGAATTCAGGCACAGGGTTTCATCTGGACCGATTTTCAATCTTACACAGTGGATGAAACACTGGATTATGCCAACACGCTTATAACGGAATCGGAGCCAATTTACATCCTCGACCCGCAATTGAATCTGCTTGCTGCGGCGCCAGCAGTGGACCCGGCAAAAATCGGAAAGCCCTTTACAGCACGCCTTGAGAATGGCGTTGGATTGGAATCCATTTTAAGCGCGGCTCTCGTTGGCGACAAAAATTATACTGCTCAGAGCTTTACCCTACCTGATGGCCAGTACATCGCGGCTTTCCCACTGCGAAAAAGCGAAAATGACCCATTGGCAGCCATTGTGGTTTACACGCTCAAACCGCCTGTTCTTGCCGTGCCGTCCAGCCAGGTGATTTACAACTACACCACGGTCTTCATCATTACTCTCCTGGTGATGTTTGCGATCGCCATACCGGTCGGGGCCATCTTTGGATGGCTGGCTTCTCGCGGTTTGCGCCAGCGTCTCGCCAATCTCTCGGAAGCCGCGAAAGCCTGGAGCCAGGGCGATTTTACACCCGCTCCCTACGATCAATCCCCCGATGAAGTGGGGGAATTAACCCGCGATCTTGTCAACATGGCCGGGCAGTTACAATCGCTGTTGCATACCCGCGATGACCTGGCCCGCATGGAAGAGCGAAACCGCCTGGCGCGAGACCTGCACGACACGGTCAAGCAACAGACCTACGCTTCTCGCATGCAGATTTCTGCGGCCAAGAACCTGCTGACCAACGACCCATCCAGTGCAGTGGAGCATCTCGACGCGGCGCTGCAGCTCAACCGCGAAACCCAGCAAGACTTGAAGCTCATTATCGACGAACTTCGTCCGGCTGCGCTGCAAGGGCGCGGACTGGCCCTGGCGATGAAAGATTATGCGGATCGCTGGCAGGAACACACCGGAATTA
Source organism: Ornatilinea apprima (assembly GCF_001306115.1). Taxonomy (GTDB): domain Bacteria; phylum Chloroflexota; class Anaerolineae; order Anaerolineales; family Anaerolineaceae; genus Ornatilinea; species Ornatilinea apprima. Next base: position 157,025 of record NZ_LGCL01000040.1, on the reverse strand, counting down.
AAGTGGAAACCACCTTCAACGGCGAACCGAACTTGCCAGCCAATATCGAACAGGCGCTTTACCGCGTTTTCCAGGAATCGCTCTCCAATGTCGCCCGGCATGCCGAGGCGGATATAGTGCTCCTCTCCCTCCAACATACAGACAAAGTGGTAACCATCACCATCAAAGACAATGGCCGTGGTTTTGAGCCAACGGCGGTCTCCCCTCATTCTCTTGGCTTGAATGGGATGAGGCAACGCATGGCTGAAATTGGCGGAACACTTACGATTGAATCAACATTGTCAGTTGGCACCACAATCATTGCTATGGTGGAGTTGTCTTAAGTCTAAAAAACGCTCTTTGTTAATATGTATCTTTGAGCAATTCAGGTTGAGAATAAAACATGCCAATCAAAGTATTGTTAGTAGATGACCATAAAATTGTGCGCCAGGGTGTGCGCGCTTACTTATGCACCCTGGCAGACATCGAAGTAATCGCGGAAGCCGATTCTGGAGCGGCGGCGCTTCTGGCCGTTGACCAGCATCACCCCGATGTTGTCTTAATGGATTTGGAAATGCCCGGTGAATTGGATGGAATCAGCACCACGCGGCAAATTCGCAAACAACACCCAGCAACCCAGGTGATTGTCGTTACATCACACCACCAGGACGAATATATCTTCCCGGCGGTGCGCGCCGGAGCTGTCTCTTATCTTCTAAAAGATGTTGAACCCGATGAACTGGCGGATGCTATTCGCAAGGCGGCAAGCGGTGAAGCCGTGCTGGACTCAAGGGTAGCCTCACGGATCATCCTTGAATTGCAAGGCTTGCGTCAAGACGAAGTCAATCCTTTCACCGAACTATCAGAACGTGAATTTGAAGTTTTGCGACTGATTGCCGCTGGGAAATCCAACGCTGAAATTGCCAACACGCTGGTGATCGGCGAAAGCACAGTGAAAACGCATATCAGCAACCTGTTAAAAAAGCTCCACCTGGAAGACCGCACCCAGGCCGCGGTCTACGCATGGCAGCAAGGGATTGTGCGTCGAAAATAAAAGGCGGGGCCCATCGCTGCTGGCTCCGCTTTGCCGTCTGTTGAGTGGGTTTGCTTTGGATCTGGCGTGCAATTTTTCTTTTGGGTGTAGAATAGGGCTGTTATTGGTTGTATCCACCTTCTCCCTGACTGGTTTGTTGGCATCCATGAATCACAATGAGCAAACTTTTACTTTTGAGGAAATGGCCGAGCTTGAGCGGCGGCGGTTGGTGGCAGACAGCCTGCGTGGGACGCTGGCCGTGCTTAACTCAAACTTATCCCTGGAAAAATTACTCAATTACATAGTCAACCAGGCTTGTCCGCTGCTCAACGCAGATGCGGCTGCCATTTACCATCTCCAGCTCAACGGTGTGCTGACCACCCAAGCCCTCGTAGGGCTTTCCAGCGATTATGTGCAGTATGCGAATATCCCGCTTGGAAAACTGGCTACGGGGAAAGCAGCGTTATCGCGCCAGCCGATCTATTTCGCGGACACAAAGCAGCTTCTTCAGGATAATGTCGATCCCAATTTGCGTGACGCGATTGAAATCTTAACTCGAAAATTCAAATCAATTCTATCGGTTCCCATCGAAATCCGCGATGAAAATTACGGATCCCTGACCTTGTATTATAAAGAGAACCACGACATTTCTGATGAAGAGATCGCCCTGGCAAAAGATTTTTCGATTCAGGCTGCCCTGGCCATTGACAACGCTCGCTTGCGCATGCGCGTGCAGCAAGACGCAATTGTTGAAGAACGCAATCGTCTTGCGCGCGAGCTTCATGATTCCGTTACCCAGAATCTATTTTCTGCCAGCCTGATCGCGGAAACGCTCCCTAAACTCATCGCGCGTGATCCAGAAAAAACGTTGGAAGGATTGAATGAACTATGCCTGCTTACCCGTGGGGCGCTGGCTGAGATGCGCTCGCTACTGTTAGAGCTTCGCCCACATGCAATGGAAGATGTGCAACTGGATATTTTAATTCGCCAGCTCAGCGAATCTGCTTCGGGAAGGCTGCGCAAGCCAGTCCACTTTTCTGTAAGCGGACAAGCTATGCTTCCGATGGATGTTCGGCTGACCTTTTACCGCGTTACCCAGGAAGCGCTCAACAATATCATCAAGCACGCAGCAGCCAATTGTGTTCAGATTTCACTCAACTATGGTGAGAGTAAGATGGACGGCACCTGTGATTGGGTACAACTCTCCATTGAAGATGATGGTTGCGGATTCAGAAAAATGGACGAAAAAGCCAGCCACCTGGGATTCTCTATCATGAAGGAAAGGGCTCAGGCGTTGGGTGCTGAGTTAACCATCAAGAGCCAGGTAAATTGCGGCACGCAAATCGTATTGGTGTGGAAGGCAAACCGACAGGAGCAGCTATGAATCTAGCAGAACCCATCCGAATTTTAATTGTTGATGACCATGCAATGGTTCGCAGCGGATTAAGGATGTTTCTGATCGTCTTTGACGATCTGGTTCTGGCTGGAGAAGCGTCGAATGGATTTGAAGCGATATCCTTGGTGGATCAATTAAACCCCGACGTTGTGCTGATGGATTTGATTATGCCTGGCATGGACGGAATCTACGCTTCGCGAGAGATACTCAAGAATCATCCTGAAATCAAAATCATCGCGCTTACTAGTTTTTCGGAGGCGCAGCTAATCCATGACGCCCTTGAAGCCGGTGTCAAAGGATACCTCTTCAAAAATGCAACCGCCAATGAATTGGCTAACGCCATCCGTGCGGTGCATGCGGGGAACACGATCTTTTCGCCGGAAGCAGCCCAAATGCTTAGCCGTGTCAGCGCGGGGACCAGTGAAATGGTTGCTATTAATTTCACATCCCGTGAAAAAGAAGTGCTCGAATTGATGGTGGCTGGATGCAATAATCAGGAAATTTCTGATGCGCTGACACTAAGCCTGTCGACCACCAAGTTTCACGTATCTAATATTCTAACCAAAATGAACGTGCGCAGCAGGGGAGAAGCAATATCGATGGCCATTAAACATCACCTGGTAACTCGCACATAGTCAAAGGCAGGCATACTGATGCTGCGTGTGATGATCGCTCACCAGGAGAATTCAATTCGCCTGGCCTTGCGAATGTACCTGCAGGCATACCCCTGCGTAAGCGTTGTGTGTGAAGTCAGCCGCGCTGGCGAGCTGCTACGAGACGCGTCGCTATGCCAACCCGAATTAATCCTGATGTCTTGGGACTTGCCCGATTTTGAAAAGTTCAGTGTAACGGGGCATTGGCACAAAACATCCGGATCACCTTCTCTTAATCAAGTCAAAGGAGTGATAATCTCAGCTCTACACAAATTACCATCAGAACCCACCATTATCGTGACTGGTAATTTGCAAGAAGATCTATTTCCTGTTCTGTATGCCGGGGCAGATGATTATTTGTATCAGGGTGAAATGCCTGCCAAACTTGCTGCGCTGATGGATGCTATTCAACCTCCAGACGTCTCTTAACCTGTCCGAAAGTCTAGGATTTTCTTTCTAGCTCCCTCCTCCGGACGAGGAAAAGACTGGTCAAAAAAATGGCTGGTCTTTTTTTGTTTGCTCGTAAACTTTGTCTGGTATCAACCCAAAAAATCTGAAGGAGGAATTTTGATGGGAAAGTTTATTATGATCCACCCGGATAAATGTACGGGTTGTAAGAACTGCGTAATTGCCTGCAGCTTCGAAAAAGAGAAACAATTTCGACCCGCGGCAGCCCGCATCCATGTATACACCTGGGAACGGGAAGGGATTTCTGTGCCAATGATGTGCCAGCAGTGCAGTGATGCCCCATGCGTGAGTGTTTGCCCAACAGGCGCTATGCACCGCGTATCGGGCTCCAGCCTCATTGAATATGATGCGTCCAAATGTATTCGCTGCCGCATGTGCGTGCAAGCCTGCCCATTTGGCAATGCCGTTTACGATAGTGTCACCGACGCGATTCTTAAGTGTGATACCTGTAACGACAATCCCGCATGTGTTGCTGCCTGCCCGGTCAACGCCATTGAGTATATCGAAGAAAACATCTCCACACGGTCACGCAAGAAAGCTTTTGCCAAGAAATTCAAAGACGCATTTCAGGAGGTGGCATAATGTTCGGTTGGACTGGTGTAATTTTACGTGTTAACCTGACAACGGGTGAAATTAAAAAAGAGCCCACCAATCTGCAGGATGCCAAATTGTATATTGGCGCGCGCGGTTTGGCTAGCAAAATTCTTTGTGATGAAATTGATCCCAAAATTGATCCACTCAGCCCAGAAAACAAGCTGATCTTTGCCCCTGGTCCGTTATCAGGCACTATGGCACCCTCAATGGGACGCTATGATGTGGTCTGCAAAGCTCCGCTGACCAATCTGATCGCTGCTTCGAATTCTGGCGGTTCTTTCGGTCCCGAGGTCAAGTTCGCCGGTTACGATATGATCATTATCGAAGGCGCGGCCAAGAAGCCTGTGTATCTGTGGATTTCGGATGATCAGGTTGAGATTCGCGATGCTTCTGCCCTGTGGGGTAAAACGGTTCCCGATACCACCGATGAGCTGCGCGCAGCGACAGATGAAGATGCGAAAGTTGCCTGTATTGGCCCAGCAGGAGAGAAGAAAGTACTGTTTGCCAGCATTATGAATGAAATGCACCGCGCTGCCGGTCGGTCTGGAGTAGGCGCGGTGATGGGTTCCAAAATGCTAAAAGCCATCGCAGTCGTTGGAACCAAATCCATTCAGGTTGCAGATCCAGAAGCCTTTGAAAAAGCGGTCATGGTCGCCCGCCAGAAAATTACCGAGCACCCGGTGGGCGGCACGGGGTTGCGTGTGTACGGCACCGACGTTTTGGTCAACATTCTCAACAGTGTCGGTTCGCTACCCACCCGTAATTTCCATGATGGCTACTTCCCCAACGCCGACAAATTCGGCGGAGAAACAATGACCGCCAAATATTTGGTGCGCCCAAAAGGCTGCTTCTCCTGTGTGATTTCCTGCGGCCGCGTAACCAAAGTAACCAATCCGAAATTTGCGGGTGAAGGTGAAGGCCCAGAATATGAATCAGCCTGGGGATTTGGCTCTGACTGCGGCATCGATAATATGGACGCCATCACCAAGGCCAATTACTTATGCAACGAATTGGGTTTAGACACCATCACCTGCGCAGCCACCATCGCCTGCGCCATGGACTTGTATGAAAGCGGCCATATCACTGCCAAAGATACTGGCGGCATGGCACTCAATTTCGGGAACGCTGAGAACATGGTCAAAATGGTAGAGATGATTGCCCATCGCGAAGGCATCGGCGATCAGCTTGCAGAAGGCTCTTACCGCCTGGCCACTCGCTATGGGCATCCTGAATTCTCGATGAGCGCGAAGATGCAAGAGATGCCTGCCTACGATCCGCGCGGCGTTCAAGGGATTGGTTTGCACTACGCCACCAGCAATCGGGGTGGCTGCCACGTGCGCGGTTATACCATTTCACCTGAGGTGTTGGGCGTACCGTTTAAGGTAGACCAACATGCCACCACAGGCAAACCTGAACTGGTCATCACGTTCCAGAATCTGACCGCAGCTTTAGATTCAACAGGTTCATGCCTTTTCACCACGTTTGGCATTGGCGCCGAGGAGCTGGCCGCTTTGCTTTCCGCTGTTACCGGCGTCAGCTATTCCGTGGAGGACTTTATGAAAGCTGGCGACCGCATCTGGAATCTGGAACGCCTCTTTGGCCTCAAATCGGCCATCAGCGGAAAAGATGATCGGCTTCCCGAGCGGATGATGAAAGAACCCATTCAAACCGGGCCATCAAAGGGCGAAGTCAGCCACATGGACGAAATGCTGCCAGAGTATTATCAACTGCGCGGCTGGGATGCCGAGGGGGTTCCAACCCCCGAAAAATTGAAAGAGTTGTCTTTAGCCTGATCGATCATAATATCCAACTTCCGTCTCCCCGTTGAACACCCTCGCGGGGAGACGGAGCACATCATTTACTGGGAACCAGGATCATGGAAATTCGGTATTTTGCTACCCTCCGCGAGGTCACCAGCGTGAGAGAAGAAACCTGGCCTGCGACAGCCTGCACCTTGGAAGAGCTCATTCGTGGCTTATGTGCAAAATACGGGCATGAATTTCAAAAGTGGGTTTCCTGTGAAGATGGTGGATACGGAAGCTTGAGTATCTTCCTCGTGAACGGACAGGACTACCGTAGTTTGAACGGGTTAAAAACAGTTTTGCAGCAAAACGATGTCATTTCGTTGTTTCCACCCCTGGCGGGTGGGTAAACTACAGAAGACAGGTTATCAGCGTTAACGCCGGTAATTTGGGGAGTGCGTAGTGGATGCGTTAGCAGGACTTTCAATGGTATTTCTTTTGGGGGGAGTGGCAATTCAATTTTTGGGGAAGTCTCTCTCATCGCGCGTAAAGGGATGGCTGGCATTCTTATCGGGGGCTGCGGCATTTGCTGCGATACTGCATTTCGCGCCCGCGATTCTCGATGGGAAACACATCGAAGCCAATCTGTTCCCCTGGCAGGCAACATCTGCTTTCCGCCTATATTTTGATGGATTAAGTTGGGTCTTCGCTTTGATGGCTACCGGGATCGGCAGCGCGATCCTTTTTTATTGTATTGATTATATGCAGCACGAAACCAGCACCACCCGCTTTTATGCACTGATGCTGACCTTCATTGCCGGTTTGGTTGGCCTGGTTTCTTCCCAAAATCTCCTGATGGCCTATTTCTGCTGGGAGGTCATCGGCCTTTGTTCCTATTTTCTGGTTGGCTTCTGGTACCGCCAGACTGCGGCAGTCAATGGAGCGCGAAAGGTCCTGGTGATGACCCACATCCCCGGATACGCCCTGTTGATTGCCATTTTGTTGCTTTTTCAGAGTTCAGGGACCTTCTTATGGACAGACCCGGCTGTCGCGGCCGCCTTTCATTCCGGCATTTTCTTTCTGATTCTGATCGCCGCCATGGCCAAATCTGTGATGTTCCCGCTCAATACCTGGATCCCAGAGGCGATGAACGCGCCCACACCGGTATCGGCCCTGCTACACTCAGCTTGTTATGTGAAAGCGGGGGTTTACCTGGTGGCGCGTGTATATTCAATTATTCCCTGGCAGCCTGCCTGGAACACCGTGCTGCTGGTAGTTGGCTGCCTGACCATGCTGATGGGCGCGCTATTTGCCCTGTTACAAACGGATCTCAAGCGCATGCTGGCCTATTCCACCATCAGCCAGTTGGGATACATAATGACCGCGTTTGGTCTGGGGACGCCGTTGGGGATTTTAGCTGGTTTATTTTACGTCTTCAGCCATGGACTCTTTAAGGGCACGTTGTTTCTATGTGCAGGCGCGATCCAACACGCCGCCGGCACGCGCGATCTGCGCGAGCTGGGTGGCCTGGCCAAAAAAATGCCGGGAACTGCTGTGATTTGGCTGGTCGCCACGGCTGCCATCATTGGTGTACCGCTCACCAACGGGTTTGTGGCGAAATGGTTGTTGTATGACGCCGCGCTCGAATCGGGCGCTTGGATGGTGATCCTGATCGCCTGGTTGGTGTCTTCTTTCACCGCGTTTTATATGTTAAAGGCCACAATTGGCGTTTTCTTTGGCGAGCCTTCTCCCGCCCTGCATCTGGATAAAGTTGAGGATGCCTCTCCGCGCATGCTGGCCGGCATGGGAGTGCTGGCTGCGGTCAGCCTGCTCTTCGGCATTGTCCCGCAAGCCCTGGTGAAGTGGATTGCCAATCCCGCCGCGGCGGCGTTAAATTTCCCAACGCAGAACCGAATTTCTTTCCTGGGATTACAGGCAACCTCCCAAGGAGCCCCCATCACCGCTGGCGCGCTGCTGGCAATTTCTGCTTTATTGATCATCGCCCTCCTGTTCGCGCTGCGCCGCCCTGCTCAATCAAGCAGCCCGGTCTTTACCGGCGGGGATCCGCTTCCGGATGGCAACGGTCTCACCCCGGTGGATTTTTCGGAATTCGCTGAAAGCACCTTTGCGCCAGCCGGCCGCTGGCTGAACCCAGACCCAGCCTACTTTTTCATCTGGAAAATGGTTTTCAACACCGCGCGCCTGGCGAGAAAAGGGATGGAGCAGTTGGAAAAACAGCCTTTACTCTTGTCGATTGGGGCAGCGATGCTGATTTCGGCGTTGGTCTTGTGGCTGTAGAAGGAGGCTGAAAATGACCTTATTGGAATCGACAGGATTTGATTGGAGAATCGCTTTTTCAGCCGTCAGCGTTGTCATTCTTGCCGCGGCTGAGTACTACGCGAAATTAATACCGCAGGGCAAGCGCTTTGGTGTGATCAGCCTGATATCTGCGGGACTCATCCTCACCGGTGTGTGGATGCCTTCAGAACTGGTTCGCATTATTTTATTGAGTGCTGCCGGTCTATTGCTGGTATGCCTGATCTGGCCGCAGAATCAACTGGCAGGCCGTTGGTTTTTGGCTGCGTCTGCCACCGGATCGCTGCTGGTAGCGGGCGGATTGGCGTTGAGTGGAATGTTTTCCGGAGCGTTGATTGAGCCTGCTGGCATAATCAGCAAAGTGGTTGTATGTCTGGTTTTCATTGGCTACGCGGTTAAACTGGCCTTATTGCCATTTTCACTCTGGCTGGTATCTATCAGTGAGAATTGCTCAGTGATGAGCGCGGTACTGGTGGTTTCCCTTTTAGACATGGCTGAATTTGGAGAACTGGCTGCGCTGCGTGTGGAAGTGCCCTGGATGTTTGAGCAAACGCTGGGAGTGTGGATTGGCCTGGATGTATTGTGCATGCTGGGTGGAGCGCTGCTGGCTCTGGCGCAAACCAACGTCCGGCGCATGCTGGCCTATTCCACCATTGACGACATGGGGTACCTGATTTTGGGTCTGGCAGCCGGGTCCGCGGGTGGCGTGATGGGCGCGCTGGTCGGAGCACTGTCACATGCGCTTTGCAAGTTCCTGTTATTTGGCGCGCTCGGAATTGCTGAACATGACCTGGGGCATCCCCTCACAACTTCCGACCGTGGGGTCTCCAACCGCCAACCGGCAGCCAGCGCGGCCTTCATCGCAGGATCCCTGGGAATGGTTGGCGTGCCACCTTTGCTCGGGTTTATCGGCCGATGGCGCTTATACCTGGGCGGCATGGAAATGGGGGGTGTTTGGCTGGCCGTGCTAATGGCCTCAGCAACCACACTAGCGCTGTTGTATTATGTGCGCATAATCCATAAAGTCTGGCTGGGACAAATCACAGAAGGGCCTGTTACTGCGCCAAAGCGCTTTCGAGCGCTGGAAGGCATTCTAATCGGGTTCATCTTTCTGCTGGTGATCGGCGGCTTTTCCCCGACGATTTTCGCGGTGCTGGGCGGGAGGTAAGGATGATCGGTTTATTTCAACACTTGATCAAGATTTCTCGAAGACGTTCTCCCTGGATTTACCGGATCAATGCTGGCTCATGCAATGGCTGTGATATCGAAGTTGCGCCGTGTTTTAGCCCTCGCTATGATGGCGAGCAGATCGGCGCGCTCTTGCAAGGCAGCCCCAAACACGCCGATATCCTGTTAATTTCCGGTCCAGTTACGTTACGAACCCGTGACATGGTTAAGGAAATCTATGAACAGGTGCCCGCGCCAAAAGCGGTCATCGCTTTAGGCTCATGCCCGGCGAGCGGTAATGTTTTCAGTGGCAGCCCCACCATCATCGGGAATTTAGAATCACTGATTCCCGTGGATTTATATGTGCCCGGCTGCCCGCCGCGACCGCAAGCCATCTTGGAGGCCATCCAGAAAGCCGCGCACTTACTGGAAAATGGCGAAACCCACTCGCAACAAGAGGAGGATCAACATGATTGACGGATGGCTGCGGGTACTCATCAATTTACTCATTTGGCCAGGGCTGCTCTCAGGAACAGTGTTGGGGTGGATGTTATTATGGTTTGGGCGCAAGATCACCGCGCGCCTGCAAGGACGTCAGGGTCCCCCTTTCTTCCAGCCCTTTTTTGATTTCTGGAAACTGATTGGAAAGAAAACGGTTATTCCGGCGGGTGTATCCCCTTTTGTTTTCTATACCCTGCCGGTGATTTCACTGCTGTCTGTTACAGCGGCTCTCGCTTTACTTCCTGTGCCTGGCGGAAGCGCAATCTCCTTTGAAGGTGACCTGGTGCTGCTCATTTACCTGCTGGAAATGCCTGCCTTAATGGATATCCTGGCCGGTTATGTTACCCGCTCCGTGTATGCTCAGGTTGGTTCCGCGCGCGAGGCGGTGTTGATCCTGGCGTACAACTTACCTTTCTTGAGCGCGCTAATTGCCCTCGGATTGCAGTTGAAAACTTTTCAACTCGCGGCATTTGCAGCCGCGCCAGTCTCGCTGGTCACCATTCTGACGGCTGCGGCGCTGCTGTTGGCCCTGCTGGCGCAATTGAAAATCAATCCCTTTTCCATTCCTAACGCTGAGCAGGAAATCGTGGCAGGGATCCACGTGGAGTATAACGGCCTACCCCTGGCTTTATTCGAGCTGACGCACGCTCTCGAAGCAGCCACCCTGGTTGGGTTAATTGGCTCCCTATTCCTGGGAGCGGTTAGCCCAGTTTGGTTAAAGGTAGTGGTCTTGCTCCTGGCAGCGGTAGTGGTAGTCTTCCTGGCAAATGGGATTGCGGCCAGTACAGCCCGGCTCAAAGTCCAGCACGCTTTTCGTTTTTATTGGAGCTGGGGAATTCTGGCCGCCGTGCTGGTCTTTTGCGCCTCGCTGGCGCTGTGAGAGGCGAGGAAAATTATGAACATTTTGAACATTCTCTTTCGGAACTTGACCAAGCCATCCAGGTCCCAAACACCCGAGAATAAAGTGGCCTTTCCGCGTGACTTCCGTGGTGAGCTGCTGCATGATCCATTACAGTGTACTCTATGTGGAAGCTGTGTTTACGTCTGCTCGCCAGCGGCGATCACCATAGAGCGCGGTGAATCCAGAGGGACATGGGCGTATGATGGCGGACGCTGCACATTCTGCGGGCGCTGTGTAGAATACTGCCCAACCGAAGCCCTGTCTTTCGCCAACCATTCGGCTCCCATCGTGGCCAGTCGCACCAGTGAGATAACCCATAATGAGATTGAATACCAGCGCTGCCCGCGCTGTGGGGAGATGATGATTCCCCTGCCGGTGAAAACAATTCAGCATCTATACCACGTGGAAGCAGACAGGCAACCTACTGTAAAGGTATACAAATTATGTGAACGCTGCCGCAATCGGATTCACAGTCAGGCACTTAAATCCAGCATCAGCGGAACAAAGAATGAACGGTGAAATCGTGATGAATGAATTAATTCAACAAGTCGCCAAGCTGGTGGGAGAAGAACAAGCCCAGGTGCGTTCAGACGGTGTCTGGATTATGGCCGGAGAAATTTCCATGCAGAGTCTGGCCGAATTTTCGCTTCGCGAAGGCTTTCGCCTGTCAACCATGACCGCCGTAGAACGCCCTGAAGGCGAAACGGATGTGATTTACCACTTCATTAACAATGCGTCTTTACTGCATGTGCGTATTCAATCACGCGGGCAGCACCTGGAATCGCTGGCTGCCTTTTTGCCCTCCGCGAACTGGATCGAGCGTGAAATCCGTGACCTGTACGCGGTTCAGTTTGATGGTCACCCCGACCCACGCCCGCTCTTGCGACCCAAAGAGTTGCCGGAAGGATTCTTCCGAAAGGCCATCGCGGATGCAATCCTCAAAGAAAGAGAGGCAAAATAAAATGCCTTATAAAATTCCCATAGGTCCGCTGCACCCGGCTTATGAAGAGCCGTATAAATTGACCCTGACCTGCAAAGGTGAAGTAGTGCAAGACGTTCAGGTAGAAGTGGGCTTTATTCTGCGCTCCATTGAGCTATTGGCACAGCGACGTAATTACATCCGCGACCTGGTACTGGTGGAACATGTGTGCGGCATCTGTTCCAATGTGCATGCCAGCACCTTCGCCATGGCCGTTGAGAAGATTGCTGGGATCGAGATACCCGCGCGGGCGCGCTATATCCGCACCATCATGTCCGAACTGGAGCGCTTGCATTCCCATTTACTCTGGGCAGGTATCGGATCTGAAGATATTGGTTATCACAGCATGTTTATGGAGATCTATATGCTGCGCGAGCGGGTGATGGACATTCTGGAAACGATTTCTGGAAACCGCGTCAACTACGGCATGATTACCCTGGGCGGCGTAGCGCGAGACATTCAGGATCCGCAAGCAATTCTGAATGTGGTCAAGGAAGTAAAAGTCGCCCTCGAACAAGTCGTGATCCCTATTTTCACCCACGACGCGACCATCATCGCGCGCACAAAAGGCATTGGCATTCTCACCCGGCAAGACGCATTGGCCTATGGCGCGGTGGGACCGTTGGCGCGTGCCTCTGGCATCGCCGAAGATATACGCGAGAGCGTGCCTTACGCCGCTTATACCGAATTGGGGTTCAAAAAAGTGGTGCAGGAAAGCTGCGATGTGCAAGCCAGAGTGATTGTGCGCGCGCTGGAAATGATCGAATCAGTACGCTTGATTGAGGAGGCCTTAAAGAACTTGCCATCCGGTGCATACCGTCTGGACGATATTCCGCTTACCATTCCAGCCGGTGAAGCGGCTGTCCGATCCGAAGCGCCGCGCGGTGAAGTATTCTATTATGTGGCTTCGGACGGCAGCGACACCCCCGCGCGGGTGAAAATTCGTACCCCGTCTTTTGTCAATATCCCCTCGATTAAAGCCATGGTCAAAGGCCAGTATCTGGCAGATATTCCGCTCATCCAGGCATCCATTGATCCCTGTTGTTCCTGCACGGATCGTTAAGCGGGAATGGGTTCAGTTAGCGCAGAAAACAATGCACCCCGAGAATTGATTTCTTTTGGGGTGCATTGTTGTTAACACAGCGACTTAGACCATGGCAAGCGCCTGATCCAGATCTCGAATCAAATCTTCCACATTCTCAATTCCAACCGAAAGCCGCACCAGGCCATCCGTCAGGCCTACTTTGGCGCGCTCTTCCGCGGAGACGTTGGAATGCGACATACTGGCCGGGTGCTCCACCAGGGTGTCGGTGTTGCCCAGGCTCACCGCCAGGGTGCACACGCGAATACTCTCCATCAGTTTGATGCCCGCCTGCATGCCGCCGGCCAACTCAAACGAAAGCATACCGCCATACGCAAACATCTGCTGCGTGGCCAGCTCATGATCGGGGTGGCTTTCCAGGCCGGGGTAATGGACTTTACCAACCTTAGGGTGCGAATCCAGAAAACGCGCTACTGCCATAGCATTATCACAGTGCGCCTTCATGCGCAGCTCAAAAGTTTTCAGCCCCAGATGCGTAAGCCAGGCGTCAAAAGGATTACTGTTCGCGCCTTGAATCTTCATCACGAACGCCAGATCTTTTTTGATGAAATCCACATGCCGGGAGACCACCACACCCCCAATGACCAGGCCATGCCCGCACAGGTATTTGGTCGTAGAATGCACCACCACGTCCGCGCCCAGGCTGAGCGGGCGCTGGCACCACGGAGAAGCAAAAGTGTTATCGACCATAACCCACGCCCCGTATTGATGCGCGATCTCCGCCACTCGTTCGATATCGGTTACCGCCATGGTTGGGTTTGAGGGCGTCTCCACATAAGCCAGCCGCGCGGTGGGATGCTGCTCAAAAGCGCGCGACCAATTCTCCGGACTGGGGTCTTTCACCCACACCACTTCAATCTGATGGCGCGGGGCGATTTGGGCGAGATACACATGCGTGGCAGAATAGATCGCTTCTTGAACGATGATCGTGTCGCCGGGCTGGGTGCAGGCCTGCAGCGCCGAAGTAACTGCCGCCATACCCGAAGCAAACATCATCCCGGCCACCATTTCGTGATCCGAGCGGTCTGGCTGGGCGCGCAGCAAGTCAATCCCTTCCAGAATGGCAATCTTGCGGGCCGTCTGGTCGAGGTTCGGGTTGCTTAACCGCGAGTAGATATACCCCGGCGCTTCGCCCTTGAACCGCGCCGCTCCCGTATCCACATCCGGAAAGCCAAAGGTTGAAGACTGCACCAGGGGCATGATATGCGCGTTATAGGGGTGGTTTCCTTCCCCCACATGGTTTACCAGAGTGCTGAAGCCGTGTTGGGCATCAAAGTCTTGCATGTTGTTCTCCTTTATCGCAAAAAAACCTTGTCAGAATTATATCGCTTCTGGCGCTCCTGTTGAACCGCTCCTTCATTTTGAATACAATCATACTATCCTTACCCTGATTTGTTGCCTTCATGAAGCATTTATTCCAACCATTCTTACGCGCTGCATGTATTGCCTTTCTCCTCTTTTTCCAGATCGGCAGTGGATTCATCCATGCGGCGGCCAGCCCGCTGCCAGATTCCCCTGGCGATTTTGTCCCTGGGCAGGTGGTGGTAGCCCTGGCTGAAGGCGCAACGCTGGCAGATGTGCAGCTCGGCCCCAGAATGAGCGCAGACTCATCCGCCTCATCCGGCCTGGCTGAACTGAACATCATTGTCATCCATGTTCCGCCGGGCAAAGAGTGGGAAACAGCTCTGACCATCCAGCGCCAGGCAGATGTGTTGTTCGCGGAACCCAACTATCTTTTGCAGGCTGATTTCATACCCAACGACAGCCAGTGGTCAGATCAATACGCTCCCGCACACGTTAACGCGCCCGCCGCATGGGATGTTACCACCGGCAGTCGAGATGTGGTCCTGGCCATCCTGGACTCGGGAATTGACCTTTCTCACCCCGAGTTCGCAGGGCGGCTTTTGCCGGGGTATGATTTTGTGGATAACGACACAACCCCTCAAGATGGTGATGGCCACGGCACCCATGTAACGGGAATTGCTGCGGCAACCGGCAATAACAACCAGGGTATCGCGGGCATTGACTGGCAGTCGCGCATCCTGCCTGTTCGCATTTTGAATAACTTCGGCAGCGGCACCACAGTCAATTTTGCGAAAGGCATTTTATATGCGATTGATCATCAAGCCGATGTCATTAACTTGAGCCTGGGGACCAGTGTAAACAGCAGTTTATTGGAATATTCAACCTACTATGCCTATCAAAAAGGAATTTCTTTAATCGCTTCCTCTGGAAATTTCAATGGGCCGGTATCGTACCCGGCGGCGTACCCATGGGTGCTGGCCGTTGGCGCGACCAATGATTTGGACCAGCGTTGGTCTTCCTCTAATTACGGCCCGCAGTTGGACCTGGTGGCGCCGGGTGTTGGAATATACTCCACGGGTTTGGCAGGCAGCTATTATTATGAGACCGGTACGTCCATGGCAGCGCCATTGGCGGCGGGAACTGCGGCTTTGTTGGCCGGGCGCGACGGCTTCACCACCCCCGATCGCATCTATGCCGCCCTCACGCAATCTGCCAGCCAATATCCGGCGCGGGATGACTTTCTGGGATACGGTCTGCTGCGGGTTGACGCCGCCCTGGCTTTCGACCCCAGCGGAATTGAGCCGCCCACCCCGCCTGCTACCGTTGTGGAATATGATGTGCTGCGCTCGTCCCGCTGTGAGAACATCAGCATGCAGTGGCGTGAAATTCCTCATGTAGAAACAGCGTATAGCCCAGCCCAGGGATACGGAAAACTATTGTTCACTGACTCGTACAGTACTCTAAGTCTGCCGGCCGGTTTTGAGATTCGATATGCCGGAATTGACTACACGCAGTTAACGGTCAATGCTGATGGCTGGCTGGGGTTTGACGGCCCCTATTCCACCCTGTTTGCCGAAATTGAAGGGCGCAACGACCCCATTCCAACCCAAGACAGCGCCGCACCTTATGACCGCCCGGATGTGATGATCGCGCCCTTCTGGGACGATCTGGCTCCGCACCTGGCCGGCGGTGTGTATGCCGCCCTGATCGGCAGCGCGCCCAACCGCGAATGGGTGGTTGAGTGGCAGGATGTGCCCCTGGCTTCCGCGCCAAGCGCCTCTGCGCTCACGTTTCAGGTGATCGTGCAGGAAAGCAGCGGTGAAATTATCTTCAATTATCTGGCTTTAGAGGGCAGTGCCAGCGACGGCGCTTCGGCTACGATTGGTCTGGAATTCAACCAGGGCCAGGACGGCGCGCAGGCCAGCTACAACCAGGCGAACAGCGTCCAACCCGGAGACAGCATTATCTTTGTGCCCTACGATCCTACGCAATCGTCCCGCTCGGCGAAAGGCTGCCTCTATTCCACGCAAAGCGGGCCAACTGGCGGATTCTACGAATTTGCGCCATTTTGTTTGGACGTTCCTGCTGGTTTGTTGAGCGAGGATACAACCATCACACTGGAATTGCGGGGGGATGTGAATACCGAAACCAGCGCCGTTGACCTGGGCCAGTACGCCCAACTCAGTTTTGACCCCATGCCAGCCTCGCCTTTTAACCCCACTCCCTTGCTTTGCTATGCTTACAATGCCAGCGACCTGATGCGAGCTGGTGGAGACCCGGGCAATCTCTTTCTGGCACGGCTGACCGGTGAAGGGTGGATGAAGCTGGGCACCCTGGCACAGACCGATTCCGGGCGCATTCTGACCCCCATCATCACCGACGGAATCTACGGAGTGCTGGCCTCCCCGGCACCCCAGCGCCTGCCGGAAACCGGGCAACACCTACAACCCATGAAAACCTGGGCAATTCTGTTAGTGGCTCTACTAATTTATGGAGGCTTCTATTGGCAGCGGCGCGAATAATTCTCCTCGCGTTTCTGGTGCTCATTTTCCTGAGCGCGGCTGCCTGCGCCCCCCCTGCCTCGCCACAGACCTTGCCCGCACCTGTCTCGCATGTGCAGACACAGCAACCCGCGCCAACTTCTGCTGCTGCGCCAACCGCTACCAGCCTGCCCGGTCCGGTTGAGCCAGAGCCCGGCGCAACCTTCCAAGAGCTGGCACAGCAACAGTACGGGAATCGCCTGATTGAATGGGTGGAAATCCCCGCGCTCAACCTGCGCGCCCCGGCAGCGGCAATGGGTTGGGAAGCCGCCGAATGGCAGTCGCCAGACGCCCTGGTGGGCTGGGCTTCCAACAGCGCCCTGCCCGATGAGCAAACCGGCAACGTGATCCTGTATGGGCATAACAACATTCATTCTTCAGTGTTCCGCGATCTGGCCGAGCTGAAAAGCGGTGACCGCATCCAACTCCAAACTGGAGAAGCCACCTGGACTTACCAGGTGGACGCGGTGAAAATTCTTTCCGCACAGAATGAACAAGAAGAAAGCGAGGCGTACGCCGCTTATTTCAAGCAAACATACGCCCCGCGCCTAACGCTCATCTCCTGCTGGCCGCCCACCAACAACACCCACCGGGTGATTGTGATCAACTACCCGGTGCTGGAGTAAAGTCATACATCCGGGTTTATTCCATCTCGTGGCGCATTACCCAATCCAATCGCATCCCAATATCGCAGATCAGGTTAAGAATCCCAAACAGGGTTGCCTGATCCATACTCCCAAGCATACAGGTGTTTCCCTCTGTATCCAGCGAAAAATCCAACCCGGAAAACCGGCTTAACCAATACTCCTGCATTTCTCCCTTGACCCGAATTTCATAGCGGTAGATACCATCAGTTGCCATAAAACACTCCAGTTTACTGATAAGTCGATCCTATTATTGCATCGAGCAGATCCACTAATTTCAATGAGGACTCGACGCTTACTTGCTGAAAGCAGGTTCGATTTCTGCTGAACGAACCGGCGCTTGACTTCCACGCCCGTTCTCTATATTCATAATCACCGGCACAAAAAACGCCGCTACCGCCATCACGACACATAATCCGCCACCCAGGAAGAACCAGGCCTGAATGCCAGCCTGATCGGCCACCGGCCCGGCTACCATCAACCCGATTGGCGCCATGCCGCCGCCAATACTGCCCAGCAAAGAGAAGATACGGGCTTGCATTTCGGGCTCAACCGACGATTGAATAATCGCGAAGAAGGGTCCCATAGTGATCGGGCTCATCAAACCCACCACAAACGCGCCGCAGATCGCCAAAACCAGGGAGAAGGAAGGCGCCAGCGCCAGCAGCAAGGTTCCAATCCCCATCCCCATCAAACCCACCATAGCCGTAACAATCTTTCGGGGAAATCCGCCCCACACTCCCAACAAAGCGCCACCGACAATCGTCCCAATGCCCATCGCCGATTCCACATACCCCAACTGGATCGCGCTGCCGCCAAAGAAGTTTTTCACCATTAAGGGCAGCAAAGAAAAAGCCGGGATGATGGTGAAATTGATCATCACCGTGCCCAGGCTGGCGATCAATAAGCCTGGCCAGCCGATCATATAACGGATTCCCGCGTTGAAATCCTGCCAGATGGTCACCTTTGTTTCCATTTCCGTCAGGGAAGGATGGGTGCGCTCCGGTTGCGGAATTGGGATAAAGAACAGCGGCAAAACCGCGGTTGCAGCAGTGACCACATCAATGGCGAGGATGCCCTCTACTGGTATCGCGCCCAGTAACAATGCCCCCAGCGGCGCGGAAACGATATTCAGACCACCATTGAGCATCTGATTGACTCCCTGAATGCGCGTCAGATGTTGGTTGGGCACCATCAGCGAAGTGGAGGCAGACATGGCGTTGCTGTGAAAGCATCCCGCCAGCGAGCGAATGAACATGACCAGGAAGATGTGCCAGTTTTCAGCCACGCCGAGCATAAACAGCAATGCGAGAACAATTGAAGCTGCCGCGACAATACTATCGGCAATGATCATTATCTTGCGGCGATTCCAGCGATCCACCAGAGTTCCAACAAACGGGCCCAAGACGACCCCCGGCAGCATTCCCGCCAACGAGGCGGTCGCCAGCACAGTGGCTGAACCTGTTTTCACAGTCAGAAACCAAATAAGAGCAAACTGCACTAATTGGCTGCCCAATATCGAAAGCGCTTGGCCGCTCCAGACGGTGAAGAAATCCTTTTTCCATGAAAGTTTTGGCTGCATTTTGAGAAGACTCCTTTTCGTTTCAACACTCCGTAAATACCTCTATAGTTTATTCAGACTCACAACAAACTTCCCCTATCTCTGGATAGGTCGGTGAGATAGGTTAAACAAAAAAAGCCGTCCTCCGACGGCTTAAGAAATTGATGGGTCATCTTTTAGAAGAGGTTCAATTCTCTAGAACGAGCAATGGCCTGAGCGCGGTTATTCACGCCCATTTTTTGAAAGATATTATGAACATGCCATTTTGCTGTGCCAACACTAATATACAATACAGCCGCGATTTCTTGATTGGTCTTTCCAGCAACCACCAAGCGCAAAATGCGAAGCTCCTGGTCGCTCAGCGGCTCAACCAGAGCGTCTTGCTGGTTCTCCGGTCGCTTTGGAGTAGTTCGCGTTCTTTTACTGATTTCATCTGGAAGTCCAGGGAGTTTGGATAACAACGCAAGCATTGGCTGGCCTTCATCCAGAAAAACCCTGATGAGCCCTTGCGGACGCGCAAGATCCAAAGCCTTTTTCAAAAAAGCAAGAGATTGTTCTTGATCCCCTCGTGCCTGGTGATACCGCCCGATCAGCATAAGGATTTCAATCTGCGCCAGCAAACGCCCCGATTTTTCAGCTTTCTCCAGCAAGGGATTGAGAATCTCTTCGAGCAAGCCCCATTGCTTCTTTGCCAGCAAAATGCGCGCGAGTGTTAATTCCGCAAATTCGTGGGAACTGGTTTCGCGAGAAGCCAGGTACTGTTCCGCCCACTGGAAAGCAGCCTGCATGTCGCCAGAAGTCAATTGAATGCGAGCCAGGATGGCTTCGCTCATCACAGTTATCCGCGGAATACCAAGCGGTTTCATTTGAGATTGAATTTCCTGGACGAACGCTTTCGCTTCCTCGTATTGCCGATTGGCTACGCGCAGTTTAATGGATTGAGCAAGCGCATAAATCATGTCATCCAGCAGCCCACCCTTTCTGGAGAGCGCCAGCCCCTTTTCAAGATATTCTTCACAGCAGTCCAATTGGTCTTTTTCGAGCGCGATCGCTCCCAATATCGAATACGCCAGCCCCAAAGAAGGATCTTGATCTCCCGCCAGCAGTTGAACTGCCTCCTGGCAAGACTGCTCAGCAGTGGTGAGCTGCCCTTGCATCACTTGCACCTGGGCTGCGGCGCATAACCCGTGAACCGCAAAATATCGCACTCCAGCCAATTTTGCTTCCACCACCGACCCTAAATAATGCTGAACAGCCTGATCCAACTGCTCGGTAATCTCATAAACCAACCCCAGATTAAACAAGGCGCGCGCGTGCGCCATGTGATGATCCGGCGAGATGCGACCTTTTGCGTGGGTGATCAACTCAAGCGCCTGAGACACCTCTCCCCGCACCGAGGCAATACAACCACGGTACAGTGACGCGAGCGCAAGCTGCTGCTCGCCCTGCTGCGTGGTCGGACCGGCTTGCAGCGCTTGCTCAGCCTCAGCAATCCGGCTCTCGGCTTGCTCAAACCGCCCTGCAAGGTAAAAGAGATGCGCGGCATCCAGGTTTAACTGCGGGCGGCTTTGCAAAATAGAAACCGGCAGCGCGTCCAACCATCCGGTCAGCAGGCTGAGATTGCCAGCCGACCAAACAGATTCCTCCTGCATCGCTCGCTCAATCGCCTCAGCGGAAAACACCAGGTCGCCGCTGGCAAGCGCATACTGCACCGCTTCCACGATCAGATCATTGGCTTCGTGCCAGGCTGATGCTTTTTGATTCAACTCCACCCATTCGGGTTTGGCAAGCATAGTCCGCAGGTAATCAGAAAACAATGGGTGATAGCGATACCAGATTCGCTCATCATCCAGAGCAATGAGAAACAAATTCGCCTGTTCCAGATGGTTAAGCACTTCCTGGGCATCCATTCGCCCAGTTAAAGCCGCACAAGACGCAGCGTTGAATCGCTCCAGCACGCTGGTCTGAGCCAGAAAAACACGTATATCTTCTTTCTGCTGCCGGATGACTTCTTCCGCCAAAAAATCCAGCACATAACGGTGGCTGCCGCGAAAGGTTTCGATGAATCGTTGCGGATCAGCCTGATTCTGAAGGGCCAAACCCGCCAATTGCAAACCAGCCGCCCATCCTTCAGTGCGCTCTTCCAGCGTTTCCAACACGTCAGCAGACAAGTGTAACTTCAATGATTGCGCAAAGAAGCGCTGTGCTTCCTCAGTTGAAAAGCGCAAGTCATGCGCGCGGATTTCGGTCATCTGTCCACGGGCGCGCATGCGCGCCAGGGATAATGGCGGATCCTGGCGGGTGATGACCACCAGGTGCACCTGTGAGGGTAGATGGTCAAGAAAATAATCCAGTGCGTCATGAATTTGAGGATTATGAATCAAATGGTAGTCATCCAGCACTACAACCAGCCTGGTTGGCAGATCTGCAAGGATATTGAGCAAATCGTCCATGACGATAGTCATGGGTGGAAACTGCGGCAGGGTAAAAAGTATCTGAATTGGCTCGCGGGTCGCCTCATCCATTTGCTGAAATAACGCCAGCCAATAGCACAAGAACCGTTCGGGGTCGTTTTCCTTGTCATCAAGAGTCACCCAACCAAAGGAAACCGTATCGCCCAGTGAGCGGCACCAATCGCTGACCAGCGTGGTTTTGCCATATCCTACCGGGGCCGAAACCAGGCTGAGCTTGCGCTGCTCGGCCAGCCCATGATTGAGCCGTTCCAAAAGCCGCTGCCGGGGCACCCCCGTCTCTCGCCCGGCTGGAGTATGAAATTTCGTGGAAAGCAGGCGAATATTCATTAGATTGAATTATACAAGAAGTCATTAGAACAGTTGAAGCGGTCAATTCGTTGAATCGCTTAAGAAACCGCCCAAATTTCCAGCATTTCGATGCCAAACCTGGGAATGGCTTTCACTCCCCTCGTTGAACGAGTCTTTTCGCGATGAATCGTCAAACTGCTTAGTCATCGCCAAACAGAAACTGAAGCAGGCGGTTTTTGAAACCCGACTGCTCCAGTTCTATTGAATAAAGCTGGATATTCAGAATTACGGTTTCTGCAAAAATACAGTTAATTGAGTAACAACTCCGTCTCGATTGAATATGTGCGAACTTAATTTTACATCAAGCTTGTTGGTGTATACCGATTCCTGACTTCCATCACGAAATTGCACAACAATCTGATCATGATCAGCCAGCTTCACAACAACAGGCACCTGACAAATGGTGAAAGCAAGCGATCCAACCGGTAAACCAATCTGCTTTTGCTCCTTATGAATATCATAGTATTCAAACCTGGAAACTTCTGTAATGAATTCCTTCGTATTTACAAGGAAGGGATTAAAGAATAGGCAGCCGTCCTTAATCATCAATCCAACTTCGGCCCACCGGGCCAGCAATTCTTCTTTTACCACCCCGGTCATACCGGGTTGGCGGGCGCCCTGACCTTTGGGTGTGTGTGAATAAGGATCGGTGGGAAAAGCGCCGAATTTGGCTGGGGATTTATTAAATCCCAGCCCCGCGCGAATATCATAATATTTATCACGCAGACTGGAAGCCATCGGTGAAGCTTGAAATTTCAACGCGGTCTCCTGCGCAGCCAGCAAAAACTTTGAGACCATATGCCAGTATACGCTGCCCAAGCCTTCATACGCGAAGAATGTACCCGATCGTCCAGTGAACTCGCTGTGTTTGAATATGCTTTCAAACAAATCAGCAATCTTTTGCCCTTCTTCGGAAATCAAATGCGCAAATTGGGGTTGGCTTGCTAATCCTTTCAATGCCGTTTGAACATCTTTTCCATTGCGGATATTACCGCTGAAATGGTAAGCGCCATCGACATCTCGGATTATCAGTGTCTTGTCCTGCGCTTTCGATAGCGCCTCTGGCAATCGTAAACCTTGTATTTGGTTTTCAGTAAACCGATTTTTTTCAAGGAAACTCGGTAAAATCCTGTCAGGGTACAAAATGTAGGTGTGCCGCTCAGGACAATAAAGTGGGCCATCTCTCAGACTCTGCAATAACGCGACGGATTCTTCGGCTGAAAGCAGACCAGAAGAAAGGATCGAAACTTGTCCTTCCAGCATTTCATACATTCTTCCGATGACTGCAGAATCTTTCTCAAAATGCAAGATGTTATAGGCATGGTATAGGCCATCATCGCGCTTGTTGGCGCGCAGTGATTGCTCAAGATAGGACTGAGTCAAATTCAAAAACTGGATCAAGTCAGCTCTTGAGATTGATTGCAGCTCACCAGAAAACCCGCTTTGATATAAATTCCATCGAAAATCGCTTCCAGCTTTTCCTAACTCGTCCAGGATAGCTTTTCGCTGTTGGTCGCTGAATGAATTATTAACACTCGACTGGTAATGCTCAAACGCCTTCCAAATCCTTAAGAACAAGTCTTTCAATTCAGCACTGAAATGCAAATTGATTACAGGGGATTCTGCAATCAATTGCTGAACAAAAACAATATAGCGGCGTAAGTACCCTAACGTGACAACTGACAAGCCCTTCCCAACCAGGGCGTTATTGGCATCATTCCATTCAGGTCGCTGCGTATTCAACCAGATACCGCCTTCGGGAACAAAATTCACCAATTTTGCCAAGAGCAAGTTGAGTAATTTTTCCGCCAAAGAGCAGTAGATGATATTTCCATCTGAGCTGTGGATTAATTTCGCATCTGAACCTTCGATACTGACCAGCTTCTCTATCTTTCTTTCGAGTTCGTCGTCAAAATCAATCGTATTATGAGGATCTTTTACCAAATCCTCATAGGGCTTGATGCGATAAGGGATATTCGAATAACAATAGACGCGTCGATCCAATCCATTGCTTAATTTTCTGGGATGGAACTCCGCACTTAATTCCATTAATTTCAACAAATAAATAATTTGATGATCATTCCAATATCCGATGTTGGACCATGGATTGTCGGGTTCAATGACCTCCCAGTCCACACCTGTACGCATAATCCGATAGGGATTGTATCCATCCGCGGTTGTCGCGCACAGAAATGTTGAAATCATTCCTTCGATAAAATCTGGATATGAATAGGCCAACGCTTCCCAGTTTTGGAATATATCACGCCAGTTGCCAGCATAGTCCAGCTTCTTTGAACCGTCATCCTTTTTTATATTGATCTCAAACCGATTCCAAGGTCGGCTCGGATCACCATGCCGACGGCTAAAAGTAAGCGGCAAATAATTCTGACACAACCGGACAAGCTCCAGAGATCCATTTTTCTCTGCCAATTGATAAAGGTCCAGGATGTTTATCCGATCTGGCAAGTCAATAAAAAAATTCTCGCAGGTTTGAGCCGTTTTCTTTGAGTGGGTGAAGACAAAATCAAACAAGTCCTGCTTATCCACCCAATACTGCTCAGAAAAAATTCCGCCCCGCATGACATTGAACAAAGTATTTGAAAAATGATGTGAGACACAAAGCTGATCGGCAGAGAATTGGATACCGTCTGAACTGGCTACAATCTCGTTAATTTGAGAAGTGTTTTTGAAGGTATCTTCCTCAATTTCGTTGTAAAGGTTTGCGTGATCTCTCTTTAACAAATTGATCGTCTTAACAACGTTCGCTCCATCCTGGCAAACATCCGCGACAATATGCCAGGTGAATTCTCTTGAATCTGAAAAATCCAGCTTTGCATGAACAAAATATGCGGACCGCTGCCCTCGAATTTCAGTTTCTGAGATGATTTTCTGGGCTTTTCGAAACTGATTCAATTGAAGAGAGGAAAGCAAATAATGGTACCCTTGTAGACCTGTTTGAAATACTGTTGTCGCTAAAAAAGACTCACTCGGCTCCGCCCGATCAGACAAGATGGAATTCAGCACAAAAATTCCGAGTCCGGTTTCTTTTTCAAGCTCGCTGCGTTTATACGCGTCTTGCAGGCAGCTGTAATTGATCTGAATGGATGAGCTCACATTCGCGGGTAAGATGTTCTGAATACCGTCAAGCAGTTCAACCTGGCATGCTGAAGACTCATCATTGGATAGCCAGCATGTTTTAACAAAACCAAATTCCTCACTTGTGCGCCAGGCATACCGAAACGTTAACTTCAGATCATGGTTGATCTCTTCAAAAATGAGCGTTGTTCCAGCAATATTTTTATACAGATTCCGTTGCGACGAATAAACACCGGCCTGACAATTGGAGAATGGTTCCCATACCCAGGTGGTTTCCCCGCGTGTGACCAAGAAAATTGTTTTACTGCCCGTATTTTCACTGTTTTCAGTCAGTTTGTCTTCGGTGTAATACGGAAATAGAGCTCGTTCGATATTTACCCGACCCGCAGACAGCCCACCACTAGAGGAGATGAAAAACCAGTGATCCGAACTGCTAACAAGACTCATGAAAAATGGCGGAATGGCATCAAAGTTCTGTATCTGGTAATATTGCTCACCCAAAAGGTTCAGATATCTCCCAGCGGCTTCCTTCTGAACCCCTTTTATTGGTGTGCTTCCAATCAATATCGTTCCAGTATTTTGTGCCATAGTTGAACTCCCATAAAGTAATTCTTACTTGGTTATCGTTACTTTGACCCAATCGACCAACAACTTAATCTCATCTCGCTGAATGGCTTCAACCGTTGCTTGAGGGATTCCATAGTAGGGTGAATTAATCCCGTTGGTTTTGTAGGGAAAAACACCGCCAAGGGCAAAATTGAGGATTAGGAATTTCTGGTTATCAAAAACCCATTCTCCAAAAAACTCAACCATTGGCCGAGTAACCCGGTAAATTGTTTCCCCATCAATTTCAAATAAAATCAGGTCCTTAGTAAAAATCATCGAATACACATGCCAATGGGTTGCATCATTTTCAGCTGGCATGAATTTTCGATTGGTCAGTCCCGCTTCGCCAGAATAACCTGGTCCGTGAACTGAGGCGCAGGTCCAATCCGATTCACCAACATACTCCATAATGTCGATCTCACCACAGCCAGGCCATTTACCAGAGGAACCCAAAGCCCAGAATGCCGGCCATAATCCTTCACCGCGAGGAACCTTGATCCGAGCTGATACACACCCTTCTTGAAATTCAAATTTTGACCGGGTATTAATCCGTCCAGACAGAAAATCCAATTTCTGTTTTTGCGTTGTCTCAAATCCCTTATGATATCGAGGATGAATGACCAAGACACCCTGTGATGATTCATATTCGGGCAAAAAATAAATCGTTTTTTCAGAATCGATATAGGCTTGTTGTTCCTTGTTATAGATTTCTCCTGTTATTTCTACATTCCATTTGGTTCGGTCCAGTTCGTTACCGATAAAATCATCAAAAAAAACGACTTTATCATAAGCAATAAAATTCTCTGTCATTGATGAAAGACTCCATTGATTAATTGGATACCTGGTAAACACGAACATAATCAACCAACACTTGAGACGGGAATACTGTTTCCGGAGAAACCAATCCTCCCAGAGTCCCTCCCACTGCCAGGTTGAGGATCATAAAGAAAGGCTGGTCAAAAACCCATTCACGATTGCCAACATCTTCGCGTGTATAAGCACTGTATTGTTCGCCATCAAAAAACCATTTGATTTCATCAGTGTCCCATTCAATTGCATAAACATGGAAATCATCAGCAATGTTTTCTGTTTGGCGCTTCCAACCACTTAAACCTAAAGCGCCAGAATATCCCGGACCGTGCATCGTGCCCAAGATATTCGTTGGATCCTTTCCAACATATTCCATAATGTCAATTTCCCCACAATCAGGCCAGCCCACTTCAGGGAAATTGGAACCGAGCATCCAGAAAGCAGGCCAAAAACCGGCTCCAGCCGGCACTTTAATCCGCGCTTCTATCCGTCCATATTGGAAGGTTTGGAGACCTTGAGTTTTCAAGCGGGCAGAAGTAAATGAAAATCCCCCATTTTCATTTGGCTCTTTTCGAGCCTCAATCACCAGATTTCCATCCTCAACCCGGGCGTTATCGGATTTGTTTGTGTAGATTTGCATTTCCCCATTTCCCCAGCCGCCACCGCCAAGGTCAAATGTCCAGTTCTCTGGGTTAATGGCAGGGTCGTCAAATTCGTCATGCCAAACAAGCTCCCATCCCTCTGGTGGGATGATTGGAGTGGTATCAACTGCAATAGCTTGCCTTCCATCTGCCAGCTGACAACCGGAGAGTAATCCAAAATTGAGTGAGAACAAGAAAATTAAAAAAGAGCGCCGGATTAAATAATTCTTACCCATCAGCAACCTCAATAGACAGCCAGAAATCTTCAAAACGCGATGACCAACCACCGGTTTCAAATCAACTCTGAATCCGCCTTTATGGAATATTCGTGAACTCCTTTACTGGCCTTTCCAGTCTCGGCCAGACCAGTAAAGGAGGTATGATGCAGTCTTCTTACCCTTTTACTGCGCCTGAAGTCAGGCCTGAAATGATGTAACGTTGGAGGAAAAGGAAAAGGATAAGCATCGGAAATGTCAGCATGAGTACCGCGGCTGCAAGGGTAGGCCAATTACTTCCATAGACTCCCTGAAAGTTAATCAGCCCTCTTGTAATGGGGTAATAATCTTTGTTGGTCAGGTAAATTGTTGGCGCGATAATCTCATTCCAGATACCAATCGCATGCAGCACGATCACGGTCGCGATGGCCGGTTGGATCAATGGCAGAACTATCTGAGTCACAAACTGGAAATACCCACAACCATCCAGTGCTGCAGCTTCATCCAATTCCTTTGGGATTGTTTTCACGTAATTCACCAGAATTACGATTCCAATAGGGTTCACCAAAAACAGCATGATATACCCCACGGGATTGTTGTAAAGCCCCAAATTCAGAATTAATTGAAATTGAGGGATCAATGCGGGTGGGAGAAACAACGCGATCACGTAAAGTGTAAGGATTAATCCTGAATGCTTTACATACCCCCGCGCAATGGGAAAGGCAACAAAAATCGCGGTGAGAATATAAATGGATGTTGCGGAAACGGTGTAAATCAGTGAGTTCAGCAAATACTGCGGGAAATTGGCTTTTTCCCAGGCCTCTGCAAAATTCTCAAAATTCAGCTGCGATGTCAATGCCGTTGCATTCTTCATGAACTCAGGCATTGTTTTTAAGGAAGTATTCACCAGAAAGAAGAGAGGGCCAATATAAATCACCGCAAAGATGAATAATACGATGTAGGATAATATTTTTCCCCACTTGATTGGCTTTCTTTCCATTCTTTTAACACCGGTTAATGTACTCATCCCAGTATCCTCGTTTCTCTGCGCTGCAGGAAATAGTTAGCACTCATACCCAAAACAAGGACGATCACAAACAACACGATCGAAGCCGCAGCAGCATATCCCTGCCGAAAACTTGCAGTAACCGATCCGGATGTTTGACCAAAGCCCACAGCATAAATTAGATAGCCAAGAACTTGTGTCTTATTTCGGTATCCGATCAAAATCAGGAACAGCTGCCAGGCCTGTAGGCTACCAATGATATTTAAGGTGAGATTTGTGTTAACGCTCGGCGTGAGCAATGGCCAGGTAACATTTGTAAAAACCTGCCAGGGACTGGCGCCATCGATTTCGGCTGCTTCATACATCTCCGCAGGAATTGTTTGAAGACCAGCAAGGAAAATGATCATTGTGGTGCCCATATTGGCCCAAATCTGGATAGCCGTAACCCAACCAAAGGCAACCTCTGGCGGCCCCCCCAGAAATTCTGAACGTAAACCAAATAATCCAATGAATTTAGCCATGGGTCCGCCCAATGGGAAGAGGAACAGAGACCAGATCAACCCCTGGATCACCGCGCCAAGGATGACTGGCATGAAGTAGATCGTTCTAAAAATGATTCTGCCTTTAATCTTCTGATTGAGAATGATCGCGACCAACAAACCCAATGAAAATTGAATGGATGTCACTAATAGACAAAAAATCAAGGTTCTGCCCACTGCTTCCAGATTATCAATGGATGCTTGCCCCATAAAGAGGAACTCTTTATAGTTGTCCAATCCCACCCAATTAACCTTGGAGCCTTTAATGCCGGTTGCATCGGTGAAAGAAAAAACCGTCGTAGCTAGAGATGGTCCGAGAGCGATCACAAAATAAAACAACAACCCCGGCAAAAGAAGCAGATAAGGTAGAATCCTGGACCTTCCACGCCCAAAATGATAGTTCATTCTCTCATCCCTCCCATCATTGACTGAAATCAGAATTGGCTTCCCGCCGGGAAGGCGGGAAGCCAACAACACCATATCAACTATTTCGCTGCATCGAGACCAGATTGCAGGTCAGCTTGCACTTTATCCGCGAGTTCTTTCGCGTCATCATATGTACCGAAAGGCACAAAGTAAGAAGCCCACGGATTCGCGAACTGGCCAGCGCCCTTTACGTTCACCCAGTATTGTTCGTACCCAACTTTGAAGTTTTGCAGATAAGGAGCTACTTCTTGGCCAATCTGGGTATTCAGAGTGGCGGTCGGTTGGGTCGGGATGAAACCGACTGCATCAACGAACGCCTGATAATTCGCCGGATCAGAGAATTCGGTCAAATACAGGAGAGAAGCGTCTTTGTTAGGCGTATTGGCCGCAACCGCCCAGCCTTGATCATATTTACCAAACAGGTACTTATTGTCTTCAGGATTGTCGCTGCCGGGGAAGGGAATATAACCCCATTCAAAAGCCGGTTCAGCGGCTTCGATAGCGGAAGCATACCAGGTTCCACCAGAGAACATGGCAACGGCGCCCGAAGCGAAACGACCGGGGGCGGCATCACCAGCGATACCACTCGCGCCTTCTTCCATCATTTCCTGAGCGTATACTTTCATGCGCTCCCACATGACCATGGATTTCTCGTCATTCCATTTGATGGAGCCGTTCCACAATCCTTCCACCAAGGCAGCCTGGTCAGGATAAATGGAACCAATCAAACCATAAGCGCCAACGAAGATCGGCCAGCCATCTTTACCACCAGCAGTCATGCAGGGAATCCCAGCGGCTTTGAAGGTTTCACAGGCAGTTACCAGCTCAGACCAAGTGGTGGGAACAGTCACATTGTTCGCGGCAAATAAGTCTTTGTTGTAATAGATACCACTGTAAGATACGCGGCCAAGATTGATCGCGTAAACCTTGCCGTCGAAAGAGCCTGCATCCATATTGGCCGATTCGTCGTAGTTCTTGAGGAACGGCTGATCAGAGATATCCAACAAAAGACCCGCTTCAATTAACTGCTGCCAGTTTGGTTTATCAACGTTCTTCATGTAGGGCTGAACACCATTGGCGAAACCGAAAATATCGATCACATCGACGTCATTGGCGGTCAGACGAGTTTGAGTTACGGTGGCCAGATCATTCGCGTTCACCACAGACATATCCACAGTGATGTTGGGATATTTTTCCGTGAACTGCGCATTGAAATTTTCCATGAATTCAACCATCGGCGGATTTTGGTGAACCAGGACGCGCAAGGTCACTTTTTCTGCAGGCTGCGCGGGTTGGCCAGCTTCAGCCGGTTGATTCTCAGAAGCGGCTGGAGCAGCGGGAGCAGATGGAGCGCAGGCAGTCAAGATCATTGCCACGGCAACAAAAATAACCAAGACGAAATTCAACTTCTTAGGCATCATTAGAAATCCTCCTCAATTTCTTGATCGGTTTAACAGATGGACAGCAATCACACCATTGCGTAAATTTACACTTTTCTAATGCTCACCTCCTGAATAGTCAAATCATCACAATTCACAAGAATAATGACTACGCGAAATATTGAAGCCATTCTGTCTGTATGAAAGCGCTTCCAATTCTTTACATGAAGTTATTGTGGGGGCTCATTGGTTTATATCCCTTAACCACAATTTCGATCTTCTCTTTTTCCTTTTTGGAGAGCCAAAGAACGCGCTGCCATGTTGGGCTTATAACCATTTTCCCTCATCACCGATAAAATCCGTTCACGCGCCTCCTCACTAACATTAGGGTCCCCATTTGCAACCCGTGACGCGGTGGTAAGTGAATACCCAGCCAATTTCGCGATCTTCTTTAATGTGATGGACATATTTTTTCCAGGAAATCATCCCAAGAAATAATGATCATTTTCATTTTAGAAATTTCTCCATAAGGGGTCATGGATAAAAGAGTTATTCAGATGGACAATTCATAGAAATTCTTAAAAATTTGTTAATGCACAAACTTTCATTCTCAGTTGCAAACCTTTTTTTGGGTTTTTCTTTTGACAAACCAGTCGTATTCGTTGTGGGTTAAAAAGAAATCCTTCGCACTATTGCTGATTGGAGCAAACCAATTTTCGCGAAGGATGAGGATCAATTATATGAATTGTGACGGATTTGCTTTAGATGTTCATTAAAGAAAGTTTGAATGCCTCCGGAGACATTCCGGTTTCTCGATGGAATAACCGGCTAAAATAACCACTATCCGAAAACCCTGTTTCAACCGCAATTTCCGTAATCGATTTATCACTATTCTTTAATAAGTTCTTCGCCTGATTAATTCGAAATCGCTGTAGATATTTAATGGGAGTGGTGCCCAATTCTTGTCGAAAGCAATACGTTAAATAATCTTCCGCTATATTGACATGCTTGGCCACATCCGCCCTGGAGATTGGATCGGTATAATGGTCTTGAATGAAAACCATTGCCTGCCGGACAAGTTTCTGCGCGTTAGTGCTTAGCCGGCGTTTTCGCTCCAATGCAGCGTTAACATGCGATAGTGTCTCCTCCATACTGAATATTCCCTTTTTCAATACAGTTGCAACACCCTGGTTAAGGCAGTTCATTTCCTCAATGGATAATTCCCTGCCTGTTAAAATAATGACGGGTATCTCGCGCATTTTTGGGTTCACTCGCATAGATTCAAGCACCGCAAATCCATCCATAACAGGCATATTTAAATCCAACAACACAAGATCAATTTTTTCTTTACCTAGAATCTTTAAAGCTTCTTCCCCATTATTGGCTTTAAAAAGCCTATTATTTTCATATTGCGATTGAATGATTCGCGCATTCATTTCCAAAGTATTTATGTCATCATCCACAATCAGAAATGTGCGCTTAGAATCGATGGCGTCTTCAGTCAATAGATACTGGTCAATGGTGATATTGAGCTCATCAAGCTCAATGGGTTTGGTGAGGTAATCTAAGTTAATCAGGGTTTCCCCATCTTGTGAGTGGGTATAAAGCATAATGGGGACATTTCGGGTTACCTTATTTGTTTTCAGATTTCTTAAGATTCTCCAACCCTTTTCAGTATGAGAACTCATATCCAAAACGATGGCATCAGGAAATGAATCGGAAAATCGCTTTCGCCAATCCTCAAATTGATCTATACCGATTGCGGCTACTTTAACCCCATAGTCTTTCAATAAATTTCGCAACCGCTCATGATTTTCACCCCCTGAATGGACGATCAGGAACGTTTTTTCTTGTTCCCATGATTCATTCAAAGTTGGCTGTTGCTCGTCAATATGATCGACAACCGGCAATGTGAAAAAAAAGGTTGACCCTTCACCTTCAACACCAGATGAATCCACCCCTATGGTGCCATTTTGCATTTCAACCAATGTTTTACAAATGGATAAGCCTAACCCTAATCCAGAAAAACCTTGCAAAATGCTGCGTTCTGATCTATGGAATTCATTAAATATGGTTTCTTGCTCATCCACGGGAATACCCAAGCCGGTATCCTTGATAGAAACCCGTACATTTTCATCATCCACTTCAACAATCAAAGCGACCTCACCTTTGGTTGTGAACTTAATCGCATTATTCACCAGATTCAAGACCACTTGCCGTAGGCGGGTAATATCGCCTCTCACCCAGGGGCCGTTCTTGGGAACCACCGCTTTCCATCCTAATCCCTTATCAGTGGCTAATTGCAGCCCACTTTCGGCGACCATTTGTAAGGCTTCTCCAAGATTTACCAATCCCATTTGGAGCCGTAATTGACCAGCACTATTCGTTGCCAGGTCTAATACATCACCAATCATTCCGCCCAGATGTTGTGCGTAAGCATTGATTCGTTCAATATCCATTTGCACAGAAATTGGTAGAGCAGATTGCCCCCAATCATTTTCTTCAAGAAGGACATCAGTCAACCCGAGAATCAAGTTAATGGGTGTCCTTAGGTCGTGGCTTATTGTCGAAAGAAATCGATTTTTAATTCGGTTGGCTTCCTCTGCCAATCGACGACCTTCGGTTGCCTGCCGGTACAAACTGGCAGTATTCAGCGCACCCCCAACCTGCTGAACAATGAATCCAAAAATCTCCAAATAATCCGTACCAAATACCATGAACCCTAATTGTTTTTTGGGATCCATGACTGGAATAAGCGTCAAGAAGAATGGTTTATCTTGTGGAAAACAATCAGCAGGTGGAAAATTCTGGCAGTTAAAAGAAATTGGTTCAGCATCAATATTGAGCAAATCCCGCATCATGCAGCTTTGGTGACTCAACTCATCAGCCGGCTCAAACAGAGAGAGCCGCGCAAGGTCCAATTCAAGGTCTGAAAGATAATTATTTAAGGTCTGGTATATTTGATCTTCATCAAGTGAAGTCTGCAGTTTGGCAGATAAGAGGCTAAGACGGCTGGAAATCCACCTTTCATTTAATAAATATTGATTGTGTTGATTGGCGGTTACTCTTCCAATCAGCAGTCGGGCATGATTGAGAACTTCTTGTAATCTCTCTCTTGATACAGTCTCTCCCCATTGATTATTCTCCAATAAGGTCAAGGCGTCTTGCCAGATATTGGAGGCTTCATTTTTATCGATGGTATGTTGAAGAATTTCGCTTAGCTTCTCCTCAAACTCTCCCTTTTCATTACTGGTGATCGCATTGGTAAAAGTACTCACCAACTGCGCGCATAATGAATCGCTTTCTTTTTTTGTGAGGCTGTGCGACTGATCCAAAACAATCGTGGAAATGGCTTCCGTTAATTGGCTGGCAGTCAAATTTTCCCTATTCAAAATAGCACTTCGCAGTGCGCCACACCCACAAGAATCGCGGGTAATTAGTTTGGTATTCATGGTTACAAGCTCTGGCAATTCTTCCTGCCTGGTCAGGTAATTAACCATCACCTCTACTGATTTGTATCCAATTTCAAATAGGGGCACGTGAATACTACTCAGGCTTGGGGAGTGAACCGCACCCTCAAAGCGATTATCAAATCCAATCACCGCCACATCATCTGGAACCCTTATGCCTGCTTCATTCATCGCCTTGATGGCTCCCAGCGCGGACTCATCGTTACTGGCTAAAACCGCACTGAAGTCAATTTTTTTACTTAACAATTCCTTCATCGCAGTGTAACCACCATTAAAGGTGTGCCTGCCATAGGTGATTAACTTAGGATCCAAGTTCAGCTGAAAAGATCGAATTGCGCTTTGATACGCGCGAAGTCTTTCTCCGCTATCTCCTTTCGAATCCTCGCGAGTTCCAGCAATAAACGCAATTCGTTGATGGCTGTGAGCGACTAAATGACTCATCGCTGTTTTGATTCCACCCTGGTTATCCGCGACAATCGTTGGTCCCAATTCCCCAGACCCAACAAAAACAATTGGATGGCCTTGATCGATTACATTTCTTATGTAACGAGAACGAGATTCAGATTGTAAAGGATTGGCAATAATCATACCGTCCGTATTCCAAGGTCCAATCGGAACAAAATCGGATTCATTCGTTTTCTCCGACCAGGCTGGACGGATCGGGTCGGTGGGGCTGGCTGAAGGGCCCATTCCACAACCTAATAACAGGTTGCATCCAAAATCCTGAGACGCCCTGATAATTCCTCGAAATACAGGGGCAAGATAACTTAAATTGGTCGCCGTGCGGTAAAATTGCCAGCCGGCCAACACTCCAATAGTTGGTTTATTGCGAATCAGGGTTTTCATAGTGGACATGATCTATTCATTCGAATGGGCACAACTTGCGTGTTCTTTCTTATATCAATATATTATGACATATTTATGTAAGAATTATTTCCGGGCTATTTGCCTTCATCAATCCATCAGGCCAATCACACCAGCCTGATATACCTGCCAAGGAGAAGAACGTGGACGAAATAGGGCAAGAAGATAAGGATTTGCCAGCAACAGAAGATGTGGTTTAATATTCTACGGGTTCATGGCCAAGGTAGATCACTAGCATTCCATAACCACCTGGTTTTTCCAGATAGGTCCGAAAAGACCTGCCTTCTGGCAGACATCTAAATAGCCGCTCGAAGAGAAACACTGCTCTCACGCAATTTCTGCCAGTCGAGATTTCAAGATCGTCATGGGATCGACCATTTCACATAGAAAGCCAGTATCAACTATGTCTATTCCGAAAAGAATATCGGATAAAAAGAAAACGGAATTTTATTCGCTCTGGTCTTTATTTGAAAAAGATCGTTGGCATATTTTGGCTGCGATTGGGATTTTCTTTATCAAGCACAGCCCTGTTTGGTTGATGCCACTGCTTACTGCAAATGTGATCGATTTAGTGGTTACTCACCAGCGCATCTCTGAATTGTGGTGGAATGCGGTAATTCTGGCGTTGCTGCTGGCGCAAAACATTCCAATGCATGTAGCCTATATGAAGCAACTGAGCATAGCGCTTCGACGAATGGAAACCCGGTTGCGTTTCGCTCTCTCAAATCAGTTTCAAAAGTTGTCGATGGGGTTCTACACCCGTGCAAGTGCGGGGATTTTGCAAAATAAAGTGGTCCGTGATGTGGAATCCATTGTGGAGATGGTACGCCAGATGTTTGACGGCGGCTTAAGCGCAATATTCAACCTGCTGGGCGCAGTTGTGATTACAGCGATTCGGGTACCCAAGTTTCTGCCATTCTTTTTAATCATGGTTCCCATTTCAGCTGCCTTGATTTCATCGATGCGAAAGCGTCTTTTTGCACACAATTCACGATTTCGCAAGGAAATTGAGAAAATGTCTGCCCGCGTAAATGAAATGACGCATCTTCTGCCAATCACACGCGCTCATGGACTGGAAACGAATGAATTGGAATTCATGGAGTCGACTTTAGCAAAGGTAAAAGTTGCCGGCTTGGAGTTGGATAACACGAACGCAATTTTTGGGTCACTTTCTTGGGTCATATATAATATCTTCAATGTTATCTGTCTGATCTCAGCCGTAGCGCTCTCTTACTACAAGATTATTCCTATTACTGCTGGCGATGTAGTCATGCTAACCGGATACTTTACCAGCCTAACCAACGCTGTAATGAGTCTTGTGAACTTGATCCCCAATATTAGTAAGGGGTTTGAATCAATCCAATCCATCGAAGAGATTTTGCAATCCGAAGAACTGGAAAAAAATGATGGAAAATTAAAAATCGAAAAGGTCAATGGAGATTTCATCTTTGACCGCATCAATTTCATCTATCCTGAGGCTCGATTTCCAGCCATCCGGAATTTTTCACTATCCGTCAACGCAGGAGAAAGTATTGCCCTGGTTGGTCATTCGGGAGCGGGAAAGTCAACAATCATTAACCTGATCATTGGATTTATTCGCCCAGACAATGGTCGAATCCTGATCGATGGTCACGACATGAATGAGATAGATCTGCGTACTTATCGAAGATTTATATCCGTGGTTCCACAAGAATCAATCCTCTTTGAAGATACTATTCGAGAAAATATCTGTTACGGGATTGGCGCGATAAGTGAAAAAGATGTAGAGACTGCCCTCCGGGATGCCAACGCGTGGGAGTTTGTTCAACAGCTGCCAGAAGGCATTGATACCCCGATTGGTGAGCATGGGGCAAAACTCTCCGGTGGAGAAAAGCAACGTTTATCAATAGCACGCGCGCTGATTCGCAACCCCAAAGTCTTAATCCTGGATGAAGCCACTTCAGCACTTGACATAGAATCTGAAAAATTGATTCAGGAATCGTTGAGCAGGTTAATGAAAGATCGAACAACCTTCATTGTGGCTCATCGACTTTCGACCATCCAAAATGCTGATCGGATTGTGGTTCTGGATCAAGGAAATATTGTGGAAATTGGCAATCATAAAGAATTGATGGCGAAAAAAGGGGTTTATTTCAGATTGCAATCCGGGAATGCCACAAGTATTTAGCGGGCTTGTTGCAAAACTTGGTCTTCTTACCGCATGATCGCGACGATGATCATGATCAGGAACTGGCTTTCAATGAAAGCCTTATTGACATAAATAGAGCCCCTTGCCAATACCATTCGACACCTTCATCCGGTGCGAATTTAGAGAAAGAGAAAAGAATGGCCCAAAAAATTGGTGTTCCATTGAAAGGATTTGCCGAGTTTTCTAGAAAGGTAGCCGCTGAAGGCGCCATTCTATTAAAAAACGAGGCAAATAATCTCCCCATTCGAAGCGGTGAACGAGTTTCGATATTTGGCAGGTCTCAGATCAATTATTACCGAAGCGGAACGGGGTCGGGGGGAGCTGTCAATGTTGAATATTCCACCAACTTATTGGATGGATTTAGAAGAAAAAAAATCCGCATCAATGAAGATTTAGCCACCATATACATGGAATGGATAAAGTTGAACCCCTTCGACAACGGAGGAGGTGGCTGGGCGGCTGAACCCTGGCATCAAAAAGAAATGCCCTTATCCGACATCATCGTTTCCGACGCCCGAAAAAATTCAGACAAAGCCATCGTCGTCATTGGACGAACAGCAGGAGAAGACAAGGATAATTCGGATGTGCCTGGGAGTATTCGGCTCACCGAAGAAGAATTTTCAATGCTCCAACTCGTATGCAAGTATTTCGATCAAGTGGCAGTTGTTCTGAATGTGTCGAATATCATTGATATGAGCTGGATGAATGATGAAAACCTGAAACACAGCATTAAAAGCGTGATGTATGTCTGGCATGGAGGGATGGAGGGTGGAAATGCTGCTGCCGATGTTTTGGCAGGAGATATCACTCCAAGCGGGAAATTGCCGGATACGATTGCGTATTCCATCGCTGATTACCCATCCACAAGCAATTATGGCCATGAGTCAAGAAATTTTTACCAGGAAGATATTTACATTGGGTACCGCTATTTTGAGACCTTCTGCCCGAACAAGGTTCAGTTTGAATTTGGCTTTGGCCTCTCCTATACTGAGTTTTCTATTCAGCCCCAGGAAATTCAAATCGGAATGAATAACGGCAGCCCGTTTTTCAGTGTGGAAGTAATCGTCAAGAATAAGGGGACCAACTATGGCGGAAAGGAAGTAATTCAGGTATATTGCAAAGCCCCACAAGGTAAATTGGGGAAACCCCATAAAGTTTTGGTTGCATTTGGCAAGACGAACACGTTGCAGCCCGGTGAATCGCAAACGCTTGAGCTGAGTTTTCCAATCAGTCGACTGGCTTCTTATGATGATAGCGGCGTAACAGGCCATCCATCAGCTTATGTTTTGGAAGAAGGGGATTACATTTTTTATGTTGGAGACAGTGTTAGAAACGCGATTAGAGTTGATATTGAAGGCAAATCCAGTTTCCAAGTCGATCACCTGATTGTTGTTGAAAAACTAAGCCAGGCTTTGGCTCCGGTTCAAAATTTTTCAAGGATCAAACCCGGTATTCAAAAAGAAGACGGTACTTATGAAGTTGCCTATGAAGATGTGCCTCAAAGAAAATTCAATGTAGCAGATCGCATTCTTGCAAATATTCCCAAAGAAATACAACAAACTGGAAATCAGGGATATACGCTTAAAGATGTGCACGAAGAAAAGATCAGCCTGGACACTTTTATAGCGCAATTGACTGATGAGGAGCTTGCTACCATCGTTAGAGGCGAAGGAATGAGCAGTCCGCTGGTAACCCCGGGAACCGCATCTGCTTTTGGCGGTGTTAGCGACAGCTTGTCTGGATATGGAATTCCAGTTGCCTGCGCCGCCGACGGTCCTTCTGGCATCCGTATGGAAAGCGGATTACACGCAACCCAATTACCCATTGGCACTTTGATCGCGGCAACTTGGAATGTTGAATTAATCGAAGACCTTTATACGCTGGAAGGCAAGGAGCTAAAAAGCAACCACATTGATGTATTGCTGGGGCCAGGGATGAATATAAAACGCAGTCCTTTGAATGGACGCAACTTCGAATATTATTCGGAAGACCCTTTCATCACCGGTTGCTTTGCCGCAGCCACAACACGAGGTATTTCGAAAGGCGGCGCCATTGCTACTCTTAAGCACTTCGCCTGTAATAATCAGGAAACATCTCGCTTTTTTGTGGACGCCATCGTATCTGAACGAGCTTTACGAGAAATCTACTTAAAGGGCTTTGAAATCGCTGTTAAAGAAGGTGGGGCTAAAGCAGTTATGTCTGCCTATAATCCCATCAACGGGCATTGGGCTGCCTCAAACTACGACTTGAATACCACCCTCTTGAGGAAGGAATGGGGATTTAAGGGAATTGTGATGACTGATTGGTGGGCTAAAATGAACGACCCCATTCACGGTGGGCCTGCTGACACAAGATTCACAAACTATATGATCAGGTCTCAAAACGATTTGTATATGGTGGTGAATAATTACGGGGCTGAAATCAATTCCGCCAATGACAACACCATTGAATCTTTGGAGAATGGATCTTTAGAGCGAAGCGAACTTCAACGCTGCGCAATGAATATTTGCGACTTTTTAATGCATACAACTGCATTCTTCCAGAAGAAGGAATTTAAGCAACCAATCCACAAATTCACCGCCCATCAAAACTCCTCTGCACAACATGCCCAAGATATTCTTCTCAATCCAAAAATCAAACCCGCGCATGAAACGACGACGGTTTTCAATGTGCCTGAAGCGGGTGTTTATCGCGTCATTGTAAGAATTATGTCGGCCGCTTCAAACCTGGCACAAACCACATGTAATGTGTCTTTGAACAACCAATTCGTAACCTCCATCCAAACCCACGGAACCGATGGAAAATGGATCCAACAAAAATTGGTAAAAATTGAGCTTGAAAAAGGTTTTTATGAACTTGTCCTTGATTTTGTTAAGCCAGGCATGCAAATTGATTGGATAGAATTTTCCAGAATTGAATAGTTTCATCATCCACAAAAAACAACATACGATATCCAACGCTATTTCTCAGTCCATAAACAGGCAGAAACGGCCGTTCTCGACCGTTTCTGCGTTCTTCCCCCCAGATATCTATTTTTCTACAATCTACTTACTCAAGAAACCATTTTTCCTTGATCTCTTCAGGCGTCATGGGCGGCAGTGTCAAAGTATCCCACTCGCCTTTTTGCAATGTGGCGCTTTTTTCCAGCCATCCATCCAGATTATCATTGGTAATCACCGGATAATCGTAACGGAAGGTGTTCCCAGCTCTCCCGCCCAGGGCGGCCGGGTCAATTTTTTCGCCGCTCAGGAGGTAATAGGCAGCATAAACGCCTTCATAAGCCGTGCCGCCCGGCCTGACCGTAGAAATGCAGCGGAAGGTACTTTCCTTCGTCCAGTCTTTCCAGAACTGGAACATGTCTTGTCTGGGATCGCAGAGAATCGCAGGAGGCGCTTCAACCTGGCCGTTTTTCAATCCCCAGAAAAGATCATTGATTTGGTCAGTGCTCCAAATTGCTTCAAGGTTTGGGTTCGACCTGGCAAGCTCGGTGATTTTTTGTTCGGTTATTCGGTTACTTTCATAATCAGCCGGCATACTGTTTGCGATAATCCCAGGAAATACTTTTAATACTTCATCAATGATGGATTGGTAAAAATCATTATTGCCAACATTGAAGTAAGCGAATTCCCCTTCTCCCCCCATTTCTTTGAACATCCACGTCAGGCTGGTGCGGGTTGCATCGTACTCAACAGATAAGTTATACGCGCCAGCAACATCTGTCTCCGCATTCAAAACAAAAACAGGAATTTTCTTCGCTTCGGCCGCATCGTAGATTTCCGGAAAAGCCGCCATGACATGCCAGCGATTGGAAAAGACCAACATGGCGCTGACGCCCTGTTCAACCAACCCCGGTATGCTATCCCCTTGCACGCATTGAATTTGCAACTCCTCACAAGCGCGTTTCAGTTCATCGACTTGATGCTGAGGCATTGAATTCTGATCGCCGGTGTAACCAATGACCATTCCCTGGGAAGTAGTTTTCACCTCTTCTTGCGCGGGTGCCGTACTGCTGACCGCCGCGGCTGAAGTTGGCCCGCAGTTGGCTGGCCAATCAGGATTACGGTCATCCGCAGGGTTGTTCGTGAGGTTGAAAAAGATATCCGGAAAAATCTCGCCCACCAGGTAAATTTCATTGTCCGGCGTATTGAAATTCGCGCTCACACATTCAACCCGATTTCCATCCTCAGTCCAGAAAGGCAGGTACTCCTGGATCGTGCCCTTGCCGCCAGCGTCTTTAATATTGGACCCATCGGCATCCATTACACAATTGAAGCAGCCTGCCTCCCGATTATCCCAATTAAGAAACAACTGCCCGTCCACTGTCCACGAAACATCCGTGACTTTGCCGTCATCGGATAGCTGCCGTACATTGCCACCGTCAGCGTCCATCACGAAAATGTTCCATTGATTATCACCGCCCGATAACCAGGCGATCCACTTGCTGTCTGGCGACCATACGGATCGCTCATCTTGCTGATCTGGACTGTTGGTCAGGTTGATGGATTGCCCGCTGCCATCCGCATTGATGACATAAATATCCCCCTGATGGGTGTAGGTGATGCGGCTGCCGTCGTTGGACCAATCCGGCCAGTTGCTTTCATTTTCATGCGAGAGTTGGCGTACATTGTTGCCATCGGCATCCATCACATAGATAAACTGACCGCCTTCCCTGCCATTCTCGCGATTAGACACAAAAGCGATCTGAGTTGCATCCGGAGACCATGCCGCATTCGTATCATCCCCCCCATTGTTGGTCAGGTTAATCGGATCTTTGCCATCTGGCCCCATGATGTAGACTTCGCGGTTGCCATCGCGGTCCGTATCAAAGGCGATCGCACAGGGAATTGGGGGGGTCTCAGTAGGGACCGGGGTCGGCGAAGGCTCAAGCGTTGCAGTTTCAACGGGTTGTGCCAGGGTAGGTTGAACAGCATCAGCTGGTTGTTCAGCCACTTCCGGCGTCTCTGAGGATGCCGCCGGGCTGCAGCTGCTGAACAACAAAGATAATGCCACCAAAAGCAAGAAATTTGAAAGTGGGATTCGCTTCATGATGCACCTTTCACTGGATTGCAATGATGGAGACCTTACTCCTGATGATCATTGGATAATGGTTGAAAACAGACAAACACTTCTAGCTAAATGCGTCGATTCAAAAAAGCAAAATGCTTTCCCCTGTTTCCGTCACTGGCAACAAACGATCCGGTTGCAACGCGGCTTAAAAACTCATCATTGTCCGCATAAGAATCCAGGCTATCAAACGTGCTCCGGCAGATTCCATAAATATAAGCATCATCATCCAGGCTGGAGCCGGCCACAATCATTTTCACCTGGGCTGAAGGCGCAATCGCTCGCTTCAATTCCAGACGTTGCTGATCAAAGATCGATTTGATTAAGGCTTCCTCATCATTCGCAAACCGCAGCGGACGTTCCAGAAGCACAACCATACCTAACACCGTGATCGGCTTTTCAGCAGGGATATTGGCGATGACTGGGTGTTGCGAGTGTGGGTTTCGGTTGGCATTCTGATCGGAGAATTTGGAAATTGCGGTTGGGATCACCACCGCAAGAGCGCCCACTCCAAAGAGCGCAAAGCTGGGAAGGATGAATTCTGTTCTCCCTTTAACGATATTCACGATCCCCATGATGAATCCGATCACTCCCAAAATAATAGCGTAAAGCTGTGCCTTCTCCAAAAAATTTTTCATCTCACAGACTTTCATTAATCTACTCTTTTTCGATCGCAAGGTTTTGAAGTGCGAAAATCATGCCAGCAGCAAAACAAGCACGGTTCAGTTTCTGCTTTCTTCACCATTAACCACAAACAGCAACAATGAACGAAAGCAAAACAACCATCACTCCTTTCATATTCGTTCGTAGAAGCAAAATTGCACCTTTTCCGCCCAATCTCCCAAACAGCATCCCTACGATCCCCAGCGCAAGTTCGCCCCCCCATCCACAACGTATCGACGACAACTAAAACAGCGGTGATCAATGCCATCACCATACAGAACCAGGTTTCCCAGCGGTGGTTGGCGCCCGCATTTCATGCAATGCGTCCCGGCTTGGGTGATCATTTCTCCAGGATTCAAACCATAATGGTCATTTATTGGTGATATGAGGATTTTAACGAACTGGGGTTGAGTAAAGGTGTGCAGGCTGCACACAAACCGGATTTTTAATGTTAAATTTATATTCGAAGTCAGCGGAAAACGATTTCGAATGGGGCTTGTTCTTCCACCATCTCAGCAGCGGAACGCATGTTTTCACTCACTTCTACCACTTGCAAGCGAGGCAGTTGGAGAAGTGGCGAAAGATCCAGCAGCTGCGTCTCTGACAGATAGATTTCCTCCAGCATCGGATGAGTCTCAATGTGCGCAAGGGACTGGAGCGGTGCCTTACGAATGGCTATTTTTTGCAGCGCATCCAGGCCATCTAAGGCAGCCGTAGATGTGACATGCGTGAATCCCACATCCACAACGGACAAATGCGGGCAGCTGCTCAGCGCCGTCAGACTTGAAACTTGTGTATCAAAAAGCCCCAAATTCACCAATGACGGCACTTGTGAAAGCGGGGAAACATCTTCAAGCGGGTTATGGTGCAATTCCACCCATTCCAAATAGGGAAGCTGCGCCAAAGGTGTCAGGTCGGTGATGTTTTGATAGACCAGCGAAACCCGGCGCAGATTTCTCAACCTGGTCAGGTCATCCAACGATTGAATGCTCCCTCTCAAAACCGTCCCGTCATTATTCACAAAATGGTCGGCGGATACTTTGAATGCTTCCTCGTCTTTGGCCGGTTGGTCTCCGAAAACAAAAAGTTCAGTGACGAATAACAGGTCTTGTTCAGATATTTCATCGGCTGCACTTTTCCCCAACGTCATCCGAACCGCCTCTTCAATCAGTGGCTCCTTGAATGTGAGCCCCCCAACAGACCCCAGGACTGGGAATGTAATTGATTTTCCCAAAGAAAAAACCGCCAGAATCAGAAAGAGAGCCACGCTGAAAAAAATCAATCCTTTGCGGCGCAGTGCGCGGCCGGTCAATGCATCTTTAACCTGCGCCGTGCTTTGATAGCGGTCTTTCGGAGCAAAGGCTGTGCATTTTGCAATGACACCGGCAAGCCGCGCATTTGGAATAGTCTTGCCGGCTTGTTGAGCGTCCACATTGCCCGTTAACAGCCAACAAAGCAAGACGCCCAACGAAAAAATATCGGCGCGGCGATCGGTTTGTGAAAAGCCATATTGTTCAGGCGCGGCGAAATACCGCGTGCCGAAACAAAGAGTGTCTTCTCGTAAATCTTCTTTGTACGCGCGGGAAATACCGAAATCGATCAGCGTGATCTTTCCTTGATCATCGATGACAATATTTTGCGGTTTAATATCCCTGTGAATGATAGGCGGCATTTGCCCATGCAAATAACTCAGAATATCGCAGAGCTGTACGGTTATATCAACAGCTTGTTGGAGCGTCAGCCGGTTCACTTTGACAAATTCGTCCAGCGTCATTCCACGCGCAAAGGTCCGCACCACGCAGCGCATACCGTGATTCTCATATTCTCCCACTAAGCGCGGCAGTCCCTCATGATCCAATTTTTTTAATAACTCGTTTTCAACGGGGTGTGAAAACAGAGTTTGATCAGAGTAGCACTTTGCCACATAGAGTTCTCCGGACGGGCGATCTTTGACCAAGAGAGTCTCGCCAAGCGCACTCTCCGAAAGGCACTCCAATGCTTCATACCTTTGCAGAAATGCTTCTGGGAACCGGCTGTCGTCAAATTCTGTTAGAAAATTGGCAATGAAGGCTTCGGTCATGCTTTATTCACCACCCAGCAGGCTCAAACCAAGCGATTGAAGGACGCTTTGTGTTTCCAAGACATCCTTATGATGATTCAAACAATAGAGAATCGCGGCATCACGTTTTATTTTGGGATACAAAAGACTTTTTTGG
The DNA here is from genome assembly GCF_001306115.1 of Ornatilinea apprima. Taxonomy (GTDB): domain Bacteria; phylum Chloroflexota; class Anaerolineae; order Anaerolineales; family Anaerolineaceae; genus Ornatilinea; species Ornatilinea apprima. The sequence continues at coordinate 112,139 of NZ_LGCL01000040.1, read as the reverse complement.
GCGATCTGCAAGAGTTTCTGCGTGTCTTCCAAATTCAAACCCAATCCAAAGGCCAGTTGAATGACCTTATCTCTGGATGGTTTGCGCGTTCCATTAAAAAGCTGGTGCCCATACGTGCGTTCGATGGCTGCCTGCCTGATGACTTGCTCAGGCACCTGCCCCGCTGCTTTACACAGGTCTGATAGATAAACGTAGAAAGGTGGAACGTCCAACTCTGTGGCATTCACTTCGATAAATGTCTCCAAATCCGGAGCGTTGAACAGTTTTCTGAGCAAAACGCTGGTTCTGATTTCTTTGTTCTTTTTGTCTGCCATGCCCTGGTCCAAAATCTTTCTTGTGGTTCAGTCGTCTGTTTTAATAATGTTCCTCTCACTACCCCAAAAGCCCCAGATCACGCGCTTTGGCCACCGCTTCTGTCCGGTTAGCGGCATTCAACTTGGACAGAATGTGGTTGATATGACTTTTCACGGTACCAATGGTGATGACAAGCCGTGAAGCAATCCCCTGATTGGTCGCTCCCTCAGCCATCAGGCGCAACACCTCCAGCTCGCGCTCACTGAGCGGTTCCGGCAGGTCTTGTAAGGGTTGGCGTTGACCATCTTCGCAGGGAAGCGATTCCACCTCCGTTTTGATTCCCAACCGTTTTGCGGAGCGAATCGCTGCGAGAATTGGATCAACTTTCTCCGGCTGTAATCCTTTCTGTGCTGCCATGTGGATGAGATCATCCAAAAGTTCGCTCTGGTCAAACACGCGGATGTATCCCTCTCTGCCCGCCAGCCGCAGCGCCTTCTCCAATGAAGCCAGCGCCAATGCCTGCTCTCCCTTCTTTTGGTAAGCCTGAGCTTCCAGCAAGGTCAGCTCAATCACCCTTCCTGTTATTTGGTATTCTTCTTCAATCTCTGTTTGCCTTTTCAGATATGGCCAGACCGCATTAATATTTCCCGTGGCGATATTCAACCACACCCAAACAAGGTTAGCCTGATAAATCACCTCCGCCGAGCCAATTGGGCCCAGGCCAGCCAGATGAAGATGATCGCCTGAAGAGGAAGGATGCCATTGCAGCCAGGCGCAAGCCCTTTCCACCGCCGCCTGCGATGGCTGAATGCGCAGTTCCGCCTGAATCCTTAACCCTTCGGTCAAGAATTGAATATCTGGCCACATCATTTCCAATTGATCCAGGCAGGTGTTAGCCGCGTTCAACCGCCTTTGAGCCGAATAGAGGCGAAACCGCGCCAAACAACCCGTCATCAAGTAATACGGGTTCATCCCCCAACCCATTCGATCCATGCCCTGCGTTAAAGACCGCTCAGCCTCTTCCAGGCGGTCCTGTTCCAGAAGAATGCTGCCAATGGCCACATCCAGGCAGCCGAGCGCGGGCAAATCCACTGGCGATTGATTCAGGGCAGCAGCCAGGTTGGCCAGTCCCTCACGACTAATGCTTAAGGAATCGGCCAGTTTCCCTTGGCTGTAAGCAAGCCGGGCAAGGTGAAAGCTAATTTCCACTGCGCCAAAAAACAACCCCAGGCGCGTGGCGAAGGGCAAGGCCGTATTGAAGACTTTTTCCGCTTCCTCCACCTGATGCAGTGCCAACAAAGCATAACCGGAAATGAGCAGCCAGGGAAAGCACGCCGCATCATCCGGCGGATGATTTGCCAGATGGGTTTTCGCGAGGTTGAGCAGCTCTCGCACATCGACACCCGGATCAGGGATCATGGACAGAAAGGTACGCACCACAGCCGCCAACTGGTCCACTTCAAGCGACTGCTCTGCATCCTCAATAGCCGCCGCTCCCTCTTCCGCCTGCCGCAATCTTGCTTCAACCCGGGCACGGTTTCTCGCCCGAAACTGATAGGCCAGCGCCATACTCTGTAGAATGCACAGCTTGGGTCGGGTTTGCATGAAGACTTCTGGAAATCGGGAGCACCAATCGTAGATCGTTGCAATCTCGCTCTGGATGATCAAGCTAAAGCTGTGCTGTTCCACAAAATTGGCCGCAAAGACTTCATCGCCGGATTGGAAAGCGTGGTGAGCCGCCTCTCGCAGCAAACCGTGACGAGAAAACCAATCACTGGCCGCGCGGTGCAAAGCGCTGGCGCGGTCCGGTTGCGTGCGATTCAGCCAGGTTTGCAAAAAATCGCGAAACAGATGGTGATAGCGGTACCAGATTCCCTCTTCATCCAGGGCGGCAACAAACAGATTGTTTTCTTCCAGTTCCCTCAACCACCGCGCGCTGCCATCCACTTCCAGAACGGCATCACATAAGGGGGCAGACATGCGTTCCAGAATCGAAGTATACAAAAGAAAAGACTGCGCTTCCTCAGGTAGTTGGTTCGCTACTTCATCCAACAAGTAATCAGCCAGGTGCTTTTGCCTGCCAGTGAAGGAAGAAATCAGAGCATGCGGATCAGACCGGTTGGACAAAGACAGCGCCGCCAGCTGCAAACCGGCTGCCCATCCTTCTACTTTCACCGCGAGCTGTTTCGCAAGGTCACCGGGCAGATCAACGCCCATTGTTTTTTGCAGGAATTGGCCCGTTTCCTCTTCACTGAAGCGCAGGTCTGCCGCGCGTATTTCAATCAGCTTTCCTTTCGCGCGCCAGCGGGCCAGCGGCAGCGGCGGATTCATTCGGCTGCCAATCGCAATGTGAACATGCTCGGGTAGGTGGGTTACGAGAAACTCAATGGCCTCGTGGATTTGTGGAGATGAAATCAGGTGGTAATCATCCAGCACCAGAACCATGCTGCGCCCGCTTGAAAACAGCGCGTTGATCACTGCCGGGAGCAGCTGGAGCAAATCAATTTCCGGGGAGGAGCGCAGCATCTGGCTGATGGTTTCCAGGCCAAGTGTTGGCTCCAGAATCCGCTCAAGGCTCGCGACCAGATACGTGCCAAAGGTTACTGGAGAATTATCGCTCTCATCCAGTGCGTACCAGGCGACAGCCACACCCGCCGCCTCAAGCTGGTGAGCCCACTCGATCAGCAAGGTGGTTTTTCCATACCCCGCCGGCGCGCAGACCAGCAACAGGTCAATTCCGGGTTCAACAGCCATCTTTTGCACCAGGCACGCGCGTTGAACAAGCCTGGCGCGGCGGGCCGGAACCTGCAGTTTGGTGAATATGAGAGAGTTTTTTGAGGGTTTCATGGACTTATTAATTCTACACCTACCCTTCTTAAACTTTATAACCTGGAATCTAACTTCCGATAGATGCAGAAAAACCGTGTCCGCGATAAGATGCCTTCAGATGATTAATTGCTTCAAATATAAAGGATTTGAAATGAAAGAAAACAAAATTCTTGTAACGTATGCCACGATGAGTGGTTCCTCGCAGGAGATTGCCGAGTTTGTGTTGACAGAATTGCAGCAGCAGAGCTATGCCGCTGAAATTCAACCCTGCCGAATGGTCAAAAATCTGAACGCATTCAGCGCGGTCGTTTTGGGAACGCCGCTCTACATGTTTCACCTGCACAAGGACGCGCTGCGTTTTCTGTCCCGCCATCAAAAGGCGTTGCGCGCTATGCCGGTTGCCCTCTTTGCCGGCGGCCTGTATGTATCCAACACCGAGGAAGATCGGCAGGAAGTTCAACGGCAAATGACTGCGGAACTGGCTAAATTTCCCTGGCTAACGCCGTCCAGCCTGCTGCTGGTAGGCGGAAGGTTTGACCCAGACTTGCTGCGCTTTCCTTATAACCTAATTCCCGCGCTTAAACAGTCAGAGCCAAGCGATTTGCGCGATTGGAACGCGATCCGCGATTGGGCGCACAGTTTGCCGTCTCTCTTCGCCACGCAAACTGAATCACCCGTCGCACACGCGAGGAGGGAAGCATGAAAGCCACGCGCTTATGGGTCTCTGTGATGGGCGCCTGGATGGGTTTGGCGGGCATTGAACACGGCATCGGAGAAATCTTGCAGGGCAATCAAGCACCGGATGGAATCATGATTCAATCCTGGCCGGATTCCGCGTTGTTTCAAAACCTGAGCGGTGAACCGGCGCTAACCGTTCTGCCAAACTTGCTTTACACCGGCCTTCTAGCGGTTTTCTTTTCCCTGGTGTTTGCCGCATGGTCCATTTTTGGCGCGCACCGCCAGCGCGGCGGATGGGTGCTGATGCTGCTGGCCATTCCCATGTTGTTATTTGGCGGAGGCATCTTCCCTCCCCTGCTTGGCTTTTTGATTGGAGCAGCCGCAACCCGTATTCCTGCCGCAGTTCGCCTAAGCAGGACAATCACGGGATTCAACAGACTTCTCGCCAACAGGTGGCCGTGCATCTTTGCTGCCTGCTGCGCGGCCTGGCTGGCGGTCCTTCCCGATGTGGTCGTGCTGGGCCATGCCTTTGGGGTTGATCATGCCGGCGTGATCATAATCATTATCGCTGCTGCCTTTAGTCTTCTCTTCCTATCCTACCTGAGCAGCATTGAACATGACCGCATCGAATTGTCCCAAAGTTTTTAATGAACAAACGGGAGTGCATACCAATTCAAACGGCAACTGAACCCTTAGCCGCAGGCGCAGTCCATAGACGCCTATACGAAATCGGCGGCGCAGCCGCGTTGATGGCCTGGTGGTGATTGCGGCACCCAGTATCAGAGACAAATAACTCCAATACTCAGCATCTCCCGAAAAAAGAACTCAGGAGATGCTTTTTTTGACGATTTTATGACGGCGAGTTTCTACAATTACCATTAAGCAATCGAATTCATTCTCAAATGAAAGAGGAGTCCCATGACTTCCTCGTACTTTTCCTTCATGATCAGAATATGGAAAGCCTCCGCCGGCGAACCGCCCGCCTGGCACGCGTCGCTTGAGGTGCCCTCCACCCATGAAACCGTGTATTTTCAGTCGGTTAAAGACTGTTTGGATTACTTGAGAAATCTGGAAAAAGAAGATGCGGAAGGCAGCGCAGAAAACGCGAAAGAAACCGGTTAACCTGATCACGCGGGTATTTCTAGGGGATAAAGATGAAAGAGATTTTTGGTACTGTGGTGGGTGAAAGTAAACGCCGATTGTTGATCGGATGCCTTACCCTGCTGGTGGGGGTTCCAACAATGGGCTGCTGTTTGCTGGTTTTATTCACCGTGGTTCTACCCGGCCTGGACTCTTCTGCCGCGGGCGGCGGCAGTTCCTCCATGCCCATCTGGCTGCTGGTTATCGGCTTGCTCTTGCTGGCCGGGCTGATTGGCGTGCCAGTTGCAATCGCGGTGATGACCATCCTGCGCCGCGCGCGCACAATGGATGCGATATTCAACCCGCTGGGCTTTACCGGCAAAGCGTACATGCTGTATGGGCGCCATTACCAGGGAAACCACCAGGACCGCAGCGTGGATATTTATATTTACCGCGGCCCAACCGTGGAAGTGCGGCTGCAAAGTTCCGCTCAAACGCGCGTGCTGATCAATCCAAAAGAGTCCATCTCAACCAGCGCGGCCGATGCCTTCGGAAAGTCACCTCTGACAACCACTGATTCTGGCCTTGAATCCTTCGCAATTTACCCGGAAGAAGAAACCTGGACGCTGAATTTTCTGAACGACCCTGGCGTGGTTGGGAGCATACAGACCCTGATGCGCGCGGGGGCAGAGTGGGCCGTCATCCGCCGCCTGGAAATTCAACCGGGCGAAGTGATGCTGTACCTGCACCGGTCGCATAAAATTGCCAGCAGCCTGATCGATCCATCCGCCCTGCAAATTTGGCTGGATTCGCTAACCAACCTTGCCCATGCCGCAGAAAACCAACCCGCTCCGCAGAAAGTTCTCCAGCCACAGGTGGATGGAACCCGCCAATCGCGGCAGCGCATGAGTAAAGCTCTACCCTATGTAATTGCTTTTTTGGTCATTGGAATGCCGCTTTTCTTTATTGGAATTGGCCTGGTTGCTTATTTGTTGGTTTCACTCAACTGATGAGCATAACCACCAGTTGAAGATTTATTTGCACAAGATTGACACGTTGAGTGTAACGAGGAGGGAAAAGATGCCGCTTAGAAGAAAACATTTACACTGGCAAGCTGGAATGGTACTGATCCTTTTGCTCCTCTCCACCCTGCTCTCTGCATGCGGCGGTTCTCCTAAGATCATCAATGAAGCATCTTCGCAGCCAACGGCGAATCAGATAGAGTCTCAGGCCCAACCCTCTAGCAGCCAGCCTACCAACACACAGCCATCCACCACAACGCGAACTCCCAGCCCGATGCCCTCGGCGACAGCCATTCCCCTTCCTCCCAGCGGTGATTGGGCCATTACGGCTGATACGGCCTCTCTGATCGAGAACCTATATGAGATGAAGCTCTCTAAAGTGGGAGACGTAGTGGATATCGCCTGGTCACCGGATGGCAAAAACCTGGCTGTTCTCGGGCCGGCGGGCATCCTGATGCTGGATGGGGAAACCCTGGAGATCAACGGTGAATTTCAGGTGTCAGGAAGAAACAGCTACGTTTCTTTCAGCGCAAATAACCAGTTGCTGGTTGCCACGAACGCCATTACCTATCAAACCCAGATATGGAACCTTGCTGATGGTTCCAGCAAGATGATCTCCAACACCGGCCATCTTTCCGCCATCAGCCCGGATGGGAAAATACTGGCTGCCGTGGAAGATATCCAGCAATACAGCGCCGATGGATACCCCGGCCCTATTCAGGTTTTTCTGCGCCTTTTCGACGTCCAATCTGGAAAAATGATCCGCGATTCGGTTTCATCCTATACCATCTCGGATTGGGTAAGCTTCTTTCCAGACACGATTGGCTTATATTTCAGCCCGGATGGAAAAACCGTGCAAACGGTTAACGCGCTCGGGGACGTTCGCTCGTGGAATATCAACTCAGGACAATTGATCAACACTTCGGTCAACCCTTACACGCGCGAGCGATTAAGCTCTGGTTTTTGCCAGGCCGATCACACAACCGGGAACTCTTTCGCGGTTATGTGCGAAATTGCTTATATGGACCCGCCATGTATCGAGAACACCCCCGGCTGCGAGCCAACCGCGAAAGGCCGCTATGAAGTCGGCTTATGGGATGCCAACCGCCTGCAACGCAAGAGAAATCTGGTTATTAAGGATGAAACCGCTTACCTGGATGTGGCACTTGTCCCAGAAAACGACGTGATTATCTTGTTCACGCTGGAATCGCTGGAATATTGGAATGCGACTGCCGGAAAAATGGATAAAAGCGTTCCAACAAACCAGACGATTTCCAATTGGTTCAAATCTTCCATGTGCTCAACCTGCCGCAAACCCATTACGGCGGTGAAACCCGGAACCAATGGAGAAGTGATCGCCATATCCCATGAAGGTAAGGTGATCCTGTGGAACAGCGCCGACCAAACTGAAATGACCAGAGCAATCCTTGATCTCCGGCAGGTTACCAGCGCGTCTATGGGAACGCTGAATAACCAGCCCGTTCTTGCGGTTGGATTATCAGACGGTTCGGTCATGATGGTCAATCCAGCCAGCGGCGATATTCTTCAAACAATTGAGGCAGCGCATGAAGGAAAAGTAGGTAATGTTGCTCTGGGAGCCGATGGAAATACCCTGATCACCACTGGAGCTGGAAGCGCGAAATGGTGGCGTCTTGACTCCGTTGAGCCTTTCCACGTCGAGGCATTCGATCATCGCAGTGATTTTCTCGCTAACCCATTCGCCGGGGTGTTGGCCATGAGCCAGGAGACATTTGACCAAAAAAATACCCTACTCGATTCACGCCTGATGCTGGTTGATTTTTATACTGGAAAATCCCGGCCAATCATGGATAGTTGGATTGCTCATCTTTCCATCAGTCTGGATGGGAATTGGCTGGCAACAGAAAGGCTGGATAAGGTCAGTCTTTGGAACTTCAACACCCTGGAATGGATCCGCGATTTTGAACTCCCCGCGAACAACACCTATATCACGGCGATTGCGCTCAATCCAGACAGCAGCGCGCTGGCTGTCGCGCAGACTAACACCATTTCCGTAATGGATGTGAATACCAATACCATCATTACCCAGGTTACCGCAGAGGCAACCATCAACCAGATTGCGTTTGACCCTTCCGGGTGCCTGCTGGCTGCCGGAGATAACAACGGTAATCTATACCTGATCGACGCAAAGAACCGAAAGCTGCTTTCAAATTGGGCCGCTCACGCTGGAAGGATCAATAATTTGTCCTTCAGCCAAGATGGTCGTTTGTTGATGAGCCAGGCAGAGGATGGCAGCGTGCGGTTGTGGGGCCAGGCTGGCGCATCGGCATTACCCACCGGCGAATTGCTATCTCTTGCCTGCAAAGCCTCTTCACCGCCCCTCACCTCCACCCCGGTTACGCCCACCGCTACGCCAACACCGGTAACACCAACGCCGACTCCTACACAAGTTGCATATTACCGTCCGCTGGCATTGTCTGACCCCATGCTGACGGGTAATGATGTGCTACAGCTTCAAAAGCGATTAGTTCAACTTGGCTACACGCAAATCGGGATCCCGGACGGCATTTTTGGGCCCAAAACAGACCAGGCCGTGCGCCAATATCAGCAAGACAATGGCCTGGTGATCGATGGCATTGTCGGTCCGCTGACCTGGAAACAATTATTCGGTGAGTAAAGAAGAAAAAATGACTCTACCAGGAGAAGAATATGAATGATATCTTGCTCAATTTGATCGTGCTCGTTGTCTTTGCTGCTTTAGGCCTGCTTCTCTTCATTTTCCTTCAAAACAGAAAAAAGCAGAAAGATGCGCAATTTATACAAATGGCGAAAGAAAAAGGGTGGGAAGTGGAGCGAATTCAACAGCCTCTTCTTTCAGGTTATCGCGTGCGGGGCAGGAATACTGCTTGCGAATGGACAATCGAAAGCCTGGCTGAGGCCAGCCCGCGTGACGCCGGACCGGGGTCTTCCGAGGTGGGACTCAGTACGCGGTGGTGGACAAAAGATGTGGCATTAGCCGATAGAGGATTGGTCTTCGGTCCGGTCAACAACCCTGGCGACGCGCAAATGTTGGCATCCATGGGCGGCGCAATGTTTTCAAAAGTGATTCATGGTTTGTTGGGTGAAGATGCCGATTGGGCCGCTGATCTTGCTTTGGTCAATGCGGGCAGCGATCAATTCAGGCAAAAATATCTATGCCTGGCCAGCGAAAAAGAAGACGCCATCCGCGTTCTGCAGCCTGGGATTGAAAAACTGATGCTTGCACTTGCCGATCGACATCGGGTTGTGATTAAGTTAACCCCTGCCGGTCTCGAGATCAGAATTCCTACCGAACAGATGCTGGACCGCACATCATTAGACCTGATGGTAAACCTGGGGACGGCGATTGTTGAGATCTGGCTAGGAAGTCGATAAGCAACAAATACTGACGAAATTCCAACGACCAGTTTACCACCCAACTGGCGCGAACCGAAAGAATCAATCCTTGCGAATAGACCATTTTTAGAACAAGAAAGGCAACCAAAATGAGCACAAGAATGTTTCGGATGATGGCTTCCTTCACCTTACTCGCTTTGATGAGTTTCTGCTGCTCAACATTCTCGCAAATTGGCAGCAAAATTACCGGGGCGTTAGGTAACAATAACAACCCCGCTCAGAGTGAGCCGGCTGCGGATGAACCAGCCAGCAGCCAATCCAGCACGTCTGAATCATCGGGAGATTATGTGTTTGATGAAGGGGGGTTCCAATTCACACCCATTCAAGGTTGGCAGGTGAACTGTTCGATTGGAATCATTCAGATGGCAGCTCCGAGCGCTGACACCATGTATGGGCCTGCATTCCTGATCATGACAGGGGATAATCCAGATGAGATGACTACCGATGAAGCCTTTGACAAATTTAAAAACGAAAGCACTGCCGCAGAGATTGGCAAACCCAAGAAAGTGAAAGTTGGCGGTTTCCCCGCCCTTCAAGCCGAGATGACCAGCACCCAGGGAGATATAACGGTCAAATCGCTGGTGGTCACTTCCATGCTGACTGCCAAACGCCAGTTCACCATGATGGCCATGGCGCCTGAAAACAGATGGGATGAAGAAGTAGAACCGTATTTTGATGATGTGCTGAAGAGCATTAAATTCATCACCCCGGTGCCTGGCGCAGGCTGCCCCGGGGAAGACCCCATGCAAAGCACAATGGACGAACCCGCGCCTGACCAACCTCAACCGGCGGATTCCATCATAGAGGGACCATTCAGCCAGTACGCGGTATACGCAACAGCCAGTTCAGAATACGGCAGCGACAGTTGGTCGGCCATGCAGGCAACCGGCGCGCCCAATGTTGAGAACTGCGAGGATTCCGTCAATGCCTGGGCTTCGGTTGGCGCGACCACGAAAGAATGGATCGAATTGACCTACGCCATGCCGGTCTTCCCCACCGAGATCAACATCCACATGAATTACAACCCATCGCAAATCACCGAGATACAGATCATCGACACCGATGGCAATGCATACACAGTTGTTGAAACCTACCCCGAATATGTCGAATTTTGCCCGGATGTCTACCAAATTTCCCTGGAACTGACCAAAGAAATCTATGTAGACCGCGTGAAAATTTTCCTGGATCAAAGCGTGTTAGGCCTGGGCTGGAATGAAATTGATGCCGTGGAGTTGATCGGCCTTCCGCAAGGCGGCGCCGTTAGCGCGACCTCTCCCGGAAGCAGTCCAAACCCACCCAGCACTTCGGCATCAACATCCCCCTACCAGACCAGTGAGCTTGACCCGGGCGCGTTTGCCTATGACGTCAGCGGATACGAAAATGACGTCATCATGGGCGCGGATGTCCAGTACCAATCGACAGACAATGCCTATGTGGTCGGATTTATGAGCGGCACGCAGCGTTATATCGTGTCGCTGTTCATTCCCAAGGATGACCTGAAAATCGGTAAGGTACAAATGATCCCTTACGACCAGACCAAAGCGGCCAAAGGCAACACCGCAGCGATTTACATCAACGCATTCCTCTATATCGCGGAAAGCGGAGAATACAACTTTGAGGTCGATCCGGCAACAGGAACGCTGACCGGCACCTTCAGCTTTGAAGCCCGCAGCAAAGATTTTCCGGATCGGGTTGTTACCGTAGCGGGGGCTGTCAATAACGTGCCGCTGAAGTAACCCTTCGTCCCATCCATACAACGGGAGGCTTTTCATTTGGGGCCAAATGCACCACCCCACTTGAAAAGCCTCCTTCAGTTTATTGTTGGAAGAACCAATGCCAGCCAATGATTGGCGGCAAACAGGTTTATATCGGCCTTGTTACACGCCGCCTCAGCCACAAAAGGAGGGCCAATGCAATCAGCAGCCACAATCCGCCAGCCGCGCCGGAGATTGCGTAAAGATGGCTGGTGTAAATCGATATCCCGACTTGCTGGCGAATGAGCAGGTTGGTCACTTCCACCACCACCAGGCCAAACACAACCGGGAAAAGGGCCGGGGCGGTGATCACCAGCAGAGCGGCAAATTTACCGATCCATTTTCGAGCCATCATATACAGGCCGCTTCCGCTGCAGGCCAGCAAAAAAACGCCGCCCATCCAGAGCCAGTTCAGCTCAAAAGGAACCGGCTTGGAATTGCCCGCAAAATATGGCTCACGCAGCTTCGCGTATACTCCCAGCGCCAACGCGGTTCCGAATGCGATCACCAAACAGTTCAACCCGACCTGTCGCGCTGGCGCGGCGTTCTGGCGGCGCAGCGCCAAGAATCGCAGCGCGGCAGCCGCTGTGCCCAGGCAGCCCAAAATGAAGATGATCCAATCACCACCGTTCAATGGCGTAAAAAGTGTAATTTCATCCAGCGCGAAAAGAAGCAGGTGAGCGGGTCCCCAACCCCAGGGTGGAGTTTCCGCTAACCGGATGGTGAAGTCTCCCCCTTTGTGCTGGAAGAGAATATACTGGTCACCGTTCAGGCTGGTCGCTTGCAGACGGGAATGGAATACCGGATCATGGGACGAGGTGGCTCCCACACCCACCACCTCCACATAAGAATAACTTCCGCCCCCTGCCACCCGCACCGGAATGATCCCCGCCGGCGCGCCCTGGTAAACCAGCGTTCGTCTGCCGTCCTCTTCAACATCGGAGGCCAGTTCATAGGGTGGCGCTGCCCGGAACGCGATCAGCGGGTCTCCCAACAGATAATAGAAAGGTATGTTGGCAAATCCCTGCAGCGTACCGCGGTTGTGAAGCGCGACAACCTGCCCAATCGGAAAACCCGGCCAGGTATAGCGGAACGGCAAATCTTGAAACTCTCCCATCAGAAAACCTTCCATGGGACTGAACACAAAACCTACATACGCTGCCGCGCCCTGGCGAATAAATCCCAGAGCAATAGAATCGGGGTTCCAAATGCGCAAAGTCTGGCAGCTTGCCGCCGAAATCACCACCGGAGGCAATGACGGCAAATCACCAGCTGTGTATTCGGTCTCCGCATCCAGACGCAGGTATCTTCCCGCTCCGTGGCCGGTGAAGGTCAGATAGTTGGCTTGTTGAAGTGCATCGGAAAGCGATACCTTATTCAGTGCTGAAATTTCAAAACCGTCCTTTTGCCATTTCAGCAGTTGAGCCTGGTCAATATCGGCGGTTGGAAACTCGCCATTCGCGGCGTAGAACCGATCCGGCTCCTGCTGCGCCCACTCTTCCCGCAATTGCCTGCCCCGCAGCCAAAGCTGGCGGGCATCTTCCAGAGTGCTGCCGGTGATCAAACCCACAGATGGAAACGAGCCGTGGCTTTTCAGGATCAAACCCACCTCAGCCATCCGGGAATCACTTAATTCACCAGGAGATGTCACCCAATACACCACAGCAGGGCTGCCGGCCAGCGTATCCTCCCAGGAATCCGCCAGCGGAATTGATTCTTTTTGGGCGATGTCGACTGCCAGCGGATAGTATTCACTCTGCGGGGAAGAAAGAACAACCATCCGCACAGAATTTTCTGCCGGCTGCCCGGCAGCCGCGCCAACCCCGGCAAACAACCATCCCAGGCCGGTTAGGAACCCAACAACAATGAGAAATCTCCAATGCCGGATCATGTATTCTCTTTTCAGAATCATCAAAAAAATCCTTGCGTTAAGTTCTCAACTGCGCCAAAAACCGCAAGAAAAATGTCCATCAACCTAAAAACTCGGGGAAAAAATTAAGGGATTAAGGGAATCAGCCGCGTATAAATCGCCTGGAAGGTCTGGTGAGAGGCGGTCATCCCCTGCATTAAAGTTTGCCCGCCCAACACGTGCAGGCGGTTTTCATAGGCAAGAAGCCCCAGGTAAGGGCCAACTTCAAGCGGCGGAGCTTCCAGCGCAGCCCACTTGTTCTCTGCCGTATGCAGAACCAGCGGTGTGAGAATGGATTGCACCTGACCGTAGCTCTGCCCCCCCACCAGGTAGACATTACCCGCCAATTCAACAGTCCCCATCGCGAAGCGCCCTTGCGGCAGCGGAGCCAGTTGTTCCCACGGATCTTCACCTTCCAGCACCCATTGGGGATGAAAAGCCAGGGTTTCATCCAGCGGGGTGGTGTTGTTTCGCCCGCCGATCAACAGAACCTTATTCCCGCTTACCACGGCGGAAGCGAATCCGCGCGCGGAAGGCAGGCTGGCAAACAGCTCCCACTGGTCCGCGGTGGGGTCATAGCGATACACGTCCGCGCTGAAAGCCATGCCATTCCAACCGCCAAACAAATACAGCTTCCCTTCAAACGCTGCCAGCGCGGCTTGGGAGCGGTTTTCAGGCAAGGGTGCGTGGGATTCCCAGCGGTCTTCGCGCGGATTATAACTCTCCAGATGGTTGACCGGTTTTCCATCGGCCAGCTCTCCCCCAGCTAAATAAATCTGCCCGCCCAAAACGGCCGCTGGCGCGTAGCGCACGGGGGTTGGCTTATCAGCCAGGCTGGCCCAGGTCTGTGTCTCAGGGGTATATTCCCAGGTTGGCGCGGTCAGCCCCTGCTTGCCCTCACCGCCCAGAAGGTAAAAACGGTTCTCAAATACTACCCCCGCCATCCCCGAACGCTCCGCGGGCATTTCGGACAGCGCCTCCCACTGTTCAGACCCCGTTTCCGGCGGGAGCGGGGTCAGCGCGGCAGAGTTGATCTCTGCGGGTGGGGTCATTGTTCTTCGAATGAACATTACCGTCAGAAGGATTCCAAGGCCAATCAACAACAGCCGCATACCGGGTGTTTGGGAAATTTTCTGCGGGACGCTCACCGGTTCAGGCGCAGCGCGTTCCGCTTCTTCCGGGTCAGCGGGTATATCGCCCATTTCCACCCATCCCATGCGAATCGCATACGCGGCCGCTTCGGTGCGGGAAGCAGCGCCGATCTTCTCAAAAATATTGCGCAGGTGCACTTTGACCGTATTGGGGCTGATGCCCAATGTGAGCGCAATTTCTTTATTGCTGGCCCCGGTCGCCGCCAGGCGCAGAATTTCCATCTCACGTTCGCTTAAAGGGAGTTCGTTTTGCATCGGTTAAATTATATCCGAGATGGAAAGGAGTGATTCCTTTCAAGCATCCTTTTTGTGATCAGGTATTGTGGTAGGCAGTACCAACAAAGTAAGGGCAATCAGAAAACTCGCTATCAAACCAGAAATTTGAACGTCACCCATTATTCGTTTCCAGATTTTCTATTAAAAGTTGCTCGTAAAGTTGGATACAACGAGCAGTAATGAGGGTAAATCTCCTCGTAGAGACGTACATTGTTTTCAATTGGTTCAATCGCTGCGGGCTTCCAATGGACAATGTGCTGGCAGGCTTGCTCAAAACTGGCATAATAGCCGCTTCCCACAGCCGCCAGCAGGGCCGCGCCCAGGGCTGCTGCCTCGGGAGTGCTGCTCTGGTAAATGGGGCGGGCAAAAATATCCGCCTGCAATTGAAGCCACAGCGGGTGTCTGGTGCCTCCTCCCGAAGCGACAATGCGCTGAATAGGCGCTCCCAGGGTTTGCATCAAATCCAGCCCCTGTCGCAGCGAAAAGACCACCCCTTCCAGCACGGCTCGCACCAGATGACGGCGATGGTGGCGCAGGGTCAGGCCGGTAAAGCTGCCCGTAGCCAGTGGATCCATAATGGGCGTGCGTTCCCCGGCCAGATAAGGCAGGTAACGCAAACCCTCTGCGCCTACAGGCGCGTGTGCGGCTTCATCCACCAGCTGCTGGTAACTGCGGTCTTCAAAAAAGTGATCGCGCAGCCACTTGAGCGATAGTCCAGCCGACAAGGTTGCCGACTCCAGATGCCAGACCTGGGGCAGCGCGTGGCAAAACAGGTGCAGGCGCAGCTGTGGATCATATCGCGGCTGCAGCACGGGTGCAAGAATTTGGCCGCCGGTGCCAATGGTACAAGAGACATCACCGGGTTGGATGATGCCGTTGCCCAGCGCTTGCGCGCTCTGGTCGCTGGCGCCCATAAAGACCGGCGTGCCGGCTCGCAGCCCGGAGAGAATCGCGAATGGTTTAGAAACACTCCCCCCTGGCGCGTGGGAGGGCTTAACCGGTGGGAGAAAACGCAACGGGATCGCCAGTCCGGTTAGCCAATCCTCGTTCCAGTCCTGACGGGCAGGGTCAAACAGGCCAGTGGAAGAAGCGTCACTCGGTTCACTGCCATATTCGCCGGTGATGACCAGCCGCAAATAGT
This sequence comes from Ornatilinea apprima, assembly GCF_001306115.1. Lineage (GTDB taxonomy): Bacteria > Chloroflexota > Anaerolineae > Anaerolineales > Anaerolineaceae > Ornatilinea > Ornatilinea apprima. Next base: position 96,591 of record NZ_LGCL01000040.1, on the reverse strand, counting down.
CTTTGGGTAGCATAACCTGATGAATGCGGGTATACACCTCCGCCTCATTTTCGCGCAGCCACAGCAAAGTGGGAAGCATGAAGCCAGCCGCCAGGGGATTCCCGGTGGCGGCACCCAGTTTTTCAATTCCCTGACAAGTGTACACCTGTTCCACCTGCCTGGCGCTGCGCTGATCGGCCCAGATGATGGCCGGACGCAAAGGATTTCCCTGCGCGTCCAGACAAACGCAACCGTGCATCTGCCCGGAAAAGCTAATTCCTTCAATTTGGCTCGCGTCTATCCGCGCCTGGCTCATAACCACCGGGAGAGTTGAAAGGAATGCATCCACCCATATCTGAGGGTCTTGCTCCGCCCAACCCGGCTGCGGGGTTTGAATGGAGTACTCTGCAGCCACCTGAGCGAGCAGACTGCCGCTTTCTGCATCGAGCAATATGGTTTTCAGACTGGATGTGCCCAGATCAACACCAAGGAAATAGCTGCTCATCATGCCCTCACGGAAACAGAGTGGAAATCTTGTGGAACCGGTTCCAGATTATGGTACAACAAAAAGAGAGCCTGTCAACCAAAATCATTGTCTTGCATGTCCATTGCCCAAAATCATAGCGAAGATAAACCTTGAATTTTTCAAAACCCGGTTTATAATCAGAACGCTGATACTCATTTAATGAATATTCAAATAAAAAAACATGAGCCCACTCACCCGCACCCCTCTGACCATTGAACATGCCTTGCTCGGTTTTTTGTTGAACGGCGCGATGCACGGTTACGACATCCACCGCCAAATGATGAACCCGCAGGGCTTGGGGCAGGTCTGGCAGGTTAAGCAAAGCCAACTATACGCACTTTTGAATCGTCTGGAACAGGAAGGCTTTGTAACCACCGCGCTCGAAGCCCAGGATTCACGCCCTCCTCGCAAAATGTTTTCATTAACCGAGACCGGATGGCAAACCTTTCTCCAATGGACTAGCGCCCCGGTACCCCACGGCCGCGACATGCGTCTGGATTTTATCGTCAAACTCTATTTTGCCCGCCAAATCAGCCAGAACGCGGCCGAAAAGCTGATTGAGATGCAGCGCGAGACCTGCCAGCTCTGGCAAATGGATCGCGGGGACAACTCACCCGGCACTTTTGAATGGTTGATCTCTGAATTTCGCCGCGGGCAGATCGCCGCCATGCTTGCCTGGCTGGATCAATGCCAGCGCTTTATATTGCATTGCGATTCGGAAGGTGCATAAAAACGTATCCTCCTTCCAATCTTTTACGGTAAAGGAATTGATCAATGAACAGAACAAGAATTGTATGGATTGAATTGATCGTTGGGCTTTCAGTCATTTTGTCTGCCTGCGCCCCAACCGCGCCTGCCGATACCCTTTCACCCGCGCCCACCCAGGCCACAGCAACATCCGAGCCATCCCCCACTGAGACAGTAATGAAGGCTGCCCCAATCGAAGTGGAAGACGCTTTGGGACAAAAATTAATATTTCAAAATCCCCCACAACGCATCGTGCAAGCCGGCCGGGCGGGGTTGATGATTGTCGACGCCATTTACGCCTTCCCTGAAGCACAGCAGAACATGGTTGCGTTATCCGAAATTACCCAGGGACTTGGTAACTTCGGTGAAGTGATCGACCCCTTCTTCGCGCAAAAAACCCTGGTAAGCCGCGATACGGGCGCAGAGCCCATTCTTGCCATGAACCCCGATGTGGTGATCATGAAAAGCATGTTAGCCAAGGATTTCGGCAAACAGATTCAGGACCTGGGCGTGCCGGTAATTTACCTCGACCTTGAAACCCCCGAGCAGTTCCAGCGCGATTTGACCACCCTGGGACAACTCTTTAATAATCCGCAGCGTGCCGAAGAATTGAAGCAGTACTACCAGCAAAAATCTGAATGGGTCACCTCACAAACAGAAACACTGTCTGAAGAGCAAAAACCGCGCGTTTTGCTGCTGTACTATTCCTCACAAGACGGCCAGACGGCGCTGAGCGTGCCGCCGCTGACCTGGCTGCAAACCACCCTGGTGGAAAATGCTGGCGGTATACCGGTGTGGCAGGACCTGGAACTGGGCGGCGGCTGGACAAAGGTCAATTTTGAGCAAATCGCCGCCTGGGATGCCGACCAAATTTACATAATCGCCTATAATGACAACGTAGCGGAGGTTACCGCTGGATTAGAAGAGGACACCCAATGGCAGGCGCTGCGCGCTGTTCAGCAGGGACAGCTCTTTGGCTTCCCCGGCGACTATTATTCTTGGGACCAGCCCGATACGCGCTGGATTCTGGGGCAAATGTGGCTGGCCAGCAAAACTCAACCAGAAGTCTTCGCTGATCTGGATATTAAAGAGGAGGCTGCGATGTTTTTCCAGACCCTCTACGGGATGGATGAATCCGCCTTTGCGGAAAAGATCATCCCGATTCTCAGTGGTGATGTGGATTAGGCAACGTGGCATCGAAACACCTTACTGAGAAGAAACCCCACGAAAAAGCTGGGCGGGCCATCAAGCCCGCCGGCTTCCTTCTGATTCTAGCAGCGCTTTTGCTGGCAATCAGCCTGCTGTCCCTTTTTCTGGGCCGGTACCCCCAACCAGGATTCATCTCGCTGGAACGCCTGAACACGGATGAACTGGCCAGGCGCGTTCTACTTAACCTGCGCGCCCCGCGCATTCTGGCGGCGGTCTTGTTGGGGATGTCGCTGGGAGCGGCAGGCAGCGTCTTTCAGATGATATTTTCCAACCCGCTGGTCGAGCCAGGCTTTTTGGGTGTGTCACAGGGCGCCACCTTTGGCGCCGCCCTGGCGATTATCTTCCTTGGCGGAACTCCCTGGATAACCCAGGGATCAGCCGCCGTTTTCGCGTTTGGCGGGCTGGCCGTGTCTTACTTTCTTTCGCGGCGAGTGCGCTTTGGCGGCTGGGTGCTGCGCCTGGTGCTGGCGGGAATCGCCGTCTCTGCCTTGTTTTCCTCAGGGGTGGGCATATTGAAGTACATCGCCGACCCGCTGGAAGAGCTGCCTGAAATTACATTCTGGCTGCTGGGCGGATTGTATAAAATCAACTGGCAAGACCTGCGCGTGCTGCTGCCCGTGGTGGTGATCAGCTTGCTGATCCTTTTCCAGATGCGCTGGCGCTTGAATCTGCTATCGCTGGAAGATGAGGTGGCCTTTTCTTTGGGACTGGCGCCAGGGCGCGAGCGAGCGCTGGTTCTGGCGGCCTCCGTGGCTGCCGCGGCGAGTGTAACCGCTGTGAGCGGCATCGTTAGTTGGGTGGGTTTAATTGTGCCTCACATCTCGCGCCGCCTGTTTGGGGCGGACGCGCGCTATTCCCTGCCCGGCGCCATGCTGCTGGGCGGCATCTTCACCCTGGTGTGTGACGATCTCGCTCGCACCTTAATGGTGGCCGAGGTGCCATTGGGAATCATAACCTCGCTGTTTGGCGCGTTGTTCTTCATGCTGCTGATGATCTCGCGCGGCATACGGGTGGAAAAATGAGCACACCCATCCTTTCCTTTGAAAATGTCGTGTTTCGCTACCAGCCGCAGGATCACACGGTGCTGAACGAGCTGTCTCTGCAAATCGAACCCGCCAGCATCACCGCCATTTTGGGACCCAACGGGGTGGGGAAAACCACCCTGCTGCTCCTGGGGCTGGGCTGGCGGCGGCCGCAAAGCGGACAGGTCTTGCTGGATGGAAAGGACCTGCTGTCATACCGGCGCAACGAGCTGGGGCAGCGCATCGGCCTGGTGCCGCAAACCGAACACATCGCTTACGATTATTCCATTCTGGAATATGTGCTCTTAGGACGAGCGCCCTATTTGATGCCCCTGGAAATGCCCGGTGAAGCCGACTGCCGCGCCGCGCAGCGCGCCCTGGCCACCGTGGGATTGGCGGGCATAAGTGACCGCCCTGTAACCGAGTTAAGCGGCGGCGAGCGCCAACTGGTATTGGTGGCGCGCGCCCTGGCGCAGCAACCGCGTCTGCTGCTGCTGGATGAGCCCACCAACCACCTCGACCTGGGTAATAAGATCCACTTATTGGAACTGCTGCGCGATCTGAAAGACAGCGGTGTAACCGTGGTCTTTACCACGCACGAACCCGAAGTGGCGGCAGTGTTGGCCGATCAGCTGGTGTTAATGCGCGATGGCAAAGTGCAGCACGCCGGTAGCTTGCAGGAACAGTTCACCTCCGAACGGCTCAGTGAAACATATGACACCCCTGTGGAAGTGCACGAAGTGGCCGGTCGGCGTGTGGTCATCTGGCGCAATGGAGCGGATAAAAAACATGAATGAAGCCGGCACAGTTCTCATAATTACCGGCTGGCGCGGTGCGGGAAAAACCAGCCTTTGTCAAATGGTTGTTGAGCAAGCCCGCCAGCGTGGATGGGATGTCGCCGGGGTGATTTCTTTGCCGGTGCTGGAAAAAAGCGTGAAAACCGGCATCGAAATCATAGCCATCCGCAGTAATGAGCGCCGTCTGCTGGCGCGCAGCACCGCGCTGGCCAATACCACTCTCCAGACCCACGCCTGGGCGTTTGACCCGGTCAATATGCAATGGGGAAATGAAATCCTGAAAAGCGCCGTTCCCTGCGATCTGCTGATGGTTGACGAGCTGGGCCCGCTGGAGTTTGAGCGACAGCAGGGCTGGCTGGAAGGGCTGCGCGCGCTTGATTCAGGGCAGTTCAAACTGGCACTGGTGGTGATCCGCCCGGAACTGGTTGCCCAAGCCCGCTCCCGCTGGCCGCAAGCCGTAGAATTGCAAATCAACACGGTAACCGAGGCGCCTGCCCTGGCTCAGCAGATCATCGATCAGTGGTTACGCTCACCTGCAAACCGATCATAGACCTCAGAGCCGGTTGACACATGGAGCAGTTGACCCTATACTCGGTTGTATCCAGCCCTCCCAGGAGACAAAACCATCATGAGCCAACCGATCACCCGAAAAATCATGTTCGGCCTGCTGTACTTCACCCAGGGCACCATTCTCAGTTATTTCACCGCCCTGAACGCGCTCTATTTTCTCTCCAAGGGCCTATCCATGACCAGTGTGGGCATTTTCGCCACCATCGCGCTCATTCCTTTTGTGATCAAGATCTTCCTGGGCATGTGGAGCGACCGAGTCAACCTGTTTGGAATGGGGCATCGCAAGCCCTATATAATCATCGGTCTGACGGTTCAATTTGTCGCCCTGGTTATTGTCCCCTTCATTGACCCGGCCAAAAGTTATTGGGGGTTCGTTGGCCTGGCTTTCATCTTGCAGCTTGGCATGGCGCTGTATGACACCTGCACCGACGGCCTGGCGCTGGACACCACTACTGAAGAAGAGCACGGCGTCATTCAAGGCATCATGGTCGGCGGGCGCGCGCTGGGCGTGGTCATCACCGCTTCGGCGGTTGGCATCATGGCTGAAGCAGTTTCATGGCTGGCCGTTTTCTGGCTGCTGGCCGGGCTAACGCTCCTCCCGCTGCCCTTCGTGCTGGGCATTCGGGAAGGCGAGCGGACGGTTGAGCGTAAATTCGATTGGTCTGCTTTTAGCGCTTTCAAACAAGCATCCATCATCGGCTTGGCCGGGATTGGCTTTGTATTCTTCATGATCATCGCCGGGGTTAATCAGTTGGTCAATCCCTTTCTGGAACAAGACTTCGGTATTTCTCTCAGCCAAGCCGGGTTCTACACCACTGTTTGGGGAATCGGTGTGGTGCTGGGCGGTGTGACCGGCGGCTGGCTGATCAGCAAAATTGGCAGCCGCAACGGCGTAATCGCCTCTGTGGTTGTTTCTGCCATCTCCACCCTGCTGCTGGCTGCCACGCCCAATCCGCAGATCGCCTGGTTTGTGGTTGCTCTGTTTGGCATTGCTTACGGCACTTACCAGACCGTTTACTTTGCCCTGGCAATGAACTACACTGACTCACGCATTGCCGCCTCAATGTTCTCCATTTTAATGGCGGTCAGCAATGTGGCCCAAGGGGCTGGCATGGGGCTGACCGGCTTCATGGCCGACACCGTTGGTTTCCGCTGGACATTCATTGCCTTTACCGCGATCAACATCCTGGTCTTCCCCCTGCTGCCGTTAGTGTTTGGCAAAGCCAGCCAACAGGTCAAAGCCGCGGCGGGGTAAGAAATTCCATAGAAAAAAAGTTAAAAGGGACTTATCAAAATCTTAACCATATCTACATTGGCTTGTGGTATATTCATTTTATTAACCGGTTAATTATATACGGGTAAACAAATGGGTAAATTCGGGATTACCGCTGGAGAAAAGAGAATAGGCTTGCTGATGGGCAATATCAGCCGCCTGCACGCGACGCGCGCCGATCAGTCATTGGAAGCGATCGGGCTGTTCCGCGGGCAGGCCATTCTATTAATGCTCCTTTCTCACCAGGATGGCTTAACGCACTCGGAAATCGCGGAAAAGCTGGAGATCTCCCCCGCGGCCGCCACCAAGGTGATCAAACGCATGGAAGCGCTTCATTACCTCCAACGCCGGCCAGACCCGGCGGATGAGAGGATTTCCCGTGTATTTCTGGAAGAGGAAAGCTGGACCGTAATTCGCCAGATTAAGAACGCTTTTCAGCAAATTGACCAGATATTGTTGACTGACCTCTCACCTGATGAGAAGGATATGTTGATCAAACTGCTGAACAAAGTCTACGCCAACCTGCTTGAGCAGCCAGCCGGCCCACCCGAAATCCAACCAGACCTGTAATCGACGGTAAAGCATCGCCGCACGCTGCCGATACCGCGTCAGTGAAATCGCTTGTTTTGGAGGCACAATTTGATTCAAAAATTTTATCCATACCTGGGCAAGTACAAGAAATATTTGCTTCTAATCCCTTTTCTTGTGCTTCTCGACGTGCTGTGTGAATTGAGCATGCCCTTGCTCATGGCAAGAGTCATCGACATCGGCATCCCCGGAAAAGATGTCGCTTTTATCACACGTATCGGAATATTCATGATCATGTTAGCCCTGGCGGCAATCGGATTTGGCGTTCTGAATATGCGCTATTCCACCAGAGCCAGCATGGGGTTTGGCGCCAACCTGCGTGACGCGCTGTTTGAAAAAGTACAGGGGTTTTCTTTCAACAACATTGACCATTTCAGCACTGCTTCGCTAATCACCCGGTTGACGAATGATGTCAACAATCTACAAGTTACCGTGATGATGGGGCTGCGGATTTTAATGCGCGCCCCGATGATGCTGGTTATCTCGTTCATCCTGGCTTATGGCATCAACCCGCGCCTTTCGGTTGTGCTGGCTGTGGCCATCCCCCTGCTTTCCATCGGTGTGTTTCTGATCATGAGAACCGCGGTCTCGCGCTTTTCGGTTGTGCAGGAAAAAATTGATGCGCTCAACAACACTCTGCAGGAAAATCTGATCGGTATTCGCGTGGTCAAGTCTTACGTCCGCGCGGACCATGAAATTCAAAAATTTACTCTATCGAACGACAACCTGACCAACGCCGCCATCCGGGCGGTCAGCATCGCAATTTTGAATATGCCGGTTATGATGCTGGTAATGAACGGCGCCACCTTGGCCATCATCTGGATGGGCGGCCGCATGGTGTATGTGGGCACGCTGGGCGCAGGCGAGCTGATCAGCTTCATCAGCTACGTTTTTCAAATTTTGATGAGCGTGATGATGATCTCTATGGTCATTTTGATGAGCGCGCGCGCTGAAGCCAGCGGCAAGCGCATTCTGGAAGTGCTCGATACCCAGGCCGACATTGTGGAACCCGCCCAGCCGGTCATCGCTGAACAGCTTCAACCTTCGGAAAGATTACCGCTCCAAAAGACAGGGAAAGTGGAGTTCAGAGATGTATCCTTTAAATACCAACTCACAGGCAGCGGAGAAAACGTGCTGTCCAACATCTCGTTTACCGCTCTGCCCGGCCAGGTGATCGGAATCGTCGGCGGAACGGGCACCGGCAAAACCACGCTTGTGCACCTGATCCCGCGATTGTATGACGCAACCGAAGGTGCGGTGCTGGTAGACGATGTGGATGTGCGTGACTATTCGCTGGAATCGCTGCGCGCCAAAATTGGAGTGGTCTTGCAGAAGAACACCCTCTTCTCTGGCACCATTCGCGAAAACTTATTATGGGGTAACCCCAACGCCAGCGAAGAAGAGATGATCACAGCCAGTAAAGATGCGCAGGCCCACGACTTCATCATGTCCTTTCCCAATGGCTACGACACCCAATTGGGTCAAGGCGGGGTCAATGTGTCTGGCGGGCAAAAGCAGCGCTTGTGCATCGCGCGCGCCATCCTCAAAAAACCGGCCATCCTCATTCTCGATGACAGCACCAGCGCGGTGGATACCGGCACAGAGGCCAAAATCCGTGCCGCGTTCTATAATAACCTGGCCAACACCACAGTGCTGATCATTGCCCAACGCATCAGCTCCGTCCAGGAAGCGGATCAAATTCTGGTTCTGGACGACGGTCATATCGCCTGCATGGGAACGCATGAGGAACTGATCAACAACAATCCGATTTACCAGGAGATTTACTCCTCCCAGCAAGAAGGAGCCTATATTCATGGATAGCCCCAAAAAAACCAACCAACGTGAAATGCAGCCGCGCGCTCCTCGCGGCCCCGGTATGCCCGTTGGCTTCGAACGCCCAAAAGACGCCCGCAAAACTTTGGGGCGGCTGCTGTCCTACCTGAAAAACCGCTGGCTGCTGCTGGTGCTGGTTTTCATCCTGATGCTGATCAGCGCTTTCAGCGGGCTGGCGGGGAATTACTTCCTCAAACCACTCATTAATGACTATATTCTGCCGGGCAACTTCAGCGGGCTGCTCAACGCCCTGATGGGTCTGGGCGGCATATACCTGCTGGGGGTCATCGCTTCCTACCTGCAAAGCCGCATTATGGTTCAGGTAGCCCAGAAGACCACCAATCTGATGCGCCGCGACCTGTTTGTCAAAATGCAGAGCCTGCCGCTCAAATACTTTGACACCCACACCCACGGCGACCTGATGAGCCGCTTTACCAATGACCTGGATAACGTTCAGATGGCGATGGAGCAAAGCCTTGTCCAGCTTGCTTCCAGCGCGCTGACGTTTGTAGGCGCGGTGATAATGATGCTGGTGCTCAGCCCGCTGCTCTTCCTGGTTACCTTTTTGGTGCTGGCGCTCATGTTCTTCCTTTCTGGTAAACTTGCCGGAAAAAGCAGCAAATACTTTAAGGCGCAGCAACAAAACCTGGGGGATGTCAACGGCTATGTTGAAGAAATGGTGGATGGGCTGAAGGTGATTAAAGTCTTCAACCATGAAGAGAACGCCATCAGCGAGTTCAAAAAACGCAATGAAGCCTACCGCCAGGCTGCCTCCGAAGCCAACTTCTATGCCGGCGTGGTGATGCCAGTGATGAGCAATCTCAACAATATTGCCTACGCCGCAACCGCTCTGTTTGGCGGCATTCTGACCGTCTTTTCCAGCTTCGACATCGGCTCATTGGCGGCCTTCCTGCAATACTCGCGCATGGTGGGTTTCCCGGTGATTCAAATTACCAACCAATTTAACACCCTTTTGGCAGCCATGGCGGGCGCGGAACGGGTATTCAATGTAATGGACCAGTCGGCGGAAGTGGACAATGGAGACGTAACCCTGGTTGGCGTAAACAAGAGTGCAGATGGATCGTTAAATGTGAATACCAATGGTGAACGCCCATGCCATTGGGCCTGGAAAGTGCCCGAGGCGGACGGTTCTGTGCAATATGTGGAACTCAAGGGAGACGTGCGCTTCCACGAGGTCAATTTTGGATATGAGCCAGGGAAAACGGTACTGCGCCAGCTATCCCTTTACGCCAAACCCGGGCAGAAAATTGCTCTGGTCGGCTCAACCGGCGCGGGGAAAACCACCATCACCAATCTGCTAAACCGCTTTTACGATGTGGAAGAGGGCAGTATCACCTATGATGGCATCGACATCAAGCGTATCTGCAAAAACGATTTACGCCAGTCGCTCGGCATGGTGCTACAAGATACCCACCTGTTCTCCGGCACCATTTTAGACAACATCCGCTATGGTCGCTTGGATGCCACCGATGAAGAATGCGTTCGGGCGGCGAAGCAGGTCAACGCCCATTCGTTTATCAAACGCCTGCCGCAGGGCTACCACACCCAGATTACCGCTGACGGCACCAACTTGTCGCAAGGCCAAAGGCAGCTGCTGGCGATTACCCGCGCGGCGATAGCCGATCCGCCGGTGATGATCCTCGACGAAGCCACCAGTTCCATCGACACCCGCACCGAGCGCCTGATTGAAAAAGGCATGGACGCCCTCATGGAAAACCGCACCGTCTTTGTCATCGCCCACCGTCTTTCTACGGTGCGCAACGCGCGCGCCATTCTGGTTCTGGAAAACGGCGAGATCATCGAACGCGGCGACCACACCGATCTGCTGGAACAGAAGGGCCGTTACTACCAGCTCTACACCGGGCAGTACGAGCTTTCATAAAGTTTTTGCAAAAGAACCACCCGCGCCGTGATGATCAGGAAATGCTACAGGCAGCCAAAAAAATCTGCCCTGGAAATATTCTGAAAATCATGGCGCGGTTTTGGTTTTTCGATCTTGTTTTCTTTCCCACCACAACAGCGCGATAAGAACAGAATAACTGACCAGCATGACGGCGCTGCCAATCAGAATCAAGTTGAGATAGGGTTGGTCAGTGTAATTATTATCGACCAACCAAATCGGCTCAATTTTGGCTTCGCCGGGAAAATAGTGAGAGGCAACCAGCAGCATCCACTCTCTGAAGTTGCGCGCCAGGTCGTGCCCGGCCACAACCGCCAATGATAAAATGGAAAGCATAGAGAATCTGGAAAGCGTGTGATGATTGAGCCAGTGTTGAAACTCGCTGCCGGCTTGAATCAATACAAAGACCAGCACCAAACCCAGAATGCGGGTCACCACCCGCTCTCCGGTGAAAATCGGAAGAGGGATACGGGTGAAAAGCAGATGAAATACCCGGTCAAAGGAAAGCATTAATAGCCCAATGGTTGGAAAAAGAAGAACGCGGTATGGGTATTCCGGGTTGGATTTGTAAATCGGATAGATCAACCCAAAGAACAGAATAAAAAAAGCGCCGATAACCCCGACATACGCTGTCATTTCCCAGGTGCCTAGCGGGAGGGTCAGGTTGTTGATCGGAATCTCAACACCCCCTTGGCGGATGATAACCATGTTCTCCAGAATGGATTGAAGATCAGGGTAGCCCCCCATAAACTGGTTATCGTTCAGGGAATTGTACAGGGCAAGCAGCGGCAGAAATCGAAACATACCCAATAACACCGAGAAGACGGCTGTTTTCAAGATGGTAAAAAAATGTCTGGGAATGAAAATGGCCAGAAATCCAAGGAAGAACAACATCCACACAAAATGGTGATACCCGCCCTGCAGCAGCGTAAAAAACAGCAAAGAAGCCATTTTGGCAATCCATCGCCAGCCAGACTGTCCGTCAATCAGTTGAAAAACCAGCAGCGCAAACCAGGGAAACAAGAAATAAGCGACCCAGGTAAAATGACCAACACTGATATGCGCCACAATGTGGCCGTTGAAGTTAAACAGAATGAAAACAAAAGTGAAGACCAGGTTGGAAAAGCCGAGTTTTTGGCCAATTCTGCGCAACCCCCAAAAGCCAAGCGTGTAAAACAAAACCATCTCAAAAACGATGAACTGATAAACATTCAAGAAGCGCAGCAGCAAGAATTGCGGAGAGACAAATGCATCGGGAATGGCCAGGTAACGCTGCGTATAAAATACGCCGAGCTTCATGGGCGTGGAAGCATGCAGCGGCCATGCGCCAACTGTCACCGACTCTTTCAAAAAGTTCAGGCGGGGAGCGATAATGTCCAGCCAGTCATGGTAATTACAGGTGTTTTGCGGGCAATATAAAAACAGACCCCAAACCGCAATGCCCCCAAAGAAAAGCAAGGCCATAAAAATTTGATTGGCCAATTTGAATTTCTTCTGGTCGGGTGTAACCAGGAATTCAACAAAATGTGTGGATATGCTTTGAAATAAAGCCATACAAGCCCCTGGTGAAATTGGTGGACACCCATCCAGCGCCAAAAAGATTGAATCCATCCCTGTTTTCAACGCAAGTAGAGTCTCTTGTCCTGGATCGCAGTGTTCCATATTGTACCATTTTCAACTTCTCAAACGGCAGAATGCAATTTCTCAAATCCCCAATGAACTTCTTTTTGCAGAAAATGGAATGACTTTAAAAATTTCCATTACCCCTTTCAGCTTTTTTGTAGAATCACCGATCGATGATTGCCATTCAGGTGTTGCAAATATTTTTTTAAATCATTGTATGTTTTGCCGACATTTTTCTTCTTCTGAACACGCTATAATTTTTATAGATATGGGATAAAAACCAATCCTCTTTTCTCTGGAGATTAAAAATGCGCACAGGAACTTCTTTCTGGATTTGCATCTGGTTGTCAATTTTACTCTCCATTGCGACCATTTCTACGGCCAGCGCCCAAACCCCCGAACCACCAGCGCCACAGAAAGTAATCGCAATTTATGACGGAAACATACCGCCCACTTTTTCCCAAAATTGTAACAACATTCCCATAAAAATAACCATTGAAGCGTGGAATGTGGGCGCTGCGGGAGGATCCAACTACGGAGAAGCCACGATCACCATTGAAGGTCCTGACTGTGATATTGACAGTAAAGGCAACTCCACACCTGGCCAATACGGAAGGACAGAACTGAAAGGCATATTTTCAGGTGGCCCAGATGGAAAGATACCCCTAAAAGACCCGGAGAATCCAAAGCTGGTTGTAACCGCATTATTTGTTGACGGAAAAACAGTTCGACTAAGTGCGATCGGAGATGGCACCATCTATATTGATATCCCTGTAATCAATCCTGAAGTTTTCGAATCAATGGGCCCATTACCAACGATGGCGCCAACACCAGGGAGCTTTTGCATACCGGTCATTTCAAACATTAATAATTTGAAACCAGGTGAGATATTATCCCCTTCTTTGTCGTTTGTGGATGAGAATAATAACCCTGTTGCCGCCTTATCCAATGTTTGGTATATCAATGGAGTGCAGACAAATTCGGTTACCTGGGACGGAAAAGAGACCACGCTGATTTTGCAATATACCTGCCCCGACACATCAGCTCATGAAAAACGGATCACCATCCCCGCTTATCAAAAAGACAATGAAGTTTCTCCCAACCAAGACGCGAATCAACAGACTGAAACAACCAATCCAACTAGAACTCCGGCAATTGCCGCGGGTGTGGTTGCGGCAGCTGCCGGAGCAGCTGGCGCTGTCGCCGCGGGTGGATATGCGGCAACGCGAATGCAGCCCGTAAAACCAGCCAAAATTACCCCTCCTTCAAAACAAACAGCCCCCAAAAATCAGAATACAGCGTCATCAACAGAGATTTCATCACAAAAGGCTCCCCAACCCTCTCGCCCTCGTTTGACAGATGAGGAACGAGGAAATTTGCAAACGATTCGCACCATGATGCAAAACCAATTATCGGAGTACCGCACAGATTACAATAATCTCACTCACGACCGCCAGGTACTGGTAAGGTTGTTCAAAAATAATGCGCTTAAATTTGTGAGTAAAAAAGCGGTCATCGGCGGAACCATCGTAACCACCAATCCGGTCGGGTTTATGGCTCAAACACTGCTAGACCCCGTCTTAAATAGAGCATTTTCGATGCACGATACTTCTCAGGATTCCAAGATCATTCTTCATATTCACAGCCTGATCAACCTGAGTGGCGAAAGAATGACGGAAATACGCCGGGAGATCATTCATCTGAAGAATGAAATTGATCTGATTAATCAGAGACTTGCTGACAACTAAAGGTATCTACAATGAACGATGCCAGTCAATTCACAATAGATATTCCGCAGTTTCGTGCTCTTGGTTCATTGGTATTAGCATCGCGCGCCCCTCTGGCTAACCTTGCGCCTCTGCTAATGGCAACAGAAACGAATATCTCTATGGAATCCTTGCGTTCCGCTAAATTAGTTGATTCAGAAGGTCAAATTGCGCCTTATCTCCACTCATGTCTTCGCACAATCACCAACGCAAACCGGGTCAGCCAGATCTTTTTTCTGCAATCGGATGATCAAATATTGTCCAACCTGGTGTATTACACACCAGACCCAAAATCACAAGGGCTGCAAATCGATGAACAAGGCCAAATTCAATTCCTGGAGGAATCATCGTTAAAAAATGTTGTTATCCAATCTTTTTTCAATCACCAGGTTCCCATTGAATCAAGAATTGAATACACCATCACGCTTACATCTTCCGATGCACTTGTGCTATCGACGCTGATTGATATGCAAAGAATGGAATACCTCCAAACAGCAGCTAATGAAACCACGGTATTCAAGCAAATGTTAAGCGCCCAAAAAGTAGCGGATTTTCTTGATCATCTTGGCTTAGGTTTCAATGAATCAGACGAACAGGAAACCTATTTTGATAGCAACGCTCTATCACCCAATCGAGGTTTTGCTTTTTTGATTTCGATGCTAACCCCTCCTACTTCCCTGACCCTTCAAGAAATTAACACCAGCTTTGTGCGATTAGCAAAAGCAGGCTGGCTGGTTCCCTTTCAAATGGGCTATACACCAGGAAACGCGATCCTATCCATTTCAAGAGACTTCCTTGAAATGGAAAGAGTGGCTTTTCTTGAAACACACACGATTAAAAATGAATGCATTGCATCAGAAGAAATGCTTTGCATTGGTATGGCTGGTAAATATTTCACCTTCTTGGTAGATAGTGAAAATGAAAACCGGGTTTCCATAGTGAGTTACACGAGTTTATCGGGCGCAGACCTTCTCTCAAAATTCTTTAGGCCCGCACAGAATACCTCAAACCGTATCGACTCTGGCGTCAATCAAGAAATGCAAGCAAACACAATTTCTGGCACACAACCCCCTCCATTAACCAACATCCAGACAGATCAGGAACAAGAACCAGTTTTCCCATCAGCAAGAAAAAGACCACGGTCATTTTGGATTGCAGTAGGATTCGCGATGATTTCAATTTTGGTCATGTGTTTTGGATGCGGCCTGGCTGCCTGGGCGTTTACCTGGTAAAAACGATAACTTTATCTAAGAGCATCAAAATTTTTTGACGATTAAAAAGCGGACAAATGGTCAACTAAGGAAAAAAACACATCTACTGGCAGTTTGCTGTCAGGGATATTATAAATTCAGAAAGTCCCTGAAGTCTCAATTGAAAATATTGTACTTGAAAATTGCACTATCTTTTATTTCAATATCGTGATATATTTAAGCCATCTTATACTCAGATCTGCGTACGATACATGCTGCCATCGAGTATTAAAATGATGGGAGCGTTTTTGGTTAAGCCGCGTCTGGAAAATTGAAAAGTGAGGATACCCTTGGAAGTAAAACTGTATGTTGGAAATATGAGCTATAGCACCACCGAAGAACAACTGCGCTCAATGTTTGAAGAAGCCGGCACTGTTGTGTCAGTGGACGTGATCAAAGACCGCGAAACCGGTCGCCCCAAAGGCTTTGCCTTCGTGGCGATGGGCAGCCAGGAAGATGCCAATAAAGCCATCAGCATGTTCAATGGCAAAGACGTTGGCGGCCGCCAGCTGACCGTTAACCCCGCCCGCCCGCGCGAAGAGCGCCCCGCAGGTGGCCGTTCCTTCGGCTCTGGCAACCGTGGTGGCGGAAACCGCGGCGGCTACGGCAATAACCGCTACTAATATTTTCAACAAAAAACAAGAAGAACTCCGTCCCAACAGGCGGAGTTCTTTTTCATTATTTCTCCGCGCCTGCCGCGTATATCCAACCGTGGACAACTTGGTTATAAACCTGGCGGCGGAGACCCTAAACCGCCCCCATCCCAGGCGCGGTGTGGGGGATTCGCGATCATCACCCCATCGTTGAGCACCGCATAAGGGTAGGCAAAGGCCTCCGCGTCGCAGCGCAGCGCTTCAGCCGGGCAGTCGCCGGTGTAGAGCGCCAGCATGAGGCTGAACTCCTGTACCCGGCCGTTATAAGAAGGCGCGTAGGGTTTCAACTGATCTGCGGCGGAAAAGGTGGTTGCCAGCAGGTTACCCAGATTGGTCTCGGCGGTGGCATAGCGATACTGCCGCCCGGCATAACTGCCAAATGGATTCAACAGCACACGCTGCAGAAGCCCCTGGCGGTGGGTGCGCAGCGGGCAAAAAGCGACATTACTACTTACATCAGCGGTTTGCGCAATCAGCATCCCAAGCTCACCATCCGTTACCGCCAGCCAGGCGTGGGTGATCTGATTATTGGCGTTGGGCAGCTGCCGGTTAGCCGAAAAGCGCCCATAATCCAGGTTATAAGTACTGGTATGATCGCAGTAATTATGCTTCCAGACGCGCAACGGGCTTTCTGGACGGCCTGCCAGCACAGGGCTGATCTGGCAGGGCAACACTTCCCGCCATGCCTCATCCCAACCCTGCTGCAAACGTTTCGCTTTGGCGCGGTCAAATCCCTTATCAGGCGTGCGTGGGTAGACCACCCGCATATCCACATAAATATACGGCAGGCCATCTGCCAGCAGAATTTCCCGCTCAAATTCCACCGGATACCCGTCCGGCAAGGTGATCGTGCCGCGCGCGCGCCTGAGACCCACAACGCCCAGCGATAAGCTGCACTCTTCCTGCCAGGACTCGACCCAATAGCTGCGCCTGCCATACGTGACCCCACTGGAGAAAAACCGCCCGGTAGAAAATTCCCTGCCCTGCGCCTGGACCGAACTCACCTGCCCGGCCGCGTCAAAACGGAGATGGATCAGGCCATTGCTTACCCCGTCTTCAGTAACGCTGACATTGCCGGGGGTATCGTGCCGCCCGGATTGTAGGACATATTGCTTTTCTTCCCTGGGACGAAACCCCTCCACAAACACAAGTTCCCGCCCACGCAGGCTGTCAATCACCACGCAGGGCACATCCTTTGATCCTACGGCGGTTTTCAGGATCAGGGCATCGGGGGCGTCGGGCTGTAAAGGCAGGCGGATTAGGGCGCGTGAAGGCCTCGCCGGAATGGTAACGAGGGAGGTTGATTCACCGCGCGGGTAATCCAATAACCGGAAACTCCCCGGTTTGGTCTGCCCGGCTGCCTGGGAAAACGCCGCCGCTGCCGTATCTACGGCCTGCTGCACCAGTTCGCGCGCCCCGCGCTCGCGGGTCAGATTCATCACCGGGGCGGCCATGCCAAAATGCGTGGTCGAAAGGGCTTTCAGGCGCGCTTCAAAGGAGTCATCCAGCCGGGCCTGAAGATCGGCGGGGAGCGGCTCTCCCAGCAGGCGGCGGGTTTGCAAGTCCAAAATACGGGCGCGCTCCAGGCCAGTAAATAAATGGTGATTCGACCACTTCTCCGCCCAACTGGAAAGCCCATCGTAACTGCCGTCAGCGGTATCCTGTCCAATCGATATGCTGTTCACGGGAGGATGATCTTGCAGATAACGGCCCGGTGTGGTGAAGCGCACATAGTCCAGGTCAAGCACATCTTCCAGCAGCCCGGAAAGACCGCGAAGAGACGAGAATCGCTTTTTCAACCACCCCGGCGCGTCAAACCCATACCAGAAGGCGTCGTCCGCGTCCTGATCCAGCAAGAGCAGCAGGTCACACGGCTCTTCCATGCGCAGCTGCGCGCTGCGCATGGCCTTCACCCAGCGCCGCAAGGTGAGATGATCGGCCAGGTCACCCACGTTGTAGGCTGGCAGCAAGGTCAAGGTCTCGTCAATACCCGGATAAGTGAGCGTCAGCGGGTTGTAACGCTCGCGGATGGACAGCAGCGGAACAAAATTGCTGAAACCATTGAAGGGAACACAGGAATAATACAGGCTGATAGAATCGATCCCCAACCCTTTATACAGCTTCAAATGAATGGGGGTATACATCATCTCCTGCGGGCGCACCATGGGGTAAACGCCCTCACCGAACAGGTCGCGCACGCCGGAACCGGCCGGGTTGGTCAGCGCGCGGCGCATCGCCGCCTCAAATTCGCGCGGGGTGTGGGCGTTGATCAGACCGTTGTTGTAAGACATCAACTGAACTTCGTCGCGTCCCTCTTTCACCCGGCGCTGGATCGATTCAACAATGTCTGGGCAGTGCGCGGGCATGATCTTCTCGAATGAGAAATAATTCTCAAAGTCCCACGTGCCTGAGACCGGCACACCCTTCTGGTTGAAATCATCCAGCACGGAAAGAATATGGCGAATGACGCGAATGTCTTTCCCAAAACCAAGCTCATCGGGCGTGTCACCCCGGTAGGAATGGTAAAAATTGCCGTGAAATCGAAAAGCGAGGTAAATGTTGGCTGCCATGAGACCACCTCCTTATCTGGTTCCATTGTAGCTTGAATTGCCGGGGTAAATTGCCATTTTTTCTTTTCGATCAATATGGCTCATGGGATCAAATCCAACGGCGTCCCAATTAACGCCGCAGGCCGCTTGATTGTACAAACGGCCTGCGCACACTTTCATTGAAAGCGCCAATTGTCCCTAATGCACAGCTTGCCTCATTTCTTCGCAAACGCCATCCAGCACATATCCCACGTCTGCCTCACTCATCATGGGGTAAAGCGGCAATGTCAGCTCTCTAGCGGCCACTTGTTCTGTTTGCGGCAGCTGGATTCCCGGAAAGCGCTGTTGGTAATAACTGAATAAATGGATGGGCGGGTAGTGAATACTGGTCTGGATGCCCCGTTTCCGCAAACCGGTGATTAATTCCTGACGGTCGGCGGCCGCTGGCAGCAGAATGGGAAACAGATGGCACGCCGGTAGGCAAGCATTGGAAAGGAAGGGCGTTTCAATGCCAAAGAATTCTCCTTCCGATAATCTTTGGCGGTAAATATCGGTAAGGTAGCGCCGCCGCGCATTGTTACCCTCCAGCTTACGCAGCTGCGCCAGCCCCAGCGCCGAGCGGATTTCATCAATACGGTAGTTGTAGCCCAGCGCCATCACATCGTAGGTGTAGGCGTGCCCGCGGTGGCGGTCCCAGGTCAGGCTGGTCATGCCGTGCGAGCGCAACTGTTTCACCCGCTCCGCCACGTCATCCCGGTCAGTTACAAGCATCCCTCCTTCGCCGGTCACCAGGTTTTTATTCGAGAAAAAGCTGTAACAACCTACGTCTCCCCAGGTACCTACATGGCGGTTGGCGAATACCGCGCCGGGCGCGTGAGCGGCGTCTTCAATCACAGCCAGCCGGTTCTTGCGCGCAATCTCCAGAATCTCTTCGATCTGGCAGGCATACCCGCCATAATGCATCATGATGATGGCGCGGGTTTTCGCGGTGATCTTTTTTTCAATCTCCTGCGGGGAAATTGTTAAGTCGTGGTTCCCGAAAATATCGGCAAAGACGGGATTCGCCCCGCAGTATAGCACGCAGTTCGCCGTGGCCACAAAAGACAACGATGGTAAGATCACCTCGTCGTGTTCGCCAATTCCCAACGCGAGGCAGGCCAGGTGCAGCGCCTGCGTGCAATTGGAGACCGCCAGGGCGTGTTTGGCGCCCACATATTGGGCAAATGCCTGTTCAAATTCCTGGGTTACCGCGCCCATGGTCAGCCAGCGGCTTCGCAGCACGCGCAGCACAGCTTCCTCTTCCTCTTGATTAAAATCAATATCAGCAAGCGGGATCTTTAATTCCATTGTCTTCACCAATTCCCTCAATCCATCTTGTAATTTTGCAGCAGCGCAGATGATCCAAGTGGTTTTTCGGCGTGGCAGTATTTTTCTCCCAGAATTTCAGGTTTCAGCTTCTCAAAGTCTTCGACAGCGCGTTCATAATCATCGATCCGTCCCAAATCCATCCAATACCCATCGAAGGGAAAACTGGCTACTTTTTCACCGGCGCGGATGCATTTCAAAACCAGGTCAGGCAGATCGAGATATTGGTTATAGGGAATATAGTCCATGATACGCGGCTCGAACACATAGATGCCCATGCTCACATAAAAGTGATAAACCGGCTTTTCAATATAGTCGGTGATATCAAAATCGGAATTGGAGATAATCACCCCCAGGTCCACCCGCACATCGCGAGAATGTGCCGCGATGGTCGCGATGGCGCCTTTGCTGTGGTGATATTCAATCAAATCACCAAAACACAGATTGGTAAGTACATCCCCGTTGGTCACCAAAAAGGTCTCATCCAGGCCTTTAATCAAGGAAAGCGGCCCCGCCGTTCCCAGCGGGTGGTCTTCGAGGCTGTAACGAATATTCAATCCGAATCGCTTGCCATCCTGAAAGAATGCGCACAGCAATTCTGCCAGATGACCCACCGTCAGCACCACCTCATCCACGTCGTAACGTTCCATCTGGCGCAACAGCACTTCCAAAATGGGCATATCCCCAATGGGAATCAGCGGCTTGGGAAGAATTTTCGTAAACGGCGCCAGACGGGTTCCTTTTCCACCAGCTAAAACCACAGCCTTCATGCGAACCTCCTTTTCATGTCATACCTGATAAAGATCAGGCCGGTAGCGATTCAGGTGCTGCTCAATCCATCCAATCGTGTGCTGCAGACCTGTTTGTAAATCCACCACCGGCGACCAGCCCATTCGCTCTCTGGCCAGACGGTTGTCCGAGATCAAGCGCATCACTTCCGACTTTTCTGGCCGCAGGCGCTGCTGGTCTAAACGGATTTCAACTGGCCTGCCAATTAATTGAATGATTTCCCGCGCCAGATTTCCAATGCTGACATCACTGCCCACACCGAGGTTAAAGGTTTGTCCCTCAATTCCGGGAATACTGGCGGCGCGCAGAAAGCCGCTCACCGTATCAGACACATAAGTGAAATCCCGGCGCGCTTCCAGGTTTCCCAATTGCAGATAATCGCGCGTCAGCGCCTGACAAATGATGGTTGGAATCACCGCCCGGGCAGACTGGCGCGGGCCGTAGGTATTAAATGGGCGCAGAATCACCACTGGGACCTGATAAGCGCAATAAAAACTTTCAGCCAGTTTATCGGCGCCAATTTTGCTGGCAGAATAGGGCGATTGGCCCTGCAAGGGGTGGCTCTCTGCAATTGGCACGGTAATCGCCGTGCCATACACCTCGCTGGAAGAGGTATGCACAATCCGCTCGATGCCATTCTCCCGTGCCGCCATTAAGATATTGAGCGCGCCCATCACGTTGGTTTCCACCACCTCCACCGGGTGAAGGTAGGAATAGGGGATCGAAATCAGCGCACCCAGGTGAAAGAGAATGCTCACGCCACGCATGGCCTGGCGGACGGCGTCATAATCACGCAGATCGCCGCTCAGGATTTCCACCTCTTTGGACGTTTGCTGCGGCAAAAAAGCCAGCAAACCGGGATCGGCGCGGGAGTTATAGCGCACAAAAGCGCGCACCTGTGCTCCAGCTTTAACCAGTGTTTCAATCAGATGGCTGCCGATAAACCCTCCCCCACCGGTTACCAGGATTTTTTTTCCTTCAAAAAATTGCTGCTCTTCAGACGAGACTTGCATTGGTAGACCTGTCCTTCCAGCCGATCTTTTCTTCTCCTCGGCTGCCTATAACTGGTTTTTGACCAAACGCGCATTCATCCGTGCCCGCACGTGAAGTTGATTTCCTCCTATCTGAAATGGCTCATCCAGCGTTTTGTTAATTCGCCGCATCACTGAGCGCACGCTCTTTTGATCTTCAATATTCTCTAAAATGATCGCAAACTCGTGTTTACCCAGGCAGGCGAGAGTATCACTCTCGCGCAGGCTGTGAGCCAACCGCGCCGCCGATTCCTGAAGAATGGTCTGCTCCCTTTCTTCAAAATTCGGGTCGCGCTTTGCCTTGCTGCCATCCAGATCAATATGCAATACCGCCAGGCCGGTATGCGCACGCTTCGAAACCGCCAACGAATGATTCAAGCGATCCTCAAAAAGCTGTTTATTAGCCAGCCCCGTGCAGGGTTCGAAAAAGGTGACCGGTGCGATGCTTGCCTGCCGCGCATCCACATTCTGACCGCCATCCAATAATTGCTGGTGGATCAGGCGGATTAACTTCTCCACAAACACAATCCTCACCGCCGGAAATTCCCTAATTAACATTCTCAGGGTATGGATTTCGGCCCTGGATTCAGGCCAGGTTACCAGAATGAGTCCAATATCATGCTTGCGTACCAGTTCTGGAACATCTTGAACGCGGCCGATCAGTGGGCAGCCTTTTACGCGCATGCCCAATTGATTCAACCGGTCATCATCCACTATTCCCACAATGGTGAAGGCAAAGTCAAGGCGCTTGCGGCGCAGCAGCCAAGTCGCCGATTCCATGCCTTCCCCCGCCCCCACGATTAAGACCCTTTCTCCCATCGCGGCGGCGCGCCCGCGTAAAGATAACCAGCAGTTCGCCGCGAAAGTGATCATGCGCCAGCGATATCGTGCTGCCACAAAACCAACCTGTTCGAGAATTCCGATTGTAAGCAGCATGGCGGATGGAATAGAGGGAAAGGGAGGCCACTTCAAAAGAGAATGCAGCCCGCTTAAGAAGAGCGTAAATACCATCGTTGCAGCGCCAGCCAACACCAAACTCACTCCATCCTCAAAGGTGGCCGTCGACCAGCCCGTGCGGTTCAAACCTGACAGGGCATTAATCCCGCTGAACAAAAGCGAAAGCACCACCGCCAGCCCGCCGACATGGATCAGGTCAAAGGCCGCATAACCCTGATCCCTCCAAAGCCACGCCACACCACCAACCACCACCAGTGATGTCAGCAAATCGATAAAAAACCAGGATAAATAACGTTTGATGACGCGTGAAATCAAGCCGGCAAACAGGTATTCTTCAGGCACCTTGGTTTTGACAATCTTGGGAAGGATAATCGCGAACGTCCAGAACAGCACGTCCAGATCCGACCAAAAGGTGCGATTGCGGACGTACAAGCGGTCAAGGCGCATCTTGTCTGGCAAGATTGTGTTGTAATAATCCTGCATCAGGGAATCGGATGAAAGCAGTTCCTCCTCATTGTGGTAAAGAATGCTTGCCGGGCTGGTAATTCCAGGCTTCACCGAGAGGATGATTTCTTTAGACTCGCGCGGCCAGTTTTGCACGATTTCCGGGTCTTCCGGACGCGGACCGACCAGGCTCATCTCTCCCTTGAGCACATTCCAAATCTGCGGTAGCTCATTAATTTTTGTATCGCGCAGCCAGCGTCCGAACGGGGTAATACGCGGATCTTCTTTGCAGGTCAGGCGCGGGCCCGCGTAACTGCTGGGACGCTCGTACATTGTACGGAATTTCAACATGCGAAAAGGCCGCCCTCCTAAACCAATCCGAGGACACCAATAAAAGACCGGGCCGGGCGAATCATGCAAAATCAGGAAGGCCAGAATCCCGAAAAAGGGAAGCAAAACGAGCATTCCAAGCAACGCGCAGAAGACATCAAACACGTCCTTCACAAACAAGCCCGCGCTTGAGGTAATTATGAAGCGATTCTTTGAGCGAGTATTAACGGCCATTCGATCCCAACCATCGGTCGTTCTTATAACAATGCGGTGCTAAAATACCGTTCTGCGCGGTCTGGCAGCACCGTTACAATCCGGTTCTTGCCGTTATCCATTTGCAGCGCGGCAAAAATATTCGCTCCTGATGATGTTCCAACCAACAGGCCTTCTTCCCGCGCCAACCGTCGGGTAGTGTCAATAGCGTCTTTATCCGAGACAGAGAACACCATATCAATCAAGCCCACATCCAGCACCTCGGGCACGAAACCATCTCCAATGCCCTGAATCTGGTGCAGTCCAGGTTCTCGGCCCAGCAGTGAAGTGGCATTGCGCGGCTCCACCGCGGCAATTTTGATCTCCGGTTTTTGGTCTTTCAAATATTGACCAACCCCTTGCAGGGTGCCACCGCTGCCAATGCCGGCTACAAAGATATCGATCTCGCCGCCTGTGTCTTGCCAGATTTCCGGCCCAGTTTGCAAATAATGCGCCCGGGTGTTATCTGGATTTTGAAACTGGTTGACGACAAAGTATTTATCTGGCTCAAGCTTCGCCATTTCCTGCATCTTTTTCACGCAGCCCGACAGATTTTCTTTGGCTGGAATCAGAATGGTCTCTCCTCCCAGTGCCTCAATGATTCGCTTACGTTCTTCGCTGACATTGTCTGGCATTACGCAGACCACCGCAAACCCACTTTGCACGCCAGCCAGGCACAGTCCAATGCCGGTGTTTCCAGATGTGGCTTCGATCACCACCATTCCTGGCCGGAGCCGCCCCTCTTCAACGGCTTTATCCAGGATAAATTTCGCCACACGGTCCTTAATGCTGCCCCCCGGGTTAAGAAATTCCGCTTTCGCGAACACTTTTCCCGAAGACATTCGCCGCAGGATGACCATCGGCACGTTGCCAATCACGTCTAGGATGGAAGAAACGGGCATAAGAAGACCTCTCGGCTACACGAAAAATTTCATTCGGATATCTTATCCAACCATTCCTCGCGCCAGAACAAATAACAGCGGCGGTCGCAACGGCCAAATACGGGGGTGCCTTCGCAGTGAATATTTTCTAGCAGTACAATTCCCCGGCATTTTTTTACCTTATAATCCCGCTCGTCCAAGAATCGCTGCATGGACGTTAAAACGCGCTGCGTTGTTCCGCAGTACTGCCACATATTTTCCAAAAACGCGCAGCCCCTTAACTCATGCCAACGATCCAGGGTCGCCTCAATTTCTTCTCGCGAGCGTACACGCACCCAATCCCCAGCAGCCAGAGACACAGCCAAGGCCGGAGCCTGCTTACCAACAGAGGTCGGCACGCCGGTGTCTCCAAACAGGGCAGCCGACATGCGCTTGAGCCGCTTTTTTACAACGTAATTCCATGGTTTGGCTAAGCTGCGTTTGATCCAATTCTTGAGCGACAATGGGTCCCCCTTTACCTGGCCTTCCGACATCCGTGGCAAACTATCTAATTGACAATCTGTGATCGAATCAATGGGCATTTTTAATCACTCCTTTGCCAGCACATCAGCCGGCCTTTTTTGGAGGTGATCCGGGTTGCCTGCGGCCTGGAAATTGCTTACCTTCCAACCTTCCAGGCATGTTGGCCAATCTTGTTTTTCGATGGGGTGCCGGCCGCTCAGATAAAAATGCAGCATCCCTTCCGTTTTGGAAACAATGTGACTTTCCGGGTAGCGCTTCACTAGCTTTTGAAGAATCTGATGGCTGGCTTCATTGGCGAACGGAACGAGCAATGGGTGAAAAACGACCCGCTGGCGGACAGGTAAGGCCGAAAAACCCATGCGGAATTTGAACGTGTTGACGCTTTCTGGCGCATCCAGTGAATGCAGCGAGAAAAACACGCGCCGGATGCCGCTGCTGGAAATCATTGCGCTGGCAGAAATATAAAACAAAGCGTGGTTGACATGCCTATCCATATATTTGTGAAGGCTCTGCGCGTAGGGCACGTAAAACGTATCCCCCACCCGCACGGTCAGCAGAGAAGCAGCCAACTCACCATCGACCATCGCCCCCCACGCTTCAAAGCCGGGCAAACCCTGCGCGGAAAGGCAGATGCGCCGCCACTGCGCCTGGCTCATGCTTCGCAGGCGGCCCTGGCGCTTAAGCGTGTCGTATTGCAGAAGCCAACCCTCTTCAGCCAGACGGGTCAACGGAATCGGCTCTACATGGCAAGCGCACAGTCCGCGTTGGATATTGGTGCGGCTCTGGTGGGTTAAGTTTTCCAGTAAATAGGGTCCGTTAAGAATCACATGGTAGCTGACCATGCCCTGCGGCGCGCTGAGCGGTGTGGAATAGCGCAATGCCGCGATGCCCCGCCCCAGCATCAAGCGGCGCAATTCCGCCTCGGAGGGTTGAATCACCTCGCCATAAGGAAACGCCTGAAAAACTCGCGGACCGGCATTGTACCAGGCGCCGCTCTCGCTCCGGATGACCTGATAACCCTGCCGGCGCAGCCACTCAGCAAAATTTTCCTCATTCATAGCGCCACCTCACTTCTGAACCTGATAAAGTTCAAGGGTCTCGTTAAACATGCGCTCAATCGAATAGTGATCTACGACACGCTGCCGGGCCGCTTCCCCACAGCGGACTGCCAGGGCGCGGTCTTGCCACAGGCGCTGGACGGCCTCAGCAATCTGATCTGGCCGCCTTGGGGACACCAACAATCCGTTGACTTCATGCTCAATCAGTTCTGCGTTGGGCAGGATAGTGGTGGTAATAATCGGTTTGGCAGCCGCCATGGCCTCCAACAGAGAAATTGACAGCCCTTCCCATAACGAAGGACTGATGAACATATCTACACCTGCCAGAAAGGTGGGAATATCTTCCACAAAGCCCAACAGTTTTACCCGTCCTGCCAGCCCCAGCGAATCCACCAGCCGCTCCAATTCAGCCCGCTCCTGTCCCTCGCCCGCGATCAGCAGCGTGAACGGGGTTTCGGGTTGGAGTGTTTGAAAAATCTTCATCGCTTCAATCAATGTCTGGTTATCTTTTTGCGGTGCCAGCCTGCCCGTATTCCCAATCAGCAGGTGTCCATCTGGGATTCCAAGCCTCCCGCGAAACATTTCTCTGGCGCCATTTTGGCAGGCCTCGAAAAAGGGCTGCGGATTGATTCCATTACAGATCACCACCAGCTTCTTCGGCGGGGCAATGTGCAAGTCATACGCCTGGCGCTCCACGGCGTGGCTGACGCAGATGGAACAGGTGGAAGCCGCGACTGCCAGGTATTCGAGGGGAGTATAGATGATCCTTTGCAGCGGTGTAGAGAACTCTGTTACCGTCCAACCGGCCTGGTGATGCACAATCACGGGTACACCCGCCGCCCGCGCGGCCAGCCTGCCCACAAAACCAGGTGTGGCTGTGTAGGTATGAACAACATCATAGCGGGTGCGCCTCAGCAGTTTGATTAACTTGGAGAAAGCCTGCGCATCTTTAAGCGGAGAAATATCGCGCGGAATGAGAATATCTTCTATCACCTTCAGCCCCGGAATCTCCTTCAGCATGGCAACCCATTGGGGGTTGGTTGCCAGCACATCCACCTGCCAGCCGTTGACAACGAGGAATTGACACCAGCGCAGAATCAAATACCCTGCCCCTCCATACGGTGAATCGCCGGTAATCTGAAGCGTCTTTCTCATCCGCACCTCCTGGCTGGTCGGGCGCCTAATGCAGTAGTACCGTCTCTTCGTAAATCTTACGAACCGTTGCAAACAGTTCCGGATGACGGCACAGCGTATCATTGTATAGGGAATTAAATGACCATACATACCACATCGCGCCGTCAACCCCTGCTTCGTATACAATCCGGGCTATTTCTTCCATTTCATTCGCGGTTGGCACACGGTAACCGGACTCGGCGCCGGCAAAAGCCTGCATATACCACACAATTTTGCTCTTCGGCGCGCGCTGCCGGGCGGTAGAAAGATCGGCAGCGATGCGCGCCCGCAATTCGTCCTGATCAAATCCATCCTGAGTCACGGGGTAATACCAGGTGGCGCAATAATCACAAATACCGTCCGCGAAAGCCGTCTCAGGCGAGTAATCCGTCCAAAACCGCATGCTGTCCACGGCTGAGAAGATGGGCACGTTTCGAATCGCTTTGATCTGCGAATACAACTTTTGCTGCTGAGAAGTGGTGTAACCGCAGCCCCAGCACTCCTGCCAGTAGGGTTCGTTGAAAACATACACAGCAAACAGCGCCTCGTTCCCAGCCACCGTTTCCAAAAAAGAACGCGCCTGTTCATCAATCACCCACTGGTCTCCTTCCCAGGTCCAACCCTGCGGCCACAACCAGGCGATCACGCGCAAACCGGCATCTTCTGCCAGGTCAAGTTGGGCTTTCCAGCTGGCGGGCGAGCCGTCATGCGCGAAAGTCTGGCCAATCACTTCAATACCCAAGCCGCGCACCGTTTCAAAATCCTTCGTGGGCACAAACTCCATTCCATAAAATGGATGAGGATGCAGGCTGCCCTGATCATCGGTTGGATGGGGTTGGGATTCTTGATCCTCTGGCAAGGTGGATGGCGGCGCAGGGCTTGTTCTCACCGGCCGCGGAGATGCGGGCGAGGCAGGAATCGGCGCGGATGTTGGCGTTGCAGTGGGGGATAGAATGGGCGTGAAAGTCGCGGTTGGCGTTGGCGAGCGAGGCAAAAACGGCGTGCATGAGTTGGTGGCAGAAGCACTACCTATCGGGTTCGCGCTCATTATGGCGGGTTCAATCGGTGAAATCTGTTGCAGCGGAGCAGCGGGGCGTACGCAGCCGCCAAAGGCAATGATGACCAATCCGGCCAGCGCAATCAGCAGGGTGAAGACCTTAGCCATTCTCTTCTCCTTGCTTTGTGACCGGCCCATCCGAAAAAGCCCAGGCGATCCCCAGCAGCACCCATAGATGCCTCCAATGGATCGAATCAATGACCACGCTGTTAACCAATTGGCCAATCAGAATCGCCAGCAGCACCTGTGCGGATAGTGCCCTGCGTGAACCATCCATAACTGCAACTCTGCGAATCAGCGGCCAAATGGAACCAACGATCACCATTCCCAACGACACCAGACCCAACAACCCGTGCTCGGCCAGGGTTTTTACATATAGACTGTGCGCGTTCGGCCAGCCAGCCGGACCCACACCAAGCGGTTGAGTAAGCCCAGCAATCAACCCCTGGTACTGGTTTCCGAAACGGGCCATGTCGTAATCTTGCAGGCGCATGTGCGCAGACACAAAGGCCGCCATTTGCGAAGACTGTAAAAAGAACACCGCTGTAATTGCCAATGCAAGCAGCACTGATAAAACAATCACGGCTGAACGGGGAGCTTCTTTTGCCAACATCCATGCATAAACCCCAATACTGAGAACCAGGCTGACCCACACCGCTCGCGAGAGAGAGTAAACCGCCGTAAATCCCAACAGGAACGTCAAAACCCCATACCCAACAATCCGATACCAGCGCCCCTTGGAGTGAACAATCCTGTCCATCGCGATCATGGCAGCTGATGCCATATACGCACCAAAAACGTTCGGGTCCTTAAAGAACCCCACCCCTCGAATCGACCAGCCGACCATTGACGAAGCAAACCCTAGACCTAATAGCCCCAAGATGACCAGCACCGCGTTGACCGTCGCGCTGACCAGATAGCCGGCCAGAAGAATATGGATCGCCTTTTCATCATGCCCATACAAACGCACAAACAGAAAGAGAACCAGCAAATAGAAGGTGATCAGCATGAACCGCCAGCTCGCCGGCTGGGCGGCCACCCCTACCATGGAGACCAGGTTGGCCAAAATAAAAATCCACAATCCCGATAGCACCAATACATTCTGCCGGACATTGAATAATTCCAACTTTCCCCGCGCCCAGCCGATGGCCATTACCACCAGCAACAAATAATCAAAAGGCGCCGGCTCAATGCGAACAAAGCCGATCAGTGAAAAGCACAACCAGACCAACACCTCATACGCAGTAAAGCCCACTCCCACCAATAATATACAGCCTGTCAGAAACGCCAGACTGAACCAAGCCGGGTAGCCGCTCTGCTCTATCACGGCGATGATCCATTGAGAAAAAACTGCCAGGAATCCACTGGCCAGCATCGCCGCAATGGCAAACCAGGTCATCCATTTCTTACTGCCAGAGACGAATTGTCTGATCACCAGACAGGCTCCTTTTCATCGCGCGCGGATTCGCAGGGACGATTTGGAAAAACTCATTCTTTCGCGCCATACCTGAAACTCATCAATTTTCAATAACCAGGCAGCTATCGTAAAACTGGAACCGCCGAGCAAAACAGCCAGAACAATTTGTAAGACCGCCTCCGTCCACTGCCAGGTCAACTGCAGTTTCAATCCCTGGGTCATCAAAAGATTCGCGCCCGTCAAAAGCAAGAACATAACCCCAGACGCGATAGCGGATTTAGCCACCACCTCCACCAACCCATTCAGCTTGAAGGTGGGAATGCTTTTCTTCAGCCGCGCTAAACCTAGAACACAAGCCAGTGTGGTGGATATTGAAATAGACATCGCCGCGCCGCTTGCGCCAGCCACCCGCACCAACACCGCGCCCAGAAGCGCAGTCGCGGCCCAATGAAAACCATTCACCAAAACCAGCGCCTGCATGTCGCCCATCGCGCAATACACACTATTAATCAACATTAACAACGCCACCGCCGGCAGGCCCAGCGCGAAAAAGGCGAGTAGATCAGCCGTCAGCGCCGAAGCCGCTGCATCAAACGCGCCTCTTTGGTACAGCAACTGAACCAACGGCAGCCTCAAGAACACAATCCCAACACTGATTGGAATTCCAACCAAAACCAGCATGCGAAAGGTATCCAACATGGTTTTTCCCAGCAACCGCAAGTCTTTGTGCGCCACCTGCTGCGACAGGGTAGGTAAAATTGTGGTCTGCAGCGGCAGCACCAGAATACCCACCGGCAGCAACATCACCCGGCTGGCATACACCAGTGCGGATACAGACCCGGCGGGCAGGTTGGAAGCCATAAGGTTGCCAAGCAGCAAGGTAACCTGCGTGCCTGCGTACGCCGCGAAAATGGGCAGTACTCGTTTTTGAACCAGACCAAGACCGGCTGACTGATCGCCTTTACCAGTCTGAAAGGAACTGATTTTCCGACTGGCAGGGACCTGCACCAGCAGCCGCACAACAGCCGCCAAAACCGTCGCCCAGGCCAGGCTGATCATTCCCAGCCGGGCCGCGAAAAACAACGCGGCAACCAGTAAAACCAGGTTGTAAGAAATGTTGCCCAATTCTGGTATCAGAAAATGACGGTTTGCCTGCAGAATGCTGGTGCACCCTACGGTAAAGCCCATCAAAGCAACCGCCGGAGACGCCACCAGCATCAGACGGCCCGTCGCTTGCAAGAGCGGGTCAACACCGCTCTGCAAAAGCAATGAGCTGAAAGCAAAACCGACCAATCCCACGACAACAGACAACCCCAGTGATGCAGCCATCGCCAGGACCACAAATCCATAATGAAAGCGGTTCGCCGCGCGAGGCCCCTCATGGATATGGGAATTCGTCCAGATGGGGATGAAAGCCACGGAAAAACTGGTAATCAAAAAACTACCCGCAATTAACATCCCATTCTCAACCAAAAAGTAAGCATCAGCGTCCAGATTGACACCAAAATGATGGGCGATCACCATTTGAGTTAGAAAGTTGGTGGCGCGTGTCAGCAGGGTCGCCATTCCTAACAAAATGGTTGCTTTCCAGAGCGGTGACTCCTCCCTCATTTTTTCTTGAACCATGGCGTTTTTACCCAATACTGAAGAACATCAAACCATCGCTGGGCTGACGGGCGCTCCTCCTCTCCACTTTCATAGCGATATGCTGAATGCTGGTCACGCGGCACACCATTCAGAACCACCCCAATTAAATTGCCTCTCACCTGACGCAAATTCTCCTCTGCTTCTCTCAACATTTTTCGGGTGGTCATACCCGAGCGGGCAACAAGCATCGTCCCATCCAACTCCCCGGCCAAAATTATTGAGTCCGCGACTGAAAGGATGGGTGGGCTGTCGACCAGAACCAGGTCCGCCTGCTGCGATAATTTTTCCAGCAGGATGGTCAATTTCTTCGAGTTCAACAATTCTGAGGGATTGGGGGGCAGGCTGCCGCTGGTCATAATCTTGACCCCGGCTTCTTTGGTCGTTTTCAAGTGATCCGTTCCTTTTCCAGAAACCAGCGCCTCGCTCAGCCCATTTTCCTGATCTACGCCAAATATACGGTGCAAACTGGGCAGGCGCAAATCCGCGTCAACCACCAGAATTTTCAAACCCAGGCGCGCCAAAGCCAGCGCCAAGTTGGCTGTAACAACGGATTTTCCTTCGGCCATGCCCGGACTGGATATGAGCAGCGTGCGGATGGGGTTTTGCGCATTTACGGAGCAGAGATTTATTGCCAGAGTACGAAAATCTTCTGCCACTTTGGAGCGGGGATGGACATCCATTTCCAGGCCTGAATCGCCGTTTTTTTGAGCGTCAATACAACCCAGGAGATTCAGTCCCATCTTGCTGGTCACATCTTGGCGAATTCTCACCGTTTCATCAAGCTGGTCAAGCACAAAAGCCGCTCCGATTCCCACCGTACCACCCAGCAGGGCCGCCAAAAGCACATATAACAACCTGTCTTGTGTGGGCCTGTCTGGTATGGAAGGTTGAGCAACAACCATCACTGAGTTGGAAGCCTGGTTGGCATTTTTTCGCAATTGCTCCATTTGGTCGTACAACACCTGATAATCCTGCGAAAGCTTCGTTTTCGCGGATTCCTCTTTGATCAGGTCTGCCTCGATTTGCGCCTTTTGGGCCGAAATGGTCATGATTTCGGCCTGAGCCGATTCAATCTGCGCCGAAAGCTCATCCATTTGCTTTTGAAGGGCCTGCATACGGTCGGTGTATGGTCTGGCAAGCTGCGTTTGCGTGGTTTGAACGATGTTTCTACCAATCACTTCAACCAGCGTCTTTGCCTGGGCAGCAGAGGGGTCATCCACCCGCAGGCGCACGAGCTGAGTGCTGGGGATCGGCTCGAAATAAACATCGTTGGCGAGGTCATCAGCATCCCGATCCAACCCCAACTCATCAATTACCGCCTGCATATACGACTCGCCGGTCCAGATTTCTCCATACGCCGAGGCCACCCGGGCGCTGTTTGTAACTGTTGAATACGTCCCCTGGCCAATAATCAACGAAGGATCAACCAGAAGCGTCAAATACGCTGAAAATCCTCGGGAACCGGCTGCTTCTTTAACCACAGCATCTTCAACGATCTGGATTTTCTCTGCGATCTGATCCGCTTGAGATTGAGCCACAAAATAGCTTTGCTGCAGGAACTGATAGTCACCCCGGTCAAGGTCAATCTGGCTTTGTAAGTGAACCATTTTTGACCCGTGTGCAATGCTTTGAGAGCTGAGGCTATCTACCCTGGCTTGATTCGCGCTGATAAGAGTCGTCTGGCTCTCCATTTCCGCCTGCAGGCCGCTGATCGACTCCCCAAATTTCTCTCGCTCCAGCAAGCGCACATGCTGCACAAATTCGTCTGCGATAGTCTCTGCCAATAAAGCGGCGTTTTGTGGAGAAGAATCGCGCACGCTCAGGCGGATCAATTGGGTATTACTCACCGGTTCAGCGGAAACCCGGCGCGCCAGGTCCTCCGGCTCCAGATCCAGTTCCAGCCGGCGGATGGCAGTCTCCAAAATCTGCTTTTCCACCATCAACTGGCTGTAGGTGAACGCTAGCTGCTCCCCGGCGATGATGCTGCTGTAATCATCCGTCACCAATCCTGGCGAGGGTTCGATTAATAAAAGGGTGCTTGATTTATAGGTTGGCGGAATCAGAAGAATGACCAGGCATGCAATCAACGTGGCAATCAGAACACAACCCAACACGATCCGCAAGGATGGTGAATTCCAATTGGCTAACCATTTTAGCCCCACGGCTTCTCGATTCGAAAGCATTTTTGTCCCCTTTTCTTGTGAACAATCTTAAAAGGTTGACACCTCAGTTTGGGGCATAGGGTTTCACTAGTATAATTAAATGCGTACAGAGGGTGCTTGACCGTGCCCCGAGTCAACTGCTTCGACTGGCTGCAACCGGTCGAAGCAACTCATTAAAACCAAAAAATCCCCGAAGAAATCGCTATAAAACCACCCTGAGCGCTGGTTTCATTGTACATGATGATCGTGGCTTCCCCCGCTGTAGCAGGCCACTTCTCCAATGTACGATTTACTTCAAGGATTTTTTAAGTTGTCTATATAACACTAACCATCCCATTTCAGTATAGCACGTTGAAAAATCCGCGTCAATTAAATCTTTTAATCTTCAATTTTGCATGTTTTTTACATTCTGAGGGTGGTTTTTCAACGTTCAATGGCATTCTCCCCTGCCTTTATCGGAAAAACCATCTTTTTCAATTGAAATAAACTCCCACTCGTAATAATTCGGATACAAATTGAACTTAATCACGCCATAATCTCCGCGATGGCGAACTTCACTGCCTTCAATCTCGTCGCCAAATCCACGCTGCGATGCCCCCCCTGTTCCCACAATGAATTGGCGAATTCCCCTTTGCTCATCAATCTGACCTTGCGGATTCATTGGCGCAAAACGTTCAAAATGGTGATCATGGCCGGAAACCACAATTTCCGCCCCGTATTGGTATAACACCTGCCAGAAAGGATCCAGCCAGGGCGATCCGCCGTGCACGCCCGAACTCCAGCGGGGATGATGCCAGTAAGCCAGGGTGCATTTTTTATTGGATAAAGCCAGATCTTCCGCCAGCCAGGCGACTTGCTCCGAATCGACCCCGCAGCCAACCCAACCGCAGTTGCTGTTTAACGCAACAATGTGCCAATCGCCCAAGTCGTAACTGTAATACCCCTTGTCAATCTCCCCGGCAGCCGCGCCGAAATAGGCATAATAATCGGCCGCGCGCTCCGTTAAATAATCATGATTGCCCGGGCTGGGGTGCATGCGGTCTTTTTGCCGCCCCCAGGTTGGATCGAAGCACTCAAGATATTCGCGCATGGTCCCATATTCATTGGAATTATCACCAGCGGTGAAAACCGCTCCGGGAATCTGATCCAGCAGTTCAGCCGTGCGGTCATCACCATCCTGCCCGCAGATCGAAATATCTGCCGCGCCAGCAAGCACAACAGGAACCGGTGTTGGCGTGGGAGTGTTGGTCGGCGTAGGAGTTTGCGTAGGTGTAGCGGTGGGAGTGTGTGTTGGGGTTGAAGTAGCAGTGGGTGTGGGCGTCAGGCTTGGGGTGGGCGTGAAGGTTTGCGGCAGAAATGGAGTAGCCGTTTTTGTGTCCAGAAAGGCCAGTCGAAATTCGTTGAGCCCGCCCTTTCCACCCTGGCCTTGCTGCACCAAGCCGGTGGTCGAACAGGCAGCCATCATAAGTAATATGAGAACAAAACAAAGAAGAAGGACCCTGGTACGCATTTTCTCCTACCGGTTTGCGTCTGTCTGCTACCAGTATAGCATTGGTTGATCAATGCAGGAAAATTGGATAGTAGACAGAGCAGGTGAAATTTGCTATGATCATAATAAACTGGTATGACCTCTTACCAATCAGGAGACCGTATGCAGCAGTGGCAACCTCCTCAAAAACCGGCTGAGCTGACCGAAGCCCGTCTTATCCAAGCCATTCTGGATGATGTTTTTCCCATCAATTCCAACCTGCCTTCTGAGAGAGTGCTGGCCGTTCAATTGGGCACCACCCGCCCCACCTTGCGCGAGGCTCTGCAGCGTCTGAGCCGGGATGGCTGGCTGGAAATCCGGCACGGAAAACCAACCCGCGTGCGCGACTACTGGCAGGAAGGCAACCTGAGTGTGCTGGCGGCGGTTGCCGGGCACTCCGAACACCTGCCCCAACACTTCGTCCGCGACTTGTTGCAGGTGCGAATTTTACTTGCGCCTACCTATATCCGCCTTGCCATCGAACGCGAACCGGTTCAGGTTGAAAGCCTGCTGACGGAAATATTAGTGACGATTCAGGATGCCCCGTCCTTCACGCGCGCCGATTGGCAGCTTCACTTTCAATGCACCCGTTTTTCTGGCAACCCGGTCTTCACCCTGATTCTCAACGGATTCAAAGACCTGTACGCACTGGTGGGAGAGGTTTACTTTTCAAATCCAGAAGCATGCGCGGTCTCCAGGAATTTTTACACGCAGTTATTGGCTTGCGCCCGCAGCCAGCTGCCACAAGAAGCCGAAACCCTGACCCGCCAGGTAATGGAACAAAGCCTGAGATTCTGGCTGGATACGGAAAGGGCAGCAAGTAATTCTTAATTTTTTTGTTCATTGCACTTTTTTTTAGGAGGTCGAAATGTGGACTACGGGATGGCGCGATTCCATTTGGGGCATCATCGATCAGGAATGGGATGTGATTATCATCGGCGGGGGGATCACCGGGGCAGGTGTTCTGCGCGAAGCTGTCAACGCCGGTTACAAATCTCTGCTGCTGGAGGCCAATGATTTTTCTTTCGGCACCTCCAGCCGCTCCTCAAAACTGATCCACGGCGGCTTTCGTTACCTGCGCAACAAGCAGTATGATGTTACCCGAGAGTCAGTGAGAGAACGCGAATGGCTCTTAAAAGAAGCCCAAAACCTGGTTACCCCGCTCAACTTCATCTTGCCCGACTATAAATCCAGCAAAACGCCCCGCTGGCAGCTTTTGCTCGGCGTAACTCTTTACGATTTATACGGCCACAAGTGGGATCACGAGCATCTCGACGCACTGGCCGTACTGGAGCAAGTTCCCTTTTTGAACGCCAACCGCCTGTCTGGCGCTTACCGCTACGGCGACGCCCAAATGGATGACGCCCGCATGGTGGTGCGCATTCTGAAAGAGGCTGTTGAGGATGGCGGTTTTGCTCTGAATTACGCCAAAGTGACCGGCCTGTTGCGCACGCGTGACGGGCGTGTGTGCGGCGTAACGATCAAAGACCGTTCTGAGCCCAAAGGAAGAGAGATCTCCGCCCGGGCAAAAGTAGTGATCAACGCCGCCGGTCCCTGGAGTGACGATATTCGCTCCTTTATCCAGAAACCGCCTCATTTACGCAAAGCGCGGGGTAGCCATCTGATCTTTCCGTTTTCCAAATTTCCTCTTTCTTATGCCATCACCCTGGCCCACCCCAAAGACAATCGCGCCATGTTCGCCATCCCCTGGGAAGGAACCACCCTGATTGGCACCACCGACCTGGATCATCCCGCCTATCTGGAAAAGAGCCAGGACGAACCCTGCGCCAGTCCCGAGGAAATAGAATATATCATCGAAGCCCTGCACACCACCTTCCCCGGCCTCGAGATATCCGCAGATGACATGATCTCCTCTTTTGCCGGGCTGCGCCCCATCATCAGCACCGGCAAAGCCAACCCCTCGGACGAGAGCCGCGGGCATGCCGTCTGGGAAGAGGAAGGATTGTTGACCATCGCAGGCGGAAAATACACCACCTTCCGCATCATGGCCGCCGAAGTGCTCAACCACGCCCGGCCCTTCCTGCCCAACGCGAAACCCTTCCCCACTCGCAAGCGGTTGATTGGCGAAATCCCCGACTCCGTTGATTGCGGGCTTGATATTGAATCGTGGGCTTACCTTGCGGGCAGATATGGCTTTGAGACCCTGGAAATTTGCGTCTGCGCCCAACCCGGAGAATTGGATCATATTGGCCTTTTGCCCAATCGCTGGGCAGAGCTGCGCTGGGCGGCCCGCTCTGATGGGATTATCCATCTGGATGACCTGCTGCTGCGCCGCGTCCGCATTGGAATGCTCCTGCCCAACGGCGCGCTGGATATGATGGATACGATCAAGAAGATCATCCAGCCTGAACTGGAATGGAATGAAGCGCGATGGCAAAGTGAAGTCAACGCCTATCGCGCCATCTGGGAGCGCAGTTACAGCCCTCACCCTTTGGGATAATCCCATTCACAGGAGAACTGCAATGTCTGGTAAAGAGAAAACGTTCACCCCGGCCTGGTTTGAAGGCGAAACGCCGAAGCGATCTTATCGCTCCCTGTTCAAATGGGGCGATCCACAGGGTTTCAAACATCCCAATCACGGCCTGTATCGGCTGATGAAGCAGGTTTTTCATCTCAGCGACGCCGATTTTACCCAGCCCAAAGACCTTGGGCTGCAAGACGTGGACATTGATTTTCCCATTCACATGCGCCCGGAACTGGTGCAGGAACTGGAGCGCATCGTAGGGCGTGAAAACCTGAAAACGGACACGTACACGCGCATCCGCGCCAGCTACGGCAAGGGCATGTTAGACGCGCTGCGCCTGCGGGACAAGATCGTTGAAAACCTGGCAGACGTGGTGCTGGCCCCGCGCAACAAGCAGGAGATTCAGCAAATTTTGGCCTTCTGCCTGCGCGAGCGCATTCCTCTCTACATTTTTGGCGGCGGATCCACCGTCACTCGCGGGATGGAGGCGGTTAATGGCGGGGTCTCCATTGACCTGAGCGTACACTACAACAACGTGATCGCCTTCAACGAAGTCGACCAGACCATTACCGTTGAGGCTGGTATGTCGGGCCCCATGCTGGAAAAAATACTGAATGAAGCGCCGCAGCGGTTCAACGCGCAGCGGGGCTACACCTGCGGGCATTTCCCCCAATCCTTTGAATACTCCAGCGTGGGCGGCTGGGTCGTCACCCGTGGTGCCGGCCAGAACTCTACGTATTACGGCAAAATCGAGGACATGGTTGTTTCGCAGGAATATAACACCCCGCGCGGTATTTTGAAAACGCCCTACTACGCCCGTGAAGCCACCGGCCCCGACTTTGACCAGGTGATGATGGGCAGTGAGGGCACATTTGGCATCCTGACCGAAGTAACCCTGCGCGTATTCCGCCACATGCCCAAGAACACCCGGCGGTACAGCTATATGTTCAAAAACTGGGATGACGCCGTCTGCGCGGTGAGAGAGATCATGCAGTCAGAGACCGGCTATCCGTCTGTCTTTCGCCTCTCCGATCCAGAAGAAACAGATGTAGCCATGCGCCTGTACGGCGTGGAGGGCACCCCCGCCGATACGCTGCTGAAAGCTTTTGGTTACCAGCCCATGCAAAAATGCCTCTTATTGGGCACTGTGGACGGCAGCGCTGAATTTACCAGAACGCTCCAAAAGAAAATCCACGCCGTCTGCAAGCGCTTCGGGGCGTTCACCCTCACGCCATTCCATGTTACCCAGGCCTGGGAAAAAAGCCGCTTCCGCGATCCCTATCTGCGCGAAGACTTGCAAGATTTTGGAATTTTGATCGATACCCTGGAATGCAGTGTTACCTGGTCGCAGCTAAAACAGGTGCATCAAAAAGTGCGCGATGTAGTCAAGCAGCGTCCGAATACGATTTGCATGACCCACATTTCGCACATGTATCCTCAGGGAGCCAACCTGTACTTCATCTTCATCGCCCGCATCGAAGCGATTAATGAATATTTGAACCTGCAATATGCCATCCTCGAAGCCATCCAACAAAATGGGGCTGCGATGAGCCACCACCACGGTGTGGGCAAACAGACTTCGCCCTGGCTCGAAGCCCAGATTGGCACCGCCTGTATGGATGTCATCCGCTGCCTGAAAAATCATTTTGATCCCGACTACATACTCAACCCGGGCGGCACCCTGGGCCTGGATTTATCGGAAGAACAGAAAGCCAAACGCTGGGGAATGCGTTGAATCGAACCCGTAATTTACTCATTGGGATTAAAATGGTTACTACGCCGCTAAACAAGGAGTGAGGATGGCAGCAGAAAATTTGCTGGCGATTGATAACGGAACCCAAAGCGTAAGAGCCATTTTGTTCGACCCGGCCGGAAACCTGATTGCCAAATCACAGATTCCCATTGAGCCGTATTACTCCAAAGCCCCCGGCCTGGCGGAACAGGACCCGGATCTTTTCTGGCGCGCCTTATGCGAAGCATGCCAGGGCTTATGGAACGAACCCGGCGTGGATAAAGAATCCATCGCAGCCGTTTCGCTGACCACCCAGCGCTCCACACTGGTCAACGTTGACGAACAGGGCAATCCCCTGCGTCCGGCCATCGTCTGGCTCGACCAGCGCCGCACAGAAGGGCTAAAGCCGGTGGGCGGTTTATGGGGCCTGGGGTTCTGGTTAGCCGGGGCGACAGAAACGGTGAAATATCTGCAAGCCGAAGCGGAGGCGAACTGGCTGCGCACCCATGAACCTGAAATTTGGAAGAAAACGCATAAATATCTGTTGCTGTCCGGGTATCTCACCTACAAACTGGTCGGTGAATTTGTCGATTCGGTCGGCAGCCAGGTAAGTTACTTGCCCTTTGATTACAAACGCCAGCAATGGGCGCGCTGGTACGATTGGAAATGGGAAGCCGTGCCCGTGCCCCAGGAATACCTGCCGCGCCTGATCCCCGTTGCCAGCCCGCTGGGAGAGATCAGCCAGGCGGCGGCACAAGCCACCGGTATCCCGGCCGGTACGCCGCTCATCGCCGCGGCCGCCGACAAAGCCTGTGAAGTGATCGGCTCTGGCTGCCTGGATCCCTCGATTGCCAGCCTGAGTTTCGGCACCACTGCTACCATTAACACCACCCACAAACGCTATATTGAGGTCATCCCGCTTATTCCACCCTACCCTGCCGCCGTGCCTGGTTATTACAGCCTGGAGATTCAAATCTACCGGGGGTATTGGATGGTCAAATGGTTTAAGCAGGAATTTGGATTGGTCGAGCGCATTCTCTCAGAAGAGCGCGGCGTGCAGCCCGAAGACCTATTCGACGGGTTAGTCAATTCGGTAGCCCCCGGCTCGAACGGCCTGGTTTTGCAGCCTTTCTGGTCGCCCGGCCTGAAGTACCCAGGCCCCGAAGCGCGCGGAGCCATCATCGGCTTTAGCGACGTGCACACCCGCGCCCATCTCTACCGCGCCATTTTGGAAGGCCTGGCCTACGCGCTGCGAGAGGGCAGCGAGCGCACCACCAGACGCAGCGGCGTGCCCATCACCGAGCTGCGCGTCTCCGGCGGGGGCAGCCAGAGCGACGCGGCCATGCAGCTCACCGCTGACATTTTCAACCTGCCTGCCGCCCGGCCTCACACCTACGAAGCGTCCGGCCTGGGCGCGGCCATTGACGCGGCTGTGGGCAGCGGCATTCACCCCAATTTCGAAACGGCGGTCAAGGAAATGACGCGCACCGGGAAGACCTTTGAGCCCAGCCCCAAAACTCACGCGGTGTATGATGATCTATACAAATCGGTGTATCTGAAGATGTACAGCCGCCTTTACCCGCTTTACCAGTCCATTCACACCATAACCAACCACCAGTCATAAGACGCACAGTTAACAACCAGGCGGCGATTCCCCCCGCCTGGTTTTCCATTTCCTACTTGAATCCGCTATAATCTACCTGATGGAAAATCACCCCCCCGCAGTTCTGCTGGTCTGTACGGCCAATATCTGCCGCTCGCCCATCGCGGAAGGC
Source organism: Ornatilinea apprima (assembly GCF_001306115.1). Lineage (GTDB taxonomy): Bacteria > Chloroflexota > Anaerolineae > Anaerolineales > Anaerolineaceae > Ornatilinea > Ornatilinea apprima. The sequence goes on along the minus strand of NZ_LGCL01000040.1, from coordinate 55,680 downwards.
CTGCTCAAAGCCCTTGTAGCGCGCCAGGTTGAAGGTGGGTACTTCTGGCGGATCGAATCCGCCGGCACCTGGACGCGTCCCGGTCTGCTGGCGGCTCCTTTCAGTGTTCAGGTGATGGCCGAGCGCGGCATCGACATTTCAAATCACACTTCACAATCTATCGAAGACGTGGATCTGTCCGAATTTGATCTCATTCTTACCATGGAATCTGGGCATAAAGAAGCCATCCGTGTGGAGTTCCCCGAAACCCGCGAGCGTGTATTGATGCTGAAAGAACTCGTGAATCAAAAGACCCCGATCGCCGACCCGGTGGGACAACCGATCGAAGTCTTTCGCCAAACAGCCAATGAAATCGAACAGACCCTCCATCAGGGTCTGCCCGTCATTCTTCAAATGGTCAGCCAGCAGCGCAAACCTTAATCTACTTTCTTTCCACACTCTGTGCAGAACTTCGCGCCCGGCTGCAGTTTCGCGCCGCATTCCGGGCAGTGCGCGTTTGCTTTTAGCTTAGCGCCGCATTCCGGGCAGAATTTGGCATTGACAGCTTGCGGCGCGCCGCATTCTGGGCAGGAAGCGCGGATTGTCTCGCGCCAGTTGCCCTCGGCCAGTTTCTTGTCCTCTTCGGCCATCTTAGCGTGTGCCCACACTTCTTCCACTGACCGCGAGCTTTGCGCCGCGCTCATCTCCACGCCCAAATCGGGGCTGCAGTCTTTGCACAAACCGCGTTTTTCATTCCAGCAGCGGTCTTTACACACCCACGAAGAACAGCGCGGGCACTGCACAAATTGCGGTTTCAGCTCTTGCGCTGCCTCTTGGAAGGCTGCGTCATGCGCCCTTTCATAAGCGGACGAGCTGACGCTGTTTCCCACATTAGCCGCGCGGCTGAAGAGACCGCCCAACAGGCCGCTGGCGGTATCCAACGCGTCAGACACCATCCCCGCCGCGAACGGGCGGAAGCGCGTGCGGTAACCATTTCCGCAGCGATCGCAGAAAAATTCAAATTGAAATCCCTGGTTGGTGCTTTTATCCTGATAGTTGCGTGTGAATTGGATCGAGTCGCTCACCGTTCTAGCTCTCCTTGAGGATTGTGGATATAGGGGTAAGAAAATTGTATCCCCAAAACTGAAAAAAAACACCCCTGGCGGGGTTAAAAAAAATATCAAAATTGAAAACCAGGAGAGTATGCTTCAACTCTCCTGCAGGCTGATCTGATCGATATTGTAAGGCGTGCGGGGAAACTGCACCGCTGCTCGTCTGTTTTCTAGCTGGCCTGTTCAAGACGATCCAGGTCATCATCCAAAGACTTGGGAGGCTCTTGTGCCCCCAGGCTGCGGATGTAATGTGACAGGACAATCAGCTCGGATGACAGGTCCATATTTCGCACCATCACATCATCCGGAACCTTCGGGCGCAGCGTGGAGAAATTCCAGATCGCCTTAATCCCGCCCGCCACCATCGCGTCGGCCACAGCCTGGGCCGCATCGGCAGTGGTGGTGATGATTCCAATCCGGATCAGCATGCGCTCTACCAGGCTTGGCAGTGCGTCCACGGGCAGCACCTGCAAATCTCCCACCTTATTGCCAATTTTTTCCGGGTCATTGTCGAACAGCACCACAATACGTAAACCGACCTGCTCAAAGCCGGGGTAGAGCGCCAGCGCGCGCCCCAGGTTGCCTGCGCCTACCAGCACGGCTTCTTTGTCATTCATCAGTCCCAGATAATCTTCAATAATCTCAGCAAATTTTTGCGTTGGATATCCCACCCGGCTGCGCCCCTGGCTGGGCAAAAAGCTGAAATCTTTCCGCACCTGTTCAGGCGTGGTGCCAGCGGCAAGAGCCAGATCACCGGAAGAGAGAAATTCAAGCCCCTTTTGCGAGGCGCTCTTCAAGTGCCGGTAATATGCCAGCAGCCGCCGTAAACTTGGAATAGGGATCCCCATATTATTCATGACCGAATCGTTTCCAATCGTGTATCGTGATTATTTTCACGATACAAATTGTATAGTACAGAAAGCGAAAAGTCAAGTTGGTCTGAAATATTCTTGCCCAACCCATTTTTCGATTAATAATAAGGATTTTTGCTTGTTTTTTTCAGGTGAAGTGTAACCTTTTTTAGAACGCGGTGTTTTTTGTATTGATCGCGTAAAACAAAAAGGAACCCGGCAACCTCGCAGTCAGAACCGGCACAGGCTGGTTCGTCCTTACTCCATTCTTTCCTGAAATCACAATATCCATTTCCAACCGCGCCTCTTTGCAGAGGTGATGGATTCGTGTTGCCGCATTCCATAATCCATGTATAGAGATCGACATGAATGAAAAGACGCTGCAAAAAAAACTGGATCAGAAACGTCGAGAAGCCCTCGCAATGGGAGGAGAACAGCGAGTTTCTGCCCAGCACGCAAAGGGAAAACTGACCGCCCGCGAGCGAATTGAACAGCTCCTCGACCCCGGCACCTTCGTGGAAACCGGCATGTTCATCACACACCGTGCCGCCAGCCTGGGGATGGATGCCAGCCACCCGCTCGGCGACGGGGTGATCACCGGCTGGGGAAAGATCAATGATCGCCTGGTGTACCTCTACGCGCAGGATTTCACCGTGATGGGCGGTTCGGTGGGAGAAGCCCACGGGAAAAAGATCGCGCGCATTATGGACATGGCTTACCAATCCGGCGCGCCGTTAATCGGCATCAATGATTCCGGCGGCGCCCGGATTCAGGAAGGCGTTGACGCGCTGGCTGGCTACGGCGATATTTTCCTGAGAAACGTACGCAATTCTGGCGTCATACCGCAGATCACGATCATTCTCGGCCCCTGCGCGGGCGGCGCGGTATATTCTCCGGCCATTACCGATTTTGTCTTCATGGTGGAAAATATTACACACATGTTCATTACCGGCCCCGACGTGATCGAAGCCGTCACTCACGAAAAGATTTCTGCCGAAGAATTGGGCGGAACGGGCGTGCACGGCAAGCGATCCGGGGTGGCGCATTTCAGCGCACCCGATGAGAAAACTATTTTCGAGCAAGTGCGTTGGCTGTTATCTTTCATCCCCGCCAACAACCTCTCCCCCGCTCCTGAACCGCCATCGCTCGATGAACCGACTCGCCTCACCCATGAACTGGAAACCATTGTGCCCTTCAACCCACAGGTGCCGTATGATGTGCATCAGGTCATCGAAGCCATCGTGGATAACGGTGAGTTTCTGGAAGTTCAGGCGGAATACGCCCCCAACCTGGTCGTTGGATTTGCGCGGCTCAACAAAGCTACCGTGGGGATTGTAGCCAACCAGGCTGATTACCTGGCCGGTGTGCTGGATATCAACGCCTCCGACAAAGGCGCGCGCTTCATCCGCTTTTGCGACGCCTTTCACATTCCCCTGATTACATTCATTGACACCCCCGGCTTTTTACCCGGAAAAGATCAGGAGTACGGCGGAGTCATCCGCCATGGGGCCAAACTGATCTACGCCTACGCGGAAGCCACCGTGCCCAAATTATCGCTCATTCTGCGCAAAGCCTACGGCGGCGCGTATATCGTGATGAGTTCCAAGCACCTGGAAGGAGACCTGAACCTGGCCTGGCCCAACGCTGAAATTGCCGTGATGGGGCCTGAAGGCGCAGTCAACATCATTTACCGCAAAGAGATCACCAACAGCGACAACCCAGCCCAAACCCGCGAAGAACTCACCCGCGCTTATCGTGAAGAATTTTCCAATCCCTACATCGCCGCTTCACATGGGTACATTGATGACGTCATTGACCCTGCTGAGACGCGCTTGAGATTGATTCAAGGATTAGAAGCCCTGCGTGACAAACGCCGCAGCGCTCCCAGCCGCAAACACGGCAATATTCCACTCTAATCCTATCTGGCTATGATCACCCTGCTTGAAAACGTTGAATGGAGGTATTCCATGAAAGTGCTGGTTGCCAATCGAAATGAGATTGCCGTGCGGATTATTCGCACCTGCCAAGAAATGGGACTGAGAACTGTGGCGGTCTACACCGAACCAGATCAAGAAAGCATGCACGTCTGGCTGGCTGACGAAGCGGTTTGTATTGGACCTGCGCAAGCCTATCTGGACGCGGACGCGGTCATTCAAGCTGCCATCCAAAGCGGCGCGGACGCCATCCATCCCGGATACGGATTCCTGTCCGAAAACGCCGCCTTTGCCCAAAAAGTGGAAGAGGCTGGGCTGGTGTTCATCGGACCCCGATCAGAAACCATCGCCCTGCTGGGCGACAAATTATCCTCGCGCAAAGCGGCAGAACAGGCCAGCCTGCCTGTCCTTCCCGGCAGCAATGGTCCCCTGCCACGCGAAATTCCTCTGGAGATGATGGACAACGTAACCTTCCCGGTGCTGGTGAAAGCCACCGCCGGCGGCGGCGGGCGGGGCATCCGCCTGGCCACTTCGCGTGAGGAGCTGCCCGACGTCATCGCCGCCGCGCGCAAAGAAGCCAAAGCCGCCTTTGGGGATGATACCGTTTACCTTGAATCGCTGGTACAGGACGCGCGTCACATTGAAGTACAAATTCTGGGTGATGGTCAGGGAAAAGTGCTCTGCCTGGGAGACCGCGAGTGTTCCATCCAACGCCGCCGCCAGAAACTAATTGAAGAAGCCCCCGCCCCCGGGTTAAGCAAACGGCTTCGCAAAGATTTGTGCGAAGCCGCGGTGCGCCTGGGCAGTTTGCTGCATTACCGCTCCCTGGGCACCGTGGAATTCCTGGTCACGCAAGAAGAAGAATTCTTTTTTATCGAAGTCAATCCTCGCATTCAGGTGGAACACCCGGTCAGTGAAGCCGTTCTGGGGTTGGATCTGGTCAAACAACAACTGCTGCTGGCGGCAGGCCATCCTTTGACTCTTACCCAGAAAGACATTGTGGTGAAAGGCGCCGCCATTGAGGCGCGCATCCTGGCCGAAGACAGCGCCCAGAATTTTATGCCTTCCACGGGCGTGATCAGCTACGTCAGAGAACCGGGCGGGCCGGGCATCCGCGTGGACAGCGCCCTGTATCAGGGCATGGAAGTCAGCGCGAATTACGACTCGCTGATTGCCAAAGTAATCGCCTCGGGCGAAGACCGCGCCTCTGCCCTTGCCCGCTTGCAGCGCGCGCTGACCGAATTCGCTGTCAGCGGCATTGCCACCGATGTGGAGTTCATCCTACAAATCATCCAGAGCGATTCCTTCCAAAAAGCCAAAGTAACCACCACCTATCTGGACAGCTTCGCCCCTACCCCAGCTTCATTTGCCGATGGCATGCGCGAAGCATTGGCCATCGCGGCGGCTCTATACAAACACCAGCGTTTGAACGCGCCCAAAACTCACATTCCGCTGCCTGCCTACAACAACAAGTGGCAGCAGGCCGCATGGAGAGACCAAATGCGAGGAATCGGCTAGGAGCGGCTGAGCATGCCAGATTATCTTGTAACCATCGAAGGCCAGGATTTCACCATCTCGGTCAATGGGGAAAACATCCTGATCAATGGCAAACCCGCCCAGGCCGCGCTAAAGCAGCTCAATGAATCCGGGCTGCATTTGCTGCTGCAAGGCCAGGAAAATATCGAACTGGTGCTCAATGAACAAAGCGATGACCAGTTGGAGGTGTCGCTGAAAGGGCAGCGTCTCATTGCTCAGGTGATCAACCCTTCCAACCGGCACAAAAGCCAAAAGGCTCGCGCGGAAGAAAATGCGGTTCTGGCTCCCATGCCAGGTCTGGTGATTGAAATCCAATGCCAGCCGGGCGACCAGGTCGAGAAAGGCCAGGTGCTGGTGATTTTGGAATCCATGAAAATGCAAATGCAGCTGCGCTCTCCTATTCCGGCGGCTGTGACATCCATTCCTGTTCAGGTTGGTCAGCGCGTGGAAAAAGGCGATCTACTGGTGAAATTCGACTCACCCGCTGGCGCCCAATAGACACAACCGAAAAAAATCCTTAACCAGGTGACAAAAACATGAAAAAACAACCCGTAGCAATTGTGGGCATGGGAGCCATCGCTCCCGACGCCATCAATGTGAAACAATTTTGGGAAAACATCAAGAATTCTGTGTATTCCATCTCAGAAGTTCCAGCCAACCGCTGGGACGCGAACCTGTATTACGACTCTGACCCGCGGGCCATTGACCGGACGTACACGAAAATCGGCGGATGGGTGAAGGATTTCACCTTCAACCCCATGCAATGGGGCATTCCCATCCCGCCGAAGGTGTTGGAAATTATGGACGAGACCCAGCAGTGGGCCATTGAAGCCGCGCGCCAGGCGCTGGCCGATTACGGCTATCCACAGCGCAGCCTGCCCACCGAACGCGTGGCGGTCATTTTGGGCAATGCCATGGCTGGCGAAAAACACTACAAGAGCAGCCTGCGTATTCACCTGCCAGAGTACACGAAAATTCTCGCTTCGCTGCCCAGTTTCCAACAACTCCCGGCAGAAGTGCAAAATAGCTTGCTCAGCGGCGTTCAGGCCGGCATCTGGCAAGCCATCCCTGAAATCACCGAAGACACCATGCCGGGCGAATTATCCAACATCATCGCCGGGCGGGTGGCCAATGTGTTTAACCTCCGGGGTCCCAATTTCACCACCGATGCGGCCTGCGCCTCTTCGCTGGCGGCCATTCAGACCGCGGTAGACGGATTATGCAGCTACCAGTTCGATGCCGCCCTGACCGGCGGTGTGGACCGCAACATGGGCGTGGAATCGTTTGTCAAGTTTTCCAAAATCGGCGCGCTCAGCGCGGACGGATCGCGCCCTTATACGGCAGACGCCAACGGATTTGTGATGGGCGAAGGCGGAGCGGTCTTTTTGCTGAAACGTTTGGAAGACGCGGAGCGGGATGGAGACCGCATTTATGCCGTCATTCGCGGGATCGGCAGCTCCAGCGACGGCAAGGGAAAAGGCATCACCGCGCCCAATCCGACCGGGCAGATTCAAGCAGTGGAACGTGCATGGCAGAATGCCGGGGTCAACCCCACCACAGCCGGGTTGATTGAAGGGCATGGCACCTCTACCCGTGTTGGGGACGTGGTGGAAGTGGACAGCCTGGTTAAAGTGTTTGCCGGGTATGGACTAAAAGCTGGACAGATCGCTATCGGCTCGGTTAAATCGAATATCGGCCACCTGAAAAGCGCGGCCGGCGCACTGGGTCTGTTGAAAACGGTGCTGGCCCTGGACGAGAAAGTGCTGCCCCCCACCGCCAATTTCGACCGCCCCAATCCCAAGATCGATTTCGCATCCATCCCTTTTTATGTCAACACAGAACTCAAGGAATGGCCGCGCCAGGCCGGAGAAATTCGCCGCGCCGGGGTCAGCGCCTTTGGTTTTGGCGGCACCAACTTCCACCTGGTTGTGGATGAATACGTGCCCGGCATGGGCGTTACGGAGAAAGCGGTATTTTCTTCCGTGCAACCCGCAGCCGCCAGCCCAACTGCGGCTACCTCCCCTGCCGAATGCGCCGCCCCTCAATCCGTGTTTAATTCCACGGAAATCCTGCAGATGGTGCTGACCAAAATCAGCGAAAAGACTGGTTACCCGCAAGAAATGCTCGACCCCGAACTGGACCTGGAAGCCGACCTGGGAGTGGACACGGTCAAGCAGGCCGAACTGTTTGCCGAAATCCGCGAGCAGTACGGCATCCCGCGCAAAGAGGACCTGGTGCTGGCCGATTACAATACCATCGCCAAAGTGGTGCAGTTTATTCAAGACTCACAGCCCGCCTCCAGCGCCAAGGCAGACCAAAACGCCAACCCAGCCGCGGCATCCAACCCGGAAGTTCTGCCTGCCAACCCGGCTTCGGGACCTTCGCGTGAGGAGGTCGTTCCTTTTCTGCTCGGCCTGGTCAGTGAAAAGACCGGCTACCCGGTGGAAATGTTGGACCTGGAGCTGGACCTGGAAGCCGACCTGGGTGTAGACACCGTCAAGCAGGCGGAACTTTTCGCCGCCGTGCGCGAGCAGTACGGCATTCCGCGCCGCGAAGACCTGATCCTGGCCGACTATAACACCCTTGAAAAAGTGGTGCAGTTCGTGCTGACGGCTCAGGACAGCGGCGCGCCTCAGGGTAAGGTGACAGAACCAGCATATCCAGTTGTTCAAACCAAGCAAAGGGAGACACAATCTTCGCTTCACCTGCCGGCTTACCGCGGACTGTTCTTCGCCAGCGCGGACACAGCCGAACAGCTTAAGGCCAGGCTGGTTTCTCTTTCACAGCAAATCAAAGCCGGTCTAAATCTTCAAGAGACGCTGCCCACCCCGCAGGGCTGCGCGCTGGCGGACCGCATCGCAATTGATTACGACAACCGCGAAGACCTGCTCAAACGCATCGAACGCGCGTTAAAAGCCTTCGACAGCAGCGGCGACAATGCCTGGAAAGCCTTATCCGGCCAGGGGGTTTACCGCGGCAGCGGCGCGGCTGGCAAAGTGGCCTTTCTCTTCCCCGGGCAGGGATCGCAGTATGCCAATATGCTCAAAGACCTGCTCGATCATGAGCCGGTGATCGCCGAAACCTTCCGTGAAGCAGACAAGGTGATGACGCCCTTATTAGGCAAACCGCTAACCGCATATATCTTCTGCGAAGGCAGTGAGGAAGAACTGGCAAAAACGGAAGCGGCCTTGAAAGACACCACCATTACCCAACCCGCCGTGTTGACCGTCAATGTTGCCCTGCTTCGCTTGCTGCAGCATTACGGCTTCTCGCCCGACATGGTCATCGGCCACAGCCTGGGCGAGTACGGCGCGCTGGTCGCCTCCAGCGTGCTGACTTTCCGCGAAGCCCTGGAAGTGGTCAGCGCTCGCGGACGGGAGATGAGTAAAGTCAGTATGGATGACAATGGCTGTATGGCGGCTGTATCCGCGCCCATCGCTGAAGTGGAGCGCATTCTGCGGCAGGTGGAAGGGTATGTAGTGCTGGCCAATTACAACAGCCCTATCCAATCCGTGATCGGCGGTTCCACCGCCGGCATTGACAATGCCCTGGCGGCCTTCAATCAAGCCGGTTTCCAGGCAGTCAAAATCCCGGTATCGCACGCCTTTCATACCCAAATTGTCGCCCCCGCCAGCGGCCCGCTGCGCAGCGTCATCGCGCGCATGAATGTTCAATCCCCGCGCCTGCCCATCATGGCCAACGTGACCGGCGAAGTTTACCCAAAAGACCGCGAACAAATTCTGGATATGCTGGCGCAGCAGGTATCTTCCCCGGTGCGGTTTATTCAGGGCGTTCAGAACCTGTATGCGTCTGGCGCGCGCGTATTTATCGAAGCTGGCCCCAAACGGGTGCTCAGCTCGCTGGTGACCGATATTCTCTCCGGGCAGGCCAGCCACCTAACCATAGCCGCCACCAATCACCCCCGCAAAGGAGGCCCCGTCTCCATCAATGAAGCCTTATGCGCGCTGTTCGCCGCCGGTATTTATCCAGAAACCGATGGGGAGCAGCCCGTTGAGATCCGTCCCCTGGAAATTTCTCCCGTTCAAGAAGCAGTATTGGTGAATCACCAACCTGTCCCAGCGAGCGCGACTGTGATTTCCGGCGCGGGGCTGGGCCTTCCGGGCCGTGAGCACTCCGTTTTTGACGATGAAAACATCCATCGCCTGTTGAAAGGTGAAAATTCCATTGAGCCGCTGCCAGAATCATCGCGCAAGCGCATGCTCGAAAAACGCCTGACCCGCGTGGTGAAAAGCGAATCGGGAGCGGTGATGCAGGAGATTGACAGCCTGGAGCAAACCCTGAAACTGGCCGGTCAGCGCGGCAGCTTTGACCTGACCGCGGATTTTGGCGTGCCACCTGAACGCGTGGACGCTTTCGATATAGCCACCCAGCTGGCAATCGGCGCGGGCATGGAAGCCCTGCGTGACGCTGGCATCCCCTTGATGATGCACTTCAAACAGACCAGCAAAGGCACCCTGCTGCCCAACCGCTGGATGCTTCCCCCCGCCCTGGCGGATGAAACCGGTGTGATTTTTGCCTCAGCCTTCCCTGGTCTGGAGCAACTGACCGGTGAAATGGAGCGCTTTTATGAGTACCAGCAGCTGCGCGCCGAGGTTGACCTTCTGCAGCAAATTAAAACGGAGGCGGGTTCAACCCCCATCCCTTCTGTGGAAAAGAAACTGGCTGAGCTGACAGCGCGGCTGGAAGAAAACACCTACCATTTTGACCGGCGCTTTATCTTCCGCATTCTGGCCATGGGCCATTCTCAATTTGCCGAATACATCGGCGCCAAAGGACCCAACACCCAAATCAACGCGGCTTGCGCCAGTACCACCCAGGCGGTATGTCTGGCGGATGACTGGATCCGCGCCGGGCGCTGCCGCCGTGTGGTAGTGATCGCCGGTGATGATGTTACCGATGGCAGCCTGGCAAACTGGGTGGTCACCGGCTTGCTGGCTACCGGCGCGACAACCGTTGAAGGCGATCTGCGACAGGCTGCTTTGCCCTTCGACCGCCGCCGCAATGGCATGATTCCTGGCATGGGCGCAGCCGCGCTGGTGGTGGAAAGTCCCGACGCGGTGAAAGAGCGAGGAATGACACCCATTTGCGAAATCGTGGCCAGCCAGTTTGCCAACAGCGCCTTCCACGGCACCCGCCTGGATGTGGAGCACGTCAGCCGGATCATGCAGCGCCTGGTTGCCCAGGCTGAGCAGCGCTTTAGTCTTAAGCGTGAAGAAATTGCCCATCAGACCATGTTCGTCTCGCACGAAACGTACACCCCGGCGCGCGGCGGCAGCGCCAGCGCCGAGATCCGCGCCCTGCGCGACACTTTTGGCGAAAAGGCCAACCAGGTGATTATCGCCAACACCAAAGGCTTTACCGGCCACACCATGGGCGTGGGCATCGAGGACGTGATCGCGGTCAAAGCCCTGGAAACGGGGGTAGTTCCTCCAATTGCGCATTTCGATGAAGCCTTCGAAGCCGATCCCGACCTGGGTGATCTGAATCTCTCACGCGGCGGGCAGTACCCCGTTCGCTACGCGCTGCGCCTGGGCGCCGGATTTGGTTCGCAAATTGCCATGACCCTGCTGCGCCAGGTGGCGAAAGTGGGCGAGAAGCGCGTCCATCCAGCTGAGTACCAGAACTGGCTGGCTTCCGTCTCCGGGCAGCCCGAAGCCAGCGTGGAAGTGGTGCAGCGCACCCTGCGCTTCACCCACAGCACCCCCCCGCAGTACGACCCCGCGCAGCCCGCCTGGCAGCCAGGCAGCGCGCCCATCGCTGTGGAAGCACCGCCCACGCCTGTCGCAGCCCAAGATGAAATACCTGTTGTCGAGCCGGAGAAACCCATCGCTATCGCCGGGAAAAGTGAAGGTCAACCCCAACCCAAGCAGATCCAAGCAGTGTTACTGGGACTGGTCAGCGATAAAACCGGCTATCCCGTAGAATTGCTGAATATGGAGCTTGATTTGGAAGCCGATCTGGGCATCGACACCGTCAAACAGGCGGAATTATTCGCCACCATGCGCGAGCACTACGGCATCCCGCGCCGCGAAGACCTGATCCTGGCCGATTACAACACCCTCGCCAAGGTGGTTGGATTCATCGAAGAGTCTTTGGCTTCTCAACAGGTGGAGGTGTCAGAACCCGCGCAGACTTCCGTGCAAGTGGATGAGCAAACCGAGGAAGGGACTACCTTTGAGCCTGTCTTGAAACGGCGCGTCCCGGTACCGGTGCTGCGCCCGCGCCTTGACCTGTGCAACCTGACCGGCGTTGACATCAACAGCCACACAAAAATTTTGATTGTCAAAGACCGCGGCGGCACGCATGCAAGCCTGAGCAAATTGCTGCGCGCAAAAAAGACTGCCGTGCAGGTGGTGGATGGCAGTGACCTGGAGAAAATAAAGCAAGCTGCCGAAAGCGGAAGCATCGACGGGATTTACTACCTGCCGGCGCTGGACCTGGAAACCGATTATGATCAAATCTCCTTGGAAGAATGGCAGTCAGAAAGCGAGCGCCGGGGAATGCCGCTCTTTTCCCTGGTGCGCGCCCTGCCTGATCTCAAGTTTTTGGTCTGCGCCACGCGCCTGGGCGGGCTGCACGGCTTCTCCGGCAGCGCGCATGGCGCTCCGTTGGGCGGGCTGGTGAGCGGGTTTGCCAAAGCCCTCGCCAAAGAACGCCCATCCATGCTGGTCAAAGTGGTCGATTTTGAAATTCAGGCATCCAAAAGCCAGATCGCCGCGACACTGCTAAATGAAACCCTGTCTGATCCGAGCATTGTGGAAATTGGCATTGAGCAGGCGCAGCGTTTTGCCATCGCCGCTGTAGAAGAACCACTTGTAGCCCAGGCGAATGCAATTACTTTTGAGCAGAACAGCGTGTTCGTGGTCAGCGGCGGCACGGCGGGGGTCGTTTCCCCGGTGCTGCTCGACCTGGCCACACGCCTTGGCGGGAAGTACTATCTGCTGGCGCGCAGCGAACTTCCGGAAGAGACGTCCACGGAATTGACCTTACTTGCTCAAGATCGCGGGGCGCTGCAAAAACATCTGATGACAAAATTGAAAGAAATCCACCAAAAAGCCACCCCCGCCATGGTGGAAAAAGAAATATCTCACCTGGAAAGAAGCGCGGCTACCTGGCGCACGCTTCACAAGCTGCAAAAACTCGGTGCTGAAGCCCACTATCTGGTTTGTGATGTAACCGACCCTGATTCAGTTCGCGCCGCCGTGCAAAAGATTTTTGACGACCAGGGACAGGTGGATGTGCTGATCCACGCTGCCGGGGTGGAAATCAGCCGCCGCATTGAGAGCAAATCGAGAGAGGAATTTCTGCAAACCATCGCGGTGAAAGCCGGCGGGCTGCTCCACTTCTACCAGAGTTTCAAAGCGCTGGGTAGATTCCCCAAAGCCATCGTTGGGTTCTCTTCTGTGGCGGGGCGCTTCGGCAACGCCGGGCAGACCGACTACGCCGCCGCCAACGATCTGCTGGCCAAATCGCTCAACGCCATTCAAACCCTGCACCCCGAAGTCCGTACCCTGACCCTAGATTGGAGCGCCTGGGCGGAAGTAGGCATGGCCAGCCGCGGCTCGATCCCCAGAATCATGAAGATGGCCGGCATTGATATGCTCTCCCCGCAGGAAGCCGCTCCACAGGTCTTCAAGGAGATGAGCGCCGGCAGCCGTGGAGAAGTCATTTTGGCCGGGTCGCTGGGTGTGCTGGCACAAAGCCCCGATCTGCAAGCCAGCTTGATGGTGGAGAAAGCCAATCAGGCGCTCACTTCCGGGAAACCCATCCATGTGATGTTGAGCCGGATCACCGGGTTAAGCCTGGAAGAAGGCATCATCCTGGAAGCCGACCTGGACCCACAAGAGCAGCCCTTCTTATATGATCATGCCCTCAACGGGATTCCGGTTTTGCCCGGGGTGATGGGCATTGAGGGCTTCTCGGTGGCCGCCCGGCATATCGCCTCCATTCTGGCCGCCAAAGAAGGCAGTTATCAGGTGGCACGCATCGAAGATATTCACTTCCTGGCTCCCTTCAAGTTCTACCGCAACGAACCACGCCGCGTCACCTGGAAGGCCAACGTGTTCCGCAAAGAGCGCGGGGTGGTGGCTCAGGTGCGGCTGGAGTCGCAGCGCGCGCGGCGCGGCCAGGCTGAAGAAGAAAAAATCCAGCACTTCAGCGGCAAGGTCTATCTGGCGGCCAGCCAGGACGCGCTGCAGCCAGATCATTCAACGGTTCCTCAATGGCAGGACCAACTGGTGGTATCCAGAGAGGACATTTACAAACTCTACTTCCACGGTCCGGCTTTCCAGGTGTTGGAAGGCGTCAGCCGCGACGGGGAGCACGTGCTCGGAAAAATGCACAGCGGGCTGCCGCAGATCACCGCCGAGAAACAGGAATTTCTCAGCCTGCCGCAACTGGTGGAACTGTGCCTGCAGACCGCCGGTGTGTACGAGGTGGGCGAGACCGGTGTGCTGGCCTTACCCAGCGCCATCGGCAGCCTGACCCTTTACCAAAAACCGCTGGAATCGGCCGAATTATATGCCGAAGTGCGCCCGCATAAAACCGTCGATGGGCAGTACTGCTTCGACGCCAGCGTGATCGATGTCAATGGTAACCGCTACCTGGAAATCCGCGATTACCGCACCGCGCCCCTGCCCTATTCGGCCGAAGAGGAACTGGTGCAGCCGTTGAAGGTGTTGAACGGAGAAGCGGCTTGAGCAATACTCCGGCGCCGATCTATTGGTATGTTGATCCCCAAGCCGGGAGTGACCCTTCCGGCCTGGAAGGTCTTTTCAGTAGCAGCGAAGCCTGCCGCTTCGAAGCCATGAAATTCGAACTGCGGCGAAAGTCCTTCATCGCCGGCCGGCGCGTGGCCAAACACGTATTGATGGATTGTGTGCCAGAATTGCGTGGATGCTCCACAGCACAGATGAGCATTGATAACCACGAAAGCGGCGCGCCCTACGCGCTGGTCAACGACCGGGAACTGCCGGGGGTGCTGTCTATCAGCCATTCCGGGGATGCAGCCGCGGCCGTTTACACTTCTGATTCATCCATACGCATCGGCATTGACCTGGAAGCCATCACCCCGCGCGCGCCAAGTTTTTTGGAGACCTATTTCACACCATCAGAATTGAAATGGGTATCATCTGCAAAGGAAAAAGATCGGGCTCTGGTCAGCACGCTCATCTGGAGCGCCAAAGAGGCCGTCCTGAAAGCGCTGCAGACCGGCCTGCGTGTGGACACACGCGAGATTGAGATTCTGGCTGATGACTCTCCAGTCATAGATGGATTGCGCGGGTTTGGAATCTCCGCCCCGATGGGCTGGCATTGGCAGGGACATTGGCGCATATTGGACAATTTCGTGATCACTATCGCGGTCGGTGGTCCTGTTTTGGGTTGTCCCGTAACCCTTTCCTGGCTTGGCGCGCCAGTACCACCAGCCCCGGTGACAACAAAATCACCGTCAGAGTAATTCCATACACCAGCAGCAAGAACACCCCCATCACAACACTGATCCAAACCGAAACCATGCTCACATAAGATGGAATCAACCAGAAGAATAAACCGGTATACGTCCCCATCAGTAATGCGGCGATCCTGCCATGCGCGGAACGAATGCGCAAATGCGCCAGCGCAGCGCAGATGGCAAGAATGGAGGGCAGCAGCACCAACCAGTTCAGCTTTGGCGTTTGGTCAAAATCGACCGCCGAAAACAAATACAGGACCAGTCCATAAAGGCCATAGGAAGCCAGCGTCCAATCCTGGCGAATGTTTTGATAGAACGCGTGGAATGGCGGCAGCCACAAGAAGATCAGAATGATTAACAGAGACAAAAAGAAACTGCTTTGCAGGTTGATCTTCACCGGCAAAAGATACCCCAGATACAGCCTTAGGATATACGATGAGAAAGCCAATAAAACCGGGTAGGGGTATAACCAGCGTGGAGATTTCTTAACCGCGCCCAGCACCAACCCGCTGGTGAGCGCAAGCGTACAGAGTAGAAGGTACACCGAATACAACAGCGATCCTTCTTTTGGCGACCAACCCGGTTGAAAACTCACCATGATCCGCAGCGAACCGGCCGCGACGAAAGGCAGCAAGCTTAGCAGCGCGGAGAACCAGGGTGTTTGATCAAGGGTGGAAGGGAAAGAGATGAGCGAATGGCTTGTATGCATATCCTCCTTCCCATGTATTCAATCCTGCTGCCCGCGCCTCAGGGTTCAATGGCTGGGACGCAAATCCCATAATTCTCCATTTTTCCAATATCGTCCATATTGATTTCTTTATTAAAGTATTGAATATTGGTCATCACACCCTTGAAGGGAAACTTGACGGTTGATCCGGACAGTGTCGCCCCAATCGTCAAGGGGTCCTGGTTGGGGATAAGATATTTCGTGTATCGCGTATAGGTGTAACCGATGGTTTTATGCGTATTCGGAACCCAAAGTTTTGCCAACCTGGAGGAGTGGTTAAAGTTTTTCACAAAATCTATGAAAACGGTAATTCAATTCCTTGCATGCGCAGCATTTGTACCCGCGATAGATAGGCACATTCCTCCAGCAGCGTCCGGTTGACGTCCACCACTTTACGGTTTTCAATTGCTTCAAAGCGCGTGCCGCGCGCCCAATCATTGAACGCCCCCATCGATGGGCCGCACCACACCTGATAATCCATCTTGCGGCTGGCTTCGGCGCGGGCCGCCCAGCGTGAGGATAAACCCAAATACCAACGGAAAATCAGCGCCATCTTGTAATGTGCGTCTTGCGCGGCTTTCTCAATCTGGCGCGGGTCGCGCTCTTTGAAGAAGGCCACCGTTTCTACCCACACCTCTTCCAGACTGCGCTGGAAAATTTCCGATTCCAGATTTTCGCGCTCGCTGGCCGGCAGTTCTTCAATTGAGTTATACCGGCTATAGAGTTCATACAGCTTGCCCGCCCGCATAGGGAACAGCGTGCCGCGTTTCAACACCTGCACTTTAACGCCCATCTCGAACATGTCTGAGGCCGGCGCCATGATTACATCCGTCATCTCAGCCTGGGCCAGCATAGCCCGCACCTCATCTGACGCGCCCGATTCCACGCAAGCCTGGTTAATGGACCCCGTAACCAGATAATCCGCCCCCATCATAAAGGCGGCCAGCGCCGCAGCGGGCGTGCTGATGCCCCCACCCGCGCCAATGCGCACGGGTTCGGCGTAGTGATATTTTTCTTGCAGGCTGGCGCGGTAGGCCAGCATCACCGGCAGCAGCGCAACCAGCGGGCGGTTATCGGTGTGCCCTCCTGAATCCGCTTCCACGGTGATGTCATCCGCCACCGGCACCCGGCGCGCCAGCTGCGCTTGCTGTTCTGAGATTTCCCCATCTTCCACCAGCTTGCGCAGCATGTCTTCCGGGGCGGGTGAGAGAAAATGGCGCGCCACCTCTTTGCGGGATACTTTCGCGATGATGCGGTTGCCAATCACCACCCCACCCTGCTGGTCAAGAGACAATCCGCTGGCGCGGTAGCGCACCAACCCGCGCGTCATTCCCAGGTAAGCTGAGGCTTCGATCGCTCGAATGCCGTGCTGCAGGTACAGGTCCACAGCGCGCTGCTCCATCAGGGGTTCAAAGGGGCTGTTCAACATGTTGAACAGATAAGGGCCGTTGGGCAGCGCGCTTTTGATCTTGATAATGGCCTCTTCAATGCGCGCGGGCAGCAATCCACCCGCGCCAAACGACGCCATCATCCCGGCGCGCCCCATCTCGATCACCATGTCTTCGGACGAAATCGCGTTGGCCATCGCCCCGCCGTACAGCGCGTATCGCGTTCCGTAGGTCTCTTTGAAGCGCTGGCTGCCCAGGGACTGCGCCGGTATGGGTGGCAGCACAGCCAGCAAGGGATAATCGGAGCCGCTCACGCCCCCCCCCTGGTCACTCATGGCTAGCCTGCCCTGATCAGAAAACACAAAAACAATCTGATCTGCCCGGCGCAGCGCTGCCCGCATTTCATCTGGCTGGGTCGCGGCAGTTTGCACCGGTCCCTGCCAGCTCAGGCCGGTATCCGTAAAAAGCGATGAGAGGTGGTTTTGCGGATGGATAACAGTATTCATAATTCTTCCTCGCAGAAAGGGATGCCATTTGAGGCGGCTGTACTGTTGTGTTTAACCCAAAAATGCGCCCCGCGTTTCGAGATAAGCGGCGCGTCTTTACCGCGCTTGCCTTATGTTGTGGCATAATGGGAAATGGTGTCAACGCTTTGGAGGCCAACTTGCAGACCAGGAACCCCACCCCGCAGGAAATTGAAGAATTGCTGGCTTTTCTCCCCGTATTTGAAGCCGAGGGATTCAGCCCCGTTGAACACTGGGCGCAGTCACCCTGTGATTCGCCCCATCCCGTCACCGCCGCCTGGCCGGTCTACAACCCGGCGGTTGCGCAGTTCTACCAGGTCGCTTCACAGGTCTGGTGGTGCGACTACGACTACCAGCCTGCCCAGGCCTGGGAAATGCTGCAGGATGACACGAGTATCCAATCCGCATCCATCGACCAGGTGAAAACCATGCTCACCTACTGCGCGCGCGGCGAGCGGTTTTGCGACGGACATTGGGGCGCCATGATTGAAAAGGGATATGTTCAAAAACTGCTGAGGCGTCTGGAATGCCTCGCGGATCAAATGGATTGAGCTTTTCAGAAAAATTAAAACCCCAAGCAGGCCGCCAGGATAGCGCGAAAACCCAGTTCACCGAGAAGAACATCCTCGACCAGCACCCCTTCATCGACGGTATGCGCCTGACTTAACTCCCCCGGACCAAAAATGAAGCTACTGACCCCGCGCCGTGCGCTGGCGGACGCGTTGGTTCCGCATGGAGCGTGGTAGAGATCGCCAGGCAGGCCGGCAGCCTGCAGGGCTGCCCGGATTTTCGTCTGCCAGGCATCACCGGGTGGATTGCGCCAGCCCGGCAAAAAATCTTCCACACGCAAAACATGCCCGGTGTACGTCCGCTGCTCCAATTGGCCCATGTGGAAATGGACGCCATTCATTCCCTGCAACGCGGCTTGAACGCGCCCCAGCACCTGATCCCGGCTCTCACCCGGCAGCGTGCGGCCAATCAGGCGCGCGTGGCAGCCGTGCGGCACACTGAAACCATTGGGGTAGGGGTCAGAAATGATTTCTGTCAGCACCAGCAGCGAGCGGCCCAAATCCGCGTCCGAGGGTAATTCCATCTGGCGCAGGCGCTGCAGAGCATCCAGCATTTTGTCAACCGCGTTCTCCCCCGCCTCGGGCGTGGAAGTATGCGCGCTGCGTCCCTGTGCATCCAGAAAAAGGGTCATGCGCCCTTTCTGCGCCACCCCCAGCCGCAAGGCTGTCGGCTCGCCGGTAACCACCACATCCGGCTGCACGGTATCTAGCACCGCAGAAAGCGCCGCCCCAGTTACATTCTCTTCGCATACCGTGGCCGCCATTACCAGCGTGCCGCGAAAATCCGACTTTGACAGGCTGCCAGCCGCCCAGATCATCCCCGCCAGCGAGGCGCGCGTGTCGGCTGCCCCGCGCCCCCACAGTTTCCCCTCCGCGATCTCCGCTCCATGCGGATCATGCTGCCATTCTTCCGCGCTTTCCACCGGCACAACGTCCATGTGCCCGTCAAATAGAACAAGCGGTCCGTCTGCTGCGCCTTTTCGCACCGCGATTACATTACCCAACGCGTCTGTCTGCACGCGGTCAAACGGCATGCTTAAACACTGAGCGGTGACTGCTTCTGCCACCGCCCGTTCTTCCCCTGTACATCCGGGGATCTTCACCAAGGTCTGGCAAAATTGAATGAATTCTTCAGCCGCCGCGCCTTGCAGTTTTTCGATGCTCATGAAATATTCCTCAACCGCGGATCAAGCACATCCCGCAGCCCATCTCCTAACAGGTTAAAACCCAGCACGGTTAATGATATCGCAATACCGGGGTAAAGGACAACATGCGGCATGGCTTCCATGTATTTCCGGCCATCATTCAACATCACCCCCCAACTGGCCTGCGGAGGAGGCACGCCCAGGCCTAAAAAGCTCAGCGAAGCTTCCACTACAATCGCCGCGGCAAAGTAGGTGGTGGTAACCACAATCAGCGGCGCGGTGATATTCGGCAGGATATGCCGGGTCAGAATGCCAAAGCCGTTCAACCCAATGCAGCGCGCCGCTTCGATGTATTCCTTTTCCCTTTCAGCCAGCACCGAAGAGCGCACCGTGCGCGCAAAAATGGGGATACGCACAATCGCGATAGCCGTCATCACCGTTACCAGCCCCGGCTCAAAAGCCGCCACCAGAGCCAGGGCCAGCAGAATGGCAGGGAAGGCATAGATGGCGTCCATAATGCTCATAATCACCGTATCCACGCCGTTGCCAATGTACCCGGCGGCCGCTCCGGCGATCAGCCCCACAATGGTCCCCAAAAACACAGAGACGATCCCGACCTGCAGCGATATACGCGCGCCATAAACCACCCGCGAGAAAACGTCGCGCCCCAGATGATCAGTACCCAGCCAATATTTTTCACTGGGCGGCTGCAGACGGTCAGCCAGCGTAATCTTTAACGGGTCATAGGGGGCAATCAGCGGCGCAAAGATGGCCGTTATCACCACAATGAAGGTGATGATCATCCCGATCAATGCCAGACGGTTTCTCAACAGGCGGGCGAACAGGGTGTCCTTCTTCCGGCTTCCTTGCACTGCCCGGTCAAATTGCGCGGTAACACTTTTATCAAATTGAGCCATGTGAATCCTGTTTGCGTTGGTTTTGATCCCCAGCCCTCTTTCTGAGGGCTGGGGAAGGGAATCAACCGAATTACTTGTCCAACCAGGTTGTGTTCAAACCATCCGAAGCATCCATCATCATCAACACCGGTGACGTTCCCGGTTGGTAACCTTTGACATAATTTTGCCAGGCTTCCACCCACGGCAGGCCGACCACATACATGGTAGCCACATCTTCCTGGTTAAGCGTCAACACCTGCCTGTAGATCTCTTTGCGTTTTTCAATGTCGGACTCGCCGCGACCGGCAATCACCAGGGCATCCATGTCTGGGTTGTTATAGCCGCCCACCAGCCAGTTGCCACCCGATGTGCTCTGCAGATAGCCGTATGGCCGGTCGGGGTCAAAGATGCCGGTCATCGTGCCCATCAGCAGATCGTAGTCCAGCTTCTGCCCACGCGCCGTCCAGGCCGCCGAGTCGACAATTTCAAATTTAACCTTGAATCCCACCTGAGAAAGCATCGCGTCAATGATCTCAGCCGCGTCTTTCTGGTTGGCCATCAACAGCATGGTGATTTCTGTTCCCTGCGGCAGGCCGCTGGCAGCAAAAGCCTCCTGGGCTTTGGTCAGGTCGGGCATCACCATCGGCACATCCAGATACCAGCCGTCATTGGGCACAAAGGGCTGGTTGTGAACCTGCCCCAATCCGAAATACACCGCCTCGTTATACGCTTCGCGGTCAAAGGCATACTGCACCGCTTTGCGGGCTTCCAGATTGTTGAACGGCGGGCGTGTGTGATTCAAGACAAAACGGGCGCCCGAGTTAAAGTAATACACCTGCACGGTGAAATTGGGGTCAGGGTTATCCACCAGAGCTTTCACATCCGCGATGGGCAGCTCTTCGGCCATATCCACTTCGCCGGTGCGCATGGCGTTCAAGCGCACACTGGGATCCGTGATCACTCGCAGCACCACTTCATCCAGGTAAGGCTCACCTTCCTTCCAGTAATCCTCGAATTTAGCCAGCCGGTACAGCTCGCCCGGTTTTGATTCAACCATTTTGAATGGGCCGGTGCCGATGATCGCCGGAACGGTACCATCTTCCGCATAGGTATCCTTATGCACAATTGCCGACCGGTTAAGCAGCGCCAGGTAACTCAAGAATGGTCCCTGGCCGCTTTCAATCGTCATCTTTACCGTGTAGTCATCCACCACTTCCACCACCAGGCCAATTCCAGTGAAAGTGCCGCGCATCGCCGCGCCCGAGTCCTCGGCCATAATGCGGTCGAAGACCCATTTCACATCATCAGCCTTCATCTCAGCGCCGTTGTGGAATTTGACGCCCTTGCGCAAATTGAAAATCCATTCCTTGCCATCTTCTGAAGCGGTCCAGCTCTCTGCCAGAACACCCACAAACTTGCCATCCCGGTCGGGTGCCACCAATTGCTGCGCAACTAAAACATTCAGGCGGATATCGCCATACTGGATGGCTTTCAACGGATCCATTGAGGTAACATCTTCCTTCATCGCGAAGGTCAGCGTCCCTCCCCTTTTGGGTCCCATTTCTTCTGCGGGTGGGGCTTCGGTAGCAGCCTCAGGCTGTGTGGGTTGAGCGGGTTCCGCCGCAGGTGGTTGAGTCGGCTGCTCTGCGGGCACGGCCGTCTCCGCGGGGGCCGGGGCACACGCCGCCAGAACAATAACGGCAACCATGAGCGCCAGCATTATCGGCCAAACAAACGTTCTTTTCTTCATCTTACCCTCCAGTAATTGTGAACAGACTTTCTCTTAAGGGGCCCTCTCCAGCGCCGGAGAGATTTCAATGCCGCCCTTTAACCACAAACAACTAATCAAACCGTATGCGTGGATCGAGAACCGTATAGATGACATCAACAATCAAGGAGACTACCACCACCAAAACCGCGACGGTCAGAATAACACCCTGCACAACAGGGTAATCTCTACCGAAAATGCTATCCACCACCAGCAAGCCAATTCCCGGCCAGGCAAACACCGATTCCACTACCACCGCTCCGCCAATTAAAAACGCCATCTGTAGCCCAATCATGGTGACGGTTGGGATGAGGGCATTGCGTAAGACATGCCCCCACAGAACCGCGTGCTCGCGCATGCCCTTGCTACGCGCTGTGCGAACATAATCTTTGCCTAACTCTTCCAGAATGCTGGAGCGTGTGAGCCGCGTGGTGGTTCCAGCCAGCGACCATCCCAAAGTAACAGCGGGCAGCAGCAGGTGACGGAGAAACAGTCCAAAATTATCCGTGGGCGGCACATAATTGATCGAAGGCAGCCAGCGCAGCCCTACGGCAAAGATTAATACCAGCAATATCCCTGACCAGAATTGCGGCAGGGAGATTCCAAAAATGGCGAAAATCATTGCGGAAAGGTCAATCCAGGTATTGCGTTTAACCGCCGAGAGAATGCCCAGGGGAATGGCGATAATTACAGAAAAGAGCAGCGCTGCCACCGATAGGTAAAGGGTCGCCGGTAGACGCTGTAAGATCAGATCAAGTACCGGCATTTGCGCCTTGTAAGAGCGCCCCAGGTCGCCTGTCAACGCGCGCCCCAACCAGCGCAAGTATTGAAGCGCCAGCGGTTGGTCAATTCCCAACTGAGTCTCGAGCGCGGCGCGCTGCTCCTCACTCAGTCCTTCGCCGCCGTACATCACATCCACTGGATCGCCAGGGACCAGGCGGATTAATAGAAATACAATGATGGTCATTAAAAAGAAAACAGGAAGGAGCGCTAAAGCTCTGCGGGCCAGGTATCGAAACACAAAACATCTCCACTTTGGTCAATGAGTGAAGGATGCGATGATCTTCGATGCGGTTTTGATGAGCTTTAATGGCCGGTTTGGATTAGTGCGGCTAAAAATCCATTCATTGGTTCTGATCAGAATGGTTCCAGCGCAAAGGGGGAGCAATGAAAACTGGATGTCTTTGCCCAGCATTGCTGTGCGGCTGCCTCTGGCACAGGCAGGTATATCACATCATACAACCATTTATTCGACTTGCGCAACTACTTAAATTATGACGGATTTACTTCTTTTTTTCAAATAGCAACTTCGAGAAGAAACCTTTGCAGGGGGTTGCCTCCTGTCTGTGGACTGAAGTGGGTACAAGACGGGTAATGGTATAATCCTGAGGTCTGATCCTATCCACTCAAGTTCTCAGGTGAGCATTGTTCATGATCGCACTGGCCTTTGCCCTGGTTTTATTCACGGCCTTATGGCTGGTTTCTCTGCTGCCACTGCGCGGGCTGGTATCGCAAATTCTGGCTGTTTACCTGCTTTGCTTCACCAACATCGCCTTAAGCCTGCACATCGCCAATCTGTTGGGTGTAATGAACCAACCTATCATCCTCCTCGGCCTGCACACCCTCTTCTTGATGGTGGTGCTGGCCTTCTGGGTCAAGAAGGGCCGGCCAGATCCATTCGCGCTTTGGCGCTGCATCCTTTGGTGGGCGCGGCAAATCCGATCGCAGAAGATCACTTTCCAAAACGCCTTTCTCCCGTTGCTGGCGCTGACAGCCGGGCTGGGTTATCTCTTCAATGCCTTTCTGAACTTATACGTCCCCCCCAATACGGTAGACAGCCTCTCCACCCACCTGTCGCGGGTTGGTTTTTGGCTGCAGCGCGGCAGTTACTTCCCTTGGTCTACACCGCGCATCTGGCAAATCACCTACCCGGTCAACGCTCAACTGCAAATGTTTTGGAGTGTGCTCTTCACCCGCTCTGACCGGCTGGTTGGATTCACCCAATGGTTTGCCGCCCTAGCCGCTGCCCTGGCTGTTGTCGGGTTGGCGCGCTTGAATAAAGCCACCATCTCTCAGGCCGTCTTTTCCGGGCTGGTTTTCCTGTCTCTGCCGGCCATTATGCTGCAATCCACCACCACCCAGAATGATCTGGTGATTTGCGCCCTTTTCAGCGTTGCGATCTATTTCTTTTTTCTCGCCCTGCAAGAGAAAACCCTTTCATCCGTGCTGCTCTCTGGGTTGGCCCTGGGTTTGGGAGTGGGCACCAAACAGACCATTTTCTTCTTGCTGCCCGCACTGGCGCTCGCCGCGCTGCTGGCCTGGCTGGTTTTCAAACAAATCCCATTCAAACACCTGCTGGTGTGGGCCGCCGCCTCACTGACAGCCTTCGGGCTGATTGGATCACAAATCTTTATCAGCAACCAGATTCACTTTGGCAACCCCCTGGGTTCAAAAGCCGCCGTGGAGCAGTCCACCGGCATCTTACGTTCGGACAGTCTGGTCGAAAGCAGCCTGATTAACGGTTCGCGCCTGCTGTATCAAATGGCCGACCTCGCCGGGCTGCCCGATCCGCTGTGGGGATATGGGATTAAGGCCAAAGCCGCCCTGATGAAACCGGTGTTTTCGGCTTTGAATATCGACGTGGAATCAGAAAAGAGTTCCTACCCGGGCCATCACTTTGAGCTGCTCCGACGTTACTTGCTGCAAGAAGATGAAGCCTGGTATGGTCCTTTGGGCTTTCTACTGCTTGTCCCCTGGCTGCTGGTGGAATTCATTCACGGCCTGCGGCAAAAAAACCTTTACCGCATCAGCGCTTTCCTGTTTTTTGCTTCATTTCTCATTTTTGATATTCTTTTCCGCCCAGGCTGGGACCCTTACCAGGGGCGTTACTTCATGCCCGCAGCAGCTCTGGCTGCCCCCCTCGCCGCGGACTGGTTAGGGCACAAACGCGCCTCTGTATGGGTGGGCTGGCTGGTCAGCGCGGTGGCTGTCTCCACCCTGATCAGCTGCGTCCTGCTCAACCCGGCCAAACCCCTGGAAGGTCACCGCTCGATCTGGCGCCTGGATCGCGGCGGGATGATGACCCTGCAAAATTACTATTTCATCGATACGCTTAAGATGGTGGAGAAAAAAGTGCCCTCTGACGCGACACTGGGGATTGCCAGCCAAAAAGATTACTACCCGGATTACGTCTTCTTTGGTCCGCGCTTTGAGCGGACGCTGATACCAGTGTATCCCCCAGAGAAGATCAGTGACCGGGGCTGGGTTAAGGCGCAGCAGATCGACTATATGCTGGTGTATTTATCGGACACGTACCCGCCCCAGGACGCGGCTTATCTGGAAAAAATCGCGGAATCCGATTTGTGGGGATTGTTCACGGTTAAATAGCACCCGGTGCGGGTATTACCTGGCTTTATAAACATGAATGGTCGACTTTTCCCGGCAGCCGGTAGTGATGGGGCTTTCACCAATTTCATCCATTTCCCTGGTCAAGATCCCTTGATCCATCAGGCGTTCCACCTGTGAATCGGCAATCAACAGGTAATCGGCTTCCAGCGCCCAGCGGGCGGCCAACTCGTCGTTCCAAAATCCTTTGCGCGCCACAATATCCAGATCGCCGCCAACCACCTTGCTGAATTGATGGTTGAGCTGGCCAGGGAAAACGCGCACGTCTGGAATATAGATCAGTGGCAGCGGGGTAACATCATTCTCCCAATAGACCAGCGACCCGGCCGGCACCACGCTTTTCAGATACTGCCCAACCTGCTCGTGGCTGGCCAGGATATCGGATTCGCAGTTCAATTCACTCTTCGCGCCACCCGGATAAGGGATGGATAAAATAACATTCCCCGCGAAGAGAATGGCCAGCGCCGCGTACCATGCAGTGTGCTTCCATTCATATTTCCGGCGCCCCCAGCGTGAGATCGCCCAGACCGCAAGCAAAATCAGCCCACCGCAAGCCAATCCGAAAACCGCCGGCAGCATCCGTTCCAGCACGTCATAAGCCCAGCCAAATTTATTGGAGAGCAGCCGCCAGAGTTCAATTGTTCCGGGTTGAATCCGCAAGTCTCGAACACGCGGCACTTGCAAATCGACGACCCATTGGAGCGGTTTATAGGCGCTGTACCCCAGCCCCGCCACCGAAACCAGCAGCAAAAGGGCGCCCGCGCCCTGGGCAACAGGCAAAAGCCGCCGGCGCGCGGACTTCAGGCACAGTACCACAAATATGATTCCAAACGGCAAAAAGAAGGCGAGATAGCCGGGGTAACAATACACGCACTCATCTCGCAACAGCGACGCCCAAAAATGGATGACCAGTAAAACCAGGAAGTTAACTCCGCAAAAGACCGCCGACTTGAAATCAGCGCTGCTTTTCCAGTGCCCTTTCCGTGGCCAGGCCAAAACCGCTAAAAGAGCGCCAGCCTGCAGCGCGAAAAAGATGCGGTAAGTTTCCCAGAACACAAAGAACCGGCTCCAGAAGGACATTTTCTGCCGGGCGATCGGTGTTAACCCCGCGGAAGGAAAGAGGGTTGAGTAACCAATCCATCTTTTCACAGAACCGGGCAGCCACTCCAACCAGGTGCGAGCGATATTAGGCCAGTATGGCAAATGCAGACCGGCAAAGACAACCACCGCTCCGATTATCGCCGGCCATCCGCGCCGCCAGCCATGCTGCCAGAAAACAAACAAACACGCTAATGGCAGCACCGGCAGCAGATTTTGGCGAGTGAAAACCACCATCACCATCAGCAGCGCTCCCAAGCCCAGTTCCAGGCGGGTTCTCCCCTCACCCAGCAAGAAATACAACGCCCAGGCCAATAGCGCAGCCGTGATCACCTGGGTAATCGCCTGCATGTAATAGTAAGCCGTCCCGGTATTCAAAGCGAAAACGAGCAGCGCCACTGCTGCCCAGTTCTTGCCAGCGTTGCGCCTCACCGTGAGCCACAACCCTATCAGCATCAACGCACTGAGAAAAATGGAAAAATACCGCCCCGTTTGAAGGCCGGGCATAAAAAGATACTGGGCCAGACCAGGAATATAAAACGCCAGCGGCATTTTATTGGTCCACAAACCGTAATCTTCAAAAGGCTGGTAATCTCCCTTGAGAAAGAGAAATCCCTTTAACAAATAAGTGCCTTCATCCATGGTTACATCAAAATAGCGCGCCATGAAAAAGGCCTGTGCAAAAAAGATCAGAACTGCAGCCCCAATCACGACCAGCCGCAGCCAGCGTCCGGACTTGCCTTGCCTCCAATTGCGGGCACCAATAAGTATCATCCCACGTCCTTCTCCGCCTGGCTCAAGGCCGGGGATTCTGAAAAATGTGGATAATCGACTGTCGGCGGCACCGCATCAGTTGCGGAGTGGGTTGTTGTTCATCCATCCCCGCCTGGATGATCCCTTTTTGGCGCAGGTCTTCCACCATTAAGTCAGCAATCAACAAATATTCCGCCTGCCCTGACCATTCGAGGGCCAATTCGTCGTTCCAATAGCCCAGGCGCGCCAGCTTGTCGGGGTCTCCTCCATTGCGGCGGTTGTGCTCGTGATTCAACTGCGCCGGGAAAAGGCGCACCTTGCCCATATACAACAACGGCAGCGGAGAGACATCATTTTCCCAATAAACCAGCGCGCCCTGCGGGATGGCCTCGCGCAGATAAGCGCCCACTTTCTCATGCGCCGCGATCACGTCCTCCTGGCAGTTTAGCTCGCTTTTCGCGCCGCCCGGCATGGGGAACAGTGAAAAGAGACTGCCCGCCGCGATCAACACGACGGAAACCAGGGTCGCGAAAGCGGCGTTGGTTTTGCGCCGGAGCCAGGAAAAATATACCAGGGCAAACAGAATGATGAAGATCAGCGTCGCCCCGCCGACAAACAAACCGGGCAGCAGCCGTTCCAGAAACTCATAGCTCCAGCCGAATTTATTCTCAAACAATTTCCATAACTCGATTGTGCCCGCCTGGATGGTCAAACCGCGAACGCGCGGAACCTGCATCTTCATCAGCCAATCACCGAACATCTTGTAAGCGTTCAATCCCGTCCCGCCCGCGATGATCACCAGAGAGCCGAGCGTAAGCAGGTGAGCCATCCACCCCGGCCGCCGCTGGCGCGGCTGGCTGGCCAGCAGAATCACCAGGATCAGGCCAATGGGCGCGAAGAAAGCGATATAGCCACTGTAACAATAAACACAGTAGTCATTCATCAAGGCGGCCCACAGGTGCGAAGCAAACAGCACGGCAAACAGAACCAGCAGCAGCAATGCAGACTTAAACGCGGCCGGGCTTTTCCAATCCTGGCGGCGCGGCCAATTCAACAGCCCAATCACCACACCGGTCAGCATGGCAAAATAAATGCGAAAGCCTTCCCAGAACACCTGAAAGCGCGTCCAGAAACTCAAATTGACCGCCGCGATGCTCTTCAAACCGCCAATCGAAAAACGGCTTAGATTAAACCATTCAACAATGAATTTCGGTGTCCAGGGCAGCCAGATTTTGATAATGTCCGGCCAGTACAGAGCGTGAAACCCGCCCAGCAACACAGCAGAGACGCCCACAGCCAGCCAGCCTGTTCGCCTGCCATACTGCCAGAATATGTACAGAAGTAAAATAGGCACCACCGGCAATAGATTCTGGCGGGTCATCACCGTCAGCGTGCCCAGAGCCGCGCCCAGGAGAACCTGCCACAAAGGCCGGTCGCCTCCCAAGACCAGCACCATCATCCACGCCAGCAGGCAGGCCGAAATCACCTGGCTGATCGCCTGAGAGTAATAGACAATCGCGCCCGAGCTGACCGCCATCACTCCCACCACCAGCGCCGCCCACCCGCGCCCCGCCAGCCGGCGCGCGGCCAGCCAGGTGCCAACCAGCATGAGCATGCTTAAGAAGATCGAAAAATACCGGCCTGTTCGTAAACCCGCGCCAAAAATCATCTGCGCCGCACCGGGGATCAGAAAAGCCAGCGGCATTTTATTCGTCCAGGGTCCATAATCCTCGAACGGTCGGTAATCGCCGCGCAAGAATAACAGGCCCTTGATTAAGTAAGTGCCTTCATCCATGGTAACGTCAAAAAAATGAGCGTAATACAGCGCCTGAACCAGAAAGACAACCATGCCCAATGTGGCAGCCAGTGTGGATATCCACGGGCGCTGTTCAACGAAAGTGCGAAGGTCAGTTTTTTTGCTCATAAGTACATGGCTTCCAAATGGTGGTTAGTTGAATTGCGCTAAGGCTGGTCTACCCTGGCAAAGATGTGAATAGAGGAATTGGGGCGGCAGTTTGCCACCTTTGGTGTGATTCCAATTTGACGAAACTCCGCGGTAATTTGCCCATTGTCCTCCAGCGCGCCCAGCATCCGGTCAGCCACCAGCAGGTAATCGGCCTGCTGGCTCCATTGCCAGGCCAGCTCATCATTCCAGTACCCATACCGGTGCAGCAGGTCAGTATTCCCGCCTTTCAGGCGGTTAAAGTCGTGGTCGAGCTGCGCCGGGAAAATCCTCACCCCTGGTATGGATAGCAGTGGCAGTGGAGAGACATCGTTTTCCCAATAGACCAGCGACCCCGGTTCCACCCGCTCAGCCAGATAGCGCCCAACCTGTTCATGACTGGCAATGACATTCTCGCCACACACGACCTGATTTCTGCCACCGCCAGGGATGGGAAAAATAGACAGGATCACCAGCAAAATCAGGCTCAACACGCTGAACAGCCAGGTTAGCGAAGATTCACCAGTCTTCTTTCGATACACATGGTAGATCACTGCTGACAGTCCCAACACAATCAGGCCAATCCCTAACATCCATAGCGCCGGAAGAAGCCGTTCCAGCAGGTCGAAACTCCAATTATACTTATTGGAGAGCAGCCGCCACAGCTCCAGCGTACCGGGTAAAAAGCGTAAATCGCGCATCCTTGGTACCTGAAGATGGGGCACCCAATGGAATAAATCGCGGTATCCTGCGTAACCAAAACCGGCGAACACAAACGCCATTGCCAACCAGCCCAGGGCTTCTTTCCAACGCGGAGCTTTGCGCGGCGCGGAATCGAATACCAGCGCAACGAATAGCAACCCGGCCGGGCTAAAAAACGAGATGTAACCAGAATAACAAAAAACACAGGCATCTTGCAGCACAGAAGCCCACAGGTGAGCGGCCCATGTTATCCCAAAGAAAACGCCCAGAAAGACAGCGTCTTTATACCGCACGTCATCCTTCCATTGGCTGCGTTTCGGCCAATACACCGCCGCGATCAGCAGCCCAACCAGCAAAAAGGCATGGATACGGTAGCTCTCAAAAAACGCGTAAGCCCGCGTCCAAAATCCAAAATCCACCGGGTGCACGTTTTGCGAGACCGCGCCAATTAAAAATTCTTCTCCCAGAATCAAGCGGGTCAACCCAGCCGGCATCCACGGGGCCCAAATCCGCATAATGTTCGGCCAGTAATACAGATGAACCCCGCCAAAGATCACAATAGAGACCAGCAGCGAAAGCCAACCTGGCTTTTTGCCTTGCTGCCAAAAAGCATACAGAATGAAAATGGGGATCAGCGGCAGCATATTCTGGCGAATCAAAACTACCAGACAGGCAAGCGCCGCGCCAGCCAGAATTTGCCACAACTTGCGGTCTTTTCCCAGCCCGGCCGCCAAAGACCAGGCCAGCAAAGCCGCCACCTGCACCTGAGAGGTAGCCGTGGAATAGACCGCGATTCCGCCAGAATTGAGCGCCAACGCCCAAACCATAAGCGCCGCCCAGCCCTTTCCGGCCAGCCGGCGCGTAACCAGCCATAAACCCAGCAGCATCCACACGTTCAAACAGACAGAAAACAGCCGGCCGGTTAGCAGCCCCGGGTGAAAGATCATCTGAGCCGCCCCAGGTACAAGAAACGCCAGCGGCATCTTATTCATCCAGGGACCATAATCCTGGAAGGGAGTGTAATCGCCCCGCCAGAACAACACCCCTTTCATCAGGTAGGTGCCTTCATCCATGGTTACGTCGAGCGTGTATGCGAAGTAAACTGACTGGATGCCGTAAAGAAGAAAAGCCAAAACCACCAACCCGTTCAACAAGCGAGGATGGTCTCGAAAGAAGATTTTGATCTGGCTAATCAGCTTCATCATGATTATGAATCACAATCAATGTCCGGCCAGTCCGGCCTAACAATCACTCTCGGAGGCTGTTCATCCAGGATGACCAGGGCGTGGACCTCCAGATTCGGGCAGGTAAAAATCACGGCGTCTGGCCCGCCGGGAATGGGTTCCGGGGGCTGCGGCAGCACCAGCCGCCCCCAGCGAAAATCTTCCTGGCTGCCGATGAGATTGAAAACCAGCGACGGCTTGTTTTCTTTCCAGCCCGCAATATCCGGTTCGTTCGAGTGGTCATCCTGATAATCCAGGTATTTTGGGTACAACAGCCGCCCATAACGGACCTCTAATTCTCCCTGCTCAAGCGCAGAGACAAAAGGCTGCAGTGGCTGCATGTTGAGGCTGGAGTTCGCGAGGAGAATGCGGTCCACAATCTCAGCTTGCGTCAGAACCGGGTAGCGTTGGGAAAATCCAGACATTCCCAGGGCCGGGGTTGCCCCCACCAGCAAGAACAGCAGCGCCAGCAAACCATGCGCCCAATACCCGCGACGAGCCGGGGCGCTGGTCTGGGTTGGGGTTTCCGCCTCCAACTGCACCATTTTCGCGCCCAGCAATGCATCAAACAGGAAGGCCAGCAAAACAACCATCCCAAAGGCGAAGTAGAGGTAAAACACCCAGTCCACCGGCACAAGGTAACGCCCCCCCGATGTGGTCGCGAACGCCGTGGCAAAGTTATACGCCAGATTGATCACCAGCGGAATCAAGCCCGCCCATCGCCAGCGCTGGAAAGACCACGCGATGCCCGCGCAGACAATTACCAGATTGGCCATCAACAGCCCAACTTGAACCATCGTCAGCCGGCCGGACCATTCCACATCCCATAAGGAAGCAACCGCGCTGGAGCGGAATGTGGTTTCAAGATCATCCATCACCGGTGTTACCGGCAGAGTGAAGGCGGTGCTGATCAAGTTATGGAAAAAGTGTCGCACAATTGCGTCAATCACCGGGTGAAGAATCACAGCCGTTGGGTTTTCATTCGCGTCTCCGGTAGTGTCTTGCGCGGGCACCAGCGCGGCCAGTTTTCCATGTACATCTGCACTGTTCAGAGAGGTCGGCTCTGGTGCAGGCGTGGGCGTGGCCTGATCAAGCAGCGGATTGATGCGTTCCTCCAATACAGCCCCGCGCAGCGCGGTCATAAACGGCAGCGCCTGTCCATAGTTCTGGTAAGAGTAGACCATCCAGGGTGCCACCGTGCCAAACAACATGGCCGTAAACAAGGCCGCGTTGACCAGCCATCTCTTCTTCTGTTTCCAAAAAACAACCAGAGAAAAAACAATCACCAGTGGTAAAAACAGCCAGTTGTTATGCCGGATGAGCACGGCCAATCCCAGCACTCCGCCAACTGCCAGCGCGGAGAGACTCACCTTCTGTTTCCCAGTGAACCACTGCCACAAGAATAGAACCAGCAAAGCCAGCAGAACCGTGTTGGTAAACTCACTCATCATCAGTTTGGGCGTGGCAGTTTTCCAGATAAGCATTTGCGCCTGAATGGCGTTGATCTCTTTGAAATTGGCCAGCAGCGCGGCCAGCAAGCCGGCCGATCGGTTATGAAAACGGGTCCCAATCAAATACAAAACCGCCGGGAAAACCGCCAGCAGCGCGGTTTGAAGATCCAGAATGAGTTTGGCATCCTGATCGGCGATCAGGTGCAGCCCCAACAGCAGAGTGGAATACAGCGGCTTATCCACATAGCCGGGATTGACTCCAATCAAGGCTTTTTGAGCGGCCAGGTCATAGGTCTCGGCATCCGAGTTGGGATAGTATTGGTTGTTGGGCGGGAAAGGCCCCGGGTTGAAGTGATTGAACTGCATCGGCTCGCTGACCCAAAGAAACGCGCTTGCTGCCCAAATCAAAAGGAAGAGGGTCAGATCTACCCACGGATTCTTTGCCGCAAACTTCCATCCCTTCATCTCGCTGATATTCGCCAGCCATAAGAATCCAATCGCGGCCAGCCAGGCAAACCAGACCTGCCCGGGCAAAATGGGAACCCCGGCTTTCTCCCAAAACTGCACAATCGGCGAAATCCCCCAGCGCGTTACCGCGATCAGAATATAGACAGCCAAAAAGCCGGAAATAAACACCAGAGATAATCGAAAAAACCTGCCCGCGCCAATGGGCAGACGATCCGCGCCTGTGGCGCGAAGGCTCTGCAAACTCAAGATCAACAGAAACTGCAGCGATACCAGAAAGAGCCAGGTGAACAAAGGTTTCAAGCGTTCAAAATAAGCAAAGTAATCTCCTGCTCGATAACCCGGCATGAACACCGCCAGCCACATCAGCAGGGTGAAAAGCCCTAAAAAGGCCCACAAGGAGCGGTTGTTGTTTTGCAGAAATTGGAAAAAGGCGTTCGAAAACGACCCGCGCTTCACGGAAAGAAAAGCCAGCCAGAGGGTGATGAGAAAACCGGCAGCCAACACCAGCAAGACCAGCAAGCGCGGCAGAGATAAGCCCGCGAAGACCGCGTTGTCCGAGTCCCCTGGAATTTGAAGCAGCGCCCACCCACAAACCAGGCTTTCAATAGCAGACAAAAAGAAGAAGCCTGCCAGGCATGGAGGGGTTAGAATG
Source organism: Ornatilinea apprima (assembly GCF_001306115.1). Taxonomy (GTDB): domain Bacteria; phylum Chloroflexota; class Anaerolineae; order Anaerolineales; family Anaerolineaceae; genus Ornatilinea; species Ornatilinea apprima. The sequence continues at coordinate 22,085 of NZ_LGCL01000040.1, read as the reverse complement.
GGTTGCTTTGCTTTCTGAACTGTCATGGTCGTTTTTAACCGGATTGCCAATGTATCTTCCAATTATAATTGGAAAATGAGCAGCGGATTTTCATCTTGAAGTGGGTAATTTTCACCCATGATTCATGTCGATTGTTTTTCTTCAATTATGTTAGAATGATAACCTCACACGAGACAGAGACATCAGGTAATCAAGGCTTATGAAACATTGGTATGCTATGCGCAGTCACCCGCATAAGGAAGACGCGCTTTATCAACAACTGCTCCGAAAAGAGCACGAAGCATTTTACCCCCGAATTCGCGTTCAACCGGTAAACCCACGCGCCCGCAAGATTCGCCCTTATTTCCCTGGGTATTTGTTTATCTGCGCGGACATTGAAGAAACCGGCCTTTCAGAATTAAACTTCATGCCCTACGGCAGCGGTTTGGTTTCATTTGGGGGCGAACCAGCCGTCATTCCCGATAACCTGATCGCGGCCATTCGCCAGCGTGTGAGCGAAATCGAAGCGGCGGGCGGCGAGTTGTTTGACGGCTTATCCTCCGGGGATCCCGTCCGCGTGGAGAGCGGGCCATTCAAAGGCTACGAGGCAATTTTTGACACGCGCATTCCCGGCACACAGCGCGTCAAAATCTTATTGAAAATGCTCAGCTCATACCAGGGCCTTCCTGTTGAAATGGACGCCGGTAGCATTAAACGGCTGCCCCCCAAGAAACGCAGCTGACCTTCTGCAACGTTTTACCCTTTTTCACGGGTTTATAAGGGGCTTCAGACCCGATGACCAATCTGTATAACCTTTTGCTATCTTTCATCATCTTCATGATGAACGCTTGTTGGTAAAATCCTATCAGGAGTTATTTTATGTCATCCAATGTAACCATCTTAACCGATAGCAGTGCCTACCTTCCCCAGGAACTTGTCGACCAACACCCCATCGACGTCATCCCCCTGACGCTCTTGTGGGGCGACGCCGTCTACCGCGACGGAGTCGACATCAAAGCCGACACCTTCTATGAGAAACTGGCTCATTCCGACACGCTACCATCAACCAGCCAGACATCCGTCCACGAATATGAAGAAGCCTACCGCCGCCTGCTGGATGCCGGTCAGGACGTTCTGGTTTTGCCCATCTCCGGCGGTCTTTCGGCCAGTGTTGAATCTGCCCGGCAGGCGAAGATCAACCTGAAAACCGATCGGGTAGAGGTGATGGAAACCCGTCTGGTCTCGATGGCGTTGGGATTCCAGGTGCTCACCGTGGCGCGCGCCGCTCAGGCTGGAGCCAGTCTGGCCGAATGCAAAACCATCGCGAAGAAGGCTTACGACCACATTGGAGTTTATTTTTCAGTCGACACGCTGGAATTCTTGCATCGCGGTGGGCGCATTAACACCGCCAAACGCCTGATGGGCACCGCTCTCAATCTTAAACCCATTCTGGAAATTCGAGACGGAAAAATTGAAGCGGTGGGCAGCGTAATTTCGCAGCGCAAAGCCATGGACCGTCTGGTGCAGCTGGTTGAATCCAGAATCGGCGGCCGGAAGCCGGTCCGCCTATCGGTTTTTCACGCTGGCATCCCCGAAATCGCCAGCAATTTCAAAAAACGCGTGGACAAACACTTCAATCCTGTTGAGAGCATTCTTACCTTCGTCAGCCCGGTCGTGGGCGCGCACGTTGGCCCCGGCACTATCAGCCTGGCCTTTATGGCCGGTGACATCGAATAATTTCCGGTTTTCTGTAATTTTTTTCCCGCCCAGCCTGAACCTCATCTGTCCGGCTGGGCGGGATTGTTAATTAGATCCCTGTCATTAGGCGGATTATCCGCGCTCCTCGACCACCGAAGCCCCTTCAGCGGGCTGGGTGACATAGATTTGTGGGCTGTTTCCAGTGGCGTGCCGGTACGCCGGGGAGATGTAATTGACAAACCGCTCAGCCTTATTGCGATCCACCAATGCCACCGCGCAACCTCCAAAGCCCGCACCCGTCATCCGCGCGCCAAAGCAGCCCCTGAAATCATTCGCAAGGTCAACCATGGTATCCAGAGCCGGGCTGGAAACTTCAAAATCATCGCGCAAACTGGCATGGCTGGCTTTCATTAAACGCCCCAGCCAGGCCGCGTCATCCGCTTGCATGGCCTGCTTGGCTTCCAGCGTGCGCGCGTTTTCGGTAACAATGTGCCGCGCCCGGCGAAAGGTTACCTGGTCCAGCCCGGAGCCTTCAGCCAGCAGGCGCTCAACGCTGACGTCTCTCAAAGCCTTTACGTCAAAGTAACGCGCCGCGGCCTCACATTGCGCGCGCCGCTCGTTGTAGGCCGAATCGACCAGTCCGCGCCGAGTGCTGGTATCCAGCACAACCACAACAGCGTTGGAAGGAATTGGGGCCACTTCAAATTCCAAAGTTCGGCAGTCGATTAATAACGCGCTGCCAGCCTTGCCCGCGGCGGAAATCATCTGATCCATAATGCCGCAGTTCATACCCACCCATTCGTTTTCAGCTTTCTGGCTGAGTTGAGCCATGCGCGCGGCATCCCAGGAAAATCCTGAAACCACAGCGAAAGCGCGCGCGGTTGCCACTTCCAGCGCGGCGGAAGATGAAAGCCCCGCGCCGATGGGCACATTCCCCTGCATGCAGCCTTCAAAACCAGTCAAGTCATACCCCGCCTGCGTCAAAGCCCAGGCAACCCCTTTCATATACTCCGCTGGCTTAACCGGCTTTTCGGCTTCGAGTTGAAGCAGATCAAATGCAATGGTTTCATTAAAATCCAACGATTGAATAACCACCTTGCGATCCACGCGCGGCCGCAGGGCGATCCACACACCACTGTCAATTGCCATCGGAAACACAAATCCATCGTTATAATCTGTGTGCTCACCGACTAAATTCACACGGCCAGGGGCCCGCACAACAAAAGCTGGTTTCTCAACATATATCCGTTCAAATGCCGTTTTTACCGATTCAAAGGGAGATTGATTTTGCATCGCGGTTATTCATATCCTTAGTATTGGGGTGTAGCATTCACCTGTTTGTAGTGCACTTCCGATACCCTGCGCAGCCATTCTGCCGCCTGTTCGGCGGTCAGGTCTCGCTGCGGCTCAGCCATCATCTCATAACCGACCATGAATTTCTTCACGGCCGCGGACCTCAATAACGGTGGGTAAAAATGGGCGTGCAGCTGCCAGTGAGTGAAATCACCCGGCAGGAACGGCGCGCCGTGCCAGCCCATTGAATATGGAAACGATGTCTGGAATAAATTGTCGTAACGCGTCAGCAGGCGTTTGAGAATATCCGCCAGATCTTCTTTTTCCGTGGGGGTCAGGTCGGTAAAGCGGAGAACATGCCGGCGGGGAAGCAGCAGCAGTTCAAAAGGCCAAACAGCCCAAAAAGGCACCAAACCAACCCACGAGCGGTTGCTGGCAACCAGCCGCTCGCCGCTTTCTTCCTCCATGCGCAGGTAATCCATCAGCATCACAGACTGGCGGCGGCGGAAGTAATCCACCTGGTTCTGGTCTTCTTTGGCCACTTCCGTAGGCAGCGTATCTTGCGCCCAGACTTGCCCGTGCGGGTGAGGGTTGGAGCAGCCCATGATCGCTCCCTTGTTTTCAAAAACCTGCACCCAGGCGTACTCTTTCCCTAAATCGGTGTACTGCTCCGCCCAGGTTTGGATCACATTTCCGATCTCTTGCAATCCCATCTCTGGCAGGGTCAGATCGTGGCGCGGAGAAAAACAAATCACCCGGCAGGTGCCCTTAACTGGTTGGGTAACCATTAATTCCGAGTCCGAGTCAGCCAAGGAAACCGGTCCAGGCAGCAGCGCCGAAAAATCATTGGTGAAAACGTGCGTAGATGTGTACTCCGGCATGCTTTCGCCATTCGCCCGCGCGTTTCCCGGGCATAAATAACAAGCAGGGTCGTGTTCGGGTAATTGGACTCGCGCCGGCGATTCTACCTGCCCCAACCACGGCCGCTTCATGCGATGCGGAGATACCAGAACATAATTCCCCGTCAGGGGATTAAAGCGTCGGTGAGGGTGTTCGCTGGGATTGAATGGTTCGGGTATGGAGGGATTCAAAATGTTCGATAACTCCTCTCGTTCAAGATGATGCGCAATTTGTTCACGATTTTTTGCGTGCTGTCAGGTTGGCACTGGGTGATGAGGCGATCTTCTTCAGCAGCGCGCGGCGCTCTTCTATGGAAAAGCGCTGCTTTTGGCTGGATTCACGAATAACCAGCTCTGCTGGAAAAGCGAGCTGCCTCGATGCCTGAGAAGGACTGGCAATTTGGCTTAACACCTGGTTGGCCGCGAAACATCCAAGTTCGTATTGATTGATGGAAACGGTGGTCAGCATGGGAGAGACCAGCGCGGCCGGTAAAATATCATCGAATCCCACAATCGCCAGATCATCAGGGACTACCAGCCCCCTCTCCTCAGCCACAGTCAGCAAGCCAATTGCCGTCAGATCGTTATAACAGAAAACTGCATCGGGCTTCTGATTTTCCAAAAGTTCCAGGCCAGCGAAATAGCCGCCGCCGATGGATGGCCATGCTTCGACCACCAGCTCGGGGCGATAATCAATTGCATTCTCAGCCAATACATCGCGGTAGGCCGCGAGCCGCTGGCGGGCAGGCAGTCGCTGCCGCGTTCCGGCGATGTGCGCGACGGTGCGATAGCCTTTTTCAATCAGGTGGGCAACCGCCTGGCGGGCGCCTTGATAGTTTTCAACCTGGATCAGGCTTAAGTTGGCTGGTCCGCTTTCAGCAACACCGTCGATCGAAACGGTGGGAACCGCGTTGGTCAACACCTTTTCGATCTCCTCTGCCTCTAACTGCGAACCCCACAACAATAATCCATCAACACCCTGTTCCACCAACAGGTTGATGTAATATTTTTCTTTTTCAACATCTTCATCAATGTTACACAAATACGCGCTGTAACCCTGCGCCGATAAGGTGTCCTCACAACCCCGAAAGGCCGAGCTGAAGAAAGGATTGGAAATATCAGGAACAATCACCCCAATGGTGTCGGATTTGCCGGTGGCCAGGCTGCGCGCGATGTGGGAAGGACGGTATCCCAGCGTTTCCATAGCCGACTTCACCCTGGCGCGCACCTGATCGCTGACATAGGGCCATTCATTTTTTACATTGGAGGCTGTTTTTAATGAGACCCCGGCCAGATCAGCCACATCTTGAAGTGTAACTTTATTGGTTTTAGAAGGCATTTGGGCACTCTCTTTACAGCGCTGTATACAGCGCTGTAAATAATTATATCACGTACGCTGGCAGGATAAAAGAGGGATTTTTCTTCTCTTTATTTAGAGGAGAAATGGATTGGATTTTTTGAATCCCAAATCGTTACGCGGCCCCGGCCCTGCTCTTTCGCGGCGTACAATGCCCGGTCTGCGTTTTCAAACAGATCATTGAGGTTGTTTGTGTCGGAACTGCGTTCTGCCACCCCCATACTGACAGAGACAAATACCTTTTCGCCGCCCACATCCACCCGCAGCTCATTAATGATGGTGCGCAGGCGTTCCGCAATGGGAAACGCGTCCTGGGCGGTCGTCTCTGGCAGCAGAAGCACAAACTCTTCTCCGCCAAATCGCGCGAAGATGTCTGACTCGCGCAGGTGTTTTTGCGATTCCTTGCCGATTTCGCGCAGCACCATATCTCCAGCCAGATGTCCGTACAGATCATTAAACTGCTTGAAATGATCGATATCGATCAGCACCAGGGCCAGAGAGTGATGATGCCGCACCGAGCGCCGAAACTCTCTCCCACCGATCTCAAAAAAGTATCTGCGGTTGAAAATACCGGTCAGGGGATCAGTGATTGCCAGCAGCTGCACTTGCTGGAAAAGGCGCGCGTTCTCAATTGCGACAGCCGCTTCATTGGCAAATGCCTGCACCAGATTGGCCGACTCCAGCGAATAGGCCCCAGGGGTTTTATTATCAATCGAAAGATAGCCAATAATCTGCCCTCGCAGGAACATGGGCAGCCCCATCCAGCCGCGGATATAATCCGTATCCCCAAATTTCAAGAAACGGTTATCTTGCTGTGCGTCTTCAAGGATCAGCGCTGAATGGGTACTGGAGATTTCCTGGAACAGTTTATCTTCGATGGGCAAGGTCTGGCCGATGATCGCATTATCATTCGGCAGGTAGCGTCCGGCCATAATTTTCAATCCCTCATGCGTTGCCAAGAAGACCGAAGCGCTGTCATACGGCACAACCTTCTCAAGCTGAATCAGGATTTCCTTCAGAACCTGTTCCAAATCCAATTCAGAGGCCACCAATGAGGAGGCCTTGCGCAAGGTCTCCGCTTCTTCCACCCGCCGGGACGCGGATTCGAGGTATCGGGCGTTTTGCAGCGCCAGCCCCGCGTAACTGGAAAAGATGGACAGCAGCTCAAGGTATTCTGGCTGGTAATAATTCGGTTCAGCTTTATCCAGGGTGAGAAACGCCACTACCTCACCCTGAACGAGGATGGGGGCGCCCGCGAAGGAACGAATGTACTCAACGCCTTCCACAAACAGCCAATCGTACTCTTGCGTATCGGGAATAATCAACGGTTTTTTCGATTCAAACATCTCACGCAGATTGCGCGTGGACGTGATATCAAATTCCAGTTCGGTCTTCATGGAAACAGGACAGAATTTCTTTCCCGGGCGGCCTGCAGAACGTGAGATTCTCACCTTATCGCCGTAGCGCAGCATGATGCTGGCCGAGTCATATTCAATGACGCGCCGCATTTGCTCCAGCAGCATATCCAGTAAAGGCTCCAATTCATGTGTCGCCAGAATGGATGCCCCCACTTCGCTTAACGTTTGAAATACTTCGCGCAAGTGCCGCTCTTGCTGGAGCAAGTTTTTTACCAGCCGCTCGCTTTCCTGCCGTTCAATCACCGCGCCCAGCAAATTGGCAGCAATCCGCAGAATATGCACCTCAGAGGCATTCCAGGTTCGTTCGTTCTCACATTCATCCAGCCCAATCCCTCCCCACCATTGACCATTAACAAAAATGGGAACAATGAGGACTGAGGAAATGCTATGTTTAGCAAAACGCTTGCGCGGCAATTCCGCCAGATCGCGTGTCTGAGTATTGACCAGATGATTCTGGCTGAGCAGAGTCGCCCAATGGGAAAGCTCATTTTCTTGGAATGAGTAATTCTGCAACAGCGGCTCATCGATCCGCGCAGAACCTGCCGGCGCTGTCCACTCATACTTCCAGCGCGCCAAAAGTCCGCGGTTTGGGTCCAGGTAGTTTTCAAAAACATAAACCCGCCCTGCGTGGGTCACCTGACCTACGGTGGATAGAACTTCTTCAATGCCGGTATGCCAATCCCCCGATTTCAGCAACCACTGCACCAAATTTTCGATCATGCCCAAGATCGTTTCATGCTGGGCGATTTGTTTCAGAGTAGTAACCTTGCTCTCCTGAAAGAAGAGAGGGCCTTTTCGCGCCATCCGTAAATACTGAACCGCCCAAAGCAGACACACCGAAAAGACGACCAGGCCGATTCTTCCCACCGCCTGCATGGAAATCGGAACCACCCATACAAAGGTAATTGCCAGGCTGGCGAAGAACAACCCGATACCCGCGGCCACAACCTTCAACGGCTGCCAGGCAATCAACAGAACGACCGGCAGTGCCAGCAATAGTATTGCGCTTTCCATATAAAACGGAATTTGAGAAAAGAGGAATACCCAGGCGGCACAATAGACTGCGTAAAGCAACATTGATATCGCCGGAATTTTCGCTTGTGGGCGTAGTGTCATTAAGAATGCCTGGGCAAGGAAAAGGATTGTCTGGCCAAAAAACGAGACTTCTGAAAAATACTCATAACCGATCTTACTTGGTCAAAAGTATTATATCCTCAAATTGATTATCGGCTGTTTTTTTCTAAAGTTTAATTCTGACAAGCTGATCATGATTTATGTCACGCGTTAATCATTACGATTTTGTTATTGTGAAATAAAGAATTAGGTGGTAAATTTTAAGGTAGAACATAAGAAATTAATAAGGATTTGTTGGATGGATATCAATTCCGAGGTCATGAGTGAAAGCGAAGAGATGTACCTGGTGACCATTGCGCGGCTCATCGAGGATGGGACCTCTTCGCCTATCCCGCTTTCCACTCTGGCGCGGGAAATGGAAATCCTGCCAGTTTCGGCAAATCAGATGATCCGCAAAATGGCCGATGAAGGCCTGGTTGAATATATTCCCTACAAAGGGGTTGAGCTGACTCATTCTGGGAAAACAACCGTTCGCAGAATCCTCCGGCACCGCCGCTTGTGGGAGATTTTCCTGGTGGAAAAACTTGGGCTGCCCTTCTCAGAAGCTGAAGCACTGGCCTGCCGCATGGAACATATCACGCCCGATCACATTTCATCCCAGCTTTCCGAATTTCTCGGCCACCCACGTTTTGATTCTTTTGGCAACCCCGTCCCAGAAGTGAATGAAATCAATCTGGGTGAAAACTGGGTCACCCTCTCTGCGATTGATCCCGGAGAAACGATTTCCATCATTCAAATCCGCACGGAACCGGCTATGCGCTCTTTTCTTGTCAGTGAAGGCGTGGGGCCTGGATCAAAATTGCAGGTGGCGGCGGTGGGACCCCAAAATATCGTGGTTAAAGACACCAATGAGAAAGTGGTCAAACTTGAACGATCCATTGCCGATTCTATCCTGGTCAAAGTCAGCGAGACAAAATAACCCGCTCGACAGATCAATTGCTTTATGGGAGATTGCATGATGCCACTCAGCATGGTAAATCAAAATCAAGAAGTGAAATTAGTAGCGATCCAGGGTGGGCTTAAAATGAAACAGCGTCTGGCCGATTTAGGGCTGAATATCGGTATGAGCATTCGGGTTTTGAAGAAAGCCAGCGGCGGACCAATGATCATTGCGGTCAAGGAATCACGCCTGGCCCTGGGCTGGGGAATGGCCAACCGCATCCTGGTCGAGCCGCTTTCGGCATAATCGTTACAGGTATTTTTTTAGTTTTGGAGCTTGCATGGCAAACAAGGTTCGTGTTGCTCTGATGGGCAACCCTAATTGTGGAAAGTCATCCATATTTAATTCACTCACCGGATCGCGACAGCATGTGGGTAATTGGCCCGGAAAAACGGTGGAAGTTTCCCGGGCGGATTGCATTTATGGCAACGGTGAGGTGGAATTGATCGACCTGCCAGGCACCTACAGCCTGGCCGCCTATTCTCTGGAAGAAGTTATCGCCAGAGATTTTTTGCTGGATGAAAAGCCAGACGTGGTTATTTGCGTGGTCGACGCGGCCAACCTGGAACGCAATTTATATCTCACCGTTCAGGTTCTGGAGCTGGGCTTCCCCATTGTTTTGGCATTAAACATGGTGGATGTTACCGAAGCTGCCGGGATCCGCATCGACGAGGAGAAAATCGGTCAAGCCTTACAATGTCCGGTTATTCGCACCATCGCCCGGGATGGGAAGGGCGTTAAAGAATTGATCGAAGCAGCCGTTTGCGCGGCGAGGAGCAAAGCACAATGAGAAGCGAACACTCTCTTGCTTATACCCGGCGCACCGGCTTTTCCATCGATTATGGACGCGAAGTTGAAGAAGAAATTGTACGCTTACAGCAAATCATCGAAGACTACCCCACTGTGAGCGAGCGCTATCCTACCCGCTGGCTGGCGATTAAACTGCTGGAGCAGGATGAAGACGTTTACAAGAAACTGCAAAAGCTGGAAGGCGGAATGGAGATTTTTAATGAGGCGCAAAAGTCTCACGGCCATTTGCACATTGTCTTCGGTGACGACGCCGACACCATTATGGCTGACCGGCGTTACGGGTGGATCAATGGACTGGTGCGAGAATCGGTGAAGTACACCCGCCCAGACAAAATCACTTTTTCCGACCGTGTCGATCAATTTGTCACCAACCAGTACATTGGAGTGCCGCTCTTCCTGCTGATGATGTGGGTAGTGTTCATGTTCACCACAAATGTATCCACCCCTTATATTGATTGGATTGACGGCGCTATTAATGGCCCACTGACGCGCTGGATGGTGGCTCTGCTGGGAGCGGCCGGCGCTGGCGGCACCTGGGTGGAATCTTTGCTGGTGGATGGCATTATCGCCGGTGTGGGTGGAATTCTCACCTTTGTGCCGGTTCTCATCGCACTTTATCTGGCGCTGGCCGTTCTGGAAGACTCCGGCTATATGGCGCGCGGGGCTTTTGTGATGGACAACTTGATGCACGTCTTTGGCCTGCACGGGAAAAGTTTTGTGCCTCTGGTGATTGGGTTCGGCTGCACCGTGCCCGCCATGTATGCCACCCGCACCCTCGAAAGCCGCAAAGACCGCATACTGACCGGACTGCTTGTCCCCTTTATGAGCTGCGGCGCGCGTCTGCCCGTGTATGTTTTATTCGCGACCATCTTCTTCCCAGAAAATCCGGGGGTCGTTGTCTTCTGGCTGTATCTCATCGGTGTATTGCTGGCGATCCTGGCGGGTATCTTGCTGCGGAAATTCATTTTCCAGGGCAAAGAGCCCTCTCCATTCGTGATGGAACTTCCCTCTTACCGTATGCCAACCCTCAAAGCCATCTGGATTCACACCTGGGAGCGCACTTCTTCTTTCCTTAAAAAGGCGTCCACCGTCATCATGGTTGCCAGTGTGGTCATCTGGCTCTTGCTATCCATCCCGGTGAGTGGAAGTGAAAACTTTGCCAGGGTTACGCCCGAAAATAGCGCGTTTGGAAAAATGAGCAGTTTGATCGCTCCGATCTTAAAGCCCTTGGGGTTTGGAGAATGGCAAATCAGCGGCGCTCTGGTTTCTGGCCTGACGGGTAAAGAAGTGATTATCACCACGCTGGCGCAGGCATACGGCGAAAGTCAGACAGCAGCAGGGGAGGAAGAAACCGCCCAATTGTACATCGGCAGAGATATTGGCGGCATCCTTGTCTCTTTCGTGGAAGCCACCGGCGATACGCTGCGCGCCATTCCTGGCATCTTTGGCATCCAGATTGGGCAAGGAGAGGCAACGCAAGAGTCGACCAGTTTAATGAATACGATTGAAAACAGTTTTGATCGATCCAGCAACGGGCACGGTAAACTGGCTGCGTTCTCCTTCTTAATCTTTGTACTGCTCTACACACCCTGCGTGGTAGCCCTGGCAGCCGAAAAACAGGAACTGGGCAGCAAATGGATGTGGTTCACCACCCTTGGGCAGGCCGGCCTGGCCTGGCTTGCCAGTTTCCTGGTATTTCAGGGCGGAATATTATTGGGATTGGGGTAAAGAAAAACTATGCTCAGTCAAATTCTTAAAGAAATTCAAGATCATAACGGTTCCATCAGCCTGGCGCAATTGAGCCGGAGCATGGAAATTTCGCCTTCTGCCCTGGAAGGAATGTTGGAAACGTTGGTGAGCATGGGAAAGCTGCAAAATGACGCCGCATCTTGTCATCCCGGAGAGAATCCGGGCGGCTGCGCTTTTTGCTCATCAAAAGGCGCGTGTCCGCTTGTGATGGCGATGCCAAAAAGCTATTCGCTGGTTGAAAAAACGAGAAATTGAGATTTCAAAGGGATTATCAAAGAAGCCGCCGGAGGTTCCAGCGGCTTCTTTTCTTTGATGGCATTATTTGCCTTTGCCTGCCCACATGGGCCGCCCCGAATTGTTTCGCAGCCAAAGCTTCTCTCCGCTGCTCAAATTGGAAAGGATTGCGGTCTCAAAATCGTCATCTTCATAGAATCCGGTTAGCTCCAGCGTATCACCCGCATTCGCCCCAAAACCCTGCAACTGCGCGTATTCCCAGGCGCGGTCTTCCAGGACAATTGAACTGCCGTCAGGCATCTTCACTTGAATGGCCAATTCGTTGACCGAAGTAACAAGGCCTTCCAGTGTTACCCAATCTGAACTGGATGATCCTTCCCTGCTTTCGCTCAAGTTGAGTCGGACGCCATTTCCCTGTGAAGGTTCATCCGCCACGGCCATGCCCGGAATAAAATGGAACAGGGTAATTCCCCGCGTTTTTGCCAGTGTGCGGTTAATCCCGCCCAAAACCAGAAAACCGCTCACCAACACCAACAATCCAATCAAGATACCTTTTTTAATCATGGTTCCTCCACCTCACTTATGCAACTGCTTCACGGCTGTTTTTCTCAGAACAGGTCTGGGCCTCGGCCTGGCGCATTGACCCACTCCTGAAAAAAATCTTCCGGCTCACATTGACTACCCAGCGCCAGTGAATAGCCAGGTGCACAATGGTGGTGATCACCATCACAATTCCCGCCCAGGTGTGGATCATATCCCAGGCCGTTTGACTCAACAGAATCCCGGAAGCAATCTCAGGAACAGGGATGCCGGTAATTGCCAGCAGAGCCACCCCCGAAACCGCCGTCAGCATGAAACTAAACGCCAACACAAAATCCAGCCACATGTTAAACTGGCCGTAAGCGGTTAAGCCGCACGCTTTTCCCCGGATTAAGATCAGCATTTTTTGGGTCATCTTCGCCACCCAATCCCAATGAAGAATCAAGTGGATGGCGGCAATTACCACCATCAGCAAACCAAACCAGGTATGCAAAAGGTCCCAGGTGGTGCGGTCAAAAAGAACAATGGTTGAATACAACGGATTGCGCCCGCCCCGGTATCCCAGCGGAAAGAACAGGAAGTACACTCCGCTTACCGTGGCAACGATTGCGCTGATGCCCAAAAGCGCGTCAACCGTCCAAAATTTACGCGTTTTTTCAGATACCTGCAAACTTTTCATACAAGCTCCTCTCAACATTCAATTTCAAGTTGATCTTAATTTGTAGATATGAAGAGGGCGTGAAGAATTTCTCATTCTTTGATGAAGAAAGCCTCGGCGAGATATAAAAGCCGTTATAATCGATTCATGACAACGATTTTGATGATTGAAGATGAACCCGCCCTGGTGCGGATTTTACGCTCCTATCTGGAGCAGGCCGCCTTCCAGGTAGAAACTGCCGGGCGCGGCGACACCGGCCTGGACATGTGGCGCGCCATCCAACCCGATCTGGTTCTGCTCGATTTGAACCTGCCTGGCATGGATGGACTTGACGTGGCCAGAGAAATTCGCAAGCAGGCCAACACGCCGATCATCATGGTTACGGCCCGTGTGGAAGAAATTGACCGCCTGATTGGCCTGGAGTTAGGCGCAGACGATTACATCACCAAACCTTACTCCCCGCGTGAGGTAGTTGCCCGTGTCAAGGCCGTTTTGCGACGCGCCTCTTCCATACAAAAGAGAGCCAATTTCCTGCAGACCGGTGATCTTTCCATTGACCTGGATGCGCATCTGGTCTCGCGCAACGGCGAAATCATTGACCTTACCCCCACTGAATTTAACCTGCTGGTTACCCTGGCGGGTTATCCAGGCCGCGTGTTCAGCCGCCTGCAATTGCTGGAAGCCACACAGGGAACTGCGTATGAGGGATATGAGCGCACGGTTGACGCGCATATTAAAAACTTGCGCGCCAAGTTAGAAATCAACCCCAAAGAACCTCAATACGTTGAGACCGTGTTTGGCGTGGGATATCGTTTTTCACGGAGCGGTTAGCATGTCCATGCGTTGGCGACTCTTCCTGGCATTCTGCATCATTATCCTCATCACGGCAGCCACAATCGCGCTCTTCGTGCGCCATAACCTGGAGCAGGAAGTAAAATCGTATGTGCTGCGCGGAGGAAGAATCGCGCCCAGTGAGTTGATTACACAGCTAGAGGATTATTATGCAACCAATCGTTCCTGGAGCGGCGCTGAAGAGATTTTAGGCCATCAAATCTTGATGTCTGGCATGATGGAAAGAGGCCGCAGGGGCATGGGGCAGGGAAACCGTCCTTCCGACGCGCTGCGCATCGCCGATGAAAATGGCGTAATCGTTGTTGACACATTGAATCAAAATTCCCAAGTCTCTCTCAATCCCGCCGATCTATCAAAGGACGCTTATACCTTGCAACTGGAGGGGAAAGTGATTGGGTATTTGTTGCCGCAGGCAGGAATGGCGTTTCCGAGTGAATTGGGAGAAACCGCTCTGATCGAAAGCCTCAACCGTGGATTGCTGACTGCCGCGCTGATTTCCGGTGTGGTCGCGCTGGTCTTATCGGTCGGGCTGGCCTACGCCGTCAGCCGCCCGGTGCAACAGTTAACCAAAGCCGTGTCGTTCCTCTCCAGTGGAGATTTGAACCAGCGGGTGGATGTGCGCGGCCGGGACGAACTTTCACGGCTCGGCTCCGCCTTTAACCAGATGGCTGAGTCGCTGGAACGCTCTGAAGACAACCGCCGCGCCATGACCGCTGACATCGCGCATGAGCTGCGCACCCCTCTGGCCATCCAACGCGCCCACCTGGAAGCCATTCAAGACGGCATTTACCCACTCACGCTGGAAAACCTGGCCCCGGTGATGGAACAAAACCACACGCTGGCCCATCTGGTGGAAGACCTGCGCACCCTGGCCCTGGCCGATGCCGGCGAGCTGCGCATGCAAATCCGCCCAACAGACCTGAAAGACCTGATTCAGCGTCTGGCAGCCCGCTTCCAGAGCCGCGCCGAATCACTCAACATTACCATCCAAACCCGTCTGCCTCAGGAAGAAGCGATATTTCAGGTTGACCCAGACCGCATCAACCAGATTCTCAATAATCTGGTCTCGAATGCCCTGCGCTACACCCCCGAAAATGGAGCCATTCGCATTGAGCTTGGCACTCAGGGGCAGTCCGCGGCGGTGATCACCATCGCAGACAGCGGGGCGGGCATTCCTGAGGAAAGCCTTCCTTATATTTTCGAGCGGTTTTATCGCGCCGATAAATCGCGCAGCCGCCAGGAAGGCGGAACCGGCCTGGGCCTGGCGATTGCCCGCCAATTAGCCCAGATGCACGGCGGCAGCCTGACCGCCGCCAATGCACCCGCTGGCGGGGCCGTGTTTACGCTGACCCTGCCCGCACACGCTTAATCCCTATAAAATTCATGAAACCACCGGATCATTCTCTTTCTGATCCGGCGGTTTTTCTTCAGTTCATCTTCGGCAGCTTTTTACTCCACCGATACGGTTACATATTGTTCATACTGGTTGCCGTCCAGGTCCTCCACCAGCAGCCCAACCACATAGTCCCCGACGGGCGCTTCGATAAAGTCCCAGGTAATGGGCTCTTCCCCAAAGGTCAGCGAGTCGGACTCGGCGTACCAGTAGGTTACTTCTCCGTCTTCACCCGATTCAATCCACTGCTCAAACACAGTGAAGGTGTCGCCCTCATCCGGGATCACTTCGGCCATCGCGCCGCGATCCTCCATTCCGCTGAAGACCATCACCTGATACAAAAAGCCTTCACCGCTGAAATACAGGCGGGCATAGCGCGTGTCGCCGCCATTGAAAGTGTAATACCCATCCACCGTGTACGAAGTCTCTTCCAGGGAAGCGCCGTAGGCATCGGGCTCAAGCAGAGCGGGGATATACGTCTCTCCATCGGTGATGGCAAATTGAACCGGCTCCCAATCAAACTCAATTTCTATTTCGCCTTCATCACCCCAATCAGGGTAGATCACACCGTCTTCTTCCTTGGTCGTGTCTGAATCCAGGTAATCAATATCCAGAATGTAGACATTGCCCGTTTCATCACCCAGAATGCCGGTGAACACATATAGATAGCCCACCCGCTCGCCCATCACTGTCGTGCTGATCGTGACCGGCTCGCCAACGCTGGCCGTATCGCCGGAGACTTCCATTTCCGTCATTTCCACGACTTCAGCGCCCGGCGCGGTGACTTGCTTTTCCGGTGCAGCGCTCTCGCTGAGCGGCTCGCCGGTGTAGTGGTAAACCAAAAATTCATCCCACAGAGATGCGTTGGTAAAATCCCCGGCGACATGCACATAGGTCTGATAGTCTGAGCCTTCCATCTCAAACAATCCGGAATTGGGGAAGTAAATCGAAATTCCTGTCGCGCCTTTCTTTTCATCCCCATGTTTTTCGGCCAGCACGGCATCATCAATTGCCGCCCGAATGGCATCTGCCGCGGCCGCCACGCGCTCGGAAGTGCTTTCCTTCTTTAATAACTTCACAAAGTGGCCCAGGTCAATATAAGGAGATGGCTCATCATCCCCGAAGACCGATTCAAATGACTGGGCGTGCGAGCGCGCCCGCGCCACTACTTTTTGGTTAATGCCGTCACTCAAAATGCGCGCCATCTCATCGACAGACGCGTTCAAATCTGCCACACGCGCCAGGTCTACCGCCGTCAGGGTGACGGACTTTTTCTCTTCGCGCGCCAGCGCAGCAGGCGATATATCTTCATCGGTATCGTAGGCGCGCTCCAGGTAAATGGCGCGCATGTCCGGGTCAATGATCATCGAGTCGCTGTCAATGTAGGTGTCCACAATCAATTCGGCCAGCCCGCTGCCGCCCATTGCCGGGTTCTCATTCAGACCTTCCAACACGGCCGTATACGCCCAGCCCATGGCCGGCTCCGTCTCTTGAGAAGCCACGGCATACTCCGCGTAAGGGGCCAGCGCGCTGAACACCTCCAGGCTGCCCATTAAACAGGCATCCATGCCGATCAGGTCAAATTTTTCTAAACCCGTTTGCGCCTGAACCTCCGCAAGCACGGCGGTGATCTCGTTCAGGTAGAGCATGTCGTCAAACCCATCGACCAGCATGGCGTCAGGATCGTTCGCCGGCTCCGGGTCACTCCACCCGCCCGGCCAGCCCGTGCCGTGGTCGGAAAGGATCAGAGCGTAATGGTCCGCCGGGTACTCACTCATCGCCCACAACACAAAATCTTTGAGCACCTCACCATCTGCCATGTTCACTTCGCCCAGATTCTCCACTTCTTCCGACTGGATCGAACTCAGGTCTTCATCGGCGGTCAGGTAATACCGGCGCGTTTCGCTCCAGTCTCCATCGCCATCGAAGCCATCCTCATACCGGTCGATCTGGGCTACAATCTGCACCATGTCACTCGACCCCACCCGTTCCGCCTCATTCAGGTCAGTAAAGATATCTTCTTCCAGGGTTTCATCATCAGCGTCCTGATACAGCATGACCAGCCAGGAACCGTCACCGGCGGGTTCCAGAGCAGCACCAACCCGCTGATCTGCTTCCGCCTGCTCGTCTTGACTGTAGTCTTCTTCATCCTGAACTTCCCCGGCGGCTGGTTCGTATTCCCACTCTTCATAGTCCAGATTCTCATCACAGGCTGTCAATCCCCCTATCATGGCTACCAATAACGTCAGGCTGAGGATCCAGCGATACAAAGGCTTCATTGCTTCCTCCTATAAAATGACATGGGCGGTTCACAATCTGTTGATCGCTGAAACTAGTCCATGTTTGTATTCCAATTGGTCTATTATATTCGGCATTAAGGAATAAAGCCGCTATTTTTCCAACGCGAAAATACCAGCATAGATGCGCATCCCTGTATCTGAATTACGCGAAGAGAAAGGATGATTCTATTGACTCTGCCATTAAAAATTGCTATGGTTAAGCAAACGTTTGCGCAACCGTTTGCGCGATATGTTTTCAACCGAAGGTGCCCATCCCATGCCCACCATTCGTGAAGTTGCCCAAAAAGCTGGCGTTTCTTATACCACCGTTTCGCACGTCATCAACAACACCCGCCGCGTCTCCACCCCGGTGCGCGAGCGCGTGCTGGCAGCCATGCAAGAGTTGGGCTACCGGCCCAACGCCCTGGCGCGCTCGCTGCGGAGCGGAGAAACCAAAACGATTGGCCTGATTTTGCCAGACAGCGCCAACCCCTTCTTCGCCGAAGTAGGCCGGGCAATTGAAAATGCCGCCTTTCGCAGCCAATACAGCGTTATCCTGTGCAACACCGAAGGCGATCAGGCCAAAGAACGCGTCTACACCGAAGTGCTGCAGAACAAGCAGGTAGACGGCCTGATCTTCGTTGCCGCCGGAGACCAGCCGGACGCGCTGCAAGAGATCGCCACGCGCGGCCTTCCGGTGGTGGTCATTGACCGCGATTGCAGCCAGCTCGAGCTGGATACGGTGATCACGGATAACCTTTCGGGGGGCAGACAAGCGGGCAGCCATCTGGCGCAAATCCCCAATCTGCGGGCGGCCTGCATCACTGGGCCGTCCAACCTCACGCCCAGCGCCCAACGGCTCGTCGGGTTCCAGCAAGCGCTGCACGAAGCCGGTATCGAGCTTCGCGAAGAATGGGTCTTGCGCGGCGATTTCCATCCCCACTCAGGGTACCAGGCTGCACTCCACTGGCTCAAAGCCGCCCAACGCCCGAATGCCATCTTCTGCTGTAACGACATGATGGCCATCGGCGTTCTGCGCGCGGCGGCGGAGTTGGGCGTAATGGTTCCCCAAGAACTGGAAGTGATCGGCTTTGATGATATCGAGCTGGCATCCTATACGCACCCCCCGCTGACCACGGTTGCCCAACCCAAAGCACAAATCGGAGAGACCGCTGTGCGGTTGCTGCTGGAACGCATTGCCGATGGTTGGCTGCCGGCGCGCCGCGAAATCTTACCCACCACTTTGATCATTCGAAAAACCACTCATGAGGAGAAACCATGAAGAAGATCCTGGTTGTTGGCAGTTTGAATATGGACCTGGTTGTGCAGGCGCCGCGCCACCCCAAAGTAGGCGAAACGATTTTTGGCAGTCAATTCCACACCTTCCCCGGCGGAAAAGGGGCCAATCAGGCCGTCGCCGCCGCGCGGATCGGCGCGCCCGTTACCATGATCGGAAGGGTTGGAGCGGATGGTTTCGGCCAGCAGCTGCTGGAGATTGCCGCGCAGGAAGGCATCGACGCCCAGTGGATTGAGGCGGTCAGCGGGCAGCCAACCGGCCTCGCCCTGATCACCGTGAGTGATGACGGTCAAAACACGATTGTGGTCATATCCGGCGCGAATACCTGCCTGACCACATCTGACCTGGACGCCGCTGAATCCGCCTTTGATGAAGCCGCCGCCCTGGTGCTGCAATTGGAAGTCCCCATGCCGGTCAACCAGCGCGCCGTTGAACTCGCCCATCAGAAAAATATTCCTGTGCTCTTGAATCCGGCCCCCGCCCAGCAGATCCCGATAGAGATTCTGCGCCAGGTGGACATTCTCATTCCCAACCAGCACGAACTGCTGCTCATCAGCAATCAACCCGATATGGAATCCGCCATTCAAGCCTTGTTGGGTCTGGGCGTCAAACAACTGGTCGTTACCCTCGGTGAAGACGGCGCGCTGCTGGTTTCCGCCCGAGAGCGCCAGCATATCCCCGCCTTCAAAGTAACCCCTGTGGATACCACAGCCGCCGGCGACTCCTTTGTTGGCGCGCTGGCCGTGGCGCTCACCCAGGGCCAACCGCTGCCGCAGGCTGCCCGCTTTGCCAGTGCCGCTGCCGCCATCTCCGTTACGCGTCCGGGGGCGCAGCCATCCCTGCCCATTCGTTCCGAAGTTGAAAAATTCTTAAAGGAGCAAAACGCATGAAAAAAACCACCTTGCTGAACTCAGACCTTTCCTACCTCATTTCCACCATGGGTCACTTCGATACACTGGTGATTGGCGACGCGGGGCTGCCCATCCCTGCCAGCACCGAGCGCATTGACCTGGCTTTGGTGCGCGGGGTGCCCGGCGCCATCGAAACCCTGCGAGCCGTCCTCTCTGAACTGCAAGTGGAGTATGTGATTCTGGCAAGCGAAACCACCCAGAATAACCCGCAGTTTGAACAGGACGTTCGCGCGCTGCTCCCCGGTGTGAAGGTGGAATACGTCTCGCACGAGGAGCTCAAACGCCGGTCTGCTGACGCGCGGGCCGTGGTGCGCACCGGTGAATGCAAACCATATGCCAATGTTATCCTGGTCGCGGGGGTTGCGTTCTAAACGGAAAAGACTACGATACTGAAGTTCACTCCTTTTAAAAAGGCAAAACGAAAAGAGAGATCTTTTAGCCTGGAGTAAGTTTGCAAAAACAAGCTCCAGGAAGAAAGGCCTCTCTTCTACACGATCGTAACATAAAAAATTCGGGGAATCCAGCCTTATAGCAGGAGTTGTTTCGGCTGATCGGAGCATGCCGCACCGCTTTTCAGCAGGAGCGAACCTACTAACGCACGGCGACGGTGGCGCGGCCCAGGGTGTAAAACTTCTTGACCGTACCATTTGCGTCGTCCACTTCACGGTTGTAGTGCCGTCCGGGGTAGAAGGTCACCACGCCGTTGACGATGCCGCGCGCCAGGTTGCCGTCGCCGTCGTAGAGGTAGCTGGCTTGCCCGGTCTCCGGGGTGGTGGTGGTGGTCAGCGTCGGGGTGGCCTGCGGAGCAATTTCTAGAAAGCTCTTGATCATCATCTGGCACGTACTACAACGGGAAGTGGTCGACAAGCACAACGACCCGCGCGACGTGGCCTGCAGCCTGTTCAAGCTGGTCTATGCTGTTAAGGTGCGAAACCTGCCGGGCAAGCAGAGCGTTTTGCAGTTTACGAGGAACTAATTGGACCGCTTTGGGATCGGGGCCGATCTCGAAAAGCTCCCCTTGGGCACGAAGACTTTTAGGCTGCCGCCCAGCAGGTTGAAACCGAAGTAAGGTAAGGTACGGGAAAACCGAAGATCTTTTCCAACGTAGGAACGTTTGCCTCCTGGCGTTAGGTTTATATTGCCTCTTTTAACAGTCCATAACCAGTTCTACTTTACAAATTCCGTTTTAAAAATAAAACCTGTTTCAATATTAATATAATCTGCAAATCCAGAATAAGAGGAGGCTATCAATTGGGAATTTTCAATCATAATTTGCGTGTATGACTCTGGCTCTTGTCCCCGTTCCAGTCCAACAAATACATCTCTCGGGGGATCTCCTACTTCCCAAACGATATTTCCATATGGATCAAGTCTTACTAGGTTTTTCTGGTTTTCCAAGCCCGATTTTAACCATTCCAACAGAACTATATAATCATTCAGACCCTCTATGGGTAATACCGCTGTTACATCATACCCTTTAGGTTTTCCTTCCCACAAAACTTTTCCGGTCACTTGCGAACTGATCCGTAATTCACCATTTACTATTTCGTATGTATTTGTCGG
This sequence comes from Ornatilinea apprima, assembly GCF_001306115.1. GTDB lineage: Bacteria > Chloroflexota > Anaerolineae > Anaerolineales > Anaerolineaceae > Ornatilinea > Ornatilinea apprima. The sequence continues at coordinate 1,081 of NZ_LGCL01000040.1, read as the reverse complement.
GGTCATGTCAAAGTCACTCCAATTCTCACTGAGCATCATAACTAGTCGGTACGAACGGCATAAATCCAAGTGGTAATGGCCTACCGGCGGAAAAGGTTGTGAAGGGTGATCTAGGCAATTTGACCTGCGTAAATCCACCTGGTTGACCAAACATTGATGCCACTTTACTTACTTCTGCATCAACTGGGCCAGAAAATGAAATACGAGTTATCGAAGTTGTTGTATTTGTTGGGGGCAATGCCCCATTTCTGATTGCTGTTATCTGGTTACCAGGATTTTTGGTAAAAGCGAATTGTCCCTGCTGTGGTGATTTCCCTCCATATACCCTGTAAAGTTCATCGCCTGGACCAAATGTTTCCATCCTTGTTGTGCCTTCCACATAATATTGGGAACTACCTGTACCACTTCGAGAAAATGCTAGGATCCCTCTCGCTGCTTGAACTCCTCCAACAATATTTGCGGCTGTACCTACAGCAAATGTGCCTACTCGAATAGATGGAAGGATTCTCTCTTCCAAAGGGGCATAAGAAAAGACTGTACTTGCGTCACTATTCATCTGGTGAACATCTTCTGCTAGGGAAACGATTGCATCCTTTATCCCTGTTGCCTCCAAATATAGAACACCAGGCCTTGTCTCTCCTGACTGATATGCGTTGTATGCATCAACGACATTTTGGACACAACTTCCATATAATCCAAATATTCCAAATGGAGACACTATGGACGATGCGGATATTGCGCAATGCCCCGATGGATCGTTATATCTAATCGGGTTATTCAAAGAGTAAGCATACCGATCCCATGCCAGCGGATCTCCCGGGTCAGGAATTAAGCTATCCGCTTGAACAAAATGGGCCAGCTCGCCGTCGAACCAACGGGAGCGGTACCAGTACAAGTGTCATTGAACGCCCTATAATGTACCAGTGACATTCAGCAAAGATGTACCAGCGATATTCACCAACACTACGCCACAGATATTCAGCAACGATGTACCAGAGATCTTCAGCAACACTACGCCACTTTCAGACATGGTCAAAATCGATTAACCTACTGGCATACGGAAACGAAGCCAGGAGGAACC
>NZ_LGCL01000002.1 GCF_001306115.1 Ornatilinea apprima | reverse complement strand
AGCAGCGCTACCTGGTTCATTACATAGGGCTTAAACACGGGGTGGGCTTGTTTTCTTCTCATTCCTTTATTGAATCATTGCTTTTTAAAAATGTAAAGGGGCTGTCCTCTACTTTTTGGACAGCCCCTTTTTGTTACTCTTCGAGCAATAAGAGAATATCTTCGCGGGATTTCGCTTTGAGAATTTTGGCTCGTTTGATATCATCTGAGAGGAGCCGGGCAACCAGGCGCAAACCGTGGATATGCTGGCTATCATCCACCGCGGCGATGGCCAGAACGATGGAAACCGGATCGTTCTCGGTATTTCCAAAGTTGACTGGTGGGTCCAGCGTGATCAGAGAGAGGCAGGGTCGCAGGACACCATCTTCTGGTCGGGCGTGTGGAATGGCGACCCCTGGTGAAATGACAATATACGGTCCCAGCTGTTTGGCCATGCTCAACATGCTTTCGATGTACCGTTCTTCCACCGCTCGCGAGTCGACCATTAACCGGCCTGCAATGCGGATGGCATCGTCCGCATCTTCCGCGTATACACGCGTGCGAATACGGTTGGGTGTTAAAAGGTCTTTGATATCCAACGCGGCCTTAGTCTCGGCGCCGGGCTGGGTTTGATTCGCGGGACTGATTTCGCGTTTCAGGCTGGCGTAGAAAGTTTCATTTGGCCGCCGGTGAACAATGGTCCGCATGCGATACCGATCAGCACGGTACCAGCTTCTGGCCAGGTTGACTGGATTTTCCTCACTATCAAAAAGGATGTGCTCATTGTATAGAAGCGGATCGCTGAGCGGCACTTTCAAAGCGTCTGATAAGGAAGCATTCGCCCGCACCACGGCAATCGTGTGAGATGCCCACGCAATTGATATGTTATACCGCTTCTCGAGGGTTTCCATGAGTGAGTCTTTGGTGAAGTCCTCTCCCAGCAGTTCGTGATATTTCTTGCCAGAGAAGAAGTTTTCATGAAGAACGAGCGGGGAACCTTCCACCCGGCGCAGTCGCTTGAGATAAAAAACGGGTTCGCCAGGGTTGAGATTTAGCGCGTCGGCAATATTGGCGGGCGCGGGAATAATATTCTGCTCGAGCACTTCGGTTTCAAAGGGAATGCCCAATAACAGCAATTCTTCAGACACTCCCATCAGGTTGCCTGACCAGGATTGTTCAAATACAAACGGAGAAACAAACGTGCCGCGACCGTGAATCTGAACCAGCAAGTTCTTTTTGATTAGTTGTGAGATGGCCTTGCGCAGTGATCCGCGGCTGACCTCCAACATTCGCGCCAGTTCTATTTCACCTGGCAGGCGGTAATTGGGAGGCCATTCCCCAGTGGTTACTTTTGACTCAATCCAACTGGTGATTTGAGAATAGATCGGAACCGCGCTGGTTTTGTCGACTTCAAAATTGAAACCATTCATGTGATTATCAGCATTTCAAGACAAGATGTTTATAGATGTCCTCAATAAGTTAACATAGATAAGGTGGGTTGTCAAGAAAATGGGCACACTCATAAATCGGCGGGATTTTTGAGCGCAATACCATCCTGCTAGCTTTGGAGCGGTTGCGCCTGACTGAACATTTCATACGCAATTTTCCAGGGTGTATCTTCCATTAAAAAGACTTGAATGCGGCTTGCTGGTGAATTGAGGCGGGTGATTGATTCGCAAGAAATTGTCGAGGTGGGAATAAATCCGAAGGCAGTGAGCGGTTCCAGCAGATCAACCAGCCAGGCGGTAAGGGCAGGGGTGATTTCACCGGAAAAAACGATCGCTTCGAGGGCGTTGAGTGCCGAGGCCATGCCGCCGATCGTTTTCTTCAACTGATGGCTGAGGACTTTTGAAGCCAGCGATTCGGGTTGCTCAAAAATCTGCGAAAAACTGGCTAGCTCCGGCGATACACTGGAAAGTCCTGACTGCGCAGCCAGTAGGTGCTCAATGGCTGCGGGCGGTTCTCCTTTTTCTGAAAGCGTCAGGCACAAGGACGGGTCGATTTCTCCACAAGAGTGAAAACCGGGCAGCCCGTCCATCTGGCTGAACCCTGCGGAAAGATCGACTGGCTGGCCGTTTTTGATGGCAACCGCATTGGGAGCAGAGTTGAGATGAATGGAAATGAGTGATTTGACTTCCGGCAGGATCGATTTGGCTTTTATCCATGCCCATTGGTGGGTAAGTGCATCCCGGCCGGCGCGTTGAAACCGGGTCGCCAAATCAGCGGGCAGGGCGTAGCGCGTACTCAGGGGGGGAAGGTTCTGGTAAAAGCGATTTTCGCTCAATAAGCGGTGATCCGCCCGTGGATTCGCGCGCAGACAATCCCGGAAAATGGTTTGAATGTGAGGGGCTTGCTGCGAGACTGTTCGCTGTTCCTCTGGCGCGAGTTGTAGGTCATTCTGACCAGGTGAGATGAGATAAAGAATGCGTGATTCTTGACGGATGGTTTCCATGGGGATGGGCTTGCTGTAATGATGAATTGAACAGGTACTTGCCGTATCGTCGACGAATGACCATGCAGTTTCTGTGGGGTGAATATTAATGATAAGCATGACGTCCCTCCTGAAGCAATGCGAATCCTTCCTGACCAATTACCCATTCCTCATCGGTGGGAATGACCAACACGCGCGCGCGGCTGTCTGGGGCCTCAATGGGGGTGATGCGGTCATACGGCGCCTCGCGGTTGGCTGTGGGGTCAATGGCGATTCCGCACCAGGTGAGGCCCTGGCACACGGATTCGCGGAGTTGCCAGCTCCATAAGCCGATGTCATCGGTGAAAATCAGTGCGTCCAGCCCTCCCAGCAGTACCGCATAGGCACCAATGTATTTCACCAGGCGGTGCACCGCCATTTCAAAAGCCAGGTGGGCGTTGGGGTCTTGCTCAACCCTGGCGAGAATGTCCCTGAGGTCGCTTGAAAACTGCGAGATACCCAACAAGCCGCTTTTCTTGTTTAACAAGGTCTCGATTTCTTTCGGCGATTTTCCTTCTTTGAGTAATTGAATTGGAATTTGGGCATCCAGGTCGCCTGTGCGCGTGCTCATAATCAAGCCGGGAAGAGGGGTGAAGCCCATCGAGGTATCCAGGGGAACACCATTTTTCAGCGCCACTGCGCTGGATCCACCGGTGCCGAGATGGCAGGCGATGATTTTAGATTCTGAAAACGGGGTTTCTAAGAAAGGACCGGCTGCCTGGGTTACAAAATGGTAGGAGAGACCGTGAAACCCAAACCTACGGTAGGTATGCGTGTCTCGAATGGATTGTGGAACGGCATAGGTATATGCTTCGGGCGGCAAAGCGGCATGGAAAGCGGTATCGAAGGTAACATATTGCGGGCAGCCCGGTTGATGTTCCAGACAGGTGTAGATGACCGACATTGAATTTGGATTGTGGATGGGCGCCAGCGGAAGACATTCAGTCAGGCGGGCGAGGGTGTCTTCGGTGAGCAATGCTGATTCTTTGAAATACGCTCCTCCGTGGACAAAGCGATGGCCAACCGCGTCAATGGGTATCTGATGGTCACGTAAGTTCTGCAGCACGCGTTCAGCAGCCTGCGCGTGCGTTTCCAGTGGCTGAGTTTCTTTCACAGTTTGGTTGGATAGATGATGTTCGATGAAGGAAGGATCGCTCCCTTTGACTCCAACACGGTGAGCCTTGCCTTTCGCGGTGATTTGGGCGGTGCTGTTGGAGTCTCCAGAAAATACTTTGTAGTTGAGGGAAGAACTTCCACAATTGAAAACCAGAAGGTTCATGTCTGACCTCTATGGTATTTGAGCGGTGATCGTACGAGGCTGTTCGTTTGACCGGATAGGAAAGAACCACCTCATTGGAGGTGGTTCTTTGAACTTCTGAAAGGGTGGGTTATTTCTTCTTGAGAATCACGCGGGCGTCGACCACTTTGACGCCTTTGCCTTCTTCATACACCAATACGGGGTTGGCATCGGTTTCGCTGATTTCGCTGGCAAGGTCCACGATCATCTTCGAGTACAGGGTAACCACTTCGGCCATGGCTTTCTTGTCGCGCGGGGCTTCGCCGCGAACACCAGCCAAAATGGGCGCGCCGCGAATCTCACCCAGCATGCGCTCGGCCTGGCCTTTGGTTACGGGAGCGACGCGGAAGGTAACGTCTTTGAGGACTTCCACAAAGATGCCGCCCAGGCCAAACATCATGGTTGGGCCAAAGGTGCCGTCGTTGACGGAGCCCAGGATCACTTCAGTGCCCCAGGGAGCCATTTCTTGAATGGCAATACCGTGAATATTGGCTTCGGCCTTGTAGGCTTTAGCGTTCTTCAGAATGGTCTGATAGGCATCGCGCACGCCGGCTTCGTCTTTGATGTTAACTTTAACACCGCCCGCATCGGATTTGTGCAGGATGTCGGGGGAGACGATTTTCATGACGACCGGGAAGCCCACTTCTTTGGCCAGTTTCACGGCTTCATCTTCGGTTTTGGACAGGAGGGTGGTGGTTACCGGGAGGTTGTATGCGGCAAAAACCTGCTTGGCTTCTATCTCGGTCAGGCTGTCGCGGCCGTCAGCGCGGGCGTCGGCAATAATCTTGAGCGCTTTTTCGCGGTCAACTTTCACGTCAGTAGATCCATCTTCCGCCATCATGGAGCGCATTTCCGCGTATTCGCGCAAGGCAGCCATCGCGTTGATGGCGACATCGGGCGCACCGTAAGCAGGAATTCCGTTTTCAACCAGCCAGCGCATCGCCTCTTCAGAGCGTTCGCCGCCAACGTAAGAGATGCAGACCGGTTTATCGGTGATACCTGACTCATCCATTGCCTGTTTGATGCCCTGAGCGATTTCCAGCGGGTTGGAAACGGCGGTTTCGCAATAGAGCACGACAACACCATCTGTCCACGGGTGGGATAACGCATAGCGGAAAGATTCCACATACCATTCGGTGCCAGCCATACCGGTGATGTCTACCGGGTTCTTGGCAGACCCGAAATCGGGCATGTGTTTCTTTAATTCATCTTGCACTTCTTTGGGAGCAAATTTGAGGGGAATGCCGAAGCGTTCCGCCGCGTCGGTTGCCAATACACCCACACCGCCGCCATTGGTGATGATCAGGAGATTGTCGCCTTTGAGGGCTGGTTGGAGCGAAAGTGCAAGTGCGCGGTCGAAGAGGTTGTCGAGGTCTGAGGCTTGAACAACGCCCGCCTGTTGGAATGCAGCACCGTACACAGCAGCAGCGCCAGCCAGCGAACCGGTATGGGATGCGGCAGCGGCGGCTCCGTGAGCTGATACGCCAGATTTGAGGGCGATGATCGGTTTGGTGGCTTTGCGGCTCACATCCATGAACTGGCGGCCGTCTTTGATGCCTTCGATGTAGAGGGAAATACAGGTGGTTTCAGGATCTTCGCTAAGCCATTCCACGGTATCGCCAATGCTGACGTCGGACATATTCCCGATGGAGATCAGTTTTTCAAAGCCAATCCGGCGGGTATAGGTGGAGGCATCCATGGCAATCAACAGCGCACCGCTTTGTGAAACAAGCGAGGCTTTACCGGAAAGCGGGAGGAAGGGCGCAAAAGAGGCGTTCATCTTGTTCGAGTTGGACAGCACGCCCACGATGTTGGGTCCCAAAATGCGCATGTGGTAGCTGTTGGCCATATCCACAATTTGCTGTTCCAGCTCGCGGTTTCCAACTTCGCTAAAACCGGAGGTAATGATGATGAGGCTCTGAATTCCCTTTTTTCCGCATTCTTCGGTAACACCCAGAACGAATTTGGCAGGCACGGTGACGACAGCGGTGTCAATCGAACCCGGAACGTCTGCTACGGTGGGGTAGGCTTTGATGCCCTGAATTTCGTCTTCTTTGGGGTTGATGGGATAGATTTTGCCCTGGAACTTGCTCTCGATTAAATTCTTGACAACCGAATGCCCGATTTTCCCGGGTGTGTTGGAAGCACCAATGACTGCGATTGAATCCGGCTTGAAGAGACTATCAAGCTGCTTGCGACTTTCCACTTTTATTACCTCCTGATTTTTACTCGTTGAGATATTCAAAAAATAAAGACAGATGCCGTACCAAGCGCACAATACAATAGTATACCTCAATATACCTGATTGTAAGGTGATATTTTTCCTAACCTGCGCGGGTCATTTGTTACCATGGAAGCAGCCTTGATCAGACATTTCAAGACAATCAGCATCCAATATTTGATTGGCCTGGCACTTTTTTCACCCAGCATTGTGGTCAAAAGCTAATCCGCCGGCTGGATGGAAATAATGGAACCCAAAGATGGGTTAACCGTCAATACCCAGCGCGTGCCCGGTTGGCAGGCCTGGAAGAGGCGTTCATCGGAAGTTCGATAAGTGTATTTTTCACCATCCGCTTCAAAAAAAATGGTGTAACTGGCAGAACGTTCTCCCAGGCGCTGGTCAGCACTCAATTGGGGATTGGGCCAAATGGGATTATAGTCTCGTCCCGACAATTCAACCGGGCTGCCTGAATGCCATTCGTTGATCTCGTATGAGCAGTAATCATCATATATGTTATAGACACAATCTTGCACTACCTCGCCCTGACCGGTGCCGGAATCAACGATATATGCGGTTCCGCAGACTTCTTCAGCGCCGGGAACGTACTCATTCGAGGATGTGCGGAAGCGGGTTTCACAGCGCAGGTTTGATGCTTCCACGGGGACTTTGTCCTGCCAGTCCTGCCGGGTTACGGGGCCAAATTCTTCTACCAGAATGGCGCGCTGCCATTCTGCGCCGGTTACCCGGCCGGTCAGGTCCTCACGGCGGCCAAAGATCAAGAACATTCCGATAATCATGGCAAGGAGCAAGATAACTCCACAGCCGATGAAGAAAGGGTTCGCTTTGACTGGCGCCGCCTGCGGTTTTGGCGTCGCGATCTGTTCAGCGGGTTTTAGCGGTGCGCCGCAGTTAGCGCATTTAAGCTGATCAACCGCGTTGGGCTGCCCGCACGCGGGGCAAAGGATTTCTTTTTTGAGCGCATTGGAATAGGCCCCAATGACCTGTCCACTGGTGCGCTTTACACCTTGTGTCAAATCTCCGCCGCATTGTGTGCAAATTTCGGCGCCTTGCGGATTGCGCGCGCCGCAATAAGGGCAATGAATGTCTGGGCCTTTTTTAGCCGCTTCCAATTTCTGTTGGTCGGTGGAAATTTCCTGGCGTTCGGGTAGGATAAATTCGACGTCGGCGGGTTGGGCGGCTCCACAGGACAGGCACGTTTTCTGAGGTCCTGGGTTTCGATTGTTACAATTCGGGCAAATCCATTCAAGATCGATCGTGCCAACGGTTTTCTTTGCCATGAAAAAACCTCTTTGCTGTTATAAAAAAAAATAAAAAAAACAAAGATCCGGTAGTTACTTTGATTATATAGTAGACTACCGGATCTTGCGTGACGAATTCGTTTCTTATTCCAGCGCTGACTGCATAATTTTTTGGATGCGTTCAATCATCCCGGCTGGGTCGGGGTGCAGCCCTTCGATAAGTAATGCATTTTCATAAATCTGAGCAATAACCGCTTTGCCAATTTCTTCGCTCTCCGAAACTTCGGCCAGTTTTTGAATGATGGGATGATTGGGGTTGATTTCCAGAATTCTGGCTGGGGTCTCAACTTCTTTGTCCATCATCTTGTACACGCGCTGCAATTCCGGTGTGAGTGCTCCTTCGGCGTCTATCAGGCGGGCAGGCGACTGCACGAGCTGATGAGTAACGCGCACATCGGATATTTTCTCGCCCAAAACGGTTTTCATCCTGGAGATCACAGTATGAATCTTCTCCTGCGTTTCCGGTTTCTCTTGCTCTGCGTCTTCGGCCTGGGATTCAGATGCGTCGAGTTTTTCTGTAGCCGCGTTGACCAACTCAATGTCTTTATACTTTTTTGCACGCATTAGCACAAATGGATCAACTGGATCGGTGAATAAAAGCACATCCAGGTTGCGTTTTTTGTATACTTCCAGATGCGGGCTGTTGATGATGGAGCGTTCATCGTCACCAAGGATGTAGTAGATTTTTTGCTGGTCTACCGGTTTTGATTCAATATAGTCGTCCAAACTGATCCATTCGGTGGTGTTCTTGAGGGAATGGTAGCGCAGCAGCGGCATAAACTGTTCGTAATATTCTTCATCGGTGGCAATGCCCTCTTTGATGAAGACCGAATATGTTTTCCAGAATTTTGCGTATTCTTCGGGTTTCTCTTTTGCCAGCCGAGAGAAGGTGTCGATCAGGCGGTTGGTGATCAACTTTTTCAGTTGTGCCATCAGCCGGGTGGATTGGACCGATTCACGCGAGACATTTAAGGGCAGGTCCTCTGAATCAACCACGCCCTGAATAAACCGCAGGGATTTGGGCAGCAGATCTTGCGTGTATTCCTGGATGAGAATTTTACGGGCGTAGAGCTTAAGGCCATCTTGCTTACGCGGTGAGAAAATGTTCCGTTCGGGGTTGGCGGGGACAAAGAGAAGAGCGTACATCTGCAGCGGAGCGTCCACAGCCATGTGGAGATGCAGCAGGGGTTTTTCAAAATCCAGTGTGTATTGGCGATAGAAGTCTTCCAACTGGGTCTCTTCAACTTCCTGCGGCGACTGGCGCCACAAGGCTGTTTGCTGGTTGACCTTTTCCTCGCCTTCATTCAGGTAAATTGGATATGGTATGAAATCGGAGTGCTTGCGGATGATTTCGCGAAGCCGAAATTCTTCCAGGAATTCTGCCGCGTCCTCTTTCAGTTTGATTTTCACTTGCGTGCCGCGATGTTCGTATTCGGCCGGCTCTATATTAAACGTGCCGGCGCCTTCTGAAAACCAGGTGGCTGCTGAATCCTCAATACGGTATGAGCGAGAGGTTACTTGAATCCATTCCGCGACCATAAACGATGAATAGAATCCGACTCCAAATTGTCCGATGATATCGGATAGGTGGGCATTTTTCTCTTGAGCCGCCTGGATGAAGGATCGCGCACCCGATTGCGCAATGGTGCCCAAATTCTCGATTAATTCAGCTTCATTCATCCCAATTCCCGAATCGGTGATCACCAGGAGCTTTTCATCGGGGTAGGTGCGAATGTGGATCTTGGGTTCCGCTTCGGCCTCGAAAACTTCGCGGTTGGTCAGCAGTTCAAAATTTAAGCGGGTTAGTGCGTCTGAGGCGTTTGAAATCAGCTCACGCAAGAAGACTTCGCGATCATTATACAGCGAATGGATCAGGATATTTAATAGCTGAATGGTTTCAGCTTTGAATGGAATGGAACGATTGGCAGATTGCGGTTCAACCATTTTCTTCTCCTTAATAATAAATATTCCAAGAATAACAATAAACCATGAATATATGAATTTTATAAATAAAGCTCCACATTTTTGACCATGTGGAGCTTTTGATGGAAGACGAGTTAATTACGGTAGGTGAAGATGGCCGTTTGCTGGCGCGCTATTGCGTAAGGCACCTTCATGCACCCCAAGGCAGGCATGATGGGGCAGGTGATCTCCACGTTGTAAAGAGCGGTGAATGGTTCTTTTACCACATCCAGAAACCGGGCCAGGTTGGTGATGCTGGCGATGCGGATGGTAGCATCCAGGCGGTAATGGGCGGTCATCACGGTGATGGGCTCCATCTTGCGGTTCGGTTCCGATGGGTCGTAGTCCAGCGGGTCTGAATCGGGTGGAACGAGGTGAAAAACCAGGATCTCAGAGGTGGGAATATACAATTCGGGAAAGAGAATGGGTGTGGCTTTGCCGTTTGGCTGAACCTGAATCATGCGCGCGTTGAACATGCACACACGGTCTGGGGCGGCAGCGGTTCGCAACCAGGTGCTGACGCGGAGCTGCTCTTTAAGGATAATTTCCCCCCAGAACAGGCCGGAATTCGTGTAGGCAATCACATTTGAGACTTTTTCATCCGGCTGTATCTTATATCGTTGAGCAGAGAGATTGTTGTACACAATGTTTCCTTTCTGGTGGTCATGCGTATCTTTTTTGAATCACGGGAATCAGATATTCTTGAAAAGCGTTTTCCTGGTTATAATCTGGTTTCCACCCCCAGTCTTTTTGAGCCGCGTCGTCATTTACATCGGCAGGCCACGAGTCAACGATGCGCTGTCGGCTGGGGTGGGGGCGAAAACGGATTTGTGATTGCGGAAATGCGCCTTTTACAATTTCAGCAATTTCTCGCGCGGTTGGGTTAAAACTGGTTACATTGTAGATCAACTGGGAGAGGGATTCTCTTGGCGCCTCCTCCAGCATCAAGAGCGATTTAATCGCATCGGGCATGGCCATAAATGGAAGGCGTGTATCTTCACGGACAAAGCAGTCGTAGTCCTCGTTTTGAGCCGCGGCGTGCAGCATTTCAGGCGCGTAGTCGCTGGTGCCGCCGGTGGGAATTGTATAGGCGCTGATCAGACCTGGAAAGCGGATGCAGCGAAAGTCTATGGTCGCCTGGCCGCTGTCTGCAGCTAACTGGCGGTAATGGCGCGAATAGTAGCGGCCTAAATGCTCACAGTAGAGCTTGTTGCAGCCATACATGGTGACCGGGGCCAGCCATTCATCTTCTTTTACGCGCCCGGCAGCCTCTTTGCACTGCAAGTTTGGGATACCATAGGCAGCAATGGAGCTGGGGTACATGAATTTCACCGGCCGTCCCTGCCACTGCGATTGTTCCACAGCCAGCCTGAGCAGGTTGAGCGTGCCTTCAACGTTAATGCGGTGGGCAGTTTCGGGGTTATACTCCGCTTTGGTTGAAAGGATGGAAGCGAGGTGATAAATGGTGCGGATTTCGTATTCAACTACCAGGCGTCCCAATAACATTTGATCAAGAATATCCCCCTGGATAAAGCGGTGACAATGGTGAGTCAGCTTTTCGTCGAGGGGTTGAACATCCAGCGCAACGATCATGACGTCGCGATGCTTGCTAAGGTGATGGATCAGACCATGGCCAATTTCTCCATTCGCGCCGGTGATTAAAACCACTTCTTTACGCATAATTCTTCTCTCCAGACTATTTCGGATCAGGATGGGTTATCAGAATGGCAGAAGCAGTGATACCTGATATTTATTCTACAAGAAATTTTCTGTATGGCTAATGAGGTTTGTCCCTAAATCGAAAAGAGGTTCTGCTCAAAAAATGAGACAGAACCTCTTTTGTGTCGTTTTCTTAATCGTTCAATCGAACTGAATGGATCAGGCTGCGCTGGTATTCCCTTTTTTGAACCAGGTCTTCCATTCTTTGTTTTCCCAGATAACCAAAGTGGGAGCGGCAATGAAAATGGAAGAGTAGGTACCGCTCAGCAGACCAACCAGCAGGATAATAGCAAATTCGCGCAGGGTAACGCCGCCAAACAGCGCCAAGGCCAGCAGCATGAACTCTGATGTCATCAGTTGGGTATTGATTGAGCGGCCCAGCGATTGAATAATCGAGTGGTTGGCCAGTGTTTCAAAACTAATCTTGCGGAAGATAGCAGAGTTCTCCCGAATACGGTCGAACACCACAATTTTATCTTGAACGGAAAAGCCAATCACAGTCAGCAGGGCGGTAAGCGTGAGGGAATCGAACTGCCAGCCGAAGAATTTTCCACCGATGGCAGCCAGGCTGACAACAATCAAGACATCGTGGATCATTGCGAGAATGGCGCATACGCCATAGCGGAACGCATTTGCCACACCTCGGAAGGCCAGCGAAATGTAGATGATCACGCCCAAGGCAGCCACCGCGATGGCCAGACCAGCGCGGCTGGTTACTTCTTGACCAATGGAAGGACCGACCGAATCATACTGCAACAACGTGATGGTGTCGTTGAATTGTGTTTCCATCTTGTCCATCAGGGCGATCCGAGTTTCATCATCAATAAAAGTTGATTGGATGAGAAGCGCATCCGTGCCGCTGGTTTTGACGGTTACATCGGTGATGCCCATTTCATTGTATAGCGCAATGACATCGGCGGGTTGAGGAGCAGTTCCGGAGTCGAAGCGGACTTCCAGCAGGCTGCCGCCGGTAAAGTCGATCGACATATTCATTCCGCCGCCCAGCAGCAGAATGAGCAAGCCGGGAACGATCAGCACCAGCGAAAGGGCGAAATATAAATAACGTTTTCCAAGAATATCCAACATATCAACTCCTCATTAAGCCCCAAACCATTTACCAATGTCTTTTGGTTTGGTCAGGTTGATGGTTTCGTTAAGCAAGGTGCGGGTTACCACGATGGCGCAGAAAAGACTGACCGCGACACCAATTGCCAGTGTCAGCGCAAATCCTTTGACAATGGTTGCGCCGAAAGCAGAACCAAACCAGAAGAGGATAACGCTGGTGATGATGGTGGCGAAGTTCGAGTCGCGGATGGAGGGCCAGGCGCGCTTCCAGGCCAGGTCTAATGCCTGTTTGATGGTCCGACCTGCCCGCAGTTCTTCTTTCAGGCGTTCGAAAATGAGAATATTGGCATCCAGCGCGCCACCGGTCGAGAGCAAAACGCCCGCGACGCCAGGCAGCGTGAGAGTAACCGGAATGAGTTTGAAGAGGGCAAGGGTAATTAATGCGTAGGTGATGATCGAGATGATCGCGACACCGCCGGGTAGACGGTAGTAAATGGCCATGAATAAGGCGACGATGGCGAAGCCAATCAGGCCGGCGATAATCGATTTGTTGAGTGAGTCTGCGCCCAGGGTGGGACCAACCACGCGGCTTTCAACTACCTTAAAGGGGATGGGAAGCGAACCGTAGCGCAGTTGGATGGCCAGGTTGTTGGCTTCTTCGTTGGTGAATTGACCCTGAATGACACCAGAATCTTCAATCACGGCATTGATCACCGGCGTGGAGATGACAGTTTTATCCAGAACAATCGCCAAATATTTGCCCTGATTCTGGCTGGTGTGATCTTTGAAGATAACGGCGCCTTCTGGCTTCAGTTCAAAGGCAACTTCCGGCTGGCCAAGCTGATTGGCAGTAACCGCAACGGTTTTCAGCATGTCACCAGTCATTACAGTGTGCCAGACTTTGTCTTCCAGATTATCTGATTCAATCGGGTTTTCTGGAATGAGCGCATCCAGGTCGGTTTTAATGACGGTTCCTGCCGGTAATGGGGTGGAACCCATATCGACAAATTCCAACTGGCCGGTTTCTTTCAAAACGGCGATGACCTCGTCCGTGTTGACCAACCCGGGGAACTCTCCGACTATGCGGCGCGTACCAGCGACCTGGAAGGACACTTCGGATACGCCCAGGCCGTTGCTGCGGTTTTCAAAAATCGCGCGGGCATCCGCCATTTCCTGTTCAGTTGCCACGTAATCTTCGGGTTTGTCGACTTCAAGCAGTACCTGCATACCGCCCTGAAGGTCAAGGCCGAGAACAGTATCCAGATTCCGGCTGAAATCTCCGATTTTAATACCTGGATTGGTGGGAAGATCGATCCAAATAACCAAACCGATCAACAGGAGAATCAGAACAAGTCTCACAATGCGTTGATTCATGCGTGTCTAGCCTCCAAAGAACAAACAAATACCAGCCAGTTGATGGCTGGCGCAGGGCACATTATACCGCAAAATTGATTAGGCGCATAAAAAATGCCCTGCCGAAGCAGGGCGAGTGGAGCTTAATTGGGTTAATCGTTTTGATTTTTCAAAACCGGCATGCTGACACACATGCGGCGAATTTGATCCGTAGCTTGGGGAACTACGCGCATCACAACCAGGCTCATGTCTTCTGATGGGCGGTTTTGATCCAGGCGAATGGCCTGTGCCAGGATGGTATCGGCTATTAACTGGGGGGAAGGGTCTTGTTCTTCCAGAAAAGATTCCAGTAAAGTGCAGATGTCGACCGATTCGCTGGTGAGGGCGCCGGCTTTGAGCAGCCCATCGGTATACATCACCACCAGTGTGTTAGGTTCCAGGGGGATCTCGGAAATAGTGGGCTTGACAGAGCGTGAGGCCCCAATCGCTTCTGATTCGGCGTTCAATACCTCAACCCGATCGCGCTGGGCGATAAACATGGGGGTGGGGTTATTGCGTGAGATGACAATCGTATTGGTTTCCAGGTCGGCTGAGAGGATGTTGAGGCAGACGGGCTGGCCGCCGCCGCGTTCGGTAAAGAGATGGTCTGATGCGGCGCGGGATGCGGCGCCATCGCGGACACCTTCAGCCAGCAGGGAAATCACCTTGCGGACAACCATGCTGGATAGCGCCTTCCCTTCTTTGCCAGACAATTGGGCATCCGCCATCACAGCGGAAAGGCCGCCAGTGGGGCGTTCAATGATTTCCAGGGTGTCGCCGCTTTCAAGCGATCCGTATTTTTTGGTTTTTGCCACAGCAATTTGAATTTCCATGCCTAGATTTTAATACAAATTCGGGCCTTTGGAGCCAGCAATTTTGATTGAGTTTTTCTTTGGGCTATGTTTGGCTTGAAGGATCAGAAACGCGCAGTGGCCTGCTTTCACCCATTCCAGCGCAGCGACCAGACCGGCGGAATAGAATCGCTGGTAAATCTTTTCTAGGACCTCCGGGCCTGGAGTGGACTGGCCAAAGAAGGTGTAAATTCATTTCAGAATGACACCTCTGAGCGAGGTCTTTTCAAAATCCACAGCCAGCAAGATAACCATGGATCCGTCGGCTTTTAATATGCGGGCGCAATTCTCGAGCGTGGCGGGGTGAAAGATATACTCGGTGGGAAAGGTGGCGACGATGGTGTCAAACTGGCAGGGGGCAAAGGGCGTGTGCTGGGATATTCCGCGCACCCACGCGATCCGGCTGGCATGTGGAGAGAAGAGATTGTTTCTTCTGGCTAATTTTGACATCTGCGCGCTTTCATCCAGGCCGGTATAGAAAACATTTTGGTTTTGCACGATTTTGGCTGCCAGGTGCCCCGGTCCGTGTCCAAGTTCAAGAATGTGGTTGCCTTTCATGTAAGGAAGAACGCTTTGTCCCCAGCGCTGCCACTCCCCAAAGGAGACGATTGCCGCGACAGCGTCGTACATCCATGCAAATGGATGATATAACCACTGGAAAAATACCCGCAGAAAGGAGGCAAGCCAGTGATGGGATATGGAGTCAGGTGGAATTTGGTTCATGCGCATATCTTGACATAATGGGTGGGTGTTAAGTATAATTCGTTGGCTTTAGAAATAGAGAAAATTCAGCCTTCGCGGCAACAGGTATACTGACAGGAGTAATTAAAATGGCACCTCTTCCTAAAAGGAAATTGTCTAAAGGACGTCGCGACCGCCGACGTGCACACGACGCTTTGAAATCCGTGAACCTTGTAGCGTGCAGCAACTGCGGCGAAATGCGTCTTCCGCATACCGTGTGCCCCAGTTGTGGATTCTACCAGGGTCGCGAAGTCATCGCAGTTGAAAAAGAAAGCAAAAACCGGTAATAGAGTAACTTTTTGGCGGTAATAAAAAATGGGCCTGCGAGGTCCATTTTTTTGTTAACCTGACTCTCTACAGCGCCCAGGCGAGTAGGAATCCCAGCAGGGCAATGAGAGTGCCGAGGTGCAGAAAGAGATCGCTGTCTGCCAGCCACCCGCTGGATAAATGACGGAGAATAAAATTGACCACAATCAGGAGCATGCCCAGAATGGGTAGCAGACCTTTGCGGGCGGCAAAGAAATTAGATAGACGGTCGATCAAACGTGAAAAAACGTGAAGCATTTATTCTTCCTCGGGTTCAAGGTCGCCTGAATGGATAAAGGGCATATAGCGAGTGATATATCTGCCAGGGATGCTGCCGTCAATCATGACGCTGCCGCGCTGGTGTTCAATCCTTTCCACCTGCCCGGATTCGTGAAACAAGGAGATTAGCTGCCCTTCGGTGTAGGGAATGCGGACGGAAATGGGCAGAAGTTCTTCGTAGAGCCTTTTCTGCACCAGCGCTAGCAGTTCATCAATTCCCTGGCCTTTGAGCGCAGAGATGGCCAATGCGTCTGGAAAATTCTGCAGCACCTGCATTGCCGCTTGCGGATCGGGCAAGCGGTCGATTTTGTTTAATACAGTGAGGGCCGGGATTTGGTCGGCGCCAATTTCTTTTAGCGTTAGCTGCACCGCGTTCCATTGCGCCAGGGCGTTTACGTGAGTGATATCGACGATATGGAGAACCAGGTCAGCCTCGGCGATTTCTTCCAGCGTGGCACGAAAAGCCGCGATCAACTGCGTGGGCAGCTTTTGAATAAAGCCCACCGTGTCTGTGAATAAAACGACCTGACCACCGGGAAGTTCCACGCGGCGGGTAGTTGGGTCTAATGTGGCGAACAGTTGGTCGGCAACGTACACACCCGCGTTGGAAAGCCGGTTGAGCAAGGTCGATTTTCCCGCATTGGTATAGCCAACCAGGGCAATCACGGGGATTTGCGAGCGTCGGCGGTTGGCGCGGTAGCGAGAGCGGTGGGCACGAATTTTTTCCAACTCGCTTTTCAAATTGCTGATGCGTCGGCCGATTTCCCGCCGGTCGACTTCCAGCTGGGTCTCGCCCGGCCCGCGCAACCCGACGCCACCAACGCTCCCTGATCGCCCGCCGCCGCCGCCAGCCTGCCGGGCGAGGTGCGTCCAGGCGCGTGTGAGGCGTGGCAAACGATATTCGTATTGGGCCAGTTCGACCTGCAGGGCACCTTCGCGCGTGTTGGCGTGGAGGGCGAAAATATCTAGGATCAGTGCGGTACGGTCGATGATGCGAACGGCTGTGCCAAACTCTTTCTCCAGTTCGCGCAGGTGACGCGGAGAAAGTTCATTGTCAAATATCACCACTTCGGCCAGGCAGTCCTCTACCAGGGCTTTGATTTCTTCCACTTTTCCTGAACCAATATAGGTGTTGGCATAGGGGCGGTCAAGCCGCTGGGTGGCTTCGCCAACCACGACCAGACCAGCAGTATCTGCCAGCAGTGAAAGCTCTTCAAGCGAGTCTTCCAACGAAAGCAAATGTTCTTCGCTGCGAATCTCAACCCCTACCAAGAAGGCGCGTTCTTTGGGGCGGTCGGTTGTTTCTGTGCTTTTTTTTGCCATAGTATTCCGTCAGTTCTGTGTTTTCATCCACCCGGAAAGCCGGCTCATGGCCTGTTGCAAGCGGTCAGCGGGCGTGCAGAGAGATAGACGTACGAAACCTTCGCCATGCTCACCGTAAATGACACCCGGGGTTATGCTCAAACCGATCTCTTCTAATGCCCGATTGCAAAAATCCATGCTGTTGGAAAATTTTTCCGGCAGGCGCGCCCAGACGTAAATGGCGGCGGGGGGTGTGAGGGCAGTAAAGCCAACGGAGCGAATACCCTCAAGGATGATATCGCGCCGCTGCTGGTAAATGTGGTTGCGCTCAACCAGCCATTTTTGATCGTGAGTTAGGGCTGCCACCCCAGCGTCAAAGATGGGCGTGAATTGTGAGGTATCGAGCTGGCTTTTGTAGGTGTGCATGTAGCTGATCACTTTTGGGTTGCCAACCGCCATGCCAATGCGCCAGCCGGCCATGTTGTAGGTTTTTGAAAGCGAGTTGAACTCCACACAGACTTCCTCGGCTCCATCCACTTCCAGGATGCTCGGCGCGACGTACTCATTGAAGCAAACGTCTGTGTAAGGGGCATCGTGCGCGATCATACAGTTGTTACGGCGGCCAAAATCGACTGCCTTCTGGAAAAATGCCAGGTCCGCAACGGCGCCGGTGGGGTTATTAGGGTAATTGAGCCAGAGAATTTTTGATCTCTGAGCGATTTCACTGGGGATTGAATCCAGGTCGGGCAGGAAGCCATTTTCGGCCAGCAGCGGAAGGGTAACAACCTCGGCGCCGGCAATTAGGGCGCTGGCTTTGTATACCGGGTAACCGGGGTCGGGGACGAGGACAATATCACCCGGATTGATCAGCACCTGGGTGAGATGGAACAAACCCTCTTTAGAGCCGATGAGGCCTAATACCTGTGACGATGGATCCAATTCAACATTAAAGCGGTGGTGGTAGTACTCAGCAACGGCTTGCTTGAATTTTGCTGGCCCACCGTTCGGCCCATACCCGTGATGTTCAGTCGATTTGGCCGATTCAACCAGGGTTTCAATGATGAAGTCAGCCGGCGGTAAATCGGGTGAGCCAATATCAATCCGGATGATGTCTTTTCCTTGCGAGCGAAGCTGGTCAATCCGTCGGTTCAGCGTGGCAAAGTAATAGGGTTTGAATCCCGCGATGCGCTGGGCAGGCTCAAAGTTGACTGGGTGGGTGTTTGAAGAATTGGATGGTTTCATTGTAGTTGTTTGGGTACTTCCTGGTGGTAAGTTTTTGGACCGTTGGAAAAAAGATGCGTCATTTTGTCGTCGGAGAGCGCGCTCCGGGTGGGTAAGATCACATGAAAGGCAGATCCGGGTAATTTATCTTCGTCACATTTTTCGGATTCTACCCAGATCGCGCCGCCATGTGATTCGACGATACCCTTGGCAATATACAAACCCAGTCCCGGCCCGCCGCCCTTGAATTTTGTCTTGCCGCTTGAATGCAAGGCCACGTTACCGATGCGGCTGAATTTGTTAAAGATTAATGGCTGGTCTTCGGGATTAATGCCAATGCCTGTGTCGCGCACGATGACCTCGATGAATCCGGGCAGTTGTCTGCCTTCAATATAAATCCAGCCGTGATCGGGGGTGAACTTGATGGCGTTATTGAGAATATTGCGAAATACTTGCTCCAACCGATCAGGCGCTCCAAATGTCATTTCGCTAAAGCCGGGAAAAGGGTCGATTTCCAGCCGGATGAAGCGCTGATCCAACGCGGGCTGCAATTCTGCTTGAAGATGAGCAAACAATTGGTTCAGCCAAACGGGTTGAAAATTAAGCTTGAGCAAGTTGTTCTCAATTAAAGTAACATCGACCATATCATCGATGATCATTTTCAGCCGCCGCGTGCCATTCCGAATGCCGTCGATCAAGCTGGCCTGATAATCGTTGCCGTCGGGAATGATGATTTCTTTGAGCATCATTGAATACCCTTCGATGAGGGTCAGCGGTGTTTTTAGTTCATGGGCGGCCACAGCGATGAAGTCAGATTTGCTGCGGTCAATTTTTTCCATTTGCTGTTTAAGTGTCTCAATTTCTGCGTCCGAGCGCTGCCGCACAGATTTTGTTTCCAGGTCTGAGCTGATTTCAAACGCACGCGTCGTGACCGGAAAAGCGGCATCGAGAAGCTCAAGAAATGATTGCGCGGACAGTGTCTCGCGCCCGGTATGGTAAAAGGTGTCCACAAAGATCTTCAGGAATTGCGATACCTGGTTGGACTTGCCTTCGAGATCGGTGGATGGCAAGGCGGAAGAGAAATTCTCAATTTCCGGTTCAAGGAATGCCGGCTGGCAGTTGATGACAGCCTGGGAGAACTGAGCGAAAAAATGGGATACCAGCCTGATAAGATCCTCGTTGGTTGGGTCTTCAGGTGATAGTTGAATCAATATTTGATGAATCCATTCTGCTTGAATGGATTGGAGAGATTCCTGGATACTCATACCTGGCTTAAGTTTACGACAAGTTTGATCTTTTGGCTAATTATTGGCGCTGAATCAGCCAGAGGCGCAGTGTTTCTCCAACCATATACAGGGACTGCGGATCAATTTTGTCAAGCGTATCTTGGCTGGTGTGCCAATACGGGTAATCAAAATCGATGATGTCTACGGCAGGAATGTTCTTCTCCAGAAAGGGTGTGTGGTCATCCAGGATGGAGAAACCCGGTTCAGAGATGAAGTGCTCGTTCCATCCCGCTTGCGCGGCTGTTGCCCAAATTTCGGCAGCCAGTTCCGCGGTGGAGTTCTGTTCAAAGGGCAGGCGCAGATTTTGGTCTCCTACCATGTCGACGATCACAACTGCCTGGGGGGTAACGCTGAGGTGTTCGGCAAAGTACCGCGACCCTTGAATCCAGTCCCATCCGGTGATGCGGCCCTGATCTTCCGCGTCAAAAAAGACAAGCCACACCGAAGAAGCTACATCTTCCGGGAGGACGCGGGCCAGTTCCAACAGCACCGCCACTCCCGAAGCGCCGTCGTTTGCACCCAAAACCGGCAGAAGGCTTAACGCCGGGTCGGCGTCCTGGTCGGCATAAAAACGAGAATCGTAGTGCGCGCCGAGAATGATCTGCGGGGGCGCGTCAGATTTCTTGGCGATGATATTGATCAGCGGCTGCTGGTTATATTCCCCTTTTTGTTTCTCTACCTGCCATCCAGTTGATGTTAACTCGGAGGATATATACTCAATTACCTGGCTGTGAGCGGTGCTGGAGGGTGTGCGCGGCCCAAGGGCTACCTGCGCCTCCACATGCTGGTACGCGCGGGTCATGTCAAAGGTCAGGGGTTGCTCTGGCGTTATTGCTAAAGGCGCATCTGCCACCTGGGGGAATGTGGGGGGTGTCTCTGCTGGCTGGCAGGCAGAAAGTCCCATGCAGAGAATGGCCGTGAAAAGCAGTGATGTAAAAAAACTCTTTTGGTTGATCATGGTTGGACATCCAATTGATGATCTGTCAACCAGGTCTGCATATCCTGGAGCGCCCGGTCTGCGTAGGCGACAGCCCGCTCACGCTTATTTCGTGAGGGGATGGAAAGGGGCGGCAAGATGCCAAAATTGGCTTTCATGGGCTGAAAGTGATCGATCTCTGCCTGGGTTATATAATTGAGCAGTGCGCCAAGCATGGTGGTGGTGGGGGGGTGTAGCAGGGGCTGGTCGTTTAGAAAGCGAACCGCGTTCATCCCAGCCAGCAAGCCGGTGGCGATGTTTCCCAAATAACCTTCCACACCCGTGATCTGCCCTGCGAAAAACAAGCGGGGTTGTGTTTTGAATTGAAGGTGCGCATTCAACAGTAGAGGCGCGGCAATAAATGTGTTGCGGTGCATTTGCCCGTAACGAACAAACTCGGCATTTTCCAGTCCAGGGATCAGGCGAAAGACGCGTTCTTGTTCGGAAAATTTGAGATTGGTCTGAAAGCCAACCAGGTTATACAGATCGCCGGCAAGATTGTCCTGGCGAAGTTGTACCACCGCGTATGGGCGGTGATTGGTGTGCGGATTGGTTAATCCGACCGGACGCATAGGGCCAAACGCCAGGGCACGCTCGCCGCGCTGCGCGATCACTTCCACGGGCAGGCAAGACTCAAAAAACGGGTGCAGACCCGCACGCACGCCGGTTTCCAATTGAGTTTCAAAACTTTTTAGCTCAATCCGCTCTGCTTTGATCAGCTCAGAAACGAAGAGGTCGTATTGCTCGCGGGTGAAGGGGGCGTTGATATAATCGCCATCTGCTTGCACGCCGCGGTCATAGCGTGAGGCACGAAAGGCAATGTTCATGTCAATGGATTCACCGGTGACAATGGGGGCCAGCGCGTCGAAGAAGAAAAGGCTGTTCATGCCAGCCAAATTCTGAATCTCTGCGGAAAGAGCGGGTGAAGTTAAGGGGCCGCTTGCAATTACCGTCACCCCCGGAGCGATGGTCTTGACTTCCTCTCTGATGAGGGTAATGTTGGGGTGATTGACGATTTTTTCTGTTACCAATCGAGAAAACGCTTCACGACCCACGGCCAGCGCGCCTCCGGCGGGGATTTGTGTCTGTGTGGCGCATTCGAGGAGCAAGCTGTTCAACCGCTGCAATTCTAGCGATAAAACGCCATTTGCACGGTCTGGCAGGCGGGACCCAAGAGAATTGGAACAAATTAATTCCGCCAGGTCCGCAGTGGCATGCGCTCCCGTTTGAACAAAAGGGCGCATTTCGAACAAGTTTACTTTGACGCCGCGCTGGGCAGCTTGCCAGGCTGCTTCACTCCCCGCCAGCCCACCACCGACAATGTTCAGTATTTTTTCCATGCTGTAAGCCTTTATTCTGGTGGGTAATTTTATCACGAATGAGTTGGCACGAACCTTGCACCATACCGAAAAAGTCTATATACTAATCAAAACTCCAGGGGATGCTTCATGTTTCAACTGCACACACAATCCATCCGGCCGCTTACCACAGCGCATCTGGCACAGACAATGACGCTGCTTAGTTTAACCGTCGATGAATTGCGCCAACAAATTGATTCCGAATTGGCTGCCAACCCCGCCTTGGAACTGGTTGAGGAGCGGCGCTGCCCAACCTGTAAGCGGATTCTGCCAGACTCTGGCGCCTGCCCGGTGTGCAGCAGTCCCAATAACCTCGGGCAGGATGAACCTCTGGTGTTCATCTCGCCACGGGACGATTTTTTTAGCAAAGAAAAATCGTCTGAAGACGAGGCAGATTATGGGGCAGACAGCTTTTCAACGGTTGTTGAAGACCTGCCAACGTATGTTCTCCGCCAGATTGCCCCAGACCTTGAAGTCGCAGATCGTCGGGTGGCGGCCCATTTGCTGACGCATCTCGATGATGATGGATTATTGGACAGCAACTCCATTCCTGAGCTGGCTAGATATTATCATATACCCATTTCCCGAATTCTTGAGATTCAAAAACTGATCCAGCACGCGGACCCGATTGGGGTGGGTTCATGTTCACCCAATGAGGCCATGCTGGTTCAGCTTGATGTGCTGCAAGATGTGAGTGATATTCCACCGCTTGCCTATTCTTTAATTGCGGATGGAATGAGCCTGCTCAGCCGGCACCAATACGCTGAACTGGCTAAAAAGTATCACTCGACTGCTGCCGCCGTTCAGGATGCATTCCAATTTATCAGTGAAAATCTGAACCCATACCCGGCGCGGACACATTGGGGGGATGTGCGTCAACCAGCGGCAGACACGGCGGAGGTATATCATCACCCTGATATCATCATTGGGCACATCAATGAAGATACGTCCATGCCACTGGTTGTGGAAATCATTATGCCTATCAGCGGCACCCTGCAAATTAACCCGATGTTCCGAAAAGCTATTAAGCAGGTGGATGAATCCAAAAAAGAGGAATGGAAAAGCGATATTGAGCGGGCGTCATTGCTGGTAAAATGTTTACAGCAGCGAAATCACACCATGCAACGCCTGCTGTTGGAAGTTGTGCAGCGGCAAAAAGAAGCGATTCTGATCGGAGACCGGCACATGGTCTCTCTTACACGCGTCGAGCTGGCCCGGCAGTTAGATGTGCATGAGTCAACCATATCTCGGGCGGTCGCGAAAAAAACTGTTCAGCTGCCGAATAAAAAGATAGTTCCGCTTGCCTCTTTTTTTGACCGCAGTTTGAATGTGAGAACGGTATTGTGTGATTTAATTGCGCGCGAGAACCGTCCGTTGAGTGACGCGGAGCTGGTCAAGATGCTCGCAAAAGAAGGTTTTCAAGTAGCCCGCCGGACGGTTGCAAAATACCGCGCGATGGAAGGAATTTTACCCGCTCTCCTACGCCACAACCCGGTATAACTATGATCCAATCTGGCAATTATGCTTCGCTGCCATCCATTTTTCGGGGAAAACAGCCAACCCTGGAAGACTTTGGCAGTTTGCTCAACCTGATGCCCGAAGCTGCGCTTCTCGTGGATAAGAAGCGCAGCCTTATTCTGTACGCCAACAGCGAGCTATTGAAGGTCAGTGCATTTAGCCTGCGGGACTTAATCGACAGGCCGTTGAGCGATCTGTTTGATAACGCGCGGCTGGAAACCGCTGAACAGGGGGCGGAATTAAGCGCGGTGATGTTGCGGCGAAAACGAGACCCCATCAAAGTCCGCTTGCAGTTGACCGGCGTCGATGCCGCCGGTCAGTGGGCGGTTCTGCAGGTGGATATTCCCAAGAAGACTTCAGAATTTGGCAGCGCTGATCAGGACGCTGATTTACCGAAGCTATTGGAATTAACCCGCCTGGTGGAAAGCTCTGGGTTGGACCATCTGATGCAGGAAATGCTCAGGGTCATTGAGGGAATTTTAAAAACAGATTTGATTTGCGTTTATCAGGCTGTGGGCAGCTATCCGCAGCTGTGCAAAATGGTGAGTAGTGAGGCAGCAGGCATCTTTCCAGACAGTATTCCTTCGACTGATTTAATCCGGCTGGCAGCGACCAATATTTGGACTTCGGGTAAGCGCGTGCAAACCGAGCTGCACCGCGCTGGCCGGATGGCGAACCTCGCCCAAGTGATTTCAACCCGTTTGGGAAATGAGAATGCCAGTTTTGGTCTGCTGGTAGCAGGTTTTACCGAAAGGCAGTCTCGGCAGCAACTTGATCTTTTGTTTGAGTTTGTTGCCAATTATTTGAGCAGCAACCTTCAACACTTCACCCTGGTCGATAACCTGAAAAAAGAGAGAGACCAGTCGGCAAGGAAGTTGAGCATTCGCAACGATTTGCAAGACAATATCAAGGAGGGGGTGCTGGTGTTAACCCCCGATTTGCGTATAGCGGAAATGAATCCGGCGGCAGAATTAATTCTAGGGTATGCTGAAGCAGAGGTGCGCAGTCACCTGGCTGATAATATCTTAATCACCCCCGAAGGATTAATGCCAGCTTTGGAAGCCGCCAGTAGTGGCATGAAGATGCCGGGCTTGACGAAAGTAAGTCTGCTTAAGCGGGATGGGCAGCTTTTCCCCGCAAATATTCAAATCATTCCGACTTTTCAGGCGAACACAGTCCAGGCGATTCAGGTGGTCATAACCGACTTGAGCGAGAATGAACAGATTCGCGCGCGAACCCAGCACCTGGAACAGCAAGCAGCCATTGGTGAAGTAACCGCGGTTTTCGCGCACGAAGTGCGAAATCCCATTAACAACATTTCCACTGGCTTGCAATTGCTGGCAACCCGCATAAACGGTGAAGACCGGAACCAGGAGCTGATTGGACGAATGCAGAGCGATTGTATTCGCCTGAATGATTTGATGGAATCAGTATTATCTTTCTCACGGCCTATGGATATCCGTTTACAACCCGTCAACCTGGATTTGCTCTTGCGGCGGGTGATTGATCGCTGGCGTCCACGCATGACGCGCCTGCGTGTTGAAACCTATTACCAGTCTGTTGACCAGCTGCCGTTTGTAAGAGGTGATTCACGTTCCCTGGAGCAGGTGTTCACGAATCTAATCAGTAACGCGGTGGAAGTCATGCGCGACACCGGTGGAACGCTGGCGATCCAGGTCTGCATCAGCGAGCAAGTGACCAATCCGCCGCAAATAGAAGTTACGGTTACTGACAATGGCCCGGGAATACCGGATGAGATTAAGAGCCGGCTGTTTGAGCCGTTTGTTTCCAACCGTCCGCGAGGAACCGGCTTGGGGCTGGCTATCACCAAGCAAATTGTAACTGCCCATCGCGGCAGCATTTATGCCAGTTCATTCCCTGGGGGAACGGTGTTTCACGTTCTGATCCCCGTTGATAATGGAGAGAATTTATGAGTTTAACAATTTTGATTGTGGATGATGAAGAAAATGCCCGCCGCAACTATGGTGATTTTCTGGAGGCGAAGGGGTATGAAGTGATTGGGGCCGCTACTCTGGCCGATGCTCGAAAGTGCTTGCAGCGCGGCGATATTGAATTGGTGCTGCTGGATGTCCAACTTCCCGATGGCTATGGGCCAAATTTACTCCACGAGACCGCGCATTTGCCGAACAAGCCGCCCATGATCTTAATCACTGCCTATGGCGATATTGAGATGGCAGTGGAAGCGATGAAGAATGGGGCACACGATTTTTTGACCAAACCGATTGAGTTCGCGCGCCTGGAGGCTTCCATTGAACGTGCGGCAGAGCTGATTACCATGCGGCGGGAATTGGCTCATTTTCGGCAATCTGAGCAAAAGAAAGTACAGTTTGTGGTGGGGAAAAGCCCCAAAATGCAGGCGCTTGTCAGCCAGGCGCAGCGAGCGGCAGCGATGTCGGTCTCGGTGTTGATCACTGGAGAGACCGGCACCGGCAAGGAAGTGTTAGCGCGGTTTATTCATCAGAGCGGACCGCGTGCCGGAAAGTCGAGAATTTCTATCAACTGCGCTGCCATTCAGAATACCGTGCTGGAATCAGAGTTATTTGGTTATGAGGCAGGCGCGTTCACCGGGGCAGAACGGCGCAAGCATGGATTGATGGAGGTGGCAGATGGGGGTGTCCTGTTTCTGGATGAGATTTCATCCATGCCGATGGATACTCAGGCCAAGCTGCTGCGGGCAATTGAAGAAAGAGCTTTTCGCCGGGTGGGCGGAACCAATCTGATTCAGGTTGATGTGCAAATTGTGGCTGCTTCGAACCGCGACCTGGTTAAAATGATCCAGGATGGCAAATTCCGAGAAGACTTGTACTATCGCCTCAAGGTTGTAGACCTGGATTTGCCACCGCTGCGCGAACGGAAAGGGGATATTCCTGAATTGGTTGGTTTCATCCTGCGCGAGAAGAACAGCCAGATGGGCATGAATATCACCGATGTTACTCCAGTCGCGATGAAAGCCTTGATGGAGTATGATTGGCCAGGCAATGTTCGCGAATTGAGCAACGCCATCGAACGGGCGCTTTTATTCTGTGATGATGAGTCGATTGATCTGCAGCATTTGCCAGCAGATATTTCCAGCCGTAGTCATACCCAAATCTAAAAATGCCTATCCTGGCATAGTTCTTGCATCATTGCCTCTTGAGAATTCACGCGAATTCATTTCAGGAGGCAATGATGATTCCCATTACTGTACATGATCTGATCCTCACGATGGCCGTCTCGATGTTTGTGATCGGACTGGTTTCAATTGGCGCTGGTGTTTTTTTGCTGGTTACAAAAATTATCGGCGAAGACGTTAAGACAATTGCCAAGCAAACCACCCAGATTGCCCAAAAAGGGCTGGCGGATGATATCGCCGGACTGGTTGGGAACGCGTCTTCGTTGATTGAGGGGCTAAACCAGTTGGTCAAGACGACATCTGGAATTGGCACCTTTCTGGTTGTGGTGGGTATTGTAATTGTGGTTGCTTCCTTCCTGATGGCGTTGCAAATTCTTTAACCGTATAAAAACCTATTCACCCAAGATTAAAGGGGTATTCAATGCAAGAAATTGATTGGATGCGGCAAATTCAACGAAAGTACTCTGCCAGCCAGGCTTCATTTTTGGTTGCTGCGCTCCGGCAAGAAGACCTGATCTGGAAGGCGATCTTCGAGAGTGATTTATCAGACCGTATACTTGCAGCCAGTGAAAATGACATTTCCCGTTGGCTGCCTGCTTCGATTCTGATTGAGCAGATTGGCGAGCCTATTTCGGTGATGGATTTGAAATCCTACCCATTATTGCCCATTGAGCCCAGGTTGCAAAAACAGGCGGTTAGCCACTATGAGACGTTGCTGCGTGAATCTCGTTTGCCTTCCAATCTGACGGAAGCAGGGCTCGCGGCGCTTGCTTTGCGCGAGCGGCGGCGGGTAAAGAATAACTGGACCGGCCTGGTTCAAGAGTTAATCGGCTGGGAATCTGCTCACCAGCCTGAGCGGATTCGCCAGTGGAAGGGCGTGCTGGTTTGCCTGTATGGAATGGTTCCCGACCCGGCAGAGATGTTGATGAGTCTATTCTCAACCTGTCAACCACAGGACGCGGTGGACCTTGTTTTGCATATTCTGCTGGCTAATTGCCTGGATCAGGAAACCTTGATTAATCGGTTGACGGCCTTTCTGGTTGAGATTGAAGAATACCTGCCCACCCGGTGGCTGCGCCGGTTGATCGCTACGGGCCGGCAAGAATTGGCCCGCGAACTGGCTGGCACACTCTTAATGCTGCGAGCCAGACGCACGGAGGCATCGTCATTGAGGATGGATTTATGGCAACCTGCCTCTCAAGTTCTGGATTTGCACGAGAACTCTGGTTTGTTGGCGGCCTCTGGCAATACTGAAGAAGCTGGTTTGCTTCAAAAGAAATTGCAAAAAGACATTGAAAGCTGGCGAAGAGACATATTGCTGGAGGAAATCGCGAACCGGCGGACAACGCTGACACAAAATGAAATTCGAAATTATGTTGAAGTCTTCCAGGCAGACCCCGTGCAGCTTACAGAGCTTCTGATGCAACTGGCAGAGCTTCCAGAGGACAATTTACCCGCTTCAGTTATGGAGTCGATGCCTGCGGTTTTACACTTAAAAAATGCTCTGAATGTGATGAAACGGGACCGGTCGGAAGCAAATGAAGCCAGCGTGCGAAAAAGCCTGGATGATTTGCGAAGAGAAATGGGAATGTCAGGCAAGGCTTACGCCTCGCGATTGGATATGGACTGGCACCCTGAAGAGTTTTTAAATGATCTTCTCGCGTTACAGCTATATCGGGAAGCCGCCACTTTTGGAGAAATGCTGCTCAATGAACGGAAAAGTGATCACAGACTATGCAACGGTCTGTCGGCTGCTTATCAGAAATTAGGAAATCAATTTGACGCAACCAGTTATGGGTATCTTGCCAGTCTGCTCAAACCAGACCGGTTGGAGTATTTACGTTCTCTGGGCAACATTCTAGAGTGCTATGAGGATTGGGAGAGCGCTTATGAAATGCGGTTGCGCCTGGTGGAAACAGGCCAGGATGCGGGTTTGGAAGATTGGATTTGCCTGGCTGAATGTAGTTTGAAAACCAAGCGGTTTGAAAAGGCAGTCGAAGCTGGCCGTCAGGCGCTATTAATGGATGGGCAGAATGGTCAGGCTCACTATGTGGTGGGGCTGGCGAAGTTATCTGCTGGGGAGGTGGAAGATGGCATCGAACACCTGACCACCGCAACTCTGGTAAAGCCCGAAAACCCAGATGCCTGGTTAAGCCTGGCAGAGGCGTATTCCCAAACCAGCCAAACCCAGCACGCCCTGGAAACGCTGCGGTCAGCCGCATTGTCTGTGCCAGAATCAGCGGAAGTCAATTATCAACTGGCGGTTTTATACCAGCAAAACCAGGAATTTAGTGAAGCATTACCCTTTTTGAAAAAAGCGGCTTCCCTCTCTCCCCATTCTGCCGAGGTGGCCAGCCAGTTAAGCCAGACGTTGTTAAATCTTGGGTACCTGGATGAAGCTGAGGGGTTTTTGGAGCAGGCGAGAAATCAATGGCCTGGGAATCACAATATCGCGTATACCCAGGCGAAAGTTTTTATCGCGCAGAATCGCAAGAACGAGGCTTTGCTTCCCCTCGAAGTGGCGGTTAAAGCCAGGAACGCGCCAAAAGAGTGGTTTATGCTCTACGCGGAAACCCTGGTAGGGGATGCGCAACTTGTCTTCGCCCGCGAGGGCAAGGTGGATTACACCCGATTGGTGAACGCCAAGCAAGCGCTCGAGAAAGTGCTGGCGTTTGATCCTGATGACCGTGATGGGCAGATTCTGCTGGCAGAAGTTCTGATTGCTAAAGGCGAGTATGAGCCCGCGCTGGTGATTTACCAATCCTTAATGGAGGGAATGGATTCGAGCTTTAGCGGTAAAGACTGGCGTATTCGCACTGGATTCGGTAAGGCGGCACTTCAGTTAGGCAAGGTTGATGCGGCTTTGGCATCATTGCAAAGCGCGGCGAATAGCCAACCCAATCAGGCCGGGATTCTTCAGTTGTTAGCCGAAGCGTACCGGGCAGCTGTTTTGCCAAAAGAAGCCATGCAAGAAGCGAACCGGGTTTTGAAAATGAACCCAAATGACCCGGATACTTTAATCTGGTTTGCGCGTATGGCCTTGATGTTGGGAGATCATGAATCCGCAATCCACACATTGAAGTGCCTCACAGAACTGCGTCCAGAAAAATCCCATTTTTGGATCGAGCTGGCTGGTTTACAGGTGGAAGTGGGCAGGGTGGAAGAAGCCAAGCGCACGCTCAATCAGATGCTCAGCCACGAGACTGTGAATCTGGACGGGTTCAAGAGAGCAGCGAGTTTGTTCCTTCAAATTCAGGATTATCAGCAAGCGGCTTTCTGCCTGGAGCGAGCTGTGCTTTTGGACAACTCGAAAGACGCCGATTTACTTTTCATTCTGGGATGCCTTGAGTATCTGGCCGGTTATGATAAAGCCGCGCTTGGGCACATTCAGGTTGGTACGGAACTTGAGCCCGAATCAGCGCCGTTCTTTGTATTGGAGTGTGACATACTAAACCGCCTGGAACGCCATCAAGCGGCTGAGGCGTGTTTAGAACAAGCGGCTAAATTGGTGGAAACACAAACCGCTTTGGCAGTGCCGGCAGACGCGATGATTAACCACCTGCCCGAGGTTTTCATTCGATCCATAACGCTGCCTGAATATGTATACTTGCGGAAAGCAGAAGCCTTTCTTGCGGCTGGAGACCAGGTTTCTGGTGAAGGTTATTTGCAGCAGTGCCTGTCGCTGAACCCGGGGTGGTCAACCGCGCGGTTGATGCTGGTGGAAATGCGGCGCAGCCATCTGGAGACTGAAAAGGCTGTTGAATTGATCGATGAGATGGTGAATGACCTTTCCTTTGACCAGATTGTTGAAAGTGAAAGACGCTGGTGGGTTGAGCTGCTGTGCGCGAAAGTTGAAATGGAACTGGAAAAAGGCCATTATCAAGATGCCGCGCGTTCCCTTCAGCCTGCATTGGCTTTTGGTCCCGAATTTCCTCGGGTGATGGCAGCCCAGTCCCGCATTCTCGTTTCACGGGGTGAGTGGAAGACCGCGGAAGGGCTGTACCTAAGCGCGGTGAGGGGATTGGAACAAGGTTTTTCTGGATCAGCCGATTTTGAATGGGTTCTTCGTCACACGCCCAATCTCTTCCGGCTGTTGGATACCACATATTTATGGATGTCGCAGGCGGCAATTGATCATCACCGGTGGAGCCAGGCAATTGCGTGGTGCGAAGAATACCTGGAATCACTGCCAGCCCACCTGGGAGGCCAGCAGATTCTGGTCAACCATATTCTTACGCTTGTTGAGGACCGTGGTTTATATGAAGATCTTGGATGTGATTATCACGCGCCTGTGACCACATTACCCGACGCCGCGTATTCGGCCGCATTTGATCGGGCAGCCGACCTTCTTTTGCAATCCGAAAAATGTCCTCAGATTGAATTTCTGAAAGCGTTGGCAGAAGCGGCGTTCAAGCCATCCGCAGAGACAGTCGGTCTGGCTGTTTCTAAATTAGTAAACCTTGAGCGGGCATCTCTATTGCTGGCGTTGTTGCGGCGGCATGGTAACCAGGCGGGCGCGCTGCAAGTTGCAGTCAAACTACCCCAAACATACCGGACAGTGATCCAACAGGCGTTATGCTTCCTAGAAGAGAACACAGAAGTTGGATTGAAACATCTTGAAAATCGCTTACTGGCTGAACCCGAGAATCCACTCCTGATGGCGGCTAAAGCTGAATTGCATGCTGCCGCTGACCAGCCAGAATTAGCTCTCAGCGCGTTCCAGAGCGCGTTATCCGTTTGGCCTGAGGAGCCGAAATGGCAGGCGAGCGCAGCCCGAATGGCCGAAAAAATGGATGATATGGAACTGGCTTTACGTCACTGGCAGAGCGCGGTGCGCTGCCAGCCAGATGATGCCGGTTACCGGATGTCGCTAGCGGCGGTGTATCTGAGGCGGCAACTGCCTTCAAAAGCATTGGAAGTACTGGATCCCATACAAGAGAAGAACGCCGGGCAGGCTCAACTGTGGGCGCTTTATGCGCGGGCATTTTTGCAAATGCGGTATTTCGAAAAGGCATTGAGCTGCGCGCAAAAAGCGATTCAACTCGAACCGCGGAGTGGTGAGTACTGTCTGTTAGCCGCGCAAGTCGCGCGTGAATCCGAGAATTTGAAATTAGCTCTGAATTTTGGCGTGCAAGCATTTTCTCTCGAGAAAAATTCTCTCCCAATTACACAATTTTTGAGCCAGATTCATACGGAAAATGGTGATTATGAAAAGGCTTTGAAAGTGATTGAACAATCTTCGCCTGCGGTACAGCAAACAACCATGGCACTGCACGCGCGTGCATGGCTCATTCGCAACATCCATGGCGCTGCAGTGGCGCTGCCTCTGCTGGATGAAATCATCGAACGGGAGCCGAGGAATGTTGAGGTGATTGCAATGAAGGCGGAATTTTTGTTGGAAACTGGCGATTTGAAAAACGCAGAAAAGACAGCCATCGAAGCCTTGAAATTGGATCCTCGCCAGTCGCGATTGAATTTGTTGGTAGGGAAAATGAAACATAATTCCGGGCAGCTTGATCAGGCTGTGCAATTCTTGAGCGAAGCGATCCGCCAGAATAATGAGGAGATCGAAGCGTATTTAGAATTGGGGAAAACGTATCAGGAGCGCCGCGAAAATGGCAAGGCTATTCAAATATATCAACAGGCCATACGCGTGTCTCCCAATGATTTCCGTCCGTACTTCAACGCAGGGCTTATTTTGAGAGAAAGCAAAGATTATGTTGAAGCGGAGATCATGTTGCGCAAAGCCGCTGAATTGTCTCCCGATAATGTCAATATCCGCCGCCAACTAGGCGCGATTGTTGCACTGAATCTTGTGCATAATTCTTAGGAGGTTAGCAAGAACCTATGAGGCAACCACAAATGAAAGCATCTCAGACCTTGAAATCCATATCGCGTGAGCGCTTGTTTTTATTGTTGCGCACCGCGCTTTCAACGCAAAGCTATCGATTCGCCCGCCAGGCTTCTTTACTATGGTTATCCGCTTATTCGGGTGATTTGGAAGTTGGTTGTATGCTCGCCCAGGCGTTGAGTGGTGAAGGAAAGAGAGAGCAGGCAATCAAAATTCTGGAGAGACTGGTTGAGGTTGATCCTGAGTTTTGCGAAGCGCAAGACGCGCTATGCAAACTCGGAGATCAGGCTGGAATGGGTGTTAGCCAGCAGAGAAAAGAAATCCTTGCCGCTTTGGATGGTCTTTCCCATCCAACCAGGGCGGAGATGGATTCTTTCTTTACTGAGAGCGGCTTGATTGAAGATGGCATGGGTAAAGAAAGACAGATTGTGGAATTGATCACCCGCTACCCCAGCGAGGTTTTGCCCGCTATTCAGCATTTGTCTCTGGTCTATCAACGGAATAATGATGCCGAGACGGTCAATTTGGCTAAGATTTACCATAAACGCTGGCCCGAGTGCCTACAAATAAAACTCATTCTGGCAGACGCACTCATTGAACTTGGCCAGGATTCGCAGGCCATCCATCTACTGCACGAATCGGTTGCGCGGGATGCTGCCGCACAGGTGGCAAGAAGGTTATGGGGCAGTGATTTTAAGTACCGTCCTTTGTGGCCAGAAACCTTTGGCATAAAATTTGATTTGCAGGTGCCGCCGGAAGTGGCCCGCCAATTAGGATGGAACCAATTGGGGCAGGGTGACGCGCATGCGACAGCGGCATTATTGGTTGAAGAAACATCGCAAGCTCTCGCGCCAGAAGAAACTGTTGCAGACTCCCTGGAAAGTCTTTATGAGGCTGCGCAATCCGACGCCGAACCTGAAGAGGTATTGGAACCCAAGCCGGCTGATGAAGTCCTGGTAGAGATGCCCCAGGTGAGGACGGCGTTTGACCAGCCTGAAACGGCTGCATACGACAAGCAGGACGTGCCTCCTATCAGTTCTGGTGGGCCAAAAAAATCAGCGTCCCGAACTCGCACCGAAAAGAATGTTCGCGTTAACCCGATTGAAGAGACGTTTGAAAAATTGGCCAAGAAGTTTAAGAAACCTGAATTGGTGCGCAATGACTCGCGCTTTCCGATGTATGTCATTTTTTCTTCCAAGCTGGGATTGGAAAAGAAATATGGTTTACAAACCCGCATCGTATTGGAAAAAGAAATGAAGCGCCTGGAAGACGCGATTAAAAAGCGGCCGGGATGGGGGGCGATGGTCTTTATGCCGGATGATATTGAAAGCGCCAACCAGCTTCGGCTTCCCGCGGTGGATGAGATTGACCCATGGAAGTTAAAACTGGCGCTGGCTGACCTGGACCAGGCGCTAAGCAAAAAAGGCGCGATGATTGGCGCATTGCTAATTGTGGGTGGGCCCGATGTAGTGCCTTTCCACAAACTGCCCAATCCAACCGATGACATGGACCGTGAAGTGTATTCCGATAATCCATACGCGACGGTGGATGGAAACTATTATGTGCCCGAATGGCCGGTGGGGCGGCTTGTTGGTGAAGCGGGCACAGATGCCGGCATGCTGCTGGACCAAATCCGGCGGTTGACGAAAGCGCAGGCGCAACAGACATCTGAAATTCCTTGGTGGCAGATGTTCCTTCAGCCGATCATGGCCTTGCTGGAAACAGCTTCAAAATTCAAGCCGAAATCCATGCTCACCCGCAGCCAGCCCTTTGGATATACCGCGTCAGTATGGCGGCGGTCTTCCATGGCTGTGTTCCGTCCCGTTGGCGATGGGAAAACTCTACTTGTCTCACCGCCACAGTTCTCAGGCAGTTTTGAGGCGAAAAAGGTGGTTGAATCGCAAATTGGTTATTACAATCTTCACGGGTTGGAGGATACCGCAGAGTGGTATGGCCAGAAAGACGTCTCTGAAAATTATAACGGTCCCGATTACCCCATTGCGCTTTGCCCGCGCGACCTGGTGAAGAACGGCCGCGCGCCCAGCGTAGTCTTTTCCGAAGCCTGTTATGGCGCGCACATAACCGGAAAAACCGAAGATAAGTCCATCGCGCTGAAATTCCTCTCGATTGGCAGTAACGCCTTTGTCGGCTCAACGGGAATTGCTTATGGATCAGTGACTACGCCGTTGATTGGCGCGGACCTGCTGGCTTATCTCTTCTGGCGCTATATGAAAGAGGGGAAAACCGCAGGAGAGGCTCTGGTGCGAGCGAAAGTGGATCTGGTACAGCAGTTGAAGCGAAGTCAGGGATACCTGGATGGAGAAGACCAAAAGACCTTGATTTCGTTTGTTCTGTATGGAGATCCGCTGGCGACCATCAATGGGCAAAAAGGCGATATGAAAAATTTCGCGCGATCCAAAGAGAAAGTCAGTGTCTTGACGGTCTCGGATAATGGTGACCAATCACACGTCGAAAAAGTTGTGCCGGTTGAAATTTTACGGGAAGTCAAGGAAGTGGTTGAAGATTACCTGCCGGGTTTGTCGGATGCCGAAATTCAGGTGCGGCGGCAAGAGGTGCCGATGGTAATTTCTTCGCAGGGAGAGCGATTCCCGGACCCGGCGGCAAAGGTTCAGAGCGAACAAAGTGAAGAACAGGTATTGGTAACGATGAAGAAACAGGTAACGGTGGCGCATCACGTTCACCATCATTTTGCGCGAGTGACTCTGGATCCGAATGGAAAGATGGTTAAACTGGCGGTTTCGCGCTGATTTCCTCTCAGTAGAAAAGCGGTGAATACGATGGGCGGGTGCGCAGACCGCCCATTCTTTTTGTTTTCAGCGAGTTGAAATTCAAAAGGAGTTTATTGATTGTAAGGAATGGATCGCTTATAATTCTATTTCAGCGGAATTGTACAGGTTTATTAATATTTCAATGTGGAATGGTCAAAAACAGGAGAAAAGATGGAGAAGAAATTGACAGGTGCTGAGATTCGACAGTCCTTTATCGATTATTTCGTTAATCAAGGGCACACCTTTGTGCCTTCTTCGTCATTGGTTCCAGGGGGCGATGCTACCCTGTTGTTTACGAATGCCGGTATGGTGCAATTCAAAGATGTTTTTCTGGGAACGGACCATCGCGCATATAGCCGGGCGGTCAATTCGCAGAAATGTATGCGTGTAGCCGGGAAACACAACGATTTGGATGACGTGGGCCGCGATAATACGCACCATACTTTCTTCGAAATGCTGGGAAACTGGTCTTTTGGCGATTATTATAAGAAGGAAGCTATTACCTGGGCGTGGGATTTAATGACCAATGTGTGGGGGATTGATCGCAACTTGCTCTGGGCCACCTGTTTCAAAGACGAGTATGGAGAAATTCCGGATGATTCTGAGGCCAAAGAAGTATGGTTGAGCCAACCAGGAATGCTGCCTGACCATGTTGTTTTCAGCGGACGAAAAGACAATTTTTGGGAGATGGCGGATACTGGTCCATGCGGACCATGCAGCGAAATCCATATTGATTTAGGACCGCAACACTGCGATAAGAAAGATGATCCCAACCACGTTTGCCGGGTTAATGGTGATTGCAAGCGCTATCTGGAATTGTGGAACTTGGTGTTCATCCAGTATAACCGCAAGAGCCCAACGGAATTGGAACCACTTCCGGCCCGCCATGTCGACACAGGGATGGGTTTTGAACGGATCGTTTCGGTGTTGCAGGGAAAGCAGTCCAACTACGAGACCGATCTTCTTTCTCCATCGATGGACAAGGTGATGGAGTTAACGGGGGATTCGGCTGAAGAACGCGCTGCCAATCTTACTCCCTACCGGGTCATTGCGGATCACAGCCGCTCGGCTTCCTTCCTGATTGCGGATGGCGTCATCCCGGGGAATACGGGTCGCAATTATATCTGCCGGATGATTATTCGCCGGGCGGCACGGTTTGGCAGCAAGATCGGGTTGAATGAACCATTCCTGGCCCAGGTTGCCGAAAAAGTGATTGAGACGTATGGCGAAGCCTACCCGGAACTGGTTAAGAACCGCGAGATCATTCTCTCCAGCCTGACACGCGAAGAGAAACGGTTCAAACGGACCGTGGAAGCAGGCCTTACCTATTTGAATGAACTGGTTGGTGGCATGAAATCGCGCAAAGAAAATGTTCTGGATGGCAAAGAGGCATTTGAGCTTTATGCCACGCATGGACTGCCGCTGGAGCTGACCCGCGATATTTTGCGCGAGCAAAATTTGGACGTGGATGAAAGCGGTTTCCGCGCCGCGATGGAGGAACACCGGATCGCTTCTGGCGGTGGAAAAGCGATGGGTGCTCTGGGCGGTGAAGATGCCGATTTGTTCCGTGAAGTTTTTGAAGAGCTGCAGGCCAACGGAAAAGTTTCCAGTGATGGAATTGCCTATGACCCTTATCACGATTTGAATATGGAGGGCGAAGTACTCGCGCTGGTGAAAGATGGTGCGGTTGTTCCTTCCGCAAAAGTGGGCGAGTCTGTTTCCGTTATTCTCCCGCGCTCCATTTTCTATATCGAATCTGGAGGTCAGGTCAATGACACTGGAAAAATCACCTCACTGGATGGCAGTTCGTGGGAAATAGAAGTGGAAGACGTGCGCCGACCAGCGGCTGGTGTTGTGGTGCATGTAGGGAAGGTGGTTAAAGGCGAGGTGACAGTTGGCGATATGGCCCTTGCGGCAGTAGATGTGCGCCGGCGGCGAAATATCATGCGCAACCACACGGCTACGCACCTGCTGCATTCGGCGCTTCATAAAGTGTTGGGTCATCATGCCCGCCAGGCCGGTTCGCTGGTTGCGCCAGACCGGCTGCGTTTTGACTTTACTCACCCAGATGCGATTTCTGCTGAGCAACTGGAAAAAATTGAGGCGGATGTAAACGCCGCCATTCAAGAAAACCACACGCTGCGCATTGTATGGAAATCTCTCGATGAAGCCCTTCAAGAAGGGGCGATGGCCTTATTTGGCGAGAAATACGGTGAGCGCGTTCGAACCATTTCCATTGGAGACACCAGTACTTTTTCTTATGAACTGTGCGGCGGTACGCATGTGGAAAAAACGGGCGATATTGGCATGTTCCTGATTACCGCAGAATCGAGCGCCGCCGCCGGCATTCGCCGTATCGAAGCGGTTACTGGTGAAGGTGCGTATGAACTGGTCCACAAGCGGTTGAAAGCCCTGAAGTATACTGCTACTTTGCTGGAAGCTAGCATTGACGAAGTTCCCGAAAAAGCGCAGGTTGTCTTGAAACAGTATGAGCTGTCGCAGAAGGAAGTGGGCAAATATAGGCAGCAGCAAATTGCGGCGCAGTTTAAGCAGTACTTGGACGCACCGCAGACAGTCAAAGGGGTGAGTGTGGTGGCCGCCATTCTTGAAGACGCAGACGCGGATACCCTACGGCAGATGACCGATCGCTTCCGCGATCACTACTCATCCGGCGTTGTGCTGTTGGGAAGTGTGATTAAGGATAAACCGATGTTGATTGCGGCCGTTACGGATGATCTGGTCAAGCGTGGGTTGAGCGCGGGCAACCTGGTGAAATCCGCGGCTGAAATTGTTGGTGGAAGTGGTGGTGGGCGGCCTGTGCTGGCGCAGGCAGGCGGAAAAGATGCGAGCAAACTGCCGCAGGCTATCCAATCGGTTGTTGCATATATAGAAAATGCGCTAAAATAAGTACTGGAATCTATCTGCTTCTTTGGCTGCGCCGGTTCAAAGAGGCAAGAAAAAAGCGGTCCCTTGGGAGAGGAACCGCTTTTTATTTTCTACGTGGGTTTGGTTATTGGTCGCTGCCAGAAAGTTCCCAAAGAGTAATTTCTGGGGGGCAAAGGAAGCGCACGCGCGGAGCGCCGGCCCCTTCCAGCCCGATGCCCCGGCTCACGTAGAGAGTCGTCTGATCCAGGTGGTAGCGTCCCGCTTCAAACTGCTTGCCATACAATGAGCCGGTAACAATCGCGCCGTACCAGGGTAGGCGAACCTGGCCTCCGTGGGTGTGGCCGGCCAAGTGTAAGTCGATTTGATGAAGGGCAGCGTCGGGGGCTAAGTCTGGGCTGTGGTGGAGAAGGATGGAAAAACTTCCGTTTTGCGGGCTGATGATTTTCTCCAGGCGGGGAGCGTCTTCAAACGGCTTGTGGGTGCATGTCAGCCCAATGATTTGCAGCCGGGTGCCTTCTATATCCACTTCGGCTGTTTGATCATTCAGCCAGGTGATTGGCAGTCCTTCAATAATTTTTGGAAAGTTTTCTTCCAGGTCAACTGCAGGGCTGCCGGTTACAAGGTATGTGCCGTATGGCGCTTTCCATTTTTCCATGATCTCACGGGCTGAACGCCAGGCCAGATCATCTTTGAGGTAAGAGAGGTTGAGGATATCGCCGGAAAATAAGATCAGGTCGGGTTTTAACTGTTCGACCATGCGGTTGAGCTGCTTTTCGCGGTAAGTGATTCGCTCCACATGCAGATCAGCCAGATGAAGAATTCGTATCGGCCGGGAGGATTTTATTTTGGGGCTGCTCAGTTTTTGAACTCCGAACCGGATGAAATGCGGTTCCACCCAAAAACCATAAATTACCAACATCGCGCCAACCATTTGCGCGACCCAATTCCAGGGGGCGGGAATGAAGTTTAAGATAATGCGTCCAAGCGCAAGAATAACCAGCGGTGGTTTTGGCGGTCCATACGATAGACCGGCTCGCGGTAGTGACCAAAGCATTATCCAATCGAGTATAAAGAATGTGAACAACAGCGCTGCGTTGGTTATATTACCGAGATTGAGCAGGTATGCCAGTAAGAATAGCAGAGCGGCCAGAAGTAATGAGTTAATGTCCTGGATTTTCGCAAAGCGATGCAGCACCACATCGAGATCGTTGCCTGTGGTGCCGGGAAAATTTTTAACGGAACGAAAATCTTTCGGTTTGATGGATTCCATGGTTCACCTGTAATTCATGAGTACTCAATATATATCCAAAAAAGGAATAGATGTCAAATCAAAATAAAACGATAAG
The DNA here is from genome assembly GCF_001306115.1 of Ornatilinea apprima. Taxonomy (GTDB): domain Bacteria; phylum Chloroflexota; class Anaerolineae; order Anaerolineales; family Anaerolineaceae; genus Ornatilinea; species Ornatilinea apprima. The sequence goes on along the minus strand of NZ_LGCL01000002.1, from coordinate 197,555 downwards.
CCCGGCCTTGGTTGGGCCGGGCTTGAGGTTGGAATCAGAGTCTTTTAGCCGTAAGGAAGATCGCAGGAACACAGAATCAGGTCTTTGGCAGCTTTGACTTCGTTAAGGCGGCCCACCGGGGTGTTATGCGGCGCGTCTTTCAACAGCGCGGGTTCGTTTTTCGCTTCCTCGGCAATCTTGAGCAGCGCGTCCGCGAAGCGGTCCAGCGTTTGTTTGGATTCCGTCTCAGTTGGCTCTATCATCAATGCTTCGTGAACGATGAGCGGGAAGTAGTTTGTGGGTGGGTGGAAGTTGTAATCGATCAGACGTTTGGCAATATCCAAAGCGCTGACTTCGGGGGCTTCATTCCAATGACCTTCTGCAACAAATTCGTGCATACAGATGCGGTCGTAAGGCACATGATAGACCCCATTAACCAATGCGCGCACATAGTTCGCGTTCAATACCGCGTTTTCAGAAATTGTGCGGAGACCATCTGGGCCGTGCATGCTGATATAGACATAGGCGCGCACCATCATCGCGAAGTTTCCAAAGAAGGATTTCACGCGGCCAATGGAGTGCTCTGGCATGGTGAAGCCGAACAAGGGTGGAACATCTTGACTTCCTTCTTCAACCACCGTCACCACGGGACCGGGGATAAAGGGCGCAAGGTGCTGCTTAACGCCGATGGGACCAGATCCAGGTCCGCCACCTCCGTGCGGGGTAGAGAATGTTTTATGCAGGTTGAAATGCATCACGTCAATTCCCAGGTCACCCGGGCGCGCGATACCCAGCAAAGCGTTTAGATTCGCGCCGTCTCCGTAAACCAACCCACCAGCCTGATGCACAATTTCAATCGCTTCGATAATACCCTGTTCAAACAGCCCCAGCGTGTTGGGGTTCGTCAGCATAATTCCCGCCAGGGTGTCATCACAGGCTGCTTTCAGGGCGGCCAGGTCAACATTGCCTTTTTCATCGGTGGGAATGGCCACTGTTTCAAACCCGCACATGGAAGCCGTCGCGGGGTTGGTACCGTGCGCTGAATCGGGGATGAGCATTTTCTTGCGCTGCGAGTCGCCGCGGTGGAGATGGTAGGCGCGAATGGTCATAACGCCAGAGAATTCTCCTTGCGCGCCGGCGGCTGGCTGCAGGCTGATTGCGTCAAATCCACTGATTTCGGCCAGCCACTGCTGCAGCTCAAACATCAATGCCAGGTTGCCTTGAATGGTTTCGGTGGGTTGGAGCGGATGCGTGAATGCAAACCCAGGCAGGCGGGCGGCTTCTTCATTCACTTTCGGGTTGTATTTCATGGTGCATGACCCTAAAGGATAGAAGCCGGAGTCGATGGAGTAATTCTTTTTCGAGATATTGGTGTAATGGCGGACTACGTCCAGTTCTGAAAGTTCTGGCAGGGGCAGCGTCTCTCGCACCAGTCCTTCAGGCAAGGGCGTGGTGGGAACATCCGGATCGGGGTAGCGCACTCCCTGCCGGCCAGGGGATGACATTTCGTAAATGGTTGGCTCACGCATGGCTGACCTCCCGGAGAACATCGCAGAGCAGGTCGATTTCGCCGCGCGAATTCATCTCGGTTACTGCGACCAGCATAGCGTTTTTCATGTTGGGGTAGGCTTTCTTCAGATCATACCCGCCCAGGATTCCCTGGTCGAGCAGGTACAGGTTGAGTTCATCCACCGGGATGGGGGTTTCGACTATGAATTCATTGAAGAAGGGAGAATCTACCAGCACTTTGAAGCCTTTGATCTGGTTGATTTTTTTGGCGGCATAGTGGGCTTTGTGGTAGCACAATTCAGCCACTTTTCGCAAGCCGTTTTTGCCCAACAAACTCAGGTAAATGGCCGCGGCTAGCGCCATAAGCCCCTGGTTGGTGCAAATGTTAGAGGTGGCTTTTTCGCGGCGAATATGCTGCTCGCGCGCGGTGAGGGTGAGCACGTATCCACGATTTCCGTTTTTGTCTTCAGTTTCGCCAACCAGGCGGCCAGCTACTTTGCGAACCAGCTCCTTTCGGGTGGAGAAAAGCCCCAGATACGGACCGCCATAGGAAAGCGGCAGCCCCAATGATTGGCCTTCTCCAATCACAATGTCCGCGCCGAATTCGCCCGGGGGCTTAAGCAGACCGAGAGAAAGCGGATTAACCGCGACCGCCAATAACGCCCCAGCTTCGTGGACTTTTTCTGCAATTGCAGAATAATCAAAAATACGGCCGAAGAAATCGGGATATTGGACGACCACCAGAGCAGTCTGGTCATCAACCAGGGAGAGAAGATCTGCCGGATCTGACAACGGCGATTCAAGATTCGGTGTAATGACTTGCGCACCTCCCATTCCACATACATAGGTGCATAACACATCTCGATATTGTGGGTTGAGAGCAGGAGAGGCAATGAATTTTGTGCGTTTTCCGCGGAAATGATGGAAGGCCATGATGCCTGCTTCTGCCACGGCGGTTGCGCCATCATAGTGGCTGGCATTGGTTACTTCCATGCCCGTCAGGCCGGCGATCAGGCTTTGAAACTCAAAAATAGCCTGAAGCGTACCCTGCGAAACCTCGGGCTGGTAAGGCGTGTAAGCGGTATAGAATTCACCCCTTCGCAGCAAGTTGTCTACAGCGGCTGGTGTGTAATGATGATAAGCGCCGGCGCCCAAAAAACAAGCCAGGTCTTGGGCTGATTCGTTTGCACTGGCCAGTTCTCGGACTTGTTGGAGCGCTTCCATTTCTGAAAGCGCTTCTGGTAAGTCCAATTTTGGGAAGCGAACCTTTTCAGGAACATCCGTGAAAAGGTCTTCGATCTTGTCCACCCCGATTGTTTTGAGCATTTCTGCTCGTTCCTTCTCGGTGTGTGGAGTAAACATTAGCTTTCGCGCTCCTCGCAATACTTTTCGTAAGCGGCAGCATCCATCAGGGCATCCAGCTCAGCTGGAGCACTCATTTCTACTTTGAGCATCCAGGCACCGGCATAAGGATCGCTGTTGACTGTATCTGGGGCATCAGCAAGCCCTTCATTGACTTCGACTACTTTTCCGGAAACAGGTGCGTTAACGTCCGCGGCAGCTTTGACGGATTCGAGGGTCGCCACTGTGGTCCCGGCTTTGACCATATCATCCACTGAAACGGAGATCTCAACAAAAACTACATCAGAAAGATGGTCCTGCGCGTAATCGGTAATGCCGATAGTGGCAATATTGCCTTCCACTTTCACCCATTCGTCACCTTTTGTGTATTTCAATTCACCTGGTATTTTCATATTATTCTCCTTCTGTGTGATGTTAAATTGAACTGGTTAGATTAAAAAAAGAACGGCGCACGCAGAACACCGGCGTGTGCCTCTGTCGCTGACCTGAGAGATTCACCCCGATCGTGGGGTTTGCACCTTCGGTGTCTTTCGACTTTCCAGAGGGGTTTGATAACAGGGTCCTTTTACCTGAGAGATTCGCCCTGAGTTGCCAGACTCAGAGTTTGCCCCTTCGGTGCCGTGATCGACGGTCTCTTCCCCATCACCATAAAATATTCTTTACGTCTTTGATTTTAAGGAGTGATGTGCGGAATGTCAAGCAATCGGACTATCAATTGTCTGGCAAATTCAAATACCGGTCTGCAAGGCAGTGAAAACGCACACTGTTCATTCCGGCTCTCCAAAGTTTGATTATTCAATTTGGATGTCAAATTCGCCGATCGAAATGGCGGGGCTTTCTGAGATGACAATATCGTGCCGGTGATTATACAAAATCCCCGCCTTGATCAATTCGAGCCAACACTTTTCCTGGCTGGCTACCCCACTATGCTTTAGAAATTGATCCAGCTCTGGTAAAGCTGAAAGCGTCAGCCCGGCCAGCGGAGTTCTCGTCAGCAAAGTGGTTTTTAGCTCCCAGCGGATCAGATTGCCCTCAGCGCCCAGGCTGATTAATTCTGCTCTAAACGGATTGAAAAGCAGACCGGCCACACGCTGAGTGTGCGCCTGCCAGGCTGGTAATACTTCTTCTCCATTGGATAGGTGGTAGATGGCAATTTTTCCGCTGGCGCTGGCAACCACCAGATGCTGGTCTTCTTCGATGAGCTGAAGATGGGTGACTGGCAAAAGGGAGAGGGGAATCTGTATCTGGTTGAGCAGCTTTCCGCTGAGGTAATTCCAAACTTTGAGAACAGGCTCGGATGTGCTGGCTGATACCGCGATTTCACCGCCCAGGGACGCGGCTAAGGCGTGGACGCTTCCCTCATGCGCCGAAATCTCACGGACAAGGTTGGCTTGAGGCAGTTGGAAGATACGAATATTGTGATCTGCTCCAGCCGTCAGCAAGAAACGGCCAGCCCCGCTGATGGCTAACGTGTGCAATTCCTGTGCGGACTGCCACAGCCGTGCTGGCGCGGGCGCGGAAGGAAACTGCCAGGAATATAGGCTGCCGTCAAAGCCGCAGCTATACATCATTCGGCCGGTTGTGTCGATGGCAAGAGCTTTGATCAGGTTGGTATGCCCCTCCAATGTTTTGATGATGCGGCGCGGTTTTAGCTCAATGATGCGGATCTGATGATCGCCGCCCGCGGCTGCCAGGTACGCGCCGGATGGATCAAAATGTAGAGCACGCGTCCCCGGCACTTTTCCGAGAGAGATTGGTGCAGGCTCTGGATCTGATGAATCAATGGTGTGTAGAAAAATCTCTCCCGCGCCACCACCGAGAGCAATGGTCTGCGTGCCGGTATGCATCGCCAGACAGGTGGCGCGGTCTGTGAATCGTTTGGATGCGTGTTGGAGTGGAGAACGTCTGGTGTTGTCGGAGCATTGTTCGCACAACGTAAGCAGGCGCTGGTATTCTTGATTTTCCGATTCAGCCTCTGGATGCCATTGAGCATATTTAAGAACTTCTAGGATTTTTTTGCTCCAAACTGCTGATCCGCGAGTGGACAACTTCCACAGCTCCGCCCAGCGTTTTTGATTGGTGAGTGCTTGAACAACCACTTGCCAGTCGGAGTCGGTCAGTTCGGACGACCACAATGACTTGCGAGCGTTTTGCTGCGACACTTGTTGAATCCAATCCGCGTGTCCGCTCTGGCGCGATTGCTGCAAGATGCGTTTTCGCAGGCTGGGGCTGGCTTTCTGGTATGCCGAAACCAACAGGCGGTGCTCATAATCGGTTTCTTCGTATTCTGTCCAGGCATCTGCGAGAAAGAGGAAGAGCGCTTTCCGGTCATTGTCCAGCGGCCTGTGGCCGGAGCGAAGGATCAGGTTGGCTGCCTGCGCTTGCTCGTATTCAAACCACAGATCAGTTAAGAGTTCCACATACGGTTGCGGCTCTGATTCGCAAAGCCAGGTTTGCGCACGATCAAAAAATAGCTTTTCTTCCTGCGCTGAAAAACCGGGGAAATATTTCACCAGGAGAGAAAAATCTTCTGGAATACGCAGTTCGTGGGCGCGTGAAAGCAAAGCCCATGCGGTCAGGCTGTGTTTTTCGGCCGCGAGAATCAAGCGCGCTTTTTGGGGAGCACCGGCCTGATCAAAGTACGCGTTGAGAAGGGCGTAATGCGGATCAAATGCCAGAAATTGGTCTTTATCTGCTTGCATCAGAAGAAAGGCCGCTTTCCACTCTGGTGTGTCAATCTGGATATCGCGGATGTGGATCAGGTCGCCGGCTGCTGAAAGGTCGTGTTGAAGGTACAGGTCATACAACGCCCGTGCGGCCGATAACTGGCCCCCGGCTGCCATTGTTCCCAATGCCGCGAGTGCCTCACTGCGAATGAGTTGTAGCGGATTGGCAAGAACCGCCTGGGTGAGGATTTCCGCAGCGGTGTCATCACTGCGTCCCTGGAGTTTTGCGACAATTCCGAGATAGATTAACTCCACCTGTTCTGCTGGCTCTAAATGATCGGCGGGAGCGGATCCAAGCAGGCACTGCCGCAACGCTTCTGTATTGTCATACTGGGGAGCGGGTGTTATTTCCATTGGAGGGGGTCAATTCCACTAAATTGTAAGTTGCCGTTGGCGTCGATGATCACCTCAGCAGGGGGGATGGAGAAAAAGTTGGATGCGCGGTAGCGGTTGGTTAGAAAATGGAAAGTCTTGTTGGACGAGCCAGCCAGGTGTTGGGCGGCGCGAAGCGATTGCACAAACGGCCCGGCGATCAGCACGTCTACTTGCTCCAGCAGCGGCTCTACTCCTGGCAGCGATTGGATGTGCGGCCAGGCGTAACCCGAGAATACTATGATGGAAAGGTGGCTGGCTTGACACTTGATTTGCCGCAGCAAGTGGGCAAGCTCTGCCAGTTGCAGAAGCGGCTCGCCGCCGCTGATGGTGATGCCTTCGATTTTGTTTTGGCGGTCAAGGATTTTGCGCGCAATTGTATGGGTTGAAATCCATTTACCGGCTGTGAGCGAATGCGTCTCGGGGTTAAAACACCCCGGGCAGTTGATCGTGCACCCCTGCGTCCAGATCACGGTACGCGTTCCCGGCCCATTCACCTGGCTGAAGGCCTGAATGTGGTGGATGCGTAGTCTGTTTGTTGGGGTCATTTACGCGCCCGGTTTTTCTCTTGCGGACGGATGGCAGCTGCCGATGAGCTGGATTCAATTGCTTCGGGCGTGAGCTCGCGAGAAATCACTTTATTCCCTAAAGCAGCTTCCAGGTCACGGGTTAGGTCCAGGCAGGCTTCGCCTTTCACGCCACGTACGTGGAGTTCGACTTCACCATTTTTGGATATGGTAATTTCAATTTCTTGCAGGTCCATGATTGTATCCTGTTATGCCATGCGGCGCAGCACCAGACGAATGTTTTGGTTGTCTTCTGTTTTTTCTTCCACCAGCGTAAAGCCTTGCTCGGTGAGCCGGGCAATCGCGGCATGGTACGCGTAGCGCTGCTGAAGCTGCTGGGTGAATTCTTTTTTTGTCGTTTTCATCACTCCAAACCAATCGGCGATGATTTCATACTTGCCAGATCGAAAGCGTAAGCCGATGGGATATCCCACATCGAATTTCACCAAAACATCCACTTTACGCTGCGCCCCTTGAAAGCCGTCCAGGAGCAGGTCCTGGCCTTCGATATAGGGTAAGTTCAGGTCTTGCAAAGCGCAAAGCAGGAACTCTTTATCAACCATATTGGTTTTCAAACGTGAAAAATGAGACATGGTAGCCTTTGAGAATTCAGGTAAGGTGGATCACCGGTATTTGGCTCAGCACTAGCTGACCGGTTACCAGGTCGCGAGCGGTAAGGGTTAATTGCTTGTGCTCATCAACAAAGAATTGTACATCAAAATAAGCCTGTCCCCGCGCAACCGGTGGCGTGGGTTGGAGAAAAGTAGGACGGTTCTCGTTCATCCAGAAAAGCGTGCGGTCCTCAACTTCTTGCGGAGTTACCGGTACCATTCTGGCCGCGCCGTTGGGATCAAATACCAGCTCTAGCGACTCTGATTGGAGGAGTGAAGAAAGACCTCTTTCAAAAATGGCAAGTCCCATATTTTGCTGACCATCGTAAGCGGCTTTTATGGTCAGCCGGGCAATAGGACTGGAGGTTGGGTAAGGGGTACCTTTTTTGACTATGTCGCGGTACTCGTGTTCGCCGGTATCTGGGTTGATATAACGAATGGCATAATCGTGTTGGATGTGATCATAAAAGCCGACCCCCGCGACAAAGGCGGCCGCGCCGGTGGCAACTGCGTCCAGCGGGCGGTGTGTTTTGACTTTATCTTTGCCGAACATACGTTTGAGGGTGCGAATCACCGCTGGTATTTGTGAGCTCCCGCCGATGAGCAGGACTTCTGAAATGTGATCTTCGGTAAATCCACGCTCGTAAGCGGCATTGAGCGCGTGGCGGATGGTCTGGTGAATGGAGGTAAATAGTTCATGGTCTTCCAGTATTGCTTCAAAATCATCACGCGAGAGTTGCCATTCCAGGTCTGCGTCGGAGTCGGGATTCTGAATGGAGATGGCAGCCTGGGTTGTTTGAGTCAGTGTCTCTTTGGCCTGCTCGCAGGCCACGAGCAGTGCGTTGCTGATGGCCGCGGCAGCTGCTGAATTGGCGCCTAGCCCCCAACGCTTGAGCGATTCCTGGTAAATCCATTGATCCAGCGTCGCCCCGCCCACTGCGAGGCCGGATTTTCCCAATACCCGGCAGCGGCGGCCAACCAGGCGGGTCTGGTCGTCTTCGATCATGACCACAGAAACATCCATGGTTCCGCCGCCAAAATCAAAGATTAGAAGCACACGTCCGGGCTGAATGTGAATTCCATAGCCAAGAGCAGCGGCGGAGGGTTCGTCAATCAGGCGAAAGCGTGGAGCACCAATTTGAAATGAAATGCGTGATAGCCAGTCTTCATAATGCTCGTAGGCTTCGACCGGTACGGTGAAAGCAATTTCTTCATCGTGAATGCCCAGTTCCTGGACAGCAAACCCCAGCAGCGTTCCAACGAAGTCTTGACCGGCCGTGGAGGGGGTGATTTCCTGCCCGGCTCGTATAATTTTCAATGGGCTGCGCGTGCTGATGTAGCGTTTCATCCAGCGTAACGTGTGGGGCGATGAATACAGGCCGAGTTCCATTACCTGCTGACCAATCCATTTTTGCGAATTCTGGCCATAGTGAATCACGGACGGAATGATGGAGACGGATTGTTCGCCGGAAAAGACACGCTTGCCAAAGCTTTCCAAATGGTAAGAAGACGCCTGCCGGGCACTTTCGTCCCAGAGCGCCAGAATTGTGTTGGATGTGCCAAAGTCGATGGCTAGGCGGCCGGTCATTCTTGATTCCTCATCGCAGAGCGCGAATGATTATTTTACACCAGGAAGGGGGCGATATGAAGCTGATTGAAACGTTCAAAAAGCGCGGCACTCGTCCGCGCTTTTTCAAGTGGCGGCCATGAGAAGGTTAAGAAAGGTCCAGTTGAATGCGCACAAATTGGTCGGCGGCTTCTTGCGCTTCGCGGAAAGATGCGGATTGGGCCCGGCCTTCACGCAGCCAGTTGCGCAACGCTTCCACCTTCTCTCGTTGGGAAATGGAAAGCGGAACCTGTTTGTGGAAGGAAGTGAGGATATCGGCGCTGGTAAACTCGCGTTGCTGGTCGTTAAAGCCCAGGTACATTGCGTCGATGATGGCCTGCTCAATTTCTGCGCCGACATACCCCGCGCATTTTTGGGCTAGTTCTTCCAAATTGTAGTCTTGCGGCTGGCGGCTGCGCTTGCGCAGGTGGACAGAGATGATCTCTTTGCGCTCCTCCAGGGTTGGCAGATCGAGGAAGAATATTTCATCAAAACGGCCTTTACGCAACAGTTCGGGGGGGATGGAAGAAATGTCGTTGGCGGTGGCTACCACAAAAACTGGAGAGGTTTTTTCTTGCATCCAGGTGAGAATGGTGCCAAAGACGCGTGTGCTGGTGCCGCTATCCAGACCGCCATGCGCCAGGGCTTTTTCGATTTCATCGATCCATAAAATACAGGGAGCGACGGTTTCGGCGAGTTGAAGGGCGCGGCGAGCACGCTCTTCGGACTCACCTACAAGGCTGCCGAAGAGAGATCCGACATCCAGGCGCAGAAGCGGCAGGCGCCACAGCCCGCCAATCATTTTTGCGGTAAGGCTTTTACCCGTTCCTGGGATTCCGATCAAGGCTATCCCCTTTGGTGAGGGCAAACCATATTTGCGGGCTTCGGCGGTGAAGGCGCGCTCGCGCAGACGCAGCCAGTCTTTCAGCACGCCCAGACCGCCCACGTCATCGGGTGTTTCGCTGACGGCGTAAAACTCCAGCGCCTCGCTCTCGCGGATGATTTGTTTTTTCTCTTCGGTAACAAGCTCAATATCGCGGTCATCCAGCGAGCCAGACCGGACAATAGCGCGGGCGAAAACACGCTGCGCCTGCGCGGCGGTTAATCCGAGGGCCGCCTGAACCAGTTTTTCGCGTCCCAAATCGGTGAGGTTAATTTTAATACCTGCCGGCTGGGTAAGATCCAGCAGTACTTGCTCCATCTCCTGACTGTTGGGCAAGGGGAATTCTACCAGCACACTTTCGTTTTTAAGTTCTTCAGGGATGATGCCAGCAGGAGTGGTGATGAGGATCGATTTTCGGGTGTATTTGAGTTTTTGGCTCAGTGAACGCAGCTTGCGTTTAATGATCGGGTTCGACCACACCTCGTGGAAATCTTTGAGAATAAAAAGCGAGCAGTGATTCTCGTCTGCGGCCTCAATTTTTTCGAGGGCGGCCAGAGGGTCTTTGGCAACTGGAACGCTGCCAGAGGTTTTGGCTATCCATTGAAAGCCGTCGGCGGTATCCCAAGATTGGCAGCCACGGCCGGTTTTGTCGCACAGGGCGCGAATTGCCTGAATGGCACGCTCTTCTTCAGAACTGACCAAAATAATGAGTGTGAAACGGGCTTTAAGATAGAGGTCTAGCTGTTCAGTAAATATCATGGGTATGTCCAATTATAGGTCTATGGAAGCTAAATGATAAGCATCGTTGTAATCCGTGATAAACCTATCTTCGAATTCGGATGCACCTATTATATAATGACTACAGGTGATTTTAACCGACAGATTCTTAACCGGAGGAATAACATGGCTTATATCCGCCAGGAAATGAGCGAGCAGCGAGAAATTATTCAACAGTATTCCTATGAAACGAGAGCAGTACATCAAGGATATGCAAACCGCACCTTGTATATCAATTTATCAAGTTCTGAAATTAAGGAGCGGCCTGTTACCCAACAAATGAAGGATATTTTTACTGGCGGGCGCGGGTTCTGCTTATGGCTGTTGTGGAACGCGGTGTCTGAAAAGACGCAGTGGAATGACCCGGAAAACGAATTGATTTTGGCTAGCGGGCCGATTGGCGGCATCATCCAATATCCTGGCTCAGGGAAAACCACTGTGGTAACCCTTTCACCGCTCACACATAATGTGTACGACAGCAATGGTGGCGGCTATTTTGGACCATATCTTAAATTCTCTGGCTGGGACGCGATGGAGATCCAGGGTAAAGCCAATGAGGATGTGATCCTTTTCATTGACGGCGATACGGGGACTGTGCAAATTGAGTCCGCTGGAGATTTGCCCTCAGACACGCACCTTCTGAGCGAAATGCTCACCGGACAGTACGCCGGTTCCGAAGAAAACATGCGCAATATTTCGGTTGTTTCGGCCGGTCAGGGAGCGGAGAATTCTCTACTGGGTGGTCTCAATTTAAGCTTTTATGACAACAAACGCGGAGAGATCCGTTATAAGCAAGCCGCGCGCGGCGGGGTGGGGCATGTCTTTCGCGATAAGAAGATCAAAGCTATTGTGGTGAAGTACAGTCACCTAAGCGCGAGCAGCAATGGCCCGGCAAAACCGGAACTGATCCGCGACGCGGGGCGGCGGATCAATCAGGAAATATTGGGGCTGGATAATAAGCAGAATAATATGCGCACGCTGGGCACAACCAACCTGGTTGAAATCATCAACCATACCGATCTGCTACCAACAGAAAATTTTCGCTACGGCAGTGACCCACGCGCGAAGATGATTAGCGCCGAATACTGGCGTGACGTGTTTGATCATACCAGCCAGGATTCGTGCTGGTATGGCTGCAGTATGGCTTGCGCACATAAAGTAAATGATTTTGTATTGAAGAGCGGCCCGTATAAAGGGCAAAAAGTGCTGGTGGATGGCCCGGAGTATGAGACAATTGGCGGAATGGGCTCCAATATTGGCGTTTTTGACCCTGAAGCGCTGCTGGAATTCAACTTCTACTGCGACACCTACGGCCTGGATACGATCTCGATGGGATCTTCAATTGCCTTCGCAATGGAGTGCTACGAGGTTGGCATTTTGGACCAGCAAGTTACCGGCGGATTGGATCTGACCTGGGGTAATTCTGATGCGGTGCTGGAAATTCTGCACCAGATTGCGCGTGGATCGGGATTCGGTTTGGTTATTGGGCGCGGAATCCGCGAGATGAAGAAAATTTTCGCTGAGCAGCTTCATGCCGATCCGCAGTTCTTGCAGGATATCGGGATGGAAATTAAGGGGCTTGAAATATCAGAGTATATGCCGAAAGAATCCCTGGCGCAACAAGGCGGCTTTGCGCTTGCAAACAAAGGCCCCCAGCATGACGAAGCCTGGCTGATCTTTATGGATATGGTTAAAAACCAGATTCCGACCTTTGAGGATAAAGCGGAGGCCTTGCATTTCTTCCCCGTTTTCCGCACCTGGTTCAGTCTGCACGGTTTATGCAAGCTGCCCTGGAATGATATCATTCCAGAAGATAATTACCTGGAAAAAGAACCGGCGAAAGTGCCGTCGCATATTCGTAATTACCTAGCCCTCTATGAAGGGGTAACGGGCACGCCGATCACGCAGAAAGAACTGCTGGAGCAATCGGAGAGGGTGTATAACTTTCAGCGGATTTTTAACCTGCGCATGGGAACCGGCACACGGGCGCATGATTACCCGCCATACCGGGCGGTTGGGCCGGTGACGGAGAAGGAGTATTTATCGCGAGTGGAGCGCTATGACCGCGATCTGCGGGAAAAGGTGGGGGTAGACCCGGACAAAATGACACTCGAAGAGAAAATTCTCACCTTGCGCCGATACCGTATGGATCAGTACGAACAATTGGTGGACGCGGTTTATAAACGGCGCGGATGGGACCATGATGGCGTACCCACCCTGGAAACCGTGCGTAGGCTGGGAATTGACTTCCCTGATGTAGTGGCGTTAATCAAAGCGCACGGTGGATAGGCCGCCAGTAGTTGAATGATCAATCCCGTGATGAGAATTCTCATCACGGGATTTTTCTATTAAGGTTACTTTTCTGCCAAAATTTCGACAGTGTTGACCAATAGCGTGTTGCAGCCTGAGTCTTGCCACCAACCGTCTGACGATCCGTCGGGTTTGAGGGAATCAATGCGCAAGATCTCGCGCCCACTGATAGCGACCTGGTCTCCGCTGCGGATTTGTAGAAGCTGCTCATAAATCTCTTCGCTGGCGGGGACGGTATGCAGGAGGTTGATGGTTCCGCGGGGCTGCGTGCCGCTGTCACAAAACCATGTGAAGTGGTGATTGCTGACGTTGGTTCTGACCAGGGAAGAATCTGCAAAATCACCGCTGGTTACCAGAATATCGTGGGTGAGCATGGGAAACTTCCCCATGCGAATGGGCGAAACATGCCGCACCAGGCCTGAAAATTGAGTCGCGCCCGCAAACTCATAGCTGATTTTCCAGGTTTGTTCTTCAGTGCCTTGAATGGTTTGAAAGTTATCGGAAACGGTGAAGTGTTCAAAATCCGGCGCGGTCAGGCCCCAGAAATCGGTGTTGGTGGAATAGAAAACAATAGAGCCAATAGTGCCGGCTACCAGGATCACCAGAAAAACAAAGAGTGGAGAGGACTGGATCAGGCATCCAATGGGGGCAAAAAGGATGTCTGATAGTGAAAAGCGACGTGGATTTTCAGAACTCGGGGTTGATTCCATAAAAATTTCTGGTAATATTTTGAAAATCAGATATACTTACTTGATGATTATATCTATTATCGGCATAAGCGTCGGTAAGTGGAGGTGAAAGACAACGAAGTTTTTTGGAGCAGAAGGAAAGAAAAGCGCATGGTCCTGGCTCACAGGGGTGAAGCGCCAGGATGACGAGGATGAGGGTTCCCTGCCGCAGGGCGGGGTTAACCGGCTATCGCCGGGAAAATCGAGAGATCAGCGGAAGCCCTCCACATTCAACCAACGAGTGTGAACTTTCCTACCATTTCAAAAAGATTAAATTGCCAGCCGAGAATTTTTACTCGCCTAGCGGCTCAGGCTGCGCGTGCCTGTGTATGGCGCGAACAGGCTGTGTGTTTTTTATCTATCAATGGAGGAACTATGTGTGGAATTGTTGGGTACATCGGCGATAAAGACGCCACACCCATTATCATCAATGGATTAAAACGGTTAGAGTACCGCGGTTATGACTCCGCGGGATTGGCTGTGATTGAAAACTCACATATCGAAGTGCGCCGCGACGCGGGCAAGCTGGCTAACCTGGTTAACCGCGTGGCCGAACGCCCGCTGAAGGGCAAAATTGGTATCGGCCATACACGCTGGGCGACGCACGGCGAGCCGAGCGAGCGCAACGCGCACCCGCACCTGGGGCAAACCGGTAAAGTAGTGGTGGTGCATAACGGCATTGTGGAAAACTTCATGGAGCTGCGCGAGGAGTTGGCAGCCGAAGGCGTGCTGTTTAACTCGGATACGGACACAGAGACGATCGTGCATTTGATCGAGCGCTATATGGGCGCGGGATCCAGCCTGGAACAGGCTGCGCGCAAGGCGCTGGTGCATTTGCAAGGGGCGCATGGCATTGTAGTGATGTCTACTCACGAGCCGGATAAAATTGTCTGCGCGCGGATTGGCAACGCCGGCGGGGTGGTGATTGGCAAAGGTGAAAATGAGATGTTCATCGCTTCCGATATCCCCGCCATTCTTGAGCATACCCGCCGGGTTGTATTCCTCGAGTCGCGGCAGATGGCAGTGGTCACCCAGAATGGGTATGAAGTGACCACGTTGGAAGGCGCGAAGGTCGCTGTGCAAGAGCACACGGTGGGCTGGGATCCAGTATCGGCAGAAAAGGGCGAATACCGCCATTTTATGCAGAAGGAAATTCACGAACAGGTCCGCGCTCTCACGGATACCCTGGCCGGAAGGGTGGATTTTGAAGAAGGCAAGATTCGCATTCCACAACTGAACCTGACGACAGAAAAAGCAAAACAGATCAATAAGATCATCATCACCGCTTGCGGCACGGCCGCCCATGCCGGCATGGTAGGAAAAACCTATCTGGAACGCATTGCGCGCGTCCCGGTTGAAGTGGAAATTGCTTCAGAATTCCGCTACCGCGATCCGATTGTGGATGAAAACACGGTAGTGCTGGCGATCAGCCAGTCGGGTGAGACGGCGGACACGCTGGCCGCCATGGAATTGGGCCGTATGCGCGGCGCGATCCTGTGGTCGATTGTCAACGCGATTGGCTCACAGGCCATGCGCCTGGCAGATGGCTATATCTCGATGCAGACGGGACCGGAGATTGGCGTGGCTTCCACAAAAGCGTTTACTGCGCCGCTGGTGGACCTGTACATGCTGGCGATTGTGCTTGGCGATATGCGTGGATACCTGAGCGACGCAGAGCGCCGCAAACTGGTCAACGATCTTCGCCTGGTGCCCAGTCTGGTGGGCGAATGCCTGAACCGGGAAGATGCCGTGTTTGAAGTGAGCAAGGCATTAAAGGACGTGCAGAATTCGATGTACCTGGGGCGGGGAATCAACATGCCAATTGCCTATGAAGGCGCGCTAAAACTCAAGGAAATTTCGTATATCCACGCGGAAGGTTACCCGGCAGGGGAAATGAAGCACGGCCCAATCGCCCTGGTCGATAAAGAAATGCTGGTGCTGGCTATTGCGCCTAAAGACCCCTGGTACGATAAGATGATCAGCCAGATTGAGCAGGCCAAGGCACGCGGCGGGAAGGTGGCTGTGATCGCCACCGATGGCGACACCCGCGCGGCCGAGATTGCCGACTATGTTTTCTGGGTGCCAGACGCGCCCTGGTATCTGACCCCGATTGTTACGGTTATCCCGCTGCAGATTTTTGCCTATCATATTGCCACGCTGCGCGGGCTGGACGTGGACCAGCCGCGGAACCTGGCCAAATCGGTGACGGTGGAATAAAAAATGGAAAATCAGCGGAGGTAATCAAGACTCCGCTGATTTTTTATAACTCATTTCCCATATTAAACCGCTTGACGGACAATTTCAGCCGACACTTCCGGCGTGATATCCTGGTTTTCACCCCAAACCACGTTGCGCTCAGTAAAGCGGTGCTCAATTTCGCGGGCAGCGGCTTCAGCATCGACGCCAAATTCACGCAAATGAGTGGGCATGCCGATGCTGTTGAAGAAAGCCTCCGTTCGGTCGATGGCCTGACCGGCCAGCGCGCGCGGGTCAGGCATCTTCAAATTCCACAAGCGGCGGCCGTACTGCGCTAATTTCTCCATTTTATCTTCCAGTTTATATCGCAGCAGTGAAATCCAGATGGGCGCCAAAGATTCAGCATGTGCAAGGCCGTAGAGGGCGGTTAGCTCGTGGCCGATGCGGTGGGTAGCCCAATCTTGCGGCGCGCCGCAGCGCAGATGTCCGTTGAGGGCCTGGGTGGCGCACCACATATAGGCGGCGCGCGCGTCGTAATCCGCGGGGGTGCGCAGCGCGTCTTGGGCAATCTCGATCAGCGTGCTGAAAATGGCTTCTGCCTGCCGGTCCACCAGGGGGTTGCGGTTGGGGAAGGTCATGTACTGCTCGCCAGCATGGATAAATGCGTCCACCAGCCCGTTGCGGATCTGCTCGACCGGCAGGGTGTAGGTGGTCTGGGGATCGAGGATTGAAAATTGGGGGTATAGGGCATCAGAGGAAAAGGCGTATTTTTCCTGTGTGCTTTTGCGGGATATGACGCTGATATTGTTCATTTCTGAACCGGTAGCCGCCAGGGTCAACACCACACCTATTGGCAGCGCGCCACGAAGAGGCGCTTTTTTGCTGACAATATCCCAGGCCTCGACCTGCGGATTGCGCGCCACGGCTGCGATGAATTTGGCAGCGTCAATCACCGATCCGCCGCCTACGGCCAAAATGAAGCCGATTTTTTCGCGTAAAACCACGTCGGCAGCCTGCATGCAGACTTCATATTCCGGGTTGGAGGGCACCCCGCCAAATTCAATCACACGATAACCGGCGAGCGCTGCTTTGACATCATTGTAGATGAAGTTCTTTTTGATCGAACCGCCACCGTAGAGCATGAGGATGGATTGATCGGTTGCTAATTGTGTAGGCAGGTTGGCGATAGAGCCTTTGCCAAAAACGATGCGGGTGGGGTTGTAGAAAGAAAAGTTATCCATGCTTACCTCTATTGTTCGTAGATACTTCCGCCAATAAATTCACGCAGGACGGAATCGCCAGGGACGGATGAGTCGTCTGTAACCCCGATAACGCTTGAGAGTAAGCCGCGCACGCGCTCGGCGCGTTCGTAAGCATCCTGGCGCAAGGGGTTACCATGATAATCATGCTCCCACTGAGTGAAATGGGCCAGCAACTTGGGCCGGTAGAGCGCGATTTCGTAGGGCATGGCGGTATTGATAATATAGTCGGTGGTGTTGATGTAAGGAATAATATTCCGCAACTCACTGGACCGCACATAATGCCAGTGCTCTAAAGTCTGACGCGGATCGTAGGCGCGGTGCGTGGCGTCCCGTAGCATGCGGCGAATCAGGCGCAGATCGGTCCAGCGGATGTACTGGTTGTTGTAATCTTTCATTTGAAGCAGAGGTTCAAGGTAGAGGCGGAACTGGTTTTCCAGGGGTATGCCGGCTGTCATTTCGCGATACAGACCGTGAAGGCTGTCGATAAGGATGATTTCATTATTTTTTAGCTGCATAGGGGTGGCTTCCAGGCGGCGAGTGCCGGTCTTGAAGTCATACGAAGGCAGCAAAACCTTCTTTCCGTTAATCAAACTCAATAGGTGCTGGTTTATTAACTCCAAATCAAGAGCCTGCGGGGTTTCAAAATCGTAATCGCCAAACTCATCTTTGGGATGCATGGCTAGGTCGTAGAAATAATTGTCTACATTGAGGGTGGCAAGCTTAAAACCAGCGTGTGACATGCGCTGTGCAATCTTGGTGGTGGTGGTGGTTTTTCCAGAAGAAGATGGGCCGGTGATGATCACCAGACGCAGTTGACTGGATTTTTCAAAAATCAGTTCGACAGCGTTTTCCAGGTCGGCCTGGTAGGCGGATTCAGATTCCACTACGATTTGGGGAAACTCACCACGGCCAATTCGCTGGTTCATAGTAGAGATGGTGTGCAGATTGTGGTTGACTGCCCAATCGAGCACCTTCCAAATTTTTGACCAGGGAATATTTTCTGAAGGCTGTGAAGCCAGCTTAGCGGTTTCACGTCGGCGGCGGGCGCGCTCTTCGCGGTATAGAATGTAGGCTTTCGCGACTCTAGCATGCCCGTTTTCGATGAGGATTTTTTCCACCATATCCTGAATTTCTTCCACGGTGGGGTCTTTACCGGCTGGCGTTGTTTGCTCCAGCATTTGTACCACCTGGCGAGTCAGGTTCTCGGCTGTAGAGCGGTCTCGCCCTCCAACGGCGACCGCGGCGCGATAAATGGCGTTAGTAATTCGATCGGGATTAAACGGAACTCGCGCCCCGGTGCGTTTAATCACAAAATCTAGTTTTGACATAGCTCTTCTCCCTGTTCGCATGCCTTTACTACAAATCCATTATACAGACAAACCGGATACGTTAAATACGAATGGGCGGGTGCGCTTGACTAAAGGTATAAGGGTGATAGAATATACCAGACAGGCAGCTACTATAACGGATAAGGAAAGAACCTGAATGAACAACCCAGACACGGATTTAATCTTTCCCTTGCGAGTGATTCCGGATCTGGCCGATCTGCGTGGAGATAAATGGAACCATCTGGTGGATCAATTGATCACTCCTGATGCGGACCGAGTTTCTCAATGCGGTTTTGTGCTGATGATGGCCAGGCTGGGCGGCTGCGTTACCTGTAATTCGGATTCTTTCCGGGCAATGCGTGGCTGCACACAATGCGCGCAAAGGACGATCCGGCGCTTTAAGGGGGATGACGAAGAGTTGATCAAAGAGTATGAAGCTCATCGTGAGGAATATCGACAGTACCTCAATGAGCAGAGGACGAAAAGTAAACACCGGAAACGGAGTTGAAAGGAAAAAAGAATGTCTACTTCACTACAAGACCGCGTTTTAGACGCATTGCGAACCGTTCAAGAACCGGAGCTGCATCGAGATCTTGTTACCCTCGGAATGATTAAAGATTTAGTGGCTAATGATGGTAAGATCTCTTTCACCATTGAATTGACCACGCCAGCCTGCCCATTGCGCAACCAAATCGAGTCGGAAGCACGCCAGGCCGTGTCGATGGTGGACGGAGTGAAAGAAATCCAAATCAAAATGGGTGCGCGCGTGAGATCGGATGGCCAGAATCGTGATCAAATGGCATTGGCGGTCAAGAATATTGTTGCCATCGCGTCTGGAAAAGGCGGCGTTGGAAAAAGTACCGTGGCGGTGAATGTAGCCGTCTCGCTGGCACAAAGCGGAGCGAAAGTAGGTTTGCTGGACGCGGATATTTACGGTCCCAATGTTCCCACCATGATGGGCGTGGATGGTTTGCCGCCCCAACCCGGCAAGAAAATGATGCCGGCTGAGGCGTATGGCGTGAAGATGATTTCGATTGGCTTCATGGTTAAACCGGATCAGCCTCTGATCTGGCGCGGCCCGCTGCTGCATTCGGCTATTCAGCAGTTCCTGCAAGATGTGGATTGGGGCGAGCTGGACTATCTGGTGGTGGACCTGCCGCCAGGAACCGGCGATGTGCAGTTGAGCCTGGCTCAGCATGTGCCGTTGAGCGGCGGTGTGATTGTAACTCTGCCGCAGGCGGTTTCTTTGGAAGACGCCCGGCGCGGATTAGAAATGTTCCGCAAATTGAATGTGCCCCTTCTCGGTGTGATTGAGAATATGAGTTATTTAGAATTACCGGACGGGCAGCGGATGGACGTGTTTGGCAGCGGCGGCGGTGAAAAACTGGCCGAAGCGGCTAATGTTGATTTTATGGGTGGCATTCCTATGGATCCCTCGGTGCGAATTAGCGGTGACAACGGTGTGCCGGTTGTGGTCTCCAATCCAGATTCGGCGCCGGCTCGCGCGCTGCGGGGCCTTGCGGAGAAGATCGCGGCTGCTTTAAGCGTGGCAGCGATTCAATCGCACGGCGTTTCCATCCATTTAGGCGAGTAAACCTGATGTCTCAAGCGGGAAGTCCAAAACTAGTCGGGCTGCGGTTTTCGAAGGTAGGGAAAATCTACCATTTTGACGCTACCAATTTGCCTGAATTGAAAATTGGCGATCGCGTGGTGGTGGAAACCGCGCGCGGGTGGCAGCTCGGCGAAGTTATTCAATGGGTGAAGGACGATCAAGACGTCGGCGAAGGCCCTTGGAAAGCCATTGACCGCAAAGCCACACCGCGCGATCTGGTCTTGCGACAGGATTGGGCGCGCAAAGAAGAGCAGGTTGTTGAGCTGGCTCGTCAGAAAACCAAAGAGCTGCGGCTGTCTGGGGTGAAGATTGTGGTCGCTGAGTTTAGTTTTGATGGCAGTCGACTTTCGATACTCTTTAGCAACGACACCGAAGAAAAGATTGATGTCAAGAATTTACGCAAGGCTGTGCAAAAATATTACCCAGCCTCTCAGGTCGAACTGCGCCAGATCGGTCCGCGTGATGTGGCAAAAATATTAGAGGGAATTGGCGCCTGCGGGCTGGAAAAGCGCTGTTGCTCGGCATTCTTAACCGATTTCAATTCGATCTCGATTAAGATGGCTAAAGAGCAAGGAATTTCGTTGACCCCTTCGGAAATCACTGGCATGTGCGGACGGCTGCGCTGCTGTTTGAATTATGAATATGAGTTGTATTCCAAACTGCGTAAGACTCTGCCTAAGCGAAATAAGCGTGTCAGTACACCAGCAGGTGAGGGGAAGGTCGTAGAGGTTATGACCCTACGGGAAATGGTTGTAGTCGATATTCCTGAACAAGGCCGCAAGACTTTTAACAAGGACGAAATTCAACGCCTGGATGAGCGGGGCCGCCCGATCGAAAACCCGGTAAGCAGCCCGGAGGATGCTGAGACTGATGACGAAGGCGATGAAGGCGTAAGCAATTTGAACGAGTAATGCGGTTCGAAAGGGCTTTGTGAAAGATGAGAGTGATTTCTCTGGTTCCATCGGTTACGCAAAGCATTGTGGATTTAGGACTCGGTAACACTCTAGTCGGTGTTACCGAGTTTTGCCTTTCATCATCTGCCCTAAATCAACAGGTGATAAAGATTGGTTCACCGAAAAAGTTGAATATTGAGCAGGTTTTTAGCCTGCACCCGGATTTTGTCTTTGGCAACCCGGAGGAAAATTCACAAAAGGATATCGAAGAGCTGCAGGAATTGGGCATCCCTGTTGTGCTGCAATTTCCCAAGACCATCGAGCAGGCGCTTAGCGATTTGTGGGAAATCGCGCGGTTATTAAAGAGCCAACCGGCGGCAGCGCGGGTGGACATGCTAGAGAGAAGCTGGGAGTGGTTTCGGGCCAGCCGGGTTTCTGAACCTAAGCGGCGCGTCTTCTGTCCGATCTGGCAGTCAATTGATGAACTTGCGCAGCCATGGTGGATGGTCTTTAACGGTGATACCTATCCGGGCGATGTGATTCGCCAGTTTGGGGGTGAGAATATCTTTGAGACACGCCAGCGCCTGTATCCGCTGGAAGCAGATCTGGGTCTGAAAAAAGCGGAAGATCCTGGTCTTCGCGATGTGCGCTATCCACGAGTAACGTTGGATGAGATTGTTGAAGGTCAACCGGAGATCATTTTGCTGCCTTCGGAGCCGTTCGCATATTCTTCCGGGCATATTTCATTATTCTTGAAACTGTTTGTGGACACACCAGCTGGTAAAAGCCATCGGATTCGGTTGGTGGATGGCCGACTTTTGACCTGGCATGGAACTTTTTTAGCGCATACGCTGGCGGAACTCCCTGAAATATTTAATATTGAATGAACAAATGTGAATTGTAATTGAAACTACATTACAAACGTCTCATTGAACGGGACGATTAAAGATGTTATACTGGCTGCAGAGCAAATGATCTAATTAATCTGATGATTTGTTCTGAAAGCCAGAAATGATAAAAAAACAACCCGCATCACAGCCATCCCTATCCAATTTTTTGAGCTATCTGGCAATGCATGTGCGCCAGGATTCCCAGCGACTGCCCACTCTGTCTGAATTAAGCCAGGAGATGGGTGTAAGCACCGCCAGTGTGCGGGAGCAGTTGGAAGTAGCCAGAGCACTGAAGCTAGTTGAGGTCAAGCCACGAACGGGTATTAAGCCGCTGCCCTATAATTTTTCAGACGCCATTCACATCAGTCTCAATTATGCTATTGAAGTAAACCCGGAATTATTCCGGGATTTTTCTGATCTACGAAAAAAAATAGAGGCGGCTTACTGGTATGAAGTGGCTGCGCAGGTTACCGGCGAGGATATTCATTATCTAAACCAACTGGTCGATCGAGCGATGGAGAAACTCCGCAGCCGGCCGCCGCAGATTCCGCAATGGGAACACCGTGAATTACATATCACGTTATATAAGCGTCTGAGGAACCCGTTTGTGCTTGGGCTTCTCGAGGCGTATTGGGACATGTATGAGCAGGCCGGATTGAATTCTTTTGTTGACCTGGCATACCTGGAAGCTGTATGGCAATATCACCAGTCGATTGTCAGTGCTCTGGAGAAAGGTGACCTGGTTGGCGGTTATAAAATGCTTACTGAGCATATGAATCTTCTATACCAAAGACCGCACGATGACTCGCGTCAAAAATTTGAGTGATGAATCTATCTAAAAGGAGCAAATTCGAAATGTCTCCAATGAATGAGACTGAACCTTTTCAGGCTACGCCCGCCGAGCGCATTGTCAATGATTTTTCCATCACCTTCAGTACGGTAAATGGGTCCGGCAGCCAGACGGCTAACACAACGCTGCTGAGGGCGTTGTTCAAAATGGGGATACCTGTCTCCGGAAAAAATATATTTCCCTCCAATATTAAGGGACTGCCAACCTGGTACACGCTGCGATTAAGCCGCGAGGGCTGGCTGGCGCGGGTGGAACAGGATGATATTGTCGTGGCTATGAATGCATCCACCATTCAAAAAGAGTTGGATTACATTGTTCCCGGTGGCGTTCTTTTTTATGCGGATGATATTCAGGTACCGCGCACTCGTGCTGATGTAACTTACTATCCTATGCCAATCAAGCAGATTTCAAAAGATTCGAATGTGTCTCCAAAGATGCGCGATTATGTTGCCAATATGGTGTATGTTGGCATTCTGGCTCAAATGTTGGGGATTGACTTAGAAAAAATTCGCGTGGCTCTCGATTTCCATTTCAAAGGGAAACAGGCCGCGGTTGACGGGAATATGGCGATTATTCAATTGGCGGTTGATTGGGCGCGAGATAACCTGGTCAAGACGGACCATTATTTTGTTGAGCCCATGAATGGAACCCAAGATTGCATTATGTCCGATGGAAATACCGCTGCTGCGCTGGGTTCCATCTACGGCGGCGTGCAGTTTTTGGCCTGGTACCCCATTACACCGGCATCCTCTTTGCCGGAAGCGTTGCATGAATACCTGCCGCTCTTGCGAAAAGAGAAAGAAACAAAACGCTGCACCTATGCTGTGGTACAAGCTGAGGATGAACTGGCGGCCATAGGAATGAGTATTGGAGCGGGCTGGGCCGGTCTGCGCGCGATGACGGCCACCTCGGGCCCTGGATTGAGCTTGATGTCTGAATATTTGGGATTGGCGTATTTTTCGGAGGTGCCGGTGGTGGTTTGGGATGTGCAGCGCGTAGGCCCCAGCACAGGGCTACCCACGCGGACCGCGCAAGGCGACCTCACGCAAGCATTTTTCCACAGTCACGGTGATTGTCAATTCATCATTTTGATTCCGGGTTCAATCAACGAGTGTTTTGAACTTGGCTGGAGAGCTTTTGATATCGCTGAACACTATCAGACTCCCGTTATCGTTTTGAGTGACCTTGACATGGGAATGAACCAGTGGATGTCGAAACCATTTCAATACCCAGACGAACCAATAGACAGGGGAAAGATTTTATGGGAAGACGATTTGCAGAAAATGATCGATACGAACGGTAAATGGGGCCGATATTGGGATGTTGACGGCGATCATATTCCATACCGGACAGTGATGGGCAACCAGCATCCCGCGGCTGCGTATTTCGCTCGCGGCACCGGGCATGATGAATTTGCCAATTACAGCGAAACCGGTGAGGATTGGCAAAATTTGATGACCCGCCTGGACGCGAAATATCAATCATCGCGGGAGGCGCTGCCTGGACCAATCATCGAAACCATGCAAGGATCTGAGATTGCCATCATATCCATGGGCTCCGCGGAGTTTGCAATTCAGGAAGCACGCAAGCTGCTTAAGGATGTTGGCATTCCATCAGATTATTTACGAGTGCGTTCTATCCCGTTTTCGAAAAAAATCGCAGATTTTACCCGTGCCTATAAAAAGGTATATGTTGTGGAACTCAATCGTGACGGTCAATTAAAGCAGTTGCTCATGTTGGACATGCCTGAATTGGCGACCCGGTTTATCCAATTATCGCATTTAGACGGTTTGCCGCTGACCGCTAAATGGATCAAAGAGCAGGTCATTCGCGCGGAGGGTAAATAAATGGCTGATATATTAACTGAAAAAAGCGTCAACGCAATTGGCATGCAGCGTTCGGATTATAAAGGACTTCCTTCCACTTTGTGCCAGGGCTGTGGGCATAATTCTGTTTCGGCGCAAATCATTTCTGCGTGTTATGAGTTGGGTATTGACCCGGCCCGGATTGTTAAATTTAGCGGTATTGGCTGCTCCAGCAAAAGCCCCACCTATTTTCTGGGGCGCAGCTTTGGATTTAATGGGCTGCATGGAAGAATGCCGTCTCTGGCTGAAGGGGCTTTGTTTGGCGATACAAGGTTAAAGGGCCTCGGTGTGAGCGGTGATGGAGACACCGTCAGTATCGGCATGGGGCAGTTCAAGCACATCATTCGCCGGAACATGCCCATGGTCTATATTGTAGAAAATAACGGCGTGTATGGGTTAACCAAGGGACAGTTTTCTGCAACGGCCGAAAAGGACCTTGAATTGAAGAAACAAGGCCGTAATCTATATTCTCCGGTTGATATTTGTATGGAAGCCTTGATTGGAAATGCCTCCTTTGTTGCCAGGTCTTTTGCCGGCGACCCAAAGCAGGTGAAAGAATTAATTAAGGCCTCCTTGGTTCATAATGGATTGGCGGTTATCGACATCATCAGCCCTTGCGTAACCTTTCATAATTTGGAAATGTATATGCATTCCTATACCTGGGGAAAGAAGCATGAAGTGCCCTTGCATGACCTTTCCTTTGTTCCCATGGAAGAAGAAATTATGATTGAGGACTTTAACCAGGGTTCCTGCCGGGAAATTGAGCTGCATGACGGTTCCAAAATATTGCTGCGTAAACTGGCTGAAGATTATGATCCGACCAACCGTTGGGAAGCACTGCGCATGTTGGAAGAGGCTGAAAGAAAGAATCAACTGGTTACCGGGTTGATCTACTTTAACCCAGCTCCGACGAATTTCTTTGATATGTTCAAACTGACTGAAAAACCGCTTAATCGACTGGAGCCGGAAGAGATCCGCCCGGCAAGAGACACCTTGGAAATGGTCAACAATCTCATGTTCTAGTGGCAGCCCACGGCCAGCTTCAGACAGGCCGTGGGTTTTTTGATTCTGATTCTAAAAACGAGGTGGTTATTGTTATAATTGTTTCATCTTAATTCTTAAAGGTTCAACTGATGGAGAATCCAAAAATAAAAGTTGTATTTGTGTGCCTGGGTAATATTTGCCGTTCTCCGATGGCTGAGGCCGTTTTTAAGAGCCTGGTCAAAGAGGCCAGCCTCGAAGAGCAATTTGAAATTTCTTCTGGGGGAACAGGCGGCTGGCATACAGGTGAACGCCCGCACTCGGGAACCCAGGCGGTTCTCAAGTTAAATCAGGTATATCTCGATCCGCAAAAACGGGCTCAGCAGGTTAACTCTGTAGCGCTTCGTCAGGCGGATTATGTGGTCGCTTTGGACCAGGAGAACGCGGCCGCGCTAAAAAGACTGGGTGTTGAGTCCAGGCTGCTGTTGAGCTATTGCGATAATGGGCACCCGCTCGACGTGCCTGACCCCTATTATGAGCAGAATTTTGATGTGGTATACGATCTGGTGCGCGATGGCTGCCAGTGTTTGCTAAATGAAATTCGCGCCAGGCATGGATTATGAGCGATTTCCCCGTACCGCTGGAAGACAGAATTCGGGAAGCCTTGCAGCGCTGCGGGGATTTTTCTGCATGGAAGAGCCTTGTGCGGGTTGGAGGTGGGTGCATCAGTCAGTCCGCTAGGTTGGATACCGAAGAAGCCGTCTATTTTGTAAAATGGAATCCCCGCCCCTTTCCGAAGATGTTTCAGATTGAAGCTGAAAGCCTCGCCTATCTCGCCAGCACGCACAGTGTGAATGTTCCAAAGGTATACGCGTGGGGCGAGAAAGAAGGCGCCTTGCCGGGGTTCCTCTTAGTGGAATGGGTTGGTGGGGCGGCTGGCGGAGGGGTGGGGCATCATCACCGTTTGCTTGGCGAGCAGCTGGCTGTTTTGCATCGTTGTACTTCTGAGAAGTATGGAAATCGATTTGGCCTATGGTATGACAATTACATTGGCAGCAACCCGCAATTGAACACCTGGAGTGGAAGTTGGGTGGACTTCTTCAGAGATTGCCGGTTGAAACCACAGTTTGATCTGGCGGTCCGCCAGGGACGCATGCCGGGCAAGCGGAAACGTTTGCTGGAAAAAGGTATGGATCATCTGGATCAATTCCTGGGCGGCCGGGATATTCAACCTTCCCTCTTGCATGGAGATTTGTGGGGCGGTAATTTTATTGTGGGAATAAATGACCAACCCTATTTGATTGATCCGGCGATCTTTTTTGGCGACCGGGAAGCGGACTTGGCATTCACAGAATTGTTTGGCGGTTTTTCTCGAGACTTTTATGATGCGTATCAAACTGCCTGGCCATTAGATCCGCAATATGCTGAGCGAAAATCCATTTATAACCTTTACCATCTGCTTAACCATTTGAACTTGTTTGGCGAGAGCTACGGAAGTTCGGTAGATGCAATCCTATCGCATTTTTTTGGCAATTGAATATTAGCAACCCCGGAGGAAATGAATGATCGAAAGTTTGCGGCCTTTCTTTAATCCGCTTGGCGTGGCAGTGATCGGCGCCAGCTCCAACCCAGCGAAACTTAGCTATGGGATTTTGGAGAATCTTAAGCAGTATGGTTACAGCGGGGAGATTTACCCGGTTAACCCGAAAAGCGACGTGATTCTTGGTCTTCAATGCTTTCCCGATATCCGATCGGTTCCCGACCCGGTTGATCTGGCGGTGGTAGTGTTGCCAGCGAATTTTGCTCCGCAGGTTTTGCGGGATTGCGCGCAAAGAGGGATTAAGGCGGTTACGATTATTTCCGGGGGGTTTAAAGAGGTGGGAGATGAGGGAAGGGCGCTTGAGGAAGAGTGCCTTATTATTGCACGTGAAAATGGTATCCGGATCATCGGACCCAATTGTGTGGGAACCATGGACCTGTACAGCGGATTGAATACCACTTTCATTCGCGGCGTTCCCGACAAAGGCGGCATTGGCTTCCTTTCGCAATCTGGCGCGATTTGCGGTGGTGTTGTGGATTACGTGAAAGGAAAAGGAGTTGGTTTCTCGCATTTCATCAGCATGGGGAACGAATTGGACGTAACCGAAACAGACATGATCGCTTACTTGGGTGAAGACGAGCATGTGAAGGTGATCGCGGGATATGTTGAGGCCATTGAGGACGGGCAGCGGTTTGTTGAGGTGGTAAAAGAGGTGTCCAAGAAAAAGCCAGTGGTTCTCTTAAAGGCTGGCCGTTCGCAGGCGGGAGCCCGTGCGGTCTCCTCACATACCGGCTCCATTGCCGGTTCGCACGCCGCCTACCAGGCAGCTTTTGCCCAAAGCGGTGTGATTGAGGTTAATACAGTCTCGGAGCTGTTTGATGTGGCCCTGGCTTTTGACAAACAACCACTGCCGGTGGGCAAGAACACGGCCATTATCACCAATTCAGGTGGGCCGGCTGCGCTGGCTTCGGACGCGTTGTCGGCGCACTCATTTGAACTGGCAGATTTATCTATTGAAACTAAGGAAAAACTGCGCGCCATTCTCAACCCAAGCGCTCAGGTGGCTAATCCAGTAGATATGTTGGGCGGGGCTGAGCCGCATGAGTATGAAAACGCACTGAAAGCTGTGGTGCAAGATGATAATGTGGATAATGTGTTGACCATCCTGGTGCCCACCTCCCTGGTTGACCCGCGAGAAATTGCCCATTCGATTCTGGCTGCCTGTAAAAACCAGCCAAAAACATCGCTTTCGGTGATTTTTGGCGAAGAGAGTATCGCTGAACCGCGAAAAATTCTGCACGCGAATAATATTCCTATGTACGTGTTCCCAGAAACCCCGGCGGCGGTGCTGGGCGCGATGTCGCGGTATAAAGATTGGAAGAACAAACCGGCGGATGAACCGTGGATCGCGCCCGCATACCAACGCGAAATTGCCAGTCAACTGCTTGGGCGCAACAACCATTCGTCTTCGGTTGGTGAGGCGGATACCCGGCCAATCTTGAAGGCTTATGGCATTCCGGTTATTGAAGGTGAATTTGCCAGTTCTGGTAGCATGGCGGCTACTATCGCGGAGAAAATGGGTTTCCCAGTGGTAATGAAGATTGTATCCCCCGATATCTTGCACAAATCCGATATGGGCGGGATTCGATTGAATATTTCCGATCCAGAATCTGTGCTGACCGCTTTCTATGAAATGGTTGAGGATGTTCAACGTAAGATGCCAAAAGCTCACATCGAAGGCGTTTTGATCGAACGAATGGCTACCAAAGGGTCAGAAGTGATTATTGGGATGAAGCGTGACCCCAGCTTTGGTCCGTTGATGATGTTTGGATTGGGCGGCATTTATGTGGAATTGTTCAAAGATGTTGGTTTTTGTATCTCACCCTCCAGCAGAGACCAAGTTTTGGAGATGATCGATTCCACGCGAGCCGGCCAATTACTGGCGGGTTTGCGCGGACAAACCGCGGCTGACGTTGATGCGATTGTGGAAATCGTGATGAGGATGGCTGATCTTGCGCGAGACTTCCCGCAAATTCAAGAAATGGAAATTAACCCATTGAGGGTGTTTGACCAGGGCCATGGCGCGTTAGCGCTCGATGGAAGAATCATACTTGGTTAATGTGAAAGGGACGATGATGGTAAAAAGGCTTTTATCTGGTAATGAAGCGGTTGCCAGGGGGGCATGGGAAGCCGGCGCCAGGGTGGGTTCTGGATATCCCGGCACGCCCAGTACGGAAATTATGGAAACCTTTGCGACCTATCCGGGCGTGTATGCCGAATGGGCTCCCAACGAAAAGGTGGCAATGGAAGTAGCTATTGGCGCAGCCTACGCCGGACGGCGGGCTTTTTGCACCATGAAGCATGTGGGCGTCAATGTGGCCGCTGACGCGTTATTTTTTGGAGCGATGACAGGTATCGAAAAGGGACTGGTCTATATCAGCGCGGACGACCCATCGATGCATTCATCTCAAAATGAACAGGATAACCGCCAGTACGCCCGTTTTGCTAGAATCCCATGCCTGGACCCGGCCGATAGTCAGGAAGCCAAAGACTTTATGAAGGCCGCGTTTGAGATCAGCGAGCAGTATGATACCCCTGTGCTGCTGCGGCTGACAACACGGGTATGCCATACGTCTACTCCGGTGGATTTGGATGCGCAACATGAGCATGATCTCGCCCCTATTCAATATCCGCGGAACCCGGCAAAGTACTGCATGCTTCCGGCGAATGCCCGTAAGCGGCATGTTGTGATTGAACATCGCCTGGACGAGTTAGCCCAATTCGCGGAAGTTACGCCACTTAACCGGGTGGAACAACGCTCATCCGAGATTGGGATTATCACTGGAGGAATTGCCTACCAGTACGCGCGCGAAGTTTTCCCGGATGCCAGCGTTTTAAAGCTGGGGATGGTTTATCCGCTGCCGGTGAAGTTGGTTAAAGATTTTGCCAGGAGTGTGAAAAAATTAATAGTGCTGGAAGAGCTGGATCCCTTTATTGAGCAACAAGTGCGCTTGTTGGGTGTGGAGCTTTTCCAACCTCAAAACCTTTCTTCTCCCAAACGAGCCGATCAAAAATCGATCTTTCCGGTTTTTGGTGAGCTTAATACCTCAATTGTGCGCGCTTCGGCGGTAGAAGCCGGACTGATAGCGGGTGAAGCAGAACCGGTACCCGAAATTGCACTGGGCGATTTGCCACCGCGCCCGCCCACGCTGTGCGCTGGCTGCCCGCACCGCAGCACATTCTATATTCTTTCCAAGCTAAAAGTGCCTGTAAATGGTGATATTGGCTGCTACACGCTGGGAATTGCGCCGCCATTAAACGCGATGCATACCGTTGGTTGCATGGGCGCCAGCATTAGCGTGGCCCACGGTGCTGCAGTTGCTGGCGATGCTGAGCGGCATGTGGCGGTGATTGGGGATTCCACTTTCTTTCACACCGGTATTCCGGCGTTGATCAATGTGGTCTATAACCAATCTAATGTCATCACGGTGATCATGGATAACCGCATCACGGGGATGACAGGTCACCAGCAAAATCCGGGAACCGGAAAAACATTACAAAACAAACCATCTGTTCAGCTGAATATTGAGACACTGGTGCGCGCTTGCGGAATCGAGCATGTTAAAACGATTGAAGGTTACGATGTGAAAGCCATCGAATCCACTTTGAAAGAATGGATGAAGATGGATGAGCCGGCTGTTCTGATCACGCGAGAAGAATGCGCTTTACTTCCCTCGGCGCGCAAACGCTGGACTCCGCTGCAGGTGGTGGAAGAAAAATGCAATGGGTGTACGGCTTGTTTCCGCATCGGCTGCCCGGCAATTTTGAAATCATCCAAGATGGATGAAAAGTACAATCGTCCGCTGGCAGAGATCGATCCGTTTTTGTGCACCGGTTGTGAAATTTGTGCCCAGGTATGC
This sequence comes from Ornatilinea apprima, assembly GCF_001306115.1. Taxonomy (GTDB): domain Bacteria; phylum Chloroflexota; class Anaerolineae; order Anaerolineales; family Anaerolineaceae; genus Ornatilinea; species Ornatilinea apprima. The sequence continues at coordinate 166,789 of NZ_LGCL01000002.1, read as the reverse complement.
CCGCGTGACGCAATTTTGTTCCGCAGTCAGCTTGCAAGACCATTAACTGAAGGGTAAAGGCAGGAAAGCGTGGAAAAAAAGAAACTGGATGCGACTGAAAAGCCTGTCCGCTTTTTTCTGGTAGGGGTTGGCGGCCAGGGAACCATTCTGGCCAGCGACGTTCTGGCTGAAGTGGGCTTGAAATGCGGTTATGATGTGAAGAAGGCGGAAATCCACGGGATGTCTCAACGAGGCGGAAGCGTGGTCTCGAATGTTGTTTGGGCCAGACAGGTGTTTTCACCCATTATCAGCGTGGGTGAGGCGGACGTGCTGATTGCTTTCGAGAAGTTGGAAGCGTTGCGATTTCTCCCGTTCCTACAGCCAGGGGGATTGTTACTTGTGAACGATTATTCTATCGCGCCAGTGACAGTGAGCGCGGGAGTAGCTCTATACCCTAAAGACGATGCTCTTTATTCCCAACTGCGACAGCGGAGTCAAAGTCAGACCTGGGTTAAGGGTGTTGAACTGGCAGACAGCCTGGGGAGCGCGAAAGCGGCTAACGTGGTTTTGTTGGGAAGCCTTTCGGCTTTGATCTCGGGGGACGCGGATGTGTGGTTGGAGGCAGTTCTGCAACGCGTTCCCGCGAAATTTGCTGATCTAAACAAAAAGGCGTTTGAAGCGGGAAGAGCAGTGGTGATGGAGAAATGACCATGAGCAAATCGGATCGGCTGGCGGAATTTGAATCGTATCGGCAGCAGATGAATGAGCGCATTGCTCAAATTGATCGCCTGGGGATCAAGCGCTTCTTTAACCTGGATTCGAGCGCGTATAAAGACGGCGCATTGAGCGGTAAAGAGAAAGAGCTTTTGGGGCTGGTCGCTTCGATGGTGCTGCGCTGCAACCATTGCATCGATTATCACATTTTGCAGTGCGTGGATGCCGGTTGGAGCGATGAAGAGTTGGTGGACGCTTTCAACGTGGCGCTCATTGTGGGGGGCAGCATCGTCATTCCTCATTTACGGCATGCTGTAGAAAGCCTGGATCTGGCGCGGTTGAGAAAGATAGAGGATAAAGACAAATAACAAGCATCGGGGGCGGCAAAAGGCCGCCCCCGAAATTGTTTGTTCTGTGCTAATTTGATTAATCTCTTTTGGATGACACACCGCGCACGTCGATAACTTTGACGACAAATGGCTTTATGGCTTCAACGGCTTGTTTGGGATCAACGCAATCCACCTTAACCAGGATTTCACCCGTGTCTGCGCTTTCACCCATAAATGTGCCTAGGGCCATGATGTCTCCCCCCAGCTCATGAATGGCTTTTGTAATCGAGGCCAGCACGCCAGGCTGCCGGGTTACCTCTGCTGTGATGCGGACACCCGGATCGCGCGCGCCCATCACTTCGAGGAAGATTTTGAAAAGGTCTGTCTCGGTGATGAAGCCGACTAATTTATCGTCGCGCATCACCGGCAAACCGGAGATGTGATTGTCGGTCATGATGCGTGCGGCTTCTTCCAGGGGGGTGTCTTCGGTAACGGTGATCACCTCACGAGTCAGAAACTCTTCAATGGTTACTTTTTTCATGATGGAACGCATTTCCCAGACGGATAAACTGGTCGCATCCGATGGGTAGGCTTTGAGAAGGACTCGTTCAGAAACGATACCAATTAATTTTCCACGGTGATCAACGACCGGGAGGCGGCGAATTTTTTCTTTATGCATTAAGTCCAGAGCATCTTGTAGAAGCGTATCTGGATAGACAGTGATGACAGGATGAGACATTCGGTTTCCGACTAGCATAGTGCTCCTCCTTGGGTGCAGAAAAAGTGTATAGACCTGGAATGATTGTACATTAAAACCAGATAGAAGTGATAGTAGCGTTAAGGCAATATACTATCTAGGCTGAATCCAGACGAAAACATTTCTTTCATCAAAGCGTTGATTTGGCCGTAATCTGGCAATAAAACGTTGGCACCTTCTGATGTTGTCCAGGGAGTAACCATCTCTCGCGTGATTGTTTGCGTATTCATACCGGTGACCGAGGCGCGAATTAGAGCGAGGCTAATCCGCGGCCATTCCCAGACAGGAAGATTGGTTTTGATTGCTTGAAAAACCGCGCTAAAAATCGCGGGGTAACGCGGCCAGGAAGCAGGGGAAATGCCCTGAAGGATGGCGGATTTCAGAAATACCTGTGTGTTTTTCATGCGGAAGAAGTCATCCGCTCCTTTGCGGTCGCGCACAAACGCCAGCGACTGATCGGCGTCGAGGTGATGGCTGCCAACCGGGTAGCCGGCCATGGGTTCATCCAACCGAACGGTTACACCGCCCATGGCGTTGACCACGTTTTTGAAGCCATCAAACTGTATCCGGATATAGTAGGGCACACGGATTCCAAAATTTTGTTCAATGGTTCGCCTGGAAAGGGTGGGTCCGCTGCCGGGCGTTTCGGCTTCGGCAAAGAAGTGAGCCGTGTTGATGCGGTTTTCACCGTAGCCTGGGATGGCAACCCAGAGGTCGCGAGGAATGGAAAGCCAGTTAACAGTGGGCAGCAACGGATTGACGGAGACCAGGATCATGGTGTCAGTTCGGCCCAGCGCGGTTCCATCGGGAGTGCGATCGACACCCAGCAGCAAGATATTGGTTCGAATCGGGGCGATTAAGTACAAAAGCGCAAGCAGCAGGAAACCTGTCAGCAGGCAGCCCAACGGCCCCAATTTTCTCTTATTGGATGACTTTGACGCCGCTGACGGCCGGGCGGGAAGCGCTGCCGCCGGCGTGGGTGGCTGTATGTAGACCGGTCGGGGAATCGGTTGAGCTTGCCCTGGTTGCGGCTGCGGGGAAGGCGGGTAAGTCGATGCGGGTATTTGCAAAGCTGGCGGCGGCGTGGGGATTGCACGCGTTACCGAATTATGGATGTTGACGGGTTGGGTAATTTCCTCAGGGTCGACGGGTTCTTCCCACATAAGTTCACCTATAAACTGGTTTGATTCCAGTGAATGATTATGCCATAAGCTGGCAAGTTAATCCACCTCAGCGTCTGGATTGGCGTTTTTTCTCTTCTTGCGAAATTCGCTGCAATTCCTGGGCGGCCTGTTGAAAATGCTCAAAACTCTTTTCGGCTTCCCTGAAACGGGCAGAGTGTGAGATGTGCCGACCATTAACTGATTTTGTGCCAAAGTACTTGTGCAGCAGCTCGTGGTACATGATGAAATCCAAAGTGTGCAAAGATACGGTCTGGTGATCCAGTGATCTTGAGACAGTCAGGATATCTTTTGTAACATCATAACATCCCATTGTGCGGTAGGTTCTGCGCGCTGACCAGGTGAGTGTGGGTTTTTCCAGCTTGTTATTGAAATATTTCCGGTTCACGCGTTCAAAACTGGCGTTCAGGTCGTGAAACGCGCCCTGGATATGGATCTTTTTGGGTTTGAGGGATGGATTTAATTGCGTGTAGCAATTTTGAAATGGGCGGGTAGCAATGAACGCTTTGATGACCGGATTATTTTTCGCGCTGGCATTCTTTTTTAACGTTTTTACGATTTCATTGAAGACAGAATCAGGGGCGTAAATGAAGCCTTCATGCAGGGTCGCATGGACGCTTTGTGAATTGTGATGGATGGAATAGGTATATTTGCAGTTGTAAAAGCGAATATCAAAATTTTGCTTGCGGGGCAGGGCGGTTTGAAAGGCTCGCGCTGCGCGAGCCAACGACCGGCAGTGCTGTTCGAGGTGGTCTTCTTCGACGAGATAAGCCAGCCATAAATAGGCCTGGCGCGCCGGGCTGGTCAGTTGGTTAAGGGGCGAATCGTAAGCCGATAATTTCTTGTGTATGCTGGTTGTCAGAGCGAGAATATCGTCCCTACTGGATTGGATGGCCGCCTGGTATTCTTTGCCTTCCAGGCGGGAGCAGCGGAAAAATTCCTCGTGCAGGGAATTTGTCAGTTTTATCAACCCACTGATGCGTAACATTGGAAGCCTTATGGTTCGAGGTAATAAAATGGAGCGGCGCCGGTTTGCATGAATCCCAGGCGGAGATAGACAGGCCGACCAGCAACCGAAGATTGCAGGACAGCTGTTTTGCAGCCTGCCTGATGAGCAAATTGGAGCAGCGATTGTGTGAGACGACTTCCTAATCCTTTCCCGCGCCATGCTGGGTGGACAGTGATGGAATAAAGCCCGGCGGTTTCTTCGAAGTAGTATAAAAGCGCGGTTGCTATGGTTTGCCGCGCGCTGGCGAGAGCAAAAATGAATAGTTTGGGGTCTTCGCAGGTGAATAACCCCGCAACAAAAGCACGGACGCCGTCGCTTATGGTTTCGGGGAGATCGTAACCGCTCAAGTAAGCTTTGGCCCAGGCTTCCGCATACGGTGGGTTTGGGCCGCGGGAAACTCGCAGAGAGTAGTCATGTGGCCAGGCAACCAATGAGTCTGGAATAATGGTAATGTCCGCGGCCATCCAGGCGGCTGAATACCCAATTTGAAAGCCGGCCTTCAGCAGGGCTGTTTGCAGATCGCGATTATGGGATGGAACCGAGGGCCACCATGAATAGGCGGCTGCCGCGTTGTGGTGGTCAAAAAACGCCTGTGCTTGGGCTATGAGGGTGTTTGTGTTGAAGTTCGCGCCAGCGTAGCTGAAGACAAAATTCATTGCGGATGAGTTGGCAGGTGTTTGCAACCCCATGCCCCAATCCGATTCGAATCCGCGGCTGCCGGGCAAACCGGCCAGGACTCTCATATAAGCTCTGACATTTTCTTGATTTCTGAGGTTCAGTTCTTCAGGATTCTGCATGATTGAGTAGGAGGTTTGAGAAGAATTGATGCGCCAACTCTTGAAATTCATTCAGATGGTTGGATGTGAGCATTTGTTGGCGGGTTTCACTGGAGAAAGCTGCATACGGACGCAAATACCGGTCTGCATATTTGCGGAAGAGCACCAACCCTTTTTCCGCTCCATAGAAGTCGACATTATACTCCAAATGGCGGAAGAATAATTGGGATACTTCTTGAATACTTATTTCGGATCGATCACGATACGATAATATCCATGGGTTGTGAATGGCAGCCCGTCCAATCATCACTCCGTCGCAGCCCGTCTGTAATTTCATACGGTGGATATCGGCGACCTGTTGAACATCACCGTTTCCGATGACGGGAATCTTCACGGTTTTCTTGATTTCCGCGATGGGCTCCCAAACAGCCGGCTGGAGGTATTTCTGACTGCGCGTGCGCCCGTGGACGGTAATCATTTTCCCGCCATTGTCTTCGATAATGCGGGCAATTTGCAGGTAATTAAAGGTGTTTTCATCCCATCCCAAACGGATCTTCCCGGTTATGGGTATGGGAAGGCTGGTTGAGAGCACGCGAAATATGTGGGCAATTTTTTGCGGTTCCAGCAGCAGGCCAGCGCCGGCTCCTCGATTGGAGACGTTCTTCACAGAGCAACCCATATTGATGTCGATACCATCCGGTTGGTATTCGAGAAGCAGGTGCGCGGCCCGGTAGATACGCTGGGGGTCGTTATCGAAAATTTGAATAAAGAAGGGGTATTCCATGCTGGAATGCACACATTTTCGCGGTACTTTGTGGTATTGATTAACCACGTCAATGGCGTTGACAAATTCGCTGAAGCTGATCGCGTTTCCGCATTCGGCGGCTAAATTACGAAACGGATAATCGCTGTAGCCATCCATAGGCGCAAGAACCAGATCGCCGTAGACGGCGACCTGGTCTATTTGGAAGGTTGGCTTTCTCGATTGTTCTTGTTCAATCATGGGCGGATTTCTGGTATTTCTGCGGCTGCCGTTTTTCGTTTTTCGGAAAGGTGCAGAAGATAATAGCCAAAGGATGCAAACATTCCAAGAATGCCTGCAATATACCACAGAATTCGCGGATCATGGTTATCGATGATCAACCCGGAAAGATAAAGGCCAAAGATATTGGGCAGCGTCCAGCTATAACTGAACACCGCCATGTACCGGCCGCGCTTATCTTCAGGGGCGAAGCTGGCGACAATGGAAGTACCAACCGGCGAAACCAACATTTCGCCGATCGTGATGATCACCATGGCTAGAAGGAAAAGCGGATAGACAGCGACAAATCCATACATGGCAAAGCCAACCGCGTACAGCAGAGTGCCCACGGTCATGACGATCATTGGAGGGAAATTGCGAATGCGGCGAGTGATGGGGAATTGGAATAAAACCACCATGGCTGCGTTCAAGCTAAGGATGTAGCCAAAATACAGCTCGGTAATTTGATGGTGATCGCGCAAGTACACACCCAGAGTGGTGTTCATTTGCATGTAAACCAGGACGACAATAATTTGGATAAACATGAAAACCAAGAATGCGCCGTCCTTGAATACATCTCCATATCCCTTAACTGTGGAGAAGAATGACTCGCTTCTGGCTTTGGATACCTCTGGCGCCTTGTGGGTCTCTTTGACCAGAATAAAAATCACAATTGATGTGATTGTGCTGGCGACGGCATCGGTGATAAAGAGATACAGGTATGAATAGGCGGCCAAAAGCCCGCCGATGGCCGGGCCAATCACCACAGCGAGGTTGGCGGAAACGCGCCAGATTCCGTAGCCTTCCGGCCGTTTTTCTTCGGGGAGAAGGTCGGCGACCATGGCGTGCCCGGCCGGGTCTCCAACGCTGGCAAAAAGCCCAGAGATTAATGCGACCAGGAAAAAGGCGGTAATGTTGTTAACAAAACCCATCAGCAGCATGCTGAAGGCGCTGGAGAGAAGGCCAAAAATGAGCGTGCCTTTGCGTCCCATTCGATCCGCCAGCGCGCCGCCAATTGTTGTTCCAACGATGCTGGATACGAAGTGAACACCGAACAGTAAACCGGCTTCTGAGAGGCCGACACCAAATTTTTTGGTGATGTACAGCGTGAAAAATGGGAAAATCAGCGCGCCGCCAACCCGGTCAATAAAGAACGCACCCATCACCAGCCAGAACTGTCGGGGATAGTCGTTGTAGACTGTCTTAATTTTTTTTATCTGGTTTTGAATAAACATGAGAACTCCGCTTTTCATGATGATTAGCAATAATGAGAAAACAAGTGTAACACCAGATGAAACCATTATCCGCTAGCCATTTGACCAGTTAATAAAAAAGGGGCGGGTGGATTTTATACCCCGCCCTAGAAAAACGAAAGAAAAATTGTGGTTACTTCACTGTTACTGTACCATCCTCGGCAATGGTAATGGTTTGTCCTTGTTGGACGGAGTGCAGAAATTCTTGTCCAAGTTGGTCTACAACAATGAAACGGTGGTTGTCCCAAATATCGGCTAGAATCACTCCGGCGGCGGCCAGCGAGTCGATATGTTCTGAAAACAAAATTGCTTTGGGGCCGTTTCCTAACCGGGCGATGGTCTGAAGAACCAGGCCACCGGTAGTGGATCCGATCGTCTGCGGTATGCATAAGATCTTGCCAGTCATTTCTTTTTGGAAGAGGTCGCTATTGTTCTGGTCAGAGCAAATCGCTTTCTTTGAACGTAAGATGACACTTTTTTGGAACGAAGCGAGCGTGTTAAAGCCCTGCCGCGAGACTAACGCCTCGCCCTGGCATGCGCCAGACAAAACCGGCCGACCTTTGAAGATTCTTTCTGTCATGGTTATTTTCCTCCTCGGGAGGGCAGCTTCCCTGTGACCGCGATTTGCAAGACATCTTCATCCAGATAAAAGCGTGCGGTTGTGTAGGTCCGAAGCTTATTGGAGTTCGTGACGATCGGTTTGCGGCCGCAGAGCGGATTGTTCATGTACATCAAAGGACAAATTGATGTGATATGAATTTGCTGGCTTAGCAGTGTCTGGTAGGTGTCTGGTTTTTCGGAAATGAAAGCTTTTTGAATGTCTGGCGCGGTAAACAGGTACACGGGGATTTTTAAGCGGTTGGCTTTGTGGTGGCGGAGCTGATTTTCCAATTGTTCAATCCAGCTTTCTAATTGATGGCGCGCCAGGTGTGGACAGCCCACAAAGATATAGTCAGGCTGAGTGTTGGCGTTTTTCCAGAGAAGAGGATATGCCTGATATACCCGTGCTAATTCGTGGTCATCAATGACGTAAGTCTGGTAGCCTGGCTTGAGAAGTGTTCGCCCGGATTCAACAGCTTCGGGAGTAATATTTTCCACATGGTATAGTCCAACTGCACCGTTAGAAGCGGTTGCCGCCCCCATGTCTTTTAAGTAGGCTTCGGTAGCTGGGTTGAGTCCCGTTCCAAGAAAGCCATCCATGCCGACGATGTAGGGCACATCTTCCATTACTTTCATACCAATTGCGCTGCCCAGAAGTTGGGCATTAGGCTTTGAGGAAGTTTTCACTTCAACCAACCAGGTAGCCTGCCGGCCCTCATCGGTGAGCAACCCAAAATAAGGCGCTTTTCCGATAATATCGCACATCAGGTCGATGCCTCCAGAGTTGCGGTTGGTCCGCGCGCCTAATACTGAATTGGCGAAGACCACTGCAGAAGACTCTGACCAGGCCAGGAAGTCGCCTTTCGCGGGTGTGTTTCCCACCTCAGGCAGGTAGCAGGTGCAGGTAAAGCTGTTTTCATCTTTCAGCCCAAGTTTTTTCAACTGCTGCTCATAAGCAGCCTGCTTGCCAAAAATCAGGTTAAAGGCAAGCTTCTCTACAAGACCGGGATTTAGCCGGTCATATTCCATTGGCCTCGGATCAACTGTGAACGGCTCTTTCGATTGTAGTCCGGCGCCAATTAACTCGTCCAGCATATCAAAATAAGGCTGGATGGTATTGGCGCCAAAGGAGGTAACCATGTGCGGAGAGCCGGTGATAGGGACGAGGTGGTCAGCCCCAAACGTCTCACCGTAGACGACGACAGATTTCATTACTTTTTGCAGAACTTCGCCTTGTTTTCCATCCAGAATGGCTTGATCTTCTGGGGTCAGTATCATGGTTTTGCTCCTTTTTTGCTAAAGGCTGCGGCCAACCGCGTAGCCAGCTTTAACTGCTTCGAAGACACGGCGAATCTGAAAGGCGTCACCAATCTGTAACACCTGCGGAGCAGCTTTTTTTTCAACACACTCATCGTAGATTTGCGTATTTGGCCGCAAACCCAATGCCAAGACCACCAGATCGGCCGGTAACACTTTCTCTTCAAGCTGCTGTCGTACGGGCCTTGCAAGTGGATTCTCAATATTTTCAGGCAGCAATGGCGTCCAGGTAATATACGGAGAAGGTACTGTGTTGGAGACATTCTGCTCTACGGTGATGGAGCCTGGCTGAACCGATTTTAATCGTGTGCAGTTCATAAGCGGAACATTCATTTTTTCTAATTCGTGGATCATGTGTCCGCGATTGGCTGTGCACAACCCAATCATAAAGGCATCCAACATTTCTATGACGGTTACCTTTTTCCCTAATTCAGCAGAGAGGAAGTGCGCGCATTCACAGCCAACGGCCCCACCCCCGACCACCACTACATTTTGGGCCTGAATTGCCAGGTCTGGATTGCGCAAAACATCTACGGCCTGAACTACATGCGGCAAATCCAACCCCGAAATCGATGGATGGACTGGCGTTCCACCCGTGCAGACGATGATTGCATCATAGCCCAACCGCTTAAGGTCGCCAGCTGAAGTCTCAATACCGGTTTTTACCGTCAGATTACCATTATCTACGGCAAGGTCTACCTGGTGTTGAAGGTATTCAAGATAATTCGCCACTTCGTATTTAATTCTTGGCTTGGAACCAGGCACAAGCATTCCACCAATGCGGTCTTGCTTTTCATAGAGGGTTACTTTATGTCCTCTTTTGGCTGCGATGGTGGCGCAAATAACACCGGCGGGGCCAGCTCCTACTACCGCAATTTGTTTGATGCTGTCAATGGGAGGTAATTCAGCTGAATATACATCCTCAAAACCAGTTCGTGGGTTGACGGCGCACTGCGGATGGCCACCCTCAACAAATTCATTGATGCAGGCTTCTTGATCGCCGATACAAGGGCGAATATCTTTAACCCGGCCCGAGAAGGCTTTATTAGGCCACTGGGGGTCAGCCAGAAGCGGGCGGGCGAGCATGATCATGTCACAGGCTTCGTCTCGTAAAGCCTTTTCGGCCAGGTCAGGGTACCCCAATTTTCCCACTGCCACAATGGGCACCGGCAAGCCGACATTGCTCAGAATATTTTTCTCGTTGAAATACTGCTTCACCAGGCGCGAAACGGGCAAGTAACATCCTGATGGCATGGAATTCGGAGGATGGGGCAGCCACCAATTATCATAACAACCGAGGTCTACATCAAAAATATCCACACCGGCTTTAACCAGGTTTTCCATGTAATCAAGGGTCATGGCAATGGTGCGCTCATTTTTGAATTTCTTTAGGGTAGAAACGGTATTCATGCGCTCGCCATATACTGCATTGAGCGCTAATGAAAGGTCAATGCGATACAAGATGGGGTACCGGTTGCCAGCTCGTTTTCGAATTTCTTTGACCATATCCAGCCCAAATGTCTGCCAGTTCGCATAACGTCCCATTTTGCGGCGATTAAAGGCTGAGTTTGTCATTTGCTCCAACAAATAGCCTTCATGGCCGTGGAGGTAAACTCCGTCGATCAGTGCCGCTTTGGCATCTGCGGCAGCTTGCCCCGCGGCCTTAATGATGCGGCGGCATTCGCCGTCGGTTAGCGGCCGGCAGGGAACAGAGGTGAGGTAGAAATTTGGATTCCAGGACGCGGAAACCGGCAGTTTATATTTCTTGATCATTGATTCGGGTGAACCGACCCGACCAAGGCCTGGGGTTAATTGGATGAAGAAATGGGCACCATGCGCATGGATGTTTTCAGCTAAATCGCGCCAGCCAGCAAAAACTGTACGAGAACGGTCAATTCGCGGGAAATAGCTTCGGTCTCCCAATTCGGTTACAGTTGGGTCTATGTTCTGGCTGATGGGAACAAGACCAGATGTAATGAGTCCAACGCCTCCTTTAGCACGCTCGGTGAAGTATTGAACCATCTTATTGGCTGGTCGTCCCATTTCTTCGGCCATTGAGATGTTGCCCATCGGGCCCATTACAATGCGGTTTTTTACTTTAATACTGTTGATTTGAATCGGGGAGAAAAGCTGATCATACGGGAATAGTTTGTTATCCAGACGGGCTTCAGAAAATTGACTTTCGTTTTCAAACCATTTTGGAAAACTGTCGAGCAGATCGGTCAAGAAGGATTCATCCATTTTTCTCATATCATTCTGTCCTTTTCCAACAGAGCTTGGTGGTGAGAGGGCTGCTGATATGAATTATAGGATGTGGATAAGGCACGATCTACTGTGTTGTGTACTGATTAGTAGGTGATGAGTGTAATCCTCATCTCATCTTAAATGATGAAATGCTGGCCATTGGGGACAGTAAAGAAAGCCACATGGCTTGAGATAATATCCAAAACTGAAATGGTTTGCACGCCAGCTCGCATGGCGCCTCCGGTGGTGCCAGGGTTGATCAGGGTGGTTTGGGAAGAGAGCCGTTTGATCGCCGGGCGGTGGGTATGACCGTGAAAAATAAAGTCGGGAGATGCGTTGCTTGATAAATCTTGAAAGACCAGATCATGCACAACCCAGATGGATTTGCCAGAAAGGTGTAGTTGTAGGTGATAGTCAACCTGGTTTTGCGGTTTGATCTGTTTTGCGCGACGGCGCAATTCTTCGGGGTGCTGGTCTGTGTTACCGATCGCCAGATACATCTCAAAACCGGTAAACAGATCGAGAAGATCGGGCTGCCCCAGGTCTCCGCAGTGGATAATGATGGAAATATCTCGCTGCCTGAAAAATTCAAGGGCGGCGAGTGTGTTATCTCTATTGTTGTGCGTATCTGACATGACGCCAATGAAGTGAAAATCAGGATTATTCATGATCGTTTTGCAGGCGAACGAGAAGGAATGCAGTGATTAGTAGGAGAACTCCGGCGGAATCAAAGAGAATAAAGCGTTGAAGCGACAGCTTAAGAATGGTGAGTTTTTCGGGCAAGTGAAGGTAAATAAGGCTTTCCCCCGCAACACCAATAATCTGCATGATGACCGCTTGAACCAGCGCAACCTGGTACTTAATCGGGTTGATGGCTGCAAAAAAGTAAGGAACCGTCCACATCAAAAACAGCACGCCCATACTTTGAATCACAAATGGGCCGGTATCCCCTGATAGTTGGAATGAAGGCACAAATCGCTGCGGGAAGATGAAGAAAAACACGGCAGCTTGCAAGTTTAGGAATAAAACCAGGCTGACGAGAACGCGTGCTAGAAATAGTTTGCGGTTCAAGGGAGCTGACTTTCGTGTTTTTGGATTCTTTTTTTGATTTCCATATCATAACATAACGCCAGTTTCGATAACCACAATTTCATGAAATGATTCATCAAACTATCCTATCGTTATTCAATATAATAAGAACAACAATGGTTAGGTCTTCTTATTTTCGTCAACATTGAACTGAAGGAGGAAATATGGCTCTGCATCCATTGGCGGGTAAACCTGCTCCGCGTGAGATACTGGTAAACGTCCCAAGGCTGGTCGCGGCGTATTACACTCAAAAACCAGATCTATCCGATCCAGCCCAACTGGTGAGTTTTGGTACATCCGGGCACCGCGGATCGTCGCTTCGTGGGAGCTTCAATGAGGATCACATTTTGGCGGTTTGCCAGGCGATTGTCGAATATCGGGTCGCGCAAAAAAACAGCGGCCCCTTGTATATTGGGATGGACACCCACGCTCTTTCTGAACCAGCTTTACTGACTGCTATAGAGGTGTTTGCGGCGAATGGACAGGATATTATGGTGCAGACCGGCCTGGGGTACACCCCGACCCCCGCAATTTCGCATGCCATCTTAACTTACAATCGTAACCGTTCTGAAGGCCTGGCTGATGGGGTGGTGATCACACCTTCGCATAATCCGCCAGATGATGGGGGCATTAAGTACAATCCGCCTGAAGGCGGACCGGCAGATACCAGGATCACCACCGCCATCCAAAACCGCGCCAACGAAATCTTAAGGGGTGGGTTAAGAGCCGTCAAGCGCTGGAATTTGCAAAAAGCGCTTAAAGCGGAAACAACACACCAGCATGATTACATCCTTCCGTACACTGAGGATCTCCATAATGTGATTAACATTTCCGCGATCGCTCAGGCGGGTCTTAAGATTGGAGTTGACCCTTTGGGAGGTGCCAGCGTGGCGTATTGGGAACCGATTGCGGAGCGATATGGATTGAATTTGGAAATTGTGAATCCGTATGTGGATCCCACTTTTGGTTTCATGCCGGTTGATAAAGATGGCAAAATTCGAATGGACTGCTCATCTCCGTACGCCATGGCGGGTTTGATTGGCTTGAAAGACCACTTTGATATCGCATTTGGAAATGACGCCGATTGCGACCGGCACGGCATTGTTTCGCGAAGCGCAGGATTAATGAATCCCAATCATTTTCTGGCGGTTGCAATCTGGTATCTGTTCCAAAACCGGCCCAATTGGGGCAAAGACGTTGGGGTTGGAAAAACATTAGTTTCCAGCTCGATGATTGACCGGGTCACCGCTTCTCTGGGCCGCAAACTTTTTGAGGTTCCGGTCGGCTTCAAATATTTTGTTGCCGGTTTACTGAATGGAACATTTGGCTTTGGCGGTGAGGAAAGCGCGGGAGCATCGTTCCTCAGACACGATGGCACCGTATGGACAACCGACAAAGATGGCGTGATTCTCGATTTGTTGGCTGCTGAAATCACAGCGGTTACTGGGCGAGACCCCGGAGAACATTACCAGGATTTGGTAGGCCGCTTTGGCAACCCCGTATATCAGCGAATGGATGTTCCCGCCGGGCTGCCGCAGAGAAAAGTGCTGGCAGATCTCTCGTCAGAATTGGTAAGTGCGGAAGAGTTGGCCGGGGAGAAAATTGTCTCCAAGCTTACCCGCGCGCCATATAACCAGGCCGCCATAGGCGGTTTGAAGGTGGTTACACAAAATGGCTGGTTTGCGGCTCGACCATCGGGCACGGAAGATATTTACAAAATTTATGCTGAAAGTTTCCGCGGCGAAGAGCATTTAACCCAAATTTTGAGTGAGGCCAAGGCGATCATCGCGGCTGCTTTTCATGCCGCAGGAATTTGATTTTGCAAGTTTGGAACAAAAAAACCTTCGCATTTGCGAAGGTTTTTTTGTTCTGGCGGGAGCGACGGGCATCGCCCCATGTGCAAGTAAATTCGGGGGGACAGACTTTCAGACCAGATGAGGGCTTGAAAGACTGTGGAAACGCGCTGTTCGGCGCGATTTTTGCTTTTTAAAGGGCTTTTTTTACCTGTTAGGGTCATTTTACATCGAGTTAAGTAAAACTGCAAGAAGGACTAGCATTTCTGTTAGGTGTAAAAAAGGGATGTCTAAGCTGGAATGAAGATGTTTTCTTAGGCACTACATTATCGTCATCGCATAATCGCTTCTGTTGAGCGTCACGCAACCTCTATTTTGCCAATCAATGCCGCAGCCTCCTGCATATCGGGGAATTCAAACCCCTCGGTAAAGCGCCCGAACACCTCCTTCAGGAAGGTTCGTGCTTCCGCCTGCTCCTCCGCGTAATCCTCCCCCTGCCTTATCTTCAAGCGGACCAGGCTCATAGCCGTCCGCAGCTGCCATCCGAATGCGCCAACCTCCTGAGCGAGCTGAAGCGATTGGCGGAAACACTCCTGTGCCTCCCCCGCCGCGGCCAGACCATCTCGCTCCAGCAGCAGCTCGCCCTGCAGGCGGTAGAGCTCGGGCTGGTAGCTCTGTCCGCACGGGACATCCGGACCAAGCACGCTTTGGATCGCCGCCAGCCCGAGTTCCAGCAGGCCGGAGCTCGGTGCATCGTCGCCCATCCGGCGAGCCGCGGCCAGGCAGCTATCTGCCAGGACCACGACCAGGCTGTCCGTGCCGATGGCCATACCCCGGGCTTGCCACCCGGCGATGGCGCGTTGTATCTTCTCTATACCGGCGATTTCCTCCCCGCGCATTGCCGCCAGACAACCCAGGAAGACTTCCGCAAATGGCTGCCACATCGCAAAGCCATACTGCTGGCATACCTGGTAGCACAGCTCGCTGCGCTCCTGCAGGGCGGCGGTATCTCTGCGCAAAAGGAACAGCACGATACAGCCAACCGCGGAGGCAAAGGCCTGTGCATACCGGTCTCCCTCCTCCAACGCGCCAGTCAATGCCTGGGTGCTGCGCCGCAGGGCCTGTTCCGGATACCCCAGGAACCACTGGTCTATCGCCGATATGATGAGTGTGTTTGCCGTGAGATTCAAGCCCACCATAGCCCGCAGCTCCGTCCGCCGCTGTGGAGTGATCCAGGAAAGGATCCAATTGAAGTGCTTTTCCGCTTCCAGCGAGTTGCCCATCGAATTTAAAATATGGCCGAACCGCCAGTGGGCGAGGGCGATAAAGGCCTCATCCCCCGATTGTGTCGCCAGCTGGAGTAACCGCTCCGCCGCAGCCAGAGCCTCTTGGAAATGTCCCTTCGCTGTCAGCAGTTCTCCTTTGGATAAGAGCATCTGCAGACCCGGCCGTCCGGGAGCGTCTCCAACACCAGCTTCGCTGGCCCGCCGGAATGCGTCTTCCAGTTCATCACTTCCTACTCCACCCAGATTGCGCTGAGGACCCAGCCGGGCCGCGCCTAACAACCGTTCGATCTCCACCCGCTCGGTAGAAACTGGAGCGTCCGAAAGCAGGGCCAGCCCGTGGTCGAACAGCTGCAGCGCCTCCCGAAAAGCTGAAAGTCGCGCAGCCTGAACCCCTGCCTCATGCAGGGCCCGGGCAGCCGGTAAAGCCAGGCCGGCTGCCTCATAATGCCACGCCAGCGCCGGCGCCAGCGACTGGGGTCGTTCCCCTTCGGCCGCATAGATCGCTGCCAGGGTCACCCCGGTTGCCTCATGCAGCTGCGCTTTTCTCACCGTATCCAGACTGTTGTACGCGCCGCGCTGCAGCAGGGCATGCCGGAAGCGGTATGAGGACAGGCGCTGCCCGCTCACAGCCAGCCGTTCCAGGCTGACCGCCTCCACCAGGCGGTGCTGCCGGCGCAGCGGACCGCTCAGGCGCTTGAGGACGGCTTCTTCGCCCCGGCCCAGTATGTGGGCCGTTACTTCCGCGACGAACTGCTCGCCCTGCACCGAGGCAGCTTGCAGCAGCTCGAGATCCTCGTCCGGCAGCCCAGCCAGGTGCCCGGCGATGACCGCCTCCACCTGCGGGGGGCAGTAATTCCAATCCAGCCCGGGAGCTTCCACCCAGCGCCCAACCGCGTCTTTTGCCAGCATGCCCTGGCTTTCAAAGCTGTGCAGCAGCTCGACGGTGAAGAGCGGGTTGCCGCCGGTGTGGTCGTACAGCTTATGCCGGAACTCCGCGCCCAGGTTGTTTGGCTCGCTGTCGATCAGCGCTTCGACGAAGGCGCGCCCGTCGGCCCGTTCCAGGTCAACCAGCACGTCGCCCCAATCGCGCCGCAGCTCGCGCACCACGGTCTCCATCCCCAACTTGGGCGCAGGTTCCCCTGGTCCAGCCGGCTCTACCGGGCGGAAAGCGCAGGTGAGCAGGATCCGGCTGCCGGCCAGGCGGCGGCCCAGGTGGAAGAGCAGCGCCAGCGTGCCGCCGTCGGCCCACTGTAGGTCGTCGATTGCCAGGAGCAGCGGAAATCGTAAGGATAGGGTGTGCAGCACCTGGGTGAGTTGGGCGAACAGGTCAGGCTGTGAGGTGGCGGCGCGCCCTGCGGAGCGAGCACTCAGCTCTCGCAATCGCTTCGGCCAGCGCGCGGCCGTGCCGGGCGCCGAAAAGCTCTCCAGGCGCTGCAGCAGCGCTTCGCCCGGCACGAAGCGGTCGATCAAATCCGGGCCATGCTCGGCCAGCGCGGCGCCTACTGCCGGCAGCGCCTCCCACACCCGCCGGGCCTGCTCCGGCGAAAGCGTCCCCCCGGCCCGCTTGCTCTCAACGTCGCCCGCTAGGGTCTGCAAGATCTCCCGGAACGGCAGGTAGGGATCGCCGGCCCCGCCGTGGGCGCTACAGCGCCCGCGCAGAGCGATCAAATCCGGATAAGCCAGCCCGGCCTGCCGGCTGAATGCATCCAATAAGGCGGTTTTCCCGGTCCCTGCCTCGCCCGCGATCAACGCCACCCCGCCCCGGCCGGCGAGAGCGCCCTCGAGCAGGCCATTTAATTTTGCCAGCTCGCCCTGGCGGGAGACGAAGGCTGCGACCGGCGCGGCCCCCGCGCGACCGCTCTCGGCCATTGCGGGAACTGCTTTGTGCGATTCCGCCAGGGTGAGCAGGCCGGGTTGGATGGGAGTCAGGCTCCCATCCCGGATTTGAACATACAGCGCCTGGGTTTCATCTTCCGGCTCGCAGCCCAGCTGGTTCGCCAGCAGGCGGCGGCAGGTTTCATAATGCGCCAGGGCAGCCGAACGCTCTCCCCCCAGCGCCAAGGCCAGCATAAGCTGGCGGTGCGCCGGCTCGCGGTAGGGTTCCAACTCGAGCTGCTTGCGCGCCCAGCGCGCCGCCTGGCCGGTCTCCCCGGCTCTCATCTGGAAAACGGTCAGGTGATCCAGCAGAGCCAACTGGCTGCGCTGGATTTCCTCCCCTTTCAGCAGCATCCATTCTTCGAATGCGGGGCTGTCCGCGATGGAGAGTCCCTCCAGGAAGGGCCCGCGGTACAGCTCGACCGCCGCGATCACCCGCTCGATCTCTGCCTTGTTGTTATTAACCCCTCCTGGCGGACCGCTGGCGATGAAGATTGGGCTTTGCCCAATGCTCGATCGCTCGAACTCGTTTACATCCAGCCAGTGGTCGCAGGCCTGGTTGAACTGCACGTGCGTGCGGGTGACCAGCAGAAAGGGGGATTCCGCCCGGCGATCGCCCAGGGCGCTGCGCAGCTTGGACAGGGCAAAGCGCAGCGAATTATGCGCTTCCTGGTCGGAGCGCTCGGGCCACAGGAGAGCGGCCAGCTGCACGCGGGGATGCTCTCGTTTGCTCTCCACTGCCAGGTAGGCCAGCAGGGCGCGTAATAAATCGGAATTCAGCCCGTTGGCCGCTTGGCCATCCAGAGTGGCCTGAAAGGGACCCAACAACTTCAGCACCAGGTGAGACATATCCTGCCTCCCAGCTCTATTTTTTCCCTGACACGGTGCTTTATTAAGTATAGCAAAAAATCCGGAAAATTTTACATGTTCTTTGATCAAGCACGTTCCAGGCACAATCCAGACACGTTGCCGGCACGTTGGCTGTGTATCATGGAACAAAGGATGACCGATATGAATCCGACGAGCGAAGAACGCGACGCCTACCACGCTTTCCTGCTGCGTTTGTGGCGCACCCAATCCCAGGGGAAAACCCAATGGCGCGCCAGCCTGGAAAGCCCGCACACCGGCGAGCGCCAGTCCTTCGCCAGCCTGGAGCAGTTGTTCGCTTTTTTGAGCGAACGGTGTGAGGGCCAGCCACCCGAGGACGATTGGCGTCCGAGGTAATGGACATTCTGGCGCCTAGAAAGGAGGAGCTATTGAAAGCTTACGAACCTGATCGAACTCACCCGAATCAGGGGCGAGGTTGGGAAGGGGGGACTATGGAGAAAGATAGAAACTGCTACACGGAAACAAAGTACGGCGAAATTTTCGTCGCGCATCAATCGATGTTCTAAAAATAAGGAGAAAGCAATGAAAAACGAATTTCAACTTCTGTCCCAAGCACCTGAAGCAGTACCGGTGCCTTATGAGCCCGAAACGGTACCAGTCCATGCTAGGTTGCTGCAGATGTATAAGGAGTTCTTTCCACCCACAGTGATCCGTGTAACCGATGGTGTCTGGGTTGCCCGTGGGTACAACCGGGACAATCCGGTGCTGATCGAGGGCGTCAACGGCCTGATTGTCGTCGATCCAGGGGAGAGCATTCCTGCGTCACAGCCCGTCAAGGATGCCTTTAATGCCCACTTGGATAACATTTTTGACAAGAAACCCGTCAAAGCGATTATCTACACCCACCATCACGACTGCCATATCAACGGCGCCTCGGTCTTTGCCGATGTGCAGACGGAGATCATCGGTCACGAGAAACTGCTTAGTTCGATGTTCAGCGAGTGGTTTGGCCCGGTCTTTCCGTCGAGAGCCGAGGGCGCGCTCAAGATGAGCGGGGTCCTGTTTCAGGACGCTCCGGTCGAGGACGGGGAAGGCTGGTATGTGGGCTGGGGCATTTGCGGGCCGCAGACCCTTGGGCCATCCGGCTTCCTGGCGCCGACAAAGACTATCAAGGAAGAGACAAGGATGACGATCGCCGGCGTTGACGTAGATCTCATTCCCGTTGCCGGTGAGACGCAAGATGTCCTCTTCGTGTGGCTGCCGCGTAAGGAAGTCCTGATCCAAATCGCCGTCGTCTACGAGGCGTTTCCGGCGTTGTCAACTATGCGGGGCAGCCGGCTGAGGGATCCGCTGGATTATGTGAACAGCCTGAAGATTGCCAGAGGCCTCAATCCCGAATACCTGGTGGCGATCCATGGCCCCAATCCCGTCACTAGCGGAAAAGAAAACGTCCACCAGTACCTCACCAACTTCAGCGATGCCATCCAGTTCGTGAATGACCAGACACTCTACTACATGAACAGAGGCTACACAGCGGGGGAGATGAAGGACCGGATCGTTCTGCCGCCCCACCTCGCCTCCAGCCCCTATCTGCAGGAGACGTATGGCCTCAAAGACTGGAACATCTTCCACATCTTCCGGTACTACCGTGGCTTCTACACCGGCTCAGTCAGAGATCTGTTTCCGCAGTCGACCCTGAGCGAGGCGCAAATGTCGGCCTTCCTCGTCAACGGCGACGGTGACCTGGCAAGTAAGGCCCAGGCGGCTCTGGAGTTCAACCCGGAATGGGCCTTACGACTCGCCGACGATGCACTCGTGCTGGAACCCGATAATCCTGTGGCGTTCGAGACCAAGAAGGCGGCCATGCTGGCCTTGGCAGCCACCACGATGACCGGTCAGGCGCGCAACATGCTTTTGGCCGACTACTTGTTGATGACTGACCAGGCTCACGTTGACTTAGGCTTTGGGGACCCGAAGCGTGCTTTTGCCAGGATCGACAACAACTTCGTCGAGTTGATGCCCATGGCGACCTTGCACCGCATCCTGGCCGTCAGTCTCAACGCATCGAAATCGATGGAGAAAGACATCGTCGTTGGCCTTCAGCTGACCGACGTCAAGAAGAATGGCTCCAACGCGCCAGATCACTACACGTTGAACGTTCGCAAGGGCATCCTCGAGGTGGATCCCCCATCCGCGATCAAGGGCCAGTTCGAGATCGTGACCGACTTGCTAACCTGGAAGCAGCTGGTTCTGGCGATGCTTAATCCTGAAGACGCCGTCGCGACTGGAAAGGTGCTTATCACCGGAGGGACTCCAGAAAGCTTCTATGCTTTCATGGACCTATTTGAATAAAGAAAGCTACGGAGGTGGCTAATATAGATCTGAGCTTGCGAGATGGGGTGACGTATTCACCACTTCACCCCATCTCCAAATCGCAGTGCCTGCTTCACCTTATCTCCCCCATTCACCAGGCAACTTCATTATTTCAGGTTGGTCAGCATGGCTCGCTGGTGTGCGAAGTTCAGACTTTCCGCCGGTCGGCCATCCAGAAGAACCTCGAAGGGACCTAATGATGAAATCTCAAATGACTCAATTTATTCACTCCGCCACGCCGCGCGCCGCTGCCATTGCCGGGATCCTGTTTTCGATCTTCTTTGCGATCACCATCATACTGATCCGCCTGTCTGTCCCTACTGACCCGACCACCGTAAATGACTGGACAGACGCCACCCGCAGCCAGGTCGGGCTGGCCCTGCGGTTGATGCCCTTTGCCGGAATTGCCTTCCTCTGGTTCGTCGGGGTTGTGCGCGACCGCCTGGGGGAGTTCGAGGATAAATTCTTCTCCACAGTGACCCTGGGCAGCGGGTTATTGTTCCTGGCAATGAGCTTCATTGCAATGGCGAATGGCGCAGGGATGCTCGCCATATACCAGGCGACTGGAGGCCAGGCGATGAGCGCAGAACTGTACGCCCTCAACCGGTCTGTCATGAACCAGATCTTCAACACCTACGGGCTCAAGATGGCCGGGGTCTTCATGTTCTCCATCAGCACCCTCTGGCTGCGCACTGGCGTGATGCCTCGCCTGCTGTGCTACTTTACCTACGCGCTGGTGGTGTTTATGTTGGTAACCACCAGCCAAAACTTGTGGATGGTGTTGATCTTCCCCGCCTGGGTTTTGATCGTCAGTATTTTAATTTTGGTCCTAACCTGCGCGGTAAAACTTCGGGAAGCAAAGATGGCTTGACTGCCAGTTCGATGGCACACTCGTGAAAGGCAGGAGACGGAATGAATCAGGCGACTCCAGGCGAACGACTGCGCTACGCGTTTGATAATTTCCTCTCTCGGGGTACAGCTGCCCTGGTGGCCGCCCTATTCACCATTACCGCATGTTTGATCCTCTCCACGGCCGGTGTCCTGGTAGCCGCTGGCTTGAAGCCGGGGGATCACCCGGGTCCGTTAGGCTTTGCAGAAGCCACCTGGCTGGCAGCCACACGGGTGCTCGACCCCGGAACAGTGGCCGACGATTCCGGCCGTTGGTATCGCCTGGTCGGAGTTCTGGTCACCTTGGGCGGCATTTTCCTCACCAGCGCCTTGATCGGTATCCTGGTCAACGGCCTGGACCAACATCTCGGTAAAATGAGGCGGGGCCGCACGCCTGTCGTCGAGAGCGGCCACCTATTGATCCTGGGCTGGTCGCCGCACATATACACCATCCTGCACGAGCTGGCCTGCGCGGACCGCATCCGGCGTTTGACCTGCCAAAACGGGCGGGTTGGAGCGCAAATCCATCGCCGAGCCTGCGTTGTGATCCTGGCTGACCAAGACCGGTTAGAAATGGAAGAGGAGATCCGCCTCAGAGTTCCAGATAGGCAGGGTATGCGCATCGTCTGCCGCAGCGGAGACCCGCTCGACCTGGATGTTTTGAAAATTGTCAGCCCTCAATCAGCACGCGCTGTCATTATTCTATCCCCGGGAGGGGACTATCCTGACCTGCCGGTCGGTCGGGCGCTGTTAGCGTTGGCTCGCGCGGGAGAGCAGCACCGGCTTCGCTCCCACATCGTAGCAACCGTTCAGCGCGCCGAAAACTTGCAATTGATGCGGATGATTGGCGGGGAGAGAGCGCAGCTCTTTCTTGTTGAAAAGCTGCTTGGATATCTCCTCGCCCAGGCCTGCCTCCAGCCAGGCCTTGGACTGGTCTATGCCGAGCTGCTCCGCTTCGGAGGTGCGAATATTCGTTTTGTCGACCCACCAGCGCTGACCGCTGAAACTTATGGGAAGGTGCTAGGTCGCCTGTCGAATGCGACCCTGGTCGGCCTGCAGTCTGCCGGCGGCGCCGTCCGCCTCAGCCCACCCCTGGACACCTCGCTCCAGCCCGGTGACCGGCTGGTTGTTATCCATACACCTGGAACACCCATCCAGATTTTTGCCCAGGCGCTGGGTGAACCCAGCCGGCCAGTGTTCCATCCTATCCCGACGGCTCCTGATGCTCCGCAAAGACTATTGATCCTGGGTTGGAACCAGCGTGCTCCCTTCATTCTAGAATACCTGCGCCTCGCCGCTTCTCCCGGATTCCAGGTGAAGGTTTTCACCGATGTTCCAGCCGGAACGCTGCAGGCCGGATGCTCAGGGACCGGCTGGGGTTCCCTGCGGGTAACGTTCGAGGAGGGCAATCCTCTGGACCGCCCTTCCATGGAGAGGCTGATTTCGGACGATTATCCGTATATCTTAATCCTTAGCCCAAACAGTCAGCTTGGCGATGTTTTCTCTGCCGCCTCGTACCTGCATCTGCGCGACATCGCCAATAAGACTGGCAGAAGTTATTCGATCCTGGTTGAGATGATATCTGGGAGGAAAGGCGACCTGGCGTTGGTTAATTGCCCTGACGACGCGACCATCAATAATAGTCTGATGGCCCTCATTCTGGCTCAGATTGCAGAAAACGTGGAGCTGGGCCCTATTCTGATCGAGTTACTCGGGCCGGGCGGCGCCCAGATCGTGCTCCGGCCGGCTGGAGACTATGTCAGTCCAGGTGAGAAGGTGACCTTTCAAACCGTTGTGACCGCCGCCGGCTGCCGGGAAGAAACTGCCCTCGGCTACCGCCTGTTTTCCGAGGCGAGCCAGGCCGGAGGCGCCTCCGGCGTGCATCTCAATCCGGAGAAGTCCATCTCAATTATTTTCACAGAACAGGATGAAGTGATCCTGCTGGCGACCGAAGGGCAACACTCGAGATAAAGGAGGCACTATGTGGAACGATATCTATCTCTCTGTTTTTGTAAGGGCGTGGCTGGCCGGCCTGTTCGGCTTTCTCATCGGTTGGGAGCGAGTGATGGTCGGTTCCCCGGTGCGAGCGCGCATGGTGGCGCTGGCTGCCCTAAATGCTGCCGCGATCACGGCAATTAGTATGGAAATGTTCCAGGCTGATACGGGCCGTATTTTGGCCGGCCTGGTGACGGGGATCGGTTTCCTCGGCGCCGGGGTGATCATGCGCGTTCCCACCGGAGAAGTCAGTGGCCTGACGACGGCCGCCAGTATCTGGGCAATGAGCGCCGTCGGTATCACGGTCGGCTCTGGGAATATTCTGCTTGGTCTCATGCTGACTGTTCTGGTTTATGTCACAATCTCCTGGAATGATTGGCCGGTCCTGAACCGGCTGCTGCAGCGGCAGGCGCAAAAGCAGACGCAGGACGCCGAAAGCCGGCCGCCGCTGTAGGTCTGCCAGACTCATGCGAGTGATTGACGTTCTTACGGAAAGGAAAAAAGCAATGGCCTCTCGAACCCAATTTTGGAGGATTTTCCTCGCGGTTCTACTACTGGCAGCCCTGCTGCTGGGCAGTTGCACCGCGACGACACCTGAGATTCAAGCAACTACTGTACCGACCCAGACTGAGCTGGCGCAGCTCCCGAACCCCGCTTCGGAGAACTGCACAAAACAGGGCGGCACCCTCTCCATCGAAGAGCGCGGGGAGCTCGGCCAGATTGGCGTCTGTTATTTCGAAGATAACCGCCAGTGTGAGGAGTGGGCCTTGCTGCGCGGCGACTGCCCGGTGGGCGGGGTAAAGGTTACCGGATATGTAACCCCTGCGGGGCGCTACTGCGCCATCACAGGTGGAACCTACGCGGTCACGGGCAATAGCGGCGCCTCGGATGAACAGGGCACCTGCACCTTCAAAGATGGCTCGCAATGTAACGCCTGGGATTTCTTTAACGGCACTTGTGCGCCCAGGGCCGCAGCCCCAGACGCAGCGACGATCCAACCGCTGGTTGTGGAGGTCTGCAACGGGCAGGCCCAGGCTATGGCCCACTTTCTGGATGTCATCGAAGTAACCCAGTCCGAAGCGCCGCTTAGCGATCCTGTCACCGGCCTCAGCGGTACCGGCTGCATGGCGACGGTCACGGGGGATGGGATGAATTTCACGAGCCCGGATGCGGCATTGAAATTGCTCGATGGCATGTTGAAGGACCAGGGCTGGACGGAAGACCCGCAGCTGGAGGCAGGCGGGCCGACCGGCATCGCTGCGGGGTATCGTAAAGGGGACCAGATTTGCCTGGCCAGTGCCGGGTGGCAGCCAGACGAGTCGGCCAACTGTCCGAAGGACCAGCCCATCTCGGCCTGCCCGGTTACCCCAGAGCAGCAGCTTTACACGGTGACCCTCAACTGCGGGGTGAAGACCCCGTAGGGACAGGAGGGCGCCAATGCCTGAGTTGATCCTGACGGCTGGTGGTCGGAGACACGTTGTGGGTGTTCTATTCGGGACATAAAAAATTATTTGAGAATGTAGGTAGTGAACCGATCTGGTACGGAAAATACACCTAAAACGAAAGCACCGGGACCCCCAATTGGGACCCATACGGTTGGACAGCAATTCCGAATGTTGATATCAATGAGCATTGCACCCTTTCGGCGGTTACGACCCGAGATCCGGTCGGATCTCCGTCTACTATTCCTCCGATAGTAAGCTCCGCTGGGTTTACACGGACGACTTTGGAGCCACCTGGTCTGATGATGCGCTAATCGGAGAAGGGATATATACTAAATAAGGTTACGTCAGCGCAATCTACTGGCCGTCTGATACCACGACAGCGCTCGTGGCGTTCACCGGACAGGTGATTGCGGTCAATAATGGCGAGCACCGCGGGTACAGAGGGAGGCTGATTAGCCCTTACCAACAACACCTTCTTTGGTAACAGCGTGGATTCCGATTATGGTTGGGGCGACGCGGTTGCTTCCTTTAGCCCTACATAAATGACTAACAACACTTTCGTTGGCAACAATGCCGTCGTCGGTGGCGCTGTCTTCTGCAGCGGTTACCAGCAGACCCTGTACAATAACATCCTGATCAAAGGCAGCACGGGTTCAAACTGCGGTTTCTTCCCCAATACGCCTGTGACAGCCGGCAACAACCTAGCGGACGACGATTCCTGCGGTACTGGCTTCACCAACTGCTCAACTCTATCCGATCAGATCAGCCCGCTGGGCGACCAAGGTGGGCCAAGCCAGACCTTCGCACTCCAGCCAGGCAGCAGCGCCATTGACGCCGGAGATGACAGCCAGTGCCCTGACGCGGATCAGCGCGGTGTAATCCGCCAGGATGGCAACCAGTGAATACAGCGGATATGGGACATTTTTATCCAGCGTTTCGGACATCTATATCCTAGGGGCTGCTACACCCTCAGGTGACTCTACCCCACTGATTATCACCCCGTATATTCAAGATGTGCTGGGCCAGAACAACTGGTACACGAGCTATGTGATCCTCTCCTGGACGGTCGCCAATAGCCAATCGGCAATAATATCCAAGACTGGCTGCGACCCGATCAGCATCACGAGCGATGAGCAGGAGACTGTCTACACCTGCACAGCCACCAGCGCGGGCGGCACGAATAGCGTCACGGTCAACATCAAGCGCGATGCGACTGCACCTACACTCAATCCGGTCGTAACCCCTGATCCGGTGCTGCTCAATGGCAGTGCTTCCGTAAGCCCGAATGCTATGGATGCCACCTCCGGGATTGCCTCTGCGACCTGCGATGAAGTCATTACCGGGAGCGTCGGCACGCACAGTGTCAACTGCACGGCGTGCTCAACACGGCCAAGGTCGGCCAGATGATCCCGCTCAAATGGCGGCTGCTGGACGGCTCCGGCAACCCGGTGACCAGCCTAACATCTTCCGCCGTCACCCTGACCGTCAGCCCGCACACCTGCCCCTCTGGCGTACCGGTGGACACGATCGAGACCTACACCTCCGGCACTACCGTGCTGCAGAATCTGGGCGATGGCAATTACTAGCTCAACTGGAAGACCGATAAAGCCTGGGCCAACGCTTGCAAGCAGCTCACCTTGAAGATCGGCGCCTGGACCGGCGACGGCTTCACCCCGCTGTTCCAGTTCAAGAAGTTAAACCTTTTCAAAAATAGTTGTAAGTGAGAATAGGATGGACCAACAAAGGATAAATTTTGTTGGTCCATCACGCTATTAATCCCAATATCAGTCTCATAATGTGGACTAAGTTCTACTAGAGATATAGCTATGACCACGGCAGTATAGCAGTAGATGATGGAAGACCTGCTATAGCCTGGGATATACGGCAGGAGGCAGAAGAAATTTATATTTTCGCGGGTGCGACGATGATTCTTAGGATCGCTCCCGCGATCAGAGATAAAAGAGGGGTTACCCAGGACCATACTGATAAATTGGAGATATAAATACAATAAACCATTGAAAAAAGAACTTAAAACAAAAAATCTGTTCGTTATTGAACAGATTTTTGTTGCAGCGGGAGCGACGGGATTCGAACCCGCGGTCTCGGCCTTGACAGGGCCGCATGTTAAACCACTACACCACGCCCCCAGGGGACTATAGTTTATCATGAAGGATTACAAGACGTCAAGGAAAATTGTGGGAATGCAAATCCTAAGACCGCGAATTTTTGATCATATCTATTGAGGATTCATTTCCGATTTTGGTATCGGTTGATTCGCCAAATTATAAGACATAAAGAGCTGCCCCAAACCATCCAGTCCATGTGAATCGAAATAAAGAGTGTGAAGATTAACACCTATGGGCGCATCAAACAAATCGCCTTCCACAATACTTGAGAACGGCTGCCCTCCTAACAGACGATTGGTCTGGGTTAAATATAACCGGTCTAAGACACCACCTTTGAGAAGCAAGTGCAAGATTTTTGGCCCTGCTGCAGAGTAGATGGTATGGTAACCCAGTTCATGCATTTGTTGAACCATCTTTTCCCCTGATACACTCGAGTCTCCCGCGACGAACACTTTTCCGGCTGTCGCTTCGATTTCTTTCACTCTTTCCAGGTCGGGATTGTTGGTAGTAAAGACAATCACCTTACGGCGGCTTTTGGTTAATACTTCTGGAATAGGAAATTCCAGACTGCTACTGATGATGGCAATATCCGGTTGGGGTGGTAAATTGTGATCCAACCGCCATCCTTTAAGGTCAGAAAATCGAGGATCGTCCACCCGCAGAATTTCTTGCGCGCGACCGGCCGCCCAATCCCGTAAATACCTCCCGCTACTGATTAGCAAATCCGATTGCGTGGCAAGTTCCTGAAACAACCTCCAGTCCCTTTCATTAGCTATGCTTGTTGGAACTGCCTGCCCGTTTCCGTCTTCGTGGGGGACGGCAATCCTCCCATCGAGGCTGACAATGAAATTCGCATATACAAACGGTTTCTTGCTCACATGGCTGTATTGACGAAGATTGTGGGACAGGTAAAGCCCTTTAAGTTGCCTCTCAGATGATGGGAGGGGATAAAGCTGAGTAATCAATTCATCCATTTTGGCTAATTTCCTTCAAGAAGCAAAGGGGATGAACAAACCGAAATATCCAATCGCATACAATAACCAGTCTCTTTACTCAGTCCATCGAACGTCGGCTGTTAATGTGGTCAATAAATTCAGTACGTAAATCCCGGTTATTCTTTAGTTGATCCAAATATGCGCTGGTGATCATGCTCGCTTCAGCCTTTTTTACGCCCCTCATCATACTGCACATATGCACCCCTTCAACAACTACCGCAACGCCTTTTGGTTGGATGGTTTCTTTGATGAAGTCGGCAATTTGTTTTGTCATTCTTTCTTGTACCTGCAATCGCCGGGCAAACATTTCAACGATTCGAGGTATTTTACTTAACCCAATCACCTTGCCATCAGGGATATATGCGACATGGGCGCGACCAAAGAACGGAAGCATGTGATGTTCACATAGGCTATAAAATTCAATGTCTTTGACAATCACCATTTCGTCATAGTCAACATTGAAAAGGGCGCCATTAATCAGCTTTTCTGTGTCAACGTGATAGCCTGCAGTCAGTTCATCATACATCCGCGCGATGCGGTCGGGGGTGTTTAATAACCCTTCTCGTTCAGGATCTTCGCCGATATTGGTTAACAAATCATGAACGGACATTTTTATTGCTTCATGACGATCATGGTTCTTTCCATTACCATTACCATTACCATTTTTTCCATTCCTGGATAATTGGTTTTTGGCGATATTTCCAAAATTTGGATGGTTTATCGTAGTCATTTTTACTCCCTTTTTTTGTTCAAGATTATCTAATTTTCTCAGGCCTAATCCTGGTTGGTTATTCTTCATCCAAGATGGCACCAGCAGAAAATCAGAAGTGGTTGGTTCCATAATTAATGCGTGTCATACCAATTTCACATCATCTCTTCGGAAAATCGCTTCTGCTTTAGGATAAAGTTGATGTGCAATTTCTTCTAAGGTTTGATTTAATTCAGGATGCAAATAGTCTGGCGCGATTTCCGCTAGGGGCATTGCAACAAACAACTGCTCCTGCAAATCTGGATCAGGAATGTGCCTGGTACCAAGATTAAGAACATCACGATTGAAAAGAATAATGTCTATGTCAATGGTGCGTGGCCCATTCTTGTTTTCTGTTCGAATCCGCTCCAACGAATCCTCCACAGTATGTATAGCTTGCCGTCGAAGCGCATCTGGAGATAAATCTGTTTCCAAAAGCATGGCGGCATTCAAAAAATCTGGCTGCTCGGTAAATCCTGCTGCCGCAGACTGCCAAACGGATGACACTTTCCTGATGTGTCCGTATTGGGAGAGCAATTTAACAGCTTTTGGCAAATTCTTTTCCGGCTCAATATTTGAACCCAGTAATAAAAATGCCTGGTTGATAGAGGAATACTTATTGTTCATTTCTTCCTCGTTCAATGGTTACACCAACAGACCGGGTAAATCGCAAAGCCCCTGGTTTTTCGACGCTTACTCGTACTTTTTCCACTTGAGGATTCTCCAGACATACTTTCGCGATTTCAGCAGCCATTTTCTCTACTAAATAGAAGCGCGACGTCTCAACTAGCGCGATGACTTGCTTGGTAATTGAGCGATAATTGACTGCGTCTGCAATATCATCCGATTCCCCAGCAGCTCGCGTATTCGTGAACAGGGTTAAGTTGATCAAAATATCCTGTGGATTAATGCGTTCATCCTCATTGATTCCGATGATGGTGCGTAGCAGTAAGTCCTTAATTTGAATTTGATCTGACATCATTTCACCCAGAGATCTTGTAAGAAATTCTTTCCGAATGTATTGAACTTATGTTAATTGAGTTTTCTGCCTTATGCAATAATGTATACAATCTTTGTACGAAATATCCACAAAATAGTCCTATGAGTCATTCTTATTGGGTATTCTTGGTTTTTAATGAGTAGAGACAGGTGCAAAATGTTGGGAATATCTGGAAAGTTAATGATTGTTCATCATAGACCGTTTTGATGAAGACGGTCTACAAGAGGTTGTCTATTTTTCAATCATTTGAGGATGGGGGCTTTGACGGTAGAGCCTGGAATGGCATGATGTAAAGGAAAGCGAAATTGATGATCTCAAATTCCGCAAGGAACAAAAGCTGAATCATTAAAGCAAGAAACGCCCAGATTCTTCTGGGCATTTCGCTTTTTTGGCTAAAGAGGAATGATTTTTTCCAGTTTAGCGTATGAAGTTCAGCGGGAGCGACGGGGTTCGAACCCGCGATCTCGGCCTTGACAGGGCCGCATGTTAGCCGCTACACCACGCCCCCGAACGATCCATAGTTTATCATAGGAAGGGGGAACCGTCAATGATTCATGAAAAAAAGGAGCAAGAATCCCTGCTCCTTTCTTTAGGCAATTTTCCAGGACTAATTTTTTCCGGTTATCCAATCTTCCACGCTGCGATCCCATGAAAGAACTTCGTCGCTTGAAAACCATAAAGCGATTTCAGCGGCGGCGCTTTCTGGCCCATCGGAAGCGTGGGTAAGATTGCGGCTGGTGACGATTGCGAGATCGTGGCGGATAGTACCGGGGTCCGCTTCCGCGGGATTTGTGGCACCCATTGTCTGGCGTACCAACGCTATCGCGCCAGGGCCTTCCCAGATCATTGCCATAACGGGCGCAGAGGTGATGTATTTGATGAGCCCATTGTAGAAAGGTTTTCCTTTGTGGGCGCCGTAATGTGTTTCTGCCAGTTCCTGGCTAACGCGCATGAACTTTGCGGCAACCAGTTTCAAGCCGCGTTTTTCCAGGCGGGAGATAATTTCACCCATTAATCCGCGCTGTACTCCGTCGGGTTTGATCAATACAAAGGTTTGTTCCAAAATGTTCCTCCAATAAGGTTTCGATGAGAGTTATCGCAGCAAGAGCTCTTCTGCCTTCGTGTAGGCATCCAAGGCTTCTTTGACGCGGTTAATCTTTGCGTATGCGTCGCCCAGCGCCTGTAAAACTCCTGCATTCAGCGGGTGGCGGTAGCTGGCTTCCGTCAAATCTTCAATGACTTCATCCAACTGGTCGCCATTTTCGATCAGGGCGGCATACTGCTCTAAAGCCGCGTCGATTTCACCTGCTGCCATTTGATGGCGTGTTTCTTCCAGGATGGAGGTGGGCAATGCGAATTCTTGCGTGGGCTCCGCTGATATTATTTCTGAAATTGAAATGATTTCCTCATCCGGAACGGTGGGGCTTTCGGTTAATTCCATGGAATAATCAGCGATTTCATCACCCACTTCATTATCCAACTGTTGCAGCCAATCTGGTAGATCGCCCGTGGGCACACCTTCTGCGGATGAGAGAGGCGTTAAGAATTGCTCTTCAGTGTCCAACAAGTCAGCTTCTTCTACGGCTTCTTCACTCAGGATTTCAGAAATCTCTTGGGGTGTTTCTTGGTCTTCCAAAGTAGGGATGGCGTTTAACCATTCCAAACTCTGGCCCTTTTCCTGGCCTGCTTCAGCACCGGGAATATCACCTTCCAGGTTTAGCCAATCCGGCAACTCTGCCGCACTATCTTGGGCAATCTCTTCTGTTGCCGGGGCGGCAGCAGAAATATCGCTTGACCAGGCAGTTGTTTCTGTCTCTTCGCGCTCCTCGTTGGGTGCTACGAAAATTTCTTCAGAAATCTCGGGCGCGGTGATTTCTTCTTCTACCTGCGCGGTGGGCTCTTCGGCTTCCAGTTCGCGAATCCAATCTGGTAGTTGGCTATCTGGTTCTTGTACGCGCGTTGGTTCAATCGCCGATGCTGCTGCTTCTTGGGTCTCGGTAAGTTCTTTAATCCATTCCGGCGGCACTTCAGAGCGAGTCGATTGGTCACTGACCAATTCGCCTTCATTGGCGCCATGTTTTGCTGCCAGGGCTTCCAGCCAGCTCAGCGCATCGTTGTCAATATCCAGGGGCTTACCAACTTCTGCCGGAGTCTCACTAACGGCTACTTCGCTTGGTGGCTCTATTGCGGGCTCTGGCGTTGTTTGCGCCTGAACTGGTTCGGATTCTTCATCAGCGGGCATCCCAAAATCGGCTGGCTCTTCCATCCATGCCGGCAGTGGGCTAATGGCATCTGCTGGCGTTTGTGATTCGGTTTCGGGGGCTTCTTCGGTAAACTCGGATAGCCAGGCGGGCGTTTCAGTCTCGCGTTCCTCAGGGTTGGTGACCAGTGTGGCTTCGTCGGCGCCCTGACGGGCTGCCAGGGACTCAAGCCAGGAGAAGGCATCATTCTCCTCTTCTTTGATCTGGCCAGGTTGGTCATCTACGAGCTGCTCGGCGGCGTCGCTGCTCCATTCAACATGGCTGGCTGCATCATCGATCAGCTCCGCAGCGGTAGGGGGGGTAATTTCCGCCGACTGGGGTTCTTCCACACCCAATATTGGGGCGGCTGTCTCGATTTCTTCTGAGGGCTGTTCAACAGGGGTTTCTGTGAGGAACGAGGAAAGCAGCCACTCTTCGGTAACGGCTTCTTGGTCTGCAGAGACTGGAGTGGAAGGTTGGCTTTCGTCCAACCAATCGGGGATTTGTGCCTCTTTAGCTTCTGCCGAAGCTTCTTCTTCCAGTTGAGCCTGATTAATCCATTCAGGCGGATTTTGCATGCGCTCCAATTCTGAGGATAGAATGGTCTCCTGTTCAGCGCCATGTTCGTCTGCGAGGCGGTCCAACCAATCCAGCCCTTCTTGAATCTCCTGTCCCTGTTCTTCTTCAAGCGGTTGCCCGGCTGGTTCCCAGGTTGTAAAATCTGGCGCAGGTGTGATTTCCTCTTTTTCTCCCTGAACGATTTCGTTCAACCAATCTGGTGTCTCTTGTGCGGGTTCGTTTTCGGCGGCGGTAGTTGCGGCAGCTGCGATGCCAGCGGCGGACGCAGGCAGGATTTTGTCGAGTAAATCCAGTTTCTCCAAATCTTCAGCTGTGTCTGTTTCCAATTCATTTTCAGGCGGGGCGATTTCTTTCAGCCAATCCGGTATGACACCGGCTTCAATTTCAGGAATCCCGGCCGATTCCTCTTCTGGCACGATTGAAACCCCGGCTGTTTCGATTTGCGATTCTTGTGCTCGGCTGTCGCTGATTTCCCATCCCGCCTGACTCATCCAGTCTGGAATGGTTTCTGTTTCTTCGGGGATGACTGCCGGAGGTGTCAATAAATCTGCGCTGCTTGGCTCTTCCTCGTCTTGAGCCGTTTCATCCTCCAGGAATTCTCCTGTTGCGTGGATACTCGCTTCCTCCGGAATGGCTGTAGCCCAATCGGGGGTGGCTTGCTGCTCTTCGGGTAGCTGAAGTCCCATGTTGCTGACCCATTCCGGCTGGATCGATATATCCATCGAGGGCTGCCATTCAAGCTGTT
The DNA here is from genome assembly GCF_001306115.1 of Ornatilinea apprima. Taxonomy (GTDB): domain Bacteria; phylum Chloroflexota; class Anaerolineae; order Anaerolineales; family Anaerolineaceae; genus Ornatilinea; species Ornatilinea apprima. The sequence goes on along the minus strand of NZ_LGCL01000002.1, from coordinate 133,604 downwards.
CCAGTGTTATGGCATTGTCGGGCACTTCAGACGCACTATTCATGCCAGGGCTAAGTTGGCCTTCATACGGATCGAGAGCGTTCACCCGCTGCTGATAGGTACGGGCTTCTTCTGGTTTTGTGAGCGCCGAGGCGATGATTTTATTGGCCTCAAAGCAGTTTGGCAACCGTTTTAAAATTCGCGTGCTGGTTTCCACAGCTTCCACTTTGTTGCCCATCTGGTTGTAACATTTGGCCAGCAAGATGGAAAGGTCCAGACGGTCTGGGTCCTCTGCCAAAGCACTTTTTGCCTCGGCTACAGCCTGCGGGTATAAGTCTCCTTTGACATAAAGCCGCACCAGCGCGCCACGGGTCAGGCGGATCTTATGCGGTTCAATGCCGTCTCTGCGCCCGTACAGGCGGCGCAGCTCTTCTTGAATGGCGGAATTAGAAGGCTGGATTTCGTACGCTCTTTCCATGTGCCAGATCGCCGCATCCAGATTGCCTTCATCCTCGCGAATAATGCTTAAACCGATTTGCGCGACAAAGTCATCTGGGACGACGGATAGCACCCTGGCAAGAATATCGGATGCTTCAGCATAGCGCTGGCTTTCAAGATATGCTTTCCCGAGAAGTTTGTAGGTCTCGATATGTTTTGGGAATATTTTTAATATGTATTTGCAGTGGCCAATGGCTTCGTCTGTTTGACCGCGATTAATTAATGTTTCAATTTCCTGGTTGTAGGCCCGCAAAGAAATTTTCGACATGATCTGCCTCCGAACTAAGGTTGCGCACTACCTGGCGCATCGAATATGGCAATAGCAATCGAAATCATTAATATTATATGATAAAAAAGAATATGCGACACAGCTCAGCTATGTCGCATTGCATCTCTTTAGCAATTCTCTATTCCCCCAAATAATCACGCAATTTCCGGCGAATCACGGGATGGCGCAGCCGGCTGAGCGCTTGCGCCTCAATCTGGCGGACGCGTTCTCTGGTTACACCCATTTTTCGTCCCACCTCTTCAAGCGTATAGGCCTGACCGTCTAATAGACCATAGCGCAATTGCAGAATACGCACTTCTCGCGGCGGAAGGGTGTTGAGCACTTCTTCCAGGTGCTGTCGCAGCAGATTGAAGGTCGCGCTCTCATCGGGGGCCAGGGCTTCATTGTCTTCAATGAAGTCGCCCAACACAGAATCTTCCTCATCATCGGTTGGCGTTTCCAGAGAGAGCGGCCGACGGGCAACCTGGATCATGTTCTCTACCTTCTTGGGAGAAACATCCAAAGATTTGGCCAGTTCTTCAACGGCTGGTTCACGACCCAAACGTTGTGTGAGTTGATGTTGGACGCGCAGCAACTTGTTGATCTGATCGCCCATGTGGACGGGGACGCGGATGGTGCGGCCCTGGTCGGCAATCGCGCGAGTAACCGCCTGGCGAATCCACCATGTGGCGTAAGTACTGAATTTGTGGCCACGGCGGTAATCAAATTTCTTAGTGGCGCGAATGAGACCAATGTTGCCTTCTTGAATGAGGTCCAGGAAGGGCACACCGCGTCCCATGTACTTTTTCGCGACGCTGATGACCAGGCGGGAATTAGCCGTGATGAGATGCTCGCGCGCCGCCCAGCCGTCTTCGATCAATGCGCGCAGTTCAACCCGACGATTGGTGCTCACATTTCCGCGCGCCAGTTCTTCTCGAGCCATACGCCCGCGTTCTATCCGCTGGGCCAGTTCCACTTCTTCTTCAGCGGTCAGCAGCGGTACACGGCTGACTTCTTTCAGATATAAACCAATCGTGTCGTCAGTATCGATATGCGCCAGATCATCTGGAGAGCGATCATCATCTTCTTCTTCATGCTCTTTTTCGCTTTCCAGGTCAAGCTCGTCTTCTGGCGGCTCTTCGGCTGATACGTCTTCTAGATAGGGGATACCGGCGCTCATTAAGGCCGCAAAAGCTTCTTCCAACTGCTCCACATCTTGCTCAGCTTCTGGGAAGAAATGCAAAATATCGTCAATCGTCACATAAGACTTTTGACGTCCCAACTCTATCAACCGCGCAATTGCAGGATATTCCTCGTCTTCAACAACACCAATCAAATCGTTTTCCATCTTAAAAGAACATTTCCTCTTCGATTTCGAAGTATTTTTTTTCCAAATTTATGACTTAACGCAAATGATTATTTTAGACACATTAATGGCATTTGTCTACTAACCAGAATACTATTTTTCATGGGCAAATACAATACTGGGTAGAACTGTCATTAGATGATAATCTTTTAACCTTTACGTTTACGACGATTCCAATTTATAAAGCCAAACAAAATGATTAATCCCGGTATCAAGAGGACGCTGCCAATGAATAACATAACCATGGACGTACGCGTGGGTGTTACCATTATGCGGACGGTCTGATTTTTGGGATTAAGATTCAGTCTGTCTTCTTGTTTTACAGCCCAACTGATCGCGTTCACCATCAAGTCGCCATTGCCAAAGCGATCAAAGTATTCATCATTGGCAAAATCCGCGTCGCCGATGACCACTATTCGCCCATCTGCGTTGAACTCTTGCGCTGCAATTCCTAGTGTAATCGGCCCCTGCGGATCGACGCCAACATCAGGTATGGCAGTGCTGTTGGTGATTGAGTCCATATTGGTTTCGGCCCAGGCGCTTTTCGATGTAACCGCCAGTACTGAATGGGATATGGTCTCTGGCACGCGCGCAATTTCGATGCTGCGGGCGGTAGGGAAGATTGTAGTCAGGCGCTGGTCGTTCAGAACATTCACAATAGGATGATCTTTATAGGCGTTGGTAATGGCGATGAGAGGCGGGTCGGCATTGGGGTCAATGATCATATTTGATCCAGCTGTGATACCCCATTCTTTGTCCAGGTATTCCACTACTGGATCTTGCCCATCTTGAATTTGGGTTAAACTGGGTGGCTCCAGCAGCAACACCAACGAACCACCATTGTTCAGGTAATTGGCGATCAAGTCAACTTCCCGGGTGGTTAACGCGGATTGGTAACCTGCAATGACAATCGCCTGGGCGTCTGTGGGTATTTTGGCTGCGTCCAACAGGCTTAATTCACGAACAATATAGTTCTTCGCTTGCAGAGTTTTGCGTAGGGCCGCATAACCGGTTACCTTTCCGCTGGTTTCCAGGCTGTATTCTCCATGTCCGGTGAGGAAATACACACTTCGCTCAGATGGGTCCAGCAAGCGAAGGATGGAGGCCAATAGTTCTTGTTCAGAGCCAAAACGGACCAATTCGCGTCGGTCTTGCATGGTGACCACAATCGTAGCATCTTGAACCACGTCCATTTCTCGCGCCGCCAATGGATTTCTCTGGTAGTCGATTAACTCGTAAGAGAATTTCCCCTGACTGTTCCGGGAAAAATTTTCCAGCAGCGCAATTACCGTTGTGGTCGGGTAATTCTTGCTATAAAACGCGCTCGCTTTAACAGGATGAGGCAGGCTTTGAATCACTTGAAGGGTGCTGTCGGACAAGGTGTTAAGTTTGTCTTGTGTAAGGTCCAACTGCCAGTCCAATTGAACCGAAATAAGGTTGGAAACACCAACGATTCCCGCGAAGAGTACCACTGTTAACAGCAAATTTACCCAGTGACTTTGATTAGATTTCTTCATGCGCGCCACCTCCGAGATTCCAAAGAGGTCACGCCGGCAAAAAGGCTGACGGCTGTAACGGATAAATAGTAAATGATATCGGTGCCTTTGATGACGCCTTGATAAAAGCTGTTGTAGAAGTGCTCGCCGAGGTCGAGCGCTTTGAGAAATTCCGGGCCTGTTTGGGCGGGAACATCCAGTAACCATAGAGCCATGATAATGGCAAAGGCCGCGAAGAAGCTGGCTATCTGATTAGAAAAGAAGGAAGATGCGGCTACACCGATTGCTGTAAAGGAAGATATTAACAAGAACATTCCCAAATACCCCGATATCGATATGCCCCAATCAATGCCAGGATCGACAAGAAAGTTCAGATAAACTAAAAAGATAACTGGGATTGCGGCGATGGTGGATAAAAACAAAAAGCTTGCCAGCCATTTTCCAATGATGATATCAACGGTCCTAAGCGGGGCGGTCATCAGAAGTTCGATGGTACCGGTCTTTTGTTCTTCGGAAAGGAGTCCCATGGTGATGGCCGGGGTGGTGAACAGGAAGAGCGAGATCATTGGGGTTAATATCGATCGCGGTTCGGGGACGGTAGCCTGCATAGCGGCCCTCGCGATGGAAGCATAGAAAATGATACCCGTCACCAACAGCACCATGAAGGCGACCGCGTAGGCGATGGGACTGTTGAAATAGTGTCGGTATTCTTTTCGGGTGATGATCCAAAGATTGCGCATTTGAAGTACAGACCTTTTCAGTTTGTTTCAGCGGGCAGCTCTTCTCGCGTTAGCTCCAGGAAGATTTGTTCGAGATCCATAACAGAGTGTTTGAATTCAAGAATCTCCGCGCCATTTTGAACCAGCTCGCGGATGATGTGGGGACGAATTTCTGTATCGGCCTGTAAGGTGATTTCCAGCCAATTGGGCGCAGTCTCTCTGGCCGACAGCACACCTGGTAATTGCTCCACGGTGGAGATGAGCTCTTGATTCAGATTCGCGATTTGTACTTTTACGCAAAGATTTCCGTGAAGTTGTTTTTGCAATTGCTCGGGGGTGTCTTCCGCGACTAATTTGCCTTTATTAATGATTAAAACGCGGTCACAGACTTGCTGAACCTCCGGAAGAATGTGAGTGGACAGCAAAATGGTGTGTTGCTCACCCAAAGATTGAATCAGCTTACGGATTTCGGAAATTTGTGCCGGGTCAAGGCCAACCGTGGGTTCATCTAAGATCAGAACAGGGGGATTGTGCAGGATTGCCTGCACCAGGCCCACCCGTTGGCGCATCCCTTTGGATAGGCTGCCAATCAGGCTGTTTGCGCGATTCTCTAATTGAACCTTTTCCAGAGTCTCCATGCAGGCGTTGCGATTCTTCTTCACCTGGCGAATTTCTGCCATGAACCCCAAATACTCCAAAACAGTCATGTCGGTATAAAGCGGCACGTTCTCTGGAAGATAGCCGATCAGCTTTTTGGCTTCCAAGGGGTGGGTATCCAGATCGTAGTCACCGATGTGGATTTTCCCATCTGTAGAGGGTATGAAGCCGGTCAGCATACGCATTGTGGTGGTCTTCCCCGCGCCGTTTGGTCCCAGGAAGCCGATAATTTTTCCAGCCTCGATGGAAAAGTTGACGCGGTCAACAGCAATTCTGTCCCCGTATGCTTTTGTTAGGTCAAAAACTTTAATCATCCGGCAAATCCATTGATGAGATTAGGCAAATAACGAGCGGATACGATCCGCCCGTTTAAGGTGGTTGTCCAAAGATGTCCACAAACCAAGTAACACTATACAACAAACGAGCCCTGTATGTCAATAAGAAATTATTAACAAAACCGGTAATAATGCATACCAGTTAGGGGAGCAATAGGAACTACTTAAAGCAGAGATTCGGTTGAGCAGAGCGGGGGAAGAAAATCGGCGGGAATAGGCGCAGTGAAGATAATATTATGGAAAGAAGCGGGGTGTGCGAATTGGAGCTGGTAGGAATGCAACATCAGACGTTGTTCAGGCGAGTGGGTTTGGCCATTTTTTTGCGGTTTATAAAGCGGATTATACAAGGGGTCGAACAAGACTGGGTGGTTAATAAAAGCAAGGTGAGAACGGATTTGATGCGTGTAGCCAGTGGAGGGATAAGCAGCAACAAATGAGCCAAAATCCCTGCTTTCCAATAGCCGCACTTGTGTGCCGGCTGGCTTTCCGCGTTGCGGATCGGGAAGAGTGCGGTGCTTGCGGTCTGCATTCACGCGCAGCGGAGTGGATACCTCAACTTGCTGTTGTTCAAATTCGCCTGAAACCCAGGCCAGGTAGACCTTCTTGACGTGACGGTTTTGAAATTGGGAGTTGATGATCTGGTGAGCTTCCGCGCTCCGGGCAAAAACCAAGATACCGCTGGTATCTTTATCCAGCCGGTGAGTGACATATAATTTGCCATAAGACTGCTGCAGAATCGCCAAGCAGTTCTCCAGATCTGGTTGGTAACCATCTGGAATCGACAATAATCCGCTGGGTTTATCGGCTACAATTATTGCTTCATCTATATACAATAGAGGTAAATTGGTCATTCTATCAATTGGAGGTCAAAATGCATATCGTATTGGTGCATGCCCGCGTTAAGCCAGAATGGATTGAAGATTTCAAGTCTGCATGCCGGGATAACGCAGAGAATTCAAACCACGAAGCTGGTGTAATTAAGTTTGACGTAGTGCAGCAGGCGGATGACTTGACTCACTTCATTTTAATTGAAATGTACAAAGATGAGAATGCTGCGAAGGATCATAAGACCACCGCTCATTATCTGCGCTGGAGAGATCGTGTCGCGGATATGATGGCTGAGCCGCGGCAAGGTATCATTTTTAATGAAGTCTATGTACGAAGAGAGGACGCATGAATTTTTCTTTACTTACCCCCGCGAAAATTATCTTTGGCGATGGAAGCGCTGATCAAATTGCTCCCATCCTCAAATCGTGGGACTCCCCTGTCTTATTTGTTACAAGCGCTTACCATCCTTCATTGAGTTACGTGAAAGAATTATTGTCGACGGCTGGGGTTGAATATTATGTTGAGTCTGTTCATGGTGAGCCGACCATGAGGAAAATAGAAGAATTAACAAAATTCGCCAAAGAGCATCACTGCGGCGCCGTGCTGGCGATGGGCGGTGGAAGTGTGCTGGACAGCGGTAAAGCGGTGTCCGCCATGATCAATAACCCGGGCAACATCTTGGATTATCTGGAAGTGGTGGGCGCTGGGAAACCTCTCCAGAATCCAACCGTGAATATGCTGGCTGTCCCCACTACGGCAGGTACCGGTTCTGAGGTAACCAAAAACGCGGTCATTTTGGTGGAAGACAAGCATGTAAAGGTCAGTCTGCGTAGCGATTGGATGGTTCCAACGATTGCGTTGATTGATCCGCTACTGACGATTTCTTTGCCGCCAGAAATCACTGCCTCTACTGGAATGGATGCGCTGACACAAGTGATTGAGCCGTATGTCTCCTGTAAGGCAAACGCGATGACCGATCTCTTTTGCGAAGCTGGCATTCAAGCCGCGAGTCAATCTCTGCTGGCGGCTTATCAGAATGGTGGTGACCTTGAGGCAAGGCGAAAGATGGCTTGGACCAGCCTGCTGGGTGGGTTGTCTTTAGCGAATGCCGGGTTGGGGGCGGTGCATGGATTCGCGGCTGTTCTAGGTGGTATGTATGACGCGCCGCATGGGAGTATATGCGCACGGCTGCTGCCGATTGTGTTTGAAACGAACGCATGGGTACTTGAAGAGGCCGGCAACCAGCAATTGTTTCTCAAGCGATTTACGCAGGTAGCGCGTTGGTTGACCGGCAATGAATCAGCGACGATCCAGGACGGAGTAAACTTCTTAGGTTCGCTGGCAGATGCAATGAGTATCCCTTACCTGTCTGAATTTGGCGTTTGCAGTGAAGACATTTCTGAGATTGTCGAAAAATCCAGGAAAGCCAGCAGCATGAAAGGCAATCCGATCGTGCTCAAAGACCATGTTCTTACCGAAATCATGGTTCGCGCGATGAGAAAGTAGAAAATTTTCGTACCCGTTGATAAAAAAAGGCTGCCCTCGATTGAAGGCAGCCTTTTTGTAGGAAAATTGCAGATCAATTCGTGAAGAATGAAACCCCGATGACGCCCGGGCCAGCATGCACCAGAAAAGCGGGCGGCAGGTTATATACTGGTACCTCAGGAAAGCCAAAATGCGCTTGAAATTCCTGGGCAAGTGAAGAAGCTAATTCAAGGGCGTCTCCATGCATCACGCCGAGCATTGACTCGGAAGTTGGCGGGCATTTTTCAAATACCAGCTCTTTTAAGCGGGCGACGGCGCGTTTTTGGGTCCGCTGGCTTTCAACAGGAGAGGCAGAACCACCCCGGTTTGTTAAGATCGGCTTAACTTGAAGCAGGCCACCGACCAGCGCCTGGGCTGATCCAATTCTCCCGCCCTTATGTAAGTATTCCAGTGTGTCAACCACAAAATAATTATCTTCGCGTAAAGACATGTTCTCGAGCCGCTGCACAATGGTGTCTGCTTCAACTCCCGCCTTCACCCAATCCAGCGATTTAAGCACCATGCTTGCCAGCCCGGCGCCTATGGATCGTGAATCAATGACACGAATGTCGGCGTTGGGGAAATCTTGGGCCGCAACGCTCGCAGAGCGAACCGTTCCGCTTTGATTTGCCGATGGGCAAATCACGATGATCGTATTACCTGGTTTGCCGTATTCCTCATAATAGGGCGCATATAAAGCGGGCGGTGGCGCGGCTGTTTTGGGTAATGCGGAAGATGATTTCAACAGATTGAGAAACATAGCCGTATCCAGCTCGGTATCGTCTCTGTAGGTCTTTTCTCCAAAAATGATTATTTGCGGGAGGTAGACCAGCCCCAAAGACTTTGCAACATCAACCGGAATGCTTGAGGTGGTGTCTGCAAATATTTTTATCATAATGAATTTTTCCTTTCGCGAGAATGAAAAAGATGGTGAGGTGGATAAAATAAATTAAGGTTGAATTAATCTTCCCTATTATACATTACGCGGTTGACTCTTTGATGAGAATCTAACCCTTAATTTCTGGTTTTGGCCGAAGGCAGGCCGCCCATTGGCTCTGCATACTTCACAGCATTGACAATTGCCTGACAAACGGCTTCCACTGCATAAGCGCCAATTAAGTTCACATCTGCATTTTTCTGGCCGGTTGCCAGGCAGAAAATCGTGTCGCCGTCGAACATGGTATGTGCGGGCCGGATGGTCCTGGCCAGCCCATTATGGGCCATTTGGGCTACTTTGTTGGCCTCTTCTTTATTCAATTTCGCGTTGGTGGCAATAACCCCAATAACGGTGTTTTGTGAACCGGCTATTTGGAGGATGGACTTCCCGGCAAAGGTGCGCATTGTGAACAGCGTATCGGCGAAGTAATCCTCTTTTCCTACCTGAACAGGACCTTTCTTGAGCGTTCTGGCCCCGGCGATGATCTGGTTGGTGTGTGGATCTACTACGTCACCGAAGGCGTTAACCGCGATCAAAGCGCCCACCATGAGTCCATTCCCCAGGTCAATGCATGCGCTTCCAATACCGCTTTTCATTGCCTGGTCATGTCCCAACATTTTTCCCACGGTGGCACCCATTCCTGCGCCAAAATTTCCCTGATCTACTGCCTTTTCGCTGGCCGCCTGACAGGCTGCGTAGCCCATTTTCGCATCTGGCCGGATTGATGGGTCTCCAATGGCCAGGTCTAGTAATATGGCTGCGGGCACAATAGGGACGCGGGCAACACCAATGTTAACTCCCACGCCCTTTTCTTCCAGAAATCTCATCGCACCGCTGGCAGCATCCAGCCCGAAAGCAGACCCGCCGGCGAGCATAATGGCATGAACTTTTTCAACAAGATGCATGGGACGCAGCAAATCCGTTTCGCGTGTGCCGGGCGCTCCTCCACGTTGATCCACGCCAGCGATTGCGCCTTTTTCACAAAGGATGACTGTGCAACCGGTAATGGCGGTCTCATTCTGGGCGTGTCCTACTTTGATCCCGGGAATTGCGGTTAGGGTATCGTTTTCCATTTCAGGTGCCTTTTTACCGTTGAATAAATTGAATTGTTCAATCCTTATCATACGCCATTTACGGATAAATTGTGGATGCTATAATTATCCAATATTCGTTATACCGATCTTCCATTGGATGAGGATGGACAAATTAATGAACAACAGTGCGCAAGCTGTTAGGACAGCATTCGTTATCTTTGGTGTTACCGGGGATTTAACCCGGCGAAAATTACTGCCGGCTTTATATGAATTGGATCTCTCAAACCGTTTGGATGGAGAGCTGCATCTAGTGGGTTTTGCGCGGCGAGATTGGAGCGATGAATTTCTTGTTGAAAAGATGCGCGAAGGGATTGATGAATTCAGTCGATCAAAACCTGTTAACGGTGAAGCGGTATCACGGCTGCTCTCACATTCTCATTATATAAAAGCCTCATTTGATGACCGTGAAGGTTATCTTTCTCTGAAACGTCTGCTCGAAACTGAAGGTATCCAGAATGTTCTCTACTATCTGGCAACCCCACCAGAATCCTATGTTGAAATCATCCGGCAGATTGGTGAAATTGGTCTCAATCAACGGTTTGGCGGTTGGACGCGAATAGTTGTGGAAAAGCCCTATGGCAGAGATCTCGAATCCGCCAGATATTTGGAGAATGAGATTCGGAATGTTTTTGAGGAAAACCAGGTTTATCGAATCGACCATTATTTAGGGAAGGAGACGGTCCAAAATATTTTGGTGTTCCGATTCGCTAACGGAATATTTGAACCGCTGTGGAATCGCAGAAACGTGGATCACGTTCAAATCACCGTGGCGGAAACGGTTGGCGTGGGCAGCCGGGCGGGCTACTATGATTCATCCGGGGTGATTCGGGATATGTATCAAAACCATTTGTTGCAGTTGCTTTCTTTGACCGCCATGGAAGCACCGGTGGCTTTTAATGCCGATGCTGTGCGAGACGAGAAAGTAAAAGTGTTGCGAGCGCTGCGGCCAATGTGCGACCTTGATGTATTGAAAAATACATACCGGGCGCAATATGTGTCTGGAATTCTGGACGGCAAGCGCGTGCCGGGATACAAAGAGGAAGAGCGCGTTGATCCCAAGTCTACAACAGAGACTTTCCTGATTTCTCGTTTGTTTATTGACAATTGGCGCTGGTCGGGCGTGCCATTTTATTTGCGTTCGGGTAAGCGTCTTCCCTCGCGGTTTACTGAAATTGTCATTCAATTCAAACAGGTGCCGCTCTCGCTATTCAACTGGCAAAATCTGGCCGGTGATGCGCCCAACATGCTGATTCTCAATTTGCAGCCTGACGAAGGCATTACTTTGACCTTTGGCGCGAAAGTTCCCGGGCCGGTTAACCAGATCTCTCCTGTAAAAATGGAGTTTCGATATAAAACCGCGTTTGGAAGAGAACCACCTGAAGCATATGAGCGGCTGTTGCTGGATGTGCTGCTGGGCGATGCCACCTTATTCACCCGCCATGATGAAGCGGTGGCGCAGTGGGCTTACACTAATTGTATTTTGGAAGGATGGAATACTCACCCCATCTCCAATTTACCGGTCTACGAAGCCGGCACATGGGGGCCTCCTGGAGCGGATGAATTCATCCAAAAAGATGCGAGGGCCTGGCGAAATCCGATATATGAATCTGATTCAGTTGACGAGGACTAGCCGGCGGTGATACGGTTTCCACAATTGGGACAGTAACTGGCTCCAGCGCGGACGGCGAAACCACAACGGGAGCAGGTGGTGGGTTGTTGAAGCCCAAGCGGAGCGCCGCACGCGATGCAATTCGGCTCGCCTACTGGGTTGGCGACGCTGCAATATGGGCAAACCAGTTTGCGCAGCGTGTTTGAAAGCTGATACGTCAACCCCATTCTTTTCGATGTCTCCTGAATCACTCGCCAAACTTCATCGGTGAGCTGAACATATTCAAGGTCTTGGGCAATATGATCCAGGCGCTGAAGAAGTGAGATTGGGTTGTGAAAGGCTGCCAGGGCGGTGATCCCCAGGCTTGCTGCGACCCCCAACCAGCTCTGCTGGCCGATCTGGATGGATACACCGTCTTCGACCTGCTGCATGGAAATGGTTAACGCTGTTTGCCCTCCGGCGCGGGCATACCGGTGGGTAGCAATCTGTACTGTGATATGGTCACCGCTGCCAAACTGTTGAACTTGCAAATTTCCGCGATTAAATTTCCCATGTAAAGCACGCGCAAAATCATGGGGTTTCGCTGTCCCGTGAAAGATTTTTTGCTCCATGAATTCGATTATAATCAATAAGCTTAAAATTCGCAGGATGGAGTGAGGATGAAATTTCGAACGATTATGCTTTCGGTAAGCATATTATTGGTGCTGGTCATTTTCTCTATCAGCGGTCTTTTTGACGTACAGGCCGGCACGCTCAATCAGATGCCCACAGTTGACATCGCCACAGTAACCGGAACGCCAACCGGGGTTATTGCCACCGTGAAAATGGATGTTGACCAGGGACAGGTCAATGTGCGCAATGGGCCAGGCACTTTTTATGACAAAGTGGGCGTGTTATTGGCCGGGCAGAAGGTGCCTGCCAAAGGGAAATCGGTAGCCGGCGAATGGATCATGATTGAATACCCAGGCGTTCAGGGTGGTATTGCCTGGATCTACTCGCCCTTAGTTGATTTATCGCCTGGAAACCTGGCGATTGTAGAACCCCCGCCAACGCCAACCCCTCTGGTGACGCCAACCATTGACCCAACCTTGGCGGCCCAATTTGTGATTACCAATGTGCCAACTCGGCTGCCCAGTTATACACCTCCACCTCCGCTGGCCATTCCTACATTTAATGAAAATATTCAGGGAATCGCGCTTTCTTCGAGGATGCCAGTTGGTCTTTTAATTATTGGCCTGGCTGGTGCGGGTATCCTGATCGGAATTTTCACCTTCGCCCAACGCGGCTGATTTGCACTGACTCAGTTTGAATTAAAGAACAGCTTTACCCCTTTCGCGCCATCCGGCCCAAGTTTATGGCCGGATGGTTCGATGATGGTTAACACCGGAACGCCAGCTTGTTTGAGCGCGTCCGCTGCCCGCCAGGCTTCCTGGACGGGGATCATCTTGTCTTCTGTTCCGTGGGTGATCAGGACCTGCCCTTTGAATTTAGAAAGAGCGCCTGAACCACTGCCTGCGTTTGGAGGTAAAAAGCCAGACATGCAGGCTGCTTTTTTGGCCCAATCTGGGAAGAGGTGAAGGAGCGTGTAGATTAATGCAGCTCCCTGGCTGAAGCCAGCCAGGTTGACGTTTTTTGTGGATGTCTTCAAAAATTGAAGTAATGCGGTGATATGATGGCGGAACTCAGATGCCGGGCGGCTGAACTGCTCAAAAGGAGATAAACTCTGCAGATCGGTCTGCGTCCACCCATAACCACCGGGCGACGCTGTAACTATTCCCCGTGGCGCAATCAGCCAGGCATTTTTTGGAAATAAATGCTGAAAAGCCTCCATGGAGTTTTCATCACCGGTCCAGCCGTGCACCAGGATAATTACTTCGTGAGACACCCCTGTTTCGGGTTCGCGTATTCGGTAAATCCAACCATTTTCTAATAAAGTGTATGGCTGTGTCATTTTTGATTGTTCTTTAAGAATTTGTCTAAAAGCCAGAACAGCAAAACAATGGCCAATATGGGAAACAATCCAAACGCGGCGCAAAGCAACCCCGATAGAGCTGCGCCGGAGCCATACAATACGTAAATCAGCCCACCGCCAACAATAAACAAAATTGCCAAACCGCCGATAATCAGCCTGCGATCCGTCTCTTTACGATACTCATTCAAATCTTTCGGCATGGGTTTATTCTCTCTTTGGAATTTCCAACTTTTTGCCTGGCAAACGGGCTTCGCCTGCCAGAGTGCGAGCAATTTTTGCAACAAATCGCGTAGATTTCTGAAGGGCGGGGATTATCTTGCACGCGGCTAAGTCTCCTTCCAGGATCAGCTCCTCAGGGTTCACATAATCCAGAAGGCCATATTTTTCTACGTCCGGCCGGATGATGACATCCGGGTTTTCAGACTGCATGCGAAGCTCAGCCATTTGTCTCGAAATGATATCCATGGACTGGGAGAATATTTGAAACGATTGCGCGATTCTCAATTTTGATATCTGCTCGAAAATTGGTTTGGGAATTGGCGAGTTAGCGGGTATTGAAGGTGGGGTGAGATGCGCCCATTTTTCGGGTTGGGGCGATAGGCATACGGCAACGACGGGCAGACCAGGATGCAACCAACGAGCCAATGCAACCGGAACAGGGTCTAAAACCGCGCCGTCTACCAGCAAGGCTTTCCCCACGCTGCGGGGTGGAAATATTCCCGGAAAGGCACTGGATGCCAAGATAGAGTCTAGGACAGACCCGGAGTTGAGGATAATCTCTTGCGAGGTGTGCAAATCGACAGCGGTACAAGCAAAGGGGATGGATAACTCTTCGAAGGTTTTGGTTCCCAAAATTTCACTTAAAGCATCAGTCAACCCGGTTACGCCTAATAAAGATGGGCCATCATTAGGTTTGCGGCCAAAGAGCTTAGTTTGATCAACCCCGCAGATTAGATTGGCGATTTGATCGGGCAAGAGGCCGGCTGCGTAAAGCGCGCCTACGATGCTTCCCGCGCTGGTGCCTGCGATTGCTCGGATGCGGAACCCGGCCTTTTCCAGACGGGAAAGAACACCGATGTGAGAGATTCCCTTGATTCCGCCTCCACCAAGCGCAATTACGATATCAGACATGAAACCAGTTTCCTCCACGTATTTTTGATCTAAAAATTATACTTTGATTGTTGTATATTTGTGTTATAGTTGAAATAGAGGAATTATTTCTAGTGCTATATGAACGAGGAGTTTCCATATTGTATTCACAAAGCAATTAGGATAAAATAAGTCTAAATACAGGAATTCAAAGCTAGATAGGTGTTGACAAACCGATTTATTAGCCATAGAATACTAAATAAATACTATTGTTTTCTTGGGGGCAAACAGTTGTAGAGAATTATTTAGACAATTTAATAAGCTTTACGTAAGGAAGCATTGATCTGGGTATTCTCATTTGGTCGCTTGCTCTAGGAAATAGGGCGGAATGTCCAGGGAGCTGAATAGCGAAACCGGCCGAAAGGCCGTTTTTTTGCTTTTTTTCAAAAATGGGGAAGGAAAAATGGAAACTAATCCGCATGCACGAGTAACAGACACCACAATGGGCCCCGGTATTGATCTAGACCAGGTGGATGCGATTGATCGTCGAAAGGTCTTGGTTGTGGAAGATGAAGTCGATACCATTTTTCTGCTCAAACAATTACTACGAATAGCTGGATTTAACGTACTGGGCGCTTCGAATGGGAAAGAAGCCATTAAGAAGATCATGGAATATGAGCCTGATCTGGTTTTGCTTGATCTAATGATGCCGGAGATGGATGGATGGGAAACAATCCATCACATGCGAAAGATGTCAAAAGTTCCTGTTATAATTATTTCGGCCCTAGGGGCAAAAGACGATATTGTGGGAGGGCTTAAACAAGGCGCTGACGATTATATATCTAAGCCGTTCTATAACGCAGAAGTTGTAGAGCGGGTAAAAGCGGTGCTTCGACGTGCTGGTAAGCCGAAAGAAATCAGCAGGCTGGTATTTCCGCAAGTAGATTTGGTGATTGATTTGATGACTCAAGAAGTTGTTTTGAGTGGAAACACGATTCGATTGACTCCAAAGGAATTCGCCATACTCGCTGTTCTTGCAAAACATTCTCCAGCGATTGTGAGCTACGAAACCATTGGAGACGCCGTGTGGGGAGAAGATTCGGCTGAGGTGCGCCGCAGAACCAAGTACCTGGTTTATTTGCTACGCAAAAAATTTACGGACGCTGCGCCGGATGTTAATCTCATTCTGAATTTTGACCGATTAGGGTACAAGTTGTTAACAGAAGAATAAAACAAAAAGTGGGGTGATCATGGCTTCCTCGTTGCTAGGTTCGGATAATATCGCGACCCGGCCGATTGAAAAACCACGAATAACCAGTGGCGCTCTTCGATTGCCTCGCCGGACACAATGGCGGGCTTTCACGATATTTCTCATTACAAGTGACATCATCATGCTGGTTCTGGCGTTTCAAGCTGCTTATTTTGTGCGTTTTGAACTGAATTTGCAGATCTTCAACCTGTGGGTCGTTCCATCGCTTACCTTTTACCGGATCTTTATGGTATGCCTGATTCCGGTCTGGTTGGCCATATTTGCCATCAAAGGACTGTACAACCGCGCATATTTGCTAGGTGGAACCGAAGAGTATTCGAGATTATTTAATGGGAGCACCATTGGCGCTTTCGTTGTCATTATTGCCAGCTTTGTATCTACGGAGCTTTACCTGGCGCGCGCATGGTTGTTCCTTTCATGGGCTTTTTCATTTCTGTTCATCGGTTTTGGCCGGTTTGTTCTGCGCCGGCTGGTATATTACCTGCGGGGATACGGCTATTTCCTGAGCCCGGCGGTGATTCTAGGCGCGAATGATGAGGGCTTGCTGCTGGCCGAGCAGCTGCTGCAGTGGAAGACCTCGGGGTTTGACATTAAAGGATTTATTGATAAAAAAATCAAACCCGGCACCATCGTCTGGAGAAATCTGCGGTGTCTGGGAGATTTGAATCAGATTGATGAAGTATTAAACACTTTTGAAATTGAAGAGCTTATCCTTGCGTCCAGCGCCATCTCCTCAAGAGATAAGATGGTTGAGATCTTCAAGCGTTATGGTGTTAACAGTAAAGTCAATGTGCGGCTTTCATCTGGTCTTTATGAAATTGTGACTACCGGCCTCACAGTCAACCAATTTGCTTATGTGCCACTGGTTGGCGTTAACCCAGTGAGGCTGACCGGGATGGATAAAGCGCTAAAAATGGCTTTAGACTACCTTATCACCATACCGGGAATTATTGCCATATCACCATTACTCCTGCTCATCGCGATCATCATTCGCCTGGATTCGGAAGGGCCGATTATTCACCGCCGCAGAGTCGTGGGCGTGAATGGTGTCAAATTTGACGCATTCAAATTCCGGACGATGCACGTCAATGGCGATGCAATCTTGGCCAGCCGGCCCGACTTGCAAGAAGAATTGGCAACCAACCACAAATTGAAAGACGATCCGCGAATTACACGAGTAGGCAAATACTTGCGAAAATTCAGCCTTGACGAGCTACCCCAATTATTTAATGTATTACGGGGTGAAATGTCTCTGGTCGGCCCAAGAATGATTACTGAACAAGAAATGCAAAAGTACGATAAATGGGATCTAAACTTGCTCACCGTACGGCCCGGGATGACTGGGCTCTGGCAAGTGAGCGGCAGATCGAATATCAGTTACGAAGAGCGCGTTCGCCTGGATATGTATTACATTCGTAATTGGGCTATCTGGCTGGATCTGCAGTTGTTAATGCAAACCATTCCCGCAGTCATTCGCAGCATTGGCGCTTATTGATTAGATATATGACGGCTTTCAACAAGGAAATAGTATGATTATCGTTCAAACACCACTGCGAGTGAGTCTGTTTGGCGGAGGCACCGATTTTTATTCCTATTTTTCGCAGCATGGGGGGTGTGTACTTAGCGCTGCGATTGATAAGTATATTTTTGTTACCATAAAACAGCGTTTTGATAAGAAGATTCGGGTTGGATACACCAAAACAGAGATGGTCGATACCATTGAGGAAGTCCAACATGAATTGATCCGTGAAGCGTTAAGAAAAACAGGGATTAAGCAAGGGATTGAGATCACCACGATGGGAGATATTCCATCAGCTGGTTCAGGGTTGGGGTCATCGAGTACAGTGACTGTAGGTGCTCTGCAGGCGATGTATACTTACTTGGGAGAAATTGTTACCGCAGACCGGTTGGCCCAAGAAGCCTGTGAAATTGAAATTGATATATTAAAGAAACCCATTGGTATTCAAGACCAGTATATTGTTTCGTATGGGGGATTAAGGCTGATTGAATTTACCAAAGAAGGGGTGATCACATCGCGGCGGTTAAACTTGGGTGAAAAAGGTTATCGTTTGTTGAGCAACAACCTGATGCTTTTTTTCACCGGCATAACGCGTAGCGCATCTTCCATTCTGCAGGAGCAAAATAACAAGGTAACAGATAATCATGCATATTTGCAGCAATTAAAGCAATTTGCTTACGATGCATTTAACCTAATTGAAAATGGGAATGTGGATTCGATTGGTGAAATGCTGCATGAGAGCTGGCAAATCAAAAAGAAATTAGCCTCAAACATTACTAACGGTCCAATCGAAGATTATTATGAAGCAGCCAGAAAAGCGGGCGCTATTGGCGGGAAGATCTCTGGCGCGGGAGGGGGCGGGTTCTTATTATTGTACTGTCCAGCTAATAAGCAGGAAAATGTACGGCAAGTCCTCTCTGGATTACAAGAGCTGCCATTTTCGATTGAACGCGATGGGACGAAAGTGATTTTTAATTACCGCAGAGTTGATATGCGGTGATTTTAACAAGCTATAGTTGACCTTTGGTGATGATTAATCTTGATGCGGTAAGTAGGTCATTACAAATGACGCAGCCCGAAATGGGTGAATCACGCAACATGGCTTCTTGTTCAGCACCGCGCCCAGTTCGAACCAAATAAGTATTCAAGATGCCTGCGTTTTGTGCAGCTTGAATGTCGGAAAGGGCATCACCAATCAGGATGGAATTAGCCAGATCAATTTGAAATTGATTGGCTGCTTGCAGGATCAGCCCCGGTTCGGGCTTGCGGCAGTTACATTGATCTGAGGGAAGATGAGGGCAGATATAGAAACCGTCCACGCGGCCGTTATTTTGGATGATAATTTCGAGAAGCCGTTGGTTAATTTGGTGAACCGTCTCAAGATCAATAATGCCTCTTCCAACGGCTGATTGATTTGTTACAACGAAGATTTTTACCGGAAGCTTGGATAGCATGGAAAGCGCTTGTAATGCTTGATGGTAAATGGAAACATCAAGCCACGAGCGAACGTAATCAGAGCGGTTCTCAATGATTACTCCATCTCGGTCCAGAAAGATTGCTGTATTCATTGGTTTATTATACATTCATACACGAAGTGCTTTCGGAATCGATGAACAAATAATCTGCAAGCGGAGCCTTGCCCCCGGGTCCGTTTGGAAGTAAAAACATAATGAATATGATAAGTGCCGTATTCATTGTGGGTTATAGAAATCACCCGTTCGATGATATGTCGAATGGGCGGAGCATGGAAAAATACTATGTTCAGGCAGTTGAAGACCTATATTGGCAGGCAAGCCCATAACCTGGTTCGATATTTATGGGAACAGTTCTGGTTTTTCTGCATTGGGTGGGTACCTACGCTGGCAGGGATCGGTATGCGGGGTATTTTTTACCGCTTGATCATGAAAATGCATGGTTGGGTGGCAATTGAGAAGAATGTCAGAATCCGATTCGCGAGCGGGCTGCATCTGGAGAATGGGGTTTACCTGGACGAGAACACCTATCTGCATGCGTGCCCGGCTGGTATCCATATTGGTGAGCGCAGCATTATCATGCATGGGGCTGTGCTGCATGTTTACAATTTCCGCGGCCTTCCGGATGCCGGAATATGGATTGGAAAAGACAGCCTGGTTGGCGAGTATTCTGTAATTCGCGGGCAGGGTGGGGTGCATATTGGAGATCGTGTTTACACGTCTCCTTTTACCCAAATTATTGCGGTTAACCATGTTTTTGATGATCCAAACAAATCTTTTGTTGATCAGGGGATTACCGCTGAGGGAATTGTTATTGACGATGATGTATGGATCGGATCTGGCGCGATTGTTTTAGATGGAGTAACGATTGGAAAAGGATCTGTTATCGCAGCTGGAGCCGTAGTTACCAAAGATATTCCACCTCACAGCGTGGCTGCAGGGGTTCCCGCGAAAGTTATTCGGAGTATCGATGGCACCGACCTTACTGGAAGTAAACATGTCTATTTCCACAACTCTGGAGGGTAAACATAATGACAATGCTTACAGTTGTTATCCCAGCATACAACGAAGAACAAGGCATAGCGAATATTTGCAACCGGGTCTTAAGCGTTCGTGACGATTTGAAAAAGATTGGGATTGAAGCTCTCGAACTTCTGGTTGTGGATGATGGATCAAAAGACCGGACTGCCGAGATTGTTAAATCGATGGAGGACGTTCGGTTGATTCAGCATGTTAAGAATAAAGGGTATGGAGGCGCCTTAAAAACCGGTTTCCAAGAAGCAAAAGGTGAGTTCATTGGTTTTTTGGATGCTGACGGCACCTATCCGCCTGAGTATTTTCCAAAATTGTGCCAGGCCGTGCTTGATGGATCTGACCTGGTGATTGGCTCGCGAATGGCGGGAGAAAAAAGTGAAATGCCGCTGGTGAGGCGGATGGGAAACACATTTTTTGCCGGTTTCATCAGTCTGCTTGGCCGCCAGCACATTACCGACAGCGCCAGCGGAATGCGTGTATTCCGAAAAGAAATTCTTGAAAAAGTCAGCCCGCTGCCAGATGGTCTTAATCTGACACCCATTATGAGCACCAGGGCGCTTCATGAAGATATTAAGATGGTCGAGATTCCCATCCCCTATGCTGAACGTGTGGGAAGGTCGAAATTAAACGCGGTTCGGGATGGAACTGTATACATTCAATCGATTACCTGGACGGTTCTTTCTTATAATCCTGTTAGAGTTTTTGGATTTTTGGGTATGTTCAGCCTGGCGCTGGCTGCCATTATTGGTGCGGGGATGGTGATTGCCCGTTTGACCGGCGTTACAGAACTTGGACCGTGGGGCATTGCGGCTCTGTTTGCGGCATTGGTATTTAGCTTGGCTGGTGTCAGTCTGTTTTCTTTAGGTGTAATGTTCAATTATTTAGTATCACTGTTTTATCAGCGCCCGATTCGCCAGGGATTGTTTGGTAGGCCAGTTTTCAAAACGCCTCTGGAGCTGAAGTTTGGTTGGATTGGGTTGGCTACATTGCTGGTCGGCTTGGCTGTTGCCGTTATTAGCATTCTGCTTGGTTTTTCGGGTTGGGATGTGACACGCATCTGGTTCTATTTATTGATCAGCGCGATGGTAATGCTGACAGGTATGCAGTTAATCATCTATTGGGTATTGATTCGAGTCCTTGGAGACTTGAGTACGATTTCTGTCAATTGATTATTGGTTCATAGACGGCTCACAAAGGAGAGTCAACATGGAAGACAAAAAAATTAATGGAAAGTTATGGGTAAATTTAGGCGACCGTCGATTACCCAAACTGCCGGATTCCAATTTCCCTAACGCAGATGATATTGTTTTACAAGGGTTGCGAGATATGCCGCGCTCCCCTGAAGCTGTGGACATTGTATTGGTAAACCCCCCGACGCCGGATGGCGAATATTGGATTCGTAGCCAGCACCGGGTTGGCCGCCGGACCAGGGAGAATATGGTGTGGCCACAAGTTTCTTTAGCTCAGATGGCTGCTATTCTTTCTCCGACTTTTACCTTAAAGATTATTGATGCCAACGCAGAAAAGATCAGCTGGAAAAAATTTTCGGAGCTGTTAGACCGGTACCAGCCAAAGTATTATCTTACCCAGGTTACCGCGCCGACGTTGGAAAATGATATGTATGGTTGTTTTTTGGCCAAAGCGCGCGGTGCAAAAACTATGGCGTTTGGCACGCATGTAACCCCTATCCCGCGTGAGACAATGCGCGCTTACCCCGCATTAGATTTTATTTTTGTGGGGGAGCCGGATATTACATTGCGAGATTTGCTGGACCACCTTGAGAATAAGATAGACCAGCGTCCAGATTTTGCTGAGAGAATTTTTGAAAACGAACCTGGCTATAAAACATCGTTTGGTGAAGACGGGCAGGTTGATATTGCTGGTATTCGCGGGCTGGCCTGGCGAAAAGATGGCAAGATCGTGATCAATGCTCCTCGCCCATTCATCCAGAACCTGGACGATTTGCCCATCCCGTTGCACGAGTTGCTGCCCTGGGAAAAGTACCGTATGCCCATGATTAACGGCCCCTACACATTTATTGTAACCAGTCGTGGCTGCCCGGCTGGATGCACATTTTGTATTAAGCATGTCAGTTATCAATTTGGCCTCCGAATCCGCTCGCCACAGCTGTTGATGGAAGAGTTGTGGAAGCTAAAGAAAATGGGTGTTAACAGTATTCACATGTATGCGGATTTATTTACTGTTCACCGGGAGCAGGTGATGGAATTATGTCAGATGATGATTGATCAAAAGATTAATATTCGCTGGACTTGCAACAGCCGCGTTGATTACGTTGATGAAGAAATGCTGCAGCTTATGGCGAAAGCAGGCAACTGGTTAATTTCTTGGGGCATTGAAAGTGGAAATGAGCAAGTCCTTAAGCATGTTCGAAAAGGAACGGACCTTGATAAAGTGAAAAGGGCATTAACCTGGTCAAAGAATGCTGGAATTATGAACTGGGGTTACTTCATCATTGGGCTTCCTGGCGAAACAGAAGAGTCCATTCAGGAAACAATTCAGTTTGCCAAGAATCTGCCACTGGATATTGCTTTATTCCATGTCGCCGCGCCATACCCTGGCACGCCATTTTTCTTTGAAGTGGTTCAACAAGGATGGTTCCGCAAGGGAACCCGCTGGGAATCGGTTGATATGGACAAAGGGACTGTGTTGGATTACCCAGGCTTGCCGGCCGAGCGCCTGCTTTATTGGCAAAAGCGCGCATTTCGAGAATGGGCTTTTCGCCCCGGCCCGATGCTGACATATTTCAGAATGTTGTTTTCAGATTGGGCCACCTTTAAGTCGGCGTTGAATGTGGGAATTCAACATCTCTTTTGGGCATCATCCAAGACAGAAAGCATATAGAATAGAGTGGTAGAAAAGGAATTGACCGAAATGGTTTTTCTTCAGGGAAGGAATCGATTATGCATGCAAAGAAGTTAAGATTCTTGAAACCTTTTTGGGGAATATTAGGCCTAGTACTTGTGTTTTCGATGTCCTTCCCTGTTGGTTTCGCTCATGCACAGAGTGGTTCTGGTGATTGGAGCGAGCCGATTAATATTTCCGTGTCTGGTGGTGCAATCAATCCTTCGGCGGTAATGGATTCAAAAGGGAACATTCATGTCATTTGGGAAGACATTTATTCGGGGTTTATGTATATTCAATACAAAGAAGGAATGTGGACAATCCCGGAAAGCGTATTTTTTCCATTTTTGCCGCTTTCATCTGATCAATCGAACAGAACAACGAATAATCTGCCCGTGTTTGTTGCCAATGGGAAAGGCTTGATCCATGCCTTCTGGCTGGATAGTCGAGGAGTGCTTTATCATTCCTACGTTATCGAGAGTTCTTTTAATCAATCGGCAAGCTGGCTGCCTCGCCAGGCGCTTTCAGAGTCAGTGACAAAATTTAATGTGATCAGTGATGATCAAGGGAATATTCACCTGGCGTATGTGAAGAGCTCTTCAAGCTCTTTTGAAAGGTCGGGTATTGTATATCGAAAGCAAATGAATGGGATATGGCAAACCCCCATTCAAATTTTTGAGTCCAACTATTTCCGACGGTTGACATCTGCAGAGGCAAATGTTCAAGTGGAATCGGTGAACACCGAGACAGGACAGCGCGTCTACCTGTTTTGGGATAATCAACCCAGCAATTCTGTGCTGGGCGCCTTTTCTGATGATGGGGGCCGCACCTGGAGCGATTATTATCAAGTCGATGGCCCGAGCTCTCAGCGTGAAACGGAAAGGTTTATCCAAGTACGCAGCAGCGCAAAAGATAAAAATATTATGCTGGTATGGAAATCAGATCAATTAGGGCAGAGTTGCACACAGTATTACCAATATAGTCAAGACGGCGGATTGACTTGGCAAGAAAAACAACCCATTATTCATTCGCTGAATGGGTGTGTTTCGGATTACGATGTCATAGCGGGCGAGAATGGTTTATTTCTCATGTCTTCGCAACTGATGGGCTTAAAATATTTTTCCATTTGGAATGGTGAAGATTGGAGTGAGCCCGGGCAGCAAGCCATCCTTGATAATTACATCGATCCAAGTAATTATAATTTGGTCACTTTTTCGTCGAACCGGTTGCTCATGTTGGGAGGGAATCAGATTGCGGTTGTGGCTAGCAGTTCGGACAACCAATTTCCCGGCGATATCTGGTGGTTGACACGTAATTTGGGGGAGATTGACGATTGGAAAGGTGTAGGCACTAACTGGACAACGTTTAACCGGATTACAGCTCCAAAGGCGCCGTTGCTCGACACGAGCATCGCGGAAGACGATAAGGGCAGATTCCATTTTATCAGCGTGGCTGATTCTTCTAGTGCAGAGACGCTAATTGATCGTGAAATCTTCTATTCCCGTTGGGAGGAGGGCGAATGGTCTGTTCATACCGGCGTGATCAGCTCACCCGAAGGGGATGCTGGCGCTGCTTCGGTTGATGTAGCAAAAAACAACCAATTAGGACTGGTTTGGAGTGATACAAGGGGAGAGAACCTTTTCTTTAGCCACGCTTCTGCTGACCGAGCTTTAAGCTCTTCAGCGTGGAGCACTCCGATAAAAATTTCTCATTCAGCCAGCACAGTCAATAACCCTCAGATCATCATCACTGATCAAAATGTGTACTTCATTGTTTATTCTTCTCCCCTTAATACCGGCAGAGGAATCTACCTGGTTCGTTCAGACGACGGCGGAGAAACCTGGCAGTCTGAAAAGACGATAGCAGAAGGTGAAGAAAACCAGTGGCTGAGGGTGGGCAATCCAAAAGTTGCGTCCAGCGATGGATTGAATGTTTTTGCTTTGTGGAAGGTGTACCCATTTATTGATAATGAGAATTACACCGAACTTTATTATTCATCATCCAATGATAGCGGCACAACTTGGGCCGTGCCACAAAAAGTGGATGAAGGGCAGATCTTTGATCACACCATTTTATCCGATGGGTTCGGGAATATTCACCGCTATTGGCGAAAAGTAGTTGGGTCCACCACGCAGCTTATCCATAATTATTCGGGGAATCAGGGGGTAAGGTGGGTAGTATCGCCAGCAATTTCTCTAATGAACCTACCTATTGATGAATCAACTCGTCTGGCTGTCAGCAAGGCAGGGAATGTAAGCCTGATTCAAGTAAATGAAGATCTGAATGTGGGCAATTGGGGCATCAATTCTTGGGATTGGGTGGATGGAAAGTGGCTTGTAGGTAGTTCAAACAGCATCAGGCTACAGGGTAATGAAAAAATCACTGATTTGGCAGTTGCAATAAATCCAAAATCTCAAAAGCAAATTGTTTTATTGTTTTCTTCTCCAACGAATTTCCGTTCCACTGAAAATGAGTATTCATTTTATTCCACATTTCGCGATGTTGAGAACTTAAAAGAACTGCCAGAAGCGGAGACCATTGAAGTCACCATTGTGCCTACGGTGGCAGCACAGCCAACAATCTTTACCGCGACTCCGACAGCAGTAGATCTATCTGAATACTCAACGAACACGCCTGCTGAGGCAAACACACTTCCGGGAATCATCATTGGCGTGGTGGGGGGGATGATTGTGGTCGGGCTGTTCTTGTATTTACAATTCCGTCCTAAAAAGCCCTAACAAAAAATTTGTTGGAGCGTGCCATTTCCTTGCATATCTCCTAAGTGTGAGGCAGAAAAGACAGTTTTTTTGATATCATAACTTCTGGCTGCTCCTTGTTATATCCGTTGAGCGAGTTGATTACCCAGTCTCCAAAACCAGGTTCATTTCTGGTAATTTGATTCGCTAGATGGATGATGAAATGGATGAGCTTGAATGGGTTTTCTTAATAAATGGCAAGAAAAAACGAATTCAACAAATCATATCCCTCTGTTTGGATCATTATCATTAATTGGAATCGTTGGACAGATACAGAAGCCTGTTTGAAATCTTTGGAGGATTTGACATATCCAAATTTTTCTGTGCTGGTTGTTGACAATGGCTCTACAGATGGTTCTGTTGAGCGGCTAAAAAGGCTT
Organism: Ornatilinea apprima; assembly: GCF_001306115.1. Lineage (GTDB taxonomy): Bacteria > Chloroflexota > Anaerolineae > Anaerolineales > Anaerolineaceae > Ornatilinea > Ornatilinea apprima. Next base: position 107,939 of record NZ_LGCL01000002.1, on the reverse strand, counting down.
AATGGGATTAACACAATCTTGTTGAAAACAAACGAAGGCTTTGTTGGGGGGAATAATATTGGCGTCGATTACGCGCGAAAATACCAGCCTGATTACTTTTTGCTGTTAAACAATGATACGTTGGTGGATGCGCATTTCTTGAGCCGGTTAGTAACCGCATTAGAGAGCACACCGGACATTGGGATTGCAGGTCCGTTGATTTGTTATGCAGGATTACCCGATACAATCTGGTCTGCAGGAGGATCTATAGATTTGAGCCGCGGCGAGACTAGTATGGTGGGGATTGGACAGAAGAAAGAGCTGTTTGACACCCGATCGCCTTTCAGCGTTGATTTTGTTACGGGCTGTGCATTGCTTGTAAAAAGGCAAGTAATTGACGAAATCGGATTTTTGGATGATCGGTTTTTTGCATATTATGAGGAAACAGAGTTTTGTGTGCGCGCCAGAAAAAATGGTTGGGGCTGCGTGGTGGTTCCGCAAGCGTTGATCTGGCATAAAATCACTCCAGAGGCACGGGCCGCCTCTGAGAACGTGCACTATTATATGACGCGCAACCGTTTGTTGTTCATCCGGTTGTCGAAAATGGGCTGGTTGGTTTATTTACGGGCACTGGCAGAGGATTTACGCACTTTAGTTAGTTGGAGCATCCGATTGAAATGGAAAAACCAACGGCGGCTGCGAAAAGCCCACATTCAAGCTCTTATGGATAATCTCGGAAACCGTTGGGGAAAAAGGATTGTGCGAGCGTCTTGAATATTCTTTTTTTATCCCGTTGGTGGCCTTTCCCGCCCGATAACGGATCGCGGATGCGTATCTTCCAATTATTGAGACACCTCAACATATTGGGGCATGTCATTGATTTGGTTTCATTTCATCAAGCGGACCAGGGCACCAATGTAGAAACAGTTCAATACTGCAGAGATTCTTTTGCGTTTCTTTATGATTCATTTCAACCAGCTCGATTTGAATCATTACTCGGCTATCTCTCCCCTAAACCGAGATCGCTGGTTGGCACACACTCTCCCCAATTATTTAAAAAAGTAGAGGAATTGAGCAGTCGCGAGCGATATGACATGGCGATATTGAGCCAGATTGATATGCTGCCCTATAGAAAGGCAATTGGGAATATTCCTTGTTTCCTTGAAGAGATTGAGATTGGGGTCTACGTTGACCGGTTTGAAAAACAGCGTGGTTTGAAATCGGCGCGTGGCAAGCTCACTTTTTCCAAATTGGCTTCTTATCTTCGCAAAGAAAGCAAAGATTTGGTAGGAATGTCGGTTGTATCTGAACAGGAACGCGATCTGGTGCTGAGATGGGTGAAACCTTCCTGTCCCATTGAGGTCATCCAAAACGGCGTTGATACAGATGGGAACCAGCCATTCGTTGGGAAATTTGAGATTGAACCACTTTCGATGGTGTTCGCCGGTTCGCTCACCTACTCAGCTAATTTAGAGGCGATGGCATTTTTTACGCACCGGGTTCTTCCCATAATTCTGGATAAATTCCCAAGCGCGAAGCTATATATCACGGGCAAGTACCAGGGATGCGACCTGAATCAACTCAACTTGTGCCCTAGCGTTGTGCTAACCGGTTACCTGAGCGACGTGCGACCAAGAGTTGCCTCCAGTGTCGTGAGTGTTGCTCCGTTGTTTTCAGGCGGTGGCACTCGTCTAAAAATCCTCGAATCTCTTTCATTGGGTACGCCAGTTGTGTCTACAGAAAAGGGGGCCGAAGGGTTGGCATCTTTGGCGGAGAGCGGCGTAGTGATTGCTAATGAGCCCACCAAAATTGCCGACCAGATCGCCCGCCTCTTTATTGATCCGGCATGGAGGGCAGCGCTGAGCAAAAGTGGAAAAATGTCTGTCGAGAGTCAGTATAGTTGGAATCAAACATTGCGTCCATTCAGTCGACTGGTTTCAAAAATAAACAGGTAATACGATGACCATTAATCAAACAGAAATTCAAAGGAATCCGAAACGACTAGCGCAAAGGATTCAAGAATTTTATCGAACTCATATGGACTTCGTTGTTATTTTCATTACGATTGCGATTGCTCTAATCCTGGGTTTAAGCGCTTCGGCGATTAAGCCAATTGTGGCGGTTGCCATCAGCATCATTCCGGCTTTACTAATTGGTTTCAATTTTTACACACAAAATCTGCAATTTAGCCCGATCATTCTTCTCATTAGCGGGGGGGTGATCCCATTGTATGTCAGCACAGGAACAGCCAGCGTGGTAGTCGACAGCCTGTTGCTAGTAGTTATGATCAGCGGTTTGTGGATTTTAAGGTCGATCGTTTTAGAAAAACGCATTCAAGTTGAAAAGAAACCATATAACATCCCACTTTTTGCGTATATGACCATTGTGGCCATATCTTTGGTATGGGGTACGCTTTTCCGCGACCCGACTGTAATCACATGGTCGAGCTTTTTCAAAGTGCAATTAGCGGCTACAACGGTCATGATCATGCTTCCGGTGACGTTTTTAATCTCATCGAACTTAATCCGAGAAACGTGGATTTTGAAAGCCATGGCGATCATTATGATCATAATGGGGTGCTATGGATATTTATATGAAATTCGATTCACGCACCGCCTGATCTGGGTATTTTTTAATCGAACGGGGTTGATGGTAAGTAACCAGGGGCTATTCACAATGTGGGTGGTTGTGATCTGTGTCGCCTGGGCATTTTTTGATCGCGGCCTCAAACCATATTTTAAGCTGGGCTTATTAGCGCTTGCTGGAGTCTGGATTCGGTACCGATTCTTAATCAACATATCTTGGGTTACCGGTTGGCTGCCGGCCTTAACAGCTTTAGGTGTGTTAATCTGGATGCGTTCGAAAAAATTATTCCTTCTGCTGGTATTGGCGATTTTAATTGTGGGGCTAATAAAAATTGACTTTATAAAAGAAGCGCTTGCTCAGGAGCAGACGGAAAGCGGCTATACGAGGTTAGACGCGTGGGCAGCTAGCTTAACCCTGACAAAAGAACATTTTTTGTTTGGTACAGGCCCTGGTGGATATGCTGCCTACTATATGACCTATTTTCCTGACCAGGCAATGGCAACCCATAATAATTATTTGGACATTCTGGCGCAGACAGGAATTTTTGGATTGATCTCTTTTGTGAGCTTTTTTGCAGTGGTTGCGTTTGAAGGATTCAAATTATGTAGAAGGTTAAAGGGAAAGGGGGATTTTCTGGAGGCGTTAACAAATGCAGTTTTTGCTGGAACGATTGGGTGCATTATCGCAATGGGATTGGGTGACTGGATGGTGCCGTTCCCTTACACACAAGGGATTGCGGCTTTTGATTACATTCAATATAGCTGGATTTTCTTGGGAACGATTTTTGCAATTAAGTGGATTGTCGATCGCGACTCATCCCTATCATCAAACCTAAAAGCTGGGTTTAGAGCGAAATGAACAACATAAAAATTGAACGGAAAGAGCAGTTTTTTGTTGCGTTAACGGCTTTGCTCGCCCTTGCCATAACGGCTTTGCCTTATCTTTTTGCCGAAAAATTTGCACCTGAGTCAAAAGTCTTTATGGGGATTATGTTGGATGTTCCTGATCATGCCCAATATTTTTCTTGGATGCGGGATTTTCAGGAGCAACTGTTGGTTGAAAATAAATTAACACCAGAGGTGAACGCGCCCGTATTTTTCAACCTTTTGTGGTGGAGCCTCGGCCAGCTGAACTCTCTATTTCAATTTGGTTATTCGGGAGCAATTCAAATTCTACGCATTTTTGGCGGACTTGGTTTTATGGCAGTGAGCTATTATTGTGCCAGTGCGTACTTCACTGATCCATATAAGCGAAAATTAAGTTTTCTGGTTATTTCATTTGGTTCTGGTCTGGGATGGATTTGGGTCATTGATAAGTACCTGAACGGCCTGGCGGATATTCGTTTTCCTTTTGATGTCTTTATTGCTGAAGGGAACACATTTTTAGGATTGTTGGGGTATCCGCATTTTCTTGCGGCAGCGCTATACGTTTCTGTCTTCTGGTTTTTTATGCAGGCTTGGAAGCAAAAGAAACTTAGGTTTGCTGTTTGGGGCGGCTTGTTGGGACAATTCTGGGGTTGGCAACACGCGTATGATCTCTGGATCATTTACGCGGTGATGGGTGCTTTCTTCTTGCTGTTATGGCTGCGGGATAATAAATTTCCCTTTTTCTTGTTCAAGATAATCCTTGTTGTAGGTTTCTTATCCTTTCCACCGGGTTTATACTCTTTTTTGCTGACGGCTTTGGATCCACTGTGGAACCGGATATTAGCCCAATTTGCAAACGCGGGTGTGTTTACCCCTTCGCCGCCTCATCTTCTGATTCTAATGGGAATTCCGCTCATCTTAGCGCTTCTCCAGGTGTTGGTGGGGCGAATGTATGATTTGAAAGGAAAGTCGGATCTGCAGCTATTTGTCTTGGGATGGTTTTTGATCAGCTTTGTATTAATTTATCTCCCAGTTGATTACCAGATTCATATGTTGAACGGCTGGCAAATTCCCGTCGGCATTTTGGCTGTTGAGTTTTGGGTTGAAACCATGACGCTTTGGCTGACTAACAGACTGCGCGTAGTAAATAAAAAGCCTTTTCCCCGCCATCAAATATTGATGGGTGTGATCCTCATACTCCTTGTTGTTCCAACGAATCTCTATTTATTAGCATGGCGTTTCATTGATTTACAGCGTTTTTCCTACCCTTATTATTTAGAAAAAGCAGAGGTAGATGCATTAAAGTGGTTGGAACAAAATTCGAGTGGAGATGATGTTGTGATCAGCTCATTAACTATTGGCCAATATATCCCTGCCTGGAGCGGAAATAAGGCTTTTTTGGCTCATTGGGCCCAGACGGTGGATTACTTTGAAAAAGAGGAGTTTGTGAGACTTTTTTTCCAGGGTAATCCCCTAACACCTTCTCAAAAGGAGTATTTAAATTCATTTTCCGTGGATTATGTATTTCTGGGACCGGTTGAGAAATCTATGGGCAATTTTAATGTATCGGCTATTCCAGAGTTGCAAGAAGTTTATCGGCAAGGAAACGTACAGATCTTCCAATGGAGGGAGAATGACTGATCTTCCAGTAGGCCGGTCAAACGCTGTTACTGAAGGACTGATCGCTCTTGGATTGGGTGTGGTAACTGTATTGTCTCGCCTTCCTTTTATTTCACAAATTTTGTATCATTGGGATTCGGTCAACTTCGCGTTTGCCATTTCTGAATTCAACCTGCAGAAAGAGCAGCCGCACCCACCGGGCTATTTGCTATATGTGTTATTGAGCCGGCTGGTAAATTTGCTATTTGACAACCCGAACTCGAGCATGGTGGCTATTTCCATTCTTTCGAGTGGATTAGCCGCTGCTTTTCTCTATCTTCTTGCAAGTGCAATATTCAATCGGGCAACTGGTATCGCTTCCTCCCTGTTCCTAATCACATCTCCGCTATTCTGGTTTTATGGTGAAATTGCCCTTCCTCACAGTCTGGACGCGTTTCTGGTTATTACTTGCGCGCTGCTGCTGTATGCTGCTCAGAAGAATCCTACAGCTGGCTATTGGGCAGCCGGCTTGAACGCTGCCGCGGGTGGCTTTCGCCCGCAAACCCTGGTTTTTTTGCTTCCATTGGTGTTGTACACTGTTCTTCGATATCAACGTGCGCAAATCTTTCGCTGGGCAGCCATCGGGATTTTAGTGTGCCTGGCATGGTTTATTCCTCTCATTACCCTAAGTGGGGGACTTCGATCCTACATGAGCATTTTGGGCCAGTTCTCTGACCGTTTTCAATCTTCCACTTCAATTTTCTCAGGTGCGGGATTACAGGGGCTTGTGAGGAATAGCTCCAAGCTCGCGTTATATACTGCCTACGGTTTAAGTTTCTGCGGATTAGGATTAATTGGACTTCTTATCCGCGTAAGGGGTATCGCAAAACAGTATTGGAGCCAGGTTTTGTTTCTGTTGATTTGGATGGTTCCAGTCGGACTTTATTATTTATTGGTTCACATGGGCCAACAAGGGTTGGTGTTTGTCTTTTTACCGGCCCTTATAGTTCTATCAGGCTTTGGGTGGGTGTCGATTTTTTCAGATAAGCGGAATGCCTGGATGATTTCTCTCGGACTGATATGCGCGTTGAATGCCTCAGTATTCCTCCTTTTGCCGGAATATCCACTTGGAAAAGGGCAGCAGCGATTCCTAACGCGTGATACGATTGTTCAAAATGATCATTTCTTCCTTCAGAGGATATCCGCATTACAGGAGCATTCTGAGGATAGCCATATCGCCGTCATTTCTACAAACTGGCGGCACCTCCAGTTTTATTTGCCTGGCATTCCGCTTATAGGTGTGGAACCCGAACAGAAGTGGGAAGCCTCTTCGGGATTGCTTTTACTGAAAAAGGAAGAGCCATTGAGATCTCTCGATTGGCTGTCGGGATTGAGCCAGAGTGAGGATTCGATCCAATTGTTTGTGGCGGATCTGAATCCGAAATCATTGTTTACCTTTGAGATTCCTGCTGAATCTTATAAAATTTCAGAAAAGAGTGATATGCAGGTTGTTGAATTTTTCCAGCCGGTAAAGTTTGCTCTGCATTATAATCGCATCACGATCACGCAACCATAATGAGATGATAACAAATGCTTAAACGAATACTTAGCCTTTTGATCATTTTCTTAATAGCTGGTTTTGCGGCGCCAGTTCCCTGTGTCTTTGCTGAAGGTGGCACAGACTGGGACTCTCCGATACGGATTCCCTCGCCCGCTTATTCAAATTCGTGGTTCCCTGATGTGGCGGTCGATCGTCAGCAAAACGTTCATGTGATTTGGAGCGAGACTGGTGATTTTGGGGCGGGAATTACCGCCAGTGAAGCTTTGATGTATTCGGTTTGGAATGGCTCACAATGGTCTCAGTTTACCGATATTGTGCCTCCCCAAGCTGATATTATTCGCAGCGCAATGACGATTACCGAAGATGATATCATTCATGTCTTATTTGATTCAGACCCGCCTTTCAGCCTGTACTACAAGTCTGTGCCAGCCAGCTCGGCTTATTCTGCTGCTCGTTGGGGAAAGCCGATGGTTGTGAATGGGCGTGAACACACTTATATGAGTGATATTGTCTCTTGGGGAAGTAATTTACACATTGTTTATGATGACGGTCAATTCTACGAAAAAGAATGCGCTGGATGCGCAGATATTTTTTACCGCAGCTCACCGGATAACGGCCTGACATGGTCTGAACCAGTTGTATTACTCAATACCAAGCTAGGGTCTGCTAGAGCGCAAATTGAAGTGGATGGCGCAGGGAACCTATATGTAACCTGGGATGAGGGATGGGATCGCTTGACCGGCTTGGGCTCTGCTGATCATGGTATCTTTATGTTTTCCAGGGACCAGGGGCGAACCTGGAGTGTGCCTTTGTTGATTGAGTATCCCAATAATACTAACATTCAGCTGACGCCCGCCGGCAACGGGAAGGGCGGCATCATGCTGGTGTGGAGAACCATATCACCCAATTACCCGGCTATTTATTATTCATGGTCAACGGATTGGGGAAATACTTGGACGCTTCCGCAAACACTGCCTAATATTGCCAGCAGTCAGTTGGAAAACTCTTTTGATATATATGATATGGCCGTCGATGCCAGCGGTCATATTCATCTGGTCGCCACCGGATACCTGGCCTCTAACAGGATTGAATCCGCCGATTTTTCCAACCCCCCGGGGCTTTTCCACTTTGAATGGGATGGAGAGAATTGGTCACTTCCAAAGGTGATCTTCCAAAGCAGCTGGTACCCGCTGTACCCAAAAATTTCTATTAGTCACGGTAATCAATTGTATGTTGTCTGGCATATGCGCGAAAGTATTCATTCACAAATGGGATACCACCAATTGTGGTTTGCGCATGGCAGATCTTCAGCAGAGTATATTGAAGCTAATATTTCGGAGACAACATCTCCTCAAACAGAGGCCGTGATGATAAACACCCCCACAGCTGAACAGCCTCAGGAAACCCCCACCATTCTTCCGATTTCCAGTGAGCCAATGCGGGGGAACCCATTTTCTGAGATTGATGAATACTTGATTCTGCTGGTTGGCATTATTCCAGCTGCTATTCTGATTTGGATTGTGATGAGCAGGAAATCAAAAAATCCATAATGCAAGATTCCATTTTGCTATCCATTATTATAGTTTCCTGGAATGTGAAGCAATACCTTGAGCAGTGCCTTGCATCTATTCAGCCCTTCGCCCAGACGCATGCCTGTGAGGTGATTGTAGTAGACAATTGTTCCAGCGACGGAAGCGTTGCCTGGTTAGAGCAAAATGCCTCACATTGTACGCTGATTAAAAGCGATAAAAATATCGGGTTTGGTCCCGCGAATAACCTCGGAATTCGTATAGCGAAAGGACGTTATCTTTTCCTGTTGAACCCTGATACCATTGTTGTCGGCGACGCGATTGAAAGTATGCTCGCGTTTCTAGAAAGCAACCCGGGGACAGGGTGTGCAGGCGCGAAATTATTGAATCCGGACAGGTCGCTTCAAGTGTCAAGCTATCCTTTCCCCACGGTTTTTCGAGAGTTTTGGCGTTTATTTCATCTTGATCAGTTTCGGGTTATTTCGCAATACCCCAAAAAAACCTGGGATTCTCAACAACCGGTTTCAGTCGATGTGTTGCAAGGCGCGGCAATAATGATCCCTCGAGATGTGTTGGATCAAGCTGGTGTTTTTGATGAGCGCTTTTTCATGTACACAGAAGAAGTAGATTTGTGTTACCGGATAAAAAAGATTGGGTTTCAAAATTTCTGGCTGCCGAATGCAGAGGTCATCCATTTTGGTGGGCAGAGCACAAGACAGGCTGCCCTCTCTATGTTTTTGGAGCTTTACGCCAGCAAAGTTCGCTTTATCCGCAAGTATCATCAAGAGATCGGAGCAACCATTTATAAACTGGTGATCTTTGGCGCTTCTGCGGGTAGAGTATTCGCAAGTCTATTTTCAAGCACGCCAGGCGCGAAGGTTGTTCGCTCCAATTATTGGGCCTTGATGTGTTCTGTGGTGAGGATGTAATGCGTATCCTATTCCTTTCGCAAATCGTCCCCTGGCCTTTAGATGCCGGACCAAAGATCAAGAGTTGGAATGTATTGCAGCACCTTAAAGAAGCGGGGCACGAGGTGTGGTTTGTTTCATTTGTGCGGGCAGAAGAAGAGAAATATATACCCAAAGTGAAGGAATTATTGGATCATGCCTGGTTTGTGCCCATTAGGCGATCACGCATTAATGATTTATATTTCTTAATAAAAAGCCGTTTCACAGGGAAGCCTTTTTTGGTTGAGCGCGATCACCTGGGGAGTATGCGTGATCTGGTCAAAAAATTGATAGGAGAAAACCATTTTGACATTCTTCACGCCGATCAGCTAACAATGGCCCAGTTTTTTACCATGCCAGTTGGCGATAGTGATGGCGGTAGTAACGTGGATTCTCCGAAGCGGGTTTTTGACGCGCACAATGCCACCTGGAAAATTCTGGAACGCGCCGCAGATGAGAGTAAAGCTCCGATGAAGTGGTTTTATCAGGATGAAATGCGTCGCCTTCAACAGTTTGAGCGGAAAATCATTACAGATTTTGATCATACTTTCACCGTTTCTGAGATCGACAAAAGGTCGTTCTTGGAACTAAGTGATAATCCACAAGCCATCTCACCGAAAATTACACCGATACCCATTGGAATTAATTCGCGTAGTTATGAGCGCGCTACCAATGGATCGCCTTCCACTCCTAACCAGATCGTGACATTGGGGTCTTTGAATTATCCGCCCAACGCAGATGGCATCCGCTGGTTTATACGTGAGGTTTATCCTTTTGTGCTACAAAAAAAAACCGATGCGTTTTTGTGGGTCATTGGTAAAAATCCGCCTTCAGATTTTTTTGAGTATGAAAAGGAATATTCAGATCATTTGAAAGTTACCGGCTATGTTGATGATCTGGATTCTTATTTTAATCAAGCTGCATTGGCTGTGGTTCCGGTTAAAGTAGGGGGCGGTATGCGGGTTCGAATATTGGAATGTTTCGCTCGTAATGTGCCTGTGATCACAACCACCATTGGGGCCGAGGGCATTGAAGTGTCAGATGGTGATAATATCTTCATTGAGGATGAGGAAGAAAAATTTGCCCAACGAATAATAGATGTTCTTGGCAATGAGCCGTTGCGTCACAAAGTTGTTGGGAACGCGAAGGATCTTCTGTTAAAAAAATATGATTGGTCTGTTGTATTAAGAGAATTAGAACGGGTATATTGCGATTTGGTTAGTACACAGGTGGGTTCATGAGCTTGCGAGTCCTCTTTATTGTTCCTTATATTCCCAGCCTGATTCGTGTGCGACCTTACCAGTTTATTCGAACGCTATCCAACAAAGGTATAAAAATTATCCTGGCATCCATTATTACTACTTCGGAGGATCAACGCCTGGTCGAAGAATTAAAACCTTACCTCGAAGAACTCATAACCATTGAGTTTCCGAGTTATAATTCATATATACACTGTATGGCGGGTGTGGCTGGGACCAGGCCTTTACAGTCATTGTTCTCATGGTCAACAAAGCTGGCGGGGAAAATTGAACAGCGCATCAGCGATTGTGCAGGCGATAAAAAAATTGATCTGATTCACTTTGAACACATTCGCGGGGGGCGGTATGGTGAGTTTTTATTCTCTCAAATGAGCCGGCAGCGGATTCCATGGACGCCTCTTGTGTGGGATAGCGTTGACAGCATCTCATCGTTATTCCGGCAATCGGCTGGAATGGCACCCTCCTTGCAAACGCGGTTAATATCGAGGTTCGAGTTAGAACGAACTCGCACGTATGAACGAAAGCTTACAAAATTCGTAGACAGAGTATTAGTAACCTCTGACCGGGATAAAGATGCATTTGTGAAAATCGAATCTGATTTTGAGCATAAAATTACTGTGGTGCCGAATGGGGTCGATCTGAATTACTTTACGCCTGGTGAAGCTGAAGGGAGAATTCCTGGGACGATTCTAATCAGCGGAAAAATGAGTTATCACGCCAATGCTCGAATGGTTTATCATTTCGTAAATGAAATCTTTCCACTGATCCTAGAGGGCTTCCCAGACGCAAAATTATGGATCGTGGGGAAAGATCCCAATTCAACCATTCAGGCGTATGCTAATGATCCGAGAATTACAGTAACAGGCCAGGTTCCGGATATGCGCCCGTATTTACAGAAGGCCAGTGTGGCGGTTGCTCCAGTTGTTTATGGTACTGGTATTCAAAATAAGGTATTGGAGGCGATGGCATGTTCAACACCTGTGGTCACGACACCAGCGGCAGGGGTATCCATTCACGGAGAAAACGGAGTAGATTATTTTGTTGCGGAAACACCTGAGGATTTTGCAAACGATGTTGTTTGCCTGCTCAATAACGAATCCAAAAGACTTGCCATGGGAGCGGCAGGTAGGCGATTTGTTGAAAAAAGGCATGATTGGGACCTGATTTGCGATGAGTTGGCGCAAAAATATCGGGAAATTGTTAATGTTTTTTATCATTTCACGTCATAATATGTTAATAAGGCAGTATTTGAAGAAAGAAGGTGGTTAACAATGGAATTAAGCTATTACATTGCTCCCCTTAAAAAATGGTGGAAATTGCTTGTCGCTGCCGCATTGGTTGCGGCGGTTTCCAGTTTGCTGGCAACATTGCCCCAACCGAACATCTATGAGGCCAAGACGACATTAATCATTGGTCGAACATTGCAGGATCCGAATCCAAATGCAAATCAGATTATTACTGACCGGCAAATGGCCGCTATTTACGCCGATCTGGTTACTCGGGAAACTATTAAAAATGCGACCAAAGATGCGCTGGGCATTGACTGGCTTCCTAAATATGAGGCTGTGGCCGTACCAAACAGCCAATTAATTGAAATCACCGTTGTGGATAATATCCCGGAGCGCGCTCAGGCGGTTGCCAATGAATTGGCATCACAGCTGATGAAAAACAGCCCTGGAGGCTCGGAATCGATGAATCCAGAACGGGTGCTTTTCATCAATTCTCAATTAGACTCTTATCAAGAGCAGATTCAAATTACTCAGGATGAAATTTCTCGCCTGCAAGCAGAATTGGGTGAGCAGACCAGCGCAATTCAGATTCAAGACACACAGAATTCGATTGCAGCATTGGAAAATAAAATGGCCACTTTGCGTGATAATTACGCAACCTTGCTAGCCAGCGCACCTCAAGGAGCATCGAATATTATTACGGTTTTGGCGCCGGCTGAATTGCCAACCTATCCGATTGGTCCAAACCGAGTCTTAATTGTTTTGGTGGCAGCATTTAGTGGATTCGCGTTTGCGTCTGGTGCGGCGTATTTCATTGAGTTCTCTTCTAACAAGGTTAGCACTGTCAGTGAAGTTGAACATTTGTTGCAAATGCCGATTCTGGCAAAAATCCCGGAAATTAAAACAGAAAGCAAATGGGACCATGTAAAAGAGTATCCTTTTTCGCCTGTGGCTGAAAGTTTTCGCTCACTTCGCACCAATATCGAGCTCTCGTCTATTGACCAGCCCGTTCGCTCACTCATGATTTCTAGCCCGGGCACTTCTGAAGGAAAATCCACTATTGCGATTAACCTGGCTGTGGCGATCTCTCAATCTGAGAAGAAGGTCGCGATTGTTGGGGCAGATCTTCGAAAGCCAGTATTGCAGGAAATGTTAGGACTGGAAGGTAAAAAAGGCCTCTCTGATTTTCTGAGAAAAGAAACCTCGCTGGAAGAAATAATGTATCCCATTCAGGAAAATACTTTGTGGGCCATTCCAGCAGGCACGCTTCCGCCTAACCCAACAGAAATTTTGGGCTCAAAAACGTTTGGTGAATTCTTAAGAAAACTGCACGAAAAAGTTGATATTGTCATCCTTGATGGAGCCCCATTTATCGTTGCAGACGCGACCGTTTTGGCTGCCCAGGTGGATGGTGTTTTGCTGATCATTCGCCCTGATCATACAAAGAAAGACGCAATAATCTCGATGCGTGACCAGATCAACCGGACAGGTTGCCAGGCTTTGGGCGTTGTGTTGAACTTCACTGAAAATCACAATTCTTACGATTCTGCGTATTACTATGTGTATGAACAGGACGCCGGTACTTCAAAGAATGGCAATAAGAAGCCAGACGAAAAGGATATCAACACGATATTGGATAAAGTACGCGGTTTTTTTGATAACTAACGAAAATATGCCCAGTAATGAGTAGCGATTCGGTAAGCAGTGTGGCGAAAAAGGTTTGCCCGCGCAACCTGTTCTGGTGCATGCAAATCTAGCCATCGCAATTTGCAGTGTGTTAGAGATAGAAGATCGGCTTGTGATAGCGCAATAATGTGAAAAGACTGTAATTCAATCGGTTGCCTGACCTAAGAAAGCGGCTGGTTGAGAATATTCTCAGTCTGGGATGGATTGGCTCGCGTTCAAAGGCATTTCGGTCACATTTGGTCAATTTTCAACGAACTTCGTAAGCTTAGGGTATGAAGTTCGTTTTCTTCATTTGCAACCCATTCGCAGCTTTGTCGCGGATCTTTTTTAGGGGGATAGTTGGAGATTGAGGATATGGATGGACGCAAAAAATCGATGTGGAGCGCGATCCGCGGCGGATTCAAAGATGAATTTATCCCCTAATACTGTGTTGTAGCGAATGCCCTCCATTTTTTCTTAGGGATGAGTCTAATTGATCGAGTAAAAGAGATTAAAGTGCAAATTTGATTGAACTTGAAGCCCAGAATCGAGGCGGCCTGATGAATAAATTTCTCGCAACATTTAACCTGCAAAATGTCTATTCTCTCTCTGGATTAGCTATTCTAGCTGCGGCTGGCGTGGTGTGGGGCATGGGAATAGGAACTCCCATTACTTTAATTCTATTAAGTGTTTTGGGCATCATTGTGGTGCTCTTTACAGCCTATCAGCAAATTGATTTTAAGGCGGTGATCTTATTAATTGGCGTTGTTTCCGTCTTGATCATTGGAATTCGGGGTACTGCTGACAGTTATAACCATGCTTTTGGAGTATCAAAGTTATGGGGGTTGGGCCTGGCTGGATTAATTGGACTGGCGCTATTGCTACAGCCAAAGGACAACCATGTCTTTGTGCGGGATTTGTTGTTGATATCGGCAGTTGTAGCCGCTGTGGTGATTTTATTGACGTATGACTGGCAGCGTTTCCCCACCGACTATAATTTTGTCAATCGAATCGGATTGACCATCAATCGGCTATTCCCCATCGCGAAAAGCGCATATCGGATTGATGATACCCTAGGTGGAATTTGCGTGACGGTGATGCCAGCTTTTTACACCGAATTTGTTACCCGGTTGGAGCGAAAACAAAAGCGATTAACCTTCCTTTTCTTGATGGCGATCTTCTTTCTACTTTTCACTGTATTATTAACTGGCACCCGATCATTATGGATTGGGATAGTTGTCGGGGCTGGCGCATATGGCATTGGACATTTTTTGTTCCATGAAGATAAACGGGCGTCTGCTTACATTGTGGGTGTATCATCGCTATTGCCTCTCATTTCCATGCTCTGGCTTGCCGACCCTGGCGGGAAAATCTCGCAATTTTTAAGCAGGTTGGATTATCGCTTTGAACTGATATCCAATTCGGGCTGGCTTATTCCGGATTTCTGGCTGTTTGGTGGCGGAGCTGGTTCATATCCCGGATTGTTTTCGCGGTACATTCTGAATGAATCCCATTTCTTTATTGCGCATAGCCATAATCTTTTAGCCAACATCTCTATCGAACTGGGAATTATCAGCACAAGCATCATCATCTTTCTTTTGACTTTGCCGATTCTCATTTTCCTTAGCAACTACAAGCAGATAAACTTCTCTCGGTTTTCAGCAGAAAACGCTGGCGTCTTTGCCACCTTTGTCTTTATTTTGCTACTTGATGATCCATTTTGGGGGGGCGGATCCATCCCTTATCTGTTTGTCCCACTGGCATTTCTTTTGAAAGATCATTTAGGTCAATCTCGTGTGAACTTATTACGGACCACCATCACTGCGATCATCGCTTTTGTCGTTATCTTTTTCTTTAATCTTTCCTTGTTTAACCGCGGAATAAGCATACCTGCTTACCACGCTCATAAAGCGTATGCAAATTTGGAGTTAGCTGGTTTTCCAAACAATATCACTGGTTTTTACAATCCATTAGAAAAAGACGATGCCATCATCTCATCTTATGCCGCGATGAATCAAGAGAGCGAGTCGCCTTCTATTGATTACCGGTTGGGGCTGCATTTTTTACGGGAAAAAGAATTTGATCGAGCTGCTGACTATTTGGAAAAAGCCTACAAGAATACTCCAAGCCATCCAGGGTATCGAGAAAACTATGCGTTTTCACTAGTTTGGAAAGACGAACTTGAAGCTGCAGTTGAACCAGGCAAAAATACCAACAAGTTTGATGAAAAATTATCAGCATTTGTTACCTGGTGGGCGGAAATCGGAGAATTCCGCCTTTCCAAGCGAGCTCTCGACATGATTGATTTGATGGCTCAATAACGGGTTCTATCCATCCCCCGAGCAATATAAAAATCTTCAAGGTCAACCTTGCCATCCCCGTTTTTCTCGGCGGGGATGTTTGCTTTTAATAATGCGACCAAGTTTTGAAGGCGGTACAGATCAATTTTTCCATTTCCACCAGCATAAGGCAGAGGTACCATCCTCGCTAATTCATCATACGGTGTCTGAAGAATGTAAGCTTTTGCCTGAAAAATATCGGCGGCCAATGTGGGGTTTATACTGTCATCTTCATTCCCATTGATGGGCGAAGCGTGGGCATAATCGCCAAGATACCAGAATGGAAAAAAAGCCTCAATGGCATGAATATTTTGGTTAACAACATTCTGGAATCTTGCATCTTGATATATATCTGAATCAGGGAAAACGGGATGTAACCCAACCAGGAAGATAGGGTAAACATCATGTCCTGCAGATTGGTAAATGCCAACCAATTCACTTGCGTCATTAAGGGAAACTTCATAGACTTGAGGCGTTAATGCAAATGAAGACAAATCCGATAAATACGGATAGTAGTCAGCAGTAAGATCTATTGGATTTGCACGTTCGTCCAATTGCGAAGAATATGCCAGCAATTCCATCCGGGTGGGTTTCATTTGATCCAGTTTTTGGCTGAACCGTATGTAGGTATCTTCATCTCCTACTTGATTTGACATGCGCATGACGGAGGTCAGCATCCTTATTTGTAGGTCTGGCAAGAAGGGTCCAGCGTGCCAGGTTTCAAAAATATAAATGCCATTAACTTCATTCCAGTAACTTTCCAATTGTTCAAGTCGCTGTACGATAAAAGCCCAATTTTGTTTTATCAGGTCCCAGTCACCTGTCGCATTGGCATAATCATCGAGTGCAATAATTCGCTCGCTGACCAGATTGGGATTGCTCCAATACCATGTGGCCTGGATACCACCTAACGATTCGCATGGATCAAGAACCGTGTTTTGATCAAAATCCAAACACGCCGGGCGGTATTCATAATATGCTGGATTCAGTAAATCGGAGACAAGATAATCCTTCAAGAATTCATTTAATTGTTTCTGGGTGGCAGGCGTGAGATAGGGTAGAGCCCTAGATAGCGTGGAGACCCATTCTCCCGCATGCCAGAATGTGCCCATATCCATTTTCATCCAAGCCCACATGCGAGATTGAGGGGAAGGCTGTGCACCGGATTGTAAAAAGTCTTGAATCGTCTGCTCTACTTCATCGCGAGCCGCTGATGGGGAAATCGGATTAGCGGGAAGCTCCGCGAAATCTGCCACGCCGTAATCAATATTGACTGCGCCGGGTTGGGTTGACAAAGCCGAGATATGCCCCCAAGAGATAACGAAAGCATCTGAACCCGAGATGACCAGTGGACTGATCGCGTCGACCGCGCCCGCGAAGCCGGTTTGTGTAGACCCACCAAAGCGCGTGAAATATTCGGCAAATCCGCCGAATAAGCGGTTAGTTTCAACCTCCGCAAATTCGACAGGCAAACGATGATTCATAAAACCGTTTCCAAATAGACTGGTATTATTTTGTTTTGTTTTCAGGTTAAATAATGATATATCTTCACTGATTGTTTGGTAATAAGAATTGCCAGCTAATGTAGGCCTACCGACCTCATCAAAACGTGGGGCAAATTGATCTTGAGAGGCAACTTGAGCATAAGCACCTGTTTTAAGATCAATTTCCCATAACCGCATATCATGGTCAAGGGCGTGATCGCCGCCGCTTCCCGATGCCGGAAAATACGCGAACCCCTGCGGGTTAACCACCGGTGAGATCAGCCCCCAATAAGGAATGTACAACGGAGCATAGCGGGTAAGGTCAATCTCAGGCTGCCACAGGTCTTTTCCAGTAAGGGCATCAAAGAAGTAGAGGGTTCTGCGACGGGGATGCACCTGGTAATACCTGGCCCAGGCGTTCAGCACTGTTTCGGGATCGGCAGGCTGCCCCTGCAGCTCTTCTGGCGGGTTTGTAAGTTCTTCAGAATATTCTCCCCCGGCTTTGCGTGTGGTGAAAATGGCAACTCCATGTGAAACAACGATTGTATTCCTTTTTGTAAATGTGCCAGCCATACTTTGCTGCCAAACCAGATTGCCGTTCGCATCCAAAGCGTAAGCGATATTATTACCACTGGATAAGAAAACCAGAAAATCATCCGAATCGTCGTGCATCATCACCGCAGATGTGGATGAGATGGGGGCATCGGCCGAGAACTGCCACACGATCTCACCGGTATACATATCCAATGCGTAGAAGGAGTGGTCGAGGCTGCCGACCAGAACCTGCCCGCCGGCAATGGATGGTGAAGAAAGAACAGCACCGTTCAATTTTATTTGCCAGATAACGCTTCCATTCAGCGCGTTAACCGCGAAGAAATCACCACTGGTTGTTCCAAAATAGACGGCTGAAAAATCTTTTTCCAGTATGATAGAGGGCGTGTTGGTTATAGGAGAAAGAGCTTCAAAAACCCAGCGCGTTACACCTGTTTTGCGATCCAGGGCGTACAGCTTCCCATTCATCACCGCAACATAAACAAGATCACCCGCGACCAGTGGTTCCACTTCCACTTCGATGCGCTCCCCAAGAAATCGCTTCCACTTTGTGTACAGCCGCCCGCCCGCAGGGATTTGGAGGGTGTCGGCGGCATAACTGGTTCGTTGAAAATTACCATTCCAGGTAAGCCAATCTGTTGATATTTGATCATTCTCTGGCTTTTCAGTAATTTCTTGTGCAAATACAGTAATGTTTGGTAAAAAAAACGATACCAAACATACGAGATGCAACAACCATTTCTTGTTTGATTTGCTAATTTTCATGGAATTACTGCTTTCTGATTTTCACAGCTACGTCGGCGTCCGGATCCCAAATATGCAATTCCAATATCCCCGAAGAATTGCTTTCCATGTATTCAGTATATAGCAGGCGACTGGAAAGCGTATCATACCACCTGACTTGATATTTTTGAGAAGGCGCAACCTGAATATACACCTTAACAGGTCTGGATAATCGGCTGAGCCAGCTGGGAGGCTTTAACCGATGCAGCCAGATCGCAGCGTAATTGAAATTAGTACTGATTTGACCCACGGCGGTCCATTGGGACGACTCGATCTCAACTTCCGCGGCGGAGAAGCCACCCTGTTGAAACGGAATATCCTTCACAAAATTGTTGAAAGCCTGAGCGATGGGAAGATAATCAATCTGATTCAGGTGCTCATTCCACCAATAGGCAGGTGTGAATATGACCGTGTCTGCGAGTTGAGACCAGATTAGATCTCTGAACCACAGGCCTTGTGTATCCTGCAGAACCAGTCGGCGAAATTCTGGCTGGTCGGGCAAGAAGAACCCCAATTCTCCCAACATCACTGGCATTTCGACCGCAGAGCTGTATATGGTTGCGCCTAATCGGTTTTTCCACTCCACGATGTTTGAGAAATCTGATTTCTCAGTAACGTAGAGATGGTAATCAGCATAATCTATATCTGGATAGGATTCGGCGTCCTTCCAGAAGGATTCCTCCCAGCCATACCAGAACGATGTTGTTACCAGGTGGGGATGAGCATCTACGGAATGCATGAATTTGCCAAATTGCTGCGCAAGGTTGTAATGTTCTTGGCTATCAGGGGGGCCTTCATTCAACAACTCCCAGGAATGAATAGATGTTGAATACCCCCAGCGAGAGGCGACATATCGCCACCATTGGCGCAGAAGCCAGTTGGCCTTGGTGTTCTCTGGTTGAAAATATCCATCGCCTTCCGTTGAAAACTGACCGTTGGCCTTGAGGTGGTTCTGAATCCAATCGTTTTTGTCATGCACAACGAATTTGAAGAAAACGCCCGCCTCTTCGCCATTGGCAATTAATTGGTCGAGGTAGGCGGCCGCTTTGGATTCCACATACGTGTGGATGTTGGCATTGCTGTTAAAAATCACCTCACCGCTGGGGTTACCGTCTGAAGTAACCTTCCGAATGGAAAATTCATCGATAAAGACTTCTCCACTGGCCATGTTGGATAAAACCAAAGAAAAATAGGGAGCGGGTGATTGAAGTTGCCCGGGGCGATAATAAGCCAACAATGTATGCCAATCACGGTCTGTTTGGATGACCGGCACCAAAGATGGGTAATCTTCCCATAGAATTTTCGAATCATCATCGATCCACGGGTGATTGATAAGCATCAATCCATAAGGGCGGTTTGAGTCTAGCGGTCCCTGCATGTTGCGAGCTGAAATGCGCAATTTGACCAGATACGTGGCGCCTGTATCCAGCTGATAAGGAAACCGGTCTCCCTCAATCCAACCGAGCCATATTCGGTTCCCTTCTTCTGCGTCCAGCTTTTGGGATAATTCGTGCGCCGGATAATGACTTTCAGCAGTCAATGCTGCTTCAAATCCTTCATTGCCCATCTGTTTCGCGTTGGAAATCCAGCGGGAGAAGGTGGTGGAATATGCTCCAATAGGCGCCATCCAAACACGCGCAAAATTGATGCCGCTGCCGGGATACGCTGACAAATCTTCAGAGGTTACCGGTCCACTGGGAAAGAAGAGTTCGCCATTGGCAAAACAGAAATACCGATAATCTTTCTCACAAACTTCAATGTTCCCGGGCAGGTTGGAAGAAACAGCTGTGAACTTTCCGGCGTCGACTTCTACTTCACCTGACCGGTCTTTCGCCGCCAAAGTAATTTGATACTCACCCGTTTCAGGCGGCGAGAAGCGAACATACCAGACGCCAGTATCGCCCTCAATCATCCTGGGTTCATTTTGAGAGCCAAGATTGATCGCGGTTTTGGAATAATGGGCTGGTTGGTTTACGGTTATTCCCGAAGGTGTTAGGATGTGCGCAGTTACTGTTATCCCGCTGCGGGGAACGACCCCAACTGGCGGATCTTCATCATATTCATAGAAGAGATTGTCCGCGCTGGTCAATACATCAAAGGTTAATTCGAGTTTTGTATGGACAGGTATTTCGGTAGAAGAGAAAACGACATCGTGAATTTCGGGCTGTTTGATTACACGTTCAATTTGAATTCTTTTCGTACCGATGTTGGCATGCTCGTCCGTAGCGGTGAACAAGATCTCATTGGTGCCGGGCTTCAATGGAATACTCAGCTCCCAGGTGTTGTCTGAAGAGAGATTCTCAACAAAGCCTGCCCGGTCTGTGCTGACTTGATCCCAAACAAATGAGGCAATACCCACCTGATCATGTACTCGGATTTTTCCGCTCAGAGTGAGCGATTCGGCCTGGGTACGCGAAGGATATGGGTCAATGATAATGCGGGGGTTGGCAACTTGATCAATGACCAGTGGAAAATTACTCTCCAACACCAACTCATTCTCCAGCCGTGTTTGAAAGGCGATGTGATATTCTCCGCCGCTGATATACCGGTGAGATGGGTTGAACTCCTCTGAGAAGGTTCCGTCGCCAAAATCCCAGAACACATCCAGCGATTTCTCAAGAGATGGGGCTAAATTGGAAATAAACTGGACTTCAGCAGGGGAGATGCGGTCGCCAGGTAACGCGAAAGGCGAAGCCGTGATGGCAGCATTCCGGGAAGGCGACGGAATTTGACCTTTAGATTCTGGTTGAAAAAGACCGGTGAGCAGGGTTAGGCATAGCGCCGTTATGCAGACTAGATTCATGAATATAGTCTACATTAAAACAGGCGATGCTTCAAATAGTGTTGCAAATTTTCTTATATTGCGGCTAAGCGATTGCGTCCGGGTCTGGATGGCTGGGAAGCGCTCGGACTTCCTGTATCTGATTCTGGTCATTCACCAAAACGACTTTCGGTGAATGAGATTGCGCCTCGTCTGCCGTCAGCCAGCCATAGGCCATAATGATCACAATATCGCCCTTGCTGACCAGCCGGGCAGCGGCACCGTTTAATTGGATATCACCCTTCCCCGCTTCACCAGGAATGACATAGGTTTCCAAACGGGCTCCGTTGTCCAGGTCAACCACCTGCACTTTTTCCCAGGCAAGCATTCCGGCCGCGTTCATCAGATCTTGATCAATGGTAATGGAACCGATGTAGTTTAAATCACTGCCGGTAACAGTTGCCCGGTGAATCTTTGAGAGCAGCAAGTTTCGCATCATAAAAAACTATATTCCTATTCAGAAAACGATTTACTATTTTCGAGTCAGGTAATCCCCGCTGGCCACCCATTTATAGGTCGTCAGTTCTTCCAGTCCCATCGGGCCGCGCGCGTGCAGCCTTTGGGTTGATACCGCTACCTCAGACCCCAATCCCAATTGTGCGCCATCCGTGAAGCGCGTGCTGGCGTTGACATACACGACCGAAGAATCGATCGTTTTCACAAACCGGTCGGCGTGGCTGGCGTTTTCGGTCAAAATTCCATCCGAATGGGCTGTGCTGTGAGCCTGGATGTGAGCAACCGCTTCGTCCAGCGAGCCCACAGATTTTATACTTAAGTTCAATGACAGCCACTCGATGTCAAAGTCCGATTGTGAGGCGCGCAGGACATTACTCGTTTCAACCAGACCACAACGATCCATCAGGATTGAGTCAACATGGAAAATAACGCCGTCCTGGCACAATTGGTGGATCAGATCTGGTAAGAATTTCTGGGCAATACGTTCATGGATGAGAACAGTATCCAAAGCGTTGCAGACGGAGGGACGCTGGATTTTCGCGTTGCGAATCACATCAATTGAGGCAGGCAAATTGGCGCTCTCATCCACAAAAAGGTGACAGATTCCAATTCCGCCGGTGATCACCGGGATGGTGCTGTTTTCTCGGCAAATCTGATGCAGCTGAGCGCCGCCGCGTGGGATCACCATATCCACATATTGGTGCAATTTTAACAACTCAAAAACCAAAGCTCGGTCGGGCTGGTCGATGAATTGAACTGCGTCTTCTGGCAGCCCTGCCTGGAGCATGGCTTTGTGAATGATGGAAACAAAAACCTGGTTGGTTCGCAAGGTCTCTTTGCCACCACGCAAGATCACTGCGTTTCCAGATTTAATGGCCAGACTTGCAACGTCCACTGTAACATTCGGCCTGGATTCATAAATCACCGCGATTACCCCCAATGGAACCCGCTGTTTATACAAGTTTAAGCCGCTTGGTTGTACCGATTTCTCAAAGACTTTTCCAATCGGGTCTTCCGCATGGAGGACATTAGTCAAATCTGCGATGATGCCTTTCAAGCGGTCTTCATCGACGGTCAACCGGTCTATCAAAGCGTTTGTTAAGCCATCCGCACGTGCATGATTAACATCCTCGCTATTTGCTTTTAGTAGTTCTTCTCTGCCTTCCCATAACGCATCGGCCAGGCCGGTCAAAAATGAATTTTTCGCTGCAGTTTCCGAAAGCGCAAGCAGCTTGCTGGCTGCTTTTGCTTTTTTTGCCATTTCAATCAGCATGAGGTGACTCCTTTTCGTATCAGACCAGCATCATATTGTTATGATGGATGACTTCATCGCCATAGCTGTACCCCACGATATCTTCAATAAGTGTGGAGTTCTTTCCCTGAATCCGTTCCAGATCGTCGGATGAATAATTCGTGATGCCAATGGCAATCTCTTGCAGTTTCGCGGAACGCACGCGCACAATATCGCCTCTTTCAAAGCTGCCTGCAATTTTGACCAACCCGACTGGCAGCAGGCTGCCGCCTTTTTTGATCGCTTTTTCCGCGCCGGGGTCTATATATAGAATTCCGGTAGACGCCTGCACCCCCGCCAGCATATAGCGTTTACGGCTTTCCAAGGTCGAATTTGAAGGGAGAAATTTTGTCCCTCGTGCGGCGCCATTGACAATTTTAATGATGATGTCTGGGGTGTTGCCATTGGCGATAAACACCGTGGCGCCCGATTTTCGAGCCAGATCGGCCGCGGATAGTTTCGTGTGCATGCCGCCGGTTCCCAGGCCAGAGACACTCCCGCCGGCAGCCTGCCAGAGATCTTCAGGGATGTGTTCTGTGGCCACTTCGCTGATCATTCTGGCTTGTGGATCGCTGCGTGGGTCGCTGGTGTACAGTCCATCCTGATCGGTAAGCAAGACCAACAAATCCGCTTCCAGCACATTGGTTACCAACGCAGACAAGTTGTCGTTGTCGCCAAAACGTATTTCTTCCGTGGCTACGGTGTCATTTTCATTGATAATGGGAATCACACGATACGAAAGCAGGGCATTCAATGTATTGCGGGCGTTGAGATAGCGTCGCCGGTCGAGCAGATCGTCTTTGGTCAGGAGCACCTGGCCGACAATTAGATCATACATTCCGAAAATTTGCGTATAGATACCCATTAATTTCGATTGGCCAATTGCCGCCAGCATTTGTTTCGCGGGTATTTGTCGTGGAAGATCCTTTTGTGCCAAAATCTGACGGCCTGCGGCTATCGCACCCGAAGAAATAATAATCACTTCATAGCCCATCTGGCGTAAAATGCTCACC
Organism: Ornatilinea apprima; assembly: GCF_001306115.1. Lineage (GTDB taxonomy): Bacteria > Chloroflexota > Anaerolineae > Anaerolineales > Anaerolineaceae > Ornatilinea > Ornatilinea apprima. The sequence continues at coordinate 83,980 of NZ_LGCL01000002.1, read as the reverse complement.
TGACGGGCCAAATCGATCAGCCCAGGGTAAGAAATCTTCGCAGAACCCGCCGTAATGGTTGAGGTTCCCAGTTTGATGACAATTCTTTTGGAGGACATAATCCAAGACCTGATAATTATAGGGGATAAATTTTTACCAATTAGCGGATCAATTCTACCATTTTATCCTGGGCAAAGAATACTTTCTTTACGGAGAGCCTGTCATTCACGCAGAGTCAGAATGTAGATTTCGCTTTGGCCAGACAAAATGCGCTTTGCCGGCAGCAAATCATCATTCATATCCGGTTCCAGCATTCGCTGGATTGCGTTGACCTTCTTTTCTCCCGCCGCGATCAATACGATTTTGCGAGATCGGATCAATGCCGCGGATGTCAGCGAAACACGCTGAGCGGGGCGGTCTTTGTAGACAGCAGTTACTGGGATCGCGAAGCGCTGCACTGAGTCGAGAGCAGCCTGCCCAGGGAAAAGCGAAGCGATATGGCCATCTTCGCCGATACTCAGAAAGGTAAGATCAAAGATCTGATTCTGCTGATTTTGCATACGGAATCGGGCAATGCGGTCAATCTCCAAGTTATATAAATCGGCGGCGGTCTGCGCGCCCAACTCACCGGCAATCCTGCGGACCTGGCTTTCATCCACCCCCAGCGGCCCCAGCAAAATGGACTTGGCCAGGTAATAATTGCTTTCATGTGAGTCTGGAGGCACACAGCGCTCATCACCCCAGAAAAAAATGGTTTTTTCCCAGAATGCTTCTGAAACGCGGGAGGCCAATTCGGAATAAACGGGCACAATGCTACTGCCGCCGGTCAGAACCATGTTAAACATTTCTGGCGCAGGTAAACTTTTATTACCGGTGGCAACCACTATATCCGCAGCAAATTGAACCAGTTGATTCTTGTCAGAAAAGCAGTGTTGAAACAGGCAAGCCAATGTTTTTGATCCTTTCTCACAGGAAGAGTGGAACTACCAGGGGTACCAGCAAAGAAAGCACAATTCCATTGAAAACCGCGATAAGCGTGTAACGGTTCCCTGAATAACGTTGGATCACCGGCAGGGATGTGTCAGATGTGGTCGCGCCCCCACTGGCAATGAGCGCCATTTCACCAAACAAACTGACAAGAAGCGGCGCAAAAAGAATGGTTGAGACTTCACGAAAGATATTCGCCATGAGGGCGATTACACCCAGCTCTTCACCGCGCAATTGACCGATTAACACACTGGACAAACTGTAATACCCCAGACCAGCACCGATGGACATACCCTCGTTAACGTCAATGCGGTTAATCAGAACGGAGCCAACTGCTCCTCCGATCAGTGATCCAGCGAGAATGGAGAAGGGAACCAGCAAACTGAGCAGATTGAGGGTCTTAAGATTGGCAAGCGTTTCTTCGTCGCTACCCACACTGACACCGATGAAGAACAGCAGCGCATAAATGAGAAGTGTTTGGGTCTGTTCAGGGAATCCGACGGCTGAGATCCATTCCAGCGCGCCGGCTGCCAAACCAGCTATAAATGGGAGAACCAGCAGCAAGCCACTCATTCTCTCCCCCTGAAAAACCGGTGATAAACAGGGTACAGAGCCAATATGCTGCCCAATGTAGCCAGGGTGGCAACAATTAATTAGCGCGTCTTTACCCAGGGAAGGGAGATTCCGCAGGATTGTATCGTTTGAGCCTGTGGAAATCCCCATAAAGAAAAGCAAAGCGAACACCGTCATGTTCTGCAGCCTTTGGTTGGCTTTCATCACCTTTTGACTGCGTTTTAGAAAATGACCGATCAATGCGCCAGCGGCAAAAAACAGAAGAATATATATCATACAGCCTCTAAATGTATGGAAAATGCGCGTCAGAATACTGGATGGATTATGTCCAATATCCTCTCATCCTGTATAATGATTATCATTCGCCAACAACCGAAAGGAGGGTGGGCGTGAATACAAACAATGGCAATACAAAAAAGCTTAACATCGGGTTTATTTCAACCCGATTTGCGGGCACAGACGGTGTGTCGCTGGAAACCGCGAAGTGGGCGGAAGTGCTGGAAGCAATGGGACACACCTGTTATTACTTCGCAGGGATATGCGACCGGCCCGCATCGCATTCCATGGTTGTTCCCAAAGCATTTTATCATCATCCAGAAATAGAAGAGCATCACCAGCGATTTTGGGGGGAAACGCGCCGTTCAGAACTGGACACTCAGTGGATTCACCAGATGCGGGAATCCTTCAAAAAAGAAATTTACCATTTCAAAAATGAGTTTCAGATCGATTTGCTTATTCCAGAGAATGTGCTTTCCATCCCTTTGAATATTCCTTTGGGGCTTGCCATCGCAGAATTCATCGCCGAAACCAACATCCCTACGATTGCTCATCATCATGACTTCACCTGGGAGCGCAAGCGTTTCATTGTAAATTCTGTTTGGGACTATATCACCATGGCGTTTCCGCCCACTATCTGGTCCATTCAGCATGTTGTAATCAATTCATCCGCCCGTCACCAGCTGGCCCGCAGAACAGGTGTCGGCTCCACCATCATCCCGAATGTAATGGATTATGAGCGGAAGCCCCCGGCTGTTGACGCTTATTCCGAGGACCTGCGCCAAGCGTTGGGTTTGGATCCCGACGAATTATTCATCCTGCAGCCCACCCGCGTTGTGCAGCGCAAGGGAATTGAGCATTCGATTGAATTGGTAAGTCGGTTGAATCGTAAGGCGCGCCTGGTCATTTCTCACGCCTCTGGGGATGAAGGCCAGGAATACGAACAACGCGTGCGTCATTACGCCGACATGATGGGAGTCAAGGCGTTGTTTATTTCCGATCTGTTTGATGAAAAACGCAGAATCAAGCCCAACGGTGAAAAGATCTACAGCTTGTGGGATGCCTACCCCCAGGCTGATCTCATCACCTATCCATCGCTGATTGAAGGGTTTGGGAACGCCTTTCTGGAAGCGATCTACTTTAAGCGCCCTATTGTGGTCAATAATTACACCATTTTCGCGATTGATATCCGCACCAAGGGATTTAATGTCATTGAATTTGATAACTACATCACACAAGACACTGTCCAAAAAACAGTAGAGGTGTTGGATAATCCCCAGCGTTGCATGCAGATGTGTGAAGAGAACTACCGCCTGGCGTGCCAGCATTATTCGTATTCGGTTTTGCGTACCAGACTTTCCAATTTAATCAGTCATTTCTTCGGATTTGGCGGAGGAAACGGAAACCAGTGTTAAAACCTCTGCAAACATTCGCTCTATGCGAACGGTATGAGAGCCCTTCCAGTAAACTTTTCCACACTCCTCGCATCGCCAGCAGCGGTCAATATTGGCGCGAGTTTCCGCCGGAATCTCGTTCTTAACAACGTGCATATCCACTTCCATGAGGCTTCCATTGCAGACGGTGCAGCGCGTAAATGGGTGGGATTGCTCTAATAAATGATAGCGCCGGGCGACTTCAACCAGCTGTTCGTGCGGCCAGGTGCTGTGTATGTAACGGCCGAACCGCACTATTTTCCGTTTGAGCAAACCACGGTCTCTGCTCAGCAGTATCCGCCCTTCTCGGGCTGAAATTTCTGCCAGGTCTTCATCCAGCAAATTACCAAAGTAGAGTGTGTTAAACCCCAATAGGCGCAGGTACACAGCCAGCCGGCCGAGGTGAACATCGAGAACGAAACGAGGTTCGTAAGGATATGGTTCTGAAACGCGTTGCTCGATGGGGATGGGTAAATTTTCAAAATAGGGATAAACGCTGATCCGGTCATTTTCAGCCACAATGGTATCAAAGCCAACGGCGTTGCCATTGACCAGAATGAAATCAATCTCTGTGTGGGGAATCCCTTGAGCCTCGATCAAATCTTTAATCGAGTCGCGCGCAACGATCTCAACAGGATATGTTCGTTGTCGATGTGATGCGGGCAAGAAGAAATTGAGGTCGCCATAAAAGCGGAGGAATATCTTCATTTCTCGGCTTTACTTTTTATGGGGGAGAAAACAATAAATCCTATTCCTTCTCAAAAATTGCTCTGTAACCCTGGTCCAACTCCTCATCCATCAGGTGCGCGTAGCGTTGAGTTACAGCAATATTTTTGTGCCGAGCCAGCTCCTGCGCCAGTTTCAAATTTCCAGAAGCTTTCAGCACCTTTGTTACAAAAAAATGCCGGAAGGAGTGAGGGGTGATCCTGCCAACCGCGTCCGGCCCCAGTGCTTCGGTGACACGTTCCTTAACAATATTGCGGCCTGTAACAGTACTGATGGGTTTGATCTTTTTCCCGGCGCCCCGGTCATGGCGGGCAAACAGCGGCAAAGATAATAGCTCTTTTCCGCTTATCCCGTCAACTGTGGCGCGCATACGCAAGTATTCGCTGAGCGCCTTTAGCGAGCGGGTGGAAAACCGAGCCACGGCTTCACGGTTTCCTTTGCCTATCACCAGCGCCTGGCCGGAATCCCAGTTAATGTCCCCGCGCCGCAAATTACAGGCTTCATGAACGCGCAGACCTGAATCGGCCAGCAAGAGCAGGAAAGCCCGGTCGCGATAATTGCGAAGCCTTTCCTCCTCTCCCTCCGCCGGTTTTGTGTTAAGCCGCTCAGCGTAATCCAACACCTTCTCAATCTCAAATGTTGGGAACTGCGGCAGGCGGATGCCCGGCTTGCGGGCGCGCTGGCGCACCAGCATGCGGATGCGTGGCAGGTTGATTTCCAGGATATTATCCGAAACCAGGAACTCAAAGAAATTGGTCGCCGCCGTCAGGTAAAGCCGCTCGGTGGCCGGCGCGTAGTCTTTCAACGCCGCGGTAAACCAGGTTATGCTATCTTCGGGGAGTTGTTCGATCCCAGCCTTAAAAGGGTCAATTCCATTCACGTCTAAAACCGATGCAAACACAGAAAGCCCGTTTTGATATGTGCGCGCAGTTTTTTCGCTGCGTGCCTGGGCAACCATATCGATATAATCAGATATCACTTGCTTAATCGTGGGTGTTTGCTCAGTCATAATGGAGTTCCTAATGCGATTATAACCGAACCGCATCGGTTAAAAAAAGAGGTTGGCTCAAGCGCTTGAGCCAACCTCATCTCAAAATCCAGGGGATTAATCGCCGTAGTAGGCTTTCAGATAAAGGTCCTTAATCTCACTGATCAGTGGGTAGCGCGGGTTTGCGCCGGTGCATTGATCATCAAATGCTTCTTCAGCCAGCGATTCGACCCGGGCAAGAAACTCGTTCTCATCGATGCCATAAGCCTGGATGCTCTTTGGAATGCCAACTGTTGCTTTCAAATCTTCGATGGCGGCAATCAGGCGGTCAACTTTCTCGGGTTTGGAAGCTCCACCCAGGGACAGGTAATCCGCGATCCGCGCGTACCGGGAGATGGCATCCGGATATTCATACTGAGGGAAGGAAGTCTGCTTTGTGGGGTTATCGGTCGAGTTGAATTTGATCACCCAAGAGATCAACAGACCATTTGCCACGCCGTGGGGAATGTGGAAAGCCGCGCCCAATTTGTGCGCCATTGAGTGGCACAATCCCAAAAAGGCGTTGGCAAAGGCCATCCCCGCCATGCTGGCGGCATTGTGAACTTTTTCCCGTGCGCGAATGTCTTCTGCGCCGGCTTCATACGCGCGCGGCAAGTATTTGAATAGCACGCGCAGAGACTCGAGGGCCATGCTGTTGGTGTAATCCGTTGCCAGAACCGAGGCAATCGCTTCCAACGCGTGGGTAACCGCGTCGACGCCGCCAGCCGCAGTCAGCGATTTGGGCATGTTCATCACCAATTCTGTGTCCACAATCGCGATCTGGGGAGTTAAGGCATAATCGGCAATCGGATATTTGAGCCCGGTGCGGTCATCGGTAACCACCGCGAACGGCGTTACTTCGGAACCGGTGCCGGATGTGGTAGGGATGGCCACCATGATGGCTTTCTTGCCCATGTTGGGGAATTCATAAATGCGTTTGCGAATATCCATGAACCGCAAAGCCAGGCCTTCAAACTTCACATCCGGATTTTCATACATCAGCCACATGATTTTCGCTGCGTCCATCGGCGAGCCCCCGCCCAGACCGATGATCACATCAGGTTTGAAGGCATTGATCAGTTCCAATCCCTGGTTGATTGTCGACAGAGTCGGGTCGGGCTGCACCTGGTGGAAGCATTCACATTCGATGCCAAGCGGTTCCAGCACCGAGGTAACCCGGTCAACATAACCCATGTTGAATAGCGCTGAATCGGTAACAATAAAAACGCGTTTCTTGCCAGCTAATTCTTGCAAGGCCACCGGCAAACAACCGTATTTGTGGTAAATTTTTGAAGGGACACGGAACCATAGCATGTTTTCCCGTCTTTCTGCGATTGTTTTGATGTTGAGCAGGTGCTTCACGCCCACATTTTCACTCACCGAGTTGCCGCCCCAACTGCCGCATCCGAGCGTGAGCGACGGTTCAAGCCGGAAGTTGTAAATATCACCAATTGCGCCTTGCGAAGAGGGCATGTTGATCAGTACGCGGCCAGTTTTTACCATATTTCCAAAATAGCTGATCCGGTCTTGATTCATGCTATCTGTGTACAATACGGAGGTGTGGCCAATACCGCCTAATTCCACCAGCAAGCGGGCCTTATCCACACCTTCTTCAAATGTTTTACATGAGATCATGCCCAGCAACGGTGAAAGTTTTTCCTGAGCAAACGGCTCTTCGAGAGAAATCTCGTTGGTTTCACCGATTAATACCTTCGTGTTGGCTGGCACTTCTACTCCAGCCATTTCGGCAATCTTCACCGCAGACTGCCCAACAATGGCCGGGTTTACCGTTCCACGTTTCCGATCAATGATGATCTGGCTTACTTTCTCTTTTTTCTCAGGGTAAAGAATGTAAGCGCCCCGGCGCATAAACTCTTCAACAACCTCACCATAGACTTTTTCATGAACAACTACGCACTGTTCGGAAGCGCACACAACGCCATTATCAAAGGTTTTGCTCATCAAGATTGAATTGACTGCCATGCGCACATCGGCTGTTTCATCGATCAGGGCAGGGGTGTTGCCGGCGCCAACGCCAATAGCGGGCTTGCCGGAGGAGTAGGCTGCTTTCACCAGACCCGAACCGCCAGTCGCCAGGATTAGAGCAATACCAGGGTGCGACATTAATCGATTGGTCAGCTCAATAGTGGGGTCACCAATCCAACCGATAATATCCGCGGGCGCACCAGCTTTTACGGCAGCGTCCAAAATCACTTTGGCTGCCCGAGCGGTTGACTGCTTGGCGCGCGGATGGGGCGAGAAGATAATGCCGTTGCGAGATTTTAACGCAATCAGGGCTTTGAAGATGGCAGTAGAGGTCGGATTGGTGGTTGGAACGATGCCGCAAACAACACCAACCGGCTCGGCCACTTTTTGGATGCCAAAGGAGGGGTCCGTTTCGATCACGCCACAAGTCTTGGTGTCGCGGTATTTGTTGTAAATGTATTCGGCCGCGAAATGGTTCTTGATTACTTTGTCTTCCACAATTCCCATGCCAGTTTCATCCACAGCTTCTTTTGCCAGGCTGATCCTTTCCGCGTTGGCGGCGATAGAAGCTTCCCGGAAAATGTGGTCAACCTTTTCTTGAGGAAAAGTGGAAAAGATGCGCTGTGCTTGATGAACCCGCTCAACCAGGGCGTCTAACTCTTCAACGGTTTGCGCGCCTAGAAGATAAGCGGCTTTTTGTGTTTCGACAGCGGTGTGCTTTTTTGAAATTTTCTCGCTCATTATTGTTCTCCACTCAGAGTTCTAAAAAATCACCAATAGATAGGTGTACAACGATAGAAGTGTTAGTATGTGAATATTTTCACAATCAAAAGTCAAAAAAATTTTTTCTTCCTCTTCCTCCTTCTCTTACGTTGTTATCACTAGGAATATGCTTTCTTTGAAACTTATTCGTGAATTATATCACGATATAGGATAAGCAGCAAGGTTTTTGAAGAGGGGAGAGCGGTTGCGCAGCCTTACCCGGAAACAACTGCGCAACCGTGTGCTCTCATTATCCTTTAGCCTGCAACATGCACCGGAGTCCCGGCCGGTGTTTTCTCTGTTGTGTCACCAACAATTCCGGGTTTCTTGATTTTTTCTTCATATTCATGGCGGAAGTAGCGCAGCGTGCTGAGCACGGGGTTGGGGGCTGATTTACCCAGACCGCACAAGCTAGCCGAAATGACCATGTGGCACATCTGCTCTAATTCAGCAATGTCTTTTTCTTCCGCTTCGCCCTTTGAGAACTTCGACAGCATATCATAGATTCTGCGCATACCAATCCGGCAGGGCGGGCATTTACCGCAGCTTTCTTCCATGCTGAATTCCACAAAGTACTTAGCCATGTCAATCATGTTCGAGGTGTCATCGATCACGATCATACCGCCCGAGCCCATCATCGAGCCCAATTCTTTCAGCGATTCGTAATCCACAGCGGTATCCAGGCATTCTTCAGGGATACAGCCACCCGAAGGGCCACCGGTTTGGATGGCTTTGAATTTATGCCCACCGGGGATGCCGCCGCCGATTTCGTAGACAATTTCGCGCAGCGTGATGCCCATTGGCACCTCAATCAGACCCGTGTTCGCGATTTTGCCAGTAAGGGCAAACACTTTCGTGCCTTTGCTTTTCTCGGTACCAATTGAAGAGAACCACTCGCCGCCCTTAAGAATGATCGAAGGCACATTCGCGAAGGTTTCCACGTTGTTGATCAGGGTTGGCTTGCCAAACAGGCCTTTGACAGCCGGGAAAGGCGGGCGGGTGCGCGGCACACCGCGGTCACCTTCCGCGGAGGAGATCAGAGCCGTTTCCTCGCCGCAGACAAAAGCCCCAGCGCCCAGGCGCATATCCAGAGTGAAATTGAAGCCGGTGCCACAGATATTCTCGCCCAACAGACCTTTCCGTTCAGCCTGGCGAATAGCCATCCGCAGGCGTTTCACCGCCAAAGGATATTCCGCGCGCACGTACACAATTCCTTCATTCGCGCCAACCGCGTAGGCCGCGATTGCCATGCCTTCCAGAATCACGTGCGGATCACTTTCGAGCACGCTGCGGTCCATGAACGCGCCCGGATCACCTTCATCGGCATTACAGAGTACATATTTTTTGTCGCCTTTTTCCTGCGCAACAATACTCCACTTGATGCCGGTGGGAAAGCCAGCGCCGCCGCGTCCGCGAAGACCCGATTTCTTGATTTCTTCGACAACTTCCTCGCGGGTCATGCTGGTAACCGCTTTCACCAGCGCTTTGTAACCGTTGTGGGCAATGTAATCGTCAATCTGCTCAGGATTAACCTCACCTGAATTTTCCAGAGTGTTCTTTTTCTGGCGAGCGAAAAACGGCAGTTGCGTGTCAATCAGCAGGCGTTCCACCGGATGTCCACCCAAGGCGTCCAGAATATCTTCAACATCTTCAGGAGCAACCGTCTTGTACAGAATGCCTTCCGGTTCCACTTTGACGATCGGTCCGGCGGCGCACAAACCCATACAGCCTACCTTCTTGATCATCACTGTGTCTTGTAACCCACGTTCCTTAACCAATTCCTGCATTCGTTTGATTACGTTTTCGCTGTCGGTCGAGATACAACCGGTGCCAGCACAAATATGAAGGCGATGCGCGTACTTTTCCTGGGTTTCCAGTTCAGTAGCGGCAATAATTGTTAATTCGTTGTTATCCATTGTTAATCCACTCCCGGATTTTATTCTGCATATCTTCTACCGATAAACGTCCAACGACACTACCATCCAAAACCATGACTGGTGCCAGGCCGCACGCGCCCACACAGCGAGCAGAGAGCAATGAGACCTTATTGTCCGCGGTGGTTTGTCCAGGCTCCAGGTCATATTCATTCTTCATGTATTCAAGAATTTTGTCGGTGCCTTTGACATAGCAGGCGGTACCCGTACAAAGCAGGATAACGTGCTCACCGGCCGGCTTCATGGTGAATGAGTTGTAAAAGGTCGTCACGCCGTATGCTTTACTGGGCGGAACATGCAGGCTGTCGGAAACATACTTCAAAGCTTCATCATCAATGTATCCAAACGCGTCTTGTACTGCGTGTAAGGTCTCGATCAATGATTTAGGTGAATAGTTATGTTTTTTCATGGTTGCGTCCACAATCTTCCAACGGCGGTCATCAGTAGGTGGTGCGTTTCTTTCAATGATGTCGGTTTTCATCCTTTTCCTCCAGGCCAGCAAAGCTGGTTGTTAATTGAATTTCTGCAAAATCATATGGAAGAGGTCGCTGTCAGTGATAATGCCTGCCAAGCGGTTCTCTTCGTTGAGTACCGGTAATGAATGGATCTTGTAGGTCATCATGAGCTCAGCAGCCGTCGACACAGGCGTATCGGGGTTGATCGTGATCGGCTTGCTGGTCATAATATAGCTGATCGGGGTGCTGAGGATCTTGCGGGAAAGATCCTGGCGGTTTTTCATAAATGCTGAGGGGTCAGCGCTCAAGACATCTGTGCGGGTGATAATTCCGACCAGAGTCTCGTGATCGTCAACCACGGGCAGGGCGCGGATGCGCATGATGCCCATCAAACGATGTGCTTCAAACAGGGTTTCATAAGGCGCGATAGTCTCAACCAACGACGTCATCAGCGAAGATGTTTTATAAAAGCTGTTGACATAATCGCTGTTCTCGAGAATAAAGCGAAACATGTCGGTAGAGGTAATAATTCCAATCATCTGCCGGCTGGTATCGGTTACGGGTAACCCGGAGAATTTATTCTCGTACATCACACGGGCAGCCTGTCCAACAGTGGCGTTGGAACGGATGGTCGTTACTTTCCGGCTCATGATATGGTCAACGGTTTCATTTTCCAGTCCGGAATACTCCGTCCAATGCGATTTCATCGCGGCAGAAGGATCGTAGCGCAGTAAGTCGCGGCGGGTTACAATGCCTACCAGTTTGCCTTCGTTCGTCACCGGCAGGGTGCGAATGCTTTTAGTGTTCATCAACTGTTTGGCATCATCCAGACGGGTGTACGGGTCAACTGATACAACGGGTTGGGTCATCCAATTTTCAACAATTTTGCTTGTGGTCATCGTTTCCTCCAGTGAGAGAAGTACGAGTAATGTGGGTATGTTCAAGGACAATTAGAGTATATCGACCACATCCCTTATCCGCATCCCAAATAATGATCAAGCTGGCACATCCTTTTTAATGATAAATTTCACAATCTTTTCTCATCCTTAATGATGAGGAGAAATAAAAATTGCCCCGGCAGTTCGCCGGGGCAGGGGACAGTTCGCCTGGTGAAGATTACTCTTCTGATTCGCCCAATGCAGACGAGAAAGTAATATATCCCTCGCGGATGGCAAACAGGGCGGCTTGCGTTCGGTTGGATAATTGCAGTTTGGAAAGAATATTGCTCACATGGGTATGCACGGTGGGTTTTGACACAACCATTTGTTCGGCAATTTCCTGGTTGCTGAGCCCCCTGGCAATATACTTTAGCACCTCAATTTCGCGGTCGGTCAGGTCTTCTTCCGAGCTTTTCTTCTTGGATGATTGCTGGGTTAATTCATTCAACAATTTCCGGGCAATCATGGGGTGCAAAGAAGATTCCCCCTTATACACCTGGTGGATGGATTTAACCAGATCTTCTGGGTCCGAGTCTTTGAGCAGGTAACCGGTAGCGCCGGCTTCAATTGCGGCAAACACCCTTTCATCACTGGTAAAACTGGTCAAAACCAGAATACGGGCTTTGGGTGAGGATTTCTTAATTGCCCGAATGGCTTCCACACCATCCAGCACCGGCATCACCAGATCCATTAATACCACGTCGGGCTTCAGCAGCGCATAGGCTTCAATCGCCTCCTGGCCGTTGCTGCATTCACCAATAACCGAAAGGTCGGGTTCGGTTTCCAGCATGGCGATGATCCCTTTGCGTACAACGATGTGGTCGTCAACCAGCAATAAACGGATTTCTGAACTCATATTTCCACCTCGACTGAAATTGTGGTTCCACAACCTAACTGACTGGTCATTGTCAGCACCGCATCAATATTCGCGGCTCTTTCTTGCATTGATTTCAAACCCACATAGCCTTCAATTTTCATCTTTCGTTCCACGTCAAACCCAACGCCATTATCTTGAATGGATAAGGTAACTTTGCGGTCTCGTTGGTGGATGGAAATCGTGATTTCTTTGGCGTTGGAATGCTTCAGTATGTTATTCAATGCCTCTTGCACAATCCTATACAGCTCTTCCTCGACGTAAAGGGGAATTTCTAAATGGTCATCGGCCTGGAAATGGCAGCGCACGCCAACTCGTTCTTCTACGGTCTTCAGACGGCTTTCAATCGCGGCTTTCAATCCACGTTGTTCAATCATCGGCGGATTGAGTTCGTGCACCAACATACGCATCTCAGCCAGGCTTTCTTTTGCGGTGTCAGTTAGGTCCAGCAGATTCTGTTTGAGTTTGTCATATTTACCGGTATCCAGGTGGCGCAGAGCCGCTTTAGCGTAAAGTGTAATTCCGAACACCGCCTGGTTTACAGAATCGTGCAAATTCCTCGCCAGGCGCTGCCGTTCCTGCCAGACAGCCAATTGCTCACCTTGTTGGTAAAGACGCGCGTTTTCTATGGCGATTGTTGCTTGGGCGGCAAACAATTTTATGATACGCACATCGTCATTTGAAAATGAGTAGTGCTTTTTAACCACATCCAGAATGCCCATTGTTTCATTGTTAATATGCAGCGGAACCGCCAGCAGAAAGGTCTCCGTATTTCCGCTAGAAGTGATATTTTCAACCACCGGTTTTTTTTGCCTGGCGGCAAATCCCTGTTGTGATCCCTCCACAGCCAGCCACTTTTGGCTTGGTCCGCCAAGTTCGCCTTCATGATGCGCCAGGTGTAGCCAGTTTTCATCATGCAGTAAATAAACAGAGCTGGCCTGGGCGGCGGTTAATCGCAAGGCCTCTTTGCACACAATTTCCAACACTTCTTCAAGGTTCAATTTTTGTAGAAGGGCAAAAGTAATCTGACGTAAACCATCGGTTTCAGCCAGTCTTTTCTTCTTCTCTTCGTATAGCAGTTCGTTTTCTAAAGCCAGTGCCATGGAATGCGATATGGTGTGGGCCAACTGCACCTGATCAGATAAAAATTTCTCGCCGTCCTCCTTGCCTTTGATAAACACCATAAATCCCAAATGCTGGTTTTGCGTGGAAATGGGTAGCAGCAGGGCTGAGGTAATCTCCAGTGTGTGGAAGAGATTTAGCGGGACTTGCACAGCTTCTTGCGCAGAAATTTGAAGTGGTTCCTGCTCAATAAAAAGCGAGCCAAGCCACTTTGCATCATCAATATTAACAAGTTGTGTATTAAAGGCCTGCTTATCCATCACTGTAAGAGGGCCAAGCGAAAAGAAAGGATAGAAGTTGTCTTCGTTCTTTCCCTTCAGGTAAACAAATGCCTGACTGGCCTGGATCGAGTTCATCAGGGTTAGAACCATATCTTTGAGAACCGAATGTACTTCCAGGCCTGCGTAAGTAGTGGGGACCGGATTTGCTTCGGCGGCAGAAAGCAATCCGCCAGTTCTGACACTCTGTTTTTGTGCCTGTTCAAGGAAGGATTGAAAATAAACCGTTGCCAGGCGGTTAAACACCATGTCCGCGGTTGGCAGGCTGGCAAACACCGCCATCTCGTCTTTAGCTTCGTTAAGAATATACTTAAGCAAAGCCTGCTTGCCGAGAAAGATGGCGTCCAAACCCGCTTCCACTGGTTTTCCGGTCAAAACCTGTTCAAAAGCGAATTCATCCATCAGTATTTGGGCGGGCAACATGTCGTTGTTTTTAAGTAATTTTTCAATTACTGTCAACAAGCGATTAATCCACTCGGGCCGCGCAAACAGGGCGGATTGGTCCAAAATTTCATTGCGGCTCAGATAGAGCGAAATCCAGTCTTCCACCAGGAATTGGTGGTAAGAGTCCAAAATGCGAGTTATGAGTTGCGTATAGTTTGACATTCTTTCGCCATCTTTCTGGTGAAGATTGTAGCACACTCGGTTGGGATTTTGCGCATGCTCTGTCAATGTCGCAGCGGCAGGTTATTTGGTCTGTTTACCACAACTAGGAGGTTGTAGCTCAGAAACAGCTATCAGATGGAAGGATGCTGTGGCTAGCGGAATAAGTAACAATAAAAAGGCCGTTTCAATGGAATTTCAATTAAAATTCCAAAAAACACTATGGTATCGATAATAATACTTATCGAAATCATATTACTAAATCAATGCCACCCTTCTGATAATTCTCATCCGAAAAGTCATTCAAGGCCAACCTGAGACTTGTTTCCAGTATTTCGTATCAGGTTGACAAATGAGTCGTAGCAGCGCTTTAAAAAATCTGGAGATTAAGTTAAGGCTCTCCCCTACCCCACACGCTGAGGACAGATTCTATCCCTGAATTGAGAAGTGGTGGCAGCGGAAAAAGACTCCCATTTTTCAGGGAAGTCTTTTGGATCACAATGCTGTTCTTCATAGCCTGAGCGGTTTGCGAACCCAATAGCTAAACGCAAATTTGGCTGCAATCGATGCCAGACATACCACCACCAATTTGATGAGTGGCTGTGTAGAATGAACGCATAGCGTCCAGAAAAGGATGATACAATTATTTTCATTGAGTATTGAGAAAATCGCCAAGGAGCAGGCATGGAACGACCTCCGATAGATCATATCCCGGTGGATGTGATTCAATATATTGAATATCTGGAAAGCGAACTGGCCAGGCTCAAAGGCAAAAGAGACCAGCGCGCCACCACGGTTTTGGAGGACAAAGCAGATTTATCCCCGGTAGATTACAAAGAACCGCCAACGTCTTTTAACCTGGTCACCTTCAGCCAGAAAGGCGCAGTTAAGCGAACCAATCGTGGCGAGTACACCCGCCAGCGCCGCGGCGGAATTGGCGTCTTTGATATCGAAACTGATCAGAACGATCATCCCACTTTGGTGGTCATCGCCGACGAACCGCATACCCTGATCCTTTTTTCCGATCACGCGAAAGCTTACCGCCTTCCTGTAACAAAATTGGAAGCCCATCAAATTCGCTCCAAAGGTGAATATCTATCTTCCAAAATAAATTTGACGCCTGGAGAGACAATTACCGCCGCCCTGCCCGAACAAGCCGCGGGCTACATCGCTCTGATCAGCAAAAGCGGAAAAGTCCGCTGCCTGCGCCACCACCTTTTCGGAGAGCACATGAAGCCGGGCACGGCCATGTACAAGTTCGAAGACTTTGGACCCCTGGCTTCTGTTTGCTGGACAACCGGCGATGCCGATCTTTTTGTTGTTACTCGCAACGGCATGGGGATTCGCTTTAGCGAAAAGATTGTCAATCCGCAGGGAACGCAGGCAATCAAATTAAGTGACGGAGACGAAGTGGTTTCTGTCGTCTCCGTGAATGAAGACGACGGCGTACTGGTGATCGGTGCGGACGGCAAAGGTACCATCCGGTTGATGTCCGGCTTTGCCCCGAACAAGTCCGCGGGCGGCAGCGGGAAAATCGTGATCAAATCTGATAAAGTCGCCGGCGCGCTGCTGGCTGAAGCGGATGCAGATATCTTTCTGATTTCCAAATTATCCAAGATTATTCGGTTCCATATCAGCGACGTGCCAGAGACCACCGGTGTGGTTCAGGGCGTTAATTGCATGTCACTGAGGGCGGACGAAGTGATTGCCATCGCCAAAAGTTAGTCCAAAATCAATATGATCAAATTAGCTTACGGACGCACTACCTTGCAGGCCCAGCTACCAGAAAACTGGCGGATTGACGTGATCAACCCGCCAGTTGTGTTAGGCTGCCTCAATCCCGCTGAAGAAATTCAACGCGCTTTGGATGAGCCGCTTGAGGGATTTTCCTTTGACAGTTTCATTGGTGCCAAAACTGTCGCTATTGCAGTGAACGATAAAACTCGCCCGGTACCGCACGATCTACTCCTCCCTCCCCTACTGAAGAAGCTGGAAAGCTGTGGGGTTTTCCCGGCTCAGGTTCACCTGATCATCGCCAGCGGCACGCATGTTCCCATGAAGGTAGACGAATTTTCCAATATCCTTCCTTCGGCGGTGCTGAATGCCTGCTATGTCAGCTCACACGATTGTGATAACATTCACAATCTTGTGCAATTAGGTATCACCCTGGCTGGAACGCCCGTCCTGGCGAACCGCCATTTTATGGCTGCCGACCGTCGGATTGTGATCGGAAATATCGAACCACACCACTTTATGGGCTTTTCTGGCGGCGCAAAGAGCGCGGCAATTGGCCTTACCAGCCGCGAAACGATCAACGCCAACCACAAGATGCTACTCCACCCCGATGCCAGAATGGGCTTGTATGAAGAGAATCCGATGCGCCGCGATGTGGAAGAGATTGGTGATCTGATGAAAATTGACCTGGCTCTCAATATCATCATGAATGATCAGCGACAAATTATTCACGCATTGGCGGGGACTCCGCGCGCGGTGATGCGTAAAGGCGTGCCGCTTTCTCGAGAAGTTTGCCAGGTGCAGGTAAACCAGCAATACGATGTAGTGATTGCCTCTGCAGGTGGTTTTCCCAAGGACATCAATCTGTATCAGTCCCAAAAGGCATTGACACACGCGGCGCAAATCACCCGGCCTGGCGGCACCATCATACTCTTCACAGCGTGCGAAGAAGGCGCCGGCAGCGATTCATATGTGCAAACCATGCGTGGCATGCGCAATTGGCAGGATGTGTTTGATCAATTTCGCCAAACCGGTTTCTCGGTTGGGCCGCATAAAGCCCTCCAATTCGCCCGCGAAGGGATACGGTTCAACATTATCCTCGTTTCGGACATGCCACCACAGCAGGTGAACGAGCTACTCCTCACCCCCGCTCGATCCTTAGCCGAAGCGGTTGCTATGATTCAATTGGAGAATCCCCTTGTCGCTGTGCTGCCCAAAGCCACAAATACAATCCCGATTTTGATGACATAATCTGGAGGAATCAAACCATGGAACGACCGCTGCGCTGGTTCGATACCATCACCATCAACATCTATTTTTTGGGCCTATCTGCTCTGTCACAGACCATGGCACCCCTGATCCTCCCCTTGTTGGTCCAGCAGTTTGTGGGTGAGAACTTAAAGGGAACTTATTATGGAAACCTTCGTCTTTGGTCATTGATGATGGCTTTACTGGTCCAATCGCTGATGGGGATGCTTTCTGACCGCCACCAATCGAAATATGGCAAACGCAGGCCATTCATTTTTATTGGCACGCTTGGCGTGATATTGGTTGTGCTGCTGATTGGCTTTGTTGCTGGCATGGAAGGCTTAACCGGATATTGGGTGCTGTTTGGCCTGGTCATCCTACAGCAAGTGGGCGCCAACACCGGCCACGGCGCGGTGCAAGGTCTGATCCCCGACCTGGTGCCGGAAAATATGCGCGGACGTTACTCCGCCATCAAGGCCATCCTGGAAGTGCCACTCCCAGTGATTCTCGTTTCGATGACGATAGGCAAGCTGGTCGGCGCTGGCAATCTGTGGGCTGGGTTATTTGTATTAATCGCGATCTTATTGGTGGCAATGATCATCGCCATGTTCGCGCCGGAAAAGTCTTCCCTGGATTCCAATGCCCTGAGCCTGGATTGGAAACCGTTCTTGCGGCTGGTAAGCATGACTGCCCTGTTCACAGCCATTATCTTGGGCATGGGAGAATTGATCAAATGGTTGTCTGCCTTCCTGGCCTTTACAAGTGATTTCTTAAACCTTGCCACCATTTCGGTTGTTGGCTTTCTTGCCATGGCTTTAGCCATCGCGGTGGGGGTCAGTGCCAGCACGCGGCTGGGCATTGGCGATGCCAACGCGCACAAATCCGCCTTCAATTGGTGGGTAATCAACCGCCTTGCATTCCTTGTCGGGTCCACAGGAATGGTCAGCTTTATGGTCTATTTTCTTCAAGGGAAATTTGGTTTTGTTGCCGAGCAAGCTGCCGCGCCCGCAGCCCAACTCACCATGATTGTTGGTGTATTCATTCTGCTATCTGCTCTGCCCAGCGGTTGGCTCACCGATCGCTTTGGGTCCAGAAAGATCGTTGCCGCTGCCGGCCTGATGGCGGCCCTTGGAACGGTATTGGTCATATTCGCGCCTGATTTGACCACCGTGTTTATCGGCGGCAGCTTCATCGGTATTGGCACTGGATTCTTTTACTCAGCCAATTGGGCGCTGGGAACAGAAATTGCCCCAAAAGAAGAAGCGGGACGCTACTTGGGAATCTCCAACCTGGCAGGGGCCGGCGCGGGCGCGGTTGGCGCGTATATCGGCGGCCCAATTGCCGATTATTTCACTGTGTTGGTGCCACAAACCCCCGGATTGGGCTATGTGGCCTTGTTCGCCATTTACGGCATCCTGTTCCTGCTTTCGGTTGCCTGCTTGCGCAGTGTCAAACAGGCATAACTTATTCGATGCAGGATGGGTTATAATAAAAAAACATTTATTTGAATGGACGGGAGTCATTATGAGCGACCTAACCCCCTCTTTAGGAAAAACCACCATCGCGCCTGAGGTATTAATCACTACGATTAAATTGACCGCGCTGAGTGTTACAGGCGTACATTCCCTCACCACTGCCCCGGTAAGGCTGGACAATCTGTTCAAAAAAGGAGCAGACGAAGGTGTGGTTTTGGATGTCGAAAACAATACCGTTTACGCCGACTTGTATGTCATTCTAGACAATGACGTCAACGTCCGTAATGTTGGGCGCCAAATTCAATCGAAAGTATCTCGCGCTATTTCTGAATTGGTCGGCATGGAAATCGGAAAAATCAATGTCCACATTGAAGACATTAAGTATCCTCAACCCAGTAAAGAGTAAATCCCTATGAAGTCACGGACAAAGGCGCGCAGCCTTGCCCTTCAGGTATTGTATGAAGTCGATCTCTCCGGGCATATGCCGGGCGAAGTGTTTGAAGAACATCTGAATACCACGCATTTAGAGGATGAGCTACTAGAGTTTTCGCGCCAGCTCATTTTTGGCGTCTATCCCATCATGCAAGCCCTGGACAGTTTCATCGCCCAGCACGCCCCTGAATGGCCGTTAGACCAGGTTGCAGTAATTGATCGCAATATCATTCGCATGGCCTTGTGGGAATTTGCTGTGGAGGGCTGCACTCCCATCAAAGTCGCGATAAATGAGGCGATTGAACTGGCAAAAATGTTTGGATCCGACAGCTCTCCCCGTTTTGTGAACGGTGTGCTTGGCAGCCTGGCCGCCCGACAAAATGAGATTAATGTTGCGTTTGGGCCAAAACCAGATAAACAATAGCCGGCTTGTGGGAAATTAATCGGCACATTTATTGCATTGACAACCGCATAAACTGGTCTCATTTTGAGATATGAGGAAACATATGCAGAAACGCACTCCATCCAAAATTCTCCGTATTAGCAGCGGTTTACTGCTTCTGGTATTCTTGTTGAATGCCTGTATTCCTTTTCAAATTCCTGGCACTGCCGCGCCAGAAGAAAAAGAAGCTAAACCGCAAAGCACAATTAATCAGGCAGACTATGCCGAGATCATTTTTCAGGTAATCGTTCCAGAAGACGCCAACAAATCCCCGGTATATCTGGACATTCTCGATGAAACCACCGGGCTGGCGCTTCGCCCTACCCGCTACAGCATGGAAGAGCAAAATTCGACCACGTACATCACCAAAATCCCTCTGCGCATGGGTAGCGTTATCAAGTACCGCTATCGCAAAGATGGTAACCCGCCCGCGGTAGAATTGAATAACCTGAGCCAGGTGGTGCGCTACCGCCAGTATGTTGTTTCAGGCCCTTCTGAGACGGTAGACCAGGTGATTGCCTGGAATGATACCCCCAACCCCGCGCCCACGGCCTATGGCCGGGTAGAAGGCGTCGCCAAAGACGCGCAAACAGGCGCGCCGGTACCTAACATGTTGGTGACCGTTGCAGGCCAACAGGTGCTGTCTGCTCCCGATGGAACATTCCTTTTTGAAGGTGTGCAGCCCGGTACGCACTTGATTGTAGCCCAGCATATCAATGGCGAATATTCCACTTTCCAACAGGGAGCTACTGTTGCGATTAATGCCACCACCCCCGCCATTTTGGCAGTGGAAGCAAAAAAACTGGTCAATGTTACTTTTCATGCCACCGTTCCCGCAGGCAGCATCAGCGGTCTTCCCATTCGCGTGATTGGCAGCACCTTTAACCTTGGTAATACATTCAGTGATTTACAGGGCGGGATGAGTGCGATTGCCTCCCGCGCGCCTTTGATGCAGGTGCAAGAAGACGGCACCTACAAGCTAACAATGCAATTGCCGGCTGGGGCGTATATTGAATATAAATACACACTGGGAGATGGGTACTGGAATGCCGAACAATCCGCTTCTGGCGCGCCTTATTCGCGCTTCATCATCGTCCCTGGTGAAGATATCACCATTGATGATGAAATTGCTGCCTGGGGCGCAGAAGAAAGCAATAATGCCATCACCTTCAAAGTGATTGCTCCAGATACAACCCCCGCGACAGACACGGTATCCCTCCAATTGAACGCCTTTGGCTGGTCCGCGCCAATTCCCATGTGGCCGCTTGGCAACAATCAGTGGATCTACATTCTGAATGGTCCGCAGCAAATGCTGCAATACCTGCAGCAATACCGCTATTGCCGGAACGACAATTGCGATTCGGGTGTGGAAGCAGATTCGTCGGGTGTGCCCTCCACCGGCCGGTCAATACCAGTCCAGCCGCTAACGGAGCCCATTCAAGACACCATCGCCGCCTGGAGCGCCATGTATAACACGGAAGCAGCCACAACTGTTCCCGAAATCGAGATCAAATCACGCCCGGAAGGATTTATAACCGGCGTTGAACTGGTAAAAGAATATTCGCCTTTCAGTCAGGCATATTTCGGCCCGGCGCTGAAATCCATCAAAGACCTGAATGCAGGATGGCTTGTTCTTTCCCCGGTGCAAACCATGACCGAGGTAGGCAATCCGTTGTTCCATGCTATCCCTGGCCAACACATTGCGCCGCTCGAATTGGCGCAAATAGCAAGCTGGACTGCGGCCAAACAAATGAAAGTGATGGTATTTCCGAAAATTGAGCTGCAGAAACCGGCTGAAGAATTTTGGATAGATGAAAATCGCGAGCCTGTGTGGTGGAGTGTCGCGTTTGAGCGCTATGAAAAATACCTGCTCGCACAGGCAGACCTGGCACGTATGGTCAATGCCAGCGCGCTGATCATTGGTGACCCGGCTGTTTCTGTCATGATGAATGGTGGAACTCTGCCGGATGGCAGCCGCCCCGAAATTCCATTTGACGTCAATTCATGGTGGAACAATCTGGTTACCAATCTGCGCGCGCGGTACGAGGGAAAAATCTACCTGGCGATTGATCCCACTACCACAGTGGACCCCAGCGCCGAATTAATCGCCGCCACTGATGGTGTTTATGCGTTGTACGCCCCCTCTGTCTCCACAGATGGTACGGAACCATCAGAAATTATCGCCGCAGTGGATAAAGAAATTGAAGAACTGCTACTGCCGCTCCACACCGAAGGCAAGGAATTTATTATCGCATTCCAATATCCGTCTGTGTACAGTAGTCAGGCTGCCACGCCAGCGAACCTCGACCACCAGGTTGCTGTCTACAACGCCATACTCACCGCGGTCAACAGTAAAGACTGGGTCAGTGGCATCGTCAGCCGCGGATTCGAGCCTGGATTAATCACAAAGTTGGATAACGCGTCGGTATTCGGTAAGCCTGCCGCCAACGCGCTCTGGTATTGGTTCCCAAGGCTATTAGGTCTACAATAATCAATCACAACTTTAAGGAGAGCATATGAAGCAGCCCGGTTTGGCTGGTAATCCACTAAACCAAGTAGAGCTGTCGTCCAAAGGAAAGATTTTTGAAAATTTAGGACCAGATCCATTAATCGAGCAAGCACTGCTTCGCGGCGAAGGTCGGCTTGTATCCAGCGGTGCGCTTCTGGTTTCCACAGGCAAGCATACAGGCCGAGCCGCAAGAGATAAGTACTTTGTCTGCCGTGGAGATGATTGGGAAGACCAGATTGCCTGGAGTGAGCTTAACAAGCCCATCTCAGCCGAGGTGTTTGACAGGCTATATCATAAGATGCTTGCTTATTTCTCAAATCGGGATGCGTTTCTGCAACAAAGGGTTGTCGGGGCACACCCCGATTTTCATTTTCCGGTCAGGGTCATAACGGATACGGCTTGGCAAAGCCTTTCAATCCGCAACTTGTTCCGCTCACCTCAAGAATTTGTGGACAGCCGACAACCTGGCTATACCATTTATTCCGCTATTGGCTGCCTGGCAGATCCCGTTTTAGATGGCACGCGTTCTGATACCTTCATCTGCATTGACTTCGCCCAAAATTTGATCCTGATCGGGGGCTCGGGGTACGCGGGTGAAATCAAAAAAGCCATGTTCACAGCCCTGCATCTGGAGTATCCTCTCCAGGGGATATTGAGTATGCATTGTTCAGCCAACATTGGGCCCAATGGAGACACGGCTCTGTTTTTTGGTCTCTCGGGCACAGGCAAAACTACCCTTTCTTCCACACCGGAGCGCTGCTTAATAGGAGACGATGAGCACGCCTGGTGTAACAGCGGGGTCTTTAATCTGGAGGGGGGCTGCTATGCGAAAACGCTCAACCTAAATGCTTCTGATGAACCCATCATCTGGGCAGCGGTCAACCAGCGGGGAACGGTGATTGAAAATGCCTTAACCTATCCGGAATCTGATGAGATTGATTTTCGGAATGATTCCATCACCGAAAACACGCGCGCGTCTTATCCCATTGACCGCATTCCCAACTTTGTCCGCGGCGGAAAAGGAAATCACCCGTCTAATATCTTCTTCTTAAGTGCCGATGCGTTTGGTGTTTTGCCGCCAATTTCACGCTTATTGCCGCAACAAATTGAGCATTACTTCCTCAGCGGGTATACGGCTAAGCTCGCCGGAACAGAAGATGGATTAGGCAAAGAGCCGAAAACTACTTTTTCAGCTTGTTTCGCTCTGCCATTTCTGCCCCTCAAGCCCAAGATCTACGCGCAAATGCTGTTGGAAAAGGTAAACCACCACAACAGCGCTGTTTGGCTGGTGAACACTGGCTGGATCGGCGGCAGCTATGGTGTGGGCAGCCGAATTCCGCTGGCCTTTACGCGACGGATGATCTCAGCCGCCCTCAACGGAGAATTATCCAACGAGGCTTTTTCCACCGAGTCCTATTTTGGTCTGTCGATTCCTCAAAGGGTAAACGGTATTCCCACAGACATATTGCGCCCCTCCACCTTATGGGCTTCTCTTGACGCGTATGAGGAACACGCGAAACAGTTAAAAGAAGCATTTCAGGCCAATTTGCAGCAGTATGAATAGTGAATTGGCAGGAGACCTGCAGAGAATTATTTCGTGGCAAATAATAAAATTGCCGTGCCAAGCAGCAGGAACGGCGCGTATGGAATCGCGCTGAACGGCTGGTAACGACGAAGCAGCTTAAGCACCAGAATATATCCTCCCGAAAAGACTCCGCCCGCCAGGATCGCGAAAAACAGCCCCGCTGCAATTCCTGGCCAGCCGAGCAGCAGCCCCAGCACACCGCTCAAATTGACGTCCCCAAACCCCAAAGGAATCTCCTCGATCTCTTCTCCGCGCGCTTTCCCAAGAACTTTTGCGAAGAGCCCGCCCAAATAATACAGTACAAACATCATCAGAAACCCCGCAGCACCGCCGATCAGCGTCGGAAAAATTCCGTGCATGCGCGTTCCCAGTACCAGGCCAATTACCGCTCCAGCCAGGCTGACAGGGTGCATAATCAGGCGATGCTCGATATCAATGATCGCGACCAGAAGAAAGAAAACGAGAATGACAGCGTTTTCCCAAAAAGTCAATCGCCCACTCGGAAAAATGTAAAGCGCCACCAGCAGCAGCGGTGTAATCGCGGCAATCAGCCCCCTTCGCAGCCATTGCTGGCGTCCGCAGTACGGGCATGCATGGAAAAGGATATAATCCTTCCATCCAATGGGTTCGTGGCAATCCTGGCAGATCGAATGGGTAAAACGCCGATAGACCGGCAGAACATCCGCCAGATAATTCAAGCAGAAACCTGCCAGCCCCCCTGCCAGCGTAATTAGAATGATGTTTAACTCAAATCTCATGCTTTTATCCAACCTATGGGATGATTAAAAAGTATAAACGTTTTTTGCCAGAGAGATATCTATAAAAATGCAAGGTTGAACGATTCTATGGTATTTGTTTGCATTATTAGAACGATTATTCGTATAATAGCAAGTATGACAGAGAGTTCAATCAGCCGTGTTCTCAAAAATTGGTCCTCAGACCCGCTTATATCCTCTTGTATCACGCAGGTGCAAACCAAACCAGCTCAGGCGGCTCAATATGCAGACCTGCCGGCTGTTCTTCACCCGCATCTCCGCAATAAACTCGAGTCGCTCGGCATACACCGCCTTTACACACACCAGGCAGATTCCTGGCAGATCGCGCAAGCAGGGAAGAACATGGTTGTAGTTACAGGCACAGCCAGCGGTAAATCGCTTTGCTATCAGCTGCCAATTCTTCAATCTTTCCTGCAAACCAACTACTCAACCTCCGCTTTGTGCATTTTCCCAACCAAAGCGCTCACACAAGACCAGTTGAATAACGTTTCCAAGCTCTTTCCCTCTACAGAACTACCCAACTCAAAAAGCGTTGCCGCCATTTATGATGGTGACACCTCACAGGATCAAAGGCGGAAAGCGCGTTGTGAGGCATCGATCATCCTCACCAATCCAGACATGCTGCACCTCGGTATATTGCCCTACCACACCCAGTGGGCTTCTTTTTTGCGTAACCTTAAGTGGATTGTCATTGACGAAATTCATATGTATAAAGGCGTGTTTGGCTCCAACATCGCCAATGTCATCCGCCGGCTGAAAAGAATTCTGGCATTTTATGGCAGCCAGCCACAATTTATCCTGACCTCTGCCACCATCGCCAATCCACAAGAACTGGCCGAAAAACTCATTGAAGAGCCGGTGGAATGCATTCATCAAGATGGGTCACCGAAGGGTGTGAAACATTTCATCCTGTACAATCCGCCCATCATCGATGAACGTCTGGGTATTCGTGCCAGCGCCCGCACTGAATCACTGCGCCTCGCGGGAGACCTGATCGCTTATGATGCCCAGACATTGCTATTCAGTCACACCCGCCCCGCCGTGGAAAAAGTGCTAAAAGAGCTTCGCCTTCAGTTCCCCGCTCTGGCAGACCAAATTTTCGGTTACCGGTCCGGTTATTTACCACAGGAGAGAAGGCGTATTGAAAAAAGTCTCAAAGAGCGCAAAGCCAAACTGGTTACCGCAACGAACGCGTTGGAATTGGGAATTGATATCGGCAGTGTGGACGCGGTGGTGATTGCTGGTTTTCCCGGCTCCATCGCATCTACCCTTCAGCAAACAGGCCGCGCAGGGCGTAGAGAAGAGGAATCTCTGTCCGTCTTAATTGCTTCATCCAATCCGCTCGACCAGTATATCATCCGCCACCCTGAATATGTCCTCGGCAGTGCGCCGGAAAAAGCCATCATCAACCCCGATAATTTATTGATTCTGTTGAAACACATTCAATGCTCATTGTTTGAGCTGCCATTTTCTCACAATGATCATTATGGAGCCTTATCACCGGAAACGCTCCAGGAATTACTGGATTTTTTGTGTCAAGCCAGCCTGGCGCACCAATCCAACGAAAAAACCTACTGGGTATCTGATCAGTACCCCGCTGCGCAAATTTCTTTGCGCTCTGCCACAGCAGAAACCATCCAACTCCGCGCACAAACCATCAATGGACCCAAAACCATCGGCGTGATCGACCAATCCAGCGCGTATTGGATGGTGCACCCTGGCGCGGTTTACCTGCACTCCGGCGAATCTTACCTGGTTGAAAACCTGGACCTGGATCACGCCTCTGCCAGCCTCATCCCAATGGAATTGGACTACTTCACAGAATCAAAATCACAAACCGATGTTGACCTGTTACGGGTTACCGCTCAAGAACAAATTGCTGGGGGCACAAAATCAACTGGCGAGGTCATCGTTACCTCTCAAGTAACGGGTTATCGCAAGGTCAGCGCGTCTTCACATGAACAAATCGGTGTGTACCCGCTGGATCTGCCCGCCACACAGCTTCGAACCATTGGACTTTGGTTTACCCTGTCTTCAGAAACCATTCAGCGTCTGGAAAATGCGGGCCTGATCATAGCCTCGCAGAATTACTATGGGCCTCATTGGAATGCGATTCGTGAGCAAGTGCGCTTGCGCGATCATTATACATGCCAGGTTTGCGGCGCCAAAGAAACCATCAGCAAGCATCATGTGCACCACAAAATTCCCTTTCGACGCTTTACAGACGCGCAGGCAGCCAACCAACTTGATAACCTCATCACGTTATGCCCGGCCTGTCACCGCCGCGCCGAAGTCAATGTGATGGTGAAATCGGGAATGAGTGGGCTAAAGTATGCTCTCCACCACCTTGCTCCGCTAGAAGTTCTTTGCGATTCCAATGACCTTGGGGTATTGTATGACCCCAACTGCCAATTCGCGGATGGATTGCCAACCATCATTTTTTACGATCAATTTCCCGATGGGGTTGGGCTTTCTGCCCAACTATATGACCAGTTCTATCCGCTCCTGCTGGCGGCTCAAGAAGTGATAACCAACTGTTCCTGCACGGAAGGCTGCCCGGCTTGTGTTGGGCCGCTCCTAACTGATGGCGAAAGCAGCAAAGCAGAAACGCTAGAGATATTGCATAAGCTACTATAATTGAGAACATGGAATCGATATCCGACAGACTAAAATCGCTGGGCGTTCAAAAGGGATTTGCAAAGAAAAGCGAATCACGCGATTCTCGCGCGCAACAAGGCCAACGAACACTTCAATCACTGCTGAATGGAGAAGTTCAGACCAATTTCTACGGTGAATCTCTTTCTATCAGAGAGGTATACCCACCAGAATACCGGCATGGTGTAACCAACCTTTCACATCCCATCGACACGGATGTGATTTGCAAGGTATCCCGGTTGGCATCAGACATCAATCTACAGTTGGATGAAATCCTGTTCCTGGATACAGAAACCAGCGGCCTGGGTGGCGGCACTGGAACCTTTGCATTTTTGATTGGCCTTGGGTTTTATACCGGGCAGGGATTTCAGGTGCAGCAGCTCTTTATGCGTGATCCATCAGAAGAACCCTCCATGCTGGCAGAATTGATCAAAATTACTACCAGATTCAAAGCAGTTCTGACTTATAATGGCAAATCCTTTGATATTCCCCTCTTGAACAACCGTTATATTCTCAACGGGCTAACCTCACCTTTCATCCAGTACCCCCATATTGATTTGCTGCAAATTACGCGTAAAATCTGGTCAAACCGGTTCGACAATCGTTCACTCGGCCATCTGGAAAACCAATTGCTCGGTTTTTTCCGCAGCGGAGAAGAGGTTCCCGGCTGGATGATTCCGCAAATCTACTTTGACTTCCTGGCCGATCATAATCCAATCCCACTCTCGGGCGTTTTCTATCACAACAAAATTGATATTCTCTCCCTGGCCGGGCTGACGCTGCTGGCCGGAGAAACGCTATCTTACCCAAACTCAACCGATATTCACCAACTAGACCAGTTGAGTGTGGCCAAAGTCTATCAAACCCTGGGCAGAACTGAAGAAGCCCTGTCTATCTACGATCAATGTATTCAGAAAGACCTGACACCACCGCAACAATTACAGGCGATCATGAACTCAGCCGAGATGTGTAAACGAGACAGAAAGTGGGACCTGGCCTTGCCGCTTTGGAAGGAAGCGTCGCGCTTGGGTTCCATTGAGGCTTGTATTGAAATAGCAAAATATCTGGAACATACCACTAAAGAATATGATGACGCGCTGGCCTGGACTGAGAAAGCCAGAATGCTCATTCTGAATCAAACCAGTTATTACTATCAACAGATGAAGCTGGCAGAAGTGGAAAAAAGAAGCCGGCGCATCCAACAAAAAACCCAACGCGAGAAATCCACCAACAATGACTGAAGCGGCAAAAAAGTGGAACCAACGGTATTCCGGCGAAATCCAGGAGGGGTTAAAAACTCCCCGCCAGTTGCTCCTGGATTATGAATACCTTCTGCCGCGCCGGGGGTACGTTTTAGATCTTGCAATGGGGCTGGGCGCCAATGCGGGCTATCTGCATCAACGCGGCCTGAACGTGGTTGGGGTAGACATTTCCACCACAGCTGCTCTCAACGCCCGGGAGTCTTTCTCTGACCTGCCTATTTTTGTCGCTGATCTCGAAAACTGGCGATTCACTACGACCTTCGACGTTATTCTCAATTTTTATTATTTCCAGCGGAATTTGGCCGCGCAATTCTCTTCCATGCTGAATCCCGGCGGATGGTTGTTGGTTGAGACATTGCATTGGGATATACTGGAGGTAAAGCCAGATATTAACCCCGATTACCTGGTGCAACCCCGCGAGCTGCTTGACCTTGCCTCTGGCTTTGATGTGCACCATTACTTTGAGGGTTGGATTCAGAACAGCGCAGGGCGCAAAAAATGGGTTGCTCAATTGGTGGCAAAAAAAAGAAATAACGGTGGGAGAAAATCATGACGACGTTCAACTATGTTGATGTATATGAAGCCCAGGGTTTTCTAGCCGCAGAAATGATCCGCTTATATTTGGAATCGGCGGGGATTGACGCGAAAGTTGCTCAAGAGAGCGCCGGTCTGGCAATAGGCCTGACCGTAGGCCCATTAGGGTTGGCAAAAGTCCTGGTGCGCGCTGATCAGGCAGATGAAGCCGTGCGTCTTATTATGGAGATGGAATCATCCACAAATGATCTGGTGGATGATTCTGATGAAGAACTTTAAATTTCTTCGTATTCCGAAACGATTCGTCTCTTTAGTAATTCTATTAATTTCTTTGTCACCACGCCCGGGATGCCGTTACGAATCGGCTGTTGGTCAATCTCCCGAATGGGCAGAACTAGACGGCTGGTGCTGGTGATAAAAGCCTCTTCAAGCCGCGGCAGTTCATCCACGCGGACAGGCTTGTAAACAATTTCAAATCCAAACTTCTGAGCTTCTTCAATCAACGCAGACCGGGTAATTCCCAATAAAACTCCTTCTTCAGCTGTGAATATTTTATTATCCAACACACCAAAAAAGTTGCTGGTTAACCCTTCTGTGATTTCGCCACTGCTGTTAACCATCAGAATTTCTTGCAAATCCTGATTTAGGCGGCTCTTCAATTCTTGTGAACGAATAATAAAGTCGGTCAGCTTCGCTTTAGGATTATCGCGCTCCAACAAAGTCGTTTCAGCACTAGCGCCAGTTTCATACAGCTCTTTTGCCGGTGTTACTAGCGGCTCATAAGATAGATAGATCAGACCTGGATTCTCTTGCAGGTCGAGGGTAATGCGAATGCGCAATTCCCTTGTCAATTCACGATGTACAATTTCGCGGATGGTTCCGCGTAATTTCTCATAATCAAGCTGGATTGGTTTACCGGCTAACGCGGCCGTCTCTTCCAGGCGCAGAAAATGATTTTCAAGCGAAACGATTTTGTAATGATCGTAAGTTCGAAAAGTTGTATAAGCCCCACCCGGCAGCAGCTTGGATATCTGATCCAGATTGGCGTCTGGTGAGATCGGAAGCTCACCTTCGGATAGAATCTCGTATTTACCGTTTAGTTTCCATACTTGTGCCATGATAATTGACTCCATTAATAATCGGAGATTATAGCATTGATTTTGTAGATAATTATGATGACAAGTTAAGAATATTTTTTGACTACACGCATTTATATTAAATTTGTTAAATCATCCAAATCCGCGCGCTGGTCAACATCATCAAAAACGTGTTCATCGGCCCACTGCACAAGCTTTACTTTCGCGCTCGCAAATAACGTCCGCGCACCTGCATCGCCTCGCAAACTCATTACTCGCGCAAACACTTCCCGATTGACCAAAACCGGATTCCTTAACTGGCCGTTGGACTGTGGAACAATAAAATCAAACCCGGCATCAAATTGTGCCAATAATTCGCGAATCAATACTGCCGGAAGCCTGGGTTGATCGCTCATCAGGATTATCGCCCCACCCACATCCACAGGCAGGTTGGCAAGTCCCATCCGGATCGAGGTGCTGATCCCTGAAGGCCAATCTGCATTGTAGTGAATGGTAATTGGATAGTTGCGCAGTAAAATCTCAATTTCATCATGATACGCTCCGGTGATCAGCAACACGGGCTCCAAGCCACATTCCAGCGCCTTCTCCACGATTCCCACCACAAGAGGCTTTCCCTGAAAAAGGGCTAGTTGCTTTGCGCCTCCAAATCGCGTTGCGCCTCCGGCAGCCAGGATAATTCCAGCAATCCGTATTTGAGTTCTTGGGGTTTGCACAGGCATAATCAAAAAAAGATCTTGTGATAGAAAATCAGGGCTCACCAGGCAACTGGTAAGCCCTGAAGCGTCTGATCATTCCCTCCTACTCAGGCAGCTTACCAAGCGCGGCAAGCATCCTTTCGGGTGTTACCGGAAAACGATCGACCCACACGCCCACAGCATCGTGAATCGCGGCCGTAACGGCTGGAGCAAGAGGCAGGAAGGGCATTTCAGCCATGCCCCGCGCTCCCCACG
Source organism: Ornatilinea apprima (assembly GCF_001306115.1). GTDB lineage: Bacteria > Chloroflexota > Anaerolineae > Anaerolineales > Anaerolineaceae > Ornatilinea > Ornatilinea apprima. Next base: position 53,328 of record NZ_LGCL01000002.1, on the reverse strand, counting down.
GCCCTGTGGGGTCCGGATATTCCAGAATTACGCTGTCCACCTGATCAGGGATATCCAGAATGGTGGGGATTAAATAAGTAGATAAGGTCTTGGTCAGCACCTGACCGCCCCGCTGAATAAAGTCCTCCAATACAGCATACCCTGCCGCCTGAACCACGCAGCCCTCAATTTGCCCTTTCACCAGATCCGGATTGATCGCTTTGCCCACATCGTCGGCGCAGATCACATTGATCAAATGAACATGCCCTGTTTCGATATCTACTTCCAGTTCGACCGCCTCTGCCACATACCCATAAGCGATATTGGGGAAAGATTTACCGGTCATTGGCTCAAAGGGGGTTGTTTTCCGCGCTAGATAACGATACGAGGCTTTTGCCGGGCGTTCTTCGTTTTTCCATTGTTTAAGCGCCTGGTTTGCCGCGCCGATAATGGAATTACCTGCCATCATAGTCAATCGTGAAGCAGAAGCGCTCCCTGAATTTAATGCCGTAGCGGTATCGGAATAATGTGTCTCAATCATTTCCACCGGCACGCCCAAAGCGGACGCGGCCATTTGCTTAAGAACGGTATGGCCGCCCTGCCCCACATCGGCGCCGGCATGGTAGAAAACCACTTTCTCAATTTCCGCATCACCATACAATTCAATGGTAGCCGAGCACTCTTCCTGAAAACCAAAACTGAAACCAATGTTCTTGAAAGCGCAGGCCAGCCCTCGCCCACGCCGCAGGTTGCTGCCTGCTGGCGCCGCCGGTGTTTCTGGCCGCCGCCAGCCTTGTTCGGTCATTTGCCAGCCGGCTTTTTCCGCGCAGACAGCCAGCACTTCGGGCATGCTCACGCCCTCCGGCAAAGCCGTACCTACAGTCAGAATGGAACCCTCTTTTACCACATTGCGTGCGCGCAACTCTACCGGGTCCATGCCCAGCATTTCTGCCAGTTTGCTCATCTGCTGCTCGGCGGCAAACGCGCCCTGCGGGCCGCCAAAACCCCGGAAGGCCGCGCTGGGAATGTTATTGGTGAAAACATTGTAACCGTCGATATTGGCATTTGGTATTTCATAGGGAGCGGTGCTATTGATCAGCGCATTGCCCATGACCGTGGTGGATGTATACGCGTATGCGCCCGCGTCCGCGTATAGTTTCACTTCCGCGGCGACGACTTTACCTTCTTTCGTCGCGCCCCATTTCGCGTGGATCCGATAGGGGTGTCGCTTGGCATGCCCGACGATTGATTCCTCGCGACTCCAAATGATCTTTACCGGGCGGTTAATCCCACGCTGTTGCAGCCGCCAGGCAGCCAGCGCCAAAACGATCTGGACCGACATATCTTCCCGGCCGCCAAACGCGCCGCCAATCGCAGGGTATATAACCCGCACCTGGTCAAGCGGGAGGTCTAATGCATGGGCAATCTCTTCCTGCTCTTCATGCGTCCATTGGCCAGAGACAACTACCGTTACCCGCCCCTCCTCATCGATATAAGAGAGGCCGGCTTCTGGCTGCAGGAAAGCGTGTTCTTGAGCAGGGGTTTCATAAACGCCTTCAACAATGACATCCGCCTGCTTGAAGGCTTCTTCGGCATTCCCATGCCGGATCTGAACATGATTCAAAATGTTCGAGCCGTGATCAGGGTGAATCAATTCTCCGTCTTCTTGTAATCCATCGTCAATAGAACTGATCACCGGTAAATCTTTGTACGTCACGCGAATCAGCTTTACAGCCCTGGCCGCAATCTCTTCTGTCTCCGCGACCACCAATGCAACCTGGTCTCCTATAAACCGAACCCGATCAGCATAGGGTTTCGTGGAACCCGGACCGCACAATACCGGCTGGTCAATGATAATTTGGCCATATTCATTAACCGGCACATCTTTGGCCGTAAAGACAGCAATCACACCTGGCTCCTGTTCCGCCTCAGATGTGTCAATTGCCTCAACAATCGCATGCGCGCGGTCAGAGAACAAAATCTTCATATAAGCCTGATCCGGAAGATTGATGTCGCCCGGATACATCGCTTCGCCTTTGACTTTCGATACCGAATCAATTTTCTGAACAGACTGTCCGATATAAGACATATCAGCTCCTGGAATGTGAATAAACAGGGTCAATGATTATCTGCGATATTTTCCGCCGCGGTAAGAGGTAGGCGGAACGTCTTTTGGCCCATATCGTGGAGGGCCAAAAATACCATAAAGAATAAAGGTGATAAACGAGAAAATCAAATACAAGAGAAACACCATTACCAAAGTCAGGATGATCTTGACATAGAGCAATGGGTCCCCCGTTGGCGCAATCAGATCGCGCGGAATTGCAACCCAGCCGTTCTGAGCATTGGCATCTATGAGAATTAAAGCCGCCGAATAAGCGATGACCGGCGTCAAGATCGCCAGCCCGAAGCCTACACCGCGCCAGATCGGGTGTGTTAATGTTCCCCTGGCAGGTCGGTTTTGTGAAGAGTAGTTATCATATTTTCCCATCTACCCTCCTTCAGCCTTTCGAGTAATCGTTCGTTCCACTGCGTCGATGATGCTGTAATACCCTGTGCATCGGCATAAATTGCCTGTGAAGGCCTGTTTGATCTGATCTTTGGAGGGCTGAGGCAATTCCTCCAATAAAACCGCAGCAGACATCAAAAATCCTGGTGTGCAGTAACCACACTGAACTGCGCCTGCTTCCACAAAAGCCTCCTGCACCGGGTGCAGCCCTGCCTCATTGGCCAACCCCTCCACTGTGCGAATCTCGGCCATGTGCGCGCGTGCTGCCGGCACCATACAGCTCATGACCGCCTTTCCATCCAGAATTACTGTACAGGCCCCGCACTCACCCTCCGCGCAGCCCTCCTTCGTTCCGGTAAGACCAACATCTTCTCGCAAGAGACGCAGCAAGGTTTTCTCGAACCCGGATTGAAGAGTATAATCTTTGCCGTTTACACGGGTCTGGATCACTCCTCCAGGGTATTCAACCTTTTCAGGCAAAGTGCTGACCAGGTCGCTTGCTTTCAAATACACCGGCTGATCCGGAATGGCAGATAAAAATCCTCCATCAGAAATCGCGGATAACGCCCGGCGGGTAATGACACGCGACATGGCTTTTCGATACGCAGCAGTCGAGCGCACATCACTGATCGGTTTTGCCACTTCCATCGCCAACCGGGCAGCCTCTTCAATCGTCTCTGAATCTAATACTTTTCCGACCAGATAATCTTCTGCTTGAGCCACTCGAATAATGGTAGGCGCCACTGCGCCCAAGCTGATCGCTGCGTGCGTCACCCGGTTCTGCTCAAAACCTGCAACCACCGCGACATTGACCAGCGATATCGCTTGCGCTTTTCGAAGAGCAAGCTTGATGAAATAGCCCTTATCGTTTTTCTTCAAGGATGGGATTTGAATTTCATATACAATCTCATCAGGCTTCAAAACTGTCTTGCGTACGCCCAGATAAAAATCTTTCAAGGCAACGGTTCGCTCACCATTTTTTGATTTCAAGACCAAGCTGGCATCGAGAGCCATCAGAGGGGTTATCGTGTCATTTGCAGGAGAAGCTGTAACTAGATTCCCCGCGATGGTGCCCCGATTGCGAATTTGAGGTGATCCAACTTCCCAGCATGCCTGAGCCAGCGGAAAGGCGTGCTCGCGAATGAGTTTTGAGGCGACACATTCATTATGAGTAACATTGGCACCAATATGAATGATGCCATCTTCATCCAGATCAATTTGGTCCATTCCAGGCACGCGAGAAATGTCAATCAAGGTCTGAACATCCTTTCGCGCCCCTCGTTCGATTTCTAAAATGATATCAGTGCCGCCCGCAACTACGCGTGCCTCATGCTGGTATTTGGCAAGTGCATCCAGAACTTCATCGATGTGAACAGCGCTGATGTATCGATTCCACATATGGCCTCCAGAAAATGGATAAGAGTTACAATCTCGATTTAATATAGTAGCTTAATCTATTGATTATGACAAATCAGAAATGAATGCCTATACGCAATTTTTCCAGCCGGCATTTCCAGACCACGAAAGACCAGAGATGCCGGCCGGACAGCATCGTTTTTATCAATTCTGGGCAAATGTGTCAATCAGCAGGCGAATATCACCGCCCGCGCTGTACAGGATGGGGCATGTACACCCGTTCTTTCGATATTCATTCACCTTGGTTCGGGCTTCCTCCGGTGTTCCCGAAGCGGTAATTCGCTCAATCAGCTCGTCAGATACAAAGTGTTTGGCTTTTTCAATTTGCTCGTGGGTCGCCGGCCACCCCAAAATGGATTGGATCTCAGCCACAACATCCATCGAAACATTAGACGCCTTGGCGATATGCGGTTGCTGGGCCAGATATTGGGTCAGCAACATGCGCGTCGCGTCATAAGCCTTATCATGATCGTGGTCGACGGAACACACAATCAACTGCGGGCGGTCAATATCCTCCAGCTTGCGCCCAGACCTGGCAGCCCCGATACTAAGTAGTTCCAGCGCTTTTTCGTTATAAGATGGCTCAACACAGTAATTCAGGACCACGCCATCTGCAATCTCCCCTGACAATTCCATCATTTTGTCGCCAGTCGCGCCAATCATCAGCGGAACATTGCGCGGCTCTCTGCGGCCATGCACCACATCTAATTCAATATCTTTCACATGCACAAATTCACCGTCATAAGATACCCGCTCCAAATTCAGCAATTTGCGCATCACCACAATCGTTTCATACATGGCACGCAAAGGTTTCTTCCGATCGATGCCAACATTGGCCGCAAGCGGGTCCCACCATGCACCAATCCCACAAATGATCCGATCAGGAGCCAGATCATCCAAGGTCAGGTATGTGGCTGCTAATAAACCAATATTGCGCGTCCAGTTGTTGATCACACCGGAGCCAATTTTGATCTTCTCGGTCACAGCTGCGTAAGCTGCCATCGGCACAATCGCATCCCGAACCAACCGGCTTTCCGCCTGCCAGACCGCCTCGAATCCACGCTTTTCGGCATATTTCACATACTCCAGGCCGTCGCGCAAATCGTGTGCGTCTTGCAAATAAAGTGCTACTCGTTCTGCCATATGATCCTCCGCTGGTATTTCAAGTAATCGTTTTCAAATCCGATGCACCTTGCTTGATTTGTCTACCCTGTGAAAGCATACTTCATTGCAACACCATATTGATCCAGGTTCTGATAAATGAGGCCAATTTCTTTCACGCTCAGCTTCATGGGACGAAACCGAAAAACAAGCTGACGCACCGTGCAGGCTAATCGCTCCACATCGTGCTCGTGATAAGCCAGGGTAATATGCGGAATCCATTGATCTGGTTCATAAAAAAGACTGGTTCCATTGGTTTTTTGTGAGATCGCCTGCCGCATTGTTTGGTGAAGCCGCACCAACGTCTTATCTTTTTGCAATCCCAAATACACAATGGGGTGGTCGCCAGTGAAAATTCCGATATCCACCACGTTCACTTCAAAAGGAGGGTAATTCTTAGCCGCAGCGATCAACGCCTGTTCCACCTCCCCGCTGAGGAGTGATTCGCCCACAAACCAGGAAAAATGAGGAATGGGAGAAATGGATATCCCATCCAAACTACAAACGCACTGTATCCAGTCCCACAATTCTCTTGTGCGATCATCGGTTTTTATATCAAACAGTGAGGCAATTGCATAAATCATCGAAATAGATCTTGGTCTTTCGATCGAATCAGTTCTTTCAAACTCGATGATTCCTTGAGTGGATAAGGGAATCCCTTTACAATCACCACAGGCGATTTTTCGTCGGCCTGTCCCATCATTAATGAAGCTGCGCCAGCCAGTTCGTCTGCCGCCGCGATGAGCGTATTTTGCAGCCGGTACCCATACATATCCTGCATGCCGCGCATATCCACAATTCCAGGAACACCAGCCAATCCGATGGTGATGCCAACCGTCCCATTTCGCCAGGCCCTGCCGTGCGAATCAATAATCAACACACCCACATTTACCCCAATCAACCGCCATACTTCGGCCCGAAACTCTCGCGCAGACTGGTCTGCGTCTTTGGGTAACAACAGATACCATAATTGGGGGTCTTTACCTTCACCCCTCACATTGGAATGGTCAATTCCCGCGTTCGCGCAGACAAATCCATTGCGGTGCTCCACGATGATCACGCCAGGCCGCATCCGCAGAACTTCCCGGCTTTCCTGCAAGATCAGCTCTACCAGCCGGGGATCTTTCTGCGCCACTTGTGCGACCTGAAGTGCCTGGTCACCAGCCTCAACATCCACCAGATTGACCAGGCGGCCTTCGGCTTTGGATACAATTTTTTGTGCCAGAACAAGAATATCGCCATCCTCAACCGGCACGTGATCAGCATCCATTGCCTCGAGAATCAGTTCCACCAGGTTGTCGCCAGGGTGAATTTCTGGCATGTTCCGCAGGGTTGTAAGGGTTAATGGCATGGTTTCCTGCTATCCAAATTCTTATAGGTGCCCAACCAACAACATTGGCTCAGTCAGCTATTTCAATGGAACGCCTGTGATGCGAATTCCGGAAGAGGTAACTCCATACCGTTTGTTAATTCCGATGAGAATAGAGGTCAGCCCTTCTACGACAACGGAATTTTCCAATGGGCCGGCATCCCACCCAATCAGACCGGCTTCCTTCACTAAAGCCAGGACTGTTTCTCGCGCCTCTTTGGAAGATCCGCATACCAGAATATCACAATCCACATCTTCGCCTTCCAAAAGATTCTCATACGATATATTTTGAAAAGCGGTCACTACCGCCACCCCTTCGCCCAAAACTTGCTGCGCCTCCAACCCGGCGGAACCCGCCGGCGGCATTTGCACGCGCGTAACCTTGGGCGGAACCAGCGGCACGGTTACATCAATCAGCGTTTTTCCCTGCAAATAAGGCTTCAAGTATTCCAGCATGCTTACATGGGCAGCAAAGGGCACCGTAAGAACAACAATATCACCCTCTTGGGCCGCTGCTGCGTTTTCCTTACCCACAACCACACCCACGCCATCAAGCAGCTCTCTCACTGCGGCAGCAGCTGTTTCGGCTTTTTCATTACTGCGCGATCCGATGATGATTTGGTAGCCTGCTTTCGCCCACCGGTAGGCCAGGCCTTTCCCTTCTTTTCCTGTTCCACCAATGATCGAAATCGTTTTGATGTTATCGAGAATGGGATCTTTCATCATGCCTCCAAGGTTTCTTGCGAGATAGTTACGAATCGCTTCCAAACATCTGGCGCGAACCCCAACGCTTCACGCGCAATCTTTTCTTCATCAATCCAAATCAATTGACGATTCTGCATTAAGAACTTGCCTGCCACCATCGTGGTGGTGATCATACTGGAGTGGAAACCAAATACAATATGCCAGGGCAGGTTTCCGGTGGTGAGAGGAGTGTAAGGATGATAATCCACAAAGATCAGGTCTGCCTGAGCGCCTGGCTCAATTTTCCCAATTTTGCCCACGTTGAACAGGTCAGTCGCCAGCTCAGCGTTGTTGTACACAGCCATTTGTTCGATCAATGAAGCCGGCATCCTGCGGGAATCGCGGTGCCACAACTTATGCACAAAATAAGTTGCCTTCCACTCTTCCCACATATCATTCGACATCCCATCATTTCCCAGTCCAAGGCGAACACCTGACCTAAGCATGCCTTCCACCTGAGCCATACCAACTGCATTGTTCATATTGGAGCGAGGCTGGTGCGTAACCCAGGTGCCCGTTTCTGCCAGGATATCAATCTCTTTTATATCTACATGTACGGCGTGCGCGACAATGCTGTTTCTTCCCAAAATCCCATGCTTCTGCAGCCGGTCAATCGTCCGTAAACCCGATTTCGTCAGGCTATCATATTCGTCAGCAGCATCTTCTGCCGCGTGAATGTGGAATCCTGCCCCCACATTATTTGCCCTCCGGCAGGCATCCAGGGTTTCTTCAGATAGGGTCAAACCTGCATGAAGCCCAAATAACGCGCTCAACCGCCCATCACCAGGGCGGGAGGACTGCACCTTTCGGATGAATCGCATATTTTCTTCCACGCCAGCCTTCATTCGTCCTTCACCGCCCCGGTCAGTAACCTCGTAGCAAAGCGCAGCGCGGATACCCGTTTCATCCACCACATCAGCAATGACATCCAATGAACCATCAATAAAGTTCGGGGATGCGTGGTGATCGATCAGAGTCGTCGTTCCATGCTTGATCGCATCCAAAATACAGACATACGCCGAAGCGCGCACGCTGTCTTCATCCAAAGCCTGGTCCAATCGAAACCACAATTTTTGTAGAATTTCGGTAAAGTCTTTCGGAGCAGCCCCCGGAATGGCCATCCCGCGCGCGTAGGCACCATAAAAATGAGTATGCGCGCAAATATTGCCCGGCATCACATATTGCCCTTTGGCGTCAACCAGTTCCTCTCCTGGATATTCTCGCAGCAGATCCTCAACAGGAGCAATCTTCTTAATCATATCTCCCTGAATCAAGATCGCCTGTCCATCCAATATTCGGTTCTCTTTTTCCCAGGTAATAATTTTACCGTTTTTGATAATCATCTCGTCTCCATTCATTACACCAGTTCAATCAAAAGGATGAAAAAGCCACTTATCCCCGGTAAGTGGCTCATTGAAGCTATCAGCAATGTAGCTCAACGGTAATGCATGGGAGTACGCGTTAGCATTCCGGATGAACGGTATTGCTAACCGCGAACAATTATTTAACAAGTCAACAAGTTGCTTATTTTTCGTCATAGGATCGGTGGATTACAGGAAGGCGGCACTTTTCACCGGAGATCATCCCCGGCGCCAGTCTCAGCACGGGCTGTGGCTGACCACCGAATCCAGATATAAAATTATTCTAGCATATTCAAATTCAAATTGCACAATTTATTTTAAGATAATTGTAAGACAAATTCAATTGTTCGCAATTATCTTCTTAATAACGTATAATCAGAAACGCAGTTTATCGAATGAACAGGAGCAAAAAATGTACGATCAAAGAAGCGCTGCCATCCAGCTTGCCGAAAGCCAACGACATCAAACCCTTGCTGACTTAAAAGAACTCGTCAAAATCCCTTCCATTTCCACCTCGCAAGAAAATTATCAAGATATGCTCAAAGCGGCAAATTGGATCGCCGCCTATTTATCAAAGATAGGTATGAAGAATGTGCAGCTCCTGCCTACCGCCGGAAATCCGGCCGTGTATGGAGAAGCAATTCTTGATTCCTCGTATCCGACTGTTTTGATTTACGGCCATTACGATGTTCAACCACCGGATCCGCTGGAGTTATGGAAATCAGACCCCTTTGATCCAGTACAAGACGGTGATTTGCTTTTTGGCCGTGGAACATCTGATATGAAGGGTCAAATACTGGCTTGTATTGCCGCAGTCGACGCCACCCTCAAAACCGGCGGATTAAAAGTCAATATCAAATTCATTGTCGAAGGTGAAGAGGAAATTGGCTCGCCAAATCTGGCTTCCGCAATTCGCGCCCATAAAGATCTGCTGGCCTGTGACTTTGTTCTCAACCCCGATACGGGCATGGTGGGAGAAAACATCCCCGCTATCACCTACGGGCTGCGCGGATTGTCTTACTTTGAAATTAAAGTAACCGGTCCCGACCACGACCTGCACTCAGGCCTGTTTGGCGGGATTGTGCATAACCCGGCGCAAGCCCTGGCAGAAGTGATCGCGGCCATGCACGACGAAAACGGCCGAGTAACCCTGCCCGGATTTTATGATGATGTGCGCGTGCTCGATGAAAAAGAACGCGCGGAATTATCCCGCCTGCCGGTCAGCGATGACGATTTTCTGCGCCAGACAGGCGCCCCCGCCCTGTGGGGTGAAAAAGGCTTCACTCCCGTGGAACGCCTGGGCGCACGCCCAACCCTAGAAGTGCATGGTTTGTATTCAGGGTTTATTGGCGAAGGCCAAAAAACCGTCTTACCCTCATACGCCATCGCAAAAATCTCTTCCCGCCTGGTACCCAACCAAGATCATGAAAAGGTCTACCAACAATTGCTGGCATTTCTCCAAGAGAAAATGCCCCCCACCGTCAAATGGGAAGCCAAGAAATTATCTGGTGGCGCACCTCTGCTGATCAACCCAGACCAGCCAGCAACCATCGCATTTGCTCACGCGCTTGAAACCGCCTTTCAAGTGAAACCTGTGTTCAAACTCGAAGGCGGCAGCGTCCCGGTTACGACGGATCTACAAGAAATCCTGGGTGTGCAATCCATTTTGACCGGTTTTGGTCTGCCAGAAGATAACATCCATTCTCCGAATGAAAGGCTGCACCTCCCAACTTTCTACAAGGGAATCGATACTATTGTTCATTTTCTTTACAATATAGGCTAAATACCTTACAGCAGGAAAAACGATGGACTCTCCCGAAAAACTCCCCTCGTATGGTGGGCAGGCTATCATTGAAGGTGTGATGATGCGCGGCCAAAACTCCGTGGCTGCTGCTATGCGCGCGCCAGATGGCTCAATCATTATTCAAGACGAGAACCTATCTGGTATTTACAAATCTGAGATTAGAAAAATCCCCCTCCTGCGCGGTCTCATTATTCTATGGGACGCGCTAGGGCTGGGCACTCGCTTTCTGACGGTATCAGCCAATGTTCAAACCGGTGAAGACGAGAAAATTGAGGGCGCTTCTCTTATTCTGACCCTGGTGGGCTCATTTGCGGTCGCCATCGCTCTATTCTTTTTGTTGCCAGCCGCCGCGGCAGAAGGGTTGCAGCGCTGGTTGGGATGGAGCGCATGGGTAAGTAACCTTGTTGAAGGCTTGGTCCGGCTGGTCATTCTGGTGGCTTACATCTGGGGCATTGGAAAAATGGAAGACATTCAGCGGGTGTTTGCCTACCACGGTGCAGAGCATAAAACCATCAACGCCTTTGAAGCAGGCGAGGATCTGACACCCGAGAATGTCAAAAAATACTCAGTTGAACACGCCCGCTGCGGGACCGCGTTCTTGCTGACCGTGGTGCTGTTCTCCATTATCATTTTCTCAGCGTTAGGCCCGCTTTCGCTGGCTTGGAGACTGGCCAGCCGCGTGCTTCTCATTCCAGTAGTGGCTGGTCTTGCCTATGAATACATCCGCTGGTCGGGAAAGCACCTCGATTCTCCGGTTGTTCAATGGTTAATCAAACCGAACCTGGCATTGCAGCACCTCACCACCCGCGAACCCTCGCTGGATATGATTGAGGTTGCCATTGCCGCTTTTAAGGCTATGGTCGCCAGAGAAAACGATCAAAAAGTATCTCTCTAGGATTAAAGTAATCGCTGCGTCTCCATTTCTGCTGTCAGCGGAAATGGAGATATTTTTTGTTTGCTTGCTTCATGCAAAAACCCGGCCAACCAGGACGGTCTTTTTGAAAAAAAAAATAATCGCTTCCTTGACACAAAATCGGCTGTGGATATACTGAATAAGGTATGGAATCTCAACCCACCAGCTATAAACCTTGGTCGCTCATCGCCATTGGCGTGCTGATTGGCTTGTTAAGCGCAGGCCTTATCCTTTTCGTCTCCAGTCCGCCGCTGAATGAGCCAGTTATTGTCTTGCCCACCTACACCGCCGAGCCAGTTTGGATTCATATTTCGGGCGCGGTAGCCAACCCCGGGGTGTATGCATTAGCCAGCCCATCCCGGCTGCAAGATGCCATTCAAGCCGCCGGTGGGCTCTCCCCACAAGCCGATCAGACAAAGATAAATCTGGCAAGCTTCATTTCAGATGGTCAGAAAATCATTGTCCCTCTGCAGGGAGAGAAGATCGAGACGTACACAGAAGATTCTAGCAGCACTCAAATTAACATCAACACCGCCAGCTATGAAGAAATTGAAGCCCTCCCCGGTATTGGGCCACAAAAAGCCAGTGATATTCTTAAGTACCGCGAAACCCACGGACCGTTTCAGTCCATTGACGATTTGCTGAAGGTCAATGGCATTGGAGAGAAAACACTCCAGCAAATTCGACCCTATATTACCTTATAGCAAAAAGCAATTCCGATCAAAATAAGTATAAAAAAGGTATAATTAAATCCATGAATAAGAAAGAAGAACTTGAACAAGCATTAAAACTGGCCATGAAAGCCGGCGATGATACGCGCAAACGCACCATCCGCATGGCCTTGTCGAATATCAAGCTGCAGGAAATCGAGAAAAGGGCCAGCCTCGATGACGCGACCATCATCTCTCTCCTGCAAAAAGAGATTAAGATGCGCAACGAGTCTATTGAAGGCGCAAAAAAACTCAACCGCACAGACTTGATCGACGCCAACCTGGACGAAATTCGTGTACTGGAAAGTTTCCTGCCTGCTCAGTTATCGGAAGACGATGTGCGCAAAATCGCGGAAGCTGTCATTAAAGAAATGAACGCTACCACGCCCGCGGAAATGGGCAAAGTCATGAAAGAGCTGCTGCCGCGGCTGCAGGGTCAAGCGCCAAATTCACTGGCCAGCCAGGTAGTGAAACAATTATTAAGTAATTGAGGTTAGATTGTCAAACATTCGGGGTAAAGCAGGCCAACTGTTAAAAACCCCTTATTCTCAGTTATTGCTGTTGATCGTAACAGGGCTGCTCTCTCTTGTGGCCCTGGTTATGCCTATTTCCATTCGCCCCTCAGAGTACTCGATTCGCGTTGGCGAAGTAGCACAGGAAGATATCCAGGCGCCGCGCACCATGTCGTATGTCAGTGATGTATTGAGCGAACAGGCCCGCCTGGAAGCTGAACACAATGTCGCCCCCATTTATAACGCCGCCGACCCTGCCATCGCCCGAAAACAAATTGAAAAACTGCGCATTTCCCTGAATTACATCAGTTCTGTTCGTGCCGATTCCTTCGCCAGTTACCAAAACAAGATCTCTGACCTCAAAGCAGTCAAAGATATTCGTGTCAACGAAGATATGGCCAAGAGAATCTTGGCCCTCTCCACTGAAAGATGGGAGATCATTCAAGGCGAGGCTCTCACTGTATTAGAACAGGTTATGCGCAACACCATTCGAGATGATCGGGTTTACGATTTTCAACGCAATGTCCCAACTTTGGTTAGTTTTTCTTTATCCTCAGACCAGGTTCAAATAGTATCTGAGTTGGTTATACCTTTTGTTACTCCCAACAGCCTTTACAACGAAGAACAGACTGAGGTTTCTCGCCAGGCCGCGCGCGATTCGGTTACACCGGTAACGCGCAAATACATCGCCGGTGAGTTGATCGTCCAGCGCGGTCAAATTATTACCCCTGCCATCTGGGAAGCCCTTTCTCAATTCGGGCTGGTCAGTCAGCAAGGGTATACCGAAAACCTGGTCGCCTCCTCGGTTTTAGTCGCTGTCATCTGCGTTTTCATTTTTCTTTACCTCACGCAAACTAAAAGCAATGTTCTGCAAGATCCCCGCAGTCTGCTGCTGATCTCCTTCAGTTTTTTGGTATTCCTCTACGCGTCTCGGTTTCTTATTCCTAACCGGACCGTTATGCCGTATTTATTTCCCCTGCCAGCGTTTGGTATAACGCTGGCCAGCCTTTTCAACATGGGTTTGGGAATGATCCTTACCCTGTTACTGAGTATTTTGGCCGCCTATGGTCTGCCTTATAGTCTGGACTTAACCCTCTTCTATGTCCTTTCCACCTTTTTTGGAATTTTTATTTTAGGCAAAGGCCGCCGTATCGCACACTTCTTTTGGGCTGGTGTGGCCATCTTTGGCGCGGGTTCCGCGGTCATCTTGGCGTATCGCCTTCCAGGCTTTGTAACTGACTGGATCGGAATCGCCACCCTGGTGGGTGCCGCTTTGTTTAACGGAATGGCATCTGCCAGCCTGGCTCTTTTACTGCAATATTTATTCTCGCAAGTATTAGGGAAAACAACTTCCCTTGAATTATTGGAAATTTCTCGGCCAGACCATCCGCTGCTTCAATTCATCTTGCAGAACGCGCCAGGCACCTACCAGCATAGCCTGATGGTTTCTAATTTAGGCGAGCAAGCCGCCAAAGCCATCAACGCGGATGCGTTGCTGGTCAGGGTAGGCGCGCTTCACCATGACGCGGGTAAAGCCCTTAATCCATCCTTCTTCATCGAAAATCAGGTCCACGACAATCTCAACCCACATGATGACCTTGATCCGCGTGTGAGCTCAGAGACGATTATCCGCCATGTAACCGAAGGCGTGCAGCTTGCCAGAAAATACCGCCTTCCACCCCGCATCCAGGATTTTATTCGCGAGCATCACGGAACATTGATCACACGCTACCAATATACGCAGGCACTCAAAGCCGCCAACGGAGACCCGTCACTGGTCAATGAAGATGATTTCCGCTACCCCGGCCCGCGTCCGCAATCTCGCGAGACCGGTATCATCATGCTGGCCGATGGCGTCGAAGCCCGCGCGCGGGCTGAACTTCCCAAAGACGATGATGAGATTCGCAGCCTGGTTTTTTCCAGCTTTGAATTCATCAAACAATCTGGGCAGCTCGATGATACCAATTTGACATTGCGGGACCTGAGCCTCATTGCCGAATCCTTCATTAACACCTTGAGAAACACATATCACCCTCGGATCAAGTATCCTGAAATGAAGAAGAAGCCGGCTGATTCAAACCTGAAACTGGAAGCCAGCCACCAGTCAGTAACCATTCCCATCAGTGAAAAGAGTCAAATGGATGAAACCTATCGTTAACCAGGTGATCGCGGAGCCTTTTCAGCCCCTCTTGCACAGTTTTCCATTTGAACCTGTCGTTCAAGCCGTGCTTGCGCAGCAAGGCATCAACAAACAGGTTGAGTTGTCCATTGTGATTGACGATGACGATTATTTACGGCAGTTGAATTTGGATTATCGCGGTATCGACGCCAGCACCGATGTTTTGTCATTTCCCTCAAACGAGCTAGACCCAGACAGCAACGCCGAATACATTGGGGATATCATCATCTCCTACCCCACTGCGCTGCGGCAAGCGGAAAATTCGGGCCATCACGTCAATAACGAGATCACTCTCCTCATCACACACGGCGTGCTGCATTTGTTAGGGTATGACCACGCCACCCCCGATGAAAAAGACCGCATGTGGAAAGCGCAGTCAGAAATCTTGAAATCTCTTTCTTGCGACCTGGGACGCGTTCCTGGTGAGGAAGCCGACCTTGGATGACTTCATTATCAGCCGCATAAAATCCTTCAAATACGCCTTTTCTGGATTGGGGTACGTCATCCGTACCCAGAAAAATGCCTGGATCCATGCGTTAGTTTCTGCATTAGTCATCAGCCTGGCCTTTTGGCTGCAGTGCTCTTCATTGGAATGGGCCGTGCTGATCTTATCCATCGGCATGGTGTGGATGGCTGAATTTATTAACACAGCTCTTGAAACAGCGGTGGACCTGGCTACCTCCAAATTTCACCCCCTGGCAAAAATTGGAAAAGACGTTGGCGCGGCTGCCGTGCTGATCGCGGCCAGCGCTGCCGCAGTGATCGGGGTTCTGATTTTAGGACCTCGCTTGATACCCTTTTTGCTTGCCCAATAGTAATTCCGCCAAGGAGAAGAAATGGCTGACCCTTTTCGTTTCGGAACGGTTGGTTCACCTATCGCGACACCCAAAAAACCCGGTGGGAGTGTAGGCGCTATCCAATACCTGAAAGAAATTGGCCTCTCCGCCCTGGAATTGGGCTGGGTTCGCGCCGTCCGCGTTACCGAAGCCACCTGTCAGGAAATCAAAGAGACCTCAACGCAATTAGATGTAGCTATCAGCATTCACGCACCCTATTTCATCAACCTGAATGCCAATGCCGATGAGTGGCCAAAATCTCGCCAGCGTCTGATGGATGCCGCGCACTATGGTTTTCTAGCGGGCGCTACCGATATAATTTTTCACCCCGGCTCTTACTTTTCCCAGCCCCCCGAGTCCGTGCTTGCAGTGGCCATACCGCGCCTCGCAGCCTGTATTCGCGAGCTGCGCGACCAGGGAAACCCGGTGATTTTACGACCCGAAACAATGGGAAAATCCGCCATGCTGGGTTCCCTGGAAGACACGCTGGAGATGAGCAAAACCGTTCAAGGCGTTGAACCCTGCCTGGATTTTGCGCATTTACACGCCCGGCCCGGAGATGGCTCTGTGAACACCTTTGCAGAATGGAAAGAAATACTCACGCAATACCAACAAGCACTGGGGGACGCCAGCCTTTCACGTCTGCATATTCACCTGTCGGGCATTGAGTATGGTGACAAGGGTGAAAAGAACCATCTTCCGCTTCAGGAGTCTGATTTGAACCTGGATGCTCTGTTGGATGCCCTCGCGGATATGCGCTGTGCCGGAAGGATTCTCTGCGAAAGCCCCATCATGGAAGAAGACGCCCTGCATATGCAAAACCTATGGAATCAAAAAACCGCCCGATAACCGGGCGGCTTTCGGTTTCTCTAAAGATAGTCTCGTAAATTATGCTCAACTGCATATGCAGCGGCTTCGGCGCGGTTGCTGACCCCCAGTTTCGAAAGGATGCTGCTCACATAATTGCGAACAGTTCCCTCGCCGAGGAATAACGCTTTCGCGATCTCACGGTTGGTTTTTCCTTCCGAAACCAGCAGCAGTACATGCCGCTCTTGTTGACTCAAATTCGCAAAAGCAGAAGCCTCTTCTTCCCGCACAGCGCGGCGCACTTCCTGAAATACGCGCTGCGTAACCGCCGTATCCAACAATGCCTCACCCCGCCCCACCGCTTCCAACGCGCGGATCAGGTCATCTCCCGCAATTTGCTTCAGCACATACCCAGACGCGCCTGCCCGGATCGCCGAAAACAACATTTCGTCTTCCGCGTACGAGGTCAGCATAACCACCCTGGTTTCAGGAAACTTGTGCGTGATTTCTTCACATGCCTCAATACCCGATGCGCCCGGCAACCGAATGTCCATTAACACAATATCCGGCCTAAGTCTTTCTACCTGCTCAACGGCTTCTTTGGCGTTAACAGCCTCCCCCACCACGTCAAACTGAGAGTGGTGGCCGAGAAGGGCTTTAAGGCCTAAACGAACTACTTCATGGTCATCAACCAGCAAAATACGTTGTTTGGCCAGCACGAATGGATGTCCTCCGCTCCTTAAAGTTAACTGCCTTGCGAAAAGATTGTTCAACAGAATAAACCAAAGTATACTTGTTTGGTAGCATTATACTCCAGAAATGAGAAACCATTTCACGATGATTGAATCTTCTCACACCCCAAAATACCTTCAAAAGCACCAATTTCAAGGCCAGAGCAACGACTGTGGGCCCTATTGCACTGCCATTTTGCTCAATTACATGCAAAAAACCGACATCCGCGGTGAGCAGTTGGGCGAACTCATGAATAAAATTGCCTGGAAAGGGCTTTTCCCAGTGATTCAGCGCATTAAGAATTGGGCGACCTTTCCGTGGGGAGTGTGCGAACAATTCGGCGCCCATGGGGTAAAAGCCCGCTGGCGCTTATTCACCCGGCCCGAAATCCTTCTCTCCAATCTGGTGCGCAACATTCACACGATCCTGATCATAGGCGAACTGCGCCCCAAACCGTGGGCACATTACCTCATCCTCTCCGCTTATGATGCCCAAAAAGGCTGGGGGTTTATCAACTCTGCCCTATCCAGCCCCAAGGTTGATTGGATTCCCGAGGCCAAATTCGAGCGCATGTGGCGCGCCTATGGACGCATCTCTATTTCAATTGAGCCAGTTTCTCCGCGTCCAGATGAAGAATTACCGGACAGTGATCCGAACCATTAACTTCATCCAAAATCACCACATCATTCGTGGCTGAAAAGACGGCCTCATTCATTAGGAAATAATCCAACCGCCAGCCAATATTGCGCTTCCGCGCCTGAAACCGGTAGGTCCACCAGGTATATTTCACCGTCTCGGGGTGCAGTCTCCGATAGGCATCAATAAACCCTTTCGACAAATACTCGCTAACCGCTTCACGCTCCTCAGGCAAAAATCCAGAAGTATTCTGGTTTTCTTTGGGATTAGCCAAGTCCATCTCTTGGTGCGCTGTGTTGAAATCCCAAGTGATAATGATACTTTTTTGCTTGTCGAACAACGCCTGGCACTCCGCCAGCAAAGACGCATAGAAATCAAGTTTATAGGCTACACGGTCATGTCCGCGCTGACCATTCGGAAAATAAATGTTGTAAAGATAAACTGAACCAAACCGGTGACGGATCACGCGCCCCTCGTCATTAAAACGCTCATCATCCAGCCCAAATTTCACCTCATCGGCCGGTGTCTTTGTAAGCGTCAGCACGCCGCTGTAACCCGGCTTTTGGGCTGAATTCCAGATGGGTTGGTAACCATACGTGGAAAAATCTACCTCAACTTGAGATTCAAAAGCTTTCACCTCTTGCAAACAAACCACATCGGGGGAATAGATGCTGAGCCAGTCCAAGAAACCATTGCGGATGGCGGCGCGAATCCCATTAACATTCCAGGTTGCAATTTGAAATTCATTCATGATTTTTCTTAATCCTGTGGCTATGGTAAACTAATATGGAACAGGGTTGGTTATACAAGGAGAATGGTGTGAGCGCAGATACGCACGCCAAAATATTATACATTGAAGATGACCAGGAAATGATCGATCTGGTCAGTCTCATCCTCAGCCGGCGCGGTTACGAAGTAAAAGGAGCGCAGGGCGGCCGTAATGGACTCGAAGCCATCCGCAACGAATCCTTTGACTTGGTATTATTGGACCTGATGATGCCTGATCTTGATGGGTGGGATTTGTATCACATCCTCAAGTCTGATGAAAAAACCAGAGACGTACCCGTTATTGTGATCACCGCCAAATCCCAACCGATTGATAAAGTATTAGGGCTTTATATCGCCAAAGTTGAAGACTACATCAGCAAGCCATTCCACCCTAATGAGCTAGTCGCCAGCGTTGAGAAAGTTTTGTCCATTACACCTCTGACTTGATGACGCCAACATTAAAAATCACCAACCGCTCAAAACCAGAATCCCCTCCCCTGTTCGCAGCAGATTGCTCGTCGTTCTGGGCAAAATTTCGGGGCCTCATGCTGCAAAAAGAGATTGCCCCGTACGCAGCCATCATCTTTCGCGATCCATCCGAAAGCCGTATTAACGCGGCCATCCATATGCTGTTCATGAATTTTGACATCGCTGTGATTTGGGTCAACCACCAAAATCGGGTGGCAGACGTGCAACTTGCGCGAGCCTGGCGATTATTCTATATGCCAGCTTCGCCAGCTTGTATTACAATAGAAACGAATTCCTCCCGTTTTGGAGACTTTACTATAGGTGATGAAATATCCATTGAACCGATTGAATAAAACTATCTCCGCAATCATTCTCAGCATCATCATTTTGGGAGCCAGTCTCTCTCAAAATGTTTCGGCGCAAGAGATACCCGTGTATCCAACCTACATCGTCCAAAGCGGTGATACTCTTGGCAGTATTGCCAGCCTTTTTGGTGTTACCCTTCAAGAGCTTATTAATTTCAATAACCTAACCGACCCAAACCAACTGGCAGTCGGTGATGTATTGAAAGTTCCTGCGTTTGAAGGCATCGGAGACACACTTACAATACAAACGGTCGGGTTGGGTGAAAACCTTCCATCCTTAGCCATCAAATACGGCGTCAGCCAGGAACAGATCATTTTACTTAACCGCCTGACCAGCCCCACAGAAATCTACGCTGGCACCCAGTTAATCTTACCCATTGTGGACCAGGCTCCTTCGGCTATTCGCGTCACACCACTTGCCGGCAGCCAATCCGTTTTCGGCTGGAGCGCGGCGCAAGCCCAAAACCCGTGGTCCATATCTCACATCAATGCCATCCCGAATCCGGAAAGGATTGTTCCCGGGCAGTCTCTTTTTGCGAATAGTAACGAAACATCTGCTATCACCAGTTTTTCTACCAACATCAAATCCATCAACATCACACCGCTTCCCTTGCAGCAAGGGGTCACTACCAGCATCGAAATCCAAACAACAGCGCCCGTCGAAATATCGGGGAAGCTGGGATCGCACGATTTGCATTTCTTCCCAACAGGAGACAATCAGTACACCGCCCTGCAAGGCATCGAAGCCACTATTGATCCGGGGTTGTACGATTTTTCCATTTCATCAACAGACAACTCCATTCACTTCAACCAGCCTGTTCTTTTGGTGGATATCAATTACGGCCAGGGGGCGCCGCTGGATGTCGATCCACGTCTGATCGATCCGACCGTAACAGAACCTGAAGAGAAATTGGTGCGCCAAATCACCGGCGTCATCACCCCCGAAAAATACTGGGATGGACAATTTGTCTATCCCATTGATGAACCTTGTGTCAGCGCCGGGTATGGCAGCGACCGCGAGTATAACGGTGGAGTTCTCAAATATTATCACACAGGAATTGATTTCGCCGTTTGCGCCAACAACCTCAACATTTACGCCCCTGCGGGTGGAAAAGTGGTTTTCGCGGGGCCCCTGGAAGTGCGTGGAAACGCCGTTATACTCGATCATGGACAAGGCATCTTTTCTGGTTTTTGGCACCAATCTGAAATCATGGTGTCTGTGGGGGATTTTTTATCTCCCGGCCAGCAAATTGGACTGATTGGGACCACTGGGCGATCAACCGGGCCGCACTTGCATTGGGAAGTGTGGGTAAATGGTGTTCAGGTCAACCCGTATGATTGGGTGGTTAACGTCTATCCATGATATGGATGTCCAAAAAATCTTGTGAGAATGAAAAGCTAAGGTATAATTATTTTTTGGAAATACTCAACAGACAAAGTGATGCGCATCATGAATCAACCAGGAATACGAGCGGATTATTGGGAAAAATTCACCTTCACCGAGAGTGATTTAGATTTTCTCTATAATCATCTCCTAGAAATTGAAACACCTCTGACCACCAGCGAACTGCTCTCCGCATTGATCGACGAACGAATTCGGATTGAAAAAGAGCAGCTCCTGAGCACGAATCGCCCCAATGGAAGGGTTTACCAACCTGCAGGCGCATACCAGGTGGGAGAAAATTTGCTATTCCCGGCCAAAGGCTGGAAAAAGGGCAAAGTAACATCCATTCGAGAAGGAAACAATCCAGAAATATCTGAATTTTCCGTAATTCGGGTGGCATTTGAAAATGGCGACCAAATGGAATTCGCCTCTAATTTGTCCGACCATATCCTTAACCGGCCAATAGAAATAAACACCGACGACCCCTTACTGACACGAAATTCGGTCTTGAGTAATTACAAGAAATTGCTTTCTGATCGTATGAAACAAGCGCTGGAAAGCAATGAGGAACTGGTACAAATCGCTGGCCGGTGGTTCCCGCGCGCGCTTTTGGTGGACGTTAATATGGGTTATCTTAACCTCGCCGAAGCAGTACTCGAAATGGCGGACGGTGGACCGCTCACAACTGAGCAAATCTTGGAGCAGATTGACCTGCCAACAGACACCAACCAGAAATTGACCGAGTTTTCCTTGAACTACGCACTTCAGGAAGATCCACGCTTCGACGAAGTTGGGCCTTCGGGAGAGACACTGTGGTTCTTATACCGCATGGAGCCTGAAGAGGTTAAACAACCCCCGCTCTTCTTAAAATATTCACCGGTGCAATATGATAAAGACCAGGTTCAAGATTTAATCAGCATGCTCGGTAATGATGTGTTCGATGAACTAGAAGAAACCTGCAGCACCTGTGGCGATGATAATAAAGTAACCCTGACATTAATTTACCCACATTGGCAGTCGGGCACGCTGCCGCTGTCTGATCAATTCCAACAACTTTTTCCAACCGCCTACGAAGCTCCCCGCGTGACCTTTACATTTGTAGATGGAGCCACTGGGAAAAAATTCAGCGGATGGGTGGTTCGCAAAGAAAAATATGTATCCGGCCTGAAAGAATGGTACAGCGAACACGGCGTTATTCCCGGCAGTCTGATTTTCCTTTCACCAGGAAAAATGCCCGGAGAGGTTGTTATCACCACCGATAACCGCCGCACAACCCGCGATTGGGTTCGTTGCGCATTGGTCAATTCAGAAAGTCAGTTAACGTTTTCGATGCTCAAGCAGGTCATTTCAAGTGGCTTCGACGACCGCATGGTTGTGTACATTCCCGATGAAGCCGCGATTGCAAAATTGTGGTCAGAGGGAAAAAACTTGCGTGGTTCATTGGAAAAACAGCTGTTCAACATCCTGCATGAACTTTCCAAATTGATTCCGCAGGGGCATGTACATGCTCAAGAACTGTACGCATCCATCAATGTTCTCCGTCGTTGCCCACCAGGCCCCATTCTCTCGGTATTGATCAACCATCCTAGAATTACCCACCTCGGTGATTTGTATTTCCGCATGAATGACACTACTGAGGAAGGTGCGTGAGCATGAGTGATGACACAAAATTCAGCCTCATAAGACCCACGCTCAACACTGCTTTTCACATAGATTTTGATTGGTGGAAAAACCATGATAATAACTGGCGTGTTCACCTATACAGTTGTCTATGCGAAGAGCACCAAAAGATGTATACCAACACCAATGAAGAAAGCTGTGTGGATTGGATTGACCCGGAAACAGCGGAAGTACATTCAGTGGATGGCTTGCAGAAAGTGTTGATCTCACATTGCGCCCGACAGGCCGGATTTATCACGTTACAAACGACCCTGGTGGAATCTGTATTTCGAACCTTGCTGGCTAACGGAAATGTTCCCATGAACTCCATTCAGTTAGCAGAAGTCACCGGAAAGACGGCTAACACCATCTTACAAACGCTGACGGGCATGCGAGTATATAAAGGCATACGCCCAGTTAGCTCATAACCTATTCGCCCCTGTAGCTCAATGGACAGAGCAGCGGCCTTCTAAGCCGTTGGTTGTGGGTTCGACTCCCGCCAGGGGCGCTCATGTTTTAATTCACGTTCAGTCCAATCAGATATTGGTATTAGTTGGTGTTCACTGCGAATAAACCTGGTGCACATCGTGGGCATCCGCCACAGATTAACGGTAAAATTTATGTATATTCACCAAACGCTCCTTCATTTCAAACGAAATGGAAGAGAGGAATACAATGATCCTGATTAAAACAAGAATCACATCAAAACCTTCCCCAGAAACGACGATCACCGAATCGTTCTATTTTTCTTCCTCGGCAAACCGCTGGGAGCAAAACCTGCCGACAACGTGGACACCCCCGGTAGACATTTTTGAAATCGATGATAAATATATCATTCGCATGGAAATCGCCGGGATGAATGAAGAAGACTTTACCATCATTCTCGAAAAGAACTTACTGTCCATTCGTGGAATCCGGAAAGACCCTGAACTGAAACGCGCGTTTCACCAAATGGAAATCCACTATGGAGAATTTCACTTTGAAATAGCGTTTTCAGCGCTGATCGCGTACGAAGAAGTCACCGCTACATACGAGAATGGTTTCCTGGATATCGCCTTGCCAAAAGCTCAACCCAGGCAAATTAACATACAAAATGATTAATGCTCCTTTTCGACCAAATAACGAACCTATGAAAGATCATACAAACTTGTCAGACGATTTTGAACTGTTTTTAGATGATGACCTTGACGCAGAACAAAAAGACGATCAGGAAGATCACAACATAGATGACCTCGAAGCCTCGATCAGATCCTCTCTGCCCAAATCGCTGCCGGTTCTACCATTAAGGGGGCTGGTTGCATACCCGCAAACAGCGATCCCGCTGACAATCGGTCAGCCACGCTCCATCAAGCTGGTGGATGAAGTTGTCGCGGGAGACCGGATCATCGCGCTGGTCGCATCCAAGAATCCCGATCTTGAAAACCCAGGGCCAGATGATCTTTATGATATTGGAACTGTGGCAAAAATCTCGCGCCTTTTCCGCGCTCCCGATGGCACCATTAGAATTCTGGTTCATGGTATTTTGCGCTGCAAAATTGGCGCGTTTTCACAAGAAGAGCCTTACCTGCTCGCCGAAGTAACTGCCATTCCAGAGACAATTGAAACGGGAATTGAGATCGAGGCGTTTGCGCGAAATGTTCGTGATCAGTTCACCCGCATTGCCGAGATGATCCCTTCGGTTCCCCGAGAGTTGGTTACGTCAGTTTCCTTGATTGAGGATCCGCTTCAGGTCGCCTACGTCATCGCCAACTTTCAACGGATTGACCTTGAAGATGCGCAAAAAATCCTGGTTATCGATTCGGTGATGGAAAAATTGCGCAGCCTGACTGCAATTCTGGCCAGAGAGAGCCAGGTCTTAGAGCTGGGTCAGAAAATTCAAAACGAAGCCCGCTCTGAAATTGACAAAGTTCAACGAGAATATTACCTGCGCGAGCAACTCAAAGCCATCCAGCGTGAGCTGGGAGAAGGCGATGAACAGACTGCTGAAATCGAAGAGTTCCGCGAAAAAATTGAGTCGGCCCAAATGCCCGAAGAAGCCAAAAAACTAGCCACCCGCGAATTGGACCGCCTGGCTAAATTGCCAACCGCCGCCGCAGAATATGGTGTAATCCGCACCTTTTTGGATTGGCTGGTTTCGATCCCCTGGTCAAAAAAGACCGATGATAACCTGGAAATTGACCACGCCCGCACGATCTTGAATGAAGACCACTACGGGTTGGATGATGTAAAAGAAAGAATCCTGGAATTTCTCGCTGTGCGCAAACTTCGTCTGGAGCGCGCTGAACAATTCAAGCAAGAAGAATATTCTGACTTGATGCGCCGCGAACGCGAAGGCGTTATCCTTTGTTTCATTGGCCCTCCTGGCGTTGGAAAAACCTCTTTAGGCCGCTCCATTGCGCGGGCGATGGGCCGAAAATTCATCCGCCTATCTCTGGGTGGCGTGCGCGACGAGGCAGAAATCCGCGGTCATCGCCGCACCTACATCGGCGCGATGCCCGGCCGGATCATTTCCGCGCTGCGCAGGGTTGAATCCATCAATCCGGTGTTTATGCTCGACGAAATCGACAAACTCGCTTCCGATTTCCGTGGAGATCCTGCTTCAGCTTTGCTTGAAGTCCTGGATCCCGAGCAGAACAACGAATTCCGCGACAACTATATTGAAGTTGGCTTGGACCTTTCTCAGGTGATGTTCATCACAACTGCCAACCAACTGGAAACCATTCCAGCTCCCTTGCTGGATCGTATGGAAATTATCCGTTTGGCCGGTTACACAGAGCAAGAAAAACTGGCTATTGCCCGCCAGTATCTCATTCCCCGCCAGCTTCGAGAAAACGGGCTGCTTGAACATGAAGTTACCTTTGAAGATGATGCCATTTCATTTGTCATCCGCCGGCACACACGAGAAGCCGGTGTGCGAAATCTGGAAAGAGAAATCGGCGCGATCTGCCGTAAAGTGGCAACGAATATCTCCGAACACAAACTGGAGCAGGCGAAAATCACACCTGAACTGGCGCAAGAATATCTTGGGCGGCCAAAATACTTTGAAAATTCCGAAGTGCAGACTCGCACCAAATTGCCCGGTGTTGCCACTGGCCTGGCCTGGACCCCTGTAGGTGGAGATGTTTTATTCATTGAAGCCACCCGTATGGCAGGCTCGAAAGGGTTTCAGGTTACAGGTTCAATTGGGAAAGTCATGCAAGAGTCGGCCCAAGCTGCGCTTTCCTATGTCCGCTCCCACGCAGCCGAATATCAAATCGACCCGGATTTTTACACCTCAACCGACATCCACCTCCATATCCCTGCGGGTGCCCAGCCCAAAGACGGTCCATCCGCCGGCGTAACCATTGTTACCGCCTTAGTCTCCTTGCTCACAGATCGCTGTGTAAAATCCAACATCGGTATGACGGGCGAAATCACCCTGCGCGGGCAGGTGCTGCCCATCGGCGGCGTGAAAGAAAAGGTTTTGGCAGCTCATCGAGCCGGATTGGATACCATTTTCTTGCCGCGCGAGAATGAACCTGATCTTGAAGATATTCCAGATGAAATGAAAAAGCAGATGAAGTTTATCATGGTCGATACCATCAATGAAATCATTGCGCAGGCGCTGGAAGAGAAACCTCATACTTGTGAAGACACATCACAGGAGGATTCGGATGTCCAAAAAAATCTTGCTGGTTGAAGATGACCGCACCATGCTGAACCTGCTGAAAACCCTTCTTCAAATTGAAGGATTCGAGGTGGTGGTGATTGACGAAAAATCAGACACCGATCTATTCAGCATTTTGCAGGCCGAAAGACCAGACATAGTGCTCATGGATGTGTTGTTAAAATTTAGTAATGGACTGGATCTGACCCAATCCATTCGTAATATGGAAGATTTCAATTCAATGAAAATCATCCTCACATCCGGCATCGATTATAAACATCAAGCAAAAAATGCCGGTGCAGATTACTTTCTTCAAAAACCCTACATGCCCGATATCCTTATTCATTTGCTCAAGGAAATATAAACATGCCAGCCGTTGCCATCCTCACCATTTCCGACCGCTCCTCACGCGGCGAGCGACCTGACCTCTCAGGGCCGGCGCTGATTGAAGAAGTTACTCGCCTGGGCTGGCAGGTAGCGGATTATTCCATTGTTGCAGATGACGCGGAAAAAATCAAAGCCTACTTGATCGAATGGTGTGATAAACATGTGGTGCAAATGATCCTCACCACCGGTGGAACTGGCTTTGCACCACGAGATGTCACGCCCGAAGCCACGCTGGCAGTCATCGAACGCAGCGCGCCTGGCCTGGCTGAATATATGCGAATGAAAAGCTTTGAAAAAACCCCTCACGCAATGCTTTCTCGGGCTGTGGCGGGCATTCGTAAAGCAACCCTGATCGTCAACCTCCCGGGCAGTCCCAAAGCCGCAGTTGAAAATTTCAACTTTGTTTCCCCGGTCCTTCCGCATGCGTTTCAGCTTCTGGCAGAAGACGCCTCATCAGAACAGGGCCATATATTTACGCCTGGAGATAAAAATGGCTGAACATTCTACCGAAGAGAAAAATGGTTACCTGAAAACCTGGGTTACCCTTCACCCTGGAGAAAAAGTATCTCTATGCCGGTGTTTCAAATCAAAAAAGTTTCCCCTCTGCGATGGCACCCATAAACTGGAAGGAACGCATGGGCCAGTCTCCATTCAGGTAACGCCCTGCGAGGAAGATAAGAAACAAACCGATTAGAAAAATGGTGGGGTTACCAGTTAAACCGCCTGGCTGAAACCGTTTTCCAAAGATGATTGCAAATCATCATTGCAGCGCACCACTGCGCAAGGAACACCCCGCGCGCGGATCATTGTTACCAGGCGCGAGCTATCACCCTCCATCTCAAAACTGGCAGGCTCCAGCAAAATGACCACGGGTTTCAAGCTTCTGCGGATCAGTGAATCAACTGAAAGCAACACCTGATCACCGACCGAAGCGGTAATCAACACCACAGTGCTGCCTTTCACCAAATGTGGCGCCTGGCTCTCTACAAGTGCGAACAACGGCATCTTCCCGAGACAGTCTACTAACGCCAGTATCTCCAATATTTTCCCCAATTGTCTTTCGCCACGCTCTGCGGGTAAAGTGATAAACCGTTGTCCTGCCGCACAAAAACCCACAGCCCGCTGATTTCGTATCCAGTACTTGGCTACCGAGGCCGCCAGGCTGGCAGCATATTCAAAACTATCCTCAGGCAATTTGAAATCCTGCTGAGTCTTCCAAAACCAGAACTGCTCTTTCTCCTTCTCCGTTCTCTCCGCGATGCAATGGTGAGTACCTCGCTGAGCGTCCAAAAATATCCACGCATCCGCCTGTGGATCTTTTTCAAATTCTTTTACCATCAACCGCTCGCGCCGCGCGGTGGTCGGCCAATGGATGCGGTTCAGAGAGTCGCCGGGGGCGTATTCACGAACCCCGGCAGCATGGGGAGTTACTTCCAGTGTCTTTTGGCGGAAGACCCGGCCGCCTTGCAAATATCCAGGCGGAAACGGAAACCAGCGCAGGTCAACAATATAAGGCAGCACCAGAACACTTTGGGTGGAAGCAAATTCAACTTCAGCCTCAAAAAGCCCAAACGGATCACCGGCCGCCAGACGAGTTGGCCCCAGGTGATAATTTCCGCGCTGCCGTAACAAGGAATAGCTGGAAAAGTTGCGCAGCTCATGTTTGCCAATCTTTGATAGAACGCGGGACGTCAACGTACCAGGAAAAGTAGAACAGTCGCGGACTTCAAGCCAGGGTTTTCGGAAATACCCGCTATTGGATATTTCGATTCGCTCTTCCAGAATTTTTCCCAGCTCTAATCTCTGTTCTCGCGCACTACGCGAGAAACGTAAAGAGGCCACCGAGACCCTGGCCAAAACCATGCTGACTAAAATCAACAGAATTCCCAGGAAGATCGTGCGCAAAAAGAGACTGGAACGCGTCCACATGTACCCTGCGGTAACCGCGGCCAGCAGAGCCAGCACCACCCAAAAAGTCCTGGTGACCTTGATCATCATCAATTCTTGGAGAAATCACCGCCAGGAACCGGAAGCGATTTTAATACCTCGCTAATGATCAAACTGGCCGAGATATCTCGCAGGCGTGCTGAAGGATCAACCACCATACGGTGACCCAGTACCGGCTCGGCAAGGGCTTTTACGTCATCCGGCAAAACAAAGTCTCGCCCCAAAATAGCTGCTCTAGCTTGGCTGGATCGGAATAAGTACAGGCTCCCTCTTGGGCTGGAGCCCAGGTATACATCCGCGCTCTCGCGGGTGGCGCGAACAACTTCTACAATATATCGCTTGATACCGGGAGCTGCGTAAACCTTGCGGATTTCTTGCTGCATTTTAAGAACCTCTTCAATGCTAATCATCGCTTCCAGAGACTGGATGGGATGTTTTAGTTGCTGCAGCTCCAGAACGCGAATTTCATCCATTAACCCCGGATAGCCCAGCTTTACTTTCATCAAGAAACGGTCCAACTGCGCTTCTGGCAGCGGAAAGGTTCCTTCGTATTCAATTGGATTCTGAGTTGCCATCACCATAAAGGGCTCTGGTAGCAGGTAGGTCGTGCCGTCTACCGTGATTTGCCGTTCCTCCATTGCTTCCAACAAGGCCGCCTGGGTTTTTGGAGTGGCGCGGTTGATTTCATCCGCCAGGACGATTTGAGCCATTAATGGGCCAGGGCGAAATTCAAAGTCGCGGGAAACCTGATTGAAAATGGATACACCCGTTACATCGCTGGGCAGCATATCCGGGGTGAATTGGATGCGCCGAAAACTACACCCCAATGATTTTGCCAGGCTGCGCGCCAGCATAGTTTTTCCCACCCCCGGCACGTCTTCAATCAGCAGATGACCCTGGCTGAGCAGACCGATCACAACCAGCTGCAAGGTTTCGCTTTTTCCAACGATCACTTTTTCAAGGTTGGTTTTAAGAGTCTCAGAAAATTCTTGAACTTTGGATATGTCAACCAGGTTTTCCATGCATCGCTCCAGATTCTCCAAATGGTATTCTCAACAAAAGAATAGGACAATCATCTTCTACTCAATCCGGCAACAGAACCGGGCCTTGCCCTGAAACTTCAGAATTCCTTGTTATTGACCAGTTCGATCGCCTCTTTGCCCGTTACATGGTCCATCTCAATTTCCACAACATTCAAGTTGTTCCACCCCTTTTGGATTACTTTTTCGCCTTCGACTTCCAGTCCGGGTGAATATTTGCGTACCAATAGCATCAGAGCGTGTTTCTTTACAACTCCATCCTCCACTATTTTGGCTTTGCCAAATGCGATAACACTTCGAAAAAAAGAGGTGAATTTTTCGGCAGCGATTTCGTCTCGCTCGATGACGCAGAACGACACCTTATTGTTTCTTTGAATGCCATCCAGCTTATGCCCGGTTTTGGCGCAATGAAAATAGATTTTTCCATTTTCATACACGTAATTCAACGGAACCGTATAAGGATAATCCTCATCACCGGTTACACCTAATACCCCAACCAGACCGGTCTCTAAAATTCGTTCGCTTATCTCGTTCGGCAGTTGTTGTTTTTTTCGGCGCATTTCACGAAACATAATTTCTCCAAACTTTTCGAGTAGATGGAAACGGGCAGCCCAAGCTACACCTGGTTCAAACGCTGACAGAATCACCATGTTTTCGCTTGTTGCTGAAGAAAACAGCAGCGAAAATTCCCAGCGAAAGCAAAGTCATCACCCATCCGGCGCGGAAAGAATCCGGTTGATACCTAAATTCTACCCGATGTTGACCGGCTGGGGCTTGAATTCCCATGAAAACACCATCTGCCGGGTATATTTTTGCCGCCAATCCATCCACACTGGCAGTCCAACCGGGGAAATAACTTTCCGCCGCCACCAGGTAGCCATCTTGCTCACACTCATAGTCAATGGTGAACTGGTTCCAAGAGCGATCAAAAGCCAATATCTTAAACGCAAAGGGCTGGTCAAAAGCTGCTGTGCTGGTAAGATGGACATCCTCCGGCACTTCAAACACCACAACCGAGGCGTCCGTCGCATGCTCCTTTACCTTGGCCAGCGCCTCTGCTGCACTCCTAGCCTCCAGAACACTGGCAGTCATTCGCACATCGGGGAATGAAGATACCAGTCCTACAGGCTGAATCTGCACATCCTCCTGACCCGCGTCGCGAACCAACTGGTGGGTCACACCCATCCGCGCCCAATCCGCTTCAAGCGCACGATCATCTTCTCCCGCCAAATGGTCCATCCAGGCCTGGTAGCGCATCGAAACCAGTGGATCAAAGTTGGATACGGAGCTGTAACCCAATAGCAAATTCGTGTTCGCGATCGGCACACGAAAAACATTTTCTGATGGCTCAAGAAAGCGGAAATCCTGAAAACGGTAAAAACGCTTGTGACGCAGCCACTGCTCATCTTGCGCGGAGATGTAAAGCCGTCCATTCGTGCCCCCCGATCCGCTGGCAGTAAAAGAGAACGTCAGCTCGCCCATCGTGATAGTCGGAGCAGACCCAATTTGCGCAAGCCACAAATCAATCACCAGTGAACCCACCACAGCCATTTCCCAGCGTTTTCTAGCCAGTGTATCATTCGCAGGCTGGTACAGGGTCAAGAAACCGATTCCGGTAGCTGTCAGCCCCGCCAGTGCAGTGGAACGAAAGAAAGTCGGGCTGATGTCTTCCAACAGCACCCATCCCGCAAGCGACCCAATGCTGACCGCCACACACCCCGCCGTAGCCAAGCGAGTCCAATAAAGACCCCTGCCGCTGGGGCAGGTCCATCCTCTATCGGCATACAGCGAACCAATGAACACCAGCAGGAAAATGGCAAGCACCATCATGCGGGTAGGGGCGTGAAACATATCGATGCTGGGGATGTGCTGGTACAGCCAGGGGTAAATCGGCGTGAATTTTCCCATTGCGAAAATAGCTGTCAAGAAAATGCCAACCCAACCCGCCACCCGGCCAGGTATTACTGGCTGCTTTCGGCCAGGCAAAGCCACCAGAGCGAGAACCGCCATACTGAGCGGTAGAATCCCAATATAAACGGCATCCTCCCAAAAGCTCGCGTACCCCCAGTAATCACCAGAGCCCGGATTGCCAA
The DNA here is from genome assembly GCF_001306115.1 of Ornatilinea apprima. Lineage (GTDB taxonomy): Bacteria > Chloroflexota > Anaerolineae > Anaerolineales > Anaerolineaceae > Ornatilinea > Ornatilinea apprima. Next base: position 21,903 of record NZ_LGCL01000002.1, on the reverse strand, counting down.
AGAAGTTCGGCGCCAGCAAGGTGATCCAACGCCAGGGCCAGAATGAATAAGCTGCCGCGGTTTCAAAATCCACGGCTGAAGCGCGCTGGGACTGGAGAAGGTATTCCGCGGTTGGAATCAACTGGATCGCCGCGAGCGCCCCGCCGAGCAATCCCGAAAAGATATACTGGATGATGGAACGGATTCGATTCTGCCGGTGCGCAATTCCACCAGCCACAATCCATGCGCCCGCGAACCACAAGAAGTACCAGCTCAATTGAGCGTGGCCTGCCAGCAGCATCAGCGCGATGACCAGGGTCAGCTTCAGGTGCACCCAACCAGCACGCGGATTGATGGCTGGCTGTAAAAACGGAGTGGCCAGGTCTGAAGCATAGTTTACCAGCCAGGGCAGCCAGGCCGCCGTCCAAAGGATGGGAAAGACCCCCTGCCGCGCAATGAAGAATCCACAGGCACTGAAGGCAAGCGCGCCAATGCCTTGAACCAGCTGGCTGCCGCAGTGTTTTTCCAAGAGTTTCACCATCCCCAACCCGGCAATGAAAAAATGAACCAAATTAACTAGAGTGTGCGCCCAGGCCATCCATTGCACGCCCCCTACCCACGCGAATAAATAAATCACCCAGGTAGGTGGATAAAAGAATGCCAGTTGGTAATTCGCGAGCAGTGGAGTGCCCATCCCGCTCGAAGAATTCCACAAAGGCAGCGCTCCTTGTGAGATCGCGTCAACTGCGGCTGCCCGCCACGGGTAAAACTGCAAGACCGGCAGCCCCCAATAGAAAACCCGCCCCGTCACCAGTACCGGCAGGTAAAAAATCGCGGCAAACACGAATAACGCCAGCAGTGGCAGTTGGTAACGTTTAATTTCTCGTTGGATCCAATTCATTCTTATTTGCCTACACGCATGATCTGAAAATTACCTGTGGACAAAATTTCTTCCAATTGCCTGTTTGCGCCGCTTTCGTATGGGAAATCCCCGTAATTGGCTTCATCCCAAATTACAAAGTCCACATTGAATTCTTCAATCAATCGCCAACCCTCTTCCTGGCTCACTGGCTGGAAGAACATCTCAACACGCGGGGCGATCTCATCATAATGAATGCTTTCCGGCCCATGCCCCACCAGCACCCTCGCTGGCACCCAGGCTGGCAGTGGATTGGAAATACCTTCGTCCGCTAAAAAAATTGTATCAGATGGCAGGTTCAGCGCCTGCAGCGCTTCAAATAATGCCACCTCATCAGCAGACCGAAACGCCGGCAGCGCCGGATTTATTGCCGTAAACACAGTCCCAAGCCAGAAAATTGTCGTGCTCAGGAAACCTGTCCCAACCAAAGCCAGCGTAGCGTTGCGTGGAAAGCGCGGGTGGTCTTTCAAAAACAGCATCGTTAAAACCACAAGGCACATCCAAATTCCTTCTGGCAGACGTCGCTGTAACTGGTGCGGGGCGTACGCCAGTAGAGGGAAACAGAGCAGCCATACTACCAGATACAATCGGCTTGCCCATTGCTCTCCCGTCTGCCGCAGCCAGGTCCACGCCCCGGCCAGCGCAAAAGGCAGCAAGAGACCAAACGCTAGTAAATAATCTCCGAACGGAGGCGAAAGTATAATGTTCTGGCTTTCCCAGCCCTTCAAAACCGGGTCTGTGGCAAAGCGGATCATATTGTAGAGCACAACCGGCGAAGAGATCAGCGCTGCCAGGCCGGCGCGCATAGACACCTTTTTTCGGACAGCCAGGTCATGCTTCTTTACCATCATCGTCCAACCAAAAACAGAAACACAAAAAGCCGCCAGTACAGCCCAGGCAGCCGCCGTGGTCAGCGGCTGAAACAGCCCCACCAGCATCAGTCCTATTCCGGCTTTCACGCCCTGTTGAACCGACGGCTTATTTGTGGTCAGGATTGATTGAATACTGATAAGCAGGAATCCGCGCGCGAACAACAAATGTGGCAGCCCCATCAACATCAGAAATCCAAAACTTTCCGGAGAATACAGTTCAAGTGGCAGATCGCCCCCCCATAATCGTTCCGCACCTGCCAGGTATAACCACCCCAACCCGCCCCCCAAAGTTGCCAGCATCAATCCCCAGCGGATCAATCCTTCATCATCTCCGAGAAAAAAACGGAGAAAACGATCCAGCGACCACACCAAAAAGATAATACCGCCCACCCGCAGCCAATGGAACATGGCAATCAATTGATCGTGCAGTCCGGGGGGGGCAGCCAGCTTTCCCAAAAGATAGTATGGGAAAAAAGCGAATGTCCCCGATTGTGGGTAAGCCGTATACGGTGTGGTGAACAGCCAATCGCCTGCAAAACCGCGCAGCATTTTCGCGATATACGAGTTACCGTCTTGCACGCCAAACAAAAACCCGGTGAAAACCCAGTCTTCTCCCGCGCTCAATTCAGCCAAAATAGTTGGCAGGCTGGTTAAAAAAATCAAAAACAAGGTAAACCCCAGAACCCACTTGCGGTGTGATGTGTTTTTAAGCGGCATGGTTTAGTTTCCACATGAGGATAAAAATAATAATGAGCGTCAGCATGTTGATTGCCAAAGCGATATACAAATCGATGGGTACCAATCTGAAAACAACCTGGTGCTGCCCTTGTTCCAACTGCACGCTGCGCAGCAGTGAGTGTGCCGTCTCCACTTCCACCGGCGCGCCATCCACCCACGCCTTCCAGCCAGGGTAAGCAATTTCCGAGAGCACCAATCTGCCCGGCCCTTCCGCCGCCACCGCGAGCTGATTGGGACTGGCATTGATTTCCTGAACGCCCTTCTCCTCACCGTCGTTCGTTTCAACCCAGGCGCGCGGCTTTCCATACGGATTCTGATACAAAAACTTCTCTCCGCCGCAGTCCAATTGGTAAGGTTCCAACGCCAGGATGGCAAAGTCTGACACCACAGTTCCCACATTCAGCAGACCCAGTTTTTTCAGGTCAGGAGTATAGGCCTGGTTATCCGTCTGGACGTCTCCAGTAGCGAATGGGGGTATGGTAACACTGTACCCTTGCGAGGGCACGCCGCTGGCAGCTTCCATAAATTTCGCGTATTCGATCAATTGCAGCGGATCCACCCCATCCGCCAACTCAAGACCATTTTCAGCAGCAATCTGCTGTGGAACGCTATACGAAGGCGAATAAATCCGCGTGGCAGTGTCATTCATACAACGGAGAAGCCCCTTCGAATCCCCTATCGCTTCCGCAGTCTTCACCCATTGAATCTGCGAAAAACCGGTAACACCACTGTTCACCACCGCCAGCGTCACCATAAGCACGCCAAACCAGTTTTGACTCAGCTTTCCAGCCAAAAAACCCATCAGCAACGCAGAGAATCCCAGCACGCTGACCGCGCCAAAAACCATCTCCACATTCAATCGGCCGCCAATCACACTCACCCCAGCGGCGAGAGCCAAACAAAACGCGCAAAGGATAACGAAATACAATTTTAAAGCGGGTAACAATTTGAGGCGGTTCAAAAACACCTGCTGGGTAACCAGGCCAACCAGAATCGCAGTCGCCAGCCCCATCAGAAAAATCATCCGCGATGGCACCCTTAACAGATCTGCTCCTGGCAGGCGGTAAAATATCGGCGCGAGGATGAAGTTTTTACCCAGTGCGAATAAAACCGCGAACAAACTCACATAACTCCAAAAGGCAATCCAGCGGTTTCGCCTCAAAGCAATCATGAATGGAATAATGCAGACCAACAGCGCGCCAGGGTACAAAAGCCACTCCGCGTAGCCGCCAAAATCGGGCATAACCAGCCCCAGCAGCCGTAATGGTTCAATCGAGAGGGTCAGGCGGTCTTCCATCGTCATCAGGCTGCGTGTGGACAGGTTTGAATACGTCAGCAGCGGCAGCCAAACCGGCGCGGAAAGCCCCGCGCACAAGCCAATATGCATCAAACCATATCTAACCCAGCGTCTGGCAAGTGAAAAAGTTGGTCTTTCCTCTTCTGCATTGAAGAACCGCATCAAAACATAAGCAAAATACAATACCGCCGCGAAAGCTGCCCAGCGAATATCTGCCAGCGCGATGATCCCCAGCACAATCCCCGGTGATACCAAAACCAAGCGCGAGCGGCCGCTTTTTGCGGTGTCAGCCAGCGCGTCCAGCACCACCAGCAGCCAGGGCGTCCAATACACAGCATTAACCAGGGTAACATGCCCGGCCGCATAATGGCCAAACAGCTTTGGAAAGAAAGCAAATAGAACCCCTGCCAGGCCGGCAGCCGCAGTTTGGCACCCCTGGCGTCTGAGAAACACAAACACGCCCCACCCGCCCCAAAGCAGGTGCAGCACAAACAAGAAATGAAACGCAAACGGAAATGGCAGAATGAGAGCCAGCCAGTTAGGCAAGTACCACAACCCTGAAAGAGGGTTCGCGTAAAAGGGATACCCCGATAAAATATGCCCAGACCAGAGTGGAAATTGTCCGAATTCCAGCAGCGATCTGCGCAGAAAAACCAAATTGGGGTAATGCGAGATCAATAAATCCGAAAACCTGGACTGAGCCGGGAAAGCGACCACGCCGGATACTGGCAGCGAAATCAAAACGGCAAGCGTCAGGCTGGCGAAAGCAATCAATGTACTCTTTTTCATGGTGTTAATCCAGCCGCGATGATCTTGACTTCTTCGTTTTCAAAAACCAGCTCGCCCATCTGCGACGGATCCGCGCCTTCTCCCGCCATCTTTTGCTCGCGCGGCCCCCAGAAGAAATAAGACGCCCCGTATTGCTGGCTGAAAGCCTCCAGGCTTTCTGGTGATTGGTCGGCAGTAAAGACACCTTCCACAACTTCAGCCACCGATTCATAATCGGGGGTCTCGAAGGGATGCCCAAGGATCACCCTCCGGCCTGTCAGCGCGGGGATGACCAGCCCAATCTCTTCTGAAGATGCGAAAACCGCCTCCTGTGGTGTATGCGCGACAATCCATTCCATCGCCTCCGTCTCACCGGTAGAAAGATACAATTTGGGGCTAACGCTCAGCGCACCAAACAGACCAACAACTATCAGCAGCAGATGAGTTGGAATCGAAAGGCCAAACAGCAAGCCAAATCCACGCCGGATAGGCCATTGGTACTTCTCGAATAACCACACCAGCCCTTCCAGCCCCAGGATCGCCACCGGAATATAGAACCCAGACAAAAATCGCCGTTGTATGCTGATGGGCGTGTAAGCCAACAATAGAGCGCTGATCACCCAAAGCCACACCAGCCGCTGTGGATTCTTTCCAAAATTTCGCATGCCAGAAGCCAACCCCACGATGATCAACACGATTGCCGGGCTGAGCGAGAGAAAAACATCCCACCACACCGGCGTAGGTGTGATATTTTGTGCATTCCATTGGCGCAAAAACGGGTCACTCACCACCTGCCAGTATTGAAAGAGCAGACAGCCTCCTCCAGGAATCAAAGCAAGAAGCGGAATTCCCTTGCGGGCATCCTTTTGAAAGAACGCCTCCAGCACCCAATCAACCGCAAGAGGAATCACCACAGAGACATATCCGAAAGGTAAAACAATGCTTAACCCAAGCCCAGCCAGCCCTAACAGCACCAGCACGCTTCTCTTCCCAGTTTTCTGAGCCAGCAAGATCATCTGAAGCATCAAACCCATCCCCAATGGGAAATGCGGGTTGGACAGCATCGCAAAGAATGGGTACATTTCCGCCACCCAGAAATCAGCCGGTAAATAGCCGGTAACAAATAGCACCCAGCCCATCCCAGAACCAAACACCAGCAATAAAAAAGCGAGCGTCTGTTTGCGCTCATCTGGAAAGTACAAACCAGCAAATTTCCAAAGCGAATACAAAAGGAATAAACTCGCGCCAACCCGAGAGGCATGAAAAACCCACACCGCCGGCAAACCCGTCCAACGCGTAAGGTGCCCCAGGAAGAGGTAAAAACTGAAGAGAAACACACCATTCACCGGTCCGGCTGTGTACGGCAGGCGGAAAAGCCAGCTTCCCTGCCGGCCCTGTTCCATTTTTGCCAGGTAAGAAAGCCCATCCTTCGGATTAAATAAAAAACCCAAAAAAGTGTGAGTATTTCCCCCGCTGAACGCCCCCACGAGATAAGGCAAGACCATCAGACTGACCGCGATGATCAGTGCTGCTTTGATAAATGGCTGTACCGTACGCCTGGTTTCCATAGCATGCATTCCTTGCTTTATTATATTTACATCGTCTATAATCGCTAGTATGGATATCACTGCGCACTTATTTCAACTCCAGGAAATTGATAACAAAATTCAACGCTTTCGAGCGCGAATGGAAGAAATCGAGCGAGTGCTCAACGCCGATTCTCGCCTGCAAAAAGCAGCCCTCAACGTTGAGAAATCGAAAAAGGAAATTCACCTTGCCCAGGTTTCCATCCGCGGCATTGAAGAAACCATCCGGGAAATCAACGTAAAGATCGAGATCAGTGAAAAGAATCTCTACGGAGGCTCTGTTCGTAATCCAAAAGAACTGCAAGACCTTCAAAACGAGATCGCCTCGCTTAAACGACAACGGTCCAACCTGGAAGACAACCAGCTCGCCGAAATGATCCGCTTTGAGGAATTGGAAATGCAGTCGCAAGCTGATCAAGCCCAATACAGTGAAATTTTGACGCTGGTAACTTCCGAATCCTCAGCTCTGGCCGGGGAAAAAACTGCCTCCTTGGCCACCGTTGAACGCCTCTTGGTGGAAAGAGCTGGCCTTTTGCATTCGATCCCAGCCGAGTCGTTACGGCTTTATGAAGATTTGTGCAAAAGTAAAAAAGGACGCGCAATAGCCAAAATCGACGAAGATAGCTGCAGCGAATGTGGCGCGCCGATCCGCCCCTCCCTCATCCAGGCCGCTCGATCCAGGCTGACACTGGCCTATTGCCCCTCCTGCGGACGCATTCTATTTGCTGGTTAGCCCATGCTGCAATTTCCATCTATCTCCTTCAGCCCGTTTTCTTTTTGGCTAGGTTTTCTTGCCGGCGCATTATTTTGGTGGCTTTTTTCCTCTGCCAGGAAAATCGTTCCTGATGTAAATAAATGGATCAAGCTGCAAATCGAAGCCATCAATCGCCGGCGAAACGCTGGTTTAGAACATCAGATACGCAGCCAATTTTTGAACTGGGCTCAACAGCAGCACCTGACAGCGAATTTATGCGCGTTGGACCAAATCGCCATCGAACCGCGATTCATATTCCCGACCATTGACCCAGAAACCGGTGGCGGTGGTCATTTCTCTTCCCTCACCAACCAATTATTGCCTGTCTTTCTGGACTGTCCGGAAATCTACGCGCAGTTCAATATCGATACACTGGACCCCCTGGTAGCGATTTGTAATGGTGCAAACCTGGTTATCACCGCCCAGTCTGGCATGGGCAAGACATTTGCCCTGGCATGGATGACCTCTCGGCTAATTAGCCGGGAAGAAGATACACCCGGCTCTGCTCGCCTGCCTCTCAGCTTTCATATTCTAGATCTAAATCCTGAAAAGTTTAATCTGGAGAATCCAGCGGCAAACCTTGTTCTTGCCCTTTCCAATTTGCTGCCATCGGAAAAAACACAAAAACTGGAACGATTCGTCAACGCTCTCCTTAAAGAGAATCGAGTTGTGCTTCTTCTGGATGGGTTGGATGAGCTCGCTCCCGAGGCACACCAAAAAACAACTGCTTGGTTGTCTGTGCTTTTACAGGCATATCCCCAGCTTCAGATGATTACTACCGGCACGCCTACCTACCTGGGTGATCTTCCAGGCCTTGGCTTCCAACCTGTTCTTCTTTCCAGTTGGAGTTACGCCGAGCGCAATCGTTATTATTCAAAATGGCGCGACCTATGGCAGGAAAATTACGCCACGAGCGGCTCTGCAACCGCGGTAGACGACCGGCTGATCATGGGCTGGTTGTTCAACGATAAGCGCCGCTTTACACCGCTGGAATGGTGTCTGATGGTTTGGGCGGCTTTTGACGGCTTGGTTCTGGGAGAAAGCCCAACCAGCTATCTTGAAGGGCTTCTGGACCGCGTCGTGCCACACAATATTCCGGTCAGGTCGCTATCCTACCTATCTCTTGAATTGATTCAATCCCAAAAATTATCGCTTCCTTACCGCTCTGCCGCGGCTTTATTGGCGAAATACCGGCCATCCACCGCTCCCGCCGCAGAGGCTTTCGAGGAAATTGAATCAGCCCCCGAGCAACGATCTGGATTGAAGCGCAAAAAGAAGATATCTTCCCGCGATCAGGCAATGAGCGACCTTTTGGAATCGGGACTGCTGAACGAACACGCAGGCGAACAGGTCCGCTTTAGCAATCCGCTTTTGATGGGGTATCTGGCCAGCCTCCTGCCAGAATCCGCGGCGATTATTGAACAATCCACATTCGATTGGCCGGCTCACGAAATCGCCGTGCGCTTTATCATCGCCCGCGATGCCGCCCAGGGATGGGTGAGTAAAACCATCCAATCGCAAAAGGACATTCTTCAAACGGGCATACACAAGGTTAGCCGCGCCATACCCTATTCCAGCCTCACTTCCACCTGGCGGTCCAGCTTTATGCGCGATCTGGTCAGCAAGCTGCATGATGAATCGATTCCTTCACTGCTGCGTTTACGGCTGATCAATTGCTTGCTGATAGCCAACGATCCATCGCTCGCCTTGCTTTTCAAGCAACTCTATGCATCGCGGTCCGCATTCATCCGCTTTTCAGCCGTTTTGGCGGCCGGCTCGCTGGGTTTAACCACCTTAATTAACGAAACCCGTCAGCTATTAAATGATGAAATCACCGAAGTTCAAATGGCAGCCTGCTTAGCCCTTGGCGCGATGGATACCCCACAGACGCAGCGATTAATTGAATCCTGCCTCTCCTCCGGAACGGAAGAAGTCCAACAAGTCGCTGCCGAGATCCTGTCCAAAGACAGCAAAGACGGGCACGAAATTCTTAAAGTCGCGGCTACAAGCGAGAATCTATTGGTTCGCCGCGCGGCAGTGATGGGTTTATGCAAAATCAAAGAGGAGTGGGCGCAAAAAATTTTACAAAAACTATCCATTGAAGATGGTCAATGGGTAGTACGCAGTATCGCAGGACACGCGCTGGAATACACGCAGCACCCCGAAAGACAGGCCCCCATGCCTTTCACCAAACCCGAAAACACCGAATGGCTGATCCAGTATGCCAGCCGGCAGGGCATGGGCGTTCCGGTGGGACAATTAGCGATTGATCTCATGGTCGATGTGCTGCGCAGGGGAAAACCCGAAGAAAAGATTTTGGCACTTCGCGCGCTTCCCCAATATCCCCAAAACCGGGTGCTTGAAGAGATTGCCCAGGTATTTAAGAAAGAACAAGGCCCGGTTCAAGAAGCGGCATACCAAGCCTTGCTGCAGAATTATTCCATTTTTCAAAAAACCGGTATGTCCTGACCGCCACCTGCAGAGAGAAAGGATTAATCCTTCTTCACACCCAGAGCGAGAGAAATCCGCGCCTGCAGATCTTTGGCATCCATGTCCTCAATCGTTACCAGCTTGTTGCGGCCAGTTTCTCCAGCAACAATATCAATCCGCGATTCCGACACCGATAACACTTCTGCTAGAAATTGAATCAACACTTTGTTTGCTCGGCCTTCCAGCGGCGGAGCTGTCAGGCGAATTTTTAGCGTCCCATCATCAAGAATTTCAACAATCTCGTTTTTCTTTGAGCGCGGTGTAACACGCACGGTCAATGCGACTCCTGTTTTTCCATCCTTGAATTTTGGGCTGTTTGATTTCATCGCTTCAACCTAAATGAAAGTTTGCAGAATAGCTACCAATAGATATTCCAAAACCTGGATAATAATTAACAAGATCAGCGGACTGAAGTCAATCATTTTAACCGGAGGCACAAGCCTTCGGATGGGATCCAGGATCGGATCAACAATTTTTGAAATCGTCGCTCGCACCGGGTGGTACGGCGACAGAATATAAGACAGAATGACTTCTGCCAATATCAACAAAATTAGAATTTGCGCAATAACACGAACCAGAACAATCAAAATTTCTACCATTTTTTCCTCAACCTAAGAATAATGCCGCGGCCCAACGATTGCGGTTCCAACCCGCACAAAGGTTGCACCTTCTTCAATTGCAACCGTGTAATCCACGCTGGTTCCCATTGATAAAGCCGACCAATCAAGCATCGGATAATCCCGCCGTAAATCGTCTCTCAACCGGCGCAAACGAAGAAAATAAGGCCGTGCCAGCTCTGCATCCTCAAACAAAGGAGGCATGCACATCAGCCCGCGGATTCTCAAATTTGGCAGCTTGCTGATCGCTTCAATATCTGCATAAAAACTGTTCAGTTCAGAAGAGCTGGACACCCCCCACCCATGCTTTGTCTCCTCTTCACCTACGTTACACTCCAGCAGAACATCCATCTTTCGGCCAGCTTCTTCTAAATGCCTGTCTAATTTCCTCGCCAGAGACAAACTGTCTAACGATTGCAAATAATGAAAATGTTCGGCAACCAGTTTCGATTTCCGGCTTTGCAGATGTCCAATCATGTGCCACGAAAGGGTCTCCGGGATGTTCAGGTGAGGGATCTTTTCAGTGGTTTCTTCGGGGTAGTTCTCTCCCAATACACGCGCGCCGGCGTCGATCACCGCCTGCACAACCTCAACCGGTTGTGCTTTGGTAACCACCACCAGGGTAACATCACCAGCGTCCCGGCCACATCGAGCGGCAGCCTTTTCAATTTTCTCTTGAACAGCCTGTATTCGGGCGTGAATATCATTCGATAGACTCATTTTCCCCATACCTCGCCCAGGGCAATCAACGCGCCATATCTCCCGGTAGCGCCATTCTCGGCGCGGTGAGAGTACCAGCGGGTTGTATCACTCGCCGTAGATATCCCGGCAACCTCGATTTCGTGGACACCGCACGCACGCAGTACAATGGAATTTGCTTCCCAAAGGTTTAGGTACATTTTACCATTTTCACACCGAATTAATCTACCTGCCTGTTCGCCAAAAGCATGCCGGAAGCGTTCGGCCACATCTTCGCCCACCTCATAATCATCCGGCCCGATTGAAGGGCCAATTCCCGCCAGAATATCACCCGGCTGGCAGCCATACCGCTGCGCCATTGCCTCAACAGCGACCCTCGCGGCCAACTTGACCGTGCCCTGCCAGCCCGCGTGTACCAATCCGATGACATTCTTTCGTGGATCGTAAAGCATAATCGGCACGCAATCCGCAAATCGCATAAATAAAGTGAGTTCCGGCCGGTCTGTGATGATGATATCCGCTTTCTCATGCACGCCGTCCAGTGGTCTGGGCGCCTCTGGGAAGATCACGTGCACGCCATGAACCTGCCAGGTATCGAAGATCGATTCCACGGGGCGTCCCACACAATCAAATATGCGCCGACGGTTCTCTATCACATTCTCCCGTCTGTCACCTGTTGTGCCCCCCAGATTCAGCGAGTGCCAAGGCGCAGGGCTGATTCCTCCCTTTCGGGTAAACAATCCGTGAGTAAGGTTTGCACCAGCGAAAAGATCAAATTGAAAAAATTCCAGATTCTCTGCTTGCTTCAGGGTCATATCAACGATTAGCTTTCTGGGTTTGTTTGAGCACTTCCATTTTTTGCCCCAGAATCTTGCGGGTTTCTAGCATGGTCTCTTCAATCATCGGGTACATAAACCAGGCCGTTGTGATACCAAACAGAAGCCCGGTTACCGAACGCAAAAGAGGCGTGCTTTCTCGAATAATCATCCAGCTTGGAAAAAAGCTTTTCGCCAGGCTGGGTAGTTGAGAGCTTCCATCAATCCCAATCGGCACCAACCCAAACAATACCCATAGATACCACTTCAACCCCGGAATTTTCCTGCCCGTCAGGGCAAAAATGACTCCAAACAGAAAAATCCCGCCGTAAATGGCGATATCTCGCTGGCAAAAAGCAACTTTATAGCCTACCATCTCATTTCCAACAAAGCGTCGCGCAGCATTGAGATCAATCGTCTCCGCTTGGGTCAACTCTTCGTAGCTGATTACGCCTTCGATGCCCGCCAGCTCACGTGGATAATAGGCCTGCTCACCAAACAGGAACCACGAACGGAAAGAGAGCTGATGACACAACGGGCTGTAAACTGCGTAAATCACTCTTGCCGGGCCGGTGAGGCCCTGCTTCATCATCACCGGAGCCAGAAATGGCAGACCCACAAATAGCAATACCAGCGCATTCAGCACCAGCATATACTGCTTGGAAAACCAATAAGAGAACCGGTCCGCGCCGCTGACGCGCCTTCCCCGCTCCACACGCTTGATGTATTCCGCATCGTCTTGATAGTATTTCACCCGGTCTTGCGCGGAGCGAAGGGTAACTTCCAAATCCTGGCGGTTGAAAGGTGGCCGCAAGGTATAGGGGCCAACCTTGATCAGCGGCGTTGATCCATGCATCTCTTTTCGAAGTGTTTCATCCGTGTCAATATCGATGGTCACAACCTGATGCTCAACCGTGCTTTGCAGGGAATCCAGATCAGCTTTCAGTTGGTCAAGGGTTATGTCGTCTTGATGAGTATAGATGGTTACAGTGATCACTGGTCAATCCCCATTTTCTCTAAATAACCGTCCATCAATTCAGGCGTCAGCAGCCCAATGTGCTTTGCCGCTAAAACTCCATTCTGATCAATGAACAGCGTTGTGGGCAGCGCCCGAACAAGAAACTGCCTTACAATCTGGTTATCGCTATCCAAGTATACTCCAAAGGTTACTCCCATCCGCTTCACAAAAGCAGAAACGTCATTGTCGCTTTCACCCGAGTTGATCCCAATGAATGTAACTTCCCCCTGCAGTTGATTGGCATACTCCTCAAACATGGGCATTTCGGCCTCACAGGGGCCGCACCAGGTGGCAAAAAAATTGATCACCATCGGTTTCCCCAAAAACGCATCAATCGCGGTCTTTTCTCCTTCCAGATCCACCAGATCAAAACTCTGAATGGGAAAAGTGGACTGGGTTATACTTGCCTGAGCCGGAATGATCGCGTCTCCCCCCTCATCATGAAAATCGAGGAAAGGCACCATCACCAACAGCAAAAGAAAACCACCAAAAAGCAGCCCTTGTTTGAGCTTTAAAGACATATCAGTAATTAATCCCTAATAAATTACCAAACCCGGCCAGTTTTTCAAACAAGCCAAAAAACAGCAAAACACCCACTACAATCATCAAGTAACCAGACAGTCTTTGGACCGTAACCATCCAATGGCGCCGGCTTTTGAAAAAACTCAACAAGGCATCAAATCCAGCCGCCATCAACAAGAATGGCACCGCCATCCCCGCTGAATAAAAGAGCAGCAAAAAGATACCCTGCGATATCGAACCTTCGGCAAGAGCCAGTGTCAGAATAAAACCCAAAACCGGCCCCACACACGGCGCCCAACCGGCTGAAAAGAACACCCCCATCAAAAAAGACCGCACCAGTGGATTTGCATTTTTTGTTGAGACTCGCAGCCGCAAATCATACTCCAACCAATCTATATGAAGCAAGCCAGATAAATGCAGGCCAAATAGTATGACAACAATCCCACCAATTTTCGCCAACCAGGTTTGAAAATCATACATCCATTGCCCGGCGGCCGAGATGGGAATGCTGACCAGCACGAACAGAGCAGTGAATCCCAACACAAACAAGACTCCGTTCAAAAACACGCGAAAGCGCGAAGTCGATTCTGGCGAGTCGGCGCTAACACCCGGGCTGGCCCCCAGGTATCCCAAATAAGCGGGCATCAGTGAAAACACGCACGGCGAGAAGAAAGAGCCTAAACCCGCCAAAAAAGCAATGCCTAACGTTACTTCCATTCGGCTGTGTCCTATCAGGCTTCTATGACGTCAACAATCGTCCCGCCCTTGCCGGTCAAGTCCACATCACCCGGATCATAGGGCACATGCGGAGAAGTCCAGCGGAAAATCCATTTGGCGTCTTCCGGGCGCGCGTTGACGCAGCCGTGAGAACGGGCATCGCCAAAAGCGTTATGCCAGAAAGTGGAATGGATCGCCGCGCCATTCGGGTCAAACAAAACCGACCAGGGAATGCCTGGCGTGTCGTACCCGGCTCCCGTAGCTCCACCCGCCATGTGGATGGAGATCGACTTGCGCCAGGGCAAGTGCTCACCCAACGGGGTCGCCCACTTATCCACAACATTTCCCTGCGCGTCGTATTTGGCTCCGGTCGATACGGTGCAGAAATAAACTTCGTCTTTCCCCTCATAACACGAAAGCACCTGATGATTCAGGTCCACAACCACGCGCTTGTCGGCCGCGTCCGGATGAATAGGAGACAGTTCCTCCTCGGTAATCGGCCGGAAAGCCTCTGCCGCCGCCCAAAAAATATCACCGCAGTTGCCATACAGTTCATTGACGCGGTAGAGCACCTGCCCCTGTGAATTGGTGACGATATCATCAATCCACATCACCTGGCTGTAATACAGGCGCGGGCGTGATACTTCCTGCAGCCACGGAGAGCAGGCCGGCCGGTCCAGGTAGAGGTCCACATAAGGCACCGTAACCTCTGCCCACATTCCTTTTCCCAGACTGGATAAGGGGAGTTCTGTCAAGGGTACGTTGGGAAGGTTTTTTACCGGCTGAATGTTCGCAGCGTATAAATATCCTTTCGGAGTTTCCACCCAACGGTTAACCCGCGCAAACATGGCTGCTTCGCCAATCACTTCTCGATTCCAGACAACTAGGCTGTCCTCGTACAGGCGCTCCACTTCCGGGCTGCCGCTGTATGGCCTGGCGCGCAAGCTGATCCAACCGCCAGTGCAATTGCGCCCTAACAACTCACCCTCTGGAAATTCGCTTTGAAATTTCACCCGGTCCAACCACGGCCGAAAAGCCAGGGCGCCCAGGCCCAACGCGCTCAGTTTTAAGAAATCTCTTCGACTCAGATTCTGCATTGTTTTTTCCATACCGACTAAGATAATCTGTTTTATCGCAATTGTCAATCAAACTTATTTGGTTATTCAAAATCCCGTTTAATGATCATTTGCTTTACGCGATCAATCTCCGGCCCCCACCAGGCATCGCCGGGCTGGTAAGGTACTTCCTGGCGGATTTTTCGGTAAGCCGCATAGGTTCCTTGCCCCAACCGCCGCTCCGGGATTTGTCGCAGGCGCAAATCCAACGCGCGAGCCGCTGTATACAATTCAATTGCCAGAACATGAGTCGTGTTTTGAAGTATCAGGCGGGTGTGCCGCGCTGCTGTCATCGAATTTGCGTTGTGATCTTCCTGCTCGGCCGATGTCGGCAGAGAATGTACCGAATCCGGCGAAGCCAGTGTCTGGTTTTCCAACACCAGCGAAGCCGCCGTGTATTGGGGGATCATCATCCCCGAATTCAAGCCAGCCGCCTCGATGTTATCCACCAGCATGGGGGGCAGTCCGTAGTTCAATTTGCTGTCCGTCAACCGAAAAATCCGCCGCTCCGAGATGGAAGCCAGCTCAGAAATAGCCACGCCCAAATAATCCATTGCCATCCCCACCGGCTCCCCGTGAAAATTTCCACCGGATAATACTTCCTCATCGCTAAAGATCAGAGGATTATCCGTAGCCGCATTGATCTCCCGCTCAACCACTTTTTGAACGAACTCCAACGTATCGCGCGCAGCCCCCTGCACCTGCGGGGCGCAGCGCAAAGAATAAGCGTCTTGAATTCGACCCGATGCGTCGACCAGGTGGCTGCCTTTGGTCAGCGAGCGCACGCGCTCGGCAACCGCCATCTGACCCGTGTGCCCGCGCACCGCGTGCAGGCGCTCATCAAAAGCCGCTGAACAGCCCAACACCGCTTCAAGAGACATGGAAAGTGAGACATCCCCCACCTTCAGCAGGTAATCCGCGTCTTCAACCGCCAGCGCGGCCAGCGCCGCGCTCACCGTAGCGCCATTATTCAGCGCCAGCCCTTCTTTCGCGCCCAACACCAGCCGCTCAATCCCGGCCGCCTGCATCGCGGCTTTTCCGCTCATCAGTTTTCCCTGGTACCATGCTTGCCCAGAATCTTCTTCACGGTCGGCATCATCCGTGGTAAACACCAGCGCCAGATGCGAAAGCGGGCACAAGTCACCGGAAGAGCCAAGCGAGCCTTGCGACGGAACAACCGGAGTCACTCCGCTGTTCAGCATGTTAACCAACGTTTCAACGATTTCCAGCCGGACGCCAGAAAACCCTTTTGCCAGCGTATTGGCACGCACCAGCATGGCCGCCCGCACCACTTCATCCGGCAAAGGCTCCCCAGCACCCACCGAGTGACTCAGAATGAGATTCCGGCTTAATCTCGCGGATGCCCGGTTGGGAATCATCTGGTCCGCAAAAATACCAAACCCCGTATTAATTCCATAAACAGCCCGGTCAATTTTCAATAAATTTTCTAAGCGCCGCCGCGATTCGCAAACCTGCCGCTTACCCTCTTCAGAGATTTGCACCGGCTCGAACTCTCTTGCTACACGAATAACATCCGCGCTCGTCAGGTGATACCCATCAATTTGAACCATTTCTGATCCTTTCAAAAGGGCAACAGCAGGTGTCCCAACAAAACCGCGACCGCTGGGACAGTCAAGTTATCAATATCCGAGAACGGCAAAGATTCCACCATCATTCCCGCCAGAGCGATCACGGTAATTGCCGGTAAATAGTTCACCAGGTCGCCGGGCAAAAAACCGCTTGCCTGGTACACCACGCCGACTCCCACAGACATCAGCCAGCCGCCCGCGAACATCGCCAGCGTCCCGGCCACGCTTTTCTTTCTTGCCCACGGAATTGCCGCGCTCTTGATTCGCTTTCCGACAATATCCGCCAGCCCATCTCCACCACACAGCAGCATCAAAGCCACAATACCAATCAGCGAATCGCGCCAATAGACCAGGGTCAGCACCACAAACACAATTCCATAAAACAACGGCCCGCGCAGAATTTCTTCGCGCTGCCCCGTGCGAGACATGGCATCCACCGCCGCCTGATCCTTAACCACTCCCAAGCCCACCAGGGCGAATTGAACGGTGATGGCCAGGGGAATCAGAGCTGCCAGAAAACGCGAGGTCAAGGTATCGGGGAAGAGCAGCCAGCATAAAACAAAAATCGGGCCGGTTCCCATGTGGATCAATTTTCGGCTGAGCGGCCCGCTAATGAAACCACGATGCGCTAAAAAATCATTCACCCGCAGCCAGATCAATGCCGCTGCAAATGTTACTCCAAACGCGATCCAGATGTTGTTCAGCATAAATAGGGTTAATCCTTGATGTTGAATTTTCGGTTCAAGTCTCTTTCAGCGTCGCGCTTGGCAATATCCTGGCGCTTATCGTACAACTTCTTGCCTTTGGCAATGGCAATCTCAACTTTTGCACGCCCGTCCTTCAGATAGACCTGAACCGGGATCACGGTGACACCCTTTTGGCGCACCGCGTTCCAGATCCCACGGATTTCTTTGCGGTGCAGCAGCAGCCGGCGCGGGCGCAGCGGATCGTGATTGAAGCGGTTAGCCATCTCGTAAGGCGCGATATGCGCGTTTACCAGCCACGCCTCTTTTCCATCATCGATTCGCACATAGGCCTCACCCAGGCTCATCTGACCGGCGCGAATAGATTTGATCTCGCTTCCCATTAAAGCGATGCCCGCTTCATAAGTTTCCAGGAGGAAAAATTCAAAATTGGCTTTGCGATTTCTGGATACGATTTTAATTCCCATGCCGGTATTTTAACACACTACCCTTTCCAAAGGATCAAAAGCCCCGCCAATATGCGCCCTGCCCCAAACAGTAGGAGTGATTGCGGCAGTCCAATCATCTCTGAGATTGGCCCTCCCAGTGTTGAGCCAACAAGAATGGCCGCATTCAAGAAAATGTTATACCACGCAAAATGCGCCGGGCGGTCTTCAGCGGGAACACGCTCCAGTAAATAATTAATAATTGTCCCTCCGGCCAGCGACCAGGCCAGCCCACCTAAAAACGAAGCCGAAATGAAATATACGGCTTCTTTGCTTGCCAGCAGCAGCAGCGGATATGCGCCCATCAAACCTACTCCCAAGCCCAAAGCCGCCTGGTTCCCAATTTTGGAAGTAATCTGTGAAAGCTGCGTGGAGCCTAAAAACATGGCCAGATAGAAAACAGCCATACCCACACTGATCCACTGATCAGAGAAATCGAGCACATTCACCATCTGAATCGGAAAGATTGGCGCTGGCAAATATTGGAAAAGATGAAATAAAAATACCAGAAACATTACCCGAAAAAATCGGCCGGATAATAGATCAAAATGAAACGATTGGGAAAGCTTGTTAATCCGTGTTCGCACATCCCCGCGCATCCGGATGCGTGTAATTCTCTTTTCTTCCTCAACAGAGCGGGCCGCGATCAATTCGGGTTTGGAAGGCTCAATCGACTTAATAAACTTCAAATGAACCGAACTTAGCAAAGAACCAAACAAACCGATTCCAAATAGAATTTGGTAGTTTAAGGGAAACTGAATCTCTTCCAACATCCACCCGCACAGCAAAGTCGTCAGGGTTGTCGTGACCGCAAAAACCGCGTTTCGAATCCCCGCCACATGCCCACGATATTTCAGAGGAACAGCCTCAGCAAAAAAAGCGTTGAACCCGATTGCCAGCGCAACACCGGGAATACTCATCACCAGGGTAATTAAAATCAGAATCCAGATTTCAACCTCTGGGGCAAACAACCACGGCAAAGGGATGAAGAGAAGATAAAACACTCGGTTAATCACACTGGACTTAAAGACTGCCTCGCCCAGATGCTGCTTTTCCAGCCATGCACCCGTCGGAATCGTAAACGCCAGGTTGATAATTGCTGGGACAGACGTAATCAAACCAATCTGAAAGCTGCTCGCCCCCAAGTGTGCGGCATACACGGCAATAAAAGTCAGAATGCTGCCATTCAGTATGCCATACCAGCCTGTATCAAAATAAAGGTGCAGGAAGTTGGATTTATATTCCTGCGGCACGAAGGTGGAAGAACGAAATATGGCGCGGATTGTGTTCATCAGAAAAGGAAGCAGAGATCGCTATAGGGTAAAATATCCTCAGATTATATCAACAATACCCACGCCTTAGTGAAAATGAGGATAAAAAGTACCATGAAAGACCGCTCGATTTTTGACACCTTACTGATTATCGCCCGCCCGGCTGCGGGCAAGAGCGAGGTTATCCATTACCTCAAACAGACGCCCTTAACCGACCGGATTAACCGATTCCATATCGGCCAGTTTTCTGAGATTGATGACTTCCCGATGCTGTGGACCTGGTTCGAAGAAGATGACATTCTCGAAAAAATGGGCAAACCCCGCCTTCATTCTGATTCAGACGGCTACTTCTTGCACCCATACTTGTGGGACCTGCTGATCGAACGCATCTGCCTCGATTATGCAAAGCGTAAACGCGATCAGGCCGGTGAACAGTCAGAAACGATCTTGATCGAGTTCTCGCGCGGCAGCCAGCATGGCGGCTATCGCTCGGCTTTTCGACATCTCTCTGATGCCGTTTTAGAAAACCTGGCCATTCTGTATATCGATGTACCCTTTGAGGAATCACTTCGCAAAAACCGCCGCCGTTTTAACCCAAACAGACCAGATTCCATCTTGGAGCACGGCTTATCCGACGAGAAATTAGTTACGCTCTATGAAAAAATTGATTGGTTCGAACTCCTCGATCACCCCACCCATATCGTGATTAATGGTCGCCGGGTGCCCTATGTGATCATGAACAACTTCGATGATGTAACCACGCAGGGAGGAGAAGCATTAGGGCAGCGATTGCAAGACGCCTTGTGCCAGTTGTGGCGCCTGAGCATGGAATAAAAAACAGCCTCCCGAACTTATCAAACCGGGAGGTTGTTATTCTTCCTTTATTCGCTCATCAGCTCTTTTGTGCGCTTTTCAGTCTTTCCGCGCTCTTCCGTGTTCAGTATCTTCTTGCGAATCCGGAAATTGAGGGGAGTTACTTCAAGAAGTTCGTCTTCAGCCAGATATTCAATCGCCTCATCCAGGCTCATCAGCCGCGGCGGGGTCAGCCGGACTTCGATATCTTTATTCGCTTGACGCATATTGGTCAGGTGTTTCTTCTTGCAGACATTCACAGCCAGGTCTTCACCGCGCTGTGTTTCACCTACCACCATGCCTTCATAAACGGGCACGCCAGCGCCAATGAATAAGGTCCCGCGTTCTTCGGCGTTTTTCAAGCCATACGTCGAGCTATCCCCAGTCTCCCAAGCCACAATCGAACCCGTGGATCGCGAAGAAATCTGCGGCGCGAGCTTGTCGTAACCCGCAAAAATGGTGTTCATCACGCCCATTCCACGAGTCGCCGTAAGGAACTGATAACGGAAACCCAGTAGACCTCGTGTTGGCACTCGATAGGTCACATGCACAGTATTATCGGGATTGTTGACCATATCCAACATAACACCTTTGCGCACGCCCAGCATTTCGACCACAACCCCCACGGTATCATTGGAAGTCTCAATGTGCACTTCTTCATACGGCTCCAGATACTCGCCGTCATCGCCCTTGATGAAAATCGCCTCTGGCTTCGAAACCTGAAACTCATACCCTTCGCGGCGCATGGTTTCAATCAGGATCGCTAGGTGAAGCTCTCCACGGCCAGAAACAATGAAGGTATCCGCCGAATCTGTTTCTTCCACCCGCAAAGCCACGTTATTGCGTAGCTCGCTAAATAAACGCTCACGCAATTTTCGCGATGTGCTCCATTTTCCTTCTCGCCCCGCGAACGGCGATGTGTTCACCGCGAAGGTCATCCGCACCGTCGGCTCTTCCACATGGATGGGGGGCAGCGAAATCGGGTTTTCCGCATCAGCCAACGTTTCTCCAATCGCCACGCTTTCCAACCCGGCCACACACACAATATCACCCGCCTGAGCCTCTTCGACTTCTTTGCGCTCCAGTCCCTGGTAAACATACAGGTAGCGGATTTGATCATTGTATACCTGCCCATCCAGCCCCATGCGGCAGATTCGTTGCCCAACCTTCATTGAACCGGCAAAAATTCGTCCAACCGCCGTCACACCTTTGTACTCATCGTAGCCAAGGTTTGCCACCAGCATTTGTAAAGGCTCGTCAGGGCGCACATCAGGCGCCGGCACTTTCTCAATGATCGTTTTGAACAACGGCTCAAGGTTGCCCTCCAGATCAGAAGTCAAACCGGCTCGACCTTCGATTCCATTCGCGTAAACCACCGGAAAATCAGCCTGCTCCTCGGTGGCGCCCAGTTCAATAAACAGATCAAAGGTCATATTCAACGCCCGGTCCGGGTCTGCGTCGCGGCGATCCATTTTATTGATCACCACAACAGCCCGGTGCCCCATCTCAAGGGCTTTCTTCAGCACAAAACGAGTCTGCGGCATGGGGCCTTCCGCCGCGTCTACCAGCAGCAGCACCCCATCCACCATATTCATTACGCGCTCAACCTCGCCACCAAAATCGGCGTGGCCGGGTGTGTCGACAATATTGATCTTGATCAGTTCCCTTGTATCAGGGTGAGGAAGAGAAATTGCGGTATTCTTGGATAAAATGGTGATCCCACGCTCGCGTTCGAGATCATTGGAATCCATCACCCGCACCATCACTTGTTGGTTTTCACGGAAAACCTTGGCCTGTTTCAACATTGCGTCAACCAGAGTTGTTTTACCGTGATCAACATGGGCGATAATGGCGATATTGCGAACATCATTGCGTTTCATAAAAACTACATCTCCAACCGGTTAAATAACCATCTAGTGCTATTTCAAAAATCAAACACCCAATTATAATCCACTCTTTCAGTTTTTTAGTTACTGTATCGAATATCCATAGATCTGGAAAAGAGAGAGCTCAGCGGCCATAGATTGCCTTATGGAGTGCAATGGCCCAAGGCCTGTTTTGATGAGGGCCTTTGAAGACTGGCATTGAGCATTGGA
>NZ_LGCL01000038.1 GCF_001306115.1 Ornatilinea apprima | reverse complement strand
GACCATATAGGCCGCGTCGCGCATGTAAGCCTTTTCCTTGAGCGACATCTCCAGCACGGCGTGGAAGGCTTCGGTCATCTTGGTGTCCAGCTTTTCCAGCACTTCCTGCTTGGTCCAGTAGAAGTTCATGTCGTTCTGCACCGACTCGAAGTACGAGGTGGTGACGCCGCCGGCATTGCACAGAAAATCGGGCACCACAAAGATGCCGCGCTGCTTGAGCACTTCGTCGGCCTCGGGGGTGGTGGGACCGTTGGCGCCTTCGGCCAGCAGGCGCACGCGCGGGCTGATCTTCTGCACGCTCTCGGCGTTGATCTGGCCCTCCAGCGCGGCCGGGATGAGCACGTCCACGTCTTTGCCAATCCAGGCACCGGCGTCTTCGAGCTGGTAGCCGGCGGCTTTGGCTTTGGCCTTGTCAATCGAGCCGTACTGGTCGGTGATGCTCATCAGAAAGCGCGGGGCGATGCCGTCGTCTTTGGAGATGGTGTAGGGCATGCGGTCTTCGCGGTCCCAGTATGAGACGCACACCACTTTGCCGCCCAGCATTTCGGTGAAGCCGATGGCGGCGTATTGGGCCACGTTGCCGAAGCCCTGCACAGCGGCCTTGCAGACCTTGGGGTCCATGCCGAGGTGCTTCATCGCTTCGCGCACGGTGAAGATCACGCCGTAGCCGGTGGCTTCGGTGCGGCCCAGCGAGCCGCCGCCGCCCACGGGTTTGCCGGTGATCACGCCGGGGGTGTACTGCCCGGCCAGGCGCGAGTATTCGTCCATCATCCAGCCCATCATCTGCGGGGTGGTGCCCACGTCGGGGGCGGGCACGTCTTGGCGCGGGCCGATGTTCTTCCACATTTGCTGCACCCAGCCGCGCACCAGGCGCTCTTTCTC
>NZ_LGCL01000037.1 GCF_001306115.1 Ornatilinea apprima | reverse complement strand
CTAAGCCAGAATCTTGGTGATAACGCCGGCGCCCACGGTCAGACCGCCTTCGCGGATCGCGAATTTGGAACCCTGCTCGAGCGCAACCGGAACGATCAGTTCAGCGGTCATGTTGATGTTGTCGCCGGGCATAACCATTTCCACGCCCTCGGGCAGGTGAATGGAGCCGGTCACATCCATGGTGCGGATGTAGAACTGCGGGCGATAGCCATCGAAGAACGGTTTGTGACGGCCGCCTTCTTCTTTCTTCAGCACGTACACCTCGGCCTGGAATTTGGTGTGGGGGGTGATGCTCTTGGGAGCCGCAATCACCATACCGCGTTCCACGTCTTCACGGTTGATGCCGCGCAGCAGCAAGCCAATGTTGTCGCCAGCCATACCTTCGTCGAGGGTCTTGTGGAACATTTCCACGCCCGTGCAGACCGATTTGCGCGTCTCGCGCAGACCAACGATCTCCACCTCGTCGCCGGTGTGGATCTTGCCACGCTCGGCGCGGCCGGTCACCACGGTGCCGCGGCCTTTGATCGAGAACACGTCTTCCACCGGCATCATGAAGGGTTTGTCCACTTCGCGTACCGGATCGGGGAAGTAGGTGTCGATGGTGTCCATCAGCTCTTTGATGCAGGCGTATTCGGGAGCGTTCGGGTCGGTGGAGGTCGACTCCAACGCCTTCAGCGCCGAACCCTTCACAATCGGAACCTCATCGCCCGGGAAGTGGTACTCGGTCAGCATTTCGCGCAGTTCCAGCTCCACCAGCTCGAGCAGTTCGGGGTCGTCCATCTGGTCGGTCTTGTTCATGAACACGCAAATGTTCGGAACTTCCACCTGGTAGGCCAGCAGAACGTGCTCTTTGGTCTGGGGCATGGGGCCGTCGGGGGCCGCCACCACCAGGATCGCGCCGTCAACCTGCGCCGCGCCGGTGATCATGTTCTTAATGTAGTCGCGGTGACCAGGCATATCTACATGAGCGTAGTGCCGGTGTGCGGTTTCGTATTCCACGTGGGCAATGTTGATCGTGATGCCGCGCGCTTTTTCTTCGGGCGCGTTGTCGATCTGATCGTAAGCGCGAAATTCCGCGCCGCCCAGCATCGCGCAGTACTTGGTGATCGCCGCGGTCAAGGTCGTCTTGCCGTGGTCAATGTGGCCCATGGTGCCCACATTGAGGTGCGGTTTGTTCCGCTCAAATTTCTGCTTCGCCAT
>NZ_LGCL01000019.1 GCF_001306115.1 Ornatilinea apprima | reverse complement strand
GTATCCATTCATCGTTGGGTTACCTGACACCTGCCGAGTTCGAAGCTGCTTGGCTGTCATCACAATCAGTGGTGGGTACCCCCTAAACTATCCCTGTTTTTGTGTCCAGTTTTATGGGTCCACCACAGTGTGCTGGTGCTTTCGGACGCGGAGTCTTTGGAGGCGGTTCTGGGCAGGTATCAGTTAAAGGTGATTGAGGGGGGCTTACCCCGATGACAATCAACCCGTAGGCCGGGTTGATTGTGCCGTGAGCGTTTTCGCTTTACGAAGTGAGATTATATGAGGAAGCGGGAAATCATACAGGCGGGCGTGCAGCCTGTGCGCGCCCTCTTTTTCTGTTATTGCGCAGGGATGCGCCAGAGCAGAGCGGCAAACGCCAGCAGCAGACCCGCGCCGAGCCAGCCGCCAGGGACGAAGAGGTTGGGCAGCAGCCAGCCGATGAGAACGCCGCCCATCACCATGCTCGCAGCCAGGAAAGTGTAAAGACGCGTGCCATAGAGAAAGACAAACGGCAGGTAATGGGCGCCTACGATGATTAGAAAGGCGGGGTAATACCAGTTCGGGTTGGCTGTATAAGCGGCGATGACCAGCGGCAGGCAGAGGGGCACAAAGAAAGCGATCTGGCGGGCAAGGGCGGAAAGCGGGTTGCCGGGAGTGATCTGTCGGGAATGCCCGGTCAGTTTGAGGGCAAGCTGGGTGAGGGGAAAGATGACCATTCCGCCGAAAAACAAGATGAGGACACCTGATTGGCGGCTGACCCAGGTGCTGAAGGCGGCAGAGAGCAGCCAGATGAGGCCAGAAACAAGCTGGCCAACGGCCCCGCTTTTGAAAACTGCCTGCATTTCTGATTGAGCGATATTCAGATGCATGGAATGAGCCCACCTTTCATCAGCTTGGAGAGGGGATTCTCCCTTATGGAAATAGGTAATAAAGGATTATCGGTCAAATGGGAGGGCTGGCAGGAAACTTTAAGAATTCTAATGATTCGATTAAGCGGTTAATCAGATCAAAATGGTCGCCTATGCGAATTTGTCTATACAGGTACCGGTTGACTCAGCGGGTTGAATTTGCTATATTATGGGTGCAGGGCGTTCCGAGGAATTGGAAAAGCAGCTCCAACAGAATAAGTCAACACATTGTCACGATAAGCCCCGTGAGGCTTAAGATGTAAATCCTGACAAGCGGTTGACAAAGAGAAAACTCGCGGCAAAGAAATCTCACCAATTCTGAAGTAAGAATGGGAGGTGGAGCCAAAAGTTGAAATCCTGAGTAAAATTGCTCAGAAGCAGTTCGCCGAAAGGGCAAAGCTTTGAGAGCTAGAACAGGACTGAAAGAGAAGCTCAAAGGTTACTTGGAACCCCTGTTATTTTAACTCCCCAGGTGAATCCATTATCGACCCTGGGGAGTTTTATTTGTGTGGAGAAGCTGAAAAGAAATAAAGCGGCCCCACCGCCGGGCTTATTAGGCCGGGCGTTGCAGGACTTCCGCTTTGAGCAAGCCGATGAAGGGCAGGTTGCGGTAGCGTTCGCGGTAGTCCAGGCCGTAGCCGACAACGAAGCGGTCTGGCAGGTCGAACCCCTTATAGTCGATGGGAATATCGATGAGGCGGTTCTGGGGCTTGTTGAACATGGCGCAGACCTTAAGGCTGGCGGGCTGTCGGTCGTGCAGCAGGCGCAGAAGATAGTGGCAGGTGAGGCCGGTATCGATGACATCTTCAACGAAGATGACGTGCCGGTCGCTGACGAGGATATCGAGGTCTTTCACCATGCGTACAACACCTTTATAGCGCGCCTCGGCCTGGTAGCGCGAAACGGACATAAAGTCGACTTCGATGGGGATGGTAATGTGGCTGATCAGGTCGGACATGAAGAACAGCACGCCTTTGAGAACGCCAATGATGATCGGGTTGAGGGTTTCGTAGTCCTCGCTGATTTGCGTGGCAAGTTCTTTCACGCGCTGCTGAATTTGTTTTTCGCTAATCAAGATGGACTGGATATCACCGGCCATCTGGGGGTAGGCTTCTAGGGCTTTTTTACTCATGTCGGTCTCCCGTTTGAGCTTGGGTCCCCTGAATTTTGCTGGCGTCTTGGTAGAGGCCGAATTTAACCATCATGTCGCGCAGTTCGCGGCGTTTGAGCAGCTTGATGTGAACATCGGGGTAGCGTTCTTGCATGAGGCGCAGGCGGCGATTTTTGTAAGCGGCCAGTTTGGGCTTCAGGGTGGTTAATTCAATATACAGGTTCTGGTCGGGTAAGTAGAAGTCGGGAGTGAAGGCTTCCATCACGTTTCCCTGTTCATCCTCTTCGAGGATAAAGGTGCGGGGTTCGTATTCCCACCGAATTTTATAAAAGTCGAGAATATCGGCGAAAATGGCTTCGGAGGGATGCGAAAAGGCGGGACGGCCGTTGTCTTTCAAAGGGGCACTCCTTAGGATGTGTGTCGAGACGCGGGGGCAGGGGAGAGGTGCAGAATGTTCTCAGCGGCGGAGCAGATGAGAGCGGCCGCAGACTCGGGGGCGAGGCGGGCGGTGTTGATTTCGAGATCGTAGTAGCGGGGTTTATCCACAATGGCGTTATAGTACCGTTTGAGATACCAGCGGCGGTGGCGGTCGGAGGCTTTGATCTGGGCCAGGGCGGCTTCGGATGAAATCCGTTGCTGGACGGCGACGCGCTCAACCCGCACGGAACGCGGAGCGTAAATGCGGATATGAAGCACGTCCGGTTGGCCGCGAAGGACAACCTGCCCGGCGCGGCCAAGGATGATGAAGCTGCCCTGGGCGGCGCGCTGGTGGAGAATGCGTTCGACGGCCTGCAGGTAGGGCTGACATTCTTTTTTGGAAGGTGTAATGCCCAGCAAGCCGAGTTCATCGACGGAGGTGAGCGCCATCTCGGGCGAGCAGGATTCGAAGGCGGCCTGGTTGATCAGTTCGCGGTCGATGACCTGCCAGCCCAGGCGGCGGGCAACAATTTGGGCGATTTCATCGCCGAGACTGCCGAGCTGGCGGGAGATGGTTATCGAAGCCATACTTTCCTCCTTTCTAGCGGTCTGTACATCTATTATAGCATCTCACACGGGGAGAAATGCCAGCATTCCATGGGCGGCTGCTTTTTTCCAATTTCCCCGCCGGGGGGTGAGATTATATGCAGCACTTCTATAGCAGAGGCGCGGGAAAGGCAAATCTTCCATTTTTTGAAATATGAATTTTGGCGCAATTGACAGGTGGGTCGAATCCTTTCTTATCCATGAAAATAGAAAATTGAGGGCAAATGGGTGGTTGTGATTTGATTGATTCTGGCTAGAATTAAATATCTCTATCGATGGTGAGGTGACTATGGGTGAGTTCTTCGCGAAAGATTATCATGGGGCGCCATTTGAATTGTTTGGGCCGGCGCATCTGATCGCGCTGGGGCTGGTCGCGCTGGTGATCGTGGCGCTGTGCGTGATCGGCCGCCGGCTGGACGCGGCGGGGCGCATGCGCATTCGCCGGGGTTTCGCGGTAACCCTGGTGGTGGTTGAGGTCTCGTGGCATGTGTGGAACGCGGCGACGGGGCAGTGGACGGTGCAAACCATGCTGCCGCTGCATTTGTGCAGCGCGCTGGTGTGGCTCAGCGCGGTGATGATGCTGACGGGCAATTACCGCATTTACGAGTTCGCGTATCTGCTGGGTATCGCCGGGGCCAGCCAGGCGCTGCTCACCCCCGATGCGGGCGTGTATGGCTTTCCGCATTTCCGCTTTTTTCAGGTGATCCTGTCGCACGGTTCGATTGTGGGCGGCGCGATCTTTATGACCGTGGTGGAAGGTTACCGGCCAACGCCGCGCTCGTTGCTGCGGGTGCTGCTGTTTGGGAATCTATATATGGCGTTTGTGGGTCTGGTAAACTGGCTGGTGGGGAGCAATTATCTGTTTATCGCGCACAAGCCGGATACAGCCAGCCTGCTGGATGTGCTGCCGGCCTGGCCGTGGTACATCTTGTGGATTGAAGCGATTGGGGCTGTGGCGGTGCTGCTGCTGTATTCTCCCTTCGCGGTGAAGGACTGGAAAGCGCGGGCAACCGCACAGAAAACCCCTTCCGCGGCAGGGTGAGGCTGGTTTTGTAAGGGCTACCGGCTTTCTTTTGTTAATATTCATTAAAAAACCGATTAAAACCTGGCTCCGGCCGGGTTTTTTATGTTATACTGACAGGGTTATTGTTGGAATATTTGTTTTATCCAATGGGCTTGTAAAGGCCCTTCCAATCGCAAGCGGAACAACATTTCGTTTTGCGTCCACTGGCCGGGGTGAACCGGCACTCTGTTGCCTGGCAAGGTTGAGAAACCGTCTTCAGGCAGCCAGCTACATAAAAAAGAAATAAACCATTGCGCCTTTGCAGGCGGGGAGTTTCTCTCTGCCTTTTGAGGTTCTATTCGATTGAATCTTGCGGCGCGCCCAGGAGGTTGAAGATGGCATGGATTGAGATTCGCGGCCTGTATAAGATATTTGGTCCGCATCCCAAAGACGCCAAGGCTTTGTTGAAAAAAGGCCAGGCGAAGGAAGATATTTTTAAGAAAAGCGGCCACACCGTGGCGCTGAACAATGTAAATCTGGATATTGAGAAAGGCGAAACCTTTGTGGTGATGGGCCTTTCGGGCAGCGGCAAGTCTACGCTGGTGCGTTGCTTAAACCGCCTGATTGAGCCAACGTCTGGCTCGATCCGCGTGGATGGCGACGAAGTGTTGGAGTATAGCGATGAAGAACTGCGTGCCTTCCGCCGCTCGAAAATGACGATGGTTTTTCAGCGCTTCGGACTGATGCCGCATCATAACGTGTTGGATAACATCGCCTTTGGCCTGGAGATCCGCGGGATGGGCAAAGCCGAGCGCGAAGAACTTGCGCGGCGGTGGCTGGAAACCGTGGGCCTGAAAGGCAGGGGACAAAGCCGGATAACCGAATTGAGCGGTGGCATGCAGCAGCGGGTGGGTTTGGCACGCGCTTTGTGCAACGACCCGGAAATCCTGCTGATGGATGAGCCCTTCAGCGCGCTTGACCCTTTGATCCGGCGGGAAATGCAGCTCGAATTGATTGATCTGCAGGGGCGCTTGAACAAGACGATTATCTTCATCACTCACGACCTGGATGAAGCCCTGCGTTTGGGAGACCGGATCGCAATTTTGAAGGACGGCCAATTGATTCAGGTGGGTACGCCGGAAGAGATTTTAGAGGCACCCGCGGATGATTACGTGAGGGACTTCACGCGGGACGTGAACCGCAGCCGCGTGCTGACGGCCGCATCGGCGATGATTGAACCGTATTCGGTGGTGAAAGGGCGCAGCGGTCCGCGCGTGGCGCTGGAAATGATGCGCAAAGACAACCACTCGAGTATTTTTGTAACCGACTACCAGAACCGGCTTCAGGGTCTGGCCACGGTAGATGATTTGATGGAAGCGTCACGCAAGGGGGTGAAGCAGCTGCTGGATGTGGAATTGAAGCAGGTGCACACATGCCGCCCGGATTCGACGCTGGATGAATTAATCCCACTGCTGGCCGGGATGAAATGGCCGGTTGCGGTAGTGGATGAGAATCAAACGCTGCTGGGAATTGTCCCGCGCGTGGCAATTTTAACCGCGCTTTCCAGCCAGGATATGGTGGAAAGCCCGCCGAGCAATGGAAACTCTGACCTTGAAAATCCATTGGAACAGCCCGAGATGCTGGCGGCGAGAGAATAACTTAGACGAAGGAGATGTAGAAAAATGCAAAAACGAACATTTTCATGGATGTTGATTTTGATCGCCGCGGCAATGCTGCTGGCTGCCTGCCAGCCAACAGCGGCCGTGAATGAAAGCGGCGCAGCGCCCGCCAGCCAGCCGAGCGCGGCGGCGGAAGAGAAAGAAGTGATCCGCTTTGGCGACCAGCAGTGGGACACGCTGTGGATTAATAACGCGATCGCGGGTTATATTATTGAACACGGCTATGGTTATCCGGTGGAAACGATTGAACTGACCACCCCGGTGGCTTTGCAGTCGATTGAAACTGGTGATATTGATGTGATTATGGAACTGTGGCGCGCCAATATTATGGAATGGTATAACCGCGTGACCACAGAAGGGGTAGTGGTAGACCTGGGAAACTCGTTTGATGTTTCAACGCAGGGCTGGTATGTGCCCCGCTATGTGATTGAAGGCGACGCCGAGCGTGGCATTGAGCCCCTGGCGCCTGATCTGAAAACCGTGTATGACCTGGCAAATTACACCGAGGTCTTCCAGGACAGGGAAGACCCGAGCAAAGGCGTTTTTGTCAACGCGATCACGGGTTGGCAGGTAGCTGAAGTTAACCGGGCGAAGTTTAAAGCGTATGGTTTGCTTGACCTGTACAATTTCCAGGAGCCGGGATCCTCTGGCGCGCTGGACGCGGCGATTGCCGGGGCGTACAAAAAAGGCGAACCCGTATTGGCTTATTACTGGGAACCGACCTGGTTGATGGGTACTTATGATATGGTCCTTCTGGAAGAGCCTGCTTACAATGATGAGTGCTGGGCTGAGATTTCTCAATATGTAGAAGGCACCATCAGCCTGGACGAGGTTACGGAAACA
The DNA here is from genome assembly GCF_001306115.1 of Ornatilinea apprima. Classification (GTDB taxonomy): domain Bacteria; phylum Chloroflexota; class Anaerolineae; order Anaerolineales; family Anaerolineaceae; genus Ornatilinea; species Ornatilinea apprima. Next base: position 231,450 of record NZ_LGCL01000019.1, on the reverse strand, counting down.
TCTGGCTGCGCGTTTGAAACCACAGGTATTCATAAAGGCGTTAATGCCGGGTTGATTGAGCGCGCACCGGAAGTGACTGATTTTCTGGAGGCGATGGAGATCCCCACGCCTTTGTTGAACGAACTGGCAGCCTATTTGGCTTCGGATGATGCAATTGACGCTGATGATACGGCGGTGTATTTCTTGCAAAACCATGCCGATTTATGGATGGAATGGGTGCCTGAAGAAACGGCGGCAGCCGTTCAGGCCGCGCTGGAATAAGCCGGCCTACGAATTGAGTTTTTGGCAGCACCCGGCTGGTGAGCTGGGTGCTGCTGGTGAGAAAAGGTAGTAAGTATGTTTGAGTTTCCTGAATTTATTTATCTTCCCCTGGACCGTTGGACCAGCGCCCTGGTGGACTGGCTGACGGTGAATGGAGAAGCATTTTTCGATGTTGTCGGCGATGTGCTGCTGTCTCCCATGCTGGGGTTAGAGCAATTCTTGCTGTGGATACCGTGGTGGGTGATCATCCTCGCGGCGGCCGGGCTGGCCTGGAAACAGAAGGGCTGGCGCATGGCGTTGGGGGTGACGGCGGGACTGTTCTTTATTGGCACGTTGGGATTGTGGGACATGGCGATGAAAACGCTGGCGATTGTGATCGCGGCGGCGCTACTGGCGCTGATGATTGGCGTGCCCATTGGTATTGGCATGGCGCGCTCTGAAAAGATGCGCGGAATTGTGCGCCCGATTCTGGATATGATGCAAACCATGCCCAGCTTTGTGTATCTGATCCCGGCGCTGATGTTGTTTGGGTTGGGCAAGGTACCGGCGCTGCTTTCCACGCTGATTTATGCCATTCCGCCGGTGATCCGGCTGACTGACCTGGGCATTCGCCAGGTGCCCGCGGATGTGATTGAGGCTTCCCGCGCGTTTGGAGCCACCGGTCGCCAGATGTTGCTAAAAGTGCAATTACCGCTGGCTGCGCCGACGATTATGACGGGCGTGAACCAGACGATTATGATGGCGCTGGCCATGGTGGTGATCGCGTCGATGATCGGCGCGGGCGGTTTAGGCACAGAAGTGCTGAATGGAATCGCGCGTCTTGATGTTGGCCGCGGATTCAATGGCGGGATCAGCATTGTGGTGATGGCGATCATCATTGACCGCCTGACGCAAAGTGCGGCTCAACCGCGAACCAGCTGACATAGCGCTAACTGTTTGAATAAAATGCAGCCCCGCGATTTTCGCGGGGCTGCTGGCATTTTAGATCAGTTCTTCGATGGGTTTTACAAATGGAGGCCAGGCGCCTTCAGATTTGAGGCGTTTGATTTCTTGTTTGACGACCGCGCCCAAGCGCGAGACGAGATCGGTGCCGGAGCAGGGGTATTTTTTGAGGTTGGCCTCTAATTTGATCAGACAGGCGGCGTAAAGCATCAGCGGATCCACCTGGGCCAACCGTTTCTCAAAGCGGGAGAGGTCGTGCAACCAGGCGGCGCGCCTCTGGGCGAAGATGATTTTCACTTCATCCACCAGGCGCATCTGCAGCGAGGTCATATCGTCAAGATAGAGGATGGGAGCGGGAGATTCAAGCGAGAAAACCGTGTAGGTTTCGTTGCTCTCCACCAACAGTTCTCCGCCAAAGGTGAATGCTTCCACGCGCTTGCCCACGCGGTCTATCATGGCTACCTGCCCAGCAGCGACACGGATTTCATTGCGCAGCGCATAAAACGGATGGCGCAGGGTAACTTTGGAGATGGTCTCGTCTGCGGTGATGATGTTCAGGATAATTTTTTCCGGGTCGAAGTGGTGCAGACTGGGGACCTCTTGAATCACAATGTCAAGGCGCGGCGCTCCTGGAGCGGTCGGGTCCTTTGGTTTGTGAAAAATGAAGCCAAGGCGTGGATCTGAAGTCATCACCATTCTCAATTCTGGTTGAACCGTTACCATGTTTCACCTCGTTTGAGGGGCTGTCATCAACTTGACGTTGAAATTGGCATGAGTTATTCGTCTGCGACAGCAACCCTATTATAATGGACTCGCCGTTTCTGTGGATAAATTGCCTTATTATTTTTATCGGCTCTTAAGATGGGAACTTGAGACTTAAAGTAAATTTTCGGTAAAAAAGAGGTTAGCATGAGCAAACATTTTGATCTGGATTTGATCCGGCAGATGAACTCGCTGAAGGTGGGGGCGGGCAGCCTGGCTGTGTGGGGGTTGGGCCAGATGGGGGTGGCGGTCAAAACCGCCGGGCAGAAAATGGTCTATATTGACCCGGTTCTCAGTAATGTAGTGGCAGAGACTTTCCCTGAATCGGCGGAGACTTTCCGGCGGGCGTTTGCTGCGCCGGTGGCGGCAGCGCTGGTGAGCAATGCCGATGTGGTCATGTGCACGCATGATCACCTCGACCATGCCGATCCGCAAACGCTGCGCGAGATCGCGCAAGCCTCGCCTCGGGCCGTATTCATCGCCCCACTGTGGGCGGCGTCCCAACTGGACGAGGCAGGCATCCCCATTGAGCGCAGAATCGCGCCCCGGGTTGACCAACCGCTGGATGTGAACGGCCTGCGGGTGTGGGCGGTTCCGGCGGGGCATTACGATGTGGAATATGATGAAAAACGCGGCTACCGCTTTTTGAGCTATGTGCTGGAGGCGGATGGGGTGGTTTTCTTCCACAGCGGCGACACGATCATTTACCCCGGCTACCTGGAACGATTAAAGCAACTGCCCAAGGCGGATATTGGATTGGTGGCAGCCAACGGCAGGGACGCCTTTCGTGAGGCGGTCGGCATTGTGGGCAATCTGCTGCCGGAAGAAGCCGTTCAGATGGCGCGGACCCTGGGCTGGGACGTGCTCTTAAGCGGGCACAACGACCTGTTTGAAGCCAACACGCTGCCTGCCGGGCAGATGGCAGACGCGCTGCACCGGTTAAATCCGCGGCAAAAGTATCACGCGCTGCAGCCGGGCGAGCTGTATATCTATGTGCGCTAGCGCAGGCAGTAACGATTTGGCCAAAGGGATAGGAATAAACTATCCCTTTGGCCAGGTATAATTCTGCGCCAGACAAGGCGCTTTTTTGTACAATACAATAGCAGCCTACGCATTGGTTGAATTTCTTTGCTGAAATTTGCCATTGGGGAGACCCGCGCATAAACTGACGCGAATGGCCTCCTTTCCAACCCCACACCATTGGAGCAATCAAAGATGAATGTGAATGACCCGACCCGCGAAGCCCGACTGGCTTTTTACCAGGCGAAATCCGCGCTGCAAGCCGGCAACCTTGAAGAAGCACGCCAGTTTGCACTGCAGGCGGCGCAGCTTGCCCCAGAGCGGGAAGAAGGCTGGTTGCTGCTGGCATCGCTCACCGAGGGGGAGCAGAGTGTGGCTTACGCGCAGCGGGCAGTGAAGCTGAACCCAAACAGCCAGCGCGCCCAAAAAGGGCTGGCCTGGGCGCAGGCGCGCGTGCAGCGACCGGCGCAAGAAAAGCCTGCCGCGCCGCTGACCGAGGAAACACCGGTGATCTCGCAAAACCAGGGTTGGAAAGTGGTGCTGAACCTGTTGTGGAAGCGGCTGGCGAGCAGCCTGGTGATTTTGCTGGGGATTGCCTACCTGACCAACCTGGGGCTGTACCTTGCCCAGCGCGGGCGCGAAGGCCTGCCGGTGGTGTTTTCAACCACCATGGCTGATACCCTGGCGCAGACCTTCAATTATCTGGTTCACCACCCGGCCAGTTACACCTGGCACAAAGTAACCCAGCCGGCCTTGCAGGTGGTGCTGGACCTGTTTTCAGCCAGCGCCGGGCTGCTGTTAATTTCACTGTTGATGGCCGCGGTGGCAGGAGGCGCGCTGGGCATGCTGGCGGCGTGGATCCGGCAGCGCAGCCTGGCGCCGGTGATTGTGTTTGCCTCGATTTTGGGGATTTCCACGCCGAGTTTTCTGCTGGCGATGTTGTTATGGGTGGCCAACGCCAAAATCTATCCGCTGCTGGGGCTGCAAACCGCCCTGCTGCCGCCCACCGGCTTTGGCTGGGACGCGCACCTGGTGATGCCGGCGCTGGTGCTGTCGGCGCGGCCGCTGGCGCAAATTATGCAGGTAACGTATGTGAGCCTGCGCGAGGTGATGGGGCAGGAGTATATGCGTCTGGCACGGGCTAAAGGCGCGTCGCCGCGGGTTGAGCTATTCTCGCACGCGCTGCGCAACATTCTGATCCCTGTGCTGACGACCCTGGGAACCTCGCTGCGCTTTTCGCTGGCCAGCCTGCCGGTGGTGGAGAGCTTCTTCTTGTGGTCGGGGATTGGGTTGGGCATTCTGCAGGCGATTGAATTGCAAATGCCGAACCTGGTAACCGATCTGACTGTTTCCCTGGGGCTGCTGTTCCTGGGAATCAATCTGCTGATTGAGATGGTATATCCGCTGATTGACCCACGCCTGCGAAAGAACAACGGCGTTTACGACGAAAGTGAAATGGAATGGCGCGGCACGGCGGGATCGCTGGGGGATCTTCTGGAAGGGTTAAAGCTGGATGTTCAATGGACGGCGAAGGCGGTTACCGGTTTGTTCCGCAATAAGAACCGCAAACCCCGCGCCCCCCTGGCGGACAAGAAGAGCGTTTCTATGGCGGCCGAACCGCCGCACGCGCGCAGCAAAGCCTATCTGGTAAAAGCGGCGCTGAAGAACCCAGCTTTTCTGCTGGGCAGCCTGATGGTGTTGGGGCTGTTAGGTTTGGTGGTATTCGGCGGGCTGTTTACCGGGGCCAACCCTTATGAAACCCACAATGTGATGATGATTGAGGGCAAAGTTTACGCGCCGCCCTTCCCGCCGTCGAACACCTTTCCGTGGGGGTCAGACGCGATTGGGCGGGATATCCAGTCGCTGGTGCTGAATGGCACGCGGCAAACCCTGTCGCTGGCCTTTTTTGGCATGCTGGCGCGGGTGGCGCTGGGGGTTGTGCTGGGTATGCTGGCGGGATGGTGGCAAAACAGCTGGCTGGACCGGCTGGTGAACGGCCTGATCTCCATCTGGGCGGCCTTCCCGGTTACCGTTTTCGCGATGATTCTGATTGTGGCGCTGGGCATTGAACGCGGCGTGGGCGTGTTTGTCGTGGCGCTGTGTGTGGTGGGTTGGGGAGAGATTGCCCAGTTTGTGCGCGGGCAGGTGATCGCGCTGAAACCTTCGCTGTTTATTGAGGCGGCCCGGTCGGTGGGCGCGCGGCCTTCGCAAATTCTGATGCGTCACGTTCTGCCGCACCTGCTGCCTTCGGGGGTGGTGCTGGCAGTGCTGGAAATGGGCGGCATTTTGATGCTGCTGGCTGAGTTGGGCTTTTTGAATATTTTCCTGGGTGGGGGCTTCAAAGCGGCTATCGCCGAAGGCGCGCGCATGTCGCCCATTTATTACTACTTCTCCGACGTGCCGGAATGGTCGGCGCTGCTGGCGAATATTCGCGCGTGGTGGCGCAGCTACCCGTGGCTGGCCTGGTGGCCGGGATTATTCTTCTTCGCGGCAATTTTATCCTTCAATCTGTGGGGCGAGGGTCTGCGGCGCTTCCTGGAGGATACGCGGGTCAATTTGGGCAAGCTGATCAACCGCTACACGCTGCTGTTGGGTGTGGTGCTGGCGGCGGTGATGATGTGGGGGCTGCGCGGCAACAATCCGTTGGAACTGTATACCCCGGTGGCGCAGAAATTTGACGCAGCGCGGGCAATGGCGGATATTGAGGCGCTCAGCTCGCCGGCGCTGATGGGCCGTGAAACCGGTTTACCCGAAGCGCGCATCTCGGCCGATTATCTGGCGAAACGCATGGAACAGATTGGTCTGTTCCCGGCGGGGGATGATGAAACCTTCATTCAGACCTACAACCGCATCTACTACCATTATCGAGAGATGCCAGCGCTGGCGATGACCGACGCCCAGGGAACGGTGCAGAAGGAGTTCGCCTACCGCAAGGACTTCAAGGAGTTTGCTTCCATTCAGGCCTTCGCGGGCGAGAGCGTGGGACAGGTGGTTGGTATCACCGTCGGGTTGAGTGAATCCGGCTCGGACAGCGAGCGATTTGTGCTGCGCGACTATGAGCTGGAAGATAAGGTGATCCTGATGCTGGACAGCATGGTAACGCGCATTGACGTGCAGAGGGCGGCCGGTCTGCTGGTGGTTTCTTCTGACCCGCAATTCACGCTGACACGTGACCTGGCCGCGAATGTGCAGATGTATTCGCGGATGCGCGGTTACCCGGCGCTGGAGATCAGCCCGGAGGCGGCGGATGAACTGCTCAAATCTTGCGGCAGTAGCCTGGATGATTTGCGGACAATGAATGAAGATTTGCCAGCCGGTGAGTTTGCCAGCACGGCCGCGGGAGATTGGATTAAAGTATCTTTGGCGCCGATGGAAGAGAACATTCACGAAGAACATTACAATGTGATCGGCTATATTCCGGGCGCGGCGTCAGAAATGCAAACCAAAGAAGGCCGCAATCTCGATAACCAGACGATTATTGTGAGCGCGTATTATGACGGCCTGGGTGTGGGGCCAGATGGCGTTCTTTATCCGGGGGCAAATGATAACGCGAGCGGGGTGGCGGTGATGCTGGAGATGGCGCGGCTGTTGAAAGAGTCGCCGTATCCGCCCAATAAAACGGTAGTCTTTGTGGCCTGGAGCGGCGGCGAGCGGATGGAGAGCCTGAGCGTGACGAATGTGATGGGCGCCAAGCGCGGTTTTGATGGGCTGACGGTGGAGTCGGTGATGGAACTCGCTGGGGTGGGGGCGGGGAGCGGAGACGGGTTGGCGCTGGGGCAAGACAGCAGCTACCGTTTGATTCAGGTGTTTGAAGAGGCGGCCAGGCGCGTGGGTGTGGAGGTAACGACCCGCGGGCGTGGGCCGCATGCCGGGCGGCAGGCGATCATGGCTTTCGCGGGCCGGTCGGCGCTGTCGGCGTATTTGAGTTGGGATGGATCGGATGAGTTGAGTCACACGGCGCAGGATACCCCGGAACGGATTGATCTGGAAAAGTTGCGCAAATCGGGCGAGACGGCGATGCTGGTGCTGCAATTAACCAGCCGGGAGTTGGATTATTGAGAGATCGGTGCTGAAGGTGGGACGCGGGCGGCATTAGTTTTCCGTCTTTTGAGAAGACGGTACGGCGGCACTGCATCCTACACTTGCCCGTACCAGGCGGCCTTGATGAAGGTGGTGGGCGCGATTATTCATGAATTATTTGTGTTGGTCGGGTTGAGAAAGCGAGTTGGCGGGTGGTGACTTCTTCCAATGATGAAACCTTTCATAAATTGGCGCTGCGGCGGGCGATTGCCCGGCGGGTGGCGAATAGTCTGCTGGTGCTGGCAGGCATTCTGCTGCTGACGTTTTTGGCCCTGCACCTGGCGCAGCAAGGCCGCCAAGGCCTGCCGGTGACGGTGCGCTCAGCGGTAACGGAAACGCTGCGGCAGACCGTGGATTATTTGACGCAGCATCCCAAAGAGTACATCTGGCACAAGGAGATTGTGCCGGCGGGGGCACTGATTTTTGACCTGTTTACCAAGAGCCTGGGGCTGCTGCTGGTTTCGATGGCGGCGGCAACGCTCATCGGCGGCGGGTTGGGGGTGCGCGCCGCGCTGGCGCGCAACAAGGCAGCCGGCCCGCTGATTGTTGCGATTTCAATTCTGGGGATGTCGACGCCGAGCTTTTTGCTGGGGATGTTGTTCTGGGTGGTGAATGTTAAAACCGCGGGCTGGCTGCGAATGGATCAGGCTCCGCTGCCGCCGGTGGGGTTCGGTTGGGACCTGCACCTGATTATGCCGGCGCTGGTGCTGGCGGCGCGTCCCATCGCGCAGATTATGCAGGTAACGTATGTTTCGCTGAGCGACGTGCTTAACCAGGACTATATGCGCCTGGCGAAGGCCAAAGGGCTTTCGGAGCGGCTGCAACTGGCACATCACGCCCTGAAGAATATCACTATTCCCGTGTTAACCACGCTGGGAACGTCTCTGCGATTTGCGCTGGCCAGCCTGCCGGTCGTGGAGAGCTTCTTCTTATGGGAGGGGTTGGGGCTGGCTATTCTGCAAGCCTTTACCCTGGATATGCCAACTCTGGTAGCGGACCTGATTGTGTCGTTGGGGGTGATGTTTTTGTTGATTAATCAGGGGCTGGAGATTGTATATCCCCTGATCGACGCGCGTCTGCGCAAGCAGGCGGCGGCCGTGGAAGATCAGTTGGATGAAGCCTGGCAGCCGTTGGCGGCAGTTTCTGTGAAAGAGGCGCTGGCAGGCGTGAAGCAGTCGCTGGCCGGGTATTGGAACCAGTTGACACGCGGCTGGTCACGGAAACCGGCGCGGGCGCCGCGCGCGGAGGATGTGGAATACGCGCGCAAGGAACGCAAGCGCATCGCGCGGGCGGGGGTGACCAATCTGCCGTTGGTGGGGGGATCGTTGATGATCCTCGCGCTGCTGGGGCTGGCTATTTTTGGCGCGCAAATGACAGCGGCCGATCCGTTTGAATCGCACAATATTATGATCATTGAGGGGCAGGTATATGGGCCGCCCTTTGAGCCTTCGAGCGTGTTCGCGTGGGGCTCAGACGCGCTGGGGCGGGATATTCAGGCGCTGGTGCTGCATGGGGCGCGGCAAACGCTCTCGCTGGCGCTGTTTGCCATGCTGGCGCGGGTGATGCTGGGGCTGGCCATCGGCATGGCAGCCGGGTGGTGGCGGCATTCATGGTTTGACCAGCTCGTCAGCGGATTGATCAATGTATGGGCGGCTTTCCCGGTAACCGTTTTTGCCATGCTGATTATTCTTTCCCTGGGAATTGAACGCGGAATCAATGTGTTTATCATCGCGTTTTGTGTAGTGGGCTGGGGAGAGATCGCGCAATTCGTGCGCGGGCAGGTGATCGCACAGAAACCGGCATTGTATATCGAAGCGGCGCGCTCGGTGGGGGCGGGGACTGGCCAGATTCTCACCAACCACATACTGCCGCACCTGATCCCATCTGTGTTGGTGATGGCGGTGATGGAAATGGGCGGCGTGCTGATGCTGCTCGCCGATTTGGGATTTTTGAATATTTTCCTGGGGGGTGGCTTTCGGGTAGACCTGTTTGGGGTGGGCATTTACCATTTTTCAGACATTCCCGAATGGGGCTCGCTGCTGGCAAATATTCGCAACTGGTGGCGCAGTTACCCATGGGTGGCCTGGTACCCTGGGATGATGTTCTTCTTCTCCATTCTGGCGTTCAATGTGTGGGGAGAGGGTCTGCGGCGTTTTCTGGAGGAGAGCCGCATTAATTTGAACCGCTTTATGAACCGCTATACCGCCAGCGCGGCGGTAGGCCTGGCGGTGATCACAGTAGTGCTGTTCCGCTCGGCGACACCGATGGGCATGTACCGCTCACAGGCGCTGGAATTTAACGCGGCGAATACCCTGGCGGATATTGAGGCGTTAAGCTCACCGGCCTTCGCGGGGCGCGAAAGTGGCACCGACGGCAACATGGCGGCGGCCGAGTTTATCGCCCGGCGCATGGAAGAGATTGGGCTGTTCCCGGCGGGGGAAAAGAACACCTATATCCAGGCGCTGCGCAATCCACGCTTTCATTTGAGCCAGATGCCACGCCTGGAAATCCTGGACGAGACCGGCGTGGTGAGCGAGGCTTTTACCTATCGCGAAGATTTTGTGGAGCGAATTGACGGGTTCAATACCTTTGGTGTGGGCGCGGGGATGGTGACCGGTGTGGCGCTGGGCGAGGGCGAGCGGGTAGACCCGGTGATTTTGATGGACCCTGCCCTTTACGAGCGCGTGCTGGTGATGCGCGAAGAGGTGTTCCAGCAGGTTACCGTGAATGGCATTGTTCCGGGGGTGCTGGTGGTCACGGATGACGCGAGCGTAATGGAGAAGAAATATCTTTCGCCGTTCTTCGCGCGCTTGAACTTCCCAGTGATGAACATCAGTGAGGAGACGGCGGAACGTTTGCTGGCTACAGCGGGCAGCAGCCTGGCCGAGCTGGACGCCCTGGGCGCGACACTGCCGCCGGATAAGTATGGCCTGACGGGCGAGGGCAGTCTGGTCTCGGTGTCGCTGCTGCCGGACGAGGAAGGCTATCACGACCGCTATATCAACGTGATCGGCTACATTCCCGGCATCGGGTCTGATACCGGCGCGCGCGGGCAAGGGATGGACAGCCAGGTGATTGTGGTGAGCGCCTATTTCGATGGTCTGGGCACCGGGCCGGATGGAACGCTGTACGCCGGCGCGAATGATAATGCCAGCGGGGTGGCCAGCATGCTGGAGATTGCGCGGGTGTTGAAGGAAGGCGATTACCAGCCGAAGAAGACGATTATGTTTGTGGCCTGGAGCGGCGGCGAGCGCTTTGAACGGCTGGTGGTAGACAACGTGATGAACGCCAAGACGGGCTTCACCTCGCTGACGGTGGAAGCGGTGATGCAGTTGAGCGGGGTGGGCTACGGTACCGGCTCAGAGGTCGCCATCGACCCGGAGAGCAGTTATCGCCTGATCGCGCTGCTGCAGGAGGCCGGCGAGCGGTTGAATATTCCGGTTACCACCCGCGGGCGCGGGCCGCATTTTGGCCTGGCGAGCTTCGCGCGATCAGGCAGCAACACAGCGGTGTCGGCCATGGTGAGCTGGGACGGTTCGGACCACCTGGCGCACACCGTGCTGGACACCCCGCAGATCATCGACGTGGAGAAGATTCAGAAGGTGGGCGAGCTGATGACGCTGGCGGTGACGATGTTGGGACGAGAGATTGACTATTAGGGTCAGTCTTCCATCTCCACATAGATGCGTTTGTTGATCTTGCCTTTGCTTTTGTAGTCGACGATGCGCATGCGCCCAACTTCACGCGTGTTGGCGACGTGCGTGCCGCCGTCGGCTTGCAGGTCGAGGCCAACCAGTTCAACCGTGCGAATTTCGGCAATCTCTGGGGGCAGCAGGTTGATTTTGGTGCGGATGAGGTCGGGGATTTGAAAGGCCTCTTCGCGGGGCAGGATGCGCACGCGAACATCGCGGGCGGCTTCCACTTCGCGGTTAACGGCTTCTTCGATCACCGAGATAAGGTCGCGGGAGAGGTTCTCAAACTCAAAATCCATACGGCCTTTGAGCGGGTCCATATCTCCGCCGGTAACGTGAGCGCCGAAGTCTCGGTAGATTACGCCGCAGAGAATATGCATGGCGGTGTGGGTGCGCATGAGCTGGTAGCGGCGCGGCCAGTCGACGCGCACGGTAACGGCGTTTCCCACGGCGGGCAGGGGCGTTTCGGGGGAAAGGTAGTGCCAGGCTTCACCGCCGATTTTTTTCGCTTTAATGACAGGGTAGGTTTGAGAAGGGGTTTCGAGCAGGCCGGTGTCGTGGGGCTGACCGCCGCCTCCGGGGTAGATAACGGTGCGGTCGAGTTGAACGGCATGGGTTTCGGTGTCGAGGGCGGCAACGCGGGCCTCGATGCTTTGCAGGTAGCTGTCGAGCTGGTAAGCAAGTTCAGTCATGGGGGACGTCCTTGTGAAGAGATGAGGTGTATTCCGGAGGGAAGTGTAAGACTTTTTTGCGCGGAAGGCAAGACCCCCTCTTGCGTCTCCCCCAAAATCTGCGATTTTTGGGAGAAAAATGAAAGAGGTCCATACTTGTGGGCGAGGAGATGGAGTAAAAAGCGTCTATTTTGTTGATTGAAAGTAATTACAAACCTTTTTATAATCGAAGATGGTTTTTCCTTTTCTGAATGATGAATTCCCAATGGTGGTCGATTCCAACCGGGGATTGGAGGCTCTTCATGGTCAGTGAACATCACACACCAATCAGCACCGCATTACAGGATTTGCTTTTTGAACGCATGCCTATGGGTGTGGTGATGCTGGACGAGGAACTGCGGGTGCAGCGCTTTAATCCGCAGTGGGCTGAATATGGGATGCGCCATTTTGTGGGCGATGAGAAGGTGATGCGGCCGGGGGTGAAGATATTCGACCTGATGCCAGACCTGGAAGGACAGGCGCGCCCCTTGTTTGAACAGGCGCTGCGCGGGCAGGTGGTTCGCAAGACGTCTCTGCCCATGCGCCAGGCGGAGAAAACTACCTATTGGGACACCGTTTTGCTGCCGCTGGAAGAAAAGGGTGAAATCCGCGGTGTTTTACAGGTGGTGACGGACCGCACGGATGATGTGCGCACGCAGCAGGACCTTTCCAAAACGCTCGAGTCTCTGCGTGAGCGCGATGAGCGCTTTAACCTGGTGATCAACGGCACCAACGATGGGGTGTGGGATTGGAACCTTGTAACGGATGAGATTTACTTTTCGCCGCGCTGGAAGGCGATGGTGGGTTTTCAGGATGATGAGCTTCCCAATCACCTGGATAGCTGGCTCAAGCGGGTTCACCCCGATGACATGAACGCGGCCATGCAGTCGATTCAGGCGCATCTGGATGGCAAGACGGATATTCTGAATTTTGAACACCGCGTGCTGCACCGCGATGGCAAGTACCGCTGGTTCTTAACCCGCGGCATCTCGGCGCGCGATTTATCTGGGCGCGCTTACCGCATGGCAGGGTCTGATACAGATATTACCGAGCAAAAAGAGGCGCTGATCAAGCTGCGGCGCAGCGAGGAAGATTTACGCTCGCTGATGGAAAACGCGACGAATTTCGCGATCTTTCGAGTGAAAGCCGATTTGGACCAGCCTCAGAGCAGGAAGATCGTGTTGGTGAGCCCTTCGGTAACGGAAATTATTGGAACGGACGAGCCGTATAACTACGCGGCATGGTTCAAAAACCTGCACCCCGACGATCTGGAACGGATAAAACAAGCCAACCAGAAAACCTGGGAGAAGGGGCAGGCTTTTGACCAGATTGTGCGCGTTTTCAACCCCAAGAAGAACGCCTGGAAATGGATTCATGTTCTTTCAACTCCGGTATTCAACGCGGCCGGTCAGGCCACTCATTACAATGGGCTGGTGATGGATATCACGGAGCAGAAAGAAGTGGAAGAGAAGCTGCGCTTCCAGAGCCAGTTTGAGGCGCTGCTGACCGATATTTCCACCCACTTCATTAACCTGCCGTCAAATAAGGTGGATGAAGGTATTCAAACCGGTTTGGGTCTGCTGGCGCGCCTGCTGGGCGTGGAGCGCGGGTATGTGTTCCAATATCTGGATGAGGGACACACAATGTCGAACACACACGAATGGGTGAGCGAGGGAACGGAAAGCCTGCAAGCGGATTTACAGGACTTCTCGATTGACGCGCTGAAATGGTCCAACCAAATTCTGCTCAATGGCATGGTGCTGAACGTGCCGGATGTGGAGGCTATGCCCGAAGAAGCGCGCCTGGAGCGGGAACTCTTTGAGCAGCAGGGGGTAAAGTCGATCATCTCCATCCCGCTGAGTTATCAGGGGCAGGTAATCGGCTTTTTGGGATTTGACTCGATCCGCGAGACCAAGACCTGGTCAGATTTTGAAATTCGCATGCTGCGTGTAGTGGGGGAGGTTTTTATCAACGCGCTGGAGCATCAAAAGGCGCAGCAGGTGCGTGAGGGCCAGAGTCGTTTTATGGAATTGCTGGCCACCGAGGGGTCTTTCAGCGAAACGCTGACCGCGCTGGTGAGCATTGTGGAAGAACAGATGCCGGGTATGCTGGGTCTGGTGCTGCTGCTGGATGAAGATGGACGTTATCTGCATGTGGGCGCCGGGCCGAGCCTGCCGCTGGCTTACCTTGATTTTACGGAGGGCTTGGAAATTGGACCGCAGGTTGGCTCTTGCGGTACGGCGGCGTTCCGCAAAGAGCGGGTGCTGGTTAGCGATATCGCCATAGACGCGCGCTGGCACGCCTTGCGCGCTGAGGCGCTGAAGCACGGTCTGCGGGCATGCTGGTCGGAGCCGGTGATGGGTGCCGATGGCCGTTTGTTGGGCACCTTCGCGATGTATTACCGCTACCCGCGCATGCCGCGCGAAGCGGAACTGCACACCATGGAAGTGGCCGCGCACCTGGCCGGGATGGCGATTGAGCAGAAACGCAAGCAAGAAGACCTGCAAACTGCTTTTCAAACGCTGGAACGGCGGGTGGAGGAGCGCACGCGAGAAATTGAGACGCGCCGGAAAGTGGCCGAAAGCCTGCGCGACATTATCGCGGTGATCAATTCCAACCGCACCCTGGATGAAACCTTGGACTTCATCGTTGAGAAAGCGGACAGCCTGCTGGATACGAGCGTGGTGGCCGTGTATCTGCTGGAAACAGGCTCGGAGCGGTTGCATTTGCAGGCATCTCGGGGAATGGACACCGATATATTGGAAAATATGCGCGTGTCAGTGGGGTATGGGACCGTTGGCCGGGCGGTGGGTGAGAAGCGCGCGGTCTATTTCTCGGATATTGACCAGATCAAGGTGTTCTCAAACCCTGAAAAATCGCTAGGCGAGCACGATGTGCGCATACGCGATGACCAGTGGGATTTGCTGGAATTGTTTAAGAGCCGTTATAAAGCGATCCTGGCAGTTCCGCTGATCGTTAAAGACAATGCTCTGGGTGGTCTGGCCATGTACTACCCCACACCGCATTACTTCAGCGATGAGGATATAAACCTGGCGATTACCTTCGCGGACCAGGCCGCACTGGCGATTGAGAACGCGCGCCTGTATGAGGTGGAGCAGCAGCGCCAGTTAGAATTGCAAAATCTCTATGCGGATGCGCGGCGGCGGGCGGAAGAAATGCAGACCCTCAATACGGTGCAGCAGGCGATCACCAGCCGGCTGGACCCGGACTCGGTGCTGCAAATGATCGCGGACGCGGCGCGGCGGCTAACCAATACCACCATGAGCACAGTTTTCCTGGTGGATGGAGACGATCTGGTGCTATCGGTGCTCTCAGGAAAGGTGGACAAATCATTAATTGGGTACCGCATGCCGATGAAAACATCGGTTGGCGGCCTGGCGCTGGAGATGGGCGAGTCGATCCTGATCACCGATTCAGAGACGGATGTGCGCGTTTTCACCGAGGTCACCCGGATGGCGGGCGTTCGCTCGTTTCTGGTGGTGCCGCTGCTGGCGGAAAACAGGCAGATTGGCACCATTACGGTGGCAAACGACCAGCCGGGCGGTTTGCGGCCAGAAGATGAGCTGCTGCTGACGATGCTTGCCACCGGCGCGGTGATCGCGCTGGAAAACGCGCATTATTACCGTGAAGAACGCGAGCGGCGGCAAGAGGCCGAGCGCCGGCGGGTGGTGGCCGAAGGCCTGCGCGAGATTCTCTCGGTGTTAAACTCCAACCGTTCGCTGGAAGAGATTTTGAATTTCATCACCATCCAATCGTGTGAGCTGTTGGGGGCGAGCAGCACATTGATCCGCCGCAAACAAGACCATACCAATGAATTTGTGCTGGATGCCAGCTTTAATGTGCATCCGGAGATTGCTCATCTGGCAATCTCTCCCATTCTGTATGAAAGTGGTCTGGTGTTGAGGCAGCGCAAGCCAATGGTGATTCCGGATATTAAGGCGGTTTACCATAAGCTGGCGTTGAAAAACATGGCCCCTGAACAAGCACATGCGATCAACCTGCTGTTGAAAACCTACAGCAGCGCGTTGGTTGTGCCATTGTACATTCAAGAGGCACTGTTTGGCAGCCTGACTTTCTTTTACACCCAGCCGCGTGAGTTCAATGAAGAGGATACGCGCCTGGCGATGACGCTGGGAGATCACACCGCGCTGGCGGTGGAAAATGCCAGCTTGCGCAGCGAGGCGCAGCGCAGCGCGCAGAACGCCGAGCGGCGGCGCAGAGTGGCCGAAGGCCTGAATGTGATTGTGCGCACACTCAACTCGAGCCGCTCACTTAATGAAGTATTGAGTTTAATCGTGAACCAGGCGCGCGATCTGTTGGGGGCGAGCGCGACGATGCTGAGGCGGGGAGATTTTAAGCAGCAAATGGTCATGACGCTGGCCAGCTCGGGTTTGCCGGAAGAATTTGACGTGATCCAGATGACGCCGCTGATTTACACTCCCAAAGATCAGGTTCTCATCTCTCAGAAGCCGCTAGTGATCAAAGACATTGCTGCCGCCTTTGGACCAGATCTGGAGAACCCGGACTTAAACGATATTCACCGGCAGTGGTATCAATTGAAGATCAAGTATTTCAAGAGCTACCTGGTAATTCCTATTGGGCTGCGCGAGCCGGATTTACCGGAAGCCAAGGGCTTTGGCAACCTGACTTTCTACTTCACTGAACAGCAGGAATTCACTGAGGAAACGATTCAACTGGCGCGCATGCTGGCGGATCAGGCGGCGCTGGCGCTGGAGAATGCTCATCTGCGGCAGCAGAGCGAGCAGAGCGCGGTGATTGCCGAACGCAACCGCCTGGCGCGGGATTTGCACGATGCGGTTACCCAGACGCTGTTCTCGGCGAGCCTGATCGCGGAGGTACTGCCGCGCATTTGGGATCGCAACATGGATGAGGGTAAACGGCGTCTGGAAGAGCTGCGCCAGCTAACACGCGGCGCGCTGGCCGAAATGCGCACGTTGTTGATGGAGCTGCGGCCAACCGCGCTGCTGGAAGCGGAAATTGAAGAACTCTTCCGGCAGCTTTCAGAGGCTTTTATGGGACGCTCGCGGGTGCCGGTGAAGCTGACGCTGGAGAAGAACTGCACGATGCCCCCGGATGTGCGTGTGGCTATGTACCGCATCGCGCAAGAGGCGTTAAACAATATCGCCAAGCACGCGCATGCCGAACAGGTGGAACTGAGCCTGTTTTGCCTGCCCGGTCAGGTCAAATTGATTGTCAAGGATGACGGGCGCGGGTTTGATATGAGGAATATCTCATCCGATCACCTGGGTGTGGGTATAATGAAAGAACGCGCTGAGGCCATTGGCGCGATACTGACAATCTCAAGCGAAATTAATCGGGGGACCCGCATTGAAGCGGTCTGGTCCGGCAACCAATCAGAAGGAGACTAAATGAACGCAAATCAACCGATCCGCGTAATGCTGGTGGATGACCATAATGTAGTGCGCAGCGGCCTGGGGGCATTCTTGATGGTGTTTGATGACCTGGAACTGGTTGGAGAAGCCAGTAATGGCCGGGAAGCAGTGCGCCTGGCGGAACGACTGCAGCCAGATGTGATTTTGATGGACCTGGTGATGCCAGAGATGGACGGCGCGGCGGCTACCAAAGCAATTCGCGAAAAATGGCAGAATATTCAGATTGTGGCGCTGACCAGTTTCAAGGAAGACGAGCTGGTGCAGGGCGCGCTGCAGGCGGGGGCGATTGGATATCTGCTGAAGAATGTGGGGGCAGATGAGCTGGCAGACGCGATTCGCTCGGCGCACGCGGGACGGCCCACCCTGGCGCCAGAGGCGGCCCAGGCGTTGATCCATGCCAGCCGTATGCCTGCCGACCGGCCGGGATTTGATTTGACCGATCGCGAGCGGGAGGTGTTGGAACTGCTGGTGGAAGGGTACAGCAATCCAGAGATCGCGGATAAACTGGTGGTAAGCCGATCAACGATTAAATTCCATGTATCCAGCATTCTCTCCAAGCTGCATGTAACCAGCCGCACCGAGGCGGTGGCAGTGGCCTTAAAAGAGAAATTGGTGAAGAAGAAGGATTAACTTATCAAACGATCCCCCGCCGCGGCGGGGGTTTTTGTTTGGTCAGGCGAAACCTGGCCAGTTGACCAGGTAAGACCTGACCATTTGCGTGTTGAAGCGAGCAGGGGTTGGAATTAATCTTTAAGCAGCTTCTTTACATTATTTTGATTGTTAAGGATGACTGATTTGGGCTTTTACGGGCACACCTTCCCAATTTTGATGGAAAGCTTAACGCCCCAGGCGGGTTGTTGGGCGGGGAGGAAGAATGGACTGTGCCGGATTCCACTTGAATTGTTGTTCCCCAAAAAGATGAAGATCATTCCTGGCCAGGCGGCCAGTTTGAATTTACCCCAGTCTGCCAGCTCGCAAACCCTTCCATTGAAGGGCTTGCGAAGGTGAAAGACGGGGTATGCTAGAAGCACGACATTTAAGTCTATCTGTACTTTGAAATTCGTGGTTTTTCCCGCGCACAGGTTGAGTCAATTTCCTACCTTGCCTGCCCGCATCTTCAAACCTGGAGGAAAATTATGACGACCATTCTTCTTGCTGATCATGACCCTAAAGTTCGCTCTGCGATGCGTTTACTTTTAGAGCAGCAGCCGCAGTGCGGCCAGATTATTGAACTGGAAAGCAGCGATGGCCTGGTGGATAAGGCGTTGGAACACCGGGCGAAGATTGTCATTCTGGAGTGGGAGCTGCCGGGCGTTACAACCAACGCGCAGTTGATCACTCAGCTGCGCAGGGAAATTGAGAATGTGAAAATTGTCAGTATCAGCGGGCGCGAGCGGGTGGGCCAGCTGGCGATGGCGCTGGGGGCGAACGCGTTTATCAATAAATCTGATTCGCCTGACAAATTGTTGGACTGCGTGCAGAAATGCTGCGGTGATCATTCTGCTGAAGGCGGCGCGTAGCGACTCAACGGTTTTCCTTTCTTACCTGCAACTTATGGACCATTCCGGCGTATATGATAACGGATCAAGGGGCTTGATCACGGTTCTTATTTTGTTTTTATTTTGCTCCGACTGAATCAGGTGAACCTATGCTTACGAGCCTATTTCGCAAAAAATTGGAAGTGCCGGTAGTACAAACAACGGGTGAATCCCAGCCGATTGTGCGCATTCGCGACCTGGTAAAAACCTACAGCAGCACGGCGGGAGACTTTACGGTGTTGAAGAACATTCATGTGGATTTTTACCCCGGTGAATTTGTGGGAGTGATTGGCAAATCCGGGTCGGGGAAGTCCACGTTGATTAATATGATCACCGGCATTGACCGGCCGACGCAAGGTGAAGTCTATGTGGGGAACGTAGCCGTTCATTCGATGAGCGAAAATGAGATGGCGATCTGGCGTGGGCGTAACATGGGGATCGTGTTTCAGTTCTTCCAGCTTCTGCCGATGCTCTCGCTGCTGGAAAATGTGATGCTGCCGATGGACTTCTGCAATATGTACAGCGTGCCCGAGCGGTATGAGCGGGCAATGTACCTGCTGCGGATGGTGGAGATGCAAGACCACGCGAACAAATTGCCTTCGGCCATCTCAGGCGGGCAGCAGCAGCGGGTGGCTATTGCGCGGGCGCTGGCCAACGACCCCCCCGTGATTGTGGCCGACGAGCCCACCGGCAACCTGGATTCAAAGACCGCTGAAGCGGTTTTCGCGATGTTTGAGCAGTTGATTGACCGCGGCAAGACGATTGTGATGGTAACGCACGATTCAAGCCTGGCCAAGCGCGTTACTCGGACGGTGTTGATCGCGGATGGCGAAGTGGTAAACGAGTACGTTTTCCGCGCCATGCCGACGCTGACGCACCAGCAAATGCTGCATGTCACCAAAGAACTGGTGCCAATGACCTTTGAGCCGGGGCAGGTGATTATGCGCGAAAGCGACCCTGGAGATCATTTCTACATTGTAACCGAGGGCGAAGTGGAAATCGCGCTGAAGCGGCCCGACGGCGTGGACGTGGTGGTTACGCGGCTGGGGCCGGGCAAGTATTTTGGCGAAATTGAGCTGATGCAAGACCGCTCCGCGGTGGCGACGGTGCGCGCGGCGGCCAGCGGCGTTAAAGTTGCCGCGCTCGACCATGCCGATTTTGACGCGCTGTTGGCTGAGTCGGAGCAAACGCGCAACGCGATGGAATACAATGCCAGCAAGCATTTGAATGAGAATGTGAGCGCTCGAGACGGAGAGAAGTTATGATTTCGGCTCAATGGCGGAAGGTGTTGAAGGATCTGTGGAGCAATAAAATCCGCACGATCCTGGTTGTGTTATCCATTGGGGTGGGGGTTTTCGCGGTTGGGATGGTGACCTCCTCCTTTGACTTTCTGTTAAACGACATGCAGGCCGATTATCTGGCTGCTAATCCGCACGGAGCGAGTATCTATTGCGATCCGTTTGATTCAGCGCTGCTCAATTCGTTGAAACGGGTTGAGGGCGTGAAGGAAGTGGAGGGGCGCGCCAGCACCTCGGGAAAAGTGAATCTGCCCACAGGCGCGGAATATTCCATATTGATGTACCAGGTAGAAGACCTGGAGGAACGCAAGATTGACCGTTTTGAGCCTATGATCCCTGGCGAAGAAATGCGGCTGGGAAGGCGCGAAATTCTCATCGAGCGGTCGGCTATCGGCTTGTTGGGCGTGAAAGTGGGCGACAAATTGGCGGTCACGTTGCCTGACGGCACGGTCCGCGAGTTGACCGTGAGCGGCTTCATCCACGATGTAACTCAGGCGCCGGCTATTTTCAGCAACATGGCGTTGGGGTATGTCAACTTTGATACCATGGCCTGGCTGGGAGGCTATCAGCAGTACACGGAAATGGTACTGACGGTAACCGAAAACCCCATGGATGAAGAACACGTGCGCGAGGTCGCTACGCGGGTAGCCGAGCAGGTAGAAAAAAGCGGTCGGACGGTGTACTTTACCCTGGTGTACCAGCCAGGGCGGCATTTTGCCTCAGACATCACCACCGCCCTGGCGGCGATGCTGGGTGTGCTGGGGGCAATGGCGGTGGTGCTGAGCGGCTTTTTGGTGATCAATACTATCGCGGCGCTGTTAAGCCAGCATATCCGCCAGATTGGGATGATGAAGGCAATAGGCGCCAGCACAAGCCAACTGCGGAAAATGTATTACATTTTGGTAGAGGCGTTTGGGCTTATGGCGTTTCTCATCGCCGCGCCGCTATCCATTGTGGTTGGCTATCTGGTTGCGCTGGGCATCAGCAGTTTTCTTAATTTTGATCTGCAAGGGTTCCGCGTTCCCGCGTCCACCCTGGCGCTGACGCTGCTGGTGGGGCTGGGTGTGCCATTTGTGTCTTCACTGCTGCCTGTGCGGCGCGGAACGCGCATCACGGTGCGTGAGGCGATCAGCAGTTACGGTTTGAGCAATGGAAAGTTTGGCGATAACTGGATCGACCGGTTGATTGACCGCATCCGCGGACTGCCGCGCCCGGTGCTGATTTCGTTGCGCAACGCTTTTCGCAAGAAGGCACGTATGCTGCTGACGCTGACGACGCTGTCGCTGGCGGGGGCGGTATTTATCGGTGTGATTAACGTGCGCGATTCCTTCTATCTGGAAATTGAGAAAACGCTGGGCTATTTTCTTTCCGATGTGAATGTGAACTTTGACCGCTATCATCGCATGGAAGAAATCCAGCCGCTGGTGGACGCGATTCCGGAAATCACTGCGGCCGAGGGGTGGGGATATTCTATGGCGGAAGTGCTGCAGGCAGACGGGGTGACCTCGGACCAGATCACAATCATGGCGCCGCCGGCCGGTTCAAAGCTGGTGCAGGCCGATATTACCAGCGGGCGCTGGCTGCTGCCTGAGGATGAGAACGCGATTGTGGTGGGTAACCACTTTATCAAGCTGCGCCCGGATGTGAAAGTGGGTGATACGCTGACGCTGACCATGGATGGACAGAAAAGCCAATGGAAAGTGGTGGGAATCTATAATATGGCAGGCACAGTCATCCCGCCGATGGTGTTTGCCAATAAAGAACCGCTGAACCGTACCCTGAATCAGATGGGTCGAATCTTTGACCTGAGGGTGGTAACCGAACAGCATGATCCCCTAACACAGCAGCGGACGGCAGAAAAGATCAAAACTCTGTTTGAAGCAAACGGCATTAAGGTAGCCAGCGTAACGACAGGCGCGGAAAATATGGCGCAGCAGTCGACGGTGATTAATATTCTAATCTACACGCTGCTGGTGATGGCGGTGCTGATCGCGCTGGTGGGCGGGCTGGGTCTGATGGGCACGATGTCGATGAACACGCTGGAACGCACGCGCGAGATTGGCGTGATGCGCTCGATTGGCGCGTCGGACCGCTCGGTGCTGGAAATGGTGGTGGTGGAGGGCATGGTGGTCGGCCTGCTGAGCTGGGCGATTGGCATGATTCTCGCCTTCCCGATAACCCTGTTTCTTAATTATGTGATCGGCGTGGCGTTTGTGAATGTGCCCATGCGCTTTGTACTGGCGCCCGATGGCTATTTTATCTGGATGATCATGGTGCTGGTGATTTCGGCCATTTCGAGCTTATTACCGGCGCGCAATGCGACCCGTTTGACGGTGCGCGACGTGCTGGCTTATGAATAATTCAGGTGGAGCATTGACGATGAACAAGGAGACCGTTTCGATTCGGGCAGCCAATGGGCTGTATTTGGTGGGGTTGATTCTGTTGATTTCTCTCGGCTCGATCATGCAATTGACGAGTTTCTACCCAGGACTGATCGCCACAGAGCTGGTTTGTATTCTGGCGCCGGCGCTGATTCTGGTGTTGATCAAGCGCCTGCCGCTGCGTTCATCGCTGCGGCTGAACTGGCCGGGCTGGAAAACAGCCGGGCTGGCGCTGCTGCTTGGGATTGGCGTTTGGCCGTTCGCGGCGCTGATTGATGTAACCATGTCGCAGGTGATGGGTTATAGCATGCCTATGCCGGCAGACGCGCTGCCGCGTACGGCGACCCAGGCACTGCTGGCGTTTCTTGCGCTGGCGGTCTCCGCGCCGCTGGCCGAGGAAGTGTTCTTTCGCGGCCTGATCCAGCGCGCATATGGGGCGCGTTATGGAAAGTGGACGGGTATCTTGATCCCGGCGCTGCTGTTTGTGATCTATCACATGCGCCTGCAAGGGCTGCCCGCGCTGCTGCCGATCGCGGTGTTGATCAGCTGGGTGTACTGGCGCACGCAGTCGCTGTGGACGGCGATGCTGGTGCATTTTGGGAACAACGCTTTCTCCAGTTTGGTAAGCATTCAAAGCTCGTTCAACCCTTCGAATCCGCTGCCTGTCTTTTCGATCTGGGCGGCGCTGGTTGGGTTGGCGGTGGTACTGGTGGGCATTGTTCTGCTGAGCAAGACCGCTCCCGCGGTTGTGGAAGAGGCCCGGGTTGAAACTGTGGAAGGCGAGCCCGGCTGGCTGGCGCGTTACTGGCCGGTTTTGGCGGCGCTGCCCATTTACCTGCTGATGGCCTTGGGCGAACTGGTGGTAGGCAAGTTCCCGGAAATGCTGGCGATGGGGCAAACACTGCAACTACGAGACCCGGCCTGGAGCGAGCCGCTGGTGATGAATTACCAGCTGAACCACAAAGGCGGCGAGGCGGTGGGTGAGGCGCAATGCCAGTTAACTCCCGCGGCGGGCGCGTACGCGCTGGATTGCAACATTCAGCAGGAGACGTTTGAATACCAGACCGGAAACAGCCTGTGGGCGGGTGAAGCCTATCAGGATCATCTCGAAGTGCGCTGGTTGGCGGAGGATATGAGCCTGACCGCGCTGCAGCGCGAGCGAACCAACACGAAAGGTGTTGACACGGTGAAAGCCCAAACCGAGGGCGGCGAGGTATCTTTGAGTGTCTCGCAAGATGGCACGGCCACAGGAAGCCTGTCATTCCCCGCCGACACGCTGGTCATTGAGGAATGGCCGTGGCGGCTGATGGGCCAGACCTTCAGCGCCGGGGTGGCGCGTGAAACGAGCGTGGTGTGGCCCGCGCAGTATGACGCCAGCCTGGGGATCAGCACGATCACCCAGCGCGATCAGGTGATGGTGGTGATTGGCCTGGACACGGTTACCGTTCCGGCCGGGACGATGTTCACCTGGAAGGTGAAATTGGGAGACCAGACGGCCTGGTATGAGCTGGATGCCCCTCACCGGTTGGTGAAGTGGGACAACGGCATGATTACCTATGAAATGACGGAATAAGTGAAATTGCACAGCCGTAAATCGCTTGTGGATGTAGAATCAATTCCATGAACGAGGCAACTCCCAACAAACGGCTGTATCTGTTACTGGCAGGGCTGGCGGGCGCGCTGGGCATCGGGTTGGTGGTTGGCGCGGGGCTGCAAGCCCTGCCCGCGCGCCAGACACAGGTCGCAGCGGAGAACACTGCCACCGCCGAAACGCGGCGCTTCGCGTGGAAAACGGAAACGCCACAGGTGATTGAACTACAGATTACGCGCATGCCCAGCCCCACGCCGCGGCCGGCAATCGAAATTGTAAAATCCGGCTGGCGGGTAAGCAGTGAAGGGCGGGCGCGGGTGTTTGCCGTGCTGCGCAACAACCAGCCTCAGGCGATAGATTTCACCCTGGTACGGGCGACGGTGCTTAACTCGCAGGGTGAGGTGATCGGCAGTGGCGAAAGCTACACTTTGCTGGACGTTACCCCGCCGGGAAGCATGAACGGCGCGGTGATTGAGATCGCTGTGGAAAGGGGCTCCATCGGGGAGGTGGTGTTTGAAATCTTGCCGGAAGAATATCGCGGCGAGTACATTCAAGACCAAATTATGGTTACAGGGGCAACAGTTCGACTCAATGCTCAAGGAATCCCGGCGGCGGCGGTGCAAGTTTTGAATAAGGCGGGTGAGGCGGTGGAGAAACCGCTGGTGGCGGCGGCGTTGTTTGACGGCAGCAGCCATCTGGTAGATATTGTGACTGGGTCGCCCGAAAAAGGCTACTGGAGCCCTGGAGAAGCCAGCGAGGTGTGGATTGGGCTGCCGGAAGAAGTGGCCGCGGATGTGGTTCGCGTGGAAGCGTGGGCGCAGGGATACAGACCGTGAAGATAAAGAGAAGACCGCCGGGGGGATACCCATCCGGCGGTCTTGATTCTATGGGCTACTCTGGGGGGGTAGTCAGCTCTGTGCGCAGCAGATCGAGATGCAGCCACCCGTTGGGAGAAGCAGTAAAACCCTCCAGAGAGGATGAATACGCCACTGTGTACGCCGGCTGGAGGAGGAAGAGATAGGGCGCGTCTGCCCAGATTTGCTGGGCGGCCTGGCAGTATTGGGCTTCGGCCAGCTCGGGTTCCAGCTCGTTCCTGGAGCGGGAGAGAAGATCATCGACTTGCGGGTTGGCGTATTTACCGCCATTCAAAGCCCCATTGGAACGGAACCACTCGTCGAGCGCAGCGGGGGAGAAAGAGGGAGATTCAAACTGCACAAAATACAGATCGTAATTGGCGAGGGGCTGATTTTCAATCACTGAGCGGGGATAGTCTTCACGCGAAGTGTAATCCACGGTGAGGTTGATGCCAACCAGGGCGAACTGGCTGCTCATGGCTTCGATGAGGGCGCGGTCTTGTCGGTAAAGGCCTTCGGGAGCCAGGGCGCGCAGGGTAACTCTTTCCCAGGGGAGCGGCGAAGAGGAGAGACTGGGGTTGTATGCGTAGTCTTCCTCGCCGGCGCAAGCGCCGAACATGCCGATGGGGTAGATGCCGGAGGGCGCTAGCGCGTCGCCCATAAAGACGGTCTGGATGAGCGCGGCGCGGTCAATGGCGCGGTTGAATGTCTGCCGGACCTGAAGGCTGTTGAAGAAGGGGCGGGTAAAGTTAAAGGCCATAACTTGCATCTCAGGAAGAGCCAGCAGGCGGGTTTGCAGGCCGGATTCTGCAGTCGGAAGCGGGTCGCGCTGGGCGGCCTGCGGGAAGATGCCAAGCAGAGCCTGCCCGGCAGTGAGCTGGTCGCGGACTTCGGCGGCGGAAGGAACCAGGCTTACGCGCACGAGATCAAAAAACACGGGTGCGCCTGTGTACTCGGACCGTTTCAAGAAGGTGAGTTGAGAGCCGGTCTCCATGCTCACCAACCGGAAAGGCCCGCTGCCGGCGGGAGAATCGGCCAGGCTGGCAGAGGGGCGCGAGATCCACTCAGGCGAGATGATGCTCAGGCGCGGATTGGCCAGGGCTTGCAGGAAAGTGTTGCAAGGCTGCTTAAGGCGGATGGCCAGAGTGGCTTCGTCGACGGCATCGATGGTGTCAATGATATTGTAGGGGTAGACGGCGGCTGCGCTGCCAGCGGTGAGTAGAAACTCATTCAGGTTCTGGGAAACAACCGTGGCTGTGATGGTGGCCCCGTCGGAGAAGGACGCGCCTGTGGGGATGAAGAAGGTGTAAGAGAGACCGTCTGCGGTGGCTTCCCAACCGTAGGCCAGCCCGGCAATGGGATTCCCGGCAGTATCGAGTGCAACGAGGGTCTGGTAGAGCAAAGATTGCAGCGCGCGCGCTTCGGGTGAAGATTCGGTGCGCGGATCGAGCGTTTCAAAAGAGGGCGAGAGGACAACGGGGAGTACTGCCGCGTCAACCGGGATTGCGATGGTGGGTGTGGGCTGGGGCGGGGTGGTGGGTGTGGGTTCAATGGTGGCGGTGGCCGGTACAGCGGTGGGAGCGGAGCTAACCGGAGGAGCCGGGGTGGTGAACAGCGCGCAACCCGCGGCCAGGAAGGTGATGAGGAATAAGGTGGCGAGCCCACGCAGATGGATTTTTCGCATGGTCTTCTCCTTGTTTGGTTGTTGGGTGGGTTGATATTGATTATAACGGGATTTGACCTCGCTGAGGGATTTGCGCGCAAAGGCTGGTGTTATTGTCATCAACCTGGAACTTAGCAGAATCTCCGCCGCAAGACAAGGAAACCACTATTTTGCTGCCGAAGAGAAAAAAACACCCAAGAATGGAGAGCGGAGGGTATAATCTCTGCTCATGCGTGATGGTAAATCGATCCTTCCTTATCTGGCCCTGGGCGGCGGCGTGCTGGCGCTGACGCTTTCCAGTCTATTTGTGCGCTGGGCGCAGGCGCCGGGGGTGGTAACCTCTTTTTACCGGATGGCTATTGCCGCGCTGCTGCTGGTTCCACTGGGGCTGCGCAGTTGGCGTGGACTGCCGGCCTTCTCGCCGGGGCTGCTGGTTTTCCCGTTGATTGGAGGACTGTTCACGTCGCTGGATCATGGTTTTTGGAGCACGTCCATTCAATTCACACGGGTGGCAAATGCCACTCTGCTTAACAATATCGCCCCGTTGTGGGTGGCGCTGCTCTCTTATTTGTTTTGGCGGCAGCGATTAAGCGGGCGTTTTTGGGTGGGGCTGGCCTGCGCGTTGAGCGGGGCGGCGGTGGTGCTGGCCAGCGACTTAATTCTGCACCCGCATTTCAGCGGCGGCGATGCTCTGGCACTGCTTTCGAGTGTGTTTTACGCGGCCTATTTTCTGGTGACACAGCAGGGACGCAAGAAGCTGCCGGCGCTGGCCTATATCTGGCTGATGACCGCGGCGAGCGCGGTGTGCCTGCTGGCGGCCAGCCTGGGAATGGGTTATTCGCTGGGCGGGTATTCGCGTGAGACGTGGCTCGCATTTGTGGGAGCGGCGGTGATCTCGCAGGTGGGGGGATACTTTATGGTGAGCTACGCGCTGGGTCACCTGCCGGCGGCGGTGGTTTCGCCGACGATGATTGCGCAGCCGGTGCTGACCGCGCTGGCCGCGATTCCCCTGGTTGGCGAGCATCTGGCGATTTGGCAGTTACTGGGCGGCGGCGTGGTGCTGCTGGGCGTGTATCTGGTCAACACCGCTCAACCCCAAAAAGAAACCAGCCCGGCCGAAGCCGGACTGGTTGAAGCGCAGAATGATACAGCCGGGAGCTAATCCACCACCTGCAAGTTGATGTAAATCACGCACAGGTTTTTGCTGCCGCGGAAAAGTCCCCAGGCGGCTGAGTACTGGCCGGCATCTTTGGGGGTGATCATATCAATCGCAAATTCCACGTTTTCTCCGGGTTTCGCTTCTTTGGTTAGTTTATAGCTGTCGGAGGCCGTTTCGTATTTGTCGCCGGTGATGTAGCGGAGTTCCATGTCGTCATCACTCCAGGTGAAGGTGCCGGTGTTTTGAACAGTGATGCGGACGTCGAAGTCGGTGGAGGGGCGGAACTGGTTATTATAAACAGGAGATACACTGACCACTTTGCACTCCGCGGGCGTGGTGTTGGCGGCCGGGCGCGCGGTTGCCGTGGGAACCAGCACAACCGATGTTGTGGGTGCCTGGGTGGCATCCGGCAGGGTGATGGGAGTCGATTCGGCCTGGGCCGGCTGGGCGGTATGAGTGGGGGCTTCTGTGGCGGTGGCGGTTACCGTGGCCGACGGGAAGAGGGCGGCCTGCTCAGTGAGCTGAACCGCAACGGTTTCGGCGGCAGCGGTGCGCAGCAATATTACCTGCTGTTCCATCTCGGTTGGGTTGAGGGTGGGGGCGGCCTGCGGAGCCGCCGGACCGCAACCCGCGAGAAGCAAAATGGTTATGAAGGCCAGCACAATGGCGGCCCGGGTTCGCTGAATATTCATTTTATTCTCCTAATGTGTCTCGGTTATCAAAGGAACGATCTTTAGTTTACTACCCGCCTTGATTATGCGCCGGTTTTTGCTGCCTGTCCAGAGTGGAGTGGGCAGCTTTAGGCCTGGTCACTGAGCCAGGATGCCAGCAATCCGCAGAGAACAGCTCAATTTTTTCTCAGATTAGCACATGGAAGCCTACGGTTGGGTTAATGATTTCAACGCTCTCTTGAATAGGGGTCGTTTTTGAACCGGGATCTAAAGCTCGTTGTATTCGGACGGCGGAGGTGGAGCGATCTCTACGCGGTTGCGGCCCTGGAGTTTGGACAGGTAGAGCGCGTGGTCGGCGGCGTCGGTAATGGCGGCGGCGGAAGAATAAGCAGGAAATTCGGCGACACCGCAGCTAAAGGTCGTTTTGAAGCGGCGGCTGCCAGACACCTGATTGATGTTGGCAAAACCGCGGCGCAGCTCATCCAGCACTTTGCGGGCTGTTTCGGCATCGGTTTCGGTGAGGATGATGGCAAACTCCTCGCCGCCGTAGCGGCCGATGATGTCGGTGCGGCGCAGGCGCTGTTTCAGCAGGCGCGAGAGACTGCGCAGCACGCGGTCTCCGGTGGGGTGACCATAGGTGTCATTGATTTTTTTGAACTGGTCGAGGTCGAGCATGGCAAAGGAGATGGTGATGTTGTGCCGGCGGGCGCGAGAGATTTCCTGTTCCAGGCGTTCTTTAATGGTGGTGTGGTTGAAAAGCCCGGTGAGGCCGTCGCGGGTCATAAAAGAACGCAGTTTGCGATAACGCTCGACGCGCGAGGTCACAGCGGTAATCAGATGATGAGGCTGGATGGGCTTGGCGAGGAAGTCGTCGCCGCCGAAGCTCATGGCTTCCAACTGTTTATCTTTATCAGTCTCTGAGGAGAGGTATACAATGGGAACGCTGACAAAGGTTTCGTTCTGACGGATGACCTGAGCCAGCTCCATGCCGGTGCAGTCTGGCATGTACATATCGAGCAATACCAGGTCGGGGTTGAATTCAGCCAGGGCTTCGAGGATCGTCATAGGATCGGTGATAATGTTGACTTGCATACCGGCCTTTATCAGCACCTGGGCGTAGAGTTTGGCCTGGAATTTCGAGTCTTCCACGAGCAGAACACGATACGGTTCAATGGGGTGGCTGCCGCTGGCGCGATCGAGGGCGTCGATGAGCGAAACCACATCGACGGGTTTGGTGAAGTAGGCCACGCCGCCGGACCGCACGGCCTGCAGGCGGGAGGAGAGATCGTCGTATTCGCTGATGAAAATGAGTGGAACGTGAGCGGGGAGCGAATCTTGAAGGTCATGAATAAAGGCAGCGTCGCGCAACTCACCGTTGGAAAAGACCACGTCCATCAATACGGCGGTGGGAAGAGAGTTGTTGATGGACTCTTTCAACTCTTCCATGGTGTGGAATGAATTTACCTGGTAGCCAAAATAGCCAATCTGGGTGATCAATTCCTGCTGGTCTGTAGAGGTGGTTTCTTCAAGGTAGACAAGCTGGCCATATTGGCGGAATTTGGTTTCTCGAGGCGCGGGGGCGGCAGGCAGTTTAGCGGTTTGGATCTCTTCGAGGGACTGTTTGAGCTGGCTGACTTCTTCATGAATGGCTTCGATGGTAGAACGGGTAAGGCCGCGCTCGGTGAGAATCTGGTTGATCTCGCTTTCAATGTTCTTGGCCGATTGATTAACTTCGTGCAGGCCCAGCGCGCCGCTGCGCCCGGCCAGTTCTACGGCCAGATTTTTGATGCTGGATAGCTCTGTGACGGCGCGATCATGTTGCAGATTGGCATTGAGAAAAGAGGCCAACTGCATAATCCTCGCAGATAGCTCATGAATTGTGGATGAAGCCCCGGAATGATTATCTTGTGGAGAGGTATCTGTCTCACCCATAAGGATCCTAAACTCTCTTGATTCCTGGCTGTCTGTTGGCGAACAAGGCGGTCGTTTTTTCTCACACCGCAGTCGAGATTGTCAAACCTGTCTAATGAAATTATACATGAGCATTGCGCCTGGCAAGAGCAACAGTAATGGGATGCCAGAAAAAGGGGTCAGCGCTGAGCCAACCCCACGGCGTCAAGCGGAACTTCTCCAACCGAACCCGCGGGCACTTTCATGCTCATCTCGAAGTTTACGGCCACACCGTAGACTTCGGGGATTTCAAGCGTGCCGAGCGAGACCCAACCGGCCGTGTCGGTGTTGAGAGAGATGGTTTCGGGGTCTTTTAAGAACTCATCACCGTTGACGAGGAAATGAAACTCGCCTTCTACTGAGCCTTTGGTGGCCGGCAGGTAAGCGAAGATCTCGTAGTTGGCAACCGGAATAACATTATCAGATTTCCAGGTGAGGGTAACGTCATATTCGGGGTTGAGGATCGACTGGTAGCGGTCGCCCCAAGAGCGACCTTCGCGCTCAAACAAGGGGTCGCGCACTGTCAGGTTGGCGCTGAGATCGTCGTAGACATAATTCAAACCGCTGTGAGGCAGCTCAGAGAGCAATTGTCCGGTCGAATCGGGCAGGCGGGTGATCAGCACGCGGTCAATGGCAACGATGGTGTACTCGTTGCGGTCTTCCCAAGCAGTGGAGATGGTGAGGAGATCAGGCTGGTCGAGTTTATAGATGCCGATGGATTCCCATGTGCTGTTGGTTTGCGGCGGAGTGGTAAAGCTGGAAGAGAAGAGTACGCGCGTGCGGCCAGAGATAGGACCGATCTGGCCGGTGCTGTTGGAGACAACGTAATCCAAAACGCCGCCAGAACTGTAAGCCGTGTCGAGAACGTAGATCTGGTAGTAGCCGGGGGCAAGTGGTTTATCGAGCGCCCAGGTTGCCGAACCCGCGCTGTAGGTGGCGTAAAAGTCGTCTTCAAAATCGATGCCCAGGCCGAGATCAGCTGAATTGGTCCATAAAATGGACGAGAAGGGCGGATCAACGGTAACGCTGGTGTCATTGTTGAGAACAATGGCCTCCAAAGCCGGGCCTGGAATCGGAGGGTTGACCTGGCTCAGGTCTTCCACCTTCCAAGCGGAGGCAGGATAAGGGGTGGCGCTGGGCAGAGGTGTGTCTGAAGGCAGGGGTGTGATGGTGGCGGTGGTGGTGGGCAGCAGGGTGGCCGTGGGGGGTAAAGGGCTGGGGGTTGGCGTGCCGCGCACTTTCGCGAGATAAGAGGGGGCGGTCATCCAGATGGATAACCCCAACGAGATGAGGACGATGGTTAACAAAAATCCGATTCCCAGCGTGGGAAGAAGGGATTGAAAAGAGCGGGGTTGGGCGGTTTGGTTTTCTTTTTCTTGCATAGACCTGTGCCGTTTCATCGGTATTAGCCAATATCATACTATAAAAACGCGTTTTTTTGCGAGCGGATTCAAGGTGAGGGGTCTGTATAAGGTTCTGAGGGAGTAATAATGGACAATAAAGATAGAATTAGATAATATATAAACATAAAATAGTTTGATATGGAGGTATTATGGCGACCCATTATCAGGGGACAGAAGAAGAAATCCGTAGTTTGAACGCCTTCATCAAGCTGACGCGAGCGGCCAATTCGGTAATGTCGTATCTGGCGGCGAATGGGGCGTACAGTGATTTGACGATCACCCAATTCGGCGTGCTCGAGACTCTCTATCACCTGGGGCCGCTGCCGCACTGCGAGATCAGCGCGAAGCAGTTGAAAAGCACCGGCAACATGACCCTGGTGATTGATAACCTTGAAAAACGCGGTTTGGTGAAGCGGGTTCGCAGCCAGGATGACCGGCGGGTCGTTACCGTGCATCTGACATCTGAAGGGAAGGCGTTGATTTCGGCCATCTTCCCGCAGCATGTGGAGAGGATTGTGGAGTTGATGGGTGCGTTGAACGCCGAAGAACAAGAGGAATTGGGACGCCTCTGCAAAAAACTTGGGATTTCACTGGCCGAGAGGGTCCATCCGGCGTAATCGATCCAGATAGAACCTCCCGGCTGGCAAAATCCAGTTAGCGGTATCCATTACTGACCATTACAGGAGAACAACAATATGTCTAAAGTTAAACTCTCAATTATTTATTACAGCTCAACGGGCGCAAATTACCAGATGGCGCTGGCTGCAAAGCAGGCGGCAGAAGATGCCGGGGCTGAAGTCCGATTGCGCAAGGTGCAAGAGCTGGCTCCCCAGGTGGCCATTGATTCTAACCCGGCCTGGAAGCAATATGTGGAAGACAGCAATGATGTTCAGGTGGCAAGCCTGGATGATCTGGATTGGGCAGATGCCTATTTATTTGGCGCGCCAACCCGATTTGGAAACGTTGCGTCTCAAATGAAGCAGTTTATCGATACTACCGGCCCATTGTGGGCGCAGGGGAAACTCTCCAACAAGGCGGTAGCTGCATTCACCAGCGCCCAGAACCCGCACGGCGGGCAAGAAAGCACGCTGCTGGCGCTTTATAACACGTTTTATCATTGGGGCAGCATTATCGTGCCGCCCGGTTATACAGACGCGGCG
The DNA here is from genome assembly GCF_001306115.1 of Ornatilinea apprima. Taxonomy (GTDB): domain Bacteria; phylum Chloroflexota; class Anaerolineae; order Anaerolineales; family Anaerolineaceae; genus Ornatilinea; species Ornatilinea apprima. Next base: position 198,880 of record NZ_LGCL01000019.1, on the reverse strand, counting down.
GTCTTCGCGGCTGGTGGAAACCCGTATGGTGTGAGCACAAGCGCCAACGGTGAGCCGGTATCCGCGGCGGCGCTAGACGCGGTGCGCTACATGACGCGGCGGCTGGTGAAGGTGGCGGGCTGGATCAAAGCCGGTCAAGGGTAGACGATCATTCATGGGGGATCAAGACGGGCAACAGGTCGCCTTGATCCCCTAAAGGAAGAGGCAGGCGAATGCGTAAACGAATTTTGGCGGTTTTCGCGCACCCGGATGATGAAGCGTTTGGTGTGGGGGGCACGTTGGCGCGCTGTGCGGCTGAAGGGCATGAGGTGGAACTGGTCTCGGCGACGAGGGGTGAAGCCGGTGAGATTTCTGACAGCCGCCTGGCAACCGCCGAGCAGTTGGGTGAAGTGCGCGAGCAGGAATTGCGCTGCGCGGCGAAGGCGTTGGGGATTCAAGCTGTGCATTTTCTGGATTACTGCGATTCGGGGATGGATGGAACGGACTTGAACCGCAGCCCGCTGTCGTTTGTTAATGCCGATGCCCACCAGGTGCAAAGCAAGCTGGTCGAGATTATGCGCCAATTCCGCCCGGATGTGGTGATCACTTTTGAACCCAACGGCGGATACGGGCACCCGGACCACATTGCCATTCACCAGCACACGGTGAAGGCGTTTGACCTGGCCGCCGATGAACAAGTCTGGCCGGGGTTGGGCGCGGCGCACCGGGCTGAGCGGCTGTTCTTTACGGGCATCCCACAGTCTTTCTTCGCCGGTCTGCGCGAGACGATGCAGCGCCTGGGGCAGGACGCGAGCGATCTGGCCTGGCTGGAAAAAGCGCAGACCGACGCGTGGGAGGCGCAAATCAACTTCGCGGTGGACGTAAGCGATTATGTGGATGCCAAATGGCGGGCTTTGGAATGTCACGCAACGCAGTTTGGACCGCAGAATCTGTTTCGCCGGGTGCCTGCCGAAGAGATGCGCCGGTTAATGAGTGTGGAATATTTCTGGATGGCGCGTCCAACTGCGCCATTCGGCCAGCAGTATACGGATTTATTGGCAAATTTTTAAATTGCATCTTCTACTTTATTTTTAGGGGTCTTGATTGAGGTAACCATGAACGAGCAAGTGCGAATTTTGGGAATAGGTGGAACGCTGGCCGAAAAGTCGACCAGCCTGGCGAGCTTGAAGAAGGCGTTGAGCGCGGCTGAAAAAGCCGGAGCGGTTGTTGAGCTGCTTGATTTGCGCGAGCTGGACCTGCCAATGTTTGTGCCGGGCAAGCCGTTGGAAGCGTATGGCGAGAACGTGAAGCGGCTGGTGGAAAGCGCCAGGAACGCGGACGCCATGATTTGGAGCACGGCGGCCTACAATGGCAGCATGGCTGGTTCTTTCAAGAACGCGATGGATTTTCTGGTATTTCTGAAACAAGGCGGCCAATCTTTTTTGGAAAATCGCGTGGTGGGGTTGATCGCTTCTTCGGCGGGTGATCAAGCCTCAATCAACACGATCCGCGCGATGACGGATGTGGCGCATTCTCTGCGGGCGGTGGTATCTCCGCTGAGCGTGCCGCTGCATTTCGCGGCCAGGAAGGTGGATGTGGAGATGGGCGCGATGGAAGAGGCTGCCGCGACACGCCTGGAACTGTTGGGATCGGTGGTAACCGACCTGGCGGTGCGCATGAAGGGTGTCGCCTATCCGACGATGAACTAGGATGTCGCTCAGATCTTCACAACCTTATCGTTAAAAGAAAACTCCCCCATTTTCCAGATCGAAAAATGGGGGAGTAAAATTTGTCCTCTGGTTTAGAAGAGGTGGAACATTGCGATGATGGGGGCGAACAGAGAAGCAACCAGCGACATCACCGTGATGAGGGTGTTGAGGGACGGACCAGCGGTATCTTTGAAGGGGTCGCCGACCGTGTCACCAACAACCGCGGCTTTGTGGGCTTCGGAGCCGGGGCCGCCGAATTGACCGGTTTCAATGTATTTCTTGGAATTGTCCCACAGGCCGCCGGCGTTGGCCATCAGCAGGGCAAAGATCACACCGGTGAAGATGGCGCCGCCCAGGAAACCACCCAGGGGGTTGGGGCCCAGCACGAGGCCGACCAGGATGGGCAGACCAACCGCCAGGAAGGCGGGGATGACCAGTGAGGACAGCGCGCCTTGGGCGGCCAGACCCACACAGGTTACATAGTCGGGTTTGGAGGTGCCAGCCAAAATGCCGGGATCTTCGCGGAACTGGCGGCGGATTTCTTCGATCATGTCGAAAGCGTTGTGCGTTACCGAGAGCATGGTGAGCGCGCTGAAGAGTGGCGGGGTCATGGCACCCAGCAGAACACCGGCGACCACAAGCGGATCGCGCAGGCTGATGGTAAGCTCGACACCGCGCGCTTGGACCACTTCGGCGTAGGCGGCGAAAAGGGCCAGCACAGTGAGGGCGGCGGCGGAGATAGAGAAGCCTTTGGTGATGGCTTTGGCCGTGTTGCCGGCCGAGTCGAGAATATCGGCGGTTTCGATGACGTGCTGATCCATGCCGGCCATTTCAGCGATACCGCGGGCGTTATCTACGATGGGACCGTAGGCGTCGGCGGAAACGATCATTCCGGAGACGGAGAGCATACCCACCGCGGCCACGCCGATACCATAGATGCCGGGCAAGCCAGCGGCTTCGGTGACGTAGTAGGATGCCAGGGTGGCAATGACGATGCCGACAATGGAAGGAACGATGGAAACCAGGCCGTAGCTGAAGCCGGTGATGATGGTGATGGCGGAGCCGGAGCCGGAGACTTTGGCCGTCTCTTTGACGGGTTTGAATTCTTCACTGGTGAAATATTCGGAGGTGAAACCAATGATGACACCGGTGGTGATACCGATGAGGGTGGCCCACAGAACGCCGATGTTGTAGTCGCCAATAAAGATCATGGGTACCATCAGAGCGGCCAGGAGAATGCAGGTGATGATGGTGCCGCGATTAAGAGCGTCGCCGGGTTTGCCGTTTTTACCCACGCGCACAAACTGGATACCGATGAGGGAAGCCAGGCCGCCCAGCATGCAGACCACCAGTGGGAAGACGATGTATTTGGCAGCAAGGGCCTTGTCGGCAAAGCTGGCACCGAGGAGCATAACGGCCACGGCGCTGGCAACGTAAGAGTCGAAGATATCGGCGCCCATACCGGCCACGTCACCCACATTGTCACCCACGTTGTCGGCGACCACGGCGGGATTGCGGGGATCGTCTTCAGGGATGCCCACTTCAACTTTACCCACCAGGTCAGCAGCGATGTCGGCGGTTTTGGTGTAAATGCCGCCGCCCGCTTTGGCCAGCAGCGCCAGCAATGAGGCGCCGAAGCTGAAGCCCAACACAATTTCGGGGTCTTTAGTGAGAAGGTAAATGGTGGACATACCGATGACGGCCAGGCCAACCATGGCGAGACCCATCACCGAACCGGCGTAGAAGGCCACGCGGAAGGCGGTGTTGAGGTCTTTGTTGGCAGCGGTGGCTGAGCGAACATTGGCTTGGACGGCGATGCTCATACCCATGTAGCCGGCAACGGCAGAACACAACGCGCCGAAGATGAATGCCAGGGCGGTGAAAATGCCGCGCAGGGGGTAGGCTTCCACGCCTGAGGTCGCGCCAGAGACATCAAAGCTGAAAACAATAGCGATGATGATACCCAAAGCAACAGCTACCAGGGTGAGCGCGCGGTAAAGCTTGGCCAGGTAAGAACGCGCGCCTTCTTGAATCCAAGAGGCTACTTCCTGAGCCTTTTCCGTGCCAGGATCCTGGCGCATGACCCAGTTATATAGCCAGATGGCTACACCGACCGACACAATGCCGATCGCGATTGCAATGAACAACCAGATTTGATCCATACGACTCTCCTATAAAAAAAATTTGATTAAGTCTCCAGACATACTTCACCCCGCGTGAGGCGGATAGCCCAAAAGCGCTAGAGCCCCTCAACAGCGGGGTGCGGTGTCCAAAGAAATGGGTTAACCGGCGGCAGCACTGAGGGGCCACCGCCGGGGTCCGCGCTTACATTCTAGCGGAACGCCACCAGTTGTAATGGTGAGCTTTCAGTTCTTCCTGAGTCGGCATGGGGAAGAACAACAACTTTTCTTTATTACCGACATAAACACCGGTTTTTATGGTTCGGTACGCGAGGGTGGCAGAATGGGTGCGGTCCACCATTTTTGTGTGCTTGGTTTTCATACTGGCCAGAACTTCGCGTAAATGATCAATATTATCGTAGGGCAGGTCTCCCACCGCGCCGCCCATTGGGTCTTCTGCCAGCTCACCGAGTCGCAGATCCACAAAGCAGATGGCCGGTAAGGTGAGCAGGGAGGCAGGGTTGCGCACGATCAGGTCGTAGAATTTGACCGGGTCGAGGGTGCTGCAAACCAAGGGGCTGACGGGGGCAATTTCTTGGTAGAGGTGCAGCCGGCTGGTGGGGGCGGGGATATCGCTGCTGGTTTCGAGTTTCAGTGTGCGGCCGTCTTGGGTGGTCAGGTAAAGAGCCTGAATGGCATCCATAGAGATGTGTTCCAAGACGCGATAGACAGAGATGTAAATGGAAGCTTTGGGGGCGCCGTCCTCGTGGGGAACACAGCGTTGAACGCCTTCTTCAATGGCGAAGAAATCGTTGCGGTAGGCGGGATCAATTTCGAAAAAGATGGCCTGGCCGCGAGATTTCTTTTCGGTTCCAACGGCGTAGTAGACTCCGAACTCTTCGGGATCCAGCATGGATGCAATCAGCGCCTCGGGCACAAGGGACAGGTACAAATGAACAGTCATTGTCACACCTCCTGTATTGCGTTGGAATGGATAGGGGGAACAGAGAAGAAGAGCCTCGCGAACCCCAACCACGCCGGGATAGATTGCGCTGGGAAAATTGAAAAACTTTTCGGAGCGTAGAAAATTTTACCACATTCGCCCTGACAACTTCAATAGTTAATCTTGGATTAATGTCAGGAAAGCGCATGCCAATGCTCACTTTCTACAGCTCCAGCGCGGCGAAAGGGTTGAGGATGGCTCTTAAAATTATTGTATATCAAGAAGCGCTGAAAAACAAAAGCGAAATGGGGTTGTCTATGCAAATGAGCCGCAGTTTTTCGCCAGAATCTATGGCTGTTGGGGCTGTGCGGGTGTGGCAGGCAGCGGGTTGGGCAGAAGGCGAAAATCTATGTTAAAATCAGACATCAACCCCCTGTTTTTTTTCAGGGAAATTCAATGGAGATGAATACCCCATGAATCTTGGACAAATTTTAGACGCGATCAAAATCTGGGCAGAATCGGTGATCAGTTCGTTGGGATACCCCGGCCTGACTCTGGTGATGTTTTTAGAGAATCTGTTTCCCCCCATTCCTTCCGAAATCGTGCTTCCTTTGGCGGGCAGCCTGACGCTGACCGGGCGGTTCTCCATTTTGGGTGTGGTGCTGTGGGGTATGCTTGGCTCGCTGGCCGGGGCGCTGGTTTTTTACGCGCTGGGCAAGCTGCTGGGCGAAGAGCGGGTGCGCTGGCTGATTGATAAATTCGGTAAGTACCTGACGATCTCGAATGAAGATTTTGACCGCTCGCTGCGCTGGTTCGACCGCTACGGCGATTGGGTGATCTTTTTTGGGCGCATGGTGCCGATTGTGCGCAGCCTGATCTCGATCCCGGCCGGGCTGGCCAGTATGAACATGGTGAAGTTTTTATTTTTCACCGTGCTGGGCACCTCATTGTGGAATTTTGTGCTGTCGTTTGCGGGGCGGCTGCTGGGGGCTAGCTGGCCCGTGGTGGCTGAGTGGATTGGGGTTTACCAGAACGTGGTGATTGTGGTGTGCGGAATCGCGGTGGTGCTGTTTATCGCTATTCGTTGGCGAAAACAGGTAACGGCGAAAGCCTGATAAGAAGACTTTGGTTGGCTCCCGGTTGGGATGACGGATTTCATAATAAAACAGGAGCGCGTCCGCGCTCCTGTTTTTTGTTCGTCGTTTTCCGAACGGTTTAGTACATGGGCGGCTGGGGAGCCGGGGCCGGGGCTTCTTTCACCGGAATGTCGGTGATGAGGGCTTCGGTGGTGAGGATCATGGCGGCGATGGATGCCGCGTTCTCAACAGCGCCGCGGGTTACTTTGGCGGGGTCGATGATACCGGCTTTGACCATGTCGACATATTTCTCAGAGAGTACGTCGTAACCGATCTTTGAGTTCTTGGCTTCGGTCTGTTCGCGTTTGACGTTGGCAATGATGACGGCGCCATCTTTGCCAGCATTCTCGGTGATTTTGCGCATGGGCACTTCGAGAGCGCGGCGCATGATCGAAACACCGATCTGCTCGTCTTCGTTTTCCAGTTTGACTTTATCAACCGCTTCGATGGCGTTGATCAGCGTCACGCCGCCACCAGGGACGATGCCTTCTTCCACTGCAGCGCGGGTGGCCGAGAGGGCGTCTTCCACGCGGTGTTTCTTCTCTTTGAGCTCGGTCTCGGTGGCCGCGCCAACACGAATGATGGCAACGCCGCCAGAGAGTTTGGCCAGACGTTCTTGCAGTTTCTCGCGGTCGTAATCGCTGGTCGATTTGTCGATTTCAACGCGGATCTGCTCGATGCGGCCTTTGATGGCCGATTCATCGCCCTTGCCGCCCACGATGGTGGTGTTGTCTTTGTCAGCGACGACTTTCTCGGCGCGGCCGAGGTCGGCAACTGTGGCGGTGTCCAGCTTGCGGCCGGTCTCTTCCGAGATGACCTGGGCGCCGGTGAGGATGGCGACGTCTTGCAGCATGGCTTTGCGGCGATCACCAAAGCCGGGGGCTTTGATAGCCAGCACGTTAAGCATGCCGCGCAGTTTGTTCAGAACCATAGTGGCGAGGGCTTCGCCGTCCACATCTTCGGCGATGATCACTAGCTCGCGCTTGCCGATCTGCACCAGTTTCTCCAGCAGGGGGACGATATCGGTGGCGGCAGAGATTTTCTTGTCGTAGATGAGGATGTACGGCTCATTGATCACGGCTTCCATGTGCTCGGCGTCGGTTACGAAGTAGGGCGAGATGTAACCGCGGTCGAACTGCATACCCTCAACGTATTCCTGTTCGAATTCCAGGCCTTTGGACTCTTCCACGGTGATGACGCCGTCTTTGCCAACTTTGTCCATCACATCGGCGATGAGCTGGCCGATGGTGCGGTCTTGCGCCGAGATGGTGGCAACATTGGCAATGTCATCTTTGGTGGTCAGTTCAATGGACTGGTCGCGGATAGCGTCGGAGATGGCTTTTGTGGCCGCCTCGATGCCGCGTTTGAGGAGCATGGGGTTGGCGCCGGCGGCCAGGGTTTTGAGGCCTTCAGAAACAACCGCGTGGGCCAATACGGTGGAAGTGGTGGTGCCGTCACCGGCGATGTCGTTGGTTTTGGTAGCCGCTTCTTTGAGCAGTTGGGCACCCATGTTCTCGAAGGGATCTTCGAGTTCAATTTCTTTGGCTACAGTCACGCCGTCGTGGGTGATGGTGGGAGAGCCGAATTTGCGATCGATCGCCACGTTGCGGCCCTTGGGGCCTAAGGTAGTGGCAACGGCGGTCGCAACGATATCGATACCGGCTTTTAACTTTCGGCGGGCTTCTTCATCAAAAACAAGCTGTTTAGCCATAGGAAAACTCCTTAATGAATGATTTTTTTATTTCGATAGTTGGGAAAGACTACTTCTCAACGATGGCAAGCAGGTCGTTCTCACGCATGATGAGGATTTTCTTGCCGTCGATTTTCACTTCGGTGCCTGCGTATTTGGCAAACAATACGATGTCATCCACTTTGACATCCATGGGGATGCGCTCGCCCTTCTCGTCGCGGTCGCCAGGCCCAACAGCCAGAACAACACCCTGTTGGGGTTTTTCTTTGGCGGTATCGGGCAGATAAAGGCCGGCTGAAGTTTTTTCTTCTTGCTCCAAAGGCTCTACCACGATGCGGTTGCCAAGGGGTTTAAGATTGAGTGACATACATTTCCTCCTGTATCAAGTTTGAAAGGGATCATGCCTATATTCTGGCGATTTAGCACTCTATTAATAAGAGTGCTAATTGCATGAGGAATAATAACTTGCTTTGAAAAGGAAGTCAAGAGAGATTAACTGTTTCTTATAAAATTCTGATACAGATCAGGGATAGGTTACAAACTGGTCGCAAACGGCTTCGTTTTCTTCCACAATTTGCATCACCACCGGCTCGCCGCTGAACTGGGCGCGCACTTCATTCATTAAAGCGCGGGCCTCGACGCAGTAATCATTGTAAGGGCGCGCCATGCCAGCCAGAGCAGAGCCGTAGGTGTAGTAATACACCACCGTGCTGCCGGAGAGAGGCATGCCTTCGATGGTAAACTGTGGATCCACTTCACTTTCTTCACAGACGCTTCCCATACGCACATTACAGGTCTCTTGCGCGTCGCATCCACGCACCGCGCACTTGAGGGCTTCGATGGCGCCTTCGTAATTGCGCGATTTGAAGTAGATGATGCCCAGCGATCCGTAGACATCAGGGTTGGTGGGGTTAAGCTGCAGGGCTTTGCGCACGTTGCGCGCGGCGATGAAGAATTCGCCAACCTGTGAGTAGGTTTTGCCGATGGCAATATAGGGGGTGGGGTCGTTCACGCCGAGCTGTTCGTTAATGTTGGCGGCTTTGGCAAAATATTCCAGGGCGCGTTCATACTGCTGCAATTGGCGGTAATTAACGCCGATGTTGAGGTACAGGAAGGTGAGATTGGGGGTGATTTCGGTGGCGCGCTTGTATTCGTTGATCGCTTCGCCGTAGTTGGCGAGGGTTTCCTGGATGCCGGCGTTGACGCGGTGCACATCCATCAGGGTTGAATCGCGCTCGAGGGCCTGGACAATGTATTGGGATGCCTGGGTCCATTTCATCTGGTCGTTGAGGATTTCGGCATAATAGGCCAGAGCCAGGGCGTTTCGATTGTCGAGCTGGATGGCGCGCACGGCTTCCTGTTCGGCTTCGGTGAGGTAGCGTTCTGAGTCGGCGCCAGAGAGGTTGGGGTTGGAGAACCAGTCGAGGGCGAAGGCGCGGGCGGCATGAGCGTTGCTGTTGAAGTCGTCGGCGGCGATGGCGCGGTCAGCCGATTCGATGGCGGCCAGTAACTGCTCGCGTTTTTCGGCGTCGGTGGTGAGCTGGGTGGAGCGGTACGACTGGATGCGGGACAACTCGGCCCACATTTCTGCGTTATTGGGCTCCAGCTCCAGGGCGGACTGGTAGGCATTGATCGCCATCACCAGGTTGCCAGCCTGGAATTGAGTTTGGGCTTCGGTTGCCCATGAGAAGCCCGTGCGGGTAGGAACGGGGGTGGGGTCGAACGGTGAGCGGATTTGGTCCTGATCCACGGCACGCAAAACAAAGAGGCCGGCTACCAGCAAGAGGAGCAAAACCAATACCCGGTAAGGTTCGCTGCGCGCGCGCTGCTTGTGAAAGAGCGGACGGCTGAGGGGTCTGTTCATACGATTGACCGATTCTGGTTACGACTCAGGTGTGGCCGACGGCTCAGGGGTGGTAGATTGCGGGTTGCGGGGAGCCTCTTCGGCGACCTTTGAGCAGATGTTGATGATTTCTTGGGCGTTGTACATGGCGTATTCGTCGTTGGGAACGGCTTGCTGGAGAAGCTGAGATAGCGGCAAGGCTTCTCCGCATTCACCCATCTGTGCCAGGGTAAGCCCGTAGGTATAGTAATACTCAGCGACGCGCCCGTAATCCAGCGGCAGGCCTTTAATTTCCACACCCTCAGCGGTTGTGCCGCCGCGCACAGAAAGGCGCAGCGGGATGAGCGCGTCTTTGTACTGGACGTTTTTGTAGTACATCTGGCCGAGGTTGCCATAAAGATAGGGGTCGGAGGGGTTGGCTTTGATTGCCTGCTCGGCGTATTGAATGGCTTTGGCGTATTCACCCACGGTGGCATAGGTGCGGGAGATGTAGGTATTGGGAAGCGGATCTTTGGGGTTGAGCGCCAGGGCGCGGTTGAACTCTTCCACGGCGCGGTCGTACAGCTCCATCGTCCGGTAATTACGGCCCAGGGCCAGGTGCAGGTCGGCAATGTTGGGATTGATGGCGATGGCGCTCTCAAACTGGCGGGAAGCGTCTTCGTAGTTGGCGGTCAGTTCCAGAATGATGCCGCGCGCGCGGTGGGTTTCCAACTGGTTGGGGCCCAGGCGTTCCGCCTCGCGGGAGGCTTCAATGGCATTGTCGAGGGTGCCCAATAGACCACCGCCGGCTTCCCACTGACGGGCCAGAATTTCGGCGCGGTAGGCGTATGCCGCGGCGTTGTTGGGATCAATTTCGAGGGCAGTTTTAATGGCTGCCTCGGCCTCAAGATATTCACCTTTGAACCCCAAAGCCCATCCGCGCAGGGCGTGCGCAATCGAGTTGTTGGCGTTGAGCAGCAGGGCGTTCTCGGCGTTGGCAATGGCTTCATCATACATGCCGTTATAAACCTGCAGGCGGGCGGTGGTGATATATACGGCCGGGTTTTTGGGGTTGGCCTGAATGGCTTTTTCGTAGGCGGTGATAGCCTGCGAGATTTTGCCTTCTTCCAGCAGGGCGTCCGCGTCGGTGATGTACGACTCTGGCGAGCGGGTGGGCGTGGGGGTAGGCACAAATAAGGGCGGTGTGGCCGGCACGACCACCTGGTTCACATATAACGCCCCACCGACAAGAACGATGAGGATAAAAAGCCGCAGCGGGTTCGACCGCGACCGGCGGCGTGTCATGCTGAGTTTGCTTCCTTTGAGATACATGATTTCATCTTACCATTCTGTTTTTAGATGCGTCAAGATGGTGAGCAAGGAGAGGGATGTGTTCTTAAGCTGAATTAATCCAAATCTGGGTAAAAATATCAAAAAAATCCACCCCTTTGCAGGTTCAATCGAATAAACCTTCCACTTGCGCACCAGGGTTTTATAATCAAAAAAGAGACGGTTCGCAAACGACCGCCCATTTGCTAACCATGGAGGAACGATGACTGACCAAATTAACATTCGCGGCGCCCGGCTGCATAATCTAAAAAATCTTTCCGTGGATATTCCAAAAGGCCAATTGGTGGCATTCACCGGGGTTTCGGGTTCAGGGAAATCAACCCTGGGTTTTGATATTTTACTCAAAGAAGGGCAGCGGCAGTATATGGAATCGCTGGGGCTGGTAACGTATGGGCTGTCCAAAGCGCCGGTGGAGAGCATTAGCGGGCTTTCACCGACCATCAGCGTAGACCAACATCTGACGCACCAGAATCCACGTTCAACGGTGGGCACGGTGACGGAGGTGTACACTTATCTGCGGGTGCTGTTTGCGCGGCTGGGGCACCGCCCTTGCCCGGTTTGCGGCAAAAATGTGCCGCCAGTTCATGCCAGCGCCGGTTTGGACTGGGAAGACGATACCGATTCGGACGCGGACGGCAGCGGCCAGACCTTTGCCTGCCCGCACTGCGAGGCCGCGATACCGGAAATGGGGATGGCGTTCTTCTCCTTCAATAAGCCGGAGGGAGCCTGCCCTACCTGCACGGGTTTGGGCATAATTCATCGGGTAAATGTAGACCGGTTGCTGGATGAAGAGAAGAGCATTGCTGAAGGCGCGGTGAAAGGGTGGGATATTCATTATATCCGGCATTATTTGAACACCCTGACTGCCGCGGCCAGTTATTTTGGGTTTGATTTTGATTTATCGCGGGCGGTGAAAAACTTCAGCCCGGCGCAGCGCGATTTGTTGTTCTATGGGGCAAACAGCCCGCAGTTCCGCCGGCATTTTCCCGATGTAGAGCCGCCGGCTACGGTGAGCAAGGGGCGGTTTGAGGGAATTGCCACCAATGTGCTGCGGCGGTATGCGGACCGGATTGAGGATGCGGATTACCGCGAGAAGATGGAAGCACTGCTGGTGACGGAAACCTGCCCAGACTGCAAAGGCACGCGCCTGCGTCCGGAAAGCCGGGTGGTTACGGTGAGCGGCAGGTCGATTGTAGAGGTGAGCCGCATGGCCTTGAGCGAGCTGGGCGCGTGGTTGGAGGGGCTGCCGGCGGTTTTCAGTGCGCAGGAGATGCGGCTGGCTGACGCCATTTTGCAGGATTTGAAGGACCGCATCGGGCGGCTGGTGGAGACGGGGGCGGGCTACCTGACCCTGGAACGCTCCGCGCCAAGCCTTTCGGCGGGGGAGGCGCAGCGGCTGCGGCTGGCGAATCTGTTGGGTTCAGGGTTGAGCGGGCTGCTCTACGTTTTTGACGAGCCGACCATTGGCCTGCACCAGCGCGATACACACAAGTTGATTGAAGTGCTGAAGCGCTTGCGCGATCTGGGAAATACAGTGCTGGTGATTGAGCACGATCTGGAAACCATCGCGGCGGCGGACACGGTGATCGATTTTGGCCCCGGCGCGGGCAAGCACGGCGGGCGGGTGGTGGCGATGGGCACACCGGCGCAAGTGGCGCGGGCGGCCGGGTCGCTGACGGGCGATTATTTGGCCGGGCGGGCGCGCATCGTGGTGCCAAAGCGGCGGCGCGCCCCGAACGGCAAGGCGCTCACCATCCGGGGAGCGCGGCATCACAATTTGCAGAATCTGACGGTGAGTCTGCCGCTGGGTTCGCTGGTGGCAGTAACGGGTGTTTCGGGGTCGGGTAAGTCTACGCTGGTGTTCGATATTGTCGACCGGGCGCTGCGCCAGAGGCTGTATGGGGCGGCGGAGTCGCCGGGCGAGCACGACGCGCTAGAGGGCTGCGAATATCTGGATAAGATTATCACGATTGACCAGGAGCATGTGGGGCGGATTCCGCGCTCCAATGCGGCGACCTATTCGGATGCCTTCACGGCGATCCGCGAGGCTTTCGCGGCAACGGACGCGGCGCGAGAGCGGGGCTTGGCCGCGCGGCATTTTTCTTTCAATGTGCCGGGCGGGCGCTGCGAGCGCTGTGAGGGAAGTGGTGTGCTGACAGTAAAAATGCATTTCTTGCCCGATGTGGAAGTGCGCTGCCCGGTGTGTCACGGCCGGCGCTTCAAGCCGGAAACGTTAAGCGCGCGCTATAAAGGGCTGGATATTGCGCAGGTGTTGGACCTGACCGTTGAAGAAGCGCTGGAATTGTTCCGTGACGTTCCGGCGGCGGCCAGCCGCTTGCAGGTGCTGGCAGATGTGGGGTTGGGTTATTTGCAGTTGGGCCAGCCGACCAAGACGCTTTCGGGTGGAGAGGCCCAGCGGGTGAAGCTGGCCAAAGAGCTGGGGCGGCGAACTTCTGGACAGACGCTGTATCTGCTGGATGAGCCGACTACGGGCCTGCACCTGGCTGACACAGCGCGGCTGCTGGAGGTTCTGCGGCGGTTGGTGGAGGCGGGCAACAGTGTGGTAGTGACTGAGCACAATCTGGAAGTGGTGAAGACGGCAGACTGGGTGATCGATCTGGGGCCGGAAGGCGGCGCGGCTGGCGGGCGTCTGGTGGCGGAAGGAACGCCGGAGCAGGTGGCAAGCAGCGAAGAGTCGGTCACGGGGCGGTATTTGCGGGGAATTTTGAGGTGACCATACCCTAGCTTTGCCGAAAATGTTGGCGCAGAAGACCTCCATGCTGGCCTTCCCCCAAAAACGCCAGATTTTAGGGGAAGGAAGAAGAAATGAGGGCCAACGGGTTGGTCACAAGTTGGGCATTTCCGGGCGGTTGTAGGGAAAGGGAGAAATTTGGCGCGAGGATGAGCAAGAACGGTTTGGCTTGCCTGGCGGGGCGGTTCACAATACAATAGGCGTATGCGTTTTGACGTTTTTACCTTATTCCCGGAAATGTTTTCTTCGTATTTGGCGACCAGCATGCTGAAGCGCGCGGCTGAGAATCGCCTGATTGAGGTGTCGCTCTACAATATCCGCGATTGGACAACCGATAAGCATCACATTACCGACGATACGCCGTATGGTGGCGGGGGGGGGATGGTGATGAAGCCGGAGCCGATTTTCGCGGCGGTGGAATCGGTGCTGGGCGCTCCGCCGGCGTGCCCGGTGATTCTGATGACGCCGCAGGGGCGGCAGTTCACCCAGCAGGTGGCTAATGAGCTGTCAGGCTACGAGCGGATTGGTCTGCTGTGCGGGCGGTATGAGGGGGTAGACGAGCGGGTGCGCGAGCACCTGGTGACGGATGAAATTTCGATTGGCGACTTTGTGCTGACGGGCGGCGAGCTGCCGGCGATGGTGTTAATCGACGCGCTGACGCGCCTGATCCCCGGCGCGCTGGGCGACCCGACCGGCGCGGAGGATGATTCTTTTGCATCGGGGCTGCTGGAGTATCCGCATTACACACGGCCGCCGGAGTTTCGCGGCTGGGGTGTGCCGGCGGTGCTGCAGAGCGGAAATCACGCGGAAATTGATCGCTGGCGGCGCGAGCGGGCGCTGGAGCGCACCCTGCAGCGCCGGCCCGATTTGCTGGAGGCGATGGATCTGTCGAAAAAGGACCAGGCATTTTTGAAGAAGCTGCGCGAGGCGCTGAGCCGGTCTGAAGACGTTTAACCCAACCATTTCATTATTCAATCAGCAATCATCAGGAGAGGCATGGAAGAGAAACGATTTAGCTACCCTAAGACGTTCTTGTTGGGCTTTGGCTTCTTTGGTGTGAGTATCATCTGGGCGATCTATAACGCGTTTGTGCCGCTCATTTTAGACCGGCAGTTTGGGCTGAGCGCGTTTTGGATCGCCATTTTTATGGTGCTGGATAACCTGGCGGCGGTGCTGATCCAACCCTGGGTGGGGGCCTGGTCTGACCGGCTGCGCACGCCCCTGGGGCGGCGGCTGCCGTTCATTCTGATTGGCGCGCCAGTGGCGGCCATCGCGTTTGGATTGATGCCGTTGAGCTCATCGCTGGTGCTGTTCGTGCTGACGGCCACAACGGTGCTGGTGAGCATGGCGTTCTGGCGCACGCCGGTGATTGCCTTGATGCCAGACATCACCCCTTCGGCGCAGCGCTCGCAGGCTAACGGGATTATCAACTTTATGGGCGGGCTGGCCTCGGTAATTTCCTTTGCGGTTGGGTCACAGCTCTACGCCAAAAACCCCAATTATGCTTTCTGGCTGGGTTCGGCGCTGGTTACGCTTTCGGCGATTCTGGTGCTGGTGTTCATCCGCGAGCCGAAGGAATATTCAACGCGCGACGACCAAAAGGCGGAACGCCCGGATGTGTGGAAAAGCATCACCAGTGTGTTTGCCGAAGAAGAGCGCAGCGCGGCGCGCATGCTGACGGCGATTCTGTTCTGGTTTTTGAGCTGGTACGCGATTGAGACTTTCTTCACCCTGTACGCGGTGAAGCACCTGGGACTGGGCGAGGCCGACGCGGCTTTCCAATTAACGTATGTATCGCTGATCTTCTTGGTCTTCGCCATTCCATCTGGCTATATTGCGGCTAAATTTGGCCGCAAGCGTACGATCATCACTGGAATTGTAATGATGATTGTCTCTTTGGGATTAATGTATGTGCTGCCTCCCAGCATAACCGTCGGCGCGCGGATCGCGTCGGTCACCAAAACGGCGGGGATTTACCCGGTCAGTTTTATTCTGATGCTGGCGGGGTTTGCCTGGTCGCTGATTAACATCAATTCGCTGCCCATGGTAGTGGATATGACTACCGATGAAAACCTGGGGGCTTATACCGGGCTGTATTACTTTTCGTCGCAGACCGCGGCGGTGGTAGGTCCGCTGGCGTTTGGCGCGGCGGTGCAGTTCTCGGGGAACAACTATAACCTGATGATGCTGATCAGTCCGATTTTTCTGCTCTTCGCGCTGGCGATGATGGTGGGGGTGCGCCGGGGTGAAGCAAAATAGGGGTGGTTCTGAGGTTTTTTTGAGGCGGGCGCGAAAGCGCCCGCTTTTTAATGGCACTCTCATTTGTTAACGCTGGTGGTCTTGCGAGGTATTTTCATTCGGATTATACTTAAATTTCAGATGGGTACAGGGCGTGCCTGTGCCTGAGTCTTAACATCCCATAAAAATCAGGATGAAGGAGAAGACGAATGTTTAAAAAGGTTAATATTCTTGTTGCAGTGCTTGTGATGGCGTCCATGCTTTTAGCGGCTTGCCAGCCGGCTGCGACACCCGCACCTACCGAAGCTGCGGCTCCGGCTGCAGAACAACCGACCGAGGTTCCTGCAACGGAAGCCCCGGCGGCTGAAGCCCCGGCAAAATTGAAAGTTTGCCAGGTAACGGACGCGGGCGGTATCGATGACAAATCGTTCAACGCAACTGCTTACAAAGGCGTGTTGCTCGCCGTGGACGAACTGGGTGTTGACGGCAAATACCTCGAGTCGCAGCAGCAAACCGATTACGAAAAGAACATCAACGCCTTCCTTGAGGAAGAGTGCGATCTGATCGTGACGGTGGGCTTCCTGCTGGGCGACGCGACGGCTGCCGCGGCAACCGCCAACCCGGACCAGAAGTTCGCGATTGTGGACTTTGCCTACGATCCGGCGTTTGAGAACGTGCTGGGCCTGACCTTTGACACCGACCAGGCTGGTTTCCTGGCTGGTTATCTGGCGGCTGGCATGACCAAGACCGGCAAAGTGGGTACCTTCGGCGGCATGCAGATCCCGACCGTGACGATCTTCATGGACGGGTTTGCTGAGGGCGTGGCCTACTACAACCAGGAGAAGGGCACCGAAGTGGAAGTGCTGGGCTGGGATCCGGAAACGCAGACCGGCCTCTTCACCGGCAACTTTGAGAGCACCGATGACGGCCGCGCGCTGGGCGAGACGCTGATGGACGAAGGCGCCGACATCATCATGCCGGTAGCCGGACCTGTGGGCCTGGGCACCGCGGCGGCGATCATGGAACGCGGCGACGCCTACATGATTGGCGTGGACTACGACTGGTACGTGAGCGCTCCGGAATACGGCTCAATCATGCTGACCTCGGTTCAGAAGGGCATGGACGTGGCTGTGTTTGAAGCGGCTAAGGCTGTTGTAGACGGCAATTTCGCTGGCGGCTCTTACCTGGGCACGCTGGAGAATGGCGGCGTGAGCCTGGCCCCCTACCACGATCTGGATAGCATGGTACCGGATGAGCTGAAAGCCGAAGTGGAAGCCCTGAAAGCCAAAGTTATTGCTGAGCAGGCTGCCGGCAGCGCCGAAGCGCTCCCCAGCGGTGCGGGCATGAAGGTTTGCCAGGTAACGGACGCGGGCGGTATCGATGACAAATCGTTCAACGCCACCGCTTACAAGGGTGTTGTCGAAGCCGCTGACAAGATGGGCTTTGAGGGCAAATACCTTGAGTCGCAGCAGCAAACCGATTACGAAAAGAACATCAACGCCTTCCTTGAGGAAGAGTGCGATCTGATCGTGACGGTGGGCTTCCTGCTGGGCGACGCGACGGCTGCCGCGGCAACCGCCAACCCGGACCAGAAGTTCGCGATTGTGGACTTTGCCTACGATCCGGCGTTTGAGAACGTGCTGGGCCTGACCTTTGACACCGACCAGGCTGGTTTCCTGGCTGGTTATCTGGCGGCTGGCATGACCAAGACCGGCAAAGTGGGTACCTTCGGCGGCATGCAGATCCCGACCGTGACGATCTTCATGGACGGGTTTGCTGAGGGCGTGGCCTACTACAACCAGGAGAAGGGCACCGAAGTGGAAGTGCTGGGCTGGGATCCGGAAACGCAGACCGGCCTCTTCACCGGCAACTTTGAGAGCACCGATGACGGCCGCGCGCTGGGCGAGACGCTGATGGACGAAGGCGCCGACATCATCATGCCGGTAGCCGGACCTGTGGGCCTGGGCACCGCGG
The DNA here is from genome assembly GCF_001306115.1 of Ornatilinea apprima. Taxonomy (GTDB): domain Bacteria; phylum Chloroflexota; class Anaerolineae; order Anaerolineales; family Anaerolineaceae; genus Ornatilinea; species Ornatilinea apprima. The sequence goes on along the minus strand of NZ_LGCL01000019.1, from coordinate 181,167 downwards.
CGGCTATCATGGAACGCGGCAACGCCTACATGATTGGCGTGGACTACGACTGGTACGTGAGCGCTCCGGAATATGCCTCGATCATGCTGACCTCGGTTGAGAAGGGCATGGATGTGGCTGTGTTTGAAGCGGCTAAGGCTGTGGCGGCTGGCAATTTCGCTGGCGGCGCTTACCTGGGCACGCTGGAGAATGGCGGCGTGGGTCTGGCTGAATACCACGACCTGGACAGCATGGTCCCGGCTGATCTGAAGGCCGAAGTGGAAGCTCTGAAGGCGATGATTATTGCCGGCGATGTCAAAGTCGGAAAATAATCCTCTGACGATTGAAGTAGTTGGTGAGCCGGCGCGCATGCGCCGGCTCTTTTTGTCTCTGTCATGCAAGTCGATCAGGGCGAAAACCGAAGAATGAGGTTACCACCTGATGGGTATGGGGTGGTGGAAATGGGCAGGCAAAGAATGGCGCGCGGTGGGTGGAGGATATGGGAGGGTGGTGTGTTTTTGACTGAACCAGGGGTTTGTCAGACAATTGCCGATTTAGTTTCCATTAATGAAGCAATATGGTAAAATCATTCCAAATTTTATGATCACACACGGAGATAATGTATGGCGCCAATTCTAGAGCTGCGAGGGATCACCAAACAATTTCCGGGTGTGCTGGCCAACGATCATATCGATCTGACGCTGGAGCAGGGGGAAATCCACGCGCTTCTTGGCGAGAATGGTGCGGGAAAAACCACATTAATGAACATCCTCTATGGGCTTTACCAGCCCACGGAGGGTGAAATTTTTGTGCGTGGAGAGCGAATCACCGTCCATTCACCCAGTGACGCGATCAAGGCCGGCATTGGCATGGTCCACCAACATTTTATGTTGGTCCCGGTATTTACCGTGACAGAGAATGTCATGCTTGGTGAAGAAGAAGTGAAACCCGGTGGGTTTTTGGACCGGCAGAAAGCGGCCAAAAAGATCCGCCAGATTTCAGAGCAGTACGGGCTGGAAGTGGACCCGAGTAGTTATGTTCGCGATTTGCCGGTCGGTGTGCAGCAGCGCGTTGAGATTATCAAATTGCTGTACCGCGAAGCCGACATTCTGATCTTTGATGAGCCGACCGCCGTATTGACCCCCCAGGAAGCGGATGAGTTGTTTAAGATCATGCGCTCGCTGGCCGAGAAGGGTAAGTCGATCATTTTCATCACGCATAAACTGCGCGAGGTGCTGGATGTGTCTGACCGGATCACGGTCATCCGGCGCGGAAAAGTGGTGGGCGGCACCACCCCGGCCGAAGCAGATCAGAATCTGCTGGCCTCGATGATGGTAGGGCGTGAGGTGGACCTGGTGCTGGAGCGGACGCCGCTTGAGGCCGGGGAAGCCGTTCTGGAGGCAATGGATCTGCTGGTGGCTGATGACCGCAAGCAGGTGGCTGTGGATGGGGTTTCGTTTGTTGTGCGCAAAGGTGAAGTGTTGGGCGTGGCTGGCGTGCAGGGCAACGGGCAAACCGAGCTGGCCGAAGCGGTCACTGGTCTGCGCAAGGTGACCAGCGGCAGCATCCGCCTGATGGGGAATGAGATCACCGGCTTGACGCCGCGCAAAATCACCGAGCTGGGCAGCGCGCACGTCCCCGAAGACCGGCAGGCAGATGGGCTGGTGCTGGCGTTCCCGGTAAAAGACAACCTGGTATTGAACACCTATTATAAAGAACCCTACGCGCGCGGCGCGGTGATCCAATGGGATCGCGTGGTGGAGAATGCCAAAGCATTAATTCGTGAATACGACATTCGCACGCCGGGCTACGATACCCATGTGGGCAATCTCTCGGGCGGCAATCAGCAGAAGGTGATTGTGGCACGCGAGCTTTCACGGCCGATTCATCTCCTGGTGGCTTCACAGCCCACGCGCGGCCTGGATGTTGGCTCAATTGAGTACATTCACTCCCAAATTCTGAAAAAACGCGACAGCGGTGTGGCAGTTCTGCTGGTCTCCACCGAATTGGACGAAATTCTGCAGCTTTCGGACCGCATCGCAGTGATGTATCGGGGCAAGATTGTCGCCACTGTGCCTTCTGAAGAAGCGACCAAGGAATATCTTGGCTTGCTGATGGCCGGGATTCCCCCGGAAGAGGCGCGCCAGAAAATGAGCGGCAAACCGGCGCAAGCCGCGGCTTGATTCAAAGGAGGATTATTCATGAGTGACGAGCAGAAAAACCAAATTTCTTCGGAAGCATCCTCCAACCAAGACGCGGGTAAAGTCTTTCTGGAGGAAGTGGCCGAAAAGAAGAGTTTCTGGCAGGTGGTCTTAATTCCACTGCTGGCCGTGATCACCGGATTGTTGATAGGTGGTATTTTTATTGTTCTGACCACCGAATCGGTGTATGCCAGTTTTGGCGAATCGTTTGGCGCGGGCATGAAAGCGGCTTGGGAAACGGTGAAAGGCGCGTATGTGGCGCTGTTCACCGGTTCTATTGGCGACCCGGCGCGGATCATCGCCGCGCTGCAGTCGGGGGATGCGATGGATATCCGCCGGGCGTTCAATCCCTTCCTGGAGAGCCTGGTGGCATCAACGCCGTATATCTTTGCGGGTCTGGCAGTGGCACTGGGCTTTCGCGCCGGGGTTTTCAATATTGGCGCGGAAGGACAAATTTTTGTGGGTGCGCTGGCCGGCACGTTCATTGGCTATTCGATCAAGGGACTGCCAGCGGTCATCCACATGCCGCTGACGTTTTTGGCCGGCGCGGCCGGCGGCGCGCTGTGGGGCTACATTCCCGGCTGGCTGAAAGCCAAGACGGGCGGGCATGAAGTGATCAACACGATCATGATGAACTACATTGCCTTCCGCTTGAGTGATTGGCTGTTGACCGGCCCGATGAAACGCCCAGAGAGTTTTAACCCGGTTACGCCCAATATCGAACCCTCGGCGGTGTTTCCGAAGTTCTTTGCGGACCCAATTCGCTTCCATCTGGGCTTTTTCGTGGCCCTGACGGTGGCCTACCTGGTGTACTGGTTCCTGTTCAAGACCACCTGGGGTTTTAATCTGCGCACCGTGGGCGCCAACCCCGACGCGGCGAAATATTCCGGCATGAATGTGGTCGGCAACACCATCCTGGCGATGGCCCTTTCGGGGGCGCTGGCGGGAATGGCCGGGATTAACGAGGTGATGGGCGTCTCTGGCAACCTGGCGATGGCGTTTTCTTCGGGGTATGGTTTTGACGCGATCGCGCTGGCGCTGCTGGGGAACAATCACCCGGCAGGTGTGGTGCTGGCCGCGCTGCTGTTTGGCACCCTGCGCAACGGGGCGACGCGCATGCAGGTAACCGCGGGCATTCCGATTGATATTATCTCGATTTTGCAGGCGGTCATTTTGATGTTCATTGCCGCGCCGGCGATCATCCGAACGATCTATCGTTTGAAGGAAAGCCGCGCGGGCGAGGGTATTTCGATCCGATCCTGGGGAGGGAAATAAGCGATGACAGCCAATACCAATTCCTATCACCGGCATTTAGAGATCGAATCCCCGACCCGGCAGCGGGTGATGGGCGTTATCTTTTTGCTGGTGGCTTTCAGCATCTACTTCTTCTTCGCGCGCACGACAGCCGCGGAGACATTTACCACCTTTGGTTTGAACCGCGGGGCAACCGCGATCCAGGTTCCCGATTGGGAGCTGCCAACCCAATCAACGCTGACCATCCTGGCGGTGTTAAGCGCCGTGTTGGGCGGTGTGCAATTGGCGCGCGGGTTTAAGCGCTACACCAACTGGGTGCTGGCGGTGGTGGTGGCTTTCTTTGTGTTCGGCTTTCTCACCTGGGCGGCGGCAGACAAGTCGCTGAATTTGGTGGGCTTATTTGCCACCACCCTGGGCAAAGCGGTGCCGATCACATTGGGCGCGCTGGCCGGTATTCTGTGCGAACGCTCCGGCATTGTCAACATTGCTATTGAGGGTATGATGCTTTCGGGGGCAATGGTGGGCGCGCTGGTTGGCAGTGTGACCAAGAATTTGTGGCTGGGCTTGCTTGCTGCGATTGCGGTTGGGGCGTTGATGGCCTGGATTTTGGGTGTGCTGTCGATTAAATATAAGACCAACCAGGTGATCTCGGGCACGGTGATTAACATTCTGGCAACCGGGTTGACCTCTTATATCTCGGCCAAGTTCCTGCAGACGTATCAGGAGCTGAATAACCCCGGTATCTTTAAGCCTTTTCAAATTCCGCTGCTCTCCAAGATTCCGGTTCTGGGGCCGATCTTGTTTGACAACAACCTGTTTGTATACCTGCTGTTTGTGCTGCTGGTGGTGCTGCAGGTGGCTTTGTTCAGCACGCGCTGGGGGCTGCGCCTGCGCTCCGTTGGCGAACACCCCAAGGCGGCCGACACTCTGGGAATTAACGTGAACCGCACGCGCTATATGGGCGTGATTCTGGGTGGCATGGTGGCCGGGTTTGCCGGTGGATATTTCACCCTTGGCTCGGTGGGCCGCTTTGACGAGGTGATGACGGCAGGACGTGGCTTCATCGGTCTGGCGGCGATGATCTTTGGCAATTACATGCCGTTCGGGTCGTTTGGCGCGGGTCTGCTGTTCGGTTTCGCGGATTCGCTGGCCTCGCGCCTGGCGATTTTGCAGGTGCAAATTCCGTCACAATTCTTGCTGATGGCACCCTATGTGGTTACGATGATCGTTTTGGCCGGGGTGGTAGGCCGCTCGCAAGCACCCGCCGCCGAGGGTGTGCCGTACGAAAAAGAGTAAGCTGTTTGCTTCAAGCCTGGAATTTACCCGCCCCCTTCCACCTTGGAGGGGGGTGGGGTCTTTAACAGCCGCTGGTCTGTCTGGAAGGCTGGCACAGAGGTTGCGTTGAGGATTGGAGAGGAACCGTCGAGCCAAAATAGTCTGACCTCTCTGAGAGCTTCGCCAGCTTCAATGTTTGTCGATGGGCATAGGGGGATAGACTGCCACCCCCGAATGCTTGGCACCCTGGCCAGTTGGGGAGATTTAATGCTGCCCAGGTGGGGCATTCCGATTGGGTAAGGCGGCTAAGGGAGCAAAAGCCGATTTCAGGTACAATCTAAAGTGCATTGATCTGGCGTTGGCCGGGTCTGTAACGACATGGAGGAAAATTCAATGGTATCCGTAGTAGTTGAGCAAATTACCAAAACCTTTGGGCAGCAGCGCGCCGTGGACGGTGTTTCGTTTGCGGTGGAGCCAGGAGAAATTTTTGGGCTGCTAGGCCCCAATGGCGCGGGGAAGACGACATCGATTCGAATTATTCTGGATATTTTTAAGCCAGACAGCGGCAGCGTGAGTGTTTTGGGCGGGCCAATGAGTGAGGCTAAAAAGAACCGGATTGGTTATTTGCCAGAGGAACGCGGGCTGTACCAGGAAATTCCGCTGGAACGCTGCTTGAACTATCTGGTTTCTTTGAAAGGGCTTTCTCCGGCGGCCGCGCAAGAGCGAATTGAGCCGCTGATGGAGCGCTTTGATTTGACGGAGCATCGAAAAAAGAAGGTGAAAGAGCTTTCCAAAGGCATGCAGCAGAAAGCGCAGTTGATTGTTACTCTGGCGCACAAGCCAGAGTTGATTATTATTGACGAACCTTTTTCGGCGTTAGACCCGGTGAACACGCAGATGGTCAAAGATCTGCTGATGGAAGAACGCGAGAAGGGCACCTGCATTGTGATGTGCACGCACCAGATGCACCAGGTGGAAGAGCTATGCGACCGCATGGTGTTGATCAACCGCGGTAAATCGATGCTGTACGGCTCGGTGAATGAGATCCGACGACAGTTCGCGGAGCAGGATCTGCTGGTGCGGGCGCTCAATCCGATCCCTGATACTATTCCGGGCGTGGTGAAGGTGGAAGGCCATAACGGGTTAACGCGCCTGGTGCTGGCAGACGGCGTCTCTCCGCAGTCTGTCTTGAAAGCGCTATTGGAAATGGGTGTGGCGTTGGAGCATTTTGAGGTGGCTACTCCGACCCTGGATGAGATATTTATTCAGGTGGTGAAGGGAGAAGGAGCCCAGGCATGAGAAACATCTGGCTGGTGTTCTGGCATGAATACGCGCGCCAGGTATTGCGCAAGCGCTTTCTCCTGGTGCTGCTCAGCCTGCCGCTGATTATTGTTCTGAGCGGTGGAGTGGGTGTGCTGGCGGTGGTGGTGATGATGAACAATGACCCGATTGGGTATGTAGACCATTCGGGTTTGCTGACCAACCCGGCAGCGCCCGCGCAAACGGCCGAGCGCAGAGTAGATATGATCGCCTTCGCGGATGACGCTTCTGCCCAGCAGGCGTTGGAAGAGGGCCAGATTCAAGGTTATTATGTGGTCGCTAAAGACTACCTGCAAACGGGGGAAGTGGTTCTGGTGGCAGAAGAACCGGTTGGCGAAAACGCTCAGGACGATTTTGTGGATTTTTTGAAGGTCAATCTGGTGAAAGGCTTGGACTCGGCTGTCGCTGAGCGCCTGATGGATGGAAGCAAGATCGAAGTGCGCGCGCTGGAAGACTTAACCCGCAAAGCGGGTGAAAATGACTGGGTCAATCTGGTGATCCCGCTGGTGATGGGAATTTTCTTAATGCTGGCGGTGAACACGAGCGGCGGTTATCTGTTGCAGGCGGTGGTGGAAGAAAAAGAAAACCGCACGATGGAAATTGTAATCACGTCCATATCCCCTGAACAGTTAATGGCCGGGAAGATTTTGGGAAATTTAAGCGTTGGCCTGACGCAGCTTCTGGTGTGGTTTGCCGTACCGGTGGGTGTGTTCTTGGGTGTGCGCCCGTTTGTGCCCTTCTTGAGGGATATTAACCTGGGCGGCAGCTATGTGTGGCTTTCTCTGGCCGCGCTGCCGGCGGCGTTTGTGCTGGTAGCCGCGTTAATGGCCGCGGTCGGCGCGACAGCCACCGAAGCGCGCGAGGCGCAGCAGATGGCCGGGTTGTTCACCATACCGCTTTTTGTGCCGTATTGGTTGATAACCCCGTTGATTGAAAGCCCCAACAGCCTGCTGGCGGTGGGATTAAGTCTGTTCCCGCTGACCGCGCCGGTTACACTGGCCGCGCGCGCGGCGTTCACGGTTCTGCCGGTGTGGCAGATTGTTGTGTCGCTGGGGCTGCTGTACGCAACAGCCTTTGGCGCCTTGTGGCTGGCCGGACGCGCTTTCCGCCTGGGTATGCTGCAGTATGGGAAACGCCTGAAACTGGCTGAGATTTTCCGCCGGCAGGAGGCTTAAGATGAATAAGACCTGGTTTGTACTGAAGAATGAGTTTATTCGCATTGTAACCCGCCGCTCGTTCCTCCTGGCGCTGGTGCTGATCCCGCTGGTTTCTTTTGTGGCGATGTGGGCTGTTGGTAAGCTGCGCGGAACAGAGGCGGAGAACACCATTGCGAATGTGTTTAGCGATGAGGGCAACCTGCCCGAGATGGAAGGGTATATTGATTTCAGCGGACTGTTGAAGGAGGAAGACCCGGACTTGCGGGAGCGGTTTGTGCGCTACGAAGACGAGGAAACCGCTAAAGCGGATTTACAGGCCGGCAAGATTGCGGCTTATTATGTGATCACGGCTGGTTATGTGGAAACGGGAGAGGTGTTTTATTACCGCCCGGATTTCAACCCACTGGCGGCGTTTGACGAAGCATCTGGCTTGCGGGCCGCATTACAGAGCAGCCTGGCCGCGGAAGACCCGGTGATCGCGGAACGATTGGCGAATCCATTGGTGCTGGAGCGCAAGTACCTCAAACCGCAATCGCAGCGGGATGAAGACAATTTGATGACCTTCTTCCTGCCCTATGGTGTAACGATGTTGTTCTATGTGATGGTGATGTCGTCTTCCAGCACCATGCTGAACAGCATTTCGGATGAAAAGCAGAACCGCGTGATGGAAATTCTGCTGTCTTCAGTGCGCCCCATACAACTGCTAACCGGTAAGATCATCGCATTGGGTTTGGTTGGCCTGCTGCAGTCGGTCGTTTGGGGCGGGGCGGGCCTGCTGCTGCTGCGCCTGGGCGGACAGACCTTTAACCTGCCGGAAGAATTCCAACTGCCGCCGCAGATTTTGGTCTGGTTTGTAGTCTTCTTTATTCTGGGATACGCGATCTATGCCAGTCTGCTGGGTGGCCTGGGCGCGCTGGTACCAAATATTAAAGAGGCGTCGCAAGTTACGTTTATCATCATGATGCCGATGATTGTGCCGCTGATGCTGATCAGCGCGTTGATCAACCGGCCAAACGCGGCCTTATCGGTGTTTTTAAGCCTGTTCCCGCTCAGCTCGCCGATGGCGATGATGACGCGCATGGCAGCGACGGATGTGCCTTTATGGCAGACGGGGCTGGCGGTAGCTCTGCTGGCAGTGACCTGCGTGCTGACAGTGCGCGCTTCGGCGGGTATGTTCCGCGCGCAGAACCTGATCGCCGGGCAAAAAGCGGATGTGAAAACTTTTTTGCTGGCTTTGTTGGGAAAAGCCTGACGTGGTTGTGGAAAAAAATAACGCGGCGGCCTCTGTTATAGAGGCCGCCGCTTTTCGTGCCGCGCAATTGGCGATTATTGGGGAGGGAGAATGACCGAGTCTATCACGTGGATCACGCCATTGCTCGCGGCAATATCGGTGATGATGACCTGGGCTTCGTTGATGAAGACCTTGCCGTCTTCCACTTTGATGGAGACCGGCTGGCCCTGAACGGTGGCCGCGCTTTCCAGGTTGACCACATCGGCGGCGTATACTTCACCAGCCACGACATGGTAGGTCAGAATATTGGTGAGGGCCGGAATGTCCGCCAGCAGAGCTTCCACGGTGCCTTCGGGCAGCTTGGCGAAAGCGTCATCGGTGGGGGCGAATACAGTGAAGGGACCTGCGCCTTTGAGCGTTTCGATCAGGCCAGCGGCTTCCAGGGCGGCGGCCAGAGTGGTGAAGCGGCCGTCGGCTACGGCGGTGTCGACGATGTCGCGGGGCTGTAGAACCGTGTCGATGACATGGATCACGCCGTTGGTTGTAACGATATCGGCGATGATCACCTGAGCGTCATTGATCATGACTTTCTCGCCATCGATCATGATATTCAGTTTCTCACCAGCCAGGGTGTCGGCATTGCTGAGGCCAGCCACGTCGGCGGCTTTGACAGAGCCTTCTACCACATGGTAGAGCAGAATGTTGCTGAGGGTTGGAATGTCGGCCAGCAGAGCTTCCACGGTGCCTTCGGGCAGTTTGGCGAAAGCTTCATCGGTGGGGGCGAAGACAGTGAAGGGACCTTCGCCTTGCAGGGCTTCCACCAGGTTGGCGGCTTGCAGAGCGGCAGCCAGGGTGGTGAAGCGGCCATCTTTGACAGCGGTTTCAACAATGTTGCCTGGGGTCACGACGGTGTCGATGACGTGTATCACGCCGTTGCGGGCGGGGATATCGGTGATGATGATCTCGGCGTCATTGAGCATGGCTTTGCCTTCCATCAATTTCACCAGCAAGGACGATCCCTGAGCGGACTCGAGAACCGGCATGGCTAACACGTCTTCAGCGTAGTACTTACCGGGCACAACATGGTAGAGCAGAATGTCGGAAAGGGCGGGAATGTCGGCCAGCAGGGCTTCGATCGTGCCTTCGGGCAGCTTGGCGAAAGCGTCATCGGTGGGGGCAAAGACGGTGAAGGGGCCTTCGCCTTTGAGCGTTTCCACCAGTCCTGCAGCCTGTACGGCGGCGACCAGGGTGGTGAAGCGGCCATCGGCAACAGCGATGTCAACAATATCGGCGGGCGGCAGGATGACCGAGTCAATCACATGGATGACACCGTTGGAAGCTTCAATATCGGTGATCAGCACTTCGGCATCGTTGATAAACACTTTTCCGTCCATCACTTTGATGCGTACATCGATACCGGCAGCCGTTTCTGCGGATTTCAGCTCTACGACCTGCTCAGCCATCACCGCGCCAGGAACGACGTGGTAAAGGAGAATTTCGGAGAGGGTGGGAATGTCGGCCAGGAGAGCTTCGACAGTGCCTTCGGGTAGTTTGGCAAAGGCGTCATCGGTGGGGGCGAAGACCGTGAAGGGTCCCTCGCCAGAGAGCGTCTCGGCCAGTCCGGCGGCCTGTACGGCAGCAACCAGGGTGGTGAAGCGTCCATCTTCTACGGCAATATCCACAATGGTTTTGGGGGCTTCGGTGGGCACCGCGGTCGGCTCGGGCGCCTGGGTGGGAGGAACGGGGGTAGGCTCGGGCATGGGGGTGGCAGCCGGAGCACAGGCAGCCAGCACCAGGGCGGCTACCATCAGTACAGAGAATAGCGAGAACAGCTTTTTCATGGGTAACTCCTTTTCAATTCTTTTATCGGGTAGGTCCTGTTTGTTGTTCAGGTTATTGATCACAATAATACCTATTCGTATCATCTTTGTCTAATTAAAATCGTTTCTATGTATAAGGTTTATAAAGTGTTTTTGTCATTTGGATAACCAAAAAAAACCCTGCTCTATTTTGAGCAGGGTTTGTGAACTGGAAAAACCTGAAACCGGCTTAAGCGGGTTCGGCCTCGGCAAGAGGCGTGGCCGCTTCTTCTGTCCAGTCTTGGTTATCTGCGGTTTCTTCAGTCTCCGGGCTGGCGGATTGGCCGTTGAGGCGGAAGCGCTGCACCGTGGCAAGCAGGTCGCGGGCCATGCCGGTGAGGTCTGACGCTGCGGCGGTAACCTCTTCAGCCTGGGCGTTAAGCTCTTCGGTGGAGGCGGATACCTCTTCAACAGCGGCGGAGTTCTCTTCGCTGACGGCAGCGATGGTCTCGATGGAGAGGGATACTTCGTCGGAACCAGCGGCCATTTCTTCTGATGAGGCGGTGTTTTCTTCCACCACTGCCGAGACGTCGTCCATGATGCTCACCAGATTTGCGGCGAGGTTTTTCATTTTTTCAGCAGTGAAGGAAACCTCTTCACCAATCATCTTCAAACCTTCCGACGCGCCCAGAATTTCACCCAGGGCCTGTTCGGACTGGGCGGAGAGCTTGACGCCGTTTTCCACCTCTTTGGCTGAGCGATCCATGGCCTGAACCGAGTCTTGCACCGATTTTTGAACCTGTTTGATCAGCGTGGCGATCTCGCGGGTGGCGGAGGAAGAACGCTCGGCCAGTTTGCGGACTTCGTCGGCAACAACAGCAAATCCTTTGCCGTGTTCGCCGGCGCGGGCAGCTTCGATGGCGGCGTTGAGCGCCAGCAAATTGGTTTGCGAGGCGATGTCGTCGATGGTTTCGAGGATATTGCCGATTGATTCGGACATTTTGCCCATTTCGCGCACTTTTTCGGCGGAGAGCTGCACCTGTTCGCGGATTCGGTTCATCCCTTCGATGGTTTGGGTAACCGATTCGGCGCCGGCCTGGCTCTTTTCGGAGGCAGCGGAAGCAGCCATAAATTGTTGTTGTGAGGCATCGACGACCCAATCGATGGTTGAGCTGAGCTCTGAAGTGGCGGCTGCGGCGCGGGAAATGGCCGCGGCCTGTTCCTGAGCACCGCGTGCCACGCCTTCGATCGAGCGTTTCATCTGCTCAACCGAAACAACCGTTGAGTTAATCGAATCGCCTTGCTGGCCGATGCCGCGCGCGACCTGTTGAATAGTGGAGGCGATTTGATTGGTGGCCACGCTGGACTGGTGAGAGGCTGAGGCGACATCCTCAATTGAGCTGACCATCGCTTCGGTGTGGTCTTTCACTTCACCGACCAGGCCGCGCAGTTCGCTGACCATCTGGTTTAACGCGATTCCCAGCTCATCCAGGTCGGATTGGGGCTGAATGCTGACGCTGAGATCTCCGGCGGCAACCTGGCGTGAGCGGTCGGCCAGCACCTGGAGGTAGTCGTCTATGAGAGAAATAAAAGAGCTGCCGATTTTCCCAAATTCATCGCGGCGGTTGGTGATGGCGGCACGGTCTTTTTCTGAAAGATCGCGGTTCAGGTCGCCTTTGGATAGGCGCTGGGCGATGGTGGTGATCAGAGAAATGGGCCGGTTGATACTGGTAACAATGGCCGCACCTGACGCTACTGACACCGCCAGGCTAGCAATCACAACCAGCAGAAGCATAACGCGGGTTTGGGCTACACTCTGGTTGGAGAGCTCAGCCGCGTTGCTGAAATCGGATTCGGTGCTGTCCGACATTTCTCTGGCAGCCGCCTGGATGTTTAATCCAATGGGGAACAGGGTGTCGTAGATCAGGTTTTGCTGGACGTCTGAGCTGCTTTTGACGTCTTTGAACCCGGTATTGTACGAATCCACCGAGTCCATCACCTGCTTTACCAGCTGGCGTTCTGATTCAGAGGTAAGAATTTCATTCAGGTTCTCAAAACTCTGCTTTGCCGCGTTGTACATTTTGGTGTACTCGAGGTAATTCTCGTCGGTGCGGTTGGAAAGGTAGCGCAGCGCCGAGGCTTCCATGCTGGCAAAGGAATTGTACATGATGCTGGTGAGGCGCTGTTCGGCAAAGCGTTCGTTGCGGTAATAACGGTCTTCAATTTGCGCCAGGCGGGTGTATACCAGCTTACTATCCACTTCAAGGACGGTATCGATGGCGGTGCGGCGTTCAACCAACAGGTTGTGGATGCCTTTGACATAGCGGTAATACTCATTGATGCCGTTTTTGATTTGCTGCAGCAAGACCAGCCGGTCTGAGTTGCGGATGGTGCTTTCAGCTTCGTTGAGGAGGCCTTCGTAGGCGGTATAGGCGTCTATAAAGACCTGATACTTCTCTTCGTCTTCGGTTTGAATATACTCGAAGGCTTTGAGCTGAACATTGGCAATTTCGCCGGCCAGCCGCTCGGCCAGGCGCTGCTCGGCGGCGGTTTGTTCGGATAGCGATTTTACGGTGTCGGAGATTTGAGCGTTGCGGAAGATGCTCAATCCCCCAATGAGCAGAATCATCAGCATTTGGAGGGTGAAACCCACAATGACTTTGGTGCTGACTTTCCAATTGTTCCAAAAATTCATGGCAGCTTTGGTCTCCTGTGTGGAATTGAGTGTGTGTTAACAGCCTGCAAACCAGGGCATGAATCGCAAACAATAATCGATCTGGTTTGATTATCGACCAAAACAATAAAAGGTTGAGTCTTTTGGTAATGAAATTATTACTACTGACAAGATAGCATCCCGTCCGCAGGGATGCTTTCAAAATTTATATTTCTTTATCCCGCCTGGCGGGGAGCCGAGGCGGCCAGCACTTTTTCAAGATCGAGGAGGATAACAATGCGCTCATCGGTTTTGGCAAGGCCGCGAACATAATTCGAGTCGAGCGACACGGTGATTTGAGGGGTGAGGTCAATGGCCGACAAAGGAATTTGCGCCACTTGCGTAACCTCATCCACCATCAGACCGGCGTTGAGATCGCCCGCTTTGATGACGACGACGCGAGTATTGTCGTCAAGGCTGGCGGAATGCAGGCCAAAGCGCAGGCGCAGGTCAATGACGGGCAAAACGGTGCCCCGCAGATTGGTGACGCCGATAATGTGCTTTTTGGTGTGGGGCACGGGGGTGATGGCCTGCGGTTTGATAATGCCGTCGACTTTGTCGATTTTCAGGCCGAAGAATTCATTGGCCAGGCTGAAAATGACAAGCTGTTCCACGGCGTCGTCGAGCTGCGAAGACAGCTGCTCGGCGCGCGCGGCGCTCTGCGGCTGGGCGGGGACTGGTTTCTCGGCTGGCGCGGGCGCAAGCTCGGGGGCAGGCGCGGGGGCTGGATTGGGTTTGGCCGGAGCTGGCGCGGGGGGAACAGCCGCAGCGGTAGGTGGATCGGCTGGTTCGGCTGCCGGGGCTGCTGGCTGGGTTTCGGCCTCGGCAGGTTTGGGTTCGACCGGGGCGGCCTTGGGTTTGGGCGCGGTCTTGCGCGGCGCTTTGACAGGCGCGGGTTTCTCGATAACCGGCAGATCTTCCACGGCCTGGGTTGAAGAGAAGAGGCTGTCGAGAGCAGCTTTCATTTTGGAGGGTTTTTTCATGTTATCCTTCCGATGATCCAATCCACTGCAGGTATTCGCCGGCAGCCTGAAGGTACTGCTTGCTGGCGCGGGTGGAGGGAGCGTATTGGAGCAGAGGCTCACCGGTAACAGCGCACTCGCGGACGCGGGTATCGACGCCAATGATGGTTTTGAAGATGCGCCCGTTGAAGTTTTGCTGGAGGCGGTTGAGCATTTCTCGCGTGATGGTGTTGCGCTGGTCGTACATAACGGCCAGAATGCGGTATTGGAGATGGGGGTTGGTGCGCTGGTGAACGGCTTCGATGGTCTCCATCAGGCGCATAATGCCCCAGGCAGCCAGGTAATCGGGCTGGACGGGAACGATCACCTGATTGGCGGCGGTGAGTGCCATAATGGTGAGGGGGCCGAGAGAGGGAGAGCAATCCTGAAGAACGAAATCGTAGCCCGCCGCGAGCGACTGGAGATGGTTTTTGAGCAGGTGTTCGTAGCCGGTCTGCTCGGGGAGGTGATGTTCCACCACCGCCAGGCGCGGGTCGCCGAGCGCAATGTCGAGACCGGGCAGGCTGGTGGGGTGGATGAGATCGGCGGGGGAAAGCTCGCCGGAGGATGGCGACGTGTCGAGCAGGTCGGCGATGGATTCATCGTTGAGGTGGACCGCCTGGCCGAGCGCGACGCTGAGGCTGGCCTGAGAGTCGAGATCGACGAGCAGAACGCGAGCGCCTTTCTTGACAAGCGCAGCGCCAATGGAAGCGCAGGTCGTCGTTTTACCGACGCCGCCTTTCTGATTGGAAATGGCAATGGTTTGAGTCATAAGGTCTGTTGGTAGAGAAATGAATCGATTCGATTATGCCTTGTCTATCATACGGCGAAGCAGGCCGCAGGTGGGTAAATTTGGGATAAGGGGAGTGTAAAGGGTGCGTAAAAAAGGGCGCGGTTGGGTTGGGGGCGATCATTGACAGGGATCGGCGCAAGCGGATATAATACGGTAGGTTAAAGAAGAGCACGCCCCCGTAGCTCAATGGATAGAGTACCTGACTTCGAATCAGTTGGTTGCGCGTTCGAGTCGCGCCGGGGGCGCCTAATTATTTAAGCGTTCGAGCCGCGGTCTTTTGCAACTGACAGGTTGTTTGCTACCCTCAGAGAGACGCACGTTTTTTGTTGTTTTTCTCGAATTATGCAAGACAATTCAGAGGGGTATTACATTAGGGCGTAGGCGGTGTAATGGCATAATTCCTGTCTGAGAGCCGTGCAAAAAATTTTTGGGGGTCAAAGAAGTTATTTATAGCCGAATTGAATGTTGTGGATATAACGGGAGAATTCCAAATGTATTTTGGAGTATTTCTGATATTTTTACTATTTCCAATTGGGATCATAAGTATAGTTAACCCGTTGTATATAGCTGTTTCAATCATGAAATCTATAAAAATTTTCTTTTATCAGGTTACAAAGGAAAAATTTTTAACACCAAGAAATCGTAAGATGTTTGAGTTGCTAGACAGCAGCCCAAAATCATTCGCTGAAAAATACCCTTTATTGATGGTTGAAGTAAGAATAGGTGGGATTATTGGAATTTGTATGGCTCTTGGTCTTACCTGTATGTTGGTTGCAACTATCTTTGAGTAAAGAATCAATGAGCCGTTAAAGCAAGAAATGTCTTAGAACAGAAAATCTAACAAGAAAATACCAGAGAAGGTCTGCTGAAAAATATTCGAATTAATTATTCTATATTGGGTAACTGACTTAATGAGTTCGAACTCAATATAATACTGCTTATACTGCTCGACCATCTAATGATTTTGGAAAATGATAAGAGAAACCAGGTAAACAATGCGAAATTACCAAACTTCATTGTTCTTCGCTCTGATAATTTGGTTTGATATTTTCTTGTTAACTAGTTGCGGCACAAGCAACATTGGAACTCCATCTAAAGGTTTGCCAACGGATCAAAGCCTGACTGAATTGCACACTCAAATTCCGCTTAATTATTCAATTCCAGTTGCAGCTTCTCCTGTTTCAACCAGTTTTGAAAAACCAATAATTTCAATTACCCCAAGTGAGACTCCGCTTCAAATCCTCGATGAGCAGTCGGCTCAACAAGAGATTATCAGACTAATGGAGACAAACGATGATTGCTCAAATAATTGTTTTTGGGGAATTGAACCTAAGAAGACAAATTTTGATGATGCGATTGAAAAACTTTTATCAATCGGAGGCGTTGGGTATGAACTAACTGCAGATTCCAATAGGTATTATTATTCGACAATTAGCGGTGAAAAACATAATTTGAAAGTGGAGATAACGCTATCGGAATCCAAAGGAATTGTATATCAAGTTAGCGTTGGAATCTCAGGTATCCATGCATCTGATATTTCTGGGGAAGATTGGCTTGCATTTCGGCCTGATCGTGTAATGGAGGCCAATGGAGTCCCCCAACAAGTATTTGTCATCATGTATGAAGGCCCAGAAGGCCGCATAAGTTATGATATGGCGTGGATGTATGATGAAATGTACATACAATACATTGGAAACCAGGTGATTTACAAGCCAGAGCACATTTTGCGTGCTTGCCCGCTTGAAGATCAAAACATACAACAAGTTCTAATAAATTACGGTTCTTATGATAAATACCAGTTCACAGATTGGATTGATCTGACACAATTGACTTCCTTGACGCCAACAGATTTTTTTGATGTTATCACCGGGAATGTTAATCAAGCCTGCTTTGATTTGGATTATTACAAGCTATTTCCCCAACAATAACAAGTAGAAAGTATGCTGAAAAACAATGAAATTAAAGAATTAGAGATATAGTTATATTCTTCGATTCAAATGATAATGAATTCCCCGATACCATCTTTGTCTCAGAAAAGAAATACGAGCTTCCGTGGTCTGGATATACAACCATTGAAATCACGGATTGGTAGTTTCTTATGCGCAATACGATCTACAGAATTTTGGTCACGTTATGAACGTAATTCGTTTTGATTTGAATATATCGACGGGTAATTACAATTTTTTCGATAAATGGCGATCAATTGAAAGTCCCAATGATTGATGGATGATTTCCAATTGCATTGAATAGAAGCTGACACCGACGTTACAGGCCTGTGATGAAAAGGATCGATTTTGAGAATGCCGCTTTAGTTCTTTGAAAGTTTTTATTTCACACTCCTAAGCCTTGCGCATGGTGCAGAGTGACCTTTTGTGATCCCCACGCGCCTCATTTGCACACCTGCCAAATAATCCTTTTCCACGCCTATTGATCAAAATTCCAAATTGTGTGTATAATCGACTAATTAAACTGTTTCCGTTTTAGTGAGAAAAGCAGGTGAACCAATGTGGCAGAAGTTAAATCCCCCCGAAGAAATTGCAGAGATTTTTAGAAGCGCGCCGAAGGTGGTGGTGGCCAGCACGCTGGATGAGCTTTTCGCTCTTTCGACTGGCACGCCCGATAATTCCTTTTATGAGGTGGCGTATGATGTGCCGGGTAAGGGACAAACGGTCGAGGCGACCGTGGCGCGGGTGCGAAATGGTATCGCGGTGAATTATGTTGAGCCGTATATGCGCCGCCGCGACCCCGATTCGCTGGTGGTGGGGGATGAAGACGCCACGGATAAGTTAACCTACAAGCAAATCTACGGTGAAGAGTTTGAGCCGGTGCGTGCCAGCGCGCTGGAGTGGCTGAAAGGCCAGGAGCTGGCGGTGTTCGCGTTTACGGCCGGGCAGCCAGGCATGGGTGTGGATGCGCTGGCGATTGCGCCATTGAACGCGGGCTTTTTCGCGCTGGGGCTGGCGATGCTGCAGGGCATTACGCCGGTGGAGGAACTCGACGCTGATTTTCAACCCAAGGCCGTTTTGTTTGTGGCGCCTCCCTTCCGGCATACGCATTTTAAGGGTAAGCAGATTGTGGTGCACAACCGCAGGCCCGATCTGTACGAGATTTTCTCGTTTAACCTTTACCCCGGTCCAAGCGCGAAGAAGGGTGTTTATGGCATTGTGATTGATATTGGCGCGCGCGAAGGCTGGGTGGCGCCGCACTGCTCGACGGTGGTGGTGGTTACACCTTACGATAACGCGATTGTGATTATGCATGAGGGGGCCAGCGGCGGCGGTAAAAGCGAGATGCTGGAGCAGGCGCACCGCGAGTCGGACGGGCGGCTGCTGCTGGGTGAGAATGTGATAACGGGTGAGAAGCGTTATGTAACCATTCCGCGCACCTGCGATTTGAAGCCGGTGACCGACGACATGGCGATCTGCCACCCTTCGCTGCAGCGCTATCACGGGCGTATGCGGGTAACGGACGCAGAGGACGCGTGGTTTGTGCGCGTTAATCATATTGACAGCTATGGGGTTGATCCGTCGCTGGAGCGCATAACCGCGCAGCCCAGCCAGCCGCTGCTGTTTTTGAATATTGACGCCGCGCCGAACAGCCGGGCGTTGATCTGGGAGCATATTCAAGACGCGCCGGGCAAGCCCTGTCCGAATCCACGCGTGATTGTGCCGCGCAACCTGGTTCCCAATGTGATTAAAGAACCGGTCACGGTGGATGTGCGCTCTTTTGGGGTGCGCACGCCGCCCTGCACGAAAGAAAATCCCACCTATGGGATCATTGGGTTGTTTCATATTTTGCCGCCGGCGCTGGCCTGGCTGTGGCGGCTGGTCTCTCCGCGCGGGTATGACAACCCGAGCATTGTGAGCGAAGAAGGCATGAGCAGCGAGGGCGTGGGTTCGTACTGGCCTTTCGCGGCGGGGAAAATGGTGCGCCAGGCGAATTTGCTGCTGGAGCAGTTCGATCAATTCCGACAGATGCGCTACATTCTGACACCCAACCAGTACATTGGGGCGTGGCGGGTTGGCTTTATGCCGCAGTGGCTGGCGCGCGAGTACCTGGCGCGGCGCGGTAATGCCAAGTTCCGCCCCGAACATATTCGCGCGGCGCGTTCGCCGCTGCTGGGTTACGCGCTGCACAATGTGCATGTGGAAGGCTATCAGATTCCACGCTGGTTCCTGCAGGTGGATACGCAGCCCGAAGTGGGCGTGGAAGCCTACGACCAGGGCGCAAGTATGCTGAGGGATTTCTTCCTGCGCTGTTTGAAGGATTTTAACCAGCCTGATCTCACGCCGCTGGGCCGGCAAATTATCGAATGCTGCCTGGATGGCGGCATTGTGAGCGATTATGAGGCGTTGATAAAGGCTGAGTAAGGTGGTAAGTTCAGTTTGAAGACGAACGTATTAACGGTTCATTCCCAAAATCCAGAACATGCTGTGATTGCAGAAGCCGCCCGGGTGATTCAGTCCGGGCGGCTGGCGGCCTTCCCCACCGAGACGGTCTACGGGCTGGGGGCCAACGCGCTGGACGTGCAGGCGGTGCTGCGCATATTCGCGGCCAAAGGGCGGCCCTCTCACGATCCGCTGATTGTGCATATCGCTGACCTGAGTATGCTGGAGCAGGTGGCGCGCGACGTTCCAGAAGAAGCGCGCCTGTTGGCCGAGCACTTCTGGCCGGGTCCGCTGACGCTGATTTTGCCAAAGCACGCCAATATTCCGGCTGAGGTAACGGCCGGCCTGGAAAATGTGGCAGTGCGCATGCCGGCCCACCCGGTGGCGCTGGCCTTGATCCGCGCGGCGGGTCTGCCGGTGGCGGCACCTTCGGCCAACCGGTTTGGGCACACCAGCCCCACTTCGGCGGCGCATGTGCTGGCCGACCTGGACGGGCGAATCGATTTGATTCTGGATGGGGGAAGCACGCAGATTGGGGTGGAGTCGACGGTGTTGGACGTGAGCCAGTCCCCGGCGCGTATTTTGCGGCCGGGGGGCGTTTCGTATGAGGCGCTGTGTGAGGTGCTGGAAAATGTGATGATCAACGGGCAGAAAGCCAGCCCCGACAACCTGCCGCAGCTTTCGCCGGGGATGCTGTCGCGGCATTACGCGCCGCACGCGGTGATGATTCTGTATGAAAGTGATGGTGACGCGCGGGTGTGCGCGGAGATGCAGGAGAAAGTAACCGGTCTGCTGGCGGAAGGGAAGCAGGTGGGGGTGATCTGCGCGGTGGAAGACCTGATCTATTTTGAGGGCACCAACGCGGTTGTGCGCCTGGTGGGTTCGGTTGAGCATCTGGAAGAGATTGCGCGCAACCTTTACCTGGCGCTGCGCGACCTCGACGCGGCCGGAATGGACTATATTGTGGCGCGAGAGTTTGGCAGTCAGGGAATTGGCCTGGCAATTCAAGACCGGCTGCGGCGCGCGGCGACGATTAAAGAGCAGCGGTAAGCCCTGAAACGATGATTATTGAGAAACCCCGCATAAGCGCGCGGGGTTTTTTTATTCACACACGCAGCCGGAGCCGTGTCAGAGGATTTCGAGATGAAACTGGCGGTACGGGGCAAGCTCTTCTTCGCTCAGGTCCCCGCTGGTTACGATATAGTTGAGCAAATCCAGGCCGCCCACCACAAAGGGAGCGGCAGTGCCGATTTTTTCGGCGGAGGCCAGCGCGGCAACTTCGGCGGAGTTGTCGGCCATGGCGCGCTGAATGCGCGACTCTTCAAAGTCTTGCAGGCTGATGCCTACCTCGGGGTGCAGGCTGCACACCCCCAGCAGGCACAGGTCGGCGCGCACCTGGCGCACCTGTTCGAGGGTTTCGGCGCCCACAGTTACCTGGGCATATTTGTAAAGCCGCCCGCCCAGCAGGATGACTTCCACACCAGGGTGTTCGGCGAGGGCAATGGCGGCATTGGGGTTGTGAGTGATGATGGTGGCCTGCAAGTTGGGGGCCAGAAAACCGGCCACCTGTGTATTGGTGGTGCCGCCGCCCATAAAAACCACCATGCCGTCTTGAATGAGCGCGGCGGCTTTTTTGGCAACCGTCATTTTCTGGTCGGTGATTTGCGAAAGGCGGGTTTTATAATTGACCAGGGCGGGAGATTTGCGCAGCGCGCCGCCATGAACGCGCTGGAGCAGGCCTTCGGCGGCCATCTCGCGCAGGTCGCGGCGGATGGTGTCTTCGGAGACGTTCAGCTCCGCTGAGAGCTGGTTGGCCAGCACGCGCCCGTCACGCTGCAGGCATTCCAGAATATATTGTCTTCTTTCGGCAGCCAGCATACTCACCTCATTGGGAAAAAAGGGTTATGCCTTGAGTATATCATTGTCTTCACGAAAGAGCGTGTTTTTGCTGGATTATGCTTGTTTGAGGCGGGATTGCGGGGTGGTTAGCCTCGCGCGCTCGCAGGAAAGGCTGATGTAGAAAGAGAGGAATCTACTTCCAAACGCAGACACAATTGCGGCCGGATTGTTTGGCGTCGTAGAGGGCATGGTCGGAGCGGTTAATGAGGTTTTCCAGGTCGGGCACGGAGGTGTCGAGGGCGGAGACGCCCAAGCTGATGGTCACATGGAGGTGGGAAGGGAGCGCGGAATTGGAAGTATAACCGGCAGATTCACGGCGTGTGGTGGTGTTGAGTTCGATAGCGGTGTTTTCGGTTTTTTTTCGCAGACGTTCAGCGGCAACCAGGGCGGCGTCGATGCTGGTGTTGGGCAGCAAGATGACAAACTCTTCTCCACCATAGCGGGCGAGGATGTCCATCTCGCGCAGGTCGGCGCGGCAAACGCGGGCGAGGGTGGCCAGAACCGAGTCGCCGGCAACATGGCCGTAGGTGTCATTGACCTGTTTGAAGTGGTCAATATCCAGCATGATGACGGACAACTCCTCTCCATAGCGGCGTGCGCGCTCAAACTCCAGGCGGGCCAGGTCAAAGAAGTGCCGGCGGTTGAAAAGCGAGGTGAGCGAATCGGTGATGGCCATGCGGCGCAGCTCATCAAAGAGGCGGGCGGTTTGAATGGCGAGCGCGGCCTGGCCCGAAAAGGCGAATAAGCGTTCAGCGTGAGATTGCTGGTAGAGGTCGGGCTGGATGCTGATCAAGGAAATGAAGCCAATCAATTCTTGTTGGGCAAAAATGGGCGCGCCCAGCCAGGAATGGATATCCAGATCTCCCGACACATTAATCCAGCCAGGGAATTCGGCGACATTGGAGATGATCATGGGCTGGCGGTGATTCACCATCCACTGCAAATTTTCTGTTGTTTGAACATTGAGGGTGTGATTGGAGATTTTATAGACCACGTCTGGGGGGAGATGTTCGAAACCGGCTTGACGGACGATGCGCGCCTGGTTATTTTCCACGATAAAGAGGCGGGCGTAGTCGTAGGGCACTACCCGGCGCACCAGCCCCAGCAGATGGTCGAGGATCGATTCCATATTGAGGGCGGTGCTGAGGATGTTGCTCGATTCGCGCAGCGTATCGGCGAGAATGCGCTGTTCGCGCTCCGATTCCAAGAGAAGTTGGATTTTCTGTTCCGATTCTTTGACTGGCGTGATGTCGGCTAGGGTAACCAGCCAGCCAGCCGCGATGGCGCCCTGGCCGGTGAGCGGGGCGGCGGTGAGGTTAAAATAGCGGGGGGAGCCTTGGCCGTTAATCTGAATCTCTTTGCAGATCGGCTTTTTTTCTTGAGAAGACTGCTTGAGCAAGGCGGTAAGATCATCGGGGATCAGACTGGCGGCCGGTTTGCCGAGGATTTCTTTTTGCTCAATGTGCAAAAGGCGCAGGCTGGAAGGGTTGGCATCGACTACCAGACCGTGTTTATCCATGATCAGGACGGCATCGGGCAGGCTCTCAATGAGCGTGTCGCGGGCGATGGGGATGAGGTTAAAGAGGCGCAGGCGGATGATGGATACCGCGAAGATGACGTTTGTGATCAGCAGGGCGAAAACGGTGATATCGAGAGGGGCTAGCGGATTAAACCCCAAAATGGTGATGATATTGGCGGCCCAGGGGAGCAGAATGCCGATCATCATTGTTACTCCCTGAACTCGCATGGTTGGGCTGGCGCGATGAACGTAGCGCGCAATGAGCAGCACGCCAGCCAGCACCACCAGAAGCAAGTAAACGGTATTCACCCAATACAGGGGGCCGTATTCAAATTCGAGGCTGACAAAGGAAAGAGGCTGGCGAACGTAGGCGATGCCCACAAACTGGCGCACCAGATGGTGCTTTTCATCGGTAAAGGCGAACGCAAGGGTGGTGAGGGGAATGAGGGAGAACAGAGAGATGACAAGCGGGTTGATGGAGCGCCCGCGGCCGGTGTAGGTCAGGGCGATGAGGAAAAAACTGATCGATGCGATAGCCGCGCTGAGAATTTGCCAGTTCGCCCAGAAAATCTTCTGCGAGAAACTGGTAAAAAGGATTTCGAGGCCGTAACAAAAGATCCAAAAGGCGATGCCAAAGGAAAAAACAGAAAAGAGCCTGCCCAGGCGCGATTCGATAGCGCGCAGCAGGCCCAAAATTCCCGGGATGGCAGAGGCGCTCGCGCCCAACAAGATCAGGTTGACGACCGGAAAGAGATTAAAATTCATGTAGCGCTTTCTACAAACCGGCAGTTGTGGAGCGACCTGGCTGGAATGATTGCGTTTTGATCACACCCCATCATTCGATCGATATGATAATGATTATAGAGAAAGCCGGGATTTCTGTAAACCGGTACGGACTATTGGGGAGGATTGTAAGGAATTTGTAATCCAAAAGTAATGAATTTATTCCATTAACCCAGTAGATGTGTATACCTGCAGGGTCTGGCGGGCGAAGTCGATCACGCTGAGACGCAGCGCGAGCGGTTCGAGGACTTCTACAGCGGCGCCGAGTGAGAGTACAAAGCTGCGGGCGGTCTCGAGATCATTGAATGAGAGGGTGAGAAGGCAGCTGCCGTCTGGCAGGGGAGGAGAAGCCTGCCGGAGCAGCTGGTTGTATGGTAAGCCGAAATTGAGCGGAAGTTCGCTGGCCCATTGCGGTACTATGCGCAGGGTTACCTGCAGGGAAGGCTTCGCGGCCAACTGTTTTTCTTTCCACTGCGACCAGAACAAATGCAAATCAAAATCGGCGCGGCGTGAAAAGGGTTCATCAAGCAGGCGCGCTTCTAAAATTTGCTCACAATCCACGGCGCGCATCAGTCCGCGCGGGTCTTCCACAACCAGGCGCCAATTCTGGTCGTCAAACACCATACCATAAGGCGCGAAGCGGCCTTCGGCGGTTTGTCCAAAGCTTAAGCGCAGGCGCAGCAGCACCATTTTTTCCTGCCAGACAGCCTGGTGAAGGGTGTAAAGCTGGGGCTGGGGTGAAAGGGAGTGCGCCTGACTGCCGGGGTCGATCAGCACGCGCTGGCGGACATTGACGCTGGTCTGCTGGCGCTGGCTGGTTTGGGCGGCAAGGAGTTTTTGAAGGGCGGCCTCAAGATGGCTGCCCATGCCTAACTGGCGCAGTGCCGCCGGAATGGAGAGCATGAACAGGGCGCGCAGTTCGGGGTCCGACAGGCCGGTAAGGGTGGTGCGGTATGAATCGAGCAGGGCGCAGCCGCCGCCCGGCCCGCGCTGCATATAGACGGGCACACCAGCCGTGGTGAGCGCCAGCATGTCGCGGTAGATGGTGCGTTCCGAGACTTCCAGTTCAACGGCTAGCTCAGCCGCGGAAGTGGTGCCGCGAGTTTGCAAAAGCATGAGGAGTGATAAAAGACGGTCTGCGCGCATCAAATTGCCAGCATTGAGGTGGAATAAATGACAATAGATGTCAGGTATTGAACGGTATTATAGCATTATCTTGACTTTGTTGATGGAAAGGGATTTTACGAAATGGATGAAAAGAGTATCCGGATTGTGGAACTGGCGCCCATGCGTGTAGCGGCTGCCCTGGGGTTTGGCAGTGAGCCAGAGACGATTGCTATTCAAACACTGTTCTCCTGGGCAGAGGAGAAAGGTCTCTTGACCGATGCGCGAAAGAACCGGTATTTTGGGTTCAATAACCCAAACCCATCGGCCGGCAGCCCGAATTATGGTTACGAGCAATGGATGACTGTGCCTGAAGGAGTTGAGGGCAGCAATGAGGTAACCATTAAGCTGTTTGAGGGTGGATTATACGCGGTGGGGCATTGCGAGAGCCTGGAAACGATCATGCAGGACTGGCAGCAACTGGCGGCCTGGCAGGAAAAAAGCGAATATCTGGTGGGAAAACACCAATGGCTGGAAGAAATGTGCTCTGTGGAGGCGCTGTTGGCCGGGTTGAAAGGAGATTTTCATCCCGATGCCTATTCGTTTGATTTATACCTGCCCATTATGCGGTAAAGTGAAGGCAGATATCGCGAGGCGGGAGAGAAATCTCCCGCTTTTTGGTGGTAGAACGGCAGCCGTTTACTTTCGGCTGAAAGACGAGGTTGGCAGGGGATTGAAATAGTCGGTGGTGAGAGAGAATGGTTTTCATTGACGGCGGGGGAGGTATTCGATATGATAGGTTTATGACGCGTAGGGTTGGGCTTCTTCGCCCATTTTATACCCGACGCATTTCGAAAACCCCATGCTGCGGGAGGTTGGATTGGATAATCCCAACGAATTGCTGCGCGAGCGGCTGGAAGCGGTGATTCCCTTTGCGGAGAAGCAGGTAGAGCGGATGGTGAGCCAACATCCGGACTGCTTCCCCGTCTTCACCACGCAGGGTGTATGGTCATGCACGCAAGAAGCGCGCGATACCTGGTGTGAAGGCTTTTTTGGGGGGATGATGTGGTTGTTGTATTCGGTAACAGGCAAGGCGGTTTGGAAAGAACGCGCTGAGCATTACAGTCGTTTGATCGCATCGCGCAGGGCAGATGAGTCCATGCATGACCTGGGTTATTTGTTTCTGTTCACGGCTTTGCGCGCTTACGAGCTGACCGGCAGTGAAGAGTGGCAGGCGGTAACCCTGGAGGCAGCCGAGACGTTGGCAAAGCATTACCAGCCGCAGGGTCACTATCTATGCTCGGCGTTTGGGCCGGAGAGCCTGTTGATTGACCAGATGGTGGATGTGGGTCTGCTTTTCTACGCGGCGCAGGTCAAACGCGACCGGGGCTTGTTCCGCATGGCTCGTAATCACACATCAACAAGCCGGCGGATGCTGCTGCGCGGAGACGGCAGCACGGCCCAGGAAGGGCTGTTTGATCGGATTACGGGGGAGTATATCAAGCCGGGCACCCGGCAGGGCTGGCGGGCGGATTCCTGCTGGGCGCGCGGGCAGGCCTGGGCGCTGTACGGTTTTGCGAAGGTGTATGAATACACACGCGATGCGCACGACCTGGCAAGCGCGGAGCTGCTGGCGCAGTATTACCTGGAAAACGCTCCGGCCCACGGCGTGCCGCCCAATGATTTTGACGAACCGGGTCCGCGCTTTGGGTTTGAGACTTCGGCGGCGGCGGTGGCAGCCTGCGGGCTGTGGAAGCTGGCGCGGCTGACGGGCGACGCCTCGCGGGCGGTTCTGTACCTCCAGTCGGCGCTGCAAATTTTGGATACGCTGACCTCCACGACTTTTCTGGCGAGCGAGTCGGAGGAGTGGGAGGGACTCATAAAACATGGGATTTATCATGTGCGCCTGGGACTGGGGGTGGATGAAAGCCTGATCTTTGGAGACCACTTCTTTTTGGAGGCGGTCTGCGAGGCGCTGAAGGATGAAACCTGGTAAACGTGGACGCGCGTTGAACTGGATGACCAGCACAAGGAGGCAGGATGTTCGAAGTTTTTGAACGGATTATCAAATCAGGGGTAGTCGCGCAGATTGACGCGCAAGATGAGACGCAGGTGGTCGCTTTTTTAGAGACGATGTCGCGGGCGGGGTTGAACTGTGTGAAGATCGCTTTTCGGACAGAGAAAGCGGAGGAATTGCTGCGCATGGCCCGGCAGCGCTTCCCGGACCTGGTGATTGGCGCAGGAACGATCCTCTCCATATCTCGCGGAGAAGCGGCCATGCGCGCCGGGGCGCAGTTTTACACATCGCCCGGCTTTGAATTTGACATCGTAGACTGGTGTTTTGAGCACAGTCTGCCGGTGCTTCCCGGTGTGGCAACGCCGAGTGAGATTATGCATGTGATGAAGACGGGCCTGCGGCTGGCGCAGTTCTTCCCGGTGGAGGCGTTGGGGGGTGCTCCGGTGTTGAACTCGATGGCCGCGCCCTTCCCGGAGATGCGTTACATCGCGGCGGGGGGAATCAATGAGAAGAATTTGGAACAGTATTTGCGGCTGCCGTGTGTGGCGGCCTGCACGGGAACGTGGATTTCCGCGCCGGGGCTGGCAGACAAGCCGGACTGGGGAGAAGTGGAACGGCGGGCGCGCCAGGCGGTGGAGACGGTGAAGAAGGTGAGAGGCTAAGCAATAATAAAGGCTCCCCAAAACTTATGGATTTTTGGGGAGCCTTTTTTGATTGAAATTTATTCAACAATGCGGGCAAGAATGTCGCCACATTCCATCAGCAGGTAGTCCACGCCGTGCAGGCGCACTTCGGCGCCGGAGTATTTGGCGAAGATCACTTTGTCGTTCTCACGCAGTTTGATATCTTCATCATCGCCAACGGCCACCACCAGTCCTGTTTGGGGTTTTTCTTTGGCGGTGTCGGGTAACAGCAAGCCGGAGGGTGTTTTGGATTCCTGGTCGAGCGGCTTGACAAGCACGCGCGCGCCCAATGGCTGGATTTTAATTTCACTCATGTCGATTTCTCCTTTTTAGTTCAAATTGAGGTATCGGTCGATTTTGGACCGGTCAAAGCCTACAATAATTTTGCCGCCGATGTCGATCACGGGAACGCCCTGCTGGCCGGAGCGGCGCACCATATCGCGCGCGGCGGCAGCGTCGCGGGTTACGTCTACTTCTTTGAAGCGGATTTTTTTCTGCTGTAAGTACTGCTTGGCAGTGCTGCAATAGCGGCAGGTGGGGGTGGTGAAGATGATCACACGGGGTTGAGAATCCATTTTTTTGCTCCTCTGCGGGTAATATCGTTGGTTAGATGCAGAGGGAAGAAAAAGGTTACATAAAAAATCTCCCCCAGCGCGTTGTGCGGATGGGGGAGTGGCAAGCAGTTGGTTTTAGGCTGAGCGTTATTTTGCCAGTTCTAAAAACCAACGGTGAAAGCGGTCATCTTCCGTGAGTTCGGGGTGGAAGGAGGTGGCAAGCAGCTTACCCTGGCGGGCGGCGACAATGCGGCTGTCGGGCAGGCTGGCGCAGACCTCCACGCCGGGGCCGGCAGCGGCGATGAGAGGGGCGCGGATGAAGACGGCCTGGTAAGGCGGATTGCTGCCGTTGCTGTTGAAGGGCTTCAGGGCGGGAACGTCGAGGGCGGCTTCAAAGCTCTCCACCTGGCGGCCAAAGGCGTTGCGCTGAATGGTGATGTCCATCAAGCCAAGCAGTGGCTGGTCGCGGCCGGCGTCTTTGCTGAGGAGGATGGCCCCGGCGCAGGTGCCCCAAATGGCCTTTTCGCGGCCAAATTCACGCAGCGGTTCCAGCAGGCGAAAGGCCACCATCAGTTTGCCAATGGTGGTCGATTCGCCGCCGGGGATGATTAACCCATCCAGTCCAGCGAGGTGCTGTGGCAGGCGCACCTGGCTGGTATCCACGCCCAGGCGATCAAGAATGGCCTGGTGTTCGATGAAAGCGCCTTGCAAGGCGAGAATGCCAATTTTCATAGACAAACGCTGGCTACCAGCCGCGCCCGGCGATGCGCTGCGCTTCGGGGATTTCGGTTACCTGGCGGCCGACCATCGGCTCGCCCAGGTTGCGGCTGACTTCAGCCAGAATGGCGGGGTCTTGATAGTGGGTGACGGCCTTGACGATGGCGGCGGCGCGTTTGGCGGGGTCGCCCGACTTGAAGATGCCCGAGCCAACAAACACGCCATCCACGCCCAGCTGCATCATCAGCGCGGCATCGGCGGGGGTGGCCACGCCGCCGGCGGCAAAGTTGACCACAGGCAGGCGGCCGAGCTGGCGCACTTCGAGCACCAGTTCGTAGGGCGCGCCGATCTGTTTGGCGTAGGCCATCACTTCCTCGTCTTGCAGGGTTTGCAGGTGGCGTATATCGCCCATAATCTGGCGGGCGTGGCGCACGGCTTCGATCACATCGCCGGTGCCGGCTTCGCCTTTGGTGCGGATCATGGCCGCGCCTTCACCGATGCGGCGCAGGGCTTCGCCCAGGTTGCGCGATCCGCAAACGAAGGGCACTTGGAAATTGTGCTTGTAGATATGATTCTGATCGTCGGCGGGGGTGAGCACTTCGGATTCGTCAATGTAGTCCACGCCCAGCGATTCGAGGATTTGGGCTTCCACAAAGTGCCCGATGCGGCATTTGGCCATCACCGGAATGGTTACGCTGTCCATGATTTGCAGGATCAATTCGGGGTCGCTCATCCGCGCGACGCCCCCCGAGGCGCGAATGTCGGCCGGAACGCGCTCAAGGGCCATCACGGCACAGGCGCCGGCATCTTCGGCGATGCGGGCATGTTCCGGGGTAACAACGTCCATAATGACGCCGCCTTTGAGCATTTGCGCCAGACCTTTTTTGACTGCGAAAGTACCAGATTGTTGTTCCAAAGGATACCTCCTGGGGGAATAAAATTGCATGTGGATTGTACCACTATGTGAAGGGAAGAAAAGAAGAGGATGATCCATCCCAGGGTGGTGGGTTTACGCAACTATGAATGTGCAATGGCTGACAGAGCGCGGTGGGAGAGCAAGGTGAGCCAGGGTGAAGGCTCTTTTTTCTGGGCAAAATCCCAGCCTTTCCAGGCCATCCACACTGAGGTGGGGGTGAAGCATCCGTTTGGGTCTTTCTGACTGGCAAGGAGTGCGGCCATCTCTTGCAGGCGCGGGTCGCGGCGAGCGTTTTCAAAACGGCTGAGGACGGTAAGGATGTGCAGCAGGTCGTACCAGATGAGCGGATATTTGAGTTTGCCAAAGTCTGACCCGATGCCAAAGAGATAGTATTTTTTCTCTTTGCGCATTTGCCAATGATTTAACAGCATGTCCACGCCGGCTTGCACTTCTGGCCAGGTGTGCGTTTCGGGGAGAAGGGAGAAGGCGCGCAAGCTGATTAAGGTGGCGTAAGGACAGGGGTCGTCTTTGCGGCCGGGTCCGCGGAAACCCTGCCAGGCTGAGTCACAGGCGCAAGGCCAGCCATTATCACGCACCAGACTGAGCAGGTGGTTGAGGTTGGTTTGGATAAGCGGGTGATTATTCAGCCCAAAAGCCATCAAGGCGTGCAAGATCAGGGGCAGGTCGCACAGCATCCAGCTCCACTGTGGTTCCGCGCTGCCACCATAGCGGGGGGATACATGCAATAAGGTTTGAAGAAGGCCTTGCGGGGAAGAATGCGCGGTGATCTTTTCCACCAAATCACTAATCCCAGGGTCAGACTTCTTAAGCCCAAAATCGGCCAGCACACCCAACACATGCAGGGGATGGCTGGCATCATTGTGGCGCTTGAGCGGTTGGTTGGGCCAATTTTCTGCTTGAAGGATGAGGTTTTGAACTACCGGGTGGGCTAGCATCGCGGAGCGTTCTGATATCACTTGTGGGTCATTATCGGGGCTGCCAAGCAAGTCCACGCGGGTGTGGTAGCGCACCCAGGGTTCAGGTTGGGATAAGAGCCAGGAAATGGGGGGGTTGATTTTCATGAATCACCTCATCTATAATATATAGAAAATACGTTCAAAATACAAGCGGCTTTGCAAAGCGGTACGCTTATGTGATAATTTGAATCTCCAATGGCTTTACGGCTCAATGTTGAAGAACAAAAAATGGGAGAGGGTATGAAACTTCCTGAAGATTATTTGCAACGAGTTTATGCTGGCGTCCTGGGAAAGATTATTGGCGTTTATATAGGGCGGCCGTTTGAAGGCTGGACCTATGAACGCGTATCAGCGGAGCTGGGGGAGGTGCGGGGCTATGTTAACGAACACTTCTACGCACCGCTGATTGTTACGGATGATGACATCACGGGTACATTTACGTTTGTACGCGCGCTGGCTGATCACGGGTTTGACGCGAACTTATCTGCGCGGCAGATCGGGCAGAGCTGGCTGAATTACCTGATCGAAAATAAAACCATCTTGTGGTGGAGCGGAATGGGCAATTCCACCGAGCATACCGCCTATTTGCGCCTGAAGCACGGCATCCCCGCGCCGCGCAGTGGTTCGGCAGAGTTGAACGGCAAAGTGGTGGCTGAGCAGATTGGCGCGCAAATCTTCATTGATGGCTGGGCCATGGTCTGCCCGGGCGACCCGCATCGGGCGGTTTATTTTGCCGGGGAGGCGGCGCGGGTGAGCCACGACGGTGAGGCGGTCTACGCGGCGCAGTTATTGGCGGCAATGGAAGCGCTGGCTTTTGTGGAGCCATCGCTGGAGCGGCTGCAGGATGAGGGCTTGCGGATGATCCCGGCGGATTCGGTGATTGCGCGGCTGACGCGCGAGCTGCGCGACCGGCGCGAAAAGGAGCCTGACTGGCGCAAGACCCGCGCCTGGCTGGATGAGCATTACGGTTACCGCCGCTTTGGCGGGAACGTGCATGTGGTGCCCAATCATGGTTTGATTCAACTCAGTTTGTTGTACGGCGGGGATGACTTCAACGAGACAATGATGATTGTCAACAGCAGCGGATGGGACACGGACTGTAACGCGGGCAATGTGGGCTGTCTGTTGGGAATCAAGAATGGCCTGGCCTGTTTTGAGGGCGGTGGGGTGGATTGGCGCGGACCGGTGGCGGACCGCTTGTATTTGCCCACGGCGGACGGCGGGCGGGCGATCAGCGACGCGGCGCGTGAGGCGCTGGAGATCGCGAACATGGGCAGAAGGCTGGCCAATCTGCCCGTGTTGCGGCCAAAGGGCGGGGCGCGCTTCCACTTTGAACTGCCGGGGTCGCTGCAGGGGTTCTCCGCGGAAGACGGCACCACGCTGAGCCTGCGCAATGCTGCTGGTAACAGCCGGTTGGGCAAACGCAGCCTGGAACTGGCCTTCCAACACACTGTTGCCGGGCAGGTTTCACGGGCGGGCACGCCCGTCTTCATCCCTGCGCTGGAAACCAAGCACTATTTTGAAAATCCGGGATACCAGTTATTGGCTTCACCGGCGGTCTACCCCGGCCAGACGCTCACCGCGCTGATCTCCGCGGATGAAGGCAACGCGGGGAAAGTGGAAGCCGGGCTTTACCTGCGCTATTACGATTGTAATGATGATCTTTGCCTGGTCAGCGGACCCAGCGCGTGGTTGATGGCGGGAGAAGCAGTTGAGATCACCTGGAAGCTGGATGACCGGACAATGACGCCGATTGCCTGGGTGGGGGTGGAAGCGCGCAGCGCGGTGGCGCTGGAAGGCAAGCTCTACCTGGACGCGCTTGGCTGGCAGGGCAGCGCGGATGTGGAGTTCGTCCACGGCGAGGGCAGCGGCGAGATGCGCCGGGCGGCCTGGGTGGACGGACTGGACCAGGGTGTGCAGCCGTGGGATCAAGAGCATCTGCGGCTGGTGCAGAATGAGGGGCGCGGTTTGGTCATCCAGGGCGCGCAAGAATGGCAAGATTACCGTGTCTGCGCGGACGTTACCCCCCATCTGGCCAAAGCGGCCGGGCTGGCGGCGCGGGTGCAGGGCATGCGGCGCTATTATGCCCTGCTGCTGTGTGAAGGCCAAAAAGCCCGGCTGGTGAAGGTGCGCGACGATGAAGAGACGGTGCTGGCGCAGGCGGATTTTGACTGGCAGTTTGGCGAGATGGCCAGCATGTGCCTGGAGGTGAAAGGCCATTCGCTGCAAGCGGCGGTGGATGGGCGGCTGCTCTTCTCTGTGGAGGACAGCGAGGCACCGTTGGAGTGCGGGGCAGTGGGGTTGGTGGTGGAAGAAGGCCGCACGGCGACCTGCCAGGTGCGGGTATCGCCAGTAGGGTAGGCGGCAGAGAATCTCATCTTTTTTTCTATTGACTTTCTCGGTCAAACCGGGTATCCTCAAGCGAAATACGGAGAAAAATACCAGAATGAATTCGATTGTTGTGCTGTTCGCGATGTTCGCAATGTCCATGTCCATGATGATGGTCATGATGATGCGCCGCGCACCCTTACGGACAGCACACGTAGAGGCATAATTTTGCCATAACGAGGAAACGCAAACGCGGGGCTGTCCAACAGGACAGCCCCTTTTTGTTTGGAATTTTTGCCAACCCTTTTGGAGGAAACCAGCATGACCACTCAAGATATTCGCTTCACCACTTCACCGGTTCGATACGACACCCTGCACAGTGGGCACGAGTCTACGGCGGCGGTGCACGCCGGAGCGCGGCGGGCAAAACCGTACCACTCGCTGATTGACCCGATTGTGCCTACGTCCACATACACGTTTGACAATACCGCGGACCTGGTGAGTTACATGGAGGCACATCTGGCCGGGAAGGACGAGGGCAGGGTGGAATATGGCCGTTATGGAAATCCCACGGTCAGCGCGGTGGAAGAACGCCTGGCAGCGTTGGAGGGTGCGGAGCAAGCCGTTTTATTGGGTTCGGGCATGGCTTCGATCACCACCACGCTGCTCACGTTTTTAAGCGCCGGGGATGAGTTGATCATCACGGATGATTGCTACCGGCGCACGCGGCAGTTCTGTGGGGAATTTTTAAAGAAACTGAAGATTGGCTGCACGGTGGTACCGATGGGCAATTATACCGCGTTGGAGCGCGCGATTAATCCGCGCACGCGCCTGCTGGTATCTGAAACGCCCACCAACCCATACCTGCGCGTGCTGGATGTGGAGCGCTTCGCCGAGATAGGCCGCCGGTTTGGGGTAACCACCCTGGTGGACAGCACTTTTGCCACCCCGTTGAATCTGCAGCCGTTGAATTGGGGCATCGATCTGGTGGCGCATTCGGCCACGAAATATCTGGGCGGGCACAACGATCTGCTGGCGGGGGTGGTGGCCGGCAGCCGGGAGAAGATCACGGCCATCCGCGAGACAAACGGGGTAATGGGAGCGGTGAGCGACGCCAATACGGCTTATTTGCTGCTGCGCGGTTTGAAAACACTGGGGGTGCGCGTGCGGCATCAGAACGATACCGGCCTGCAGGTGGCGCAGTTTTTGGCCTCGCACCCGGCCATTGAGCGGGTCTGGTATCCGGGTCTGTCAAGTCACCCAGACCACGAGACGGCGCTGCGGCAGATGAGCGACTTTGGCGGGGTGGTGAGCTTCACCGTGCGCGGCGATTTGCGGCGCACATCGCAGTTTGTGGACGCGCTGCAAATTCCGTATATTTCACCGTCGCTGGGCGGCACGGAAAGCCTGGTAGGGCAGCCGGCGCTGGTGTCGTATTATCCTTACAGCCCCGAAGAGCGGCACGCGCTGGGAATCGCGGATAATCTGGTGCGGCTGGCGCTGGGATTGGAAGACGCGGACGATCTGATCGCCGATTTGAAGCAGGCGCTGGCATTTATATGAAGGGATGAACGTCCGCTGGCGTGCTGGTGGCGGTGAGAGGGATCCTCCATCCCAACCTTCCCCCATGAAATGGGGGAAGGAGTAAGAATAAAAGAATTCCTTGTCTATCGAAGTTGAGTTAAATTACGTATTGTTAACCAGGTTTACTCAATCGAGAAGTAGGGATTCCAGGCGATTTCCCACAGGAAGCCGTCGGGGTCTTTGAAGTAGCCAGAGTAGCCGCCCCAGTCGGTGTCTTGGGCGGGTTTGACGATCTGCGCGCCGGCGGAAGCAGCTTGGGCCAGCAGGGCATCAACTTCCTCTTTGGAGCGCAGGTTGTGCGCCAGGGTAAAGCCGTTGAATCCGCTGCCGGCAGGGGATTGGTTGGCGTCTTCAGCCAGGGCTTCACGGGGGTAAAGCGCCAGCCAGGTGCCTTTGGTTTCAAAGAAGGCGATGCCCACCGAGCCTGCACGCATGGGCAGACCGAGGCCGTCGCGGTAAAAGCGGATGGAGCGTTCCAGGTCGGCAACTCCCAGGGTGATGATGCTGATTCTGGGTTCCATTTACACACCCTCCAAATGAATAGTCAGGCGTGAATGATAATTTGACCGGGTTACATGAATGTTTTGCAGCTTCGCGACCACAAAATCGGCGCCGCTTGCCAGCAGCTCTTCAGGTGAATGGGTTGACGCAACCGCGATGACACGCATTCCAGCTTTCTTCCCGGCTATGATCCCCGCGGGGGCGTCTTCGATGACCACGCAGCGTTCCACGGGAAGGCCCATGCGGCGCGCGCCAGCCAGGTAAGGTTCAGGGGAAGGTTTGCCGTTCTGCACGTCGTCAGCGGTGACGAGGACAGCAGGAATGGGCAGGCCGGTGGCGCCCATACGCGCTTGAACCAGATCCAAACCGCAAGAGGTAACAATCGCCCAACTGGCGGGTGGCAGGGCGGTTAATAAGGACCGCGCGCCTTCAATGCTCACCACACCGGCGGTGTCGGTGATTTCATTGGCTGTAAACCGGAGGGCTTCCTCTTCGACGTTGAGGTGCGGGGCAACAATGCGCATGGTTTCGATGGTGCGCATGCCGTGCGCGTTTTGCAGGATGAAATCGAGGTTGAGGTTGTGCTGTTCGGCCCACTCGCGCCAGTGCTGCACGATGCTGGTGGTGGAGTCGATGAGAACCCCATCCAGATCAAAGAGAATGGCGTCGGCGTTGACGGTGGTGACCGGGATGGGGTTCGGGTTGTTCATGCGGCGTTGAGAGCCTTTCGTAGAATCTTATTTGTTGACCTGAAAGCGCGTATCGCCTTTCTGGAAGAAATCGCGAATTTGATTGGCGGCGGCGATTCCAGCGTTGACGTTGGCCTCTTCAGTCTGCGCGCCCATTTTCTTGGGGGTGAAGTAAAAGCGGCCGGGAAACTTTTCGGCGATCTCGGCGGCGCAGTCGGGGGTAACATCGGAGAGGTATTTGAAGTCAGGGCGCTCGGCGAAGATTTTGAGCAGATCGGCCTCGTTGACCACCTCTTTGCGGGCAGTGTTGACCAGGGTGGCGCCTTGCGGCATGCGGTTGAGCAGCGCGTAGTTAATGCTGCCGCGGGTCTGCTCATTGGCGGGGATGTGCAGGGAGACATACTGGCAGGTGTCGTAAAGCTGCTCGACGCTGGCCAGGGCGGTAACGCCCTCATTTTCAATCGCGTCCTTGGTGAGGAAAGGGTCATAGGCGTAGACGTGCATGCCAAATCCCTTGGCGATCTCGGCCACGCGGCGGCCCACGTTGCCGAAGGCGTGCAAACCTAGGGTTTTACCGCGCAGCTCGCTGCCCGATTTGCCGTTGAAGCAGCCGCGAGCCAGGTAGACCATCATCCCCAGTGCCAGTTCGGCGACGGCGTTGGCGTTTTGGCCGGGGGTGTTCATCACCACCACGCCTTTGGCCGTGGCGGTGGGCAGGTCGATGTTGTCAAAGCCAGCGCCGGCGCGCACGACAATTTTCAAAGCCTTCGCGGCTTCCAGCACTTGCGGGGTAACCAGGTCAGAGCGCACAATCAGCGCGTCCGCGCCGGAAACGGCCTGGTAGAACTGCTCGGGGGCGGTATATTTCTCCAGCAAAGCGAATTCAAAGCCGGCTTCTTCGACGACGGCTTGAATTTGTTTGACCGCTGCGGGGGAAAAGGGTTTTTCAGTCGCAAGTAAGACTTTCGTCATAGGGGAATCCTTTCAAGATTGACCGGTAGCCGGACTAATTCGCGGCCTCAAATTCTTTCATGCAATCCACCAGCGCCTGTACCGATTCGAGCGGCAGCGCGTTGTAGAGTGAGGCGCGGAAACCGCCCACCGAGCGATGGCCTTTGATGCCCACCATGCCGCGGCCAGAGGCGAACTCCAGGAACGGTTTTTCCAGGTCTTTGTATTCGTCTTTAAGCACGAAGCAGACGTTCATGCGCGAGCGGTCTTGCGGGTTGGGAATGGTGGGGCGGAAGAATTTGCTCGATTCGATGGTTTCGTAGAGGAGGCTGGATTTGGCGATGTTTATTTTTTCCATAACTTCCACACCGCCCAGGTTTTTGAGCCAGCGCAGGGTCATCAGGCAGGAGTAGACCGCGGCGACGGGCGGGGTGTTGAAGAGCGAATTCTTCTTGATATGGGTGCGGTAATCCACCATGGTGGGGATGCGGCGCTCGACTTTGCCGAGGATGGATTCTTTGAGGATGACGAAGGTAACGCCAGCCGGACCGAGATTCTTCTGCGCGCCGCCGTAGATCAAGCCGTATTTTGAGACGTCCACCGGGCGCGAGAGGATGTCGGAAGACATATCAGAGACGAGGGTAACCGGCGAGTCAAAATCTTCGCGGATTTCGGTGCCGTAAATGGTGTTGTTGCTGGTGAAATGGAAGTAATCAACGTCGGTAGGGATAGTGAAGTCGCGAGGAATGTAGGTGAAATTCTTGTTTTTGGAAGAAGCAACGACAACCACTTCACCAAAGATTTCGGCTTCTTCAATGGCCTTGGTGGCCCATTCGCCGGTATTCAGGTAGGCTGCGCGGGTCTGGAGGAGGTTGTAGGGAACCGTGAAAAATTGGGTGCTGGCACCGCCGCCAACAAAAATGACGCGGTATTCCTGGGGTACATTGAGAAGGTCTTTGAACAAGGCTTCGGTCTCGGCCATGACGGCGTCAAATTCTTTGCTGCGGTGCGAGACTTCCAATATTGAAAGACCCGTTCCGGCAAAATCTTTCATAGCCGCGATGGACTCGTCGATGGTGTACTGCGGCAAAATGGACGGACCTGCATAAAAATTGTGTTTTTTCATAGTTTTCCCTTCTATTTAAAAGTTAGTCGACCCAACCAGAATGCTTGTGTTATCATCCCATTCAGGGATTAATTTCAACTTTACAGACGCGTCATAATTCAATTCCTTCTTGACGAAAGAGCGTAGATTGGTTCTTGTTGTCATCCATCATCACAACAAAATTAATATTTAATTAACAGATTCATTACGGGTAAATTTGAGTGGCTGAAGCGATTCCTCCTTCACAGGTTTGAAGAGAAGACTTCACTATGTCTATTTTATCCGTTTTTATTAAGGGTGCAAAGAAGAAACGGCAATTGTAAGACAATTAAAATGTACCACAGGAGAGAATCGCTCGCAATAGGAGGAAAAGCGCAAACTGGTGAATAAGAGTCTCTTACGGGTTGGGTTATAATGGGGAAAGTTAAATTTTTAGAGGAACTAATAATGCGAAAACAACTCCGGGCCGCGATTTTTGATATGGACGGTTTAATGGTAGACACCGAGCGGGTGGCGCGCATGGGGTGGAAGCACGCTTTCCGGCAATTTGGAATTGATTTGACCGATGAGGAATACCTGCAATTCCTGGGGATCAGCACCGCGGATGTAAGCGCGATGATCACGGAGCGGTTTGGTGGCCGGGTGCGGTTTGAAGATGTCTACGCTGTGCGGCAGCAGCATACCCACCAATTTTATGAAGAAAATGGGGTGCCGCTGAAACCCGGTATTGTGGAACTGCTGTCGTTCTTGGAATCGGCAGGGGTGGAACGAGTGGTAGCGACATCCTCGACGGAGGAGATGGCGCGCTTCCGCTTGCAAAAAGCGGGGTTGCTGGAGTGGTTTTCTTTCATCTCCAGTTCTGACCGGGTGCTGCGGGGAAAGCCCGCGCCGGATGTGTATCTGACGGCTATCGACTGGTGTGGTCTGCAAGCGGACGAGTGTGTGGCGCTGGAGGATTCGGAGGTGGGAGTGCGGGCAGCGCACGCGGCGGGCTTGCGCGTGATCTGGGTGCCCGACCTGGCGGTGCCGTCTGAAGAGGCGGTTGGCCTGGCGGTGCATGTGGCGGCGGATTTGTTTGACGCCCTGCAGTGGATTGAAAGCTGGATGGCACCCACGCAACAGATAGGACAAACGGATCCGCAGGTCTCTTGATTATTTATGAGATCCACATTTTTTTCTTGCATCGATAATTATCCTGTTGATTTGCTTGTATAATTAGGAAAGGCTAGAAACACGGCCAGAAACTTCACAGGGCGCACAGGCGATTGTTCCCTGACTTGGATGGATGGAGCATTTCTATCGGTTTTGGATTAAGGGTTGACAAGTCAGGGGGAGGCGATATGTTCAACAGATACCGGCACTGGTTTTCGGGTAAAACATTTCGATATGGAATTTCTGGCCTCTTGCTGGGAATTGTTCTTTCTGGCCTGGTGTTGCTGCTGGCAATTGCCGCTCGGCAAGAACCTGGCGTGCCAGCCGGAACCCAATTCTTGCAATTGAATCCGTTATATTATTACGCCATTGGCCTGCTGCCGGTGGTGCTGGGGCTGACTTTTGGTCTGGTTGGTTTTCAGGAAGAAAAGCGCGACGCGGAGCGGACCTGGCTGCTTGAAAAGCTGAAAACCGAAAATGAGGCGCTGCGTGAGGAAAACCGCACGCGCAACGATCTTCAAGCGGTGATCAGCCGGGGAAAGCGCGAATGGGAAGCCACCTTTGACGCGGTCCAGGATGCCATTCTGGTCACCGATTCGACCGGCCAGATCATTCGCTGCAATCAGGCGGCGATCATCTGGCTGGCTACGACCTACGACCAGATCATCCACCGCAAAATCGACCAGGTGCTCCTGAAGCAAACCCGCAATAAAAACAGAAATCTGCTCAAGCTGGAGGGGGAAACGCAGATTCCTGGCATGCAAGGCTGGTTTGATATCAACCAATACCCGGTGCAGTTGCAGGATGAGCCGCACGGCACCATTTTCATCATCCGTGATATTTCAGCGCGGAAAAACGCCGAAACGATCATTACCCAGCAAAAGCGCTACCTGGAAGCGATTGTGAACAATAGCCCGGTAGCCATTGTTACGCTGGATATGGAACAAAAGATTTTGTCGTATAACCCGGCTTTTGAAAGCCTGTTTGGCTACTCGCGGGGAGAGGTGCTGGGGTACGATCAAGACCGGCTTCTGGCGCTGCCCAATGATATTGACAGCGCGCACACCTACAGCCAGCAAGTGCTGGAGGGGAATTCGGTGCAGTTCATTGACCGTCGAAAGCGCAAAGATGGCAGCGAAGCGGATGTGGAAGTGTTTGGCGTGCCAGTGATTTTGCAGGATGAGATTGTGGGCGCGCTGTTTATGTATCACGATATCACCGAGCTGGTGAAGGCACGGCAGCGAGCAGAGGAAGCCGACCGGGCCAAAAGCGAGTTCCTGGCGAATATGAGCCATGAGATTCGCACGCCGTTGAGCGGCATCATTGGCATGATTAAGCTGATGCTGGAAACGGACCTGACGGATGAGCAGTCCAGTTTTCTACGCGGAGCGTGTGAAAGCTCAGACGCGTTGTTGAATGTTTTGAATGATATTCTCGATTTTTCAAAGATTGAGGCCGGGCAGCTGCATCTGGAATCGATAGATTTTGACCTGCGCAGTGTGGTTGAGGGCGTGGCGCAGGTGCTGGCCCTGAAAGCGGAAAGCAAGGGGTTGGAACTGTCGGCACGCATTACTCAGGAAGTGCCGATGATGCTGCGCGGCGACCCCAGCCGCCTGCGCCAAATTCTGATGAACCTGGTGGGGAACGCGATCAAGTTCACCGAAGAGGGAGATGTGAGCGTGCTGGTCACCACCGAGAAAATGCACCGCAAGCAGGTGATTCTGCGGGTTGAGGTGAAAGACACCGGAATTGGAATCACCCCTGAGCGGCAGACGGCCATTTTTGACCGCTTTACTCAGGCGGATGGCTCCACGTCTCGTAAGTATGGCGGCACTGGTCTGGGGTTGACCATCTCCAGGCAGCTGGCCGAGGCAATGGGCGGGGAGTTGGGGGTTATCAGCCAGGTGGGAAAGGGCAGCACGTTCTGGTTCACCTGCGAAATGGAGCGTTCAGCTTCGGTAACCAACCGCTCGGATACGATGCCAATGTTCTTGCGCGGTTTGAATATTCTGCTGATGGATCACAGCGCGGCCAACCGCGATGCGTACGGTAAAATGTTGGAAAGTTTTGGCTGCCAGGTTACCTGTGTTTCGCAAGCGGAGGAAGTGCTCAGCGTGCTGAAAGAAGCCAGCATTGACCATCTGCCGTTTGAATTGGTCATTATGGAGCTGTGCATGCTGGACGCGGAAGTGGAAAAAGTGTTGCAAACCTTCCCAGACGAGCCGCTGTTGGAGGGCATGAAAGTGCTGCTGTTGACGTCTATTGGACGACAACCCCACGCGGCGCAAATGGAAGAAAGCGGCCTGTGCGATGGGTACCTGATGAAGCCGGTCAAGCAAAATGACTTGTTTGAGGTGATTGGCGAGATTTTAGGGAAAAAACCCAAGCGGGCCACACGTTACCCGGAGGTGATGAAGTCGCTGCAAGGCGCTTCGATGCGGGCCAGAAAGCAAGTGAAACTGCTGCTGGCCGAGGACAATGAAATTAACCGCGAGATGACAGTGGCTTTACTGACCAAACGCGGTTATACGATTGATGCGGTGGAGAACGGCTGGCAGGCGGTGACGGCGTGGAAAGATGGTGATTATCATTTGATTCTGATGGACGTGCAAATGCCGGAAATGAACGGCTTTGACGCGACACGTGAAATTCGCAGGTTGGAAGCGGGCGAGAGGCACGTTCCGATTGTGGCAATGACTGCCCACGCGATGAAAGGAGACCAGGAACGCTGTCTGGAAGTGGGCATGGACGATTATGTTTCCAAACCGCTGGACCCGGACTATGTGGTGGATGTGATTGACCGCTGGGTAGGGCTGGATAAGCTGCGTCAAGCAGAGCGGACCGCGGATGGTGAAATCTTCATAGGTGAATTGGGAGGAGACGGCGTGCCGCATTACCCCAACGCGCCGGTGAACCTGGAGAAAGCCATGCCGCGCTTCAGCAATGACCGCCAGTTTTACACCCGTCTGTTGGGAGATTTTCTTCATTCGCTGCCCGATAAGCTGACCGAGATGCGTGAATCGCTACGGGTGGAAGATTTTGAAACGCTGCGCTTGCAGGCGCACAATCTGAAAGGTGTGGCGAGAAACTTTAATGCCGACGATCTGGCTGAACTGGCGGTCCAGTTAGAAATCAATTCTCGTGAAAAAGAGTATTCCGCCATTGGCAAGACGATTAATGGTATAAAAGAAGAAGCAAAGCGATTGGAAGAATACTACGCCCGCCTGGCCGGGGAAAGCGAAATCCAGGAAAGGACGTAATTCGCATTACTGCCAGCACTCTTTTTACCGGCAGACAGCTGTATCGATTCAAATTATCTGAGGAGAAGCCCTATGGCCCGCATTCTGGTTATTGATGATGAGCCCATTTACCACCAAATGATTGACCACGCCCTGCGGCCGCTGGGGTATGAGGTCTACTTTGCTCTGGATGGAATGCAAGGCTTAAACGCAGCCTCGGCGCTGGAACCGGACGTGGTGATCACGGACGTGATGATGCCAGGCATGAGCGGCTATGAAGTGGCGCGGCAGCTGCGAAAAAATCCGCGCTTCACGCTGACACCCATTTTGGTGCTGACGAGCCGTTCGGAGTTGGGAGATAAACTGAGCGCCTTTGAATCGGGGTCGGACGATTATATGAGCAAGCCGTTTGACCCGGAAGAGCTGGTGGCGCGCATGACCGTGCTGCTGCGCCGGGCCGACCTGCTGAGAAATGTAAAAGATGTAGAGAAGGTTAAAATTGAACAGGCGC
Source organism: Ornatilinea apprima (assembly GCF_001306115.1). GTDB lineage: Bacteria > Chloroflexota > Anaerolineae > Anaerolineales > Anaerolineaceae > Ornatilinea > Ornatilinea apprima. The sequence goes on along the minus strand of NZ_LGCL01000019.1, from coordinate 138,827 downwards.
GCTTGATTGGCGTGCACAGCCTGCGCGGCGGGGTGGGCTGCAGCAGCATCGCAGTGAACCTGGCGATTGCCTTTTGGGAGATCTGGCAGAAGCCAACGCTGATCGTCGATTCGGTGATGACGGCCGGTTCGGTGGCGCTGATGCTCAACGCGCCGATGAAGCGAACCTGGGCCGACCTGGCGCAAATTTCACCAGCCGACCTGGATATTGAGGCGCTTAAGTCGATTATTGGGGCGCACAAGCACGGCCTGCATTTCATCACCGGCCCGGCGCGGCCAGCCGAAGCAGAGATGGTGCCAAACGACACGCTGCGTTCGGCGATTAACATTCTGCGCACCAAATATGAGTACATGGTGATTGATATTCCGCACGATTTCAGCGAGACAAGTATTCACATGCTGGACGCGGTGGATACCATTCTGCTGGTACTGGCGCCGGAGATGGCTTCCATTCGTGGGGCGGCGGTGGCGCTGGACACGTATGACAAACTTGGCTACAAGATGGACAAAATTCAACTGGTGCTAAACCATGTGGCCGAATCTACGGGGTTGACGGCACGCAAAATTGAAGATGCCCTGAATGTCAAGATCCGTCTGGAAATTCCCTTTGCGTCGCAAGACTTTATCCGCGCCATTAATATTGGCAAGCCGCTGCTCTACGGTGGAACTAACCCGGATGTGTCGGGGCTGCTGGAAGACGCCGCTTTTCGCCTGAGCAAAGAGTCGCACCGCAAGGTGGCGCCCACACACCCTTCGGTGGCCTGGCGGCAGGTGCAAAAGCGCATCAGCCAAGAGAGAGAGCGCAGCGAAGCTTAAGGGGGGCGCGCGCATCGCAAAACAACGAGATTAAATTGAAACCAGGTTCTTAGCGGGAACCTGGTTTCTTTCTGTGTCAGGGCAGATTGAGAATAACTGGCAAGCGGTATGAAGCCACCCCGCGGAGGGGGAAGGGAGTGGATCCAGGCAGGAATAAAGACCAGCGCGGTGAGGCTGCGTTGCGGCAGGGTCTTATTCCAGGCCAGCCAGATATCAAGCCGCCTGGAAGATGGATATGGATGTTACCCGCGTCCGATCACCGTCCGTTCCGATTTCGCAAGAAGGCCGGAATATCGAGGTTTTCGGTATTGAGGACGCGCGGCGCAAACTCTGCCGGGGCCGGGCTGCGCTGATCAATGGGGTCGACGTGGTCTTGCATGGTTGGCCGGCGAGGTGCAGATTGCTCTGTGCGCATGGTGCGAGGAGTGGAGATCGGGCGCACGCCGCCGGTGTGGTCAAAACCCGTGGCAATAACGGTTACGCGGATTTCATCACCCATGGTCGGATCAACCACAGCGCCAAAGATGAGGTTGACATCGGGGTGGGCGGTCTCTTTGATGATGGCGGCAGCCGTGTTGACCTCGAAGAGGGTCAGGCCTTCGCCGCCGGTAACATTGAAGAGGATTCCGCGCGCGCCATCAATGGTAATGTCGAGGAGCTGGCTGGAAATGGCCATTTCCGCGGCAACCCGGGCGCGGTCTTCGCCAGAGGCTTTGCCAACCGCCATCAGGGCCGCGCCGCCTTCGGACATGATGGTGCGGACGTCGGCGAAGTCGAGGTTGATGAGCCCGGGGACGGTGATCAGTTCGGAGATGCCTTGAATGCCCTGGCGCAGAACGTCGTCGGCTACATGGAAAGCTTCGTTGAGGCTGGCGCGCTTGTCCACAATCTGGAGCAGACGGTCATTGGGGATGACGATGAGGGTATCGGCCTTTTCTTTGAGGTTGGCGATGCCGTTCTCGGCGGATGTCTGGCGTTTGGAGCCTTCAAAGGTAAAGGGCCGCGTAACTACGCCAATGGTCAGCGCGCCGATCTCTTTGGAGATCTGGGCGATAATGGGGGCCGCGCCGGTGCCGGTGCCGCCGCCCAAACCCGCGGTGATGAAGACCATATCAGAGCCTTTGAGGACTTCGTACAGCTCATCCGCGGATTCTTCGGCCGCTTTTTTACCATTATCGGGGTTGCCGCCCGCGCCCAAACCACGGGTTACTTTATCTCCGATGCGAACGCGCGTCTTGGCCTGAGACATGAGCAGCGCCTGCGCATCGGTGTTGACGGCGATGAACTCGATTCCCTGCAGCCCTTCTGCAATCATGCGATTGACTGCATTACAGCCGCCGCCTCCGACGCCCACAACTTTGATACGGGCAAACGATTCTGAGAATGATTGGTTGAGTTGTTCCATTTTGTTCCTCCGCTAAATGACTGACACAGTTTTGTGAATGCCTTGGTTGGCAGAAATTTAATCCAGGTGGATACCTCTGTTTACGGCAGCAAGTTCTTAAATATGTTTTTGATCGTATCCCAGTTCACATTGATCTGCGGACCGGGTTTGCGGTGTGTTTTGGGGGCGGTTTCATTGAGAAACATGGCCCAGTAGAGCAGTCCAACGCTGGTTGAATAGGCCGGAGAGTTGAGCTGGTCGACGAGACCGATGAGATTCTCCGGGCGGGCAACGCGGGTGGGCATGTTCATCACACGGCTGGCAAGGTCTTTAATGCCGGGGATGAGGCTGGAGCCACCGGTAAGGATCATGCCTGCCGGCAGGAGACCATCGTAGCCGGACCGCTTGATCTCTTGCATGACAAAGGTAAAGATTTCTTCCAGGCGGGCTTCGGTGATCATGGCAAGGTCTTTCCGGCTGAACTGGATGGGCTGGTCTTCTCCGAAGGGGCGGGTGGTGAAGACGTCGTCGGCTGAGATGGCGCTTTCAACCGCGAAGGCGTGCTCTTTCTTCACCTCTTCGGCCTGCGAGATGGGCAGGCGCAGCCCCTGGGCAATGTCGGAGGTAACCAGGTTGCCGCCAATGGCGATAACCATGGTGTGCCACACGTCGCCGTCAATATAAATGGCCATATCGGTGGTTCCGCCGCCGATATCCACCACCACGCAGCCCATCTGGCGCTCGGTTTCGGTGAGCACCACTTCGGCTGAAGCGAGCGGGTTCAACACAAACTGAGAAACCTGTACACCGGCGGCCTGCACGCACTGGCGCAGGTTTTCCACGGTGGCGGCAGCCGCGGTGATGATGTGGGCTTCGACTTCCAGACGGTAGCCGTGCATGCCAACCGGCATGCGGATGCCGTCTTGCCCGTCGACGGTGAAGCCGCGCTGGATGACGTGGATAATCTCACGGTTGTGGGGGATGGCAACGGCCTGTGCGGATTCCAGGGCGCGGTCCACATCATACTGGTCAATGACGCGGCCCGAAATGCCCACGACGCCGCGGCTGTTGACGGATGAGACGTGCGACCCGGCCAGGCTGACCAGCGCCGAGGTGATTTCGAGGCCGGAGGTACGTTGGGCTTTTTCCACGGATCGGGCAATGGCCTGGGATGCGGCGGCGAGGTCGATGATGTTGCCTTTGCGAATGCCCTGCGACGGGGCAATGCCCACGCCCAGGATGCGCAGGTTGCGCTCCCCCTCAATTCTGGCAACCAGGGTACAGACCTTGGTGGTGCCGATATCAATACCAACAACAATAGATTCGTCCATACTGCTATTGCTCCAGGCGGTAGAATGGGGCGTGTATGAATTCCACGCTAATCATGGCGGGGGTGATCCCCTGATCTTGCAGCTGACTCACGATGGCCTCATACACTGCCATTTTTTCATCCAGGTTTTCAAGATTGTTACCGATAAATACCTGCCATCCGCGGGGGTCTGTCCAGCCAATGCCGTCGGCTTCGCTGTAGGCCAGGCTGGTGATCTCGGCGGGTAGAAAGGTTCGCAGCTTAATCGCGGCTTCGGTGGCTTCTGGCTGCACCTGCCGCGCTTGAACCGGGTTCAGCGCCTGGATGGCGGCCATTTCGGGCGTTTGTTCTTCCTTCGCAACGGGTTCCGCTTTAACCACCGGCAGAGCGCCGTTGACCTCAATGAGGAGAAGATTTTCCATATCTCCCCGCACTGGTAGAAGGACCCCTTCGTTATCCGACCAGTACTCCAATCCTTCGGCGTGCCAACGGATAATGGGCTGGCGTTCCACGGCGGTGATGCGCACCTGATTCGGGAAAGCCACTGAGACTTTGACGTCTTTGAGGTCAATAAAGGCCCGCTCCACCTGCTGCTGAACGGTCTGCGGGTCGATGGTGAAGACAGGCAGACCCTGCAAGTTGAGGGCGGCGGCAACATCCAGGGGGCTGATGCGCGAAACCCCTTCCACTTCTGGAATGCCAACTTGAAAGACAGGAAGATTATACATAAGGCTGATCAACGCGAGCATTGCAATTGTGATAAGTGCCGAGAGCAGTTTCCAGCCGGGGTTCACCATGGGGATGGCGGGCATGTGCAGCTCGGCGCCGGGCTGGCCCAGTGGAATAGCGATTTTTCGGCGCGGGTGCGTGCTGGCGCGGCGCGCCACGGGCGTGCCAATGTTGCCACGCACGATGACCTGAGGGGCCTCGGATGCGTAGCGAATGCGCTGTTTGGCCTGGGTTGCGCGCTGGCTGCTTTGCGTGGAACGCCGCGCGCGCACCTGGTCTGCACGGGTGGTGGCCGAAGATCGCTCTGCCATTATGCAGCACTCCCATATTCCCGAATGGTCTGATCGCGGTCTTTCTTGCGGTCAAAAGCCAGTTCGATGAGCTGATCTACCAGTTCTTGATACGATAGGCCAGAAGCTTCCCAGAGTTTGGGGTACATGCTGATCTTGGTGAAGCCGGGGATGGTATTGGCTTCGTTGACGTAGGCAATGCCCGTCTCGCGATCGAGCAGGAAATCAATGCGCGCCATGCCCGCGCCATCCATGGCACGGTAGACTTCCACGGCGATGCGGCGGATCTCTTCCATGGTGATTTCATCCAATGGGGCGGGGATGACCAGCTCGGAGCGTTCATCGATGTATTTTGATTCGTAGGAGTAGAAATCACCCGCAGGCAGGATTTCACCAGGGATGGAAGCGATGGGCTGGTCGTTGCCCAGCACCGATACTTCGATCTCGCGAGCGTTGACGCCCAATTCCACCAGTATGCGGCGGTCGTAGCGGGCGGCGTTTTCCAGCCCAAGGCGCAACTGGCGGCGGTCACGGCATTTGCTCACCCCTACGGACGAACCCAGGTTGACCGGCTTGACGAACAGGGGGTAGTGGCTGATGGTTTCGGCCTGGTCGAGCACCGCTTCGATATCGGTCTGGATCTGGCGGCGGGTGAAGGTGAGCGATGGCACCACGCGGATGCCGCGCGAGCGCAAAATCTCTTTGAAGAGGGCTTTGTCCATACCCACCGAAGAGGCCAGCACACCGCCGCCCACATAGGCCAGGTCGGCCATTTCCAGCAGGCCTTGCAGGGTTCCGTCTTCTCCAAAAGTGCCGTGGAGGACGGGGAAGACCACATCGAGGGGGGCGTAAGGGCGTAGAGTGGCGCGGCCATCTTGCTCTTCAATGGCATAAAGCTGGTTCAGGCCCGGCTGCGGCAGCAGCGTAACGCGGGTCAGTCCGCTGGTATCGCCGTTTTGGAGAGCCTCAAGGGCGTTCTCACCGGCAAACCATTCACCCTGGTGGGTGATGCCCACACGAATAATCTCATACTTTTGAGGATCAAGAACCGAAAGCACTGAACGGGCAGACATGAGGGATACTTCATGCTCGCCTGAGCGGCCGCCGAACAGCACACCAATATGAATTTTACGATCCGTCTTCATCGTTACCTGTCCTTATGGTTAAGCTGCTTCAAAATCGCCGAGCAGCTCGATTTCTAAATCCAACAAGACGCCGAAGCGTTCTTGAACGGCCTGGCGAGCCTGATGGATAAGCTGGTAAATATCGGCAGCGGTGGCGCTGCCAGTATTGACAAAGAAATTGGCATGCAGCGGGCTGATTTGCACACCGCCCACGCGCGCGCCTTTGAGACCCGCGGCTTCGATCAGGCGTCCGGCGTAGTCGCCGGGGGGATTCTTGAACATGGAGCCCATACTCGCGCCAGGAGGCTGGGTGCGGCGGCGCTGTTCCAGATTTTTTGTCATCAGCGCGGTAACCTGCTGGCGCGTGGAGCGCGAGAGATGCAAAGACGCGGAAAGGATCACGGCCTTTTCCGCGCTGCGCTTGAGAGCGCTGGAGCGGTATTGATACGCCATCTGGCTGGCATTCCACTGCGTCATTTCTCCTGAAGGATGCAAGATGTCTGCCAGGGCCAAATTGCCAGCCATATCGCCGCCATGCGCGCCAGCGTTGCCGTAAACCGCACCGCCCAATGTGCCAGGCACAGGAGCGGCCCATTCGAGGCCGGAAAGGCCCTGGATGGCGGCCTGGCGGGCCAGCCCGCCCAAATTGGCGCCCGATTCGGCCCAGAGGTAAGGAGGATCGGCTTCGGCATGGATCTGGTAGGCTTTGGCGCGATTGATAATCACCGCTCCGCGATATCCCTTGTCGGCGATGAGAACATTGGAACCGGCGCCGAGCACGCGGAAGGGCAGGTTGGCCTGCCACAACCGCAAGGCCGCCTCGCGCAGCTCGGTCGCGGAATTAACGACCAACAAGATGTCCGCTTTTCCGCCGGTCTGCGCGGTGCAGAACGCGGAAACGGGGGCATTCTCTTTGAGCCGGGAGCCAAAGAGCTGCTTAAGGTTGGTCAGAACAGTTTCATCCATCACGTCAGTCAATTCGCCTTAAAGAGTTTTCAGAGTCGTAATGAGACGTTTGAGCGTCTCAGGGTTAACCGGTGAACCGGCAGGTCGGGGCGCGGCCTGTGCAGGGGGAGGAAAGAGGGCTTTTGCGTTTTCTTCCCCTGCCTTGGGAGCGGGCTGGAGGGGCGCTTGGATAGTTTTTGTCATGCTAAACCTTCCTTCCGGCGCAGATCCTGGAGCAGATCGGCATTCATTTGAGCGGCGTCCCCGGCGGAAAGCACGATCACTACGTCACCGGGCCGCAGCTCGGATACGAGCAGTTCTTTGGCGGCCTGCAGGGTGGCGGCGTAGCGCGCGGTGGGCTGGCTCATCTTCGCCGCGACCTGTTGAGAGGAGAAATCGCATGGGGCTTCGCGCGAGGCGTAGATCTCGGTGATGATCACCTGATCGGCGTCGCCAAACGCAGTCAGGTAATCTTGCAAGAGCGTTTGGGTGCGTGAGAAGGTATGCGGCTGCCAGACGGCCCAAATGCGGCGGTTTTTGAAGCGCGCGCGAGCGGCGGCCAGGGTGGCTTTGATTTCGGTGGGGTGGTGGGCGTAATCGTCAATCAGGGTAATGCCCAACGCTTCACCGAGAATATCAAAGCGGCGGCCGGTTCCGCTGAAACTTTGCAGCTTGTAGGCGGCGGTTTCGAGGGGCAGGCCCATCTGGTGAATGACGGCCAGCGCTGCCGCTGCGTTGCGAACATTGTGCAGGCCAGGGATCGCCAGACTGGCAGAAACCAACTGGCGCTCGCCGCCGGGTGCGTTGAGCCACAGATCAAACTGAATGCCGCCCGCGTCGTCGACACGCACCTGACGGGCCTGGTAATCGGCGGAGGGGTCGAGACCGTAGGTGAAGGCGCGACAGCCCTGGGGAAGTGAGAAGAGCATGGTCTTGGCGGCCAGGTCGTCGGCGCAGGCCAGCAAAATGCCTTCGGGCTTGAGCTGGCTGACAAATTCGCTGAAGGCGGATTGGTATTCAGCCAGGGTGGGGTAGCAGTCGGGGTGGTCGTGTTCGAGGTTGGTGACCACCATCACGGCGGGGTGCAGGCCCAGGAACATGCGGTCGTACTCGTCAGCTTCGATGACAAAGGCACGCCCCTGGCCGGCGTGGGCGTTGGAGTGCAGGTCTTTGGCCACGCCGCCAATGATGTAAGAGGGGTCTTCACCAAGAGCGGTGAGCAGGTAGGCGATCATGGCGGTGGTGGTAGTTTTGCCGTGCGTGCCGGCGATGGCGATGCTGTCCCGATCGGCGATCAGGCGGCCGAGGAACTCGGAACGCTTGAGAACCGGAATGCCGGCGGCGCGGGCGGCGGCGACTTCCACATTGGCATCGGAGATGGCTGAGGAGCGCACGACCAAGTCCGCGCCGAGGATGTTATCGGCGTGGTGGCCCACAAACACCCGCGCGCCCAGGCGCATCACATCTTGCGCCAGGTCAGAGAGCGTCTGGTCAGATCCGCTGACCTGGTAACCGCTCTCCAGCAGGACGCGGGCAATGGCCGATAGGCCGGTGCCACCGATTCCAATGAGGTGCACATGCATCATAAGAACACCACCAGGATAAACACAAATACCACCGCCACGGCAAAGTAGATGGCGGGTGAACCCAACCAGACGGGCGGGAGAAGTTTCATCAGGGAGGCCGCGGTCTCGGCAAACTGGGTGCCAGACGGGTCAGATACCACACCGGGGTAGGGATAGCCGGCGTCTTGCAGGAAGTACCACACGCTGCCAAAGAGGAAATACCCGTTCACCGCGCCGAGAAAGAAACCAAGCAGGGCGTCTTGAAGGCGCTCGCGAACGAAGCGACCGGAGGAGGCCAGCTTGGGGATATTGGGCGTCTGGTAGCCAAAGAAAGCCAGGACAATGAAGATGATCATGCGCAACCAAAAAAGGCCCGGACCGGGAGAGACCGCCAGATTGTTTTTGATGAAGGGCACAAAGGTCTCGAGCATGGTGATGAGGAACAAGCCCAGGATGGCCGATGATAATACCAGCAGCTCTTTGGCCCAGCCGCGCATCACACCGATAACGGCAAACAGGACGATGAAAAACCAGAATAAGACATTAAGACCGACCATGTTCCCCTCCTGAGATGGGTTTTTCACCGGCCAGCTCAGAAAGCAGGCTGGATATTTTTTGTGCGGGATTGGGCAGCGCCAGCGAGCGCATGGCGGCACGCATGGCCTGTAGTTTCTGGGGATCGTCCAGAAGTTGAGTGATAAGCGCGTGCAGCTGTTGGGGCATGTGCTCATCGCGCAGCAGCAGGGCAGCGCCGCGGCTGGCGAGGTATTCGGCGTTGACTTTTTGATAGCGCCAGGCATACGGGTACGGCACCAGAATGGCGGGCAGGCCAAAGAGCGGGTATTCGCCAAGCGAAGACGCGCCGGCGCGGGAGACCACCAGGTCAGCGCTGGCCAGGGCGGCGCCCATGTCTTCGTGCAGGTAGGGGAAGGCATGGTAGCGCGGCTGAAGGTGAGCGGGCAGATTCTGGCGGGCGGCCTGCACTTCTTCCCAATCGAGCGAGCCGCTGATGTGAACCACCTGCACGCGGGCAAGCAGGTCTTCCAGGATGGAGAGCAGGGCGCGGTTGATGGTGCGGGCGCCTTTGCTGCCGCCGAAGACGAGCAAGACCGGGCTGTCGTCCGAAAGCCCAAGATGCCGCAAGGCGGCGGCGCGCTCCCAGGCGGCCAGTTCCGGCCGGGTGGGGTAGCCAGTCTCCACAATGGGAGCGGAGGGTTGGAAGAACGCGCGGCTGTCCTCCGCGGTGACGGCAATCCGGTCCGCAAAGCGCGCCAGAGTTTTCAGCGCCAGACCGGGTTCGATATCGGGAACGTAGAGAAGGGTAGGCACGCGCCGGGCGGCGATGGCCATTGGCACGGCCAGGTATCCGCCGGTGAGCAGAAGCACATCGGGTTTGAACTCGCGCAGGATGCGGCGGGAAGCCAGCCAGCCCTGGAAGAGCTTCCACAGGTTACCGGGCAGGCGCAGCAGGCTGACGCCGTGGACGCCCGCGGCGGGGATGCTCTGGTAGGCAACGCCCAGGCGCGCGACCAGATCGGCCTCCATGCCGCCCTGACCGCCAACCCACAGCGTTTCGAGTGGGAGCGTTTTACTGGCTGATGCGGCCTGCAGAACGGCCGCGGCGGGATACACGCCGCCCCCCGTTCCGCCCGCGCAGATCAACAACCGCACGATAGTTTCTCCCTTCCGTATCAGTCTGCTTGCGATGGTCGCTGCGAGCGACATTGAATAAAATGCCAATGCCTGCCAGAGTTGCCACCATGTTGGAGCCCCCGGCGCTGATCAGCGGCAGCGCGTTGCCAGCCACAGGAGCCAGGTTAAGCAGCCCGGCGATATTCAAAATGGCTTCAAAGCCAATCCAAAAGGTTACACCACCGGCCAGCAGCTTTCCGCTGAGGTCGGGGGCGCGGTTTGCGATAAGGGTGCCGCGCCAAATAAATGCAAGGAAAAGCAGCACCAGAACGCTGGCGCCGATCAGACCGGTTTCTTCAGCGACGATGGCGAAGATACTGTCTGTCCAGGGAACCGGCAGGCCGCCCATATACTTGGTGGTGCCGCGTCCAATGCCTACGCCAAAGAGTCCGCCTTTGATGACGGCTTCAAAAGCGCGCTTGACGTGATAAGCGGCTTCGGTGGGTGTTTTCAGGCCGATTTCAAAGTTGTTAATGCGCTCCTGGGCGGTATCGCTGATGAAATACACCAGCACGCCCATCAGAGCAATAATCAGGACGAGCAGAATAATTTGCCGCAGGTCGCTGCCGGCCAGGAAGAAGAGCGTGATGCCAAGCAGGACGACGGTGATAGCAGCGGAAAAATCGGGCTGGATCATGATAATGGCGGCGGTAATACCGAGGATGACCATCATGGGCACCAGACCGATGGATAAGCTGTTCAATTGCGCTTGTTTAGAGGCCAGCCAGACGGTCAGGTAAATAATGGCGACCAATTTGGCCAGCTCGGACGGTTGAACGCTGGCGCCAAACAGGGTGCGGCTGTATTCCGCATCATTGTTGCGGTTGAGGATGATGACCAGCACGAGCAGGCCGATGGTGGCGAGCATCATGGGGACGGCCAGCTTGCGGTAGAGGTGGTAGTCAAACATGCTCAAAACAACGGCCACACCTGAGCCCAGCAGCACAAAACCAACCTGGCGCAGGAATACACCGCTGGTATCTTCGTACTCGCGCAGGGAGAATTCCCAGCTGGAAGAGTAGACAGCCAGCAGCCCAATCACCAGAAGGCTGGCCACAATCAGCACAAGCGGCACATCCATCTGCAGGCGCAGAGAATGCACCGGTCGCTGTCGCGCGCGCGGCTGCGTCGTCTCTTGGGATGCTACGAAAGTTGATTCACCCATTCGCAATACCTTTCACCGCGTTCTTCAAAATCTTTGAACTCATCAAAACTGGTGCCGCCGGGGGAGAAAAGCACCACCATGCCGGGGGTAACCACCTTCGCCGCGGCCTGTACCGCTTCGTGAAGATGTGAAACGACCTGGATATGAGGGCTTTTCCCGCCGTTTTGCGCGTCGCGCAGGGCTTTCTCAATGAGCGGGGCTGCCTCTCCAAAGATCACCACCTGGTCTACGCGCCGGACGGCCATTTGGGCCAGATCCTGCCAGGGCAGGTTCTTATCGCGGCCGCCGAGCAAGAGGAGCAGCGGCTCGTCAAAGGATCGGACGGCGGCCATGGTGCGCTCGGGGGCGGTGGCGATGGAGTCGTTGTACCAATATGCACCGCGGTACTCGCGCACGAACTCAAGACGGTGTTTGACGCCTTTGAAGTCTTGCAGGCCGGCGATCATGGCCTGGACCGGGCAGCCCGCGGCAAAAGCAATGGCGAAGGCAGCCAGGATGTTGAGACGATTGTGCTCGCCGCGCAATTGGATGTCTTTCAGCGGAACCACACGCAGGGTTTTCTGCCCGTCGAAGAGGCAGCACCAGCCGTTTTCCACATACGCGCCCTGGAAGGCTTCCTGCGGGCGCTGAAGGCCAAAAGAAACCAGCCTTCCCCGAACGCGCGAGTGCAAATTCCAGGAGCCGGGATCCTCGCGGTTGAGCACGGCGGTGGAATCGGGCGTTTGAAAATCCAGAATGCGGGCCTTGGCAGCGGTGTATGCTTCGAGGGTGCCGTGCCGGTCGAGATGATTGGGGGTGATGTTGAGCACGGCGGCGATCTGCGGCGAGAGGGTCATCTGCTCGAGCTGGAAGCTGGAAAGCTCCAAAACAACCCGGTCTGCGGGCTGGATATCGCCCACCAGATCAATCAGCGGCAGGCCAATGTTGCCGCCCACCCACACCGTATGTTCGGGCATAAAAGCGGCCTGCAGGATGCGCCCAACCAGGGTTGTTGTGGTGGTTTTACCCGCCGAGCCGGTAATCCCGATGACAGGGCAGGGCGCGGCCTGCATGAAGATTTGCGAGTCGTTGGAGAGCGGAATACCGCGGCGCTGCGCTTCGATGACGATGGGCAGGGTGAACGGAATGCCGCCCGAAAGGCAGAGCAGGTCAGCATCTTCAAGCAGGGAGAAGGGATGCTCGCCCAACACCCAGCGGATATTCTTCCCCTGCAGGGATTGGCGAGCCTGTTCAAGCTGCGCGGGAGAACGCTGGTCACTGATGGTAACGAGCGCGCCCTGAGCCGTTAAATAACGGGCCAGAGCCAGCCCCTGGCGGGCTGCCCCAAGTATGATGACGTTGCGATTCTGCCAATTTTGCATGGGTGCTAAACCTTTACAAACATGAGGGCGATGCCCAACATGGCGGATAACAGGCTGACCAACCAGAAGCGCTGCACAACCTGGGTTTCGCTCCAGCCGGTTAGCTCAAAGTGGTGGTGGAGGGGTGCCATTTTGAAGAAGCGCTTGCCGCCGGTCAGCTTGAAGTAGACAATCTGAATGATGACACTGAGGGCTTCGCTGACCGGGATAATGATGATGATGGGCAGCAAGAGCCACTGTCCGGTCATCAGGGCGATGACGCCCAGGGTGGCGCCCAACGAGAGCGAACCGGTATCACCCATGAACAATTCAGCGGGGTGAACATTGAACCATAGGAAGCCAAACAGCGCGCCCACCAGGGTGAAGCAGAACCGGGTGAGATAAACCTGGCCCTGCAGCAGGGCGATGGCGCCGTAGGCCGCGAAAGCGGTAGCCGAGATCAGCCCGGCAAGGCCATCCAGACCGTCGGTGAAGTTTATGGCGTTGGAGCCGCCGATGATGATGAACATAGCAATCGGCAGGAAGATGATGCCCAGCTCAAAGGGCCGGTTTACTCCCAGCCAGTACATTTCTGGCACGTGAAGAACGTAGCGCAAAATGATGGCGATAACGAAAGCGAAGATAGCCTGAAAGGCAAATTTGGTACGGGCGCGCATGCCCAATCCACGGCGGGGGCCGCGCACGCCTTCCCAGTCGTCAATCATACCGAGCAGACCGTAAAATACCATAACAAGCATGGGCAGCAGAACCGACTGTCCCATCACCTGGGTGCGCAGGCCAATCAGTGAAGCGGCGTTCAACAAGCCGGTGAGCAACACGACCGGCACAATAATCATCAGCCCGCCCATGGTGGGGGTGCCCATCTTGGTGATATGGCTGTTGGGGCCTTCCACGCGAATGAGCTTGCCAATGCGCAGGTGGCGGAGAATGCGGATGAGCGGTCCGCCCCAAATGACGGCCATCATGAAACTGAGCGTGCTAAGCGCGAGGGAGAGGGATGCTTCGGTCATGAGTCTGCCTCCAACGCGGCGGTGATGCGTTCCATATGCAGCCCATGCGATCCTTTGAGTAGGACCACATCGTTGGCCTTGAGCTTTTTCTTGAGCAGCTCGATGGCTTCGGGAACGTCGCTGACCCAGGAGATGCGCGAAGGGCGCATGCCGGCCGATTTCGCGCCGTCAACAATCATCTGGCTGCGCTCGCCAACCGCGATCAGCTCCGCGCACACTTCGGCGGCGCGCACACCAACCATGTGATGGCCTTTTTCCTCGTATTGTCCCAGTTCGAGCATGTCACCCAGCACGGCGATTTTGCGGCCTTCCAGTTCGCCGAGCAGATTGAGAGCGGCCAGGGTGGATTCGGGCGACGCGTTGTAGGTGTCATCCAGCAGCAGCGCGCCGTTTTGAGCGCGAACGGTTACCAGGCGCAGTTGGGTGTGGCCTTTTTGCAGGCCAGTGACGATCTCCTGCCATTTGAGGCCTTCCACCAGACCCACGGCTGCCGCGCGCAGGGCGGTGTGAACCGAGTGCTGACCAATCAGCGGGGCGCGGAGCTGGATAGATTCTTTGCGATAGTGCAGGCGGAAGCGAATGCCTTCCAGCCCGAGGCTTTCAATCTGGTCGGCCCACAGGTCGGCTTTGGGGTCGAGACCGTAGAAAAAGATATTGGCGTGGGTCAGGTTGGCCATCGGGCGCACCAGGTCGTCGTCGTAATTGAGGATCGCGGTTCCAGCGGGAGCAGGCGGCAGGGCCTGCACCAGCTCGCTTTTGCCGCGGGCGATGGCTTCGATGCTGCCCGCGCGCTCGGCGTGAACGGCGCCGATGTTGGTCACTATGCCCACATGCGGCCGGGCAATTTCGCAAAGCAGGGCGATTTCGCCGGGAACGTAAAAGCCCATCTCTAAAACGGCGCGCTGGTGGCCTGGGCCGAGGCGCAGAATAGTAAGCGGCAGACCAATCTCGTTATTAAGGTTGCCGATGTTCTTCAGGGTGCGGTAACGCTGGCTGAGCACGCCCGCTACCAGTTCCTTGGTGGTGGATTTGCCAACGCTGCCCGTGATGCCGATCACGCGCAGGTCCAGTTTGGAGCGCCAAAACTGGGCAATTTTCTGCAGGGCGGTGAGGGTGTTTTCTACCCGGATGCAGAAGGGAGCGCGTGGCATGGTATTCTGGGCGGAAAATTGCCCGGGGGTCAGTGTGATGGTGGGGTACGGGATGGAAAGGTCTTTCTGTACCAGGGCAACCGAAGCCCCTTTGCGGAAAGCTTCTTCCACATAGTCGTGACCGTCTACCCGCTCGCCGGGCAGGGCCACGAACAACCCTGCGGGAATGACCTGGCGAGAATCAACAGCCGCCTCGCTGATCATCAGTGGGGCGTTGGGCGGTCGGACTCCGCTAAGGGCTTCGATCAAGTCGGCCAGTAAAATCACGCGCTGCTCCTAGTTCTGCGCCAGAATTTGCTTGCGAATATCATCGGGCGGTATTTCTAATAAAACGCCCAGTTTTTCCACCACTTCTTTGAAGACTGGGGCGGTGACCACGGAGCTCCATTCAGACGACTCTGGTTTTTCCAGCCAGATATAAACCAGCATGCGGGGATCATCTACCGGGCCCCAACCCAAGAAAGAGGTGTTCGTTACCGAGTCTGAATACTGGCCATCAATGACTACCGAGGCCGTGCCAGTTTTTCCGGCCATGCGATAGTGTTCTGATTTGGCTTTGGAGGCTTCGTCCTCCACGGATACGGCCATCATCTCCGTCATCGTTTTGGCGGTCTCGGGCTTGATCGGCATTCCCGCCACCACTTCTTGCGTGTTGTATTGGATACCATCTTGAATGATGGAGCGTACAACGCGGGGAGCCATCATTTTTCCATCGTTGGCCAGCGAGGAAGCGGCCATGGTCATTTGAATGGGAGTCACCGCAATACCCTGTCCGAAAGACTGGGTTAAGAAGGTGGCCAGATACCAGCCATTATCACCAGGGAGGGGCGGGCGCTGCATGCTTTCACCGGCCAGGTCGATGTTGGTGCGGCGGTTGAACTGGAAGCGGTTGAGATAATCGTAGAAACGATCTTGCTGAAGCTTCTCAAAGGCCATCTCTGCGAGGCAGACGTTGAGCGAGTGCACCATACAGGTGGTCATGGTCTGGTCATACCAGGCGCCGCCGTTCCAGTTGCGGATGGTAATGCCGCCGTTGTAGTAATAACCCTGGTCGAAATAGGGCGTATCGGGGGTAACCGCTCCCACGTCGATCGCGGCGCCCATGGTGATGAGCTTAAAGACCGAACCCGGCTCGTAGGTTTTGTCGATGGCAGGGTTGAAATATTTATTATTATTCACAAACGTTAGAAATTCATTGAGGTTGGGGCGGGGATTTGTGGCCATAGCCAAAATTTCGCCGTTGCGCGGATCCATCACAATGATCACACCGCCTTCAGAACCGGTATCCTGAACCGATTGGTCAAGGATCTGTTCCATGGCCAGCTGGACATCGCGGTCGATGGTCAGCACCAGGTCCGCTCCATGCGGGATGGACTGCTCATTGTTGATCTTGTTGGGATCATAGGAGACGGTGGTGGTGAGCGGCACGCCGCTGAGCAGATCGTTGTATTTTTCTTCCACGCCGTAGAAGGGACCGTTAAATTCAGTCACAAAGCCCAACACATTGCCGGCCAGATCGCCTTCGGGGTAGAAGCGCATCAGCTTCGGCGACCAGGTAAGCCCGGCCAGGGTATCTTTGCCGGGCGTTTTGCTTTTTGAGTCGTAATTCTTGCTGTATTGCTTGACCAGCGCTTCGATCTGGCTGATTTGCTCTGGTGAAACCTGGTTTTCCAGCATCAGGTAAACAGAGTTTTCGTTTGCCAGCGCACCATTGAACGCATTGGTGTAGTAGTCAATATCATGCGGTTTATCGTACGGTTTCAACTGTAAGGTAGCCGCCAGGACGTTGGCGATGGTGTCCTGGTTTTGCGCCAGGCGAACCTGGTTCAAGTCGACGCCAAGTTCAAACATTTCGCGGTTGCCGGCCAGCAGATTTCCCCAGCGGTCGTAAATCTGCCCGCGCACTGGTTGGATGACCTCCGACCTTTCGCCGTAATCTTTTTCGATTCTGGTGCGCAGCGTGTTCGCGTCAGCGCTGGTGCTAAATTGCAAGCGGCCTACCTGAAAAATGATCAGACCTCCCATGACGAAGAGGACAAAGTTGATCGTCGCAAGACGTGCCTTGAAATTGTATTTCATTGGACGCCTCCGATGGCTGGCGGTTCCGTCCACATCTGATAGGATTCGGTCATCCAGTCCCAGAGTGACTGCGAGTAGGCGGGTTTGACCAGCGGTTGCGGAAGGGGCTGACGGCCGGGTGCCGGGGCGGCAATGGCCGGCTTGCGCCCGTAATAGCCAGGGATGATGAGATAGCTGGCTTCTTCGGAGCGGTAAGGGACAAAACCCATTTCTGAGGCGCGCTGCTGCATGGCTTCAGCCGAGGTGATGTTGGCCAGTTGGGTAGAGAGGTCTGATGCGTTGTGCTGAGAAATGGCTATGTCGTTCTTTAAGTTTCGCAGCTCAATGGCAGCCTGCGCCGATTGGGCACTGACATACAAATACAAGCCCGCAATAACCAGCGCAACTACCAGAATCAGCATAAAGACGCCGATCCGTTGAATTTGGACGCGCCAGGGAGCCTGTTTGTATGCCTGGATAAGTTGTTGAGCCATTTCCTAATTTCGCCTTTATTGATATGGGTAAGTTACCCAAAAAACATGCAAAAAGCGTGCCAATTATATCTTCTCTGCGATCCTTAAGCGAGCGCTGCGCGCGCGCGGATTGTTCTGAATTTCATCTTCACCGGCCATCAGCGGACGGCGGGTGATGAGTCGGATTTGAGCTTTATGCCCACAGGTACAGATGATCTGCTCTGGCGGGCAGATGCAGTCCTGACTTTCGCGCTTGAAGACCTGCTTGACGATGCGGTCTTCCAGCGAATGAAACGATATGACCGCCAAGCGTCCGCCCGGATGGAGTGCCTGTAACGCCCGCGGCAGAAAGTCTTCCAGCGCCTGGAGCTCCTGATTCACGGCGATGCGCAAAGCCTGAAAGGTGCGCGTGGCCGGGTGAATGCGTTCGTGCTGACCTTTAAGTGTTTTGGCGATCAGCGCGGCCAGCTGCGCGGTGGTGGAAAATGGACGGTTTTCCACAATGGCGCGCGCCACACGCCGGGCATGGCGCTCTTCACCGTACTTCCAAATGATCTCCGAAAGGTCCTGCTCGGAGAGATGGTTAACCAGGTCGGCGGCGGTGGCGGGCTGGGTTGGGCTGAAGCGCATATCCAGCGGGCCGTCAGCCAGGAACGAGAAGCCGCGCTCGGGCGTATCCACCTGCATGGAAGACACGCCCAGATCGATGACAATGCCATCCACTGTCTGCCAGCCCAGGGCGTGAATCTGGTCGAGCAGAGTTACATAGGATGCCTGAACCAGATGCGCGCGCGATCCGAAAACGGACAAGCGCTGGCTCGCGATGGCCAGCGCCTGGGGGTCTAGATCCAGTCCGAGTACTTCTCCGGCAGGGCTGGACGCGGTCAGTATCCCCCAGGAGTGTCCGCCTGCCCCCAATGTGGCGTCGAGATATCGTCCACGGTTCACCGGCTGCAGGGCCTGGATGACTTCCTGGTAAAGTACAGGTAAGTGCGGCGACGAATCGCCTGGAATGGGCGCGTTCATGGCCGGCTCACAGTAAGGTCGAGAGAGGCAAAGCGTTCCGCTGTCTCTTCGGCATTTAGCAGGGCTTCATTTTGCCGGTTCCATGCTTCCGGCGTCCAGATTTCAACATACTCGCCCACGCCAACGACAATGACCGTGTCTTGCAGGCCTACCGCATCACGAAGAAACTGCTGGATGAGAATGCGCCCGGCGCGGTCGATCTCCTGGTGGTCGGCCTTGGAGAAAATGAAGCGGCGGAACTGGCGGGAGGTGGGGTCGGCCATGTTCATGGCGTTGATCTTTTGCACCATGCGGTTAAAATAATCAGAGGTCATCACCATCAAGCTGCTGTCGAACCCCAGCGTGATGTAAGCGCCATCTTCCAGCAAGTCGCGAAAACGGGCCGGAATGGTGAGCCGGCCTTTGCTGTCGATGGAATGCTCGTATTGACCTAAGAACATAAGTTCTACCCCTGGTATAACTGGCAAACGCCGGAATGATCCGGCGCTCCACTTTCTCCCACTTTCTACCACTTTTATGCACAGTATAAACGAATCGAAGGTTAATTGCAAGCCGTTTCATTTTCTTTTCATAAATGTAAGGAGAAAGCAAGGAATAGAGCGCCCTAGCGGGTTGGTGCTGCCGCGCACGGCGCAGGCAGGGATGGCATTGTCTGCTTCAACAGGCGCTGGCTGAAAGAATTGTTGTTTGTTGGTGGAAGCTGTTGACGCGCCTTCAGCGTGGAAGGGTGATGGTGAAGGTGCTGCCCAGGCCGAGAGGACTTTGCACCTGGATGTTCCCGTGATGCTGTTCGATCACCTGGCGGGCAATTGAAAGGCCCAGGCCAACACCGCGGAAAAGGTGGTTGCCAGCCTGATCGAGGTGGAAGAAACGGTCAAAAATGTGAGGAAGGGCTTCGGCAGGGATGCCGACCCCGTGATCAGTGATTTGAATGGAGAGGGTCTGCGCGTCGAAGCTGGCGCTGATTTCAATCACGCCACCCTCGGGGCTGAACTTAACCGCATTGTCGAGCACGGCGGAAAGTGAGCGCTCCAGGCTTTTGGGGTCGGCCGGGACGCGCGGCAGGCCGGTGGGAAGATTGAAGTGAATGGTGATGGGCGATTTTGTGGTAGGCAGGCGCAGCTTTTCCACGCAGGTATGCAGAAGCGCGGTCACGTCGGTGAGCTGAAATTCAGCTAGAATCAGGTCCATCTCCTGCAAGAAAAGAATGTCGTTGGTCAGGTTCATGATCTGCTGGAGGTTGGATGAGATGGTCTCAAGAGCGGAATTAAGTGAATCACCCTGCAACTGCCCGGTACGCACGACCTGGAGAAAACCCGCGGCGGCCATCAGCGGCGTGCGCAGCTCGTGGGCAATGGTGGTGAGAAACTGACTGCGAGCCTTTTCCTGTTCGGCTAACTGCTGGTAGGCGTGGGCCAACTCGCGCGTTTTCTGGCGCAGGTCTTCGATGGCCATTTCATCATTGTCGCGCAGGCGGTTGCTGACCGCGCGAACCATAGCAAGTGACATGCTGCTGCTACGCTCAATCAGGTCAGAGAAGACCTGACTGCTGATTTCCAGCAGGGTGGTGGGTTGAACAGCGGTAACGGTGGCCGCGCGCGGGGCATTGTGGATGATGGCCATTTCACCAAAAAAATCGCCGGGGCGCAGGTGGGTGAGAAGACGGTTTTCTGCTTCGTTGATCAGCTTGGTCACACGCACTTCTCCGTTGAGGATGATATAGAAAGTGTTCTCGACCGCGCCTTCGCGGCAGATGACCGTTTGCGGGGCAACCTGGATTTCTTTGCCGGCCTCGACCAATTCTTGCGCCAATGAATCTTGTATGCCGGGGAAGGCGGACTGGATGATTTTAATGGGATGAATTTCAGCGGTCATCTTTTAACTCATTTCTCAACAACCGGCAACCGATATGAATATTCTACCTGGATTTGATTTTGAAGGTAGAGCGAATAATTGGATGCAGGATTAGAATTATAGCAAGAGGGGAGGAAGGCGCAGGTTCCTTAATTACCGTCTGGTTAATGCGCGATTGCCTCCCAGGCGAATCACAGATATGGAGATTAAGGATAAGACGATGAGAAACCATAACACATTGAAATGGATGATTGGTGGTCTGGTATGCGGGCTGGTGATGATGGCTTGCAGCCTATCGGGCCTGGCGCCTGCCGATACTGGCGACAGTGAAGTGGACCTGCAGAAAACACAGCTGGCGCTGCAAGCCACGCAGCTGTCGATCCAGGCCGACCAGCTGGCGGCAACGCAAACCGCGATGGCGGTTCCAGCAGCTCCGGCGGAACCAGCAGCGCCGCCCACCAGCGCTCCGGCTGAGGTGCCTACCGCGGACGAAACCAAACGGGTGAACAACGTGAATGGAGTTTACTTTGAGTACCCGGCATGGCTGGCCAGTGATGTTGCGGCAAGCATTTATGACGCGCCGCCACCCAACGCGGACGACCCTTATTTTCTCATTGAAGTGGACCACCGGGTTTTTGAATTTCAAAATTACAGCCTGGCAGACCATTTTTTGACCCCGCTGATCAATGTTTATCCGCTGGAAGAATACCAACGGGTGAATCCCGGAGCCGCGGCGCAAATAACGCTGCTTAAGGACCTGATCAGCTGGCAGAGTTTGGGAGCCAGCCGGCCAGACGGACTACCTTTCTTGCCAATTTTCAACGCGGCACAGAGCTTTTTCACCAAAGTGGAGTTTATCAACACGGATTCGGTTAATGGGCTGCGCTACCTGACGCAGTTCCAACAGGCGACCTACCCGATTCAGAATGGGCAGATGATCTACACCTTTCAGGGGATTACCACTGATGGAAAATATTACATTTCGGCGGTTTTTCCGGAATCGCACGCGATTTTGGAACCCTACGATGATTTTGAATACACGGCTGAGTTTGAAGAGAATTTTTTGGGCTACCTGATGGAAATTGGCGAGCAACTACGCGCTGAGCCGGATGAAAGTTTTAACCCCGGTTTGGACGCGCTGGATGGGGTGATTGAGAGCCTGCGCGTGGAGTAACCGGCGAGTTTTCTTACCCCGCATTCTTGAAGATACTTACCAAAACAAATGGCTGTCGCGATTGGCGAGGCCATTTGTTTTTTAAGGTGTAGCAGGGTGGCTGCATAAAGGCAAAAACAGGTAAAATTTGTGTATCTTGGTGTGACAGGGTGTGAAAAATGAAGAAAATCGTGATGGCATCTGCAAATCCGGTGAAGGCCAAAGCCGTTTTACAGGGCTTCCAGCGCATGTTTACGGAAGAGACCTTCGAGATCCAAACACTTGAAGTGCCTTCAGGGGTCAGCGACCAGCCGATGACGGATGAAGAAACTTTGCAAGGGGCGTTGAATCGCAGTCAGCGGGCGCGCGAGCTGATCTCTAACGCGGATTATTGGGTTGGTATCGAAGGCGGTGTGTACGAGCACGAGAATGACCTGCACGCCTTTGCCTGGGTTGTGGTTCGATCCCCGGATGGGATTGGCAAGAGCCGGTCAGGGTCTTTTGAACTGCCATCGGTGATCCGCGACCTGGTGCATTCTGGTGTGGAATTGGGCAAAGCGGATGACATGGTGTTTCAACGTTACAACTCCAAACAGTCGAATGGAGCGATTGGCATATTAACCCAAGACGTGATTGACCGCACGGCACTATATGAGCATGCTGTGATTCTGGCGCTGGTTCCTTTTCGCAACCGCGAGCTGTTTGGAAAATAGGGAGCTGATCTTCAACAGATCCGTGGGCATGAAACCAAGGTAAAGGCTGAAAGATATGGATTGGACGGTTATCGGATTCATTTTGGTCGGGTTTATTGCCCAGATGATCGATGGCAGCCTGGGGATGGCTTACGGGGTAAGCGCCAACTCTTTTTTGCTGAACCTGGGGATCTTACCCGCGACTGCCAGCGCCAGTGTGCATCTTTCGGAAGTGATCACCACAGCCATCTCCGGCTATTCACACTGGAAACTGGGGAATGTCGTCCGCCAGCGGTTGATCCGGTTGGCGGTTCCTGGTGTGCTGGGCGGGGTGTTGGGGGCGTATATCTTAACGCACCTCAATGGCGAGGTGATCAAGCCGTACATTTCGGCGTATCTGTTGTTGATGGGCGGACAAATTGTTTTGCGGGCCATTCGCAATACACCGCACCATGAAAAGGAGTCGCGCCTGGCGTTTTTAGGTTTTATTGGGGGGTTGATGGATGCCATCGGCGGAGGGGGATGGGGGCCCATCGTTACTACGACGATGATCGCGCGCGGAAATGAACCGCGTAAAGTAATTGGCACCGTTAATCTCAGCGAGTTCTTTGTTACGTTTGCCCAGGCCGTTACTTTTGTAGCGCTGCTAAAAGAGCTGCGCTGGGATCTGGTTCTGGGATTAGCGGCCGGAGGCGTGCTGGCCGCGCCGCTGGGAGCGAGGCTGGTTCAGGTGGTAAAGCCGCGTGTCATGATGGCGATGGTTGGTTTGTTGATCATCGGGTTGAGCCTCAACACCATTCTTCAATCCATCTTTTAGGGTTTTTTCTCCAGGCCTGATTCGATAAGATGGGTCATCGGCAGATGAGTACTGGGCAGACGGTGCTCTGCAGGACCTGGTCGATGGCGCTGCCCAGAAAAACCTCCAACAATGGGTTATAACCGTAACTCCCCATGATGATTAAATCGGCGTGGATATCTCTGGCGGTGTTGAGAATGCCTTCAGCCGGGTCTCCTTCGGACAGCATGTTGACGAAAGCAACATGGTGTGATGTGAGATAGTCCATGGCGTATTGATGGGCGCGAGCTTCGCTGCGGATGGCGCCAGCATCGTCGCTGAAGACGGTAAGAAGGGTTAGCTCCAGCTTCCATCTTTGCGCCAGGTAAGCGGCTACGTAAAGGGCTTCATTGGCTTTAGGGCTGCCATCATAAGCCAGCAGCGCTTTGTGCATGGGAAGCGCCACCCCGGGAACGGCCAGGATGGGCTGGCCGACTTTGTGCAGCAAAGTGTGAAACCCGGAGCGAATCTTTTCAATAGGCAGCCCGCCCGGGGCGTGCGCCAGGTTGACGATCACCATGTCGCACCAACGCGCGCGCTCACTGATCACCGCGGCGGCGGTGCCGGGATGAACTGCCAGGCTGCCTTGCAAACCGGCTTCATGCATGCGCTGATTAAACCGCCCGATGAGCGATTGGGTTTGCGGGGTGTTGACCTGGGTTTCATTTTCCACCAGGTGTAAAGCGGAGATTTGCGCGTTTTCCTTACGGGCTAAAATAATGGCCTGTTCCAAGACCTGCCAACCGGGCTGGCTGTCTTGTAGCGAAAGCAGCATATTTCTGAATAAAACGGGTTGCGCCTGTGACCTGGCTTGTTGCGATTTGCGCCAGGCGCCGATCACCGGGCCGCTTTCGAAACCCATAGGGACGAGCCAGGCGCGAAGACGCGACCAGATCCGGCTTCGCGTTTTCTGAAAGCCGCTGCTAAAGCGTTCTTTCAGGGTGAGAGCGGCTTTTTGCTGGTCAACCCGCCAGCCAAGTTCTTCTTGCAGTTCAGCCTGGTATTGGGTCAGCCAGAGGTAAAGGTCAGTCTCGGTGCGGTTGGGAAATTCACGCAGGATGCCTTCCCCTTTAATGACGTCGATTACGGGAGAGTAGAGCGTCTCATACCAGTGGCGGACGGCTTCTTCCAGGGAGACAGGACGCTGCAGGTCGATACCCATGAAATATTGATGCACCGAAATATGTTCGGCCAGTTGGTTATACCCGCCTGGAACTGTAACGTTGAAGTCCGTCTCAGGGACAATACGATCAACCCCGGTTTTTTCGAGAAAGGAGGCATATTCGGCTTTGAGAATGAGATCATCCGGGCGAGTGTCGGCGTTGAGGGGCACACGGGTTCTAACTTCAACCACATACGCCTCAATGAATTCGTGCCCCAATTCGCGGGCCACCGAAACGCGGTGGTTGCCGTCTTTGACGAAATACGCGTTGCCAATTTGATACACGTCAATGGGAGGCACGCCTTCCATGGATTCCATCGCCATTCTGACTTTAGACCAGCGGCTCTGGTCGGAGATGTGGCGGGGGAGAAAATTGCGGTCGAAATCGTTATAGCGCCCCACGCTCCCAATGATCGCCGCCAGGGGGATTTCTTTCAAACCGCGGTCGACCTGCCCCTGGGTTTGCAGCTTGCCGAGTACTTCGTTATAAGCAAGCAGCTCATTGGAGCGGCCAGTGAGGGAAGAGAGAATCGATTGCAGGCCGGCTTTGCGATGAGCGCGGATAAAGTCGGAATAGGCGCTGGAATGGTCCATGTTTTGCTTGAGGCTGGTTGAGTTGGTCACGGCTGTTCCTTGCAAATAACCTGTAGAGCGAAATAGAGTCCATTTGTTATTTTATGCGAAAAAGCCGGGATGGGAATGTTTTTTAACCAAATGTTCGGATGGCGGTAACTTCTTGTGGACTGTTACGTGGAATATAGAAACTGGCATAAAAAGATCGCGGCGGTCGCCAGAATAGCGGCCGCCGCGAGCAGCAATGGGGGAACACATTACTGCATGGTGGGCATGGGCATATAATTCCAGTAGTCTCGCCAGATCCAGATATGGCGGCGTTGGGAGGCGTGTCCTTCACCATCAAAGGCAACCACATCAAATTCATTCCAGCCAGGCGAGATATTTTTGGAATGGATGGTGGCCTGGTAAGGCGCGGTGTCGTCGATGTGGATATCCACAAAATTGCTCACTTGCGGGTCCCAGCGGAAGAAGCGTGCGCTGCAGCCGCTGGTGCAGTTGGTGATTTCAACCTCGAGTTGAATGAGTTCATCTTCAGCTGAATAAACTTGGGAGTTGGTGGTGGGCTGAATCCAATTGACACCAATCACCGCGCCGGAAATGATCTGGATGGTGACCGTGGTGCTGGTGGAGGCCTTATCTCCGTCGAAAGCCTCATAGGTAAAGGTAGCGGGGGTGAAGGAGTTGGGGTCGGTAGTGTAGACGAAGGAGCCATCAGAATGGAATTCCAGTTCGCCTTTGGCGGGAGGAGTGAGCAGGCGGGCTGTGAGGTTGTCATTCTCAACGTCGGTGTCATTATCCAGTACGCCGGGGGCATCTATGGTGAGAACACTGCCGAGACTGGCAACATACGAATCGGCGCTCGCGACAGGAGCGTCATTGACCGCGGTAATGGTAAGGCTCACCGTGGTAATGGCGCTGTATAAGGCTCCGTCATAAGCGCGGTATGAGAAAGAATCGCTGCCGTTGTAATTAGCGGTGGGTGTGTAGCTAAATGATCCATTGGCGTTGAGGGTCAGTGTGCCGTGATTGACGCTTTGGTTGAGTATCGCAGTGAGGGTGTTGCCCTCAGTATCGGTGTCATTTCCGAGAATGCCCGGGGCAGCAACCGTGAGCGTATTATCTTCAAGCAGGACATGGCTGTCGGCAACGCCAACCGGGGCGTCGTTGACGGGGGTGATGGTGATGGTGGCTGTGGCCGTAGTAGAGCTGACCGTTCCATCGCTGACGGTGTAGGTAAAGGAATCGGTGCCAGTGTAATTCAGATTGGGTTGATACGTGAAACTGCCGTTCGGATTGAGGGTAAGTGTTCCATTGGTAGTTGTTGTCCCCAATATGGCGGTAAGTGGATTTTCGTCTACGTCGGTGTCATTGGTCAGAATGCCTGGCGCGGCAACCTCAAGGATCGTATCTTCCAGGGTGCTAAATGCTTCGTTGTAGGCTTTGGGGGCGTCGTTCACCGGAGTAATCGTAATTGTGACGGTGGCGATGGCAGAGTTCGCGGTGCCGTCATTGACATGATAGGTAAAGGTGTCGGTGCCGTTGTAATCGCTGGCGGGCATGTAGATAAAGGACCCATCTGTATCCAGCGCCAGGGTGCCGTGAGCGGTTGTGATGTCGAGTACAACCATCAATGGATCTAAATCGATGTCCGAATCATTTTGTAATACACCCGGTTCGGTGACGATTAATGCTGAGTCTTCCGCTGTTGTAAAACTGTCGTCAACCGCCGCCGGCGGGTCATTTACCGCTGTGGTGGTGATCGTAACGGTTGCGTTTGTAGAATCAGCGGTGCCGTCGTTGGCCTTGTAGGTGAAGGAATCCGAGCCGGTGTAGTTGTCGTCCGGGTCGTAGGTGAAAGAACCATCCGCATTGAGGGTCAGCGTGCCGTGGGAGACATTTGAGACCAGGATGGCAGTGAGCGGGTTGCCGTCAATATCGGTGTCATTGGACAGCACGCCAGGAGCGGCGACGGAGAGCAGGGTGTCCTCGGGAGTGGAATGCGAATCATTGACGGCCACCGGCGCGTCATTCACTGCCGTAACCGTAATGGTTACCGTGGCGGCGGCAGAGTCAAGAGCGCCGTCGTTGGCCTTGTAGGTGAAGGAATCCGAGCCGGTGTAATTGTCGTCCGGGTCGTAGGTGAAGGAACCGTTGGCATTCAGACTTAGCGTGCCGTGAAGAGCGTCATCGACCAGGATGGCAGTGAGCGGGTTGCCGTCAATATCGGTGTCATTGGACAGCACGCCAGGAGCGGCGACGGAGAGCAGAGTGTCCTCGGCGGTAGAGTGGGAATCATTCACGGCCACGGGCGCATCATTGGCGGCGGTGACGGTGATGGTTACCGTGGCGATGTTGGAGTCAAGAGCGCCGTCGTTGGCCTTGTAGGTGAAGGAGTCGGAGCCGTTATAGTTGTCGTCGGGGTCGTAGGTGAAGGAACCGTTGGCATTCAGACTCAGCGTGCCGTGGGCAGCGTCATCGACCAGGATGGCGGTGAGGCTGTCGCCGTCAGGATCGGTGTCGTTCTTCAAAACACTGTTCGCCACCAGCACATTCAAGGTGGTGTCTTCTGGAGTTGAATAGCTGTCATTGACGGCCACGGGCGCGTCGTTGGCAGCGGTGACGGTGATGGTCACCGTGGCGGCGGCAGAGTCAAGAGCGCCGTCGTTGGCCTTGTAGGTGAAGGAATCCGAGCCGGTGTAATTGTCGTCGGGGTCGTAGGTGAAAGAGCCGTTCGAGCTTAGGGCCAGCGTACCGTGCGCAGCGTCATCGACCAGAATCGCACTGAGTTCATCGCCGTCGGGGTCGCTGTCATTCTTGAGAATACTGTTGGCAACCAACACATTCAAGGTGGTGTCTTCTGGAGTTGAATAGCTGTCATTGACGGCCACGGGCGCGTCGTTGGCGGCGGTGACGGTGATGGTTACCGTGGCGATGTTGGAGTCAAGAGCGCCGTCGTTGGCCTTGTAGGTGAAGGAGTCGGAGCCGTTATAGTTGTCATCCGGGTCGTAGGTGAAGGAGCCGTTGGCATTGAGGGTCAGCGTGCCGTTGGAGACATCCGAGACCAGGATAGCAGTGAGCGGGTCGCCGTCCACATCGGTGTCATTGGTCAGCACCCCGGGAGCGGCGACGGTGAGCAGAGTGTCCTCGGCGGTGGTATGCGAGTCGTTGACGGCCACCGGTGCGTCGTTAGCGGCGGTGACGGTGATGGTTACCGTGGCAGGCGTGGAGTCAAGAGCGCCGTCGTTGGCCTTGTAGGTGAAGGAATCCGAGCCGGTGTAATTGTCGTCGGGGTCGTAGGTGAAGGAGCCATTGGCGTTGAGAGTCAGCGTGCCGTTGGAAACATCGCTGACCAGAATCGCACTGAGTTCATCGCCGTCGGGGTCGCTGTCGTTCTTCAAAATACTGTTGGCAACCAACACATTCAGGGTGGTGTCTTCTGGAGTTGAATAGCTGTCATTGACGGCCACGGGCGCGTCGTTGGCGGCGGTGACGGTGATGGTCACTGTTGCGGTGTTGGAGTCAAGCGTGCCGTCGTTGGCCTTGTAGGTGAAGGAATCCGAGCCGGTGTAATTGTCGTCCGGGTCGTAGGTGAAGGAACCGTCCGCATTGAGAGTCAGCGTGCCGTTGGAAACATCGCTGACCAGAATCGCACTGAGTTCATCGCCGTCGGGGTCGCTGTCATTCTTGAGAATACTGTTGGCAACCAACACATTCAAGGTGGTGTCTTCTGGAGTTGAATAGCTGTCATTGACGGCCACGGGCGCGTCGTTGGCGGCGGTGACGGTGATGGTTACCGTGGTGGCGGCAGAGTCAAGAGCGCCGTCGTTAGCCTTGTAGGTGAAGGAATCCGAGCCGGTATAGTTGTCGTCGGGGTCGTAGGTGAAGGAACCGTTGGCATTCAGACTTAGCGTACCGTGAAGAGCGTCATCGACCAGGATGGCGGTAAGGCTGTCGCCGTCAGGATCGGTGTCGTTCTTCAAAACACTGTTCGCCACCAGCACATTCAAGGTGGTGTCTTCTGGAGTTGAATAGCTGTCATTGACGGCCACCGGCGCGTCATTGGCCGCGGTGACGGTGATGGTCACCGTGGCGGCGGCAGAGTCAAGAGTGCCGTCGTTGGCCTTGTAGGTGAAGGAATCCGAGCCGGTGTAGTTGTCGTCCGGGTCGTAGGTGAAGGAACCGTCCGCATTGAGAGTCAGCGTGCCGTTGGAAACATCGCTGACCAGAATCGCACTGAGTTCATCGCCGTCGGGGTCGGTGTCGTTCTTCAAAATACTGTTGGCAACCAACACATTCAAGGTGGTGTCTTCTGGAGTTGAATAGCTGTCATTGACGGCCACCGGCGCGTCATTAGCAGCGGTGACGGTGATGGTCACCGTGGCGGCGGCAGAGTCAAGAGCGCCGTCGTTGGCCTTGTAGGTGAAGGAGTCCGCGCCGGTGTAATTGTCGTCGGGGTTGTAGGTGAAGGAACCGTTGGCATTCAGACTTAGCGTGCCGTGAAGAGCGTCATCGACCAGGATGGCGGTAAGCGGGTTGCCGTCAATATCGGTGTCATTGGACAGCACGCCAGGAGCGGCGACGGAGAGCAGCGTGTCCTCGGCGGTAGAGTGGGAATCATTCACCGCCACGGGCGCGTCATTGGCGGCAGTGACGGTGATGGTCACCGTGGCGATGTTGGAGTCAAGCGTGCCATCGTTGGCCTTGTAGGTGAAGGAGTCCGCGCCGGTGTAATTGTCGTCCGGGTCGTAGGTGAAGGAACCGTTGGCATTCAGACTTAGCGTACCGTGAAGAGCGTCATCGACCAGGATGGCGGTAAGGCTGTCGCCGTCAGGATCGGTGTCGTTGGTCAGCACCCCGGGAGCGGTGACGGAGAGCAGGGTGTCCTCGGCGGTAGAGTGGGAATCATTCACCGCCACGGGCGCGTCATTGGCGGCAGTGACGGTGATGGTCACCGTGGCGATGTTGGAGTCAAGCGTGCCATCGTTGGCCTTGTAGGTGAAGGAATCCGAGCCGGTGTAGTTGTCGTCGGGGTCGTAGGTGAAGGAACCGTTGGCATTCAGACTTAGCGTGCCGTGAAGAGCGTCATCGACCAGGATGGCGGTAAGCGGGTTGCCGTCAATATCGGTGTCGTTCTTCAAAACACTGTTCGCCACCAGCACATTCAAGGTGGTGTCTTCTGGAGTTGAATAGTTGTCATTGACGGCCACCGGCGCGTCGTTGGCGGCGGTGATGGTGATGGTAACAGTTGCGTTTGCAGAATCAGTGGCGCCGTCGTTGGCCTTGTAGGTGAAGGAATCCGAGCCGGTATAGTTGTCGTCGGGGTCGTAGGTGAAAGAGCCGTTCGAGCTTAGGGCCAGCGTGCCGTGAAGAGCGTCATCGACCAGGATGGCGGTAAGGCTGTCGCCGTCAGGATCGGTGTCATTGGACAGCACGCCAGGAGCGGCGACGGAGAGCAGCGTGTCCTCGGCGGTAGAGTGGGAATCATTCACGGCCACGGGCGCGTCGTTGGCGGCGGTGATGGTGATGGTTACCGTGGCGGCGGCAGAGTCAAGAGCGCCATCGTTGGCCTTGTAGGTGAAGGAATCCGAGCCGGTGTAGTTGTCGTCGGGGTCGTAGGTGAAGGAACCGTTGGCATTCAGACTTAGCGTGCCGTTGGAGACATCGCTGACCAGAATCGCACTGAGTTCATCGCCGTCGGGGTCGCTGTCATTCTTGAGAATACTGTTGGCAACCAACACATTCAAGGTGGTGTCTTCTGGAGTTGAATAGCTGTCATTCACCGCCACGGGCGCG
Organism: Ornatilinea apprima; assembly: GCF_001306115.1. GTDB lineage: Bacteria > Chloroflexota > Anaerolineae > Anaerolineales > Anaerolineaceae > Ornatilinea > Ornatilinea apprima. The sequence goes on along the minus strand of NZ_LGCL01000019.1, from coordinate 108,665 downwards.
TCGTTGGCGGCGGTGACGGTGATGGTTACGGTTGCGGTGTTGGAGTCAAGCGTGCCATCGTTGGCCTTGTAGGTGAAGGAATCCGAGCCGGTGTAATTGTCGTCCGGGTCGTAGGTGAAGGAACCGTTGGCATTCAGACTTAGCGTGCCGTGAAGAGCGTCATCGACCAGGATGGCGGTGAGCGGGTTGCCGTCAATATCGGTGTCATTGGACAGCACGCCAGGAGCGGCGACGGAGAGCAGCGTGTCTTCGGGGGTGGTATGCGAGTCGTTGACCGCCACGGGCGCGTCGTTGGCAGCGGTGACGGTGATGGTCACTGTTGCGGTGTTGGAGTCAAGAGCGCCGTCGTTGGCCTTGTAGGTGAAGGAGTCCGAGCCGGTATAGTTGTCGTCCGGGTCGTAGGTGAAGGAACCGTTGGCATTCAAACTTAGCGTGCCGTGAAGAGCGTCATCGACCAGGATGGCAGTGAGCGGGTTGCCGTCAATATCGGTGTCATTGGACAGCACGCCAGGAGCGGCGACGGAGAGCAGAGTGTCCTCGGCGGTAGAGTGGGAATCATTCACGGCCACGGGCGCGTCGTTGGCAGCGGTGACGGTGATGGTTACCGTGGCGGCGGCAGAGTCAAGAGCGCCGTCGTTGGCCTTGTAGGTGAAGGAGTCCGCGCCGGTATAGTTGTCGTCCGGGTCGTAGGTGAAGGAACCGTTGGCATTCAGACTCAGCGTGCCGTGAAGAGCGTCATCGACCAGGATGGCGGTGAGCGGGTTGCCGTCCACATCGGTATCATTGGTCAGCACCCCGGGAGCGGTGACGGAGAGCAGGGTGTCCTCGGCGGTGGTATACGCGTCATTGACGGCCACCAGCGCGTCATTGGCGGCGGTGACGGTGATGGTCACTGTGGTGCTGGGGGAGTTTTGATGACCATCATTGGCATAGTAACTGAACTGGTCAGAGCCGCTGTAGCCGCTGGTAGGGGTGTAGGTGAACGAGCCATTGGCATTCAGGCTAAGTGTGCCATGCTGAACATTCTGATTTAGCACGGCCGTCAGCGGCTCAGATTCCGGATCGGTATCATTGGAAAGCACCCCCGGTGCGCTGACGGTTAACGGCTGGTCTTCATCAGTTTCGTACGAATCGGCGGTTGTGTCGGGGGCGCCGTTGATATTAAGCGTTACCAACGCGCTGTCCGAAGTGCTGTAGCTGTCGGTGACGGAGTAGGTAAACGTGGCTGATCCATGGGTGTTGGCCGGGGGAGTGTAGGAAAAGGAACCGTCTTCATTGAAGGTCAGGGAACCCTGGGTCACATCATCAACCAGTGTGGCGGTTAGCGAGTCTGATTCGGGATCAGTGTCGTTGGAAAGCACGCCGGGCGCGGATTGATTGAGGGTAACATTTTCAAGGACGGTGTACGTGTCAGCATCGGCGGATGGTGTAGCGTTCACAGTGATAGTCACTGTGGTTTCTGCCGAATAATCAAATCCGTCAAACGCAAAATAAGTAAACGAATCACTTCCCGTAAAATCGGTGTCTGGGTCGTATGTGAAAGAGCCGTCAGAGGTCAGGTTGAGGACGCCGTGGGTGACATCCGTTCCCAGGACGGCGGATAAAGGATCAACATCTTCATCTGAATCATTGGAGAGCACCCCGCTGGAAACATCTACCACCAATTGGGTATTTTCACCAGCAGTGTAGGCATCGGGTTGGACTGTGGGTGCGGCAAAAAGGGGGGCGTTGTTGGTTTTCAGGCACAGCAAACAGCCGGCGGTAGGCTGCGGGTTGTAACCGATTGGATTGACCAGAGGACCAACCGCTAACCAGATTGCGAATATAGGCTTGAAATATAACAATAGAGTTTTCATCATTCGTGTTCCCCTATCAAAACATACAGCCACTGCAATCTCGATTGCAGTGGGGTTAGTCGGGTGATCATCGACCTGCCAGATCCAATTACCCTTCGGGTGTGGGCTGCGGAGATGGAGGCCCCTCTGGCTCGGAGGTAGGCTCTGGCGGAGGAGGTGGTGGTGGAGGTGCCGTTGGAACCGCAGTAGGCATGACGGGGGGTTTGGTCGGCACCGGGGTTGGCTTGGGAGGTGGGGCCTGGGTAGGCGGCGGATTGGTGGGCGCAGGCGGCTGCGTTGGGCGCGAAGTGGGCGCGCTGGTGGGCGGTTTGACCGGCGTGCTTGAAGATCCACTGACGGGGATGGGCGCTGTGGCAGTCAGGTTGTCGACCACTAATGTGCTGCCAGGGCGCCAGGTGGGGGTAAAGGTTTTGAAACGTGTAGGCGTAGGATTAAACAAAGAACCCCCTGGTGTATTGGTTGGGTGGAAGAAGCGTGGCGTGGCGATCAGCCCACCCGATTCAAGCGGCTGTCCGTCTGATGTGGCAATGACAGCAACGGATTGTTGTGTGGCCGAGGAGATAAGGGTAGGGGTACGGGTAACAAATTCTCTCATCTGCCCTGTGGGATTGGAAGCCAGTGCATTGACGATAAAGACGGCAAATAATCCGGCCAGGATCCCCAAAATACCGCCAAACAGAATATTTCGATTTTTCATAGCGGCTCTACTTTACTATCTTTTTTGAGTGCGAAGAAATTCATCGGATCCTCCCTTGTTTGTATTATAGAAGGGTCGCAGGTGTTTATCAATAAGCGATATGGTTATAATAAAATTACCAGTATAAAAACAGAATAATCAGCTAATTGCTGATTTGGATTGGAAACAGTATTTTTTGGGAAATAAAATTTAATTGAGAGAAAGCGCGTCGCCCAGCGTGTTATGGGGGTTGTTATCTGGAACGGCGACTTCTTTAATGATGTCTTCGTAGAAACGTGTGGGGCCCACATTGCCGATGATGGCGTAGCCATAACCGCGCATTTTCATGTCGAAAAGGCAAGAGAGAACCAAGGCGCGACTGATCCCGCGGTCGCGGTAGCCAGGCAAAATGCCGATGGGACCAAAGAATCCCAGGCCGGTGGCGTCGTAACAAGCGTATCCAAGCGGGTCATCGGTTGTTATTTGGCTGGCAACAAAACCGCATGCAGGGGATGACAAAAAAGCCAGGCTGGCTTGTTCAGCTGCTTCCTGGCAAAAATTACCGCTAATCCATTGGAGAAGTGGCTTTACCTGGTTATGATCGGGTTTGCTAATTCGAATATCCTCTGCTTCCAATTTTTCGATAAACCCATAGTCGTAACGCAAACGGTAAAGCTTGACCAACATGTCTGTCATAAAGGCTATCCTCTAAGCGGCTGCGTTGATCACCAAATTGATCACTAATCTGTAAATTTCAAGCGTCTGCTCCTATTGTACCTTAAAGGTAACATAACCGATAAGAATGGATTTCCTTGATCTTCCCGTAATTGATCACTGCTCGGCGATGACAACCCATCGCTGCTGAGCTTTGGGCTGGTAAAGAATGATGACAATGGAAGGCTTGGTTGCTGTAAGCACGCTGGTGTCGTCTTCTGGCACCTGTTTTACCTCGGATACCCTGTAGGCAAAGATGTCCTCATTGCTCATGAACAACTGGATTTTATCATCAGTTGTGAACGTCTTAACAACAGCTTCGGTCTGGGCATTCCAGGGGACAGCGATAACGCGGCGGATGGCGCTGCCTTCCAGCCATTCGGCGGCCTGGGGTTTCCATTCGCCGTTCTCCATATAAGAGGGCTGCAGGTCAAAATACCAACCGCCAGGCAGTTTCATGCCCACCGGGTACACGCCATCTGCTTGCGCGGCCGCGGGGAGAGAAAAGACTGGCAAGCGAATCTGGGTAAGATTGCGAGTCAACAAAATTGTGGCCACGGCGATGATGATGATGCCAACCAGGCTGGCCGCGACGATGAGAAACTCGCGCGAGTTGAGATCTATGCGACCCAGCCCATGTTTGGGCTTGATTTCAGAAACCTTAATTTCTTCGGGTTGAATTTGCGGCGCGTCTTCACGGTCTGCGGCAGCCAGGTCTTCAAGGAAGCGGGTGGTGTTCTGGTGAGCGGTCTGGTCCCCCATGAGGAACTGGCGGGTGTCCATTTCCAGGTCGAGGGGTGATGGAGATTCCTCCTGTTCTGGGTAGAAATATAAAGTTGGCTCATCATTTACCGGGGGTTCAGCAAAGCCGGGTGGTTGATCTTCTACATATTGATTAAAGACCGAGGCGGGTTCTTCTTCGGGTTCAAATAAAGCCCGCCGGCGAATGTTATCAAAGAAATTGTCTTTGGCGTCCTCATCTCCAGCAAAGGGCGGGTAATAATCGTCTTGCTCTTCTTTTGGCGCGGAATCGGCGGGCTGAGGCTCTTCTTCGAGAAACGAAAAAACAGGGGAATGGCTTTGCAGTTCACCGGGGAAGAAACCAAAAAGATCTTCGGCAGACTCTTCGGATGAATCTGCTGATCCGAAATGCGAGCGCAGGTCTCTCAACCGGCTTCCGGGATCGTCTTGTTCATCCTCTTTGAAAGGCTCTGGGGGGATGGTTTCGGCATCGGATAAGAAGACTGTTGAATCGGTGAGGTCATCATCGACTGCATAAGGATTGGATGCTTCTTCCGATGGCTGATGCAGGTCTGCATGCTCTTCGGAAAAATCCGGAACGTTGCCAAAGCGCAGGGCGGTTCCAAAGAGAAGGTCATCCACATCGCTTTCTGCTTCATTTGGCTCTGGCTGCCTGAAGGGAACAGCTGCGGGCGGCTCAATTTGCCCCCAACGACTGGCCGGCAGGGGGGATGGGGGCTGCTCAGGCGCAGATTCAGATTCCAATTGTGCAAGAAACTGGCGCAGATCATCACCCTGGGGAACACCGCTGTCGGAAGCCTGTGAGGATACCGCGGGCAGATCTTCCACATCGGGCAGCTCGCCGGTGAGCCGGCGCTGCATTTCTGAAATGGGAATGCCAGCATCATCGAGGGGTGTGTCTTCAAGGGTCAGCTGGCCGGTTTTCCGCTTCATGTTCCAGAAATCGGTTTCAGAACTGCTGGCGGGAATCTGGACTGAAGACGATAAGCGGTCCAGGGTTTCTTCATCCTCTGCGTGTTGCTCAAAACCTGCGTCAGGAGTGGAGTTTATTTCTTCGATTGAAAGGGTTGAGGGGGAGGATTGGCGGCCAATGTCTTCTGTGTCTTTGAACAAGAGATTGGTCAGGGATTTGAAGGCTCTTTTGAGCGGATTCTCCACAACTGGCGGGGCGACCTGGGGAGAGTCTTCTTCTTGCCACTCAAACCCAGCGCGAAAAGCAGGTTCTTCGTCTGGAATCTGATAGGGATTTTCGGAATCGGAATCATGGTCGTCGATCAGCGGCTGCGGGTCGAGCATATCAAATGAAGAATTACTGTCTTCGATCCATTCGTCTTCAGTGGAAGGATTGTCAGAAGCCATGACAAGTTTTCCTCCTTAATTAGGGTAACCGGTTGGGCACGGGAGGCGGTTGAATGCGGAAGACGATGAGCACTTCACCGGATTTGGGAATGACGAAGTTAAAGCTCTGGTAAAGGCTTGTGGCGCTGGCGGTGCCTGTTTGGCCAACCAGTTTATTTTGGAAGTAGAAATGCGCTTCTCCATTTTCGGTTCTGGCCGAATATTTCTCTCCATCATCCAGCTCCACCTGAATGGATTCGCCTGAGACGCGCTCGCCTTCATCCATACGGAGATTGTTGTTTTTGTCCACAAAAAGAATGACATGAATGCCGCCGTTGACCAGGCCGGGGTTGGCGGTGGCGGTGGGCATGGGCGTTTGTGTGGGGAAGTAGATTTTGGCGTTTGACTCGACGGCGGGGGGGTGGAACTGGTCGAAAGCGGCCAGTTTTTGCCAGACGCTGTCCACATATTCGCTAGCACCTTCACAATATACATGGCGGGAAACGTTGGGCCAGGTAATGGGCTCCTGGTAGAGGGAGGAGGTGGCGACACCATATTCCAGACAGTTATACCCGGCGTGATAAGAGAGTACGGTGAAGCGCCACATGTCTTCATAGGATGCTTGCAGGCCGCGTTCTGTAAAAATATAGCCGGTCTGGTAGGCATTGGCTTTCAACGAGTCGGCCAGAATGTAAATGCTTTCCTCGGCCTTGTTAAGGTCGATCCCGTATTGGCAGGTGGGGCAGTTGGAATCAACCAGTTGCAGCAAGGCGCCGCGCACCATGGCCTGTGAAAAAGTGGAAAGACTGGCGTAATATTCGGGGCAGTCGACAAAAATGGCAGAGCAAACGCGCTTGTAAAGGTCCTGATTCCAGCGCAAAGAGACATCGGCGCCGAGTTCGTTGAGCTGTGCCAGGCCAAATTCGTCATAAATATTGGGGCGCGAGCGCTCCGGCCAAAACTGGGTTTCCTGCTCGACAATAGCCTTGATCAGCCGGGCGGGCACGCCGGTGTCGCGGGAAGCATTCCAGATCACGTTGTCGAAGCGGTTCTGCCAGGTTTCGGAGTTGAGCTGGGCTTTTTCGATCCCACAGGCGTTGGGCGCGCCATTGTACATCAGGCCGCCGTTGGGGCAGTCACGGGTGTCGACAATGCCGATGGCGATTAATTTTGAGGCAAGCAGGTGCAGCGCTTTATTGATATAGAGTTGTGCCGGGCTTTGCGGCAGGAAGGTCCACGAAGGAGCGCTGCCCTGCGAGACGCCTTTCCAGGCGTCCAGGCCGACATCGATATAGCGGTAATACAGGCTGCGGCTGGTGACGGCCACGCTGTAAAAATCTTGAATTTTGCTGAGGCGGACGGTGGCGGAGATGTGCGGGCTTTCGTCTCCGAAGGTGGAAGTGGCCCAATAGGTGATTTGCGAATCGCGCAAGAGGTAGATATCGCAGGCCGCCTGGCTGCAAGAAAATGGATTGCCATCGACCATGCCCTGAATGCCGGTGATCTCGTAATCGCGGTTGGGCTCGAAGGCGCGGATGGTTACATAGGGCTCGGTGACGGGCTGGTTGGGCGCCTGGAGATCGATGATAATGGGCGGAATGACCACTTTTTCAACGCGCTTGATCGTTTCGGTCTTGAGCAGCGTCCAATAGACGTCTTCAAGCAGTTCGTCAATATCTACCGGCTCAGTGGAAGGCGGCAAGGTCGGGGTGGCGAAAGCGCCGGGTGTGGCTGTGGTTGTAGGCTGAATGGCGGTTGGGGTTGCGGTTGCAGGGAAGAGTTCTTTTTCGCACTGGCCGAGGGCTTCCATTCGGGTGGGTATGCCGTCGTGCGTGATGACAACCCGGCAGACCGCTTTACCGTCTTTATTGCTCATTTGCCAGGTATACTGCGTGAAAACGCGCTCGATGGTTTTTACACGGTCGCCTTCGCCCTGGCCTTCACCATCCCCGCCGCCATCCTGTGCGAGGACGGGGTTGAGACCGACTATGGTCAATGAAAAAAAGACCCATACCCAAAAGGCCGCGAAGAGATATTTCCAGACCGGACGAGCGGTGGTACGGTTGTGCAGACTCACAAGCCCCCCAATGACGCACCCGATAAGAATGATAGGAAAAAATACCTACGCATAATTATACTCTCAGAACCTGTAATGATCGCAAGAAAGAATGAACTTATCATAAATGATATTCCATGCTTGCGGGGCCGCCATTTAATTCAGGTTTAATTTCAGTAATTAACGCATAAAAAAAGTAACTGTTCTATAATGGCGGGCATGGATGAACAACAGCCCGACAACCAACCTTGCAAATACTGCGGAAGGCCCATTCCAAGCGGCGCGCCGTTTTGTTATTATTGCGGGCGCGAGCTGATTGCCCGCCCGGAACGGCCAATGCAAACTGAAAAGAACCACTGGCCGCTCTGGCTTACTTTGATTGGTGTTTTCGGCGGCGCGGCGGTGATCCTTTTCGTGATGTTTCAATTGCTCCATTAATCCTGGCCGTCCGTTAGCGGCGCTAAGGTCGCGGGCTGCCGGTGGAAATTAGTTTTTGCGGGATGATTTTTTGGGCGTCGTCGATCTGGTCCGCGAGGATCATTCTGCCGAGGGTTTCCCCGTAGCGCAGAAGCTCTTCGGGACGGGAAGTGTCATCCATGGGGAAGGGGGTTAGCAGATCAACCTGAAAACGGCGAAAATCGATCTGATCAAAAAAGGTTTGCACCAGGTGCACCTGCTGGTCGTCGGCTGACTGCAAAAAGGCGCCCAGAATGGGGTTAAGCCACTGCCAGGGCCAAAAGCGCCTGGCTGTGTGGGTTTGGAATGAGCGCGGTTCGCGACCGGTGCCCAGGCTGATGAGGGTAGTCTCGGCAGGATTCCATCCCAGGCAAATCAGCGCTTCATAGGCCGCGAGGTAGCAGGGGTTGGAATAGGCTCCCACGCCGCCGTCTATGTACCGGTTCTCTACCACAGGGAAGTAGGTGGGCACCGTGCAAGAAGCCTGCACGGCCTTCACCACAGGCCAGCTGGCGTATTCGGGTTTCCACGGTTTGACAAAACAGGTGTGGTTGGTTACCAGATCGAAGGTGGTGATGACCACGTCAATTGGCGGGCGGTGATTCCAAAAGTCGGACATTTGAAACGCACCGAAGGTTTGCTCAAGGGAGGACTGCAACGGTTCGGCGGGGTAGCGGCAGCGGGTAAGCGGCCAGAGGCGGCTGCGCCAGGAGCGGGGAAAGATGGTGCTGCCCATTTGCAGGTAAAGCTCTACCATGCGGCTGGCGCTCATACCCGCGCCCAGACCGGCAGAGATAATGGACCCGGTGGAGGTGCCGACGGCCATTTCAATGATTTCGTGCAAGGGGCGGCCCAACTCGGCCTCGAGCACGGCGAGGGCCTTGGTAACAATCAATCCACGGATTCCGCCACCATCGATGGCGATGGCAACATGCTTGCGAAACGGTTTCATATTTTCTCGGATGAGTGAGGATTTTTGTCGTTTCTCTATTGTAGACGAATTTGGGAATTTTTTGTTACGCAGACTACTGGTCTTCGAGGCGCGGCCGGTATTGAAGGGCTTCGGCGAGGTGCTGGGGTAAGATGCTGGGGCTGGCTGCCAGGTCGGCGATGGTGCGGGCGAGTTTGAGCACGCGGTGAAAGGCGCGGGCAGAAAGCTGGAGCTGGCTCATGGCGGTGCGCATGAGGTTTTGGCCGGTTTCATCGAGGGCGCAGTGCTGGCGCACTTCGGCAGGGCGCATGTCGGCGTTGCAGTAGATGGGGGTGACGCCGTCGCTGCCGGCGAAGCGGCGGGTTTGCAAGGCGCGGGCACTCTCTACGCGCTGGCGAACGGTGCTGGAGGATTCGCTCTGGCGGTTGGCGGAGAGTTTATCAAATTCCACACGGGGTACGGTGATGTGAATATCAATCCGGTCGAGCAGCGGGCCGGAGATGCGCTTCTGGTACTTGGTGATGGTAGACGGAGAACAGGTGCAGGGCTTGAGGTTGTCGCCATAGTAGCCGCACGGGCAGGGGTTCATGGCCGCGATGAGCATGAAGCTGGCCGGGAAGGTGAGCGATCCCTGGGCGCGACTGATGGTTACCACTTTATCCTCCAGCGGCTGGCGCATCACCTCGAGAACGCGGCGGTTGAACTCAGGCAGCTCGTCGAGAAAGAGCACGCCGCGGTGGGCCAGCGAGACTTCGCCGGGGTGGGGCCAGTTGCCGCCGCCGATCAACCCCGCGTGAGAAATGGTGTGGTGGGGGGCGCGGAAAGGTCGCGTGCGGATGAGCGGCAGGTCACCGGGGAGCTGGTCGGCAACAGAATAGACGCGGGTTACATCCAGCGCCTCTTCAATGCTCATGCCCGGTAAGATGGCTGGCAGGGCGCGGGCTAGCAGGGTTTTGCCGGCGCCGGGCGGCCCAACCATCAATAAGTTGTGCCCGCCAGCAGCGGCAATTTCGAGGGCGCGCTTGACGTGCTCCTGACCTTTGATTTCGGAAAAGTCGGTTTGCACCAGGCCAGGCGGCACTTCAGACAGGTCGACCGGCGGAAAGGGGGCAATGGGGGTCTGGTTGGTGAGAAAGCGGACGATATCGCCGAGGGAGGCGGCCGGGATGACGCTGAGCCCAGGAATAAGAGCGGCTTCGCGGGCGTCCATTTCGGGGACGATGACACGCTGAAAGCCCTGCTCGCGGGCAATGGCTGCCATGGGCAGCACGCCGCGCACATGGCGAAGGCTGCCGTCGAGCGATAATTCGCCGATGACGAGGGTATTTTCCAGGGCGGGGAGGGGTATTTGTTGGGTGGCTGCCAGCACGCCCAGGGCAATGGGAAGGTCGTAAGAGGGGCCTTCTTTGCGGACTGAGGCGGGCGCCAGGTTGACGGTTACGCGCTTGCGCGGATAGACCAGCCCGGCGTTTTTAATGGCCGATTGAACGCGCTCGCGGCTTTCTTGCACGGCGGTATCGGGTAGGCCGACAATGACCATCACAGGCAGCCCGGGGTTGGTGTCGACCTCGACTTCGATGATGGTGCCTTCCAATCCGATGACGGCGCAGGAGTTGACGCGGGCGAGCATGGTTTTAGTATAGAGGCGCGAGAGAGAAATGTCAATTCAAAGACAGAGAAGAAGACGGGGCGCCTGAGGGTTCGATTTCCTGCAGGAGGAATTGTGCGGCTTTACGGTAGTGAAAATCCAGGTCCTTGATAAATGATTCGAGATCGGCAGACTGGGCATGGGCGGCGGCATTTTCCAGGCCGCGGGCGATGCCGGCAACCTGATCCAGCCCCATATTGATGCTGGAGCCGTGGAGATTGTGCGCCAACCGGCTGATGGTAAGCAGATCTTGTTCGGCCAGAGCGGAGTGAATGCGCTCAACCAGCAGATTGGATTCGCTGAGGTAGATCTTAATCAGCTCCTGATAAGCCGAATGACCCAACTTTTGCAGCATTTGCAGGGTGTCGGGGTTGAATACGTCGGGAGGGACCATAGCAGATTGCGTTTCTGAAGGGGTTGTATCGATGAAGTTTTGATCTCCCCAGCGGATGAGAATTTCTTGCAATTCGGCGAGGCGGATGGGCTTGCTGATATAGTCATCCATGCCGGCGGTGAGGCAGGCTTCGCGGTCTCCTCGCATGGCGTTGGCCGTCATGGCGACGATGCGCGGGCGGTGTTGCTGGCCAAACTCGCGGATAATTTCTCGGGTGGCGTCCAGGCCGTCCATTTCGGGCATTTGCACGTCCATGAGGATGAGGTCATAGTGCTGGCGGTGCACAGCTTCAATGGCCTCCAACCCGTTGGCAACCAGGTCCGATTGATAACCCATTTTCTCCAAAATCCGTTGGGCGAGCTTCTGGTTGACGGGATTGTCTTCGGCGACCAGAATGCGCAGGGGAATCTTCTCTGCCAGGTTGGCATCCAGTTCGCTGGAAGTGGTGTTGTGTATGTGATGGACCGGGATGTGTGTTTCGGATACGCTCTGCAGGATGGCGTTGTAGAGCACCGATTGTTTCACTGGTTTGCTCAAGAAAGTGGTAAAGAGATTGAGCGGGATGGTTTTGCTTTCTTGATTGCGGCCCAGCGAGCTGATCATCACCAGCGGGAAGACAGCGTCTTTGAGGCGCATGCGGATTTGATGGGCAAGCTGAACACCGTCCATGCCCGGCATCGACATGTCGATCAGGCCAATATCAAAGTGGACGGATTTTTCGACCAGTTTGAGTGCTTCTTCTGCGGAGGAGACCGAGGTGGGAATGAGACCCCAGTTTTTGCATTGCAGCTCAAGAATGCGGCGATTGGTCTGGTTATCATCCACGATGAGAACGTGTTTGCCAGGCAGGATCGATTTCATCGATTCGCCGGGCATTGATTTGGGGTCGACGGCTTTGGCGTGGATGGTGAAGTGGAAGATGGAACCTTCGCCAATATTGCTTTCCACCCACATGCTGCCGCCCATGAGGTGAGTGAGGCGCTGGGAAATGACAAGGCCCAACCCCGTGCCGCCATATTTGCGGGTTGTGGAACTGTCGGCCTGGGAGAAGGATTTGAACAGGCGCTTGCGTTGTTCGGTAGAGATGCCAATGCCGGTGTCGCGCACTGAGAAGTGGAGCATATCCGGGTTGTCTTTAAGCTGTTCCACCGAGATGAAGACCTCACCGCTGTCTGTGAATTTAATGGCGTTGGAGATGAGGTTGACCAAAACCTGACGCAAGCGGGTAACATCGCCAAAGATGAAATGGGGGACGTCGGGTTCGATATACGAGATGACTTCCAGGTCTTTCGAGCTGGCTTTGGGGGCCAGGAGGTCAATCACTTCTTCCACGCAGGCGACCAGGTCAAAGGGCTGATTTTCCAGGTCGAGCTTGCCGGAATCGATTTTGGAGAAGTCGAGGATGTCGTTGATGAGCGTGAGCAGAGTTTCACCGCTGACGCGAATGGTGTCGACATATTCCTGCTGCTCTTTGCTGAGCTGAGTTTGAGCCAGCAGGCTGGTCATGCCGATGACGCCGTTCATGGGCGTGCGGATCTCATGGCTCATGGTGGCCAGGAATTCGGACTTGGCGCGAACGGCCGATTCGGCTTCATCTTTCGCGGCGCGCAGCTCGGCCTCTACCCGCTTGCGCGCGGTGATATCATCAAAAACCACCACGGACCCGGTGATAAAATCGGCGTCCCACACCGGATTGCTGCTAAATTGAATGGGGAAACGCGAGCCGTCTTTTCTCCAGAAGTGTTCGTTTTCGCCGGAGGTTGGCGTGCCGTCGAGGCGGGTAATGCACATGCTGCACAGTTCATTGTTGTACAAATCGCCAAATTGCGATTGGAAATGGAAGACTTCGTGTGGGTTCTTGCCGATCAGCTCTTCAGGCTCGCGCTGGAGCAGGCATGCAGCCGTGGGGTTGACAAAGGTAATTTTTCCGCTGGCGTCCATTCCAAAGATGCCCTGTCCGGCTGATTCGAGCAGGAGCTGGTTGCTGCGCGAAAGCTGGTTGAGTTCCACCACCAGTCTTTCCCGTTCCTTCGTGAAGAACGTAACCATACCCGAAAACAAAATCACCGCTGCCCAAAGGCCGATAAAGCTGTAAGCCAATTTCTGTAAAGGAAGGCTGGCGCGCTGGGTCAAATTCTCTTTGGGGATGAAACTGATGGAGATCCAATAGAATTCTTCATCTGATGACGCCGATTCGTCTGAGGAAGGACGGCTCGAGGCGGCAGGGCGGAGGGGATAGATGCGCTGAAAGGTAAACAGACCATCGGACGTGGAAATTTGACCGTTGGGCTGCTCTTTAATCTGCGCCCAGGCTGTAGGGTATTTGGTGGAAAAGGTGTATGCCTGCTGGCCGGTGAGCGATCCGCCCCAGCGATTATGCTCTTCCGGATTGATGATCCAATAGCCGTGTGAATCGACGAGCATCAAATTACTGCCAGAAGATTGGTCAAGGCGGTTATGCTCTTTGAGCAAGGAATCTCCAATGTAATCCATCACGATGACTCCGCGTTTCACCCCAAATTTGTCGAAGATGGGGGTGCCAAAGCGCATGGCGGGGTCAGCGGAGGAGCCGTTGGGGTCTTTATCCTGATACAAGTCAAATGATGAGATAAACACCTGGCCGCGCTCCATACTGAGCGATTCGGCAAAGAAATAGCGGCCGTGCATATCCTGCAGGTTTTCGGAGGGGATAACTTTGGGTTTGCCATCGATAAAAGCGATATGAACAATTTCTCGGCCTTCTTCGTTAATGTACCGCACCTGACTGTATGTGCCTTTGTACTGCACAAAGGACTGGTACTCAAGAGCCATATCGGTGAGAAATTCGGGGATGGCCGGGCGGCGGCGCAAATGCACTTCCGTTCTTTCAGCTAAAAATTGAAGGTCTGACAGGACGGTGGAAAAATCGCTCTGAATGGTGCTGACCTGGGCTTTTACCAGATTAAGCTCTTCATTCTTGATTAATTGCTGATTATTCTGGGATTGTAAAATGGAAAATGCCCCCATGATCAGTACTAATAATAGCGTCAGGGGAATTAACCAGGTTAAGAACGTTTTCCACTGTTGTTTCACTGTAAATTCCAGGTCGTGTTATTTTGGTAGGAAGAAAGCGCGTAGAACACGAACACTTCCATTATCAATAAAATGCGCGCCATACTCAATAAAACAAGCGTAAATTGAAAGTGAAATCAGCCATAAAAAGAAGGCGCGCAGGCGCAGGCATGATTCTACCCGATTGTGTGGTTTTGTACTTAAAATCAAATTAGATTATTTCAACCATAAATAGACTATTTATATACCGGGCAATCCTGGAGACTAGGGTGGAGGTATAAAAACCGGGCGGTTTATGCGGCCGCCCGGGTGATCCGATTCATTCGATGGTGATATGGCTTAACTCTTCGGTACGGTCTGGCAAGGTCATGTTGAGGCCTTCGAGTGTTTTGACCAGAATGTCCGCGATAATGAGACTGCGCAGCCATTTGCGGTCCGAAGGGATGATATACCAGGGTGCCCAGGCGGTGCTGGTGCGGCTAAGCACATCCTCATAGGCGTGCATGTATTCATCCCACAGCGCGCGGTCTTTCAGATCGCCGGGGTTGAATTTCCAATGTTTGGAGGGGTCGTCGAGGCGTTCCTGGAGGCGCTGTTTTTGCTCATCTTTGCTGATGTGCAAAAAGAATTTTAGAATGATGGTACCTTCTTCGCTGAGCATTTTTTCAAAGGCATTGATTTGATCAAAGCGGCGCGACCAGACGTGTTTGTCGACCATATTCTTCACCCGCACCACCAGAACGTCTTCATAATGGCTGCGGTTGAAGATGACGATCTCGCCGGCCGAGGGTGTTTGTTTGTGGATGCGCCACAGATAGTCGTGGGAGAGTTCTTCGGGGGTGGGCACTTTAAAGTTAGCCACCGAAACGCCCTGCGGATTTACGCCCTCAAAAACATGGCGGATAACCCCATCTTTGCCGCCGGTATCCATGGCCTGCAGCACGATCAGCAGCCGGTGTTTGCCATGCGCGTAAAATAATTCTTGCAAGATTTCCAATTTTTCGGTGAGCTTGGTAAGCTGTTTTTTGCCTTCTTTCTTTCCCTCTTCAAAAAAACTTGAATCCGCGGGATCGAGTTTGGACAGGTCAATTTTCTCGCCGGGCTTCACGGGATTAAATGTTGGCATCACTCCTCCTCTTTCTGGTTTTGAGACAGGCTTGTTGTTATTGTACTGTCAATTAAAGTATCGTACAGTATGAATACGAACAGGTTATTTTTTTCTGCAATCCAATAACCGGGAAGGAGAGGTATGAAACCGAAGATTGACTCGGCTGCTTTTGGTGAAATTGTTGTGGGTGGGACGCAGTACACGCACGATATCATCATCCGGCTGGATGGCTCAATAGAACGGCGCAGAAAGCATCTTTCCAAGGCTGTCTATGGCACATCCCATCTTCTCTCTCTAGCAGAAGCGGAATTCATCTACGAACAAGGGGCGGAACAAGTCCTGTTTGGCGGCGGGCAGTTTGGCAAGTGTCGCTTATCTGATGACGCGATTGATTACTTCAAGAGCAAAGGCTGCGACGTAACTATGGTGCCCATTGGTGCGGCAATAGAACTGTGGAATCAGATGGATGGCAAGGTGATCGGTGTTTTTCACCTGACCTGTTAGTCCATCAGGATTGGATTTGGAAGCTGCCAACTTCTTGCACGTCTACCGGCACACCGTCAATTTCGGTGGGCAGGCGGTCGTTGGCGGGGAGCAGGTGAAGGGGGATTTTTTGTGAAACCATGACAACAATGGCAATTTCATGCGTCCAGGTGGAACGTTGGCGCCGGAAACCGACGCCAACGCCGACCACATTGGCTTTGCTCATCAGTTGGTCTTCAAACTGCTGTTTGACTTTTTCGGCGCGCTGGCGAGCCTCTTCCAGGTCTGTTTGAGCGGTCATAAATCTATCTCAAGTAAATCCAGAACGTGCTGAATGGGGTTAAAAATTGTCGTCTGGTTGGAGCCGGCGAAAAGCAGCCCAACCGCTTTTGGCTGGTCGCCGTGCACTACCAATGAGCCGGAATCGCCGCCCTGTGAGAAGGGGGTGGTAACAATCTGTTCTTCAAAGCGGGCGATACGGTTTTCCATGTAATTGACAGACACGGTGGCATTGACCACAGTGATCTGGCCGGTGGTGAACCCGGTGGTGCGGCCGGATTTCCGCACCGGCATGCCCAATTCGGGGACGAGGGTGCCGTCAATTTCACCGATTTCCAGGATGGTATCGAGAATGTCAGCGTCATTGAGCGGGCGGGCCAGAGCGGCATCCACCAGGTTGCGCGCTTCCGTATCGTATTTGCGGGCAGTAAGGCGGTGATGCGACCCAAACAATCCGGCCAAGCCGTTCAGAATATCGGTAACGGCGTTGGCAAAGGAGCAGGTGCTGTCGCTTTCATTGAATTGAATGGGGATGAAGCGCGCCAATTCAGCGATGGTGTGGTCTTTCACGGTGCCACCATCGGCGGGGCCGGGCTGCAAAATGGGGTCGCCCAGTTCAGCCGAATTGCTGTTGGCCAGAACATGATTGTTGGATAGGATCAGACGGGTTCCGGTCTGGCGGTCACGCACCACACAGCCCAATGTGCCAGCAGTGATGCGGAAGTGTCCGATACTGACGCCACCGGGGGCGGGCCGCCACATGTCGGTGCGGTTTTGAAAAGCGCGGATCTCGCCGACTTCCAACACGTCGGTGGCCGCGCCGTCAATTTCGCGAGGAATGATTTGCTGGGGGAGAAGGCTAGATTTGGGAAGTTTGGTCTTTACCAAAGCGACAATGCACAACCGGTCGGTGAGCTGGCCGCGGGTTACTTTGTAACCGGTGCCAACACCTACAACTTGCGGGAACGAGAGCAGCGATTCTTTATATGTTTCCTGAATTTGAAGAATTTCAGCCTGTTCCATGGGTCACCTTTCAACTTGTGTTTTTAGAGAGAACCGAAAGGATGCGGGCGAGCATGATAGGATCGTCTTTGAGCAACCCGGCAGGGGGCAGTCGTTTCAATAGTTCAGCCCAGTTGGGGTCCGCGTTAAATACTTGCTCGAATAACGGTAAGGCTTCTTCGACCCGGTCCATATCGGCCAGGGTAACAGCGTTCCAGAAGGGCAGCTCAATCAGATGAGGGGCCATGGAGTTGGCTTTTTGATAGGCGCTTAAGGCTTTGTCGACCTCATTTCTGGCCATAAACTCATCGCCCTTATTCATCCATTCATACGCGTCTTGAACCGTGAGCAGCCGCTGCAGTTCTTCAATCGGCCGGGGATGGTCTTCAACGCGCAGGTCGATGAGGGTGTCGTTCCAGGGTTTGCTGCTGGACTGGGCTTTGACCACGATCATGGCAGCGCTTTGTTGCCCGCGGATATCACCGCCAGCTTCCTGGGCGGCCTGCAGGGCGAGGATCATGCGATCTGCAAGGCGGCCGGTGGAGGCGCGGAAGGCTTCGGCCATGGCATGCCAGACAGTGTTGTTGAGCATCATGTTGGCTTGAACAGAAAAACCGTCTCCGGTAACGTGCCCGGCTTCAGCAATGCATTGAATGCCGGTATGCGCCCCAACTCTTCCACGCGCATCGACCATGGCAACCTGGCGAATCTCTTTGCGGACGTCTTGCGCGAGCAGGTTGGCGAGGGCGGTGGGAGCGGAGATTCCGGTGAACATCAACTCCAATCCCAGGGGGCCGTAAGAGGGATCGACCATGGCTTGTGTGGCTACCGCCCCAACGCCTGCTTCAGCCCATATGACCAGTGATCCGGTAGAGAACCAATGCGATTGAACCGCCGCGCCCATTTCTCCGGTTTCGGGGTCGCGGGCGACGATGGAGAAGGTGTGCGCGAAGGGAAAACGCGGGTAAGCGGGGGAGGGGGATCCTGATTTGCGGTTGTTCATGAACTGGCCTCGCTTGGGGAATTGAATGATGGATAAATCTACCTTCATTGTATGAAGACAATGGCTACGGGGCAAGTGTTTGCCCACATTTTTTATGCAGAGTGAAATGGAAATGGCGCGGGCTATTGGAGAATGTTGTCGGTGAAGCCGAGGGCGTAGCCAAAGATTTTGATGTACTCGGTAACGGTTGCCTGCCAACCGCGGGCTGAGAACATCCAGGTGGTGGCGTGGTACCAGTGTCCGCGCACGGGACGGACGCGCACGGTAAGCCCGGTTTCATCGAAGGCCTGGCGGAATTTGAGGCGGGTGCGGAAGGTATGGAAGGGATCGGTAATGACGATGCATGAATCGAAGTCATTTTTCTGCAGAAGCTGGCGCACGGCGGCGGCTTCGTCAATGGTGCTGGCGACCTGCTTTTCGGTGACGAGGATGGCGTCTTCGGGGACGCCCAATTTTCGGGCTTCGTTTTTGAGCAAGGTGGTGTAATCGGAGCCGAGCTGGGGCAGCTCTTCGCCGGTGTCGGTGATGATTACCCAGCGCACTGTCTGGTCGGTATACAGGCGGGCCGCTTCGCTTATGCGGTCCAACTCGCCGCCGCTCAAAGCCACGGCGGCATCCACTTTTTTCTGCGGGTCTGCTACGACGAGGAGCGCGCCGGCTGCCCAAAGGACTGCGTAAATAAGGAAGGGCAGGGCCAGGAGCAGACTGCCTGTGCCGACCAGTTTAAAACAAGATTTGGCAGAGCCGTTCCCTTTGGCAGGAGGGGTAGGGTGCATGTTTTCCTTTCTTTTGTGTGTTGCCCAGAGCTAGTCAAGCTGCGACAACGCGGTTCGCATTCTCTCCAGAGCATCCCGCAAAATGGCCTGCGAGGTGCCAAAATTGAGGCGCACAAAGCCCTGGCCGCCAATCCCAAAGTCATCACCGTTGTTCATGGCAACGCGGGCGTTTTCCAGGAAGAATCTTTGCGGATTGCCGGGAATGCGCGCCTCGCGGCAGTTGATCCATGCCAGGTAGGTGCCCTCGGGTGAGAACATGCTGATGCCGGGCAGGTTTTGCTGAATATAGCTGGCCAGGAAGTCGCGGTTGGATTCAAGGTAGGCGAGAAGTTCGCTGAGCCAGCTTTGCCCGTCCTGGTAGGCGGCAATGGCCGCGGTAACGCCTAATAAATTAATATGCCCGGTGAGACCGGCGCGGGCTTTCTCATAAGCGTGGCGCGTTTCGGGGTCAGAAATGACGGCGAAGGAGCCTTCGAGACCGGCGATGTTGTAGGTTTTGCTGGGAGCCATGAGGGTGATGGTGCGGCTGGCGATCTCGGGGCTGAGTGAGGCAACCGGAATATGCTGCTGGCCGCTGAAGATCAGGTCGCAGTGGATTTCATCGGAGCAAATAAGGACATCGTGCCGCTCGCAAATCTCGGCCAGGCGGGTAAGCTCGGCGCGGGTGAAAACGCGCCCAACCGGGTTGTGAGGATTGCAGAGGATGAAGAGCTTTGCCTGGGGAGTGATGGCCTGTTCAAAAGCCTCAAAGTCGATTTCGTAATAACCGCTGCCGGTATCCACAAGGGGGATGTCGAGACGGTGTAAGTCGTTATGCTCGGCGGCAACCAGGAAGGGCGGGTAAATGGGCGGCTGGACGATAACCTGGCTGTTGGGATGCTGGCGGGCGATCATGCGGCAGGCCAGGTTGAAGCCATTAATCACACCGGGCAGGAAGACGATATCTTCGGGTTTGATTTCCCAGTTATAAAGGTTTTTCAGGCGGGCAACGATCAGGTCGCGGAGTTCCTGGGGTTCGTAGGTGTAACCAAAGATGCCGTGTTCAACACGCTGGCGCAGGGCTTCAATCACCGCGGGGGGAGAGAGAAAGTCCATATCGGCAACCCATAGTGGCAAAACATCTTTGTCGTAGGCTTTCCATTTAATGCTGTTGGTTGAGCGGCGTTCGGGGGTGTTGTCGAAATATCCAGGCATGTTGAATCCTTTATGAACTGAAGTGTTGTTCCGCCCATTATAACCCCATCTGTCAAGGCCGGTTCATAGAGCGCTTTGCGCTGTCATCCTCAGAAGGTGAAGAATTGGCCGGAACCAGTTCGCCTGAAAACTGATATACTTACCACAATATAGAGTGCAAGTTCCCCAAAAGAATGGTTAAATTTAAGAATGAAACCTGTGATTGAAATTTGCGCATCGCCAGATTGGCGCTCTTATGAGCTGTTGGACAGCGGCGATGGAATGAAGCTGGAACGTTTTGGTAAGGTGGTGCTGGCGCGCCCGGAAGCCGAGGCCATTTGGAAAAAAGCCCTGCCCGAAAAAGCCTGGGAACAGGCGGATGGGCTTTTCATCAGCACGGGTGAGGAGCACGGCGGGCACTGGAAGGCGTTAAAAAACCTGCCGGAGCGCTGGCAAGTGGACTATAAGGGATTGAAGTGCTGGGCGCAGTTGAGCGGATCGCGGCATCTGGGCTTGTTCCCGGAGCAGGCCAGCCAGTGGGACTGGGTTGAAGATCAGATCAAAGCGGCGCGGCGGCCGGTGCGGGTGTTGAACCTGTTTGGTTACACTGGCATGGCAACCCTCAGCGCGGCCAGAGCGGGGGCAGACGTAACGCACGTGGACGCCTCGCGCAAGGCGATTTTATGGGCGAAAGAAAATCAGACCCTAAGCGGTTTGGAGCATTTTCCGGTGCGCTGGCTGGTGGATGATGCGCTGAAATTTGTGCAGCGTGAAGCGCGGCGTGGGAGCGCGTATGAGGGGTTGATTCTGGATCCGCCGAAGTTTGGCCGCGGGCCGAAGGGAGAGGTGTGGGAGTTTTACAAACTGATCCCAGAGCTGCTGGCAGCCTGTCAGCAGGTGATGTCGAAAGAGGCGTTGTTTGTGGTGCTGACGGCGTATTCGGTGAAAGCCTCGGCGCTGACCCTGCATTACGCGGTGGATGAAATGATGAAGGCCTGGGAAGGGCAGACCAGCGCAGGTGAAGTTGTATTAGAAGAAAAGAGCGCGGGCAGGCTGCTTTCGACGGCGATGTTTGCCCGCTGGCGGAATAACTCTTATAAAGAAGGCAGGTAAAGGAAGATGAATGAATATCCGAATATCGCAGTCATCGGACCAGGCGCAATGGGCGAGGCGATCATCGCGGGATTGCTGCGCAACGGGTTGAAAACGCCAAAGCAAATTTACGCTTCGGGTCCGCTGATTGATCGGGGCAAGGAAATTGGCGAACGATATGGGGTTCATTCCATCCATGACAATAAAGAAGCGGTCAAAAGCGCGGGTGTAGTGATCCTTTCCGTCAAACCGCAGACGATTAACCAGGTGCTGGCCGATCTGCACGGCTGCATTCCGCAAGACGCACTGGTTTTCTCCATTGTCGCCGGGGTGACGATTGAAATGATCAGCCGAGGGTTGGCGCACGATGCTGTAGTACGGGCAATGCCCAACACACCGGCGCAGATTGGCGAAGGAATCACGGTGTGGACCGATTCGGCGGCGGTGAATGACCGGCAGCGTGAGCTGGCCCGCATGGTGCTTTCGGCGCTGGGAGAAGAAGTGTATGTGGATGACGAAAGCTACCTGGATATGGCCACGGCGCTCTCTGGATCGGGGCCGGCGTATGTGTTCTTATTTATGGAAGCGATGATTGACGCGGGTGTTCACCTGGGTTTTTCGCGGCGCATCTCAGAAGAGCTGGTGATGCAAACGATCCGCGGGTCGGTGAATTATTTTGATAAAAAGCGGCATCACCCCGCCGAACTGCGCAATGAAGTCACCTCACCGGCGGGAACATCTGCGGCGGCGCTGTATTACCTGGAGAAGGCGGGGTTCCGCACAGCGATTTCTCGGGCGGTTTGGGCGGCGTATGAGCGCTGTGTGGAATTGGGCAAAGGCCGCAACAGCCAGATGCCCGAAAATATGTAAGATCACTGGTAGACGCAAATTGACAGGATGACTCCCATTAGCTGTTCGTGGGAGTCATTATTATTAATGATTTATTAACTGAGATGTTCACGGATGTTCAGGTTTGGATTATAATGCCGGATGAGCAGGCTGGCGCGTGGGATCGCGTCAGCTTTCACGTGTATTTATTGCCTGTTCTTCAGGCAAAGTCATGCCAGTGGGCAGCCAGGCAGGCTGCCTCAACAAAAAAGGAAGGAATGGAGGAAGTATTCAATGGAATTGGAGCATGAATTGGAAAGTGGTAAAGCAAAAGATGCTGCCGCGTCTGGCGGAAAACAGCGCGACGGCTTTACCACAGCCCTGGGTGTCATCGCGGCTACCCTCGGCTCGGCGGTGGGGTTGGGGAATATCTGGAAGTTCCCTTCGATCACCGGTCAAAATGGCGGTGCGGCATTTATCATTGTTTATTTAATCAGCACGCTGTTGGTGGGTTTGCCGGTGATGATCACCGAGCAAATGCTGGGCCGCAAGGCGCGAAAAGACGCAATTTCAACGCTGCGCGAACTGGCCCCCAAGAAACAACCCTGGTGGCTGGCCGGCGCGGCGGGTGTATTGGCTGCCTTTTTGATTATGGCTTTTTATACCGAAGTGGCGGGCTGGGTTTTCGCTTATATTTATAAATCGGTGGTTGGCGGGTTTTTATCGACGGACCCGGCGGTCACTTCGCAGGCTTTCGTTGACCTGATTACGAATCCGATGCAGTCCCTATTGTGGCAGTGGGTTGTGCTGGTTGTGATCGGCGCGATTTTGATGATGGGTGTATCCAAAGGCATTGAAGCGACGACCAAACGCCTGATGCCCATTCTGTTTTTGCTGCTGGTGGCGATTGGCATTCGCAGCCTGACGCTGGAAGGCGCGGGAGAAGGTTTGCGCTTCTTGCTGCAGCCCGACTTCAGCAAAGTAACCTGGACCACCGTGCTGGTGGCGATGGGACTGGCTTTCTTCAAACTGTCGACTGGCATGGGCACGATGATTACCTACGGTTCTTATTTCCGTGAGGAGCAGAATATTCCCGGTACGGCCACCAAAGTGATGCTGGCCGACCTGCTGGTCTCGATGCTTGCGGGCATCGCGATTTTCCCGGCGGTCTTCGCGTTTGGCTTTGAAGTGGACGCGGGCCCTTCGCTGCTGTTCATCACCATTCCGGCGGTGTTTGCTTCGATGCCGTTGGGCAATATCTTTATGGTATTGTTCTTCATTCTGGCTGGGATCGCGGCCACAGGCGCGATGCTTTCCCTGTTGGAAGTGCCGGTGGCATTCATCAATGAGAAGATGCATATCTCGCGCCCGGTAGCGACGGTGATCACCGTGGTTCTGCTGGCGCTGATCGGTTCAACCGCAGCACTTTCGAGCAGCACCCTGGCAGATGTGAAAGTCTTTGGCTTCACGTTCTTTGATCTGTTCGATTACACCACCTCGAATATTCTGCTGCCGGTGGGCGGTCTGTTCATCGCTCTCTTTGCCGGTTGGGTGTGGGGCAAAGACAGGATTGTGGACGCGTTGACTAATTCTGGCGCCTTGAAGAATGAGTGGGTTGTGAAGGCTTTCTACGTGGTCATTAAATTTGTAACCCCCGTTCTGCTCATCCTGGTTCTGCTGCGCGGGCTGTCGATTATTTAGCCTGACAGAAATGTGGAAAGATCAACGCCCCCGCGAAACTGCGGGGGCGTTTCGTTTTATGACTGCCTGACATGGATGCAATTACAGAATTGAAAAGTTAAATAACGCGAAATCGACCCATAAGAAGAGTTTATTCTGGATCAGTTATTTATATAATAGATTAGCCGTTTCTCATTTTGGTTCTTTGAAGTTTGCAACAAGGAGCGTTACCGATGGCTTACTCCAATCCGCAACGCGCAGCAGCGAAAAAACCGGCTGCGCCCCCCTCATTTTTTGGATTGATCTACCAATTTAATGGACTGCGAATTCTTCTCGCGGTGGTGATGGCGGCCGGCAGTATTGGCTTGATCCCCAACGGGGAGGCGCAAGCCGCCACCCTGACGGTTACCTCCACAGCTAACAGCGGGGCGGGCACACTGCGCCAGGCGATTGCCGACGCGGCTGACGGAGACACGATCAGCTTCAGCCTCACAACTCCGGCAACCATCACCCTGACCAGCCAGATTGAGATCACCAAAGAGGTAACCCTTAATGGGCCGGGTACGGCGAACCTGACCATCAGTGGGGGAGGGACCACGCGAATCTTCTATGTTTCGGCGGGCAAGCTGCGCCTGAATAATTTGACCATCGCCAATGGCAAGATTCAGGGTTCCAACGCGGCAGGCCAGACGCCCGGTACGGTTTCTGGCTTGGGCGGTGCGGTTTATATTGCCAGTGGAGCCGGCGTGACCGCCACGAACGTGGTTTTCAATAATAACCAGGCCAGCGGGGGAAATGGTGGCAACTCGGTTGAAGGTGATGGATACTACGGCGGTGCGGGCGGCGGCGCGGGCGGCGCCTCTGGCGTGAGCGCGCAGTTCGGCGGCGGCGGCGTTGGCGGAGGAGCCGATTCTGACCAGGGCGGCACGGGCGGTTTTGGCGGCGGCGGCGGGGGTAGCTCCGGAACGGCTGCCGGGGGTGTGGCCGGCTTTGGCGGAGGAAACGGTGGTTCCGGGCCGAAAGAGTATGGCTTCAGCGGTGGCGGCGGGGGCGGCGCGCTGGGCGACGCGGTGTTCATCGCCGAAGGCGGGGCACTGGGCTTGAAAAACGTCACCTTGACCAATAACAGCGTTACAGGCGGCGCGGGCGGTTCTGCCGCGACCATTTTTGGAGGCGCGGGGGGCGGCGGCGGTGCCGGGTTGGGTAGCGCCATCTTTAATGGCGGCGAACTGTGCATCGACACGGGAGTTACGTTCAGCGGCAACACTGCCACCGGCGGCGCGGCTGGAAGCGGAAAATGCGGTTTTGGCCCCGGAGACTGCCCCGGCCCGGCAGCGCCAGGCACGGGAGCCGATACAACCCCTGGTTATTATGATTATTCGAACAATACTTCGTGCGCGGTGTTTTTCAACCGGCCAACGAATATTACCTTTACGCCAGCCAGCCTGAGTGAAAACAGCGCGGCTGGATCTGTGGCAGGCGCCTTATCCAGCAGCGATCTGGACGCGGGCGACACGTTCACCTATTCGCTGGTGACCGGCACGGGGAGCGAGGATAACGCTTCTTTCTCTATCTCTGGAAGCAACCTGATCACTGCGGCGGTGCTGGATTATGAGACGAAAAGCACTTACCAGGTGCGGGTGAGAACAACGGACTCGCACAACCTGTGGTTCGAAAAGGCGATCACAGTTTCGATCATTAATGGCAATGACGCGCCTTCTGGCGTTACCCTGACGCCGGCCAGCCTGCAGGAAGGAGCCGCAGCGGGAACGCTGGTAGGCAGTTTGACCACCAGCGACCCGGATGGCGCGCAGACACACACCTATACCCTGGTGAACCCGGGCGGGGCTTGCAGCGGAGTGGATAACACCTCTTTTTCGCTGACAGGGAGTTCACTGCGCTCGGCGGCGGTGTTTGATTATGAAACGAAGAGCAGTTACACGATTTGCGTGCGCTCCACGGACAACGGTTCGCCAGCAATGAGCCTGGACCAGCAATTGACCATTGCCATCACCAACACCAATGAAAGCCCGACAGCCATCGGCCTATCGGCTGCCACGATTGACGAGAACCAGGCCAGTGGAACGGCGGTGGGTATCTTTTCCACGACGGACCCGGATGCGGGCGAAACCTTTACCTACTCGCTGGCCGCTTCGGGCACAGAATGTGCCGGCAGCGATAATGCTTCATTCACGATCAACGCGGGTGGGTTGTTCTCTAACGCGGTATTCAACTATGAGGTGAAAAACAGTTATTCAATTTGCGTGAAAAGTCAGGACAGTGGAGGCGGCAGCGTATACCAGGCGTTTTCCATTCAGGTGGAAGATGTGAATGAGGTTGCCAGCGCAATCGTGCTTTCCAATGACTCGCTTGCGGAAAACAGCGCAGCCAATTCGCTGGTTGGTAGCCTTTCGGCCAATGACCCGGACGAAGGTCAAACGCACCAATTTGTGCTGGCTGATGCGGTCAGCGGATGTGATGGCAGTGGGAACGGTTCTTTTACGGTCAGCGGGGATGATTTATTCTCCTCAGAAGTGTTTGACCATGAAGTCCAGAGCAGCTATGCGGTTTGCGTGCGCGCCACCGATAACGGTGATCCGGTGTTAAGCCGGGAACAATCTTTCACCATTAGCGTTGGAGACGTAAACGAAGCGCCAACCAACCTGACGCTATCGGCAGCCAGTTTGAATGAAAACCAACCAGTTGGCGCCACAATTGGCAGCCTTTCAACCAGCGATCCCGATGATGGGGATGCACACACATATACTTTGGAAAACCCTGGGGGCGCGTGCAGCGGGGCGGATAACGCGGCTTTCACCATCACCGGCGCCAGCCTGAAAACAACGCTGTCCTTTAATTACGAAGTAAAGAATAGCTATACCATCTGCGTGCGGAGTACGGACAGCGGCAGTTTATCTTTCGACCGGCAGTTCACCATCTCTGTTTTGGATGTGAATGAAACCCCGTATGATCTGAGCCTTTCCGCGGCGTCGATATCTGAGAATCAGCCTGCCGGAACAGAGATCGGGGTTTTCAGCGCCGCGGATGTGGACAGCGGACAGACGCTTGGCTTTTCGCTGGTGGATGCGGGCGGCGCGTGCAGCGGCGTGGATAACGGCGCGTTCACCATTGCTGGAGACCGGTTGAAATCGGCGAATGTGTTCAATTTTGAGAGCAAATCGTCCTATTCCATTTGCGTGCGGGTCAGCGATGACGGATCTCCGGCAACCAGCACTGACCGGCCCTTTACCATTGAAGTTTTAGATGTGAATGAAGCGCCTGCGGATCTGGCGCTCTCTTCCACCACCGTCGCGGAAAACCTTGCCGCGGGAAGCCTGGTTGGACTGATTTCCACCACGGAAAGTGACGCCGGTCAGACGGTGACTTACGCGCTGACCACGGATGGCGGCGCATGCTCAGACAGCGATCTGGAGGCGTTTACGATCAGCGGGAATGAACTGCGCACCGCGGTCGTTTTGAATTATGAAGAAAAGGCCAATTACCCTATTTGTATTCAAGCCACAGACAACGGATCGCCGGCTGCCAGTGTGGTAGGCTCGTTCAGCATTTCGGTGGCCAATGCCAATGACGCTCCCATTGTAGACAGCCCTCTCTCCGACCAGGAACGCAATGCGGGTGAGGTGTATGAGTTTGTCGTTCCGGCGGGCACGTTCAGCGACCCCGATGGAGACGAGCTGACCCTTGCGGTGGATTTATTGGGTGGCACGGCGCTGCCGGGTTGGTTAAGTTTTGACCCCGCAACCAATACACTTTCGGGAACGTTGATGCAAGCCGGGACGCTGGATGTGCGCGTGACCGCCAGCGACGGTCATGGCGGGTCGGTTGCGGATGTGTACCAACTGGTTATTCAGGCTTTGCCAGAGAATCATAACCCGGTTGTGGTGAACCCCATTCCGAACAGCAGCGGGCGAGCGGGTTTCTCCTTTAGTACCACTTTTTCACGGGACACTTTCGCCGATCGCGACGGTGATGGATTGGCTTACCAGGCCAGCCTGGACGGGGGCGGCGCGCTGCCCTCATGGTTGAGCTTTGACGCGGACAGCCGTACTTTTTCTGGCACGCCGGGCGCCGGGGATGTTGGCCTGATCAACGTGCGGGTGACCGCGCTGGATGGGAAAGGCGGCGAGGCTTCCACGGTGTTTCATTTGGGAATTGACCAGGACGTAGCTCCGTCTGTGGCGAATTTCATTCCCGACCAGGCAGGCCGGCGAGGTGAGCCGTGGATCTTCCAGTTTGCCGAGAACACCTTCATTGACTCCAACGGTGATCCAATTACCTACAGCGCAGACCTGGCAGACGGATCGGCGCTGCCGGGTTGGATGATGTTTGACCCGGACACGCGCACCTTCAGCGGTGTTCCGCCGGTGGATGTATCGGATTTCGTTTATGATGTGCGCGTGACGGCGACTTCGGGAACGCCCTCAGTCAGCGCGGTGGATGTCTTCCGCTTCAGCCCGTGGGTGGCGCAGACCAATGACAGCGATTTTCCCTCAGGCAGCCTGGTTGTCATCAACAACGCGCCCACTGCCGGGCCAGCCCTGCCGCCCAACACTTCGGTGCGCCTGTACGCGGCCATTGACCTGGAAATTCAATACGATAATCAACCAGTCAGCGAATTGACCGGCGACGGCATTCCGGTTTGTTTTCTGGTTGGTCCGGCGGAATTGGAGCTGGTTGGGGGTGACCTTTCGAAGTTTGTGATCGGAACTTCGCACGCTGGCGGCCCCTGGCAATTGCTGCAAACCTATCCTGGCAGCCAGCCAAACCAAATTTGTGCCAACTCTGTCCAGTTTTCCCTGTTTGAGCTGTTTATCCGCGATCAGGAGGAAACCGATGTGCAAATTCTGCCCTCCACCGGTTTTCCCCCCGATCGTCTCAGTCAGCCAGGGCCGCAGCCGGCACTGAAGGCCTACTCAGAATTGGACCAGGTGTGGGTGGAAATTCCAGCTCTTAAGGTCAAGACGGCCGTGTTAGGCGTACCCACGTCAGATGGAACCTGGGATGTAAGCTGGCTGGCGAATCAGTTGGGCTGGCTGGAAGGCAGCGCGTTCCCTGGGCTGGAAGGCAACAGCGTGCTCACCGGGCACGTTTACGACGCGAACGGAAAACCGGGTGTGCTGGTGGGGCTGAGCGGGCTGAAATGGGGCGATACGATTGTCGTTCACGCCTTTGGAATGCGCTATACCTACATGGTGCAGTCGGTTGAAGCTTTTGTTTCGCCAAAAAACCTGTCTGTTCTCCGGCATGAAGACAGCGCCTGGTTGACGTTAATCACCTGCCAGGGGTATGACCCCAACCGGGATGAATACCGGTGGCGAAGCGTGGTGAGGGCTGCGTTGGCCGCTGTGGAAGCCGAGTAACCGCAGACTTCATCGCGGAGAAAAAGGATATGCCCCCCATACCGCTCCCGTAAATGGTGGCGGTATTATGTTAAATATTGGTTAACAAGCGGAGTTTTAACAGGGTTGGGCGGGCCTGAAAAGTAATTTTTGCCATAGAAAGCCATATAATAGTGAAGATCAGTGCTGGTAAAATTGAGCAACTGAAAGGATGCTGGTGCGTGAATGAATGCATTTGAAGCGATTTTGAAACGGCGCAGCATTCGCAAATTTACAGAGCAGCCGGTCAGCGATGCGGATTTGCTGCATCTGCTGAAAGCGGCCATGGCAGCTCCCTCGGCGACGAACGCGCGCCCGTGGGAGTTTGTTGTCGTTACCGACGCGCAGGTGCTGGCTGAACTGAAGCGAGTGTTGATCCTGGCCCGGTTTAACGCGCCGGCCGCGGTGATTGTGTGTGGAAAGCCCAACTCGATTGCCGCGCGACGGTTCTGGGTGCAAGATTGCAGCGCGGCGATGGAAAATATGCTGGTGGCCGCGGTGGAGATGGGCCTGGGCAGCGTTTGGGTGGGTATTCATCCCGTTCACCTGTTTGAGCAGGGGGTGGCCAAAATTTTAGGCCTGCCCAAAGACGTAACACCCATGGGAATGGCGTACTTTGGATACCCGGCGGAAGAAAAAGAACCGCGCACCCAGTATGATGAGAGCAAGGTGCACTGGCAGAAATATGGCAATCCGAAAGCATCGTGATGGTTCGGTCAACAATCTTAGCCAGCCGGGTGATGAACGGTTTGGAAGAAACGGTAAATTAGCATGCGGTTTGAATCCTTAACGCTGGAAACACGGGATGTACAGGCGATCACCACCTTTTACACTGAGATTATGGGTCTGGTGGCCACGCGCGCTGAAAGTGAGCAGACCAGCTTTCAAATCGGGGCCACTGAACTCACCTTCAAACAGTTCACGGGCGATCAAGCTTCCAGCTACCATTTCGCGATTGAAATTCCCCCCAACCAGATTTACGAAGCGGGTGCATGGCTGGCGAGCCGCGTGCCTATTTTGCCGTTTCAGGGGAAGACATTGGTCGAGCATCAGGCCTGGAACGCGAAGGCCTATTACTTCACCGACGCGGGCGGTAACGTGGTGGAATTAATCGCGCGCGGGGCGGCGGTGAAGAGTGCGCGCAAGAAAGCGTTTAACCAGACTTCCCTGCTGCGCGTGAGCGAAGTGGGGCTGGTGGTCCCCAGTGTCAAGCGTTTTTGCGAGCAGTTGAATGTGTTAATGGAGATTCCTTATTACCAGGAGCCCAGCGAGGATTTTGCGGCAATGGGAGATGAAGAAGGCCTGTTGATTGTGAGCGTGAGCGGGCGGGGTTGGATTCCGATCAACCTGCCGGCTCGGCCGCACACGATTATTCTTCGGATGAAGGGGAACGTGAACCGGCGCTGGATTCCCAACGGGCTGCCCTATATTCTCGATTCACACACCTAGAGACCGGATGGTCGGTTTACCCTGATGCAAGAACGAATCTCTTTTGCCCTGGCAGCGCGGATTATCTTACCGCTTTGTCTGCTTGTGGCGCTGCAAATCCAGCCAACACCGGTCGCGATTCAGCAGAGCCTCGCCGCGCAGACGCAGCCCGACGCCAGCCCACAGGATCAGGCATACGGCCTGGAACAAGCGCTGGCGCGTGAACCCTGGCGCGCCCAACTTTGGGAGCAGGTAGGGTTTTTGCGGGCGCAAACCGGCGATGACCAGCGGGCTGTGGAAGCCTGGGAAAAAAGCACGTTCCTTTCGGCAAGGGGGAAAGAAGCGCTGGCTGCTTCGTATTTAAGGTTGGGAAACCGCGAGAAGGCGCTGGCTTTGTGGTTGGATGAAATTCATCGGGGACGTGCATCTGAGAGCGCTTTTCGGCAGGCGGTTGGCCTGCTGCGCGAAGAGGGCCGCTTCGATGAGGCGCTGCAGCTTGTGGAGGACTGGCGGCAGGCGCGCCCTGAAAGCGCGGAAGCGGCCTACACCTGGGCGGTGCTGCGCCTGGGGGCCGGGGAAGAGCCGGCCAATCTGCTGGACAGCCTGCAAACCGGGCGCAGTTACTCACCGCAGGCGGCTGACGCGCTGACGGCAGCCATTCAGGCGCTGCCCGCGGAGCGCGACCTCGCCTACCAGAAGATGCGCCTGGCCAGCGTGCTGGCCAGATTCGGCGAGTGGGACGCAGCGCGAGGGCTGCTGGAACAGGCGGTGGAGCTGGAGGGGGCGTCTGCTGAGGCGTGGGCGCTGCTGGGTGAAGCGATATTTCAGACCGGCGGAGATGGTTGGGATGCGTTTGAGCGGGCGCAGGCGTTGAACCCCACCTCGGCGGAGATTAAGGTGCTGCTGGGGCTGCGTTACCGGCAGTCCGGACAGCCTGAGATCGCGCTGGGATACCTGCAAGAAGCAGCCCGCCTGCAGCCCTACGAGGGGCGTTGGCAGGTGGAAATTGCCGAAACGCTGGCCGACCTGGGGCGGATCAGCTCGGCGTTGGAGCATTACACGCAAGCTGTGGCTATCGCTCCGCGCGACTCCGAGATTGCCAAATCGCTGGTGCGCTTCACGGGGAATACCTCGGTTGGAATTCAGACTGTGGGTATCCCGGCGGCGCGCAATTTGATTCTGCTGGATGAACAAGACCCCGAATCGCAGGACTTAATGGGCTGGCTGTTGATGAAGCAGGGTGATACCACCAGCGCGGAGCGGTTTTTTCACCAGGCGCTGCGGCTGCAGGCCGATTATTTGCCTGCACATTACCACCTGGGGCAGTTATACTTGCTGTTAAACCGGCGCGCAGATGCTGCCTATCACCTGATGCTTGTGATCGAGGAGCTGCCAGAGGGGGAGGACATGCGCGCGAACGCCGAGAGACTCTTGAAACCATAGAAAGGGAAACCCGGATGTGATGACGCGACGAAAACTGGCTCTTATTGGGGTTTTTATCATACTGGGAGTCGTGCTTGCTGCCTGCCAGCCGCTTGGGTTTGGCATGGCCTCCAAAGAGCCGGTTGAGCGCGGCGGCGAGCTGCTGGCAGACGACTTTTCTGATCCGCGCAGCGGTTGGGACACCTGGGAAAAGGAAACTTCCTCTGCGGCTTATACCGGAGGGGGACTGTTGCTGCGAGTGAAAGACGCCAACCGGGATTACATCACGCGGGCACACCGTTCATTTCAGGACGTGGACCTGTACGTCAGCGCGGTCAAATTGAGCGGGACCGATAACAATGATTTTGGCATGGTTTGCCGCTACCAGGACGCGGAAAATTTCTACGCACTGCTGGTGAGCAGCGACGGCTACGCGGGCATTATCAAAGTGAAAGACGGCGCGCGGAGCCTGATCAGCGGGGAAACGATGCAGTACAGCGATTTGATTAAGCAGGGAACGGCGGGAAATCGACTGCGCGCGGTGTGCCTGGGCTCTTCATTGGCGTTGTTTGTTAATGACACCATTCTGTTGGTGGCGGAGGACGCCGATTTCAGCAAGGGTGACGTGGGGCTGATTGCCGGGGGGTATGAGGAGGGGGGCGTGGAGATTTTCTTTGACGATTTTAAGGCGCTACAGCCCTGAGCCGACGCGGCACAAATTGGCGGTACAATAGAGGCGCAACGCCAGACAGAAATGGATTAATGGTTAAGCATGAAAGTGTTTGTGGATACGGTCGGCTGCCGGCTGAACCAGAGTGAAATCGAAAAAATTGCCGCTCAATTCCGGGCGGAGGGCTATGAAATTACCGGTGAGGTCAGCGAGGCTGACCTGGTGGTGGTGAATACCTGCGCAGTCACCGCCAGGGCGTCCGCGGATTCGCGCAAGGCCATCCGCCACGCCACGCACGCGGGCAACGCCCAGCTGGTGGTAACCGGCTGTTGGGCAACGCTCTCACCGGATGAAGCCGCGGCCATGCCGGGTGTGAGCCGGGTGGTGAGCAATTTGCAGAAAGACCA
This sequence comes from Ornatilinea apprima, assembly GCF_001306115.1. Lineage (GTDB taxonomy): Bacteria > Chloroflexota > Anaerolineae > Anaerolineales > Anaerolineaceae > Ornatilinea > Ornatilinea apprima. Next base: position 76,033 of record NZ_LGCL01000019.1, on the reverse strand, counting down.
GTTAGTGTCGCTGGTGGTGGGGCGCGAGCATGTGTTTGAACCCGAATCGCGCCAACCGCTGCCCGGCGGGCGAAGGCGCACGCGGGCGTTTATCAAAGTTCAGGACGGCTGCAATAACTTCTGCACGTACTGCGTTACGCGCATCGCGCGCGGAGCTGCGCGCAGTGTGACCTCTGAGGAAGTGTTGGCAGAAGTCCGCGCGGCGGCAGCTGGGGGCGCGAAAGAAGCCGTGCTGACGGGGGTGCATTTGGGCTCTTGGGGGCAAGACTTCGCCGAACAGCAACACCTGAAAGACCTGGTTGAATTGATCTTGCAGGAGACATCCATTGCGCGGCTGAGACTGTCTTCGCTGGAGCCGTGGGACCTGGATGAGGAGTTTTTTCGGTTGTGGCAAAATCCGCGGTTGTGCGCGCATTTGCATTTGCCCTTGCAGTCGGGCTGCGCGCGCACGCTAAAACGCATGGCGCGCAAGATTACCCCGGATAATTTTCGCCTGTTGGTCAATAACGCGCGGCGATACGCGCCGGAGATGGCGATCACAACCGATATGATTGTAGGCTTTCCGGGTGAGACGGATGAGGATTTTGAGGAGAGCCTGGCCTTCGCGCGGGAGATGAGCTTCGCGGGCGGGCACGTTTTCGCCTTTTCGCCGCGGGCGGGTACACCAGCTGCCAACTATCCCGATCAGATCGAGAGCCAGGTGAAAAAGGAACGCAGCCAGCGGCTGCGCAAGCTGTTCGCGGAGATGGAAGGCGCGTACGCGCAGCAGTTCATCGGGCGCAGCCTGGATGTGCTGTGGGAAGATCAGAGTGAGGACGGCAGCCTCAAGGGGTTGTCGGGGAACTATTTGAAGGTATGCTCGGCTTCATCTCAAAATTTGTGGAATGAGGTTTCGCGGGTGAAGATTATTCGTAAGAACGGCGGGGACTTATACGGCGAGATTGAGTAATCAAAGATAGAAATGCAAAAGACCTCCTCTTATTATGGAGGTCTTTATTTTTCGCGATGGGGGTGATAAACCTTAACCCAAATTCAACTGGCTGATAATCTCTTTGAGCACCTTGGCTGAATTTTGAAGCCCGGCGATTTCTTCGTTGCTGAGTTCCAATCGCAGGGTGCGCTCGGCGCCGCCGCGGTCTACAATGGTGGGCAGCGAAATGTACACGTCGTCAATGCCGTAATAGTCTTCAATGTAAGAGGAAATGGAGAGAACGGTGCTCTGATCGCGAATGATCGCCTCAGCGATGCGCACCAGGCCAGTCCCGATGGCATAATACGTGGAACCTTTGCGCTCGATGATTTCGTAGGCGGCGTCGCGGGTTTGCTGGAAAATATGGTCGAGGGCATCGTCCTGACAGGACATGCCGTTGGCCGCGCAGAACATGGGCAGGCGCATGCCGGCAATGTTGGCCAGCGACCAGACCGGCACTTCGCTGTCGCCGTGCTCACCGACGATATAGGCGTGCACGCTGCGCGGATCGACGTCAAAGTGCTCGCTCAACAGGTAGCGGAAGCGGGCGGTGTCCAGAATGGTTCCTGACCCGATCACGCGCTTTTTGGGCAGGCCAGAGAGCTTCCAGGAAACGTAAGTGAGAATATCCACCGGGTTGGTGGCGATGAGAATCAGGCCATCGGGGTTGTATTTGACAATTTCGGGGATGATGGAGCGGAAGATCGCTGTGTTGCGCTGAACCAGGTCCAGGCGGGTTTCGCCCGGTTTTTGAGCGGCGCCGGCTGTGACCACCGTGAGGACAGCGCCGGCGCAGTCTTCGTAGGTTCCCGACCAGATGCGGGTGGGGTGGGCGAGCGGGACCGCGTGATTGAGGTCCATGGCCTCACCCTGGGCCTTGGATTTATTCACGTCGATGAGGACGATTTCGGCGGCCAGGCCGCTTAACATCAGGGCATAGGCAAACGTTGCCCCCACGTTGCCCGTGCCAATGATCGCGACACGGGTGGGATTGTGAGTGGATACATTCATCTGATGTTCTCCTGTTTGTTGTTTGATTCCAGCCGGTATTTCACAACCGTTGGTCTGATCCACCTTCCAAAACGAGCCGATTAGGTGTATATTTCAGGTCGATTTTTTCCAGGTTTTGGATTCCTGACCAGTGAATTTATTATAATAGTATTTATGATCGGAAATGGCGAAATCGTTCGTGGAACGATCCGTTCGTATTGGTGGTGAAATCTTATGAATATTAATGAGAATAGTGGCAGTACGGTGGTGCATCGCGCATCAGGGCATGAGCCCAAGCGCGATTGGCGCACCTGGCTGATTGGGCGGCCTTTGCCAACCGCGGATGCTCCGCACCAGACGATTGGCAAAGCGATTGGCCTGGCTGTGTTTGCCTCCGACGCGTTGAGCTCAACGGCTTACGCGACCCAGGAGATGATGGTCATTCTGGCGCTGGCGGGCGCTGGGGCTTTCCATTTTTCCATTCCCCTTTCATTCGGAATTGTTATTTTATTAACAATTCTGACTTTTTCATATGAGCAAACCATCCATGCTTATCCCGGCGGTGGCGGCGCTTATATTGTTGCACGAGACAATCTGGGCGAATTGCCTGCTCAAACTGCAGGGGCCGCTCTGCTCATGGATTATATTCTCACCGTAGCCGTTTCGATTTCCTCTGGTGTGGCTCAAATTGTGTCAGCAGCGCCAACATTGTTTCCATATCGGGTTTGGATTGCGGTGGCATTGGTGATGTTCATTATGGTTATTAATTTACGCGGTGTGAAGGAATCGGGTATCGTTTTCTCTATTCCGACCTACTTTTTTATCATCATGATGTACACCACGGTCATTCTTGGGCTGCTCAAGTATTTTACCGGTTCCTTAATGCCAGTAATTAACCCTCCTGAGATTGAAATGATACACGCGGCACATCCGATTACTTTCTTTTTAATCTTGCGCGCATTCTCCAATGGAACGGCTGCGGTAACGGGTGTGGAAGCGATTTCTAATGGGATTACAGCATTTAGAGAGCCGAGAAGCAAAAATGCCGGTCAGACGTTGATTATCATGGCATTTATCTTGGGAAGTTTGTTATTAGGTATCACCTTTTTATCCTACAATATCGGCGCTTTGCCCTCTGAATCGGAAACTGTTATTTCCCAAATGATGCGGACGATTTATGAAGGGCGTGGCGTGATGTATATTGCCGGTATCGTGGCTACGACCGTTATCCTTGTCATGGCAGCAAACACAGCCTTTGCTGATTTCCCTCGATTGAGCGCGTTGCATGCTGGAGATGGTTTCCTGCCGCGCCAAATGACATTTCGCGGAAGCAGGTTGGTTTATTCATACGGTATCGTGTCGCTTTCTGTGATCGCCAGTCTGCTGATCATCATCTTCCAGGCGAGCGTTACAAATTTGATCCCGTTGTATGCGATTGGTGTGTTCCTTAGTTTTACTTTGTCCCAGTTTGGCATGGCGAGGCGGTGGTGGAAAGTCGGACATCTGCAGCCTGGAGAAGAACGGGTCGAAAAGGGTTCAACTCTTCGCTTTGAAAACGGCTGGCAATATAAGCTGGTCATCAATGGTTTTGGAGCTCTCGTTACCTTTTTGGTAATGATGGTATTTGGAATTACGAAATTTCTCGATGGGGCCTGGATTGTTATCATTCTTACCCCCATATTGGTTAGTATTTTCTATGCAATTCACTTTCATTATAAAAGAGTTGCCAGCAGGCTTTCCCTTACAAATTATAATGTTCCACCAAAAATACGCAGGCACAGAGTGATTTTGACAGTGGGAGGCGTTCACCGAGGTTCATTAACTGCGCTTCGATATGCGCGGATGATAACGGATGATGTTACCGCTGTCCATGTCACCATAGATCCAGAAGAATCTCAACGGATCCAGAAGAAGTGGGAAATTTGGGGGGATGGAGTGCGACTTGTGGTGCTGGATTCTCCATATCGGCTGTTTGTTGAACCACTTTTGGAATATATTGAAGAGATTGCAAAAAATATGCAGCCGAATGAATTATTGACCATAGTGGTTCCCCAGTTTATAGCAAGGGGAAAAGCGACGCAATTATTGCATCAACGGACCGCGGATACTTTGCGAAAAGAACTATTATTTCAGAAAAATATCGTGATCACAGAAGTTCCATATCAATTAGGTGAATAAAGCGAGGAAACGATGAAAGTCGTAGTGGTAGGATGCGGGCGATTAGGCGCGGAACTGGCAAACCGCCTGTACCAGCGCCATCACGAAGTAACGGTGGTGGATAAAGTAGGCGCGTCTTTTGAAAACCTGCCCGCCGGTTTTGAGGGGCGCATGGTGGAAGGCGACGCGCTGAATGAAGATGTGCTCTACCGCGCGGGGCTGGAAAAGGCTTCGGCGGTAGCGCTGGTCACCAATTGCGACGCGCTGAACCTGGTGGTTGGGCACACCACCCGAGAGGTTTATCATATTGATACTGTGGTTGCTCGGAATTATGACCCCGATCTGCGCGGCCTGTTTGAAGACTTTGGCATCCAGGTGATCAGCTCGACCAGTTGGGGTGCGCAGCGGGTGGAGGAGATGCTTTACCATTCGGAAATTCGCACCGTGTTTTCGGCCGGGAACGGCGAAATTGAGGTGTATGAGTTCGCGGTGCCGCGTGAAATTGCCGGGCGGTGTCTGTTGGAGTTGATGCAGGACATTGAGGGCGCGATGATTGTCTCGGTCACGCGGGCGGGCAAAGCGTCGCACCCTGAGCAGGATTTTCGCCTGGAGAGTGGGGATGTGTTGCTGCTCAGCGCGAGTTTTGATGGGATCAGCGCTTTCCGAAACCGGGTGGAAAGCCTGAAGAAAGTGGAGGCGTAAGATGTTCGTTATCGTTGCTGGCGGCGGACGCCTGGGGGCGCAATTGACGCGCTCTTTACTGGCGCAAGATTATCAAGTGCATGTTGTGGAAGACCGGCCTGCAGTACTCTCGCGCCTGCATCGCGAACTGCCAACGGAAACCATTTTTGAGGGAAAAGTGCTTGACCCGAAGGTGCTGGAAGCAGCCGGTATTCAAAAGGCAAATGTGGTGGCTGCCTGCACTGCGATGGATGAGCTGAACCTGGCAATGTGTTATGAGGCGCGCACGCGCTATCATGTGCCGCGCACGGTGGCGCGGGTGAACGACCCCAACCATGCGTGGCTGTTTAATGATATGTTCAAAGTGGATGTAGCGATCAACCAGGCCGACATCATGTCGAAGATTTTGCAGGAAGAGATGTCGATGGGAGACATGATCACGCTGATGAAGCTGCGGCGCGGCAACTATTCGCTGATTGAAGAAAAGATCCCGCCGCGGGCGCAAGCCGTGGGGGTTTCAATTATGAACCTAGGGCTGACCGATCACTGCGTCATCGCGGCAGTGATTCGCAAAGGTGAGGTAACGGTTCCGCGCGGGGTAACGGTTCTGGAAGCCGGTGATGAAATTTTGGCAATCACCGACCAGGCTGGGGCAAACCGCCTGGCCGAACTGCTGCGCGCACGCGAAGATGAGTAAAAAATTAAACGGATTGACGATTGACCACACCGGATGATGCTGATATAATTTGGTGTCTCAATTACAGAGTTTATTATCAATCTATTGATTGAAAGGATGAAGTATGCCGAAACGGACTTACCAACCCAAAATTCGACGCCGCATTCGCGTTCACGGCTTCCGCGCGCGTATGGCCACGTCTGAGGGGCGTGACGTATTGAAACGCCGCCGCCTGAAAGGTCGCCATCATCTGACGACTAAGTCCAACAACCACACAAAACGTCTGCGCTGGTAGCCTGTATCGCCAGATGGTAGGTTGGGAATCGTACCGCAATATGATTGTGAGACGGGATGAAAGGTGAAGCGAGAGTTTCGCCTGAGACGATCTACTGATTTTAAGCGGGTGAGGCGGACAGGTAAATCCTATGCCCACCCGCTTATTGTATTGATTGTTGACCCGGTTGAACAAGGCGGTATTAAAATCGGGATTTCAGCCAGCCACACCGTAGGGAATGCGGTCAACCGCAACCGGGTGAAGCGGCGTTTGCGGGCAGTGATGGACGAACTGCTGCCTGCACTTCAGGCTAATACCGATGTGATTTTGTTGGCACGAAAACCCATTGTTGACGCCAGTTTTGACGATTTGCGCAAGGCGGTTTCAGAGCTTCTGATGCGTGCCGGATTGTTGACAAGAAATTAATGGGCAGTTTCAATTATTTGCCTTCTGATTACCCGAACGAGCCCCGTTTGAGGGATTTGCCGTTTAACCTCAAGACAAGTTTGAGGTGGGTTGCGCTCGCCTTCATACGTGGGTATCAGAAATTGATCTCACCCGCGCTGCCGGCCAATACCTGCCGTTTTTACCCATCTTGCTCGCATTATGGATACCAATCGATCTATAAGCATGGGGCGATTGTGGGAGGGTTGATGGCAGTGTGGCGGGTGTTGCGCTGTAATCCATTTAACGCCGGAGGATACGATCCGGTGCCCGATAGCGCCTGTGAGGCGTTTCCGGTGCTGAGCAAATTCGATCGCTGCCCGGAACACAAAATTCATGAATCATGAAGAGTAAAGAGTAAGAATGAAACCAAAGAAACTACTGATCGTAATTTCCATCCTGATGATAGGGGCGCTGTTGAGCGGCTGTGGAGGCGGACGAGTGATCGGCGCTACCAGTTGGCCGGGGGTTTCGATAGATGAGGATACCATCTTTGTGGCCTATAATACCGAGGTGTATGCGCTGAAAGAAGCTGATGGCAGCCTGATCTGGCGGTACCCGGAAGAACCCAATGCCCGCCGGGCATTTTTTGCCGCACCGGCATACGCAGAGGGCTTGCTGCTGGCAGGCGATTATGCCAATTCGCTCACCGCGCTCAGCCCTGACACCGCTGCGATTAAATGGGCTTTCAATGGAGCCAAGAGCCGCTATGTGGGCAGCCCGCTGCTGCTGGACGATATGATCCTGGCCCCTAACGCTGATCATAACCTCTACGCGCTGGATTTGCAGGGCGCGCTGAAGTGGAAGTTTGAGGCACGGCAGGCTTTATGGTCTCAGCCCATCAGCGATGGCGATGTGGTTTACCTGGCTTCCATGGACCATTACCTGTACGCGCTGGCGCTGAATGACGGCAGTCTGAAATGGGAAAGCGATATGGGCGGTTCGATAGTTGGCAGCCCCACCCTGGCTGATGGTGTTTTGTATGTTGGCACCATTGGCAGTGAAGTGGTGGCTGTCGATGCGGAAACTGGAAAAGACCTGTGGCGATTCGCCACCACTGGCGAGGTCTGGGCGCAGCCGGTGGTGCATGACGGCGTGGTCTTTTTTGGCGACTTAAGAGGCACCCTGTACGGCTTGGACGCGAAAACCGGCGCGCAGTTCTGGAAGGTGGAAAACGCCGGCCAGGTGATTGGAGCGGCAGGCATATTGGAGAACGGGGTGGTGTTTGCTACGGAACAATCCGGCCTGAAAGCTTTTGGTTTTGACGGCAGCCCGCTGTGGTCGCTGTTGATTAATGGTAAACTTTATGGCAGCCCAAAAATAACTGACCAGTATATCCTGGTGGGTGTGAATGAAGGCGACGCGATTGTGGTTGCAGTTGATTTTGGGGGCAATCAACGGTGGGCATTCCAGCCGGAGAAGAAATAGCGAGGATTTGAGATATGTGGGATACGTTAATTATCAGCCCTTTTATTAATGTGCTGCTCTTTATTTACCAGCTGGTGGGCAACTTTGGCGTTGCCATCATGCTCTTCACGATTTTGATTCGCTTGCTGACGCATCCTTTGACAGTTCAGCAGATCAAAGGCTCGACGGCGATGACGAAATTGAATGAAGACAAACGCTGGCAGGAAGCGCAGAAAAAATACGCCAATGATAAAGAAAAGCTGGCGCAGGAACAGATGAAGCTGTACAAAGAGCTGGGTGTCAACCCGATGGCCTCCTGTCTGCCGACGCTGATCCAGTTCCCGATCATCATTGGTTTGTACCAGGCCGTGATCCGCGCGCTGGCCAACACGCCGATTGAGCTGCTGAATCTGACCAAACTGATCAGCCCGGCGCTGTTGAAGGTGTCTGAAATTGTTCCGTTGAACAACACGTTCTTATGGATGGACCTGGGCCAACCCGAGCGGCTGCTGATTCCGGGCCTGAATTTCGGTATTCCGGTGCTGGCAGTTATTGTGGTCGTGACCACGTATATCCAGTCGAAAGTTTTGCAGCCACCGACAACCCCCGGTCAAAATGACCAGGCAGCGATGATGTCGAACATGATGTCGCTGTATATGCCTTTCTTGATGGGTTACCTGGCGCTGACGCTGGCATCGGGGCTGGCACTGTACTTTGTTGTTTCCAATTTGATTGGTATTTTGCAGTACGCGTTGATGGGAAAAGCCAACTGGAAGAACATTCTTCCGGGGCAAAAAGCCACGGCGGCTGCAAATCAAACAAAAGGCCGGTCTTAATTCGACAAGTAGAGGCAAAAAAATGAGTCAAGAAAAAACCACTCTGGAGATCATTGCACCAACCGTTGAAGAAGCTGTTCAAAACGGGGCGGCCCAATTGGGTTTGCCCGTCGAATCGATGGAGGTTGAAGTTCTTGACGCGGGCAGTAAGGGCATCTTCGGGTTGGGCGGAAGGCAGGCGCGCGTGCGTTTGAGCATAAAGGTTTTGGAGCAAGAGCCCAAAGCCGCACAGCCGGTCAAAAGCAAACCTGCCGCCGAACCGGAAATCGAGGAAGATGAGTACGAAGAACCAGAATCGGAAGTTACCGACGAGGCCCTTGCTGTTTCCAAGAAGGTAGTGGAAGACCTGTTGACGAGGATGAAAGTCCACGCTCAGGTGAAGGCGATGTACCAGGAGCAGGAAGAAGGCGAAGAGCCCGTGCTGCTGGTGGATGTGCAAGGAAAGGATCTGAGCATCCTGATCGGCCGACGCTCAGAAACTTTGAATGCCTTGCAGTATATCGCCAACCTGATTGTTGGCAAGCAGTTGGGACGCTGGGTGCCGTTAGTAATTGACATTCAGGGCTACCGCAGCCGCCGCGAGCGGCAGCTGCGCCAGCTGGCGCGCCGGATGGCCGACCAGGCCATTCATACCAACCGGCGGCAGATTCTGGAGCCGATGCCCGCGAATGAGCGCCGGCTGATTCACCTGGAACTGCGCAATCATCCGAAGGTTACCACGCAAAGCGTGGGTGAAGAGCCTTACCGCAAGGTGTCGATCTTCATCAAAAAGAACTAATCATTCCGCAGGACATCTCGCAAGAGAGGTTGAGGCGTTCTTTCTAGACAAAGCTGGAAAGAACGCCTCATGCCTTTAAGGAGAGATGGTCCGGCTGCTTTTTGATGGAAGAAAAAGCGCGGATCAGGCAAGGAAACGCCCAATCCGCTTCAAAACCTGAAAATTTCGGAGTGTGCTGCGCGCACCACGATCAGCGGCCAGATTCGGGATGGAGAAATGGTGTTCTTAAGGGGGAGTCAGGTATAATTTCGTTAATCCGTTCCGCTGACTGCTTTGTTGTGACGCCGCTTCTTAATGGACCAGAGAAGTAAAGGGGGGGCGCGGTCAAGTCAGCCGAAGGGGTGATGAATCTACTTTTTCCACCTTTTTGTGAAGAAGGTGGCAAACATTGAAGAGGTGAAACCATGCGAGCTGTGGACATCATTATCAAGAAGCGCGACCACGAAGTATTAACCCGCGAGGAAATCGATTTTTTTGTGAGCGGGTTCAGTAAGAATGAAATTCCCGATTACCAGGTAGCCGCCTGGGCGATGGCAGTTTTGCTCAACGGCATGACGGATCAGGAAACCACTGACCTGACGCTGGCTATGGTGCGCTCGGGTGAGATGCTGGATTTCAGTCATGTGGTCGACACGGTGGTAGACAAGCACTCGACCGGTGGGGTGGGGGATAAAACCACCCTGGTGGTAGCCCCGATTGTGGCGGCTTGCGGGCTGCCGGTGGGAAAAATGTCTGGTCGGGGATTGGGATTCAGCGGGGGCACGCTGGACAAGATGGAATCGATTCCCGGTTACCGTGTAGACCTGACGCGTGATGAGTTTGTGCGCCAGTTGAAAGAGGTGGGCATTGTGCTTTCTGGCCAGAGCGCGGACCTGGCCCCGGCCGATGGCAAGCTGTACGCGCTGCGAGATGTAACCGGCACGGTGCCTTCGATGCCGCTGATTGCTTCGTCGGTGATGAGCAAGAAGATCGCCGCGGGGGCGAACGCCATTCTGCTGGATGTGAAAACCGGCGTGGGCGCGTTTATGGAGACCGAGGAAGACGCGCGCAAACTGGCTGAACTGATGGTGGCGATCGGCAAGCTGAGCGGGCGCAAAGTGATTGGCATGATTTCGGACATGAACCAGCCGCTAGGATTCGCGGTGGGCAATGCGCTGGAAGTGAAAGAGGCGATTGACGCGCTGCACGGCGAGGGGCCGGATGACTTTATGGAGCACTGCCTGGTGGTTTCCAGTTACATGCTGCTGATGGCGAAGCGGGCCGAGACGCTGGATGATGCGCGGGAGATGTGCGAGCGTTCGATTGCCGATGGCAGCGCGTTGGAGATGTTCAAAAAACTGGTAGCGGCGCAGGGCGGAGACGTGAGTTATGTGGATCACCCGGAAAAGCTGCCCCAGGCCAGCCTGGTGGAGACAATCACAGCCAGCCAGGATGGTTTTGTGCAGCAGATCAACGCGCGGGAGATCGGTGAGACGTCGGTGGAGCTGGGCGCGGGGCGCGCCCGAAAGGGTGACCCGGTGGATCACGCGGTGGGGATTGTGGTGCATTGCAAGGTGGGCGACGCGGTGAAGCAAGGTGAGGAGCTGGCCAGCGTTCACGCCAATGATGAGGCGAAGCTCTCCGCGGCGGTGGAGCGGGTGAAGGGCGCGTTTGTGGTTGGCAGTGAAGCGTGCGAGCCGCTGCCGCTGTTTTACGGCGTGATTGAGTAATCATAGGCAAAATCGTGGGGTGGGGTTGTATGCCGAAGAAGGTGACGCGGCTAACCCCACCCTTCATCTTCCTTACGCCTGAGCTGTGTAGGCAGAATATCCTGACGCGTTGATTTTTTGCGGTTTTTATGGGATAATCGGGCCATCAAAAGCGATGATGGAAACGAGTAAGCCTACTCTGTTTCGCCAGCGAGCCCGGGGTTGGTGTGAGCCGGGTCGAAGCGACAGGCTGAAAATCCTTCCGGAGCCGCAAGCTGAACACAGGGAACTGTCAGTAGGTGCGCCGGATGCGCCTTCCGTTAGCAGGGCGCGGGCCTATCGCCATAAACGATGCGCCCGACAGAGCGCTCAGATTGTCTGAGAACCAGGGTGGTACCGCGGGAGAATTTCTCTCGTCCCTGACCGGGACGAGAATTTTGTTTTTAACCGATCAGTTAACGCCATGATTCGTTATTGATGGAGGAGGTAGGATGTTCAAACCAGTTTCTTCAAAGCTCAACGTGAACTTGATGGAAGAGGGCGTGCTGCGCTTCTGGAAGTCGCATGATATTTTCCATGAATCAATGCGGCAGCGGGAAGGCGGGCCGGAGTATGTGTTTTTTGAAGGGCCACCAACCGCCAACGGCAAGCCCGGTGTGCACCATGTGCTGGCGCGCGCGTTTAAGGATATCTTCCCACGCTACAAGACGATGAAAGGGTATCACGTCTCGCGGCGGGGAGGCTGGGATACGCACGGCCTGCCAGTGGAGATTGGCGTGGAAAAAAGCCTGGGATTCACCAACAAACAGCAAATCGAAGATTACGGCATCGACCGCTTTAACGAGCTGTGCCGCGAGTCGGCTTTTCATTACATTAAAGAGTGGGAGCGGTTGACGGAGCGCATCGCTTTTTGGGTAGACCTGGATACAGCCTACATCACCTACAAAAACGAATATATCGAAACCAACTGGTGGATTCTGAAAAACTTCTGGGAGAAGGGTCTGCTGTACCAGGGTTTCAAAGTGGTGCCTTATTGCCCGCGCTGCGGCACGCCGCTCTCTGACCATGAGGTGGCGCAAGGCTACGATGAAGCCGAAGATCCCTCGATCTATGTGCGCATGCCGCTGGTTGATTATCCAGACACGTCGCTGCTGGTGTGGACGACCACACCCTGGACGCTGCCGGCCAATGTGGCGGTGGCGGCTGGCCCGGAAGTGGACTATGTGCAGGTGGAGCGCGCGCTGGAAGAAGGCGGGAGTGAGAAGCTGATCCTGGCCAAGAACCTGGTGGAAAAGGTGTTTGGCGAGGAGCCGGTGACGGTGCTGAAGGAAATGAAGGGCAAAGACCTGAAAGGGTTAAAGTACAAACCGCTCTTTACCTTCATCCCCTCCGATAAACCGGCGCACTTTGTGGCTTTAGCCGATTATGTGTCGGTGGAAGACGGCACCGGCCTGGTACATACTGCGCCCGCGTTTGGCGCTGAAGATATGTCACTGGCGTTGGAATGGGACCTGCCGGTGATTATGACCGTTACCGACGACGGCACCTTCCGCTCGGAAGTGCGCCCGTGGGCGGGCCTGTTTGTCAAAGACGCCGATCCGTTGATCATCGAGGATCTGGTGCAGCGCGGGCTGATGTTCCGGGTGGGGCGCATCACCCACACCTACCCGTTCTGCTGGCGCTGCGACACCCCGCTGCTGTACTACGCGCGGCCTACCTGGTACATCCGCACCAGCCAGTTGAAAGACCGCCTGGTGGCGCTGAATGAGAAGATCAACTGGTACCCCGGACATATTAAGAACGGCCGTTTTGGCAATTGGCTGGAGAACAATATCGACTGGGCGCTGGGGCGCGAGCGCTACTGGGGAACGCCGCTGCCCGTGTGGGAATGCGACAATTGCCATTCACAACACTGCATTGGCTCGGTGGCCGAGCTTTCGGAGAAGGTCGGTTATGATTTGAGCAAATCCGACCTGCACCGCCCACATGTGGACCGGCTGAGCTGGAAATGTGCCGAGTGTGGCGGAACGATGCGGCGTGTGCCGGAGCTGATTGATGTGTGGTTTGATTCTGGCGCGATGCCGGTGAGCCAATGGCACTACCCGTTTGAAAATATGGAAACCTTCAAGAACCAGTTCCCGGCTGACTTCATCTGTGAGGCCGTGGATCAGACACGCGGCTGGTTCTATTCGCTGCACGCCATCAGCACGCTGCTGTTCGACTCGGAGTGCTTCAAAAACGTCATCTGCCTGGGCCTGATTTTGGACGCGGAAGGACAGAAGATGTCCAAATCGCGCGGGAATGTGGTGGAGCCGTGGGATGTGATCAACCAGAACGGCGCGGACGCAATGCGTTGGTATCTGTACACCGCCAGCCCGCCAGGGCAGGAGCGGCGCTTCTCGGCGGATTTGGTGTCGGAAGTGGTGCGCAATTTCACGCTTACGTTGTGGAATACGTATTCCTTCTTTGTAACGTACGCCAATCTGGACGGCTGGCAGCCGCAGGCCGGAGTAACGCCAGAGTACAGCGCGCTGGATCGCTGGCTGCTTTCGGCGCTGCACACCCTGACCCGCGATGTGAGCAACGCGCTGGAAAATTATGATGTGCTGGGCGCAACCCGGCCGATTGAAACCTTTGTTGACCAGCTTTCCAATTGGTACCTGCGCCGCTCGCGCCGCCGTTTCTGGAAGAGCGAGTCGGATGGGGATAAATACGCAGCGTACGCCACACTGTATGAGGCGCTGGCTACGATCAGCAAGCTGCTGGCCCCGACTATGCCGTTTATGGCGGAGGAACTTTACCAGAATTTGGTGCGCAGCGTGGAAAGCGGCGCGCCCGCTTCAGTTCATCTGGCTGCCTGGCCGGAATACAACCCGGATTGGGTGGACGAGAAGTTGAACCGGGAAATGACCCTGGTGATGAAGCTGGTGTCGGTGGGGCACGCGGCACGCAACAAGGCCAATATGAAGGTGCGCCAGCCGCTGGCCGAAGCGGCGTTCTCGCTGGGTAGCGCGGACGAACGCAACGCGGTGATGCAGCATGCCGATTTGTTGATGGACGAGCTGAACGTGAAAGCCGTGCGAGTGCTGGATGCAGCCGCCGAGGCGGTTTCTTACACGCTGAACCCGCTGCCCAAGCAGTTGGGGCAGAAATACGGCAAGTTGTTCCCGGCCATCCGGCAGGCGGTGATGGCTCTACGCGCGGACGACGCGGCGCGCAGTCTGCTGGATAACCTGCCGGTCACTGTTGAAGTGGACGGCCAGACGTTTGATCTGCTGCCGGAAGAAGTGGAAGTGCGCGCCATGGCGCGGGAAGGCTACACAGTGGCCAACGAGGGCGCGTACCTGGCCGCTCTGGTTACCGACCTGACGCCCGATCTGGTGAATGAAGGCCTGGCGCGCGAATTTGTGCGCCGTGTGCAAGACCTGCGCAAGAAGGCTGAGTTGGAAATTTCAGACCGGATTGAAGTCGTTTACCAGGCTTCGCCCGGCCTGCAAACCGCCGTGGAAGCTTTCAAAGAGTACATCATGGCCGAAACGCTGGCCGTGAACCTGCGCGCCGGCAGCTTGCCGGAAGGCACGCCTGTGATGGAAGACCAGTTTGACCAGCAAAAGCTGACCGTGGCGCTCAAGAAAGCCTGACTGGTTTTGTGAACGGTTAGTCCCCTGCCGAGGTTTCTGCGCGGCAGGGGATTATTGTCTCTTGCCCAATGGGTATTCCGGAGTGGTTGGAAGCAGGATTCGGTCTGCATGCTTGGATGGGCGGCTTGTGATGGGGAATGGATGCCGCTAGAATGGAAGTAGAACCGCGCGATTTGGGAGGTGCTGATCGCCGGGTGAGATGGATACGGGTATAACGGAGAGCTGCTGTGCGCATTGGATTAATGATTTATGGAGAGCTGGCCAATTTATCGGGTGGGTACATTTATGACCGCCAGTTGGTGGACTATTTAACTGCCCAGGGTGATGTGGTGGAGGTGATCTCGATGCCGTGGCGGGATTATCCGCTGCGGTTGTTAGAGAATCTGGACCGCAAACTGATCCAGAGGTTGGCCAATCTGGAAGTGGATGTGCTGCTGCAAGACGAGCTGAATCACCCTTCGCTGTTTCTGGTCAACCGCTGGATAAAGAAACAGGCCTGCTATCCGATTGTTTCCATAGTGCATCACCTGCGCAGCAATGAAGTTCATTCCACGCTGGAGCACTGGGTCTACCAGCGGGTGGAGCGCGCTTATTTGAAGTCGGTGGATGCGTTTGTATACAACAGCCGCACCACCAGTGTGGCGGTGCAGGCGTTAATGGGCGGGCCAACCCGGCATGTAATCGCTTATCCGGGCGGGGACCGGCTTGGGAAAGGCATTCGCCTGGAAGAGATTTCGCAGCGCGCGCATACGCCCGGTCCGCTGCGGATTGTGTTTTTGGGCAATCTGATTCCGCGTAAGGGGCTGCACACGCTGTTGCACGCGGTGGCGAGCATCAAAGAAACCAACTGGACGCTGGACGTGATTGGCCGGCTGGATGCTGACCCGCTCTATTCGGGTGAGATGCAGCATTTGTCGCGCACGCTGGGGTTGACCAAGCGGGTTCTCTTCCGCGGGCAGGTGGACGACGGGGATGTGATGGAGACGCTGCGGACAAGTCACCTGATGGTGGTGCCTTCCAGTTATGAAGGGTTTGGCATTATTTATCTGGAGGCAATGGGGTACGGCGTAATTCCGGTGGCGACCACCGCCGGGGCTGCGAGCGAGATTATTCAGCATGGCGAAAATGGGTATTTGATCCAGCCGGATAACCAGGGCGCGCTGGCCTCTTTGATTGAGGGTCTGGCAGAAAACCGCCACCGCCTGGAGCAGGTGAGCCTGGCGGCGCGTGCTCATTTTGACGCCTTTCCCACCTGGCAAACCGGCGCGGAAAAGATCCGCCAGTTCTTGCAGGCATTGAGCGAGGAATGAGGGCTGCCGGATGGGGGCGGATGAGGCGAAAAAAGCCAGAACCACAGTGGAAGTAACCATGAATCTGCCGCCCGCGCGCGGCAGTTATGTCCTATTGTTTGAAAACCCGGCAGACGCCAACCTGCGGGTGGGAAAGCTGGGGTGGGTGAACTTCCCGGCGGGGTATTATGTCTATTTTGGCAGCGCGAAAGGCAGTGGGGGCATCCGCGGGCGGGTAGGCCGGCATTTGCGCAGCGAGAAAAAGGCGCACTGGCATATTGACGCCGTGCTGCAAGGGATGCGGGTGATCGCGGTGGGGTATGCGGAGGGGGAAGAACCATACGAGTGCATCTGGAGCCGGCGCGCGTCCGAAGAAAGGGGGTGGGACGTTCCCGCGGCTGGTTTGGGGGCCAGCGACTGCCGGGCGGGGTGCCCGGCGCATTTGTTTTTCTGTGGAGAAAAAGTTATCGTGCTGGAAGATTTGGATGCCCGCATGACGGTGATGTTTCTTCTCTCAAACTTGTAGGCTACAGACCGATAAAGTCGGTTGGATGCCGGGTTTTTGAATGATTTAAGAAATATCGGGTAGAATTGGGGGATAGAAAGTTGACTGGAGGCTGTTTTGAAGCGAAGTATCAGAGATTATCTGGTTTTGTTACTGATTTCCGGCAGTGTGATCGGACTGGACCAATGGACCAAGTCGTTGGTGCGCGCCTCGCTGGAATTGGGGGAAATGTGGTCGCCCTGGCCGTGGCTAACGCCTTATGCCAGAATCGTGCACTGGTACAACACCGGCTCGGCGTTCGGTATGTTTCAGGGCCTGGGAATGGTTTTCACCGTGCTGGCGTTTGTCATTGCCGGGGCGATAATTTTCTATTACCCGCGGGTTCCACGCGAGGAGTGGGGTCTGCGGCTGGCGCTGGGTTTGCAATTGGGCGGAGCGATGGGCAATTTAATTGACCGCCTGACGATTGGGCATGTAACCGATTTCGTCTCCGTAGGCACCTTCCCGGTGTTTAACGTGGCCGATTCGAGTATTACCGTGGGCGTGGGTGTGCTGCTGTTGAGTATGTATCTGCAGGAGCGCGCCGCGCAAAAACAATCCGCAGGCCAGGTGAAACAAGAGGACCCGGCGGACGCGGCTGTTCAGGGAGATGCGTCCATTGAACAATGAGATTGAAGTGATCTTTCGCTTCGATGAAGAGGAAAGCGAACGCCTGGATAAATTTCTGGCGCGCAGCCATACCGAACTCTCGCGCTCGCGCATCCAGGCCTTGATTGAAGGCGGCCTGGTTACGGTGGATGACAAAGTGATCACGAAAACCGGCTACGCGCTGGAGCGCGGCCAGCAGGTGAACATGCGTGTGCCAGCCCCAGAACCGAGCAATTTGATTCCTGAATCGATTCCCTTGGACGTTATTTTTGAAAACGATGACCTGCTGGTGATTAATAAACCAGCGGGCATGGTGGTGCACCCGGCAGCGGGGCACAGCAGCGGCACGGTGGTGCACGCGGCCCTGGCGCACGCGCCAGAAATGGAAGGCGTGGGCGGGGTGCAGCGCCCGGGGATTGTTCACCGCTTGGATAAAGACACGTCCGGTTTGTTGTTGATCGCCAAAAATGATAAGGCTCATCAATGGCTGCAAAGCCGTTTCAAACAGCGCTCGCTGAAGAAGGTCTATTTGGCGCTGGTGGATGGGGCGCCGCCAACTCCAAGCGGGCGAATCGAAGCGCCGATTGGGCGTGACCCTGCGCACCGCAAGCAAATGGCCATTCTGCCCCCGGGAAAAGGGCGCGAAGCGTTCACCGAGTACCGCACCCTGGAGAGTTTTGAGAAACACACGTTGCTGGAAGTGAACCTGCTGACCGGGCGCACGCACCAGATTCGCCTGCATATGGCCTTTTTGGGCTGTCCGATTGTGGGCGATGGTATTTATGGTCACCGCAAGGTATCGCTGCCCATCCGCCGCCAGTTCTTACACGCCCAGCGGCTCACGATCCAACTGCCGGGTGAAAAAAGCCAGCGGACCTTTGAGGCACCACTGCCGGCTGATTTGCAAAAAGTGTTGGATCTGCTGCACGCGGAGCGATAGAAATCCCATTTCCGATGAAAAGAGGAAGTATAGCCATGCAATGGATTGATTTACGTTCAGACACGGTAACCCAGCCTACAGCTGAAATGCGCGCCGTGATGGTTGAGGCCGTGGTGGGTGATGATGTTTATGGTGAAGACCCGACTGTGCAACGCCTGCAGGCGATGTCGGCGGAGCGATTGGGCAAAGAAGCCGGTTTGTTTGTGCCTTCGGGCACAATGGGCAACCTGATCGGCGTGCTGGCGCACTGCGGGCGCGGCGATGAAGTGATCATGGGCAGCCTGGCGCACACCTTTCTGTTTGAGGCGGGTGGTGTGGCGGCGCTGGGGGGCGTGCACCCGCACACCCTGCCTAACCTGCCAGACGGCACCATCGCGCTGGAAGATATTCGCCTGGCAGTTCGCGATGCGAATAACCCGCATTACCCAACCAGCCGCCTGATTGTGCTGGAGAACACGCATAATCGCTGCGGCGGGGTAGCCGTGCCGGTGGAGTTTATGCTGGCGGTGAAAGAGATCGCGGATGCCAACGGC
This sequence comes from Ornatilinea apprima, assembly GCF_001306115.1. Classification (GTDB taxonomy): domain Bacteria; phylum Chloroflexota; class Anaerolineae; order Anaerolineales; family Anaerolineaceae; genus Ornatilinea; species Ornatilinea apprima. The sequence continues at coordinate 57,576 of NZ_LGCL01000019.1, read as the reverse complement.
CTAAAAATGCACCTGGATGGGGCGCGGATTTTTAATGCCGAGACCGAATTGGGTGTGGCGGCGGCCGAACTGGCACAGCCGTTCGATTCGGTTACGTTTTGCCTGAGCAAGGGTCTTTGCGCGCCAGTGGGTTCGGTGCTGTGCGGCAGCAAACCGTTCATCCAGCAGGCTCTGCGGCTGCGAAAAATGCTGGGCGGCGGTATGCGGCAGGCCGGCATTCTGGCGGCGGCGGGGATCATCGCGCTGGAAAAGATGACCCTGCGCCTGGGGGAGGATCACCGGCGGGCGGCGGAGTTAGGCGATCTACTGGCGAGCGTGGATGGACTGCGGGTGGAAAAGAAAGCGCACGCGACCAATATGGTATTTGTGAACCTGGATGAGTCGATTCAAGGATCGGCAGGTGAAATTGCCGGACGGCTGAAATCGCTGGGTGTGCTGGCCAGCCCCACCGGGGCGCGGCAGTTCCGCCTGGTGCTGCATTATTGGATCAGCGACGCGGACGTGAAGGCCACCGCTCAGGCGTTCCGCCAGGCGCTTTCTGTTTAACAGTTCTGATATAATGTTGGTAGATGCTTTCCGAACGCAATTTTGGGTTGAATTGGAAGGCTCTTTTTCCTGAATATTATTAATAAAAACCTGGCTCGATGGAGGAAACCATGTCCGAATATATCACTTTAGAGCAGATTGACGAAGCCGTAAAGACCATCGAGGCGCGCACCCAATACCGCCCGAAACTGGCGATGATTTTAGGCTCCGGCCTGAACGACCTGGCGAACGCGATTGATAACGCGGATATTATCCCGGCCGAGGAAATTCCCAACTGGCCGAAATCCACGGTGCAGGGGCACATGGGCCGGCTGGTGATTGGCACGCTGGCGGGTAAAGAAGTGTTGGTGATGCAAGGCCGCTCGCACTATTACGAGGGCTATAGTATGGCCCAGGTAACCTTTCCGGTGCGGGTGATGAATCGCATGGGCGTGAACACGCTTTTTGTTACCAACGCCGCCGGGGCGGTGAACCAGGACTACGCGCCCGGTGATGTGATGTTGATTGTGGATCACATTAACCTGATCGGGATGGGCGGGTTGAGCCCGCTGCGCGGACCGAACCTGGATGTGTTTGGCGAGCGCTTCCCCGATATGAGCCAGCCCTATGACCGGGAATTGTGTGACCTGGCGCGCGGCGCGGCAAAGAAGAACGGCATCCGCCTGCATGAGGGCGTATACACAATTTTAGCCGGGCCTTCGTTTGAGTCGCCGGCCGAGCTGCGCTATCTGAAGGGGATTGGAACCGACGCGGTGGGAATGTCCACCGTTCCTGAAGTGATCGTTGCCAGACACGGTAAAATGCGGGTGTTGGGTATTTCTGGAATTAGCAATAAAGCCAACCTGGATGGCAGTACCATGACCACGCATGAAGAGGTTTTGGAGGCCGGCCACATCATTGCTCCCAAGATCAAAGATATCTTCCTGGGTGTGCTTGAAAATCTGTAAGCCGGTTTGGCACAAAACCTGGCCTTTGTAGCCGGGCGGCCTGATGCTGTGTGCGTGGCATGAAAGAATTAATCGCTTTTCTTGAAAAATTTGAGATCTGGATCTACGCAATGCTGGGGGGCGTGGGGCTGCTGTATATCCGCAAAGTGATTGTGGCCTGGAATGAATGGCGCACGTCTGTTTTTGGTATGGAGCGTGAGGCGTCTCAGCGGCGGCTGGGCACGGCGTTGAGCGTTTTGGCGCTGGCGGCGCTGCTGGCGTTGAGCGAGTTTGTGCTGATCTCGTTTGTCAGCCCGGCGCTGCCCGCTACCAGCTTACTGCCCACGCCCACCCTGGATCTGCTGGCGACTGCCACCCCAACCTTGCCGTCTGAAGCAGTGGCGGAAGGCGCGGCGCAAGCAACGCTGGTTCCCAATATGGCCAACCTTCCGCTGACCGAGGGCTGCCAGGCAGGTCGGATTGAATGGATTGAGCCGCTGGAGGGGGCGGAAGTGCTCTCCGGCTCTGTTACGCTGAAGTTTATTGTCAACCTGGATAACCTGGGGTTTTATAAATACGAATATGGGCAGCCGGGAAGTGATGTTTGGACGACCATTGCGGCGGGAAACCAGAGCAGCGAAACCGAGCAGACAGCTACCTGGAACACCGATCAGTTGGTGCCGGGTGATTATTTTTTGCGTCTGGTTGTGATGGATGGACAAAACAATCCCCAGCCAGTATGTGTTACCTCCGTGAGGATTGTATTACCGTAATCTTTGGGAGCAGAGTATGCCTGAAATTGAAATTCGTCCAACCGTGGCGGCCGATTTACCGGTCTTATTGCATTTAGAACACAGCTACACAACCCAATACGTCTGGCAAATGGAACGCCTGATCGAAGAAGGGCAGATTTCGATTGGCTTTCGCGAGGTGCGGCTGCCCCGCTCGGTGCGGGTGGAATATCCGCGCGCGGCAGAGCTGACCCAGCAGTTGTGGCCGCAGAAACAAACCTGGCTAACGGCAACGATGGAAAGCGTGCCGGTGGGGTACATGCGCCTGGAAGACCAGTTCTCGGCCAGCACGGTGTGGATTACCGATGTGGTGGTGAAAGAAAAGGTGCGCCGAAAAGGAATTGCCAGCGCCTTGCTCCTGGCAGCCCAGCACTGGGCAGTGCAGCGCAATTTGCGCCGCGTGGTGCTGGCGATGCAGTCAAAGAATCATCCGGCAATTCAAATGGCGAATAAGCTGGGGTATGAATTCTGTGGATTTAATGATCATTACTACGCCAACCAAGACATCGCGTTGTTTTTCGCGCGGTATGCGCGCTAAAGAGGACCGGTTGCATGTCGGGTAGTTTTCAGGGGGTATTGTCCATTCTCAAGGCTGTCAGCGAGATTCTAACCGCTGGCGTCGCTATTACCGCATTTTCGCTGCTGCTGTATGCGCTTTCTTTTAACCTGCGAGACCGCGTTGCCCGGTCTTTCGCGATCATCATGCTGTGCGTGGTGATTGTGTTTACGGCTGAGGCAATTGGCATGCAGGCCGGAACACCCGAAATCATCTCTTTTTGGCTGAAACTGCAGTGGGTTGGCATTATTCTGCTGCCGGCGGCATACCTGCAATTTTCTGACGCGCTGCTGGCCACCACCGGCAAGCCGAGCCGGGGGCGGCGGCGCCTGATGATCGTGGTGGTGTATTCCATTTCGCTGGCTTGCCTGATGACCCTGCCCTTTAATCTACTGTTTGGAGACATCAATCTCACCGCGCAGCCGGCGCCCTTCTTCCAGGCCAACGTGTTGACCGACTTGTTTTCGCTGTATTACCTGGGGATGATGGTGATTTCTTTATGGCTGCTGGTGCGGGCTTACCAGCGCACCAAAACCCCCACCAGCCGGCGGCGTATCCGCTATCTGATGATTGGTTCGGCAGCCCCGGCGATTGGCTCGTTTCCCTTCCTTCTGTTTGGCTCCGATATAGCTGCGCGGCACCCGGTGATTTTTTGGAGTGTTACGATTTTTATCGCGGCGCTGGTGGGCGTTTTGATTATTCTGATGGCGTACGCGGTGGCGTTTTTTGGCGTCTCCTGGCCAGACCGGGTGATCAAAGAACGGCTGATCAAGTGGATTATGCGCGGCCCGATCACTGCCAGCATTACCCTGGGCCTGGTGACGGTGACCCGGCGGGTTGGTGAGGCGTTTGGCGCGACCTACACAGGCTTTGTGCCGGTGGTGATGGCGGCTTCGATCCTGCTGCTTGAGCACCTGATCACCATTTTTGGGCCGTTTGGGGCGAAATGGTTGTTTCTCGATCAGGATGATCGCGAGATGAACATGCTGCGGGCTTTGGAAGACCGCCTGATGACGCGTAGCGATTTAAAGCAATTTTTGGAGATGTTGCTGGCGGCGGTTTGTGACCAGCTTCAATCACCAGGGGCGTACGCGGCCGTATTTAGCGGCGCGGAAGTGGACCAGTTTGTTTCTGTAGGTAAAACAGATGTGGGTGAAGCTGCCCCGCGGCAGCTTTACCAAGTGCTGGCGGAGAACGGTAATCATAACGAGTGGTTCCAATGGGGCGGCGATACGCTGATCCCGATTGTGGAAGATGGGGATGGCAGTTTCCATCTCATCGGGTTAATCGGCATTTCTCGCACTGGCGGACAGGTGTTGGAGCCAGAACAAATCACCTCGATTAGCAGGCTGACGCACCGTGCGGAATTGGCGTTGAAAGACCGCAAAGCCCAGGAAGGGTATTTGCAAAGCCTGCAGCTTTTGCGGCCTGAAATGGATTATTTACAGGCCGTGCGGGCCGTGGGCCGATATTCGGTGGAGCCGGATATGCTGATGGAAAATGATTCTCAGGTGCCGGCTGATATGAGCCAGTGGGTGAAGGACGCCCTGACCCACTATTGGGGCGGCCCAAAACTGACCGAAAATCCCTTGCTGAAGTTGAAGATTGTTGAGTCGGCACTGCAAGAACATGACGGCAACGCGGCCAACGCTTTGCGATCCATTTTAAAGACCGCCATCGAAAGACTGAAACCTGAGGGAGAACGCAGGTTTACCGGTGAGTGGATTCTGTATAATATACTTGAGCTGAAATTTTTGGAAGGAAAGAAAGTTCGAGAAGTCGCCATGCGATTGGCGATGTCGGAAGCGGACTTATATCGAAAGCAACGCGTGGCAGTTGAAGAGGTGGCCAAAGCGATCCTGGAGATGGAAGATGAAGCCCACCAGGATGGCTTGACAGCGGATTAACAGGTAGTTCTTGATTAATTTTTCATTAATTGAGATAATATACAAATGGTGAATTACCCGTAAGCATTATCGTCTCAGCAGGGGAGGATATCGAATGGTGGTAAAAGATGAAAGCTCGGTCGACAAGAACTTCTCACAAGTAGATGAAGGATGGTGGGCTTCCGTATTAGCCGATGATGAGCAGGATCATAACCATAGCCATGAAAGTACCGCAGCGGCAGAGCTGACACCGGTTGAAGAGACGAGTGTAGATTGGATAAAGGCGAAAAAAATCTACGACAATGATGAGATTGTCGTGCTGAAGGTTTACGCCTTCAATCGAGGGGGCTTGCTGGTCAATGGGCAGGGGATTCAAGGCTTTGTTCCGGTATCGCATCTGGTAGAAATGGCCTCCATTGATGATGAAAGCGAACGCCGCGAACGGCTGGCGCATTATTTAGGCTGTTCGATGCAGTTGAAAATTATTGAATGCGAGCCGACGATGGAACGCATTGTCTTCTCGGAGCGGGCAGCATTGGCAGGGGAAGGCCAGCGCAAGCAGTTGTTCAAGTCACTGAAAGCGGATGATGTGGTGACTGGCACGGTAACCAACGTAACCGACTTTGGCGCGTTTGTAGACCTGGGCGGTGTGGAAGGTTTGATTCATGTGTCCGAACTCTCCTGGGGGCGGGTTAATCATCCCTCAGAAGTGTTGAAGGTCAACCAGACCGTCAGCGCGCTGGTGTTACAGGTATCTGAAGAGAACGTGCGTGTGGCACTCAGCTTGAAGCGCCTGTGCCCCAACCCGTGGGAAAAGCTGGTGGAAAACTACCATTCTGGAGATGAAGTGCGCGCCACCATCACCGCGATCAAGCGCTACGGCGTTTTCGCCCGGCTGGATGAGGGCGTTGAGGGCCTGGTGCACATCTCTTCCATGAATCTGGGAACGGATCATAAGGACCTCAATCACGCCTTCCGGCCGGGTCAGGTGGTGCGGGTTGAAATCCTGCATATTGATTCTGAACGCAGAAGGCTGGGGTTGGGTCTGGTGGATATTGAATGAGCGGTAACTCCAGAAAATCGAATTCATATCATTCCTTCTCGCCAGAGGCGGGGCATTCCCATCCGAAGAAGAGTGATCAGTCCATTCGCGGACGCCGCTACACGGCAGACACGATTGGACTTTTGCTTGTTGTGGCGGCTATCATCACCTTCATGGCGCTGCTGGACTTTACCGAAGGCACGCTGGTCTCGGTGTGGGTGAGATTCATCCGTACCTGGATGGGCTGGGGTGCCTTCGCGGTGGTGTTTTTCCTGGGATTGGCGGGCGTTTTGCTGATTCTGGCCAATAACGAGAAATCGGTGGCCTTTCCGCTGAAGCGGATTATTGTGCTGGAAGGTCTGATGTTCAGCCTGATGGCGTTCTTTTCTGCGTTGGGTGGTCAATCGCTGCAGCGGGCATCACAGGGACTGGACGGTGGATTCATTGGCTGGGGATTGGCGGAAATTGTGGACCGTTTTCTGCCTGCGCCAATCAGCACCATTTTGTGGGGTGGCATCACCGTGGTGCTGGCGGTGAGCGGATTGGGATTAACCGGCCTGGTTGGAAACCTGCTGGACCGCTTGCTGGAGGATGAACCGTTGGAAAGCGAAGGGCAGGCCGCCGAATCTGTGGCTTCTGCTCCTATGGATCAAAAGGGCACGCCGGCGCGCAAAGCCAGAAAATCCCCTGAGCCAAAAGGCCACGCTGAATTGAAACGCGGTGACGGTCTGCCGCCGTTGGACCTGGTGCTGCCGGACAAGACCGTAAAAGCTGACGAAACCAATATTCACGATACGGCGCGGCGGATTGAAAAAGCGCTGGCCGATTTTGGAATTCCGGCGCGGGTGGTGGGTTTCCGGCAGGGACCGACGGTCACCCAGTTCGCGGTGGAGCCGGGTTTTGTGGAAAAAACCAACCCGGATGGCGAGATGGTGCGGCAGAAGGTGCGTGTGGCGCAGATTGCCAACCTGCACCGCGATCTGGCGCTGGCGCTTTCGGCGGAGCGGCTGCGAATTGAAGCGCCGGTTCCCGGGCAGGCTTTTGTTGGGGTGGAAGTGCCGAATGCCGATCCGAGCATCGTGCGGCTGCGCAACTTGCTTGAGTCGCGCCCGTTCTTGAAGATGCGCTCGCCGTTGGCGCTGGCGCTGGGTAGAGATGTCTCCGGACAGCCGGTAGTTGGCGATCTGTCGCGCATGCCGCATTTGCTGATCGCCGGAACAACCGGGTCGGGCAAATCGGTGTGCATCGCGGCTATCACGGTCTGTTTGGTGATGAACAATTCGCCGGAAACCTTGAAACTGGCGATGCTGGACCCCAAGATGGTGGAATTGGTGCGTTTCAATGGGCTTCCACACTTGTACAATAAGGTGGAAACGGAACCCGAACGCATGCTGGGCGTGTTAAAATGGGCGCTGGCTGAGATGGACCGGCGCTACCGCCTGCTGGAAGCCGCCAAGACGCGCGATATTGATTCGTACAATGAAAGAGCCGCCCGGCGCGGCGAGAACGCTCTGCCGCGGGTGGTGATTCTGATTGATGAGTTGGCAGACCTGATGATGTCTGCGCCCGACCAGACCGAACACGCGCTGGTGCGCCTGGCGCAGCTGGCACGCGCCACAGGTATTCACCTGATTGTGGCTACCCAGCGACCCAGCACAGACGTGGTCACCGGCCTGATCAAGGCCAACTTCCCGGCGCGCATCGCGTTTAATGTGGCCTCTTCGATTGATTCGCGGGTGATTCTGGACGCCAACGGCGCAGAAAGCCTGCTGGGCAACGGCGATATGCTTTTCCTGGACCCTGAGGCGGGTACGCCGCTGCGCGCGCAAGGTGTGATGGTGTCTGACAACGAGATTGAGAAGGTGATTGAGTACTGGCAGCAGCACATGAATGGCGAGGTGGAACCGGCTCCGTGGGAGGAAATGATTGAATCCGCGGCGCAGAGCGAAGGCCAGGACGACCTGGTGGAGCGGGCGATCCGAATTGTTAAAGAAGAACGGCGGGCGAGCGCGTCGATGCTGCAGCGGCGGCTGCGGGTGGGCTACCCACGCGCGGCGCGTTTGATCGACGAACTGGAAGAACTGGGTGTGGTAGGCCCCAGCCAGGGAGGCGGCCGCGAGCGGGAAGTGCTGGTGAGCAAAGATGATGGCGAAGAACAGAGAAATATCGATTACAATGAAGATGAAATCGAAGAAGACCCCGAATAAAAAACCACAGTCATCGTGTCGTTGAATTCATCCATTTCTATTTTGAATAATTGGTGCGCATCGTGGAACAAGCAATCAAAGACGCAAAAGTAAAGACGTTTACGGATTTCTTAAGAGTAGTGTTTAAGAATGTGATCGATCCAATCGCTGCCTTCTTGAACCGGTTGGGACTGAAGCCGAACACGGTAACCCTTTCCGGGTTGATTGGCCACACGGCAGCGGCGTATCTCATCGCGCAGGGAGAGGTTACCTGGGGCGGGCTGCTGATTCTGGTGATGGCGCCGGTAGACGCGCTGGACGGCGCGATGGCGCGCCTGCGCGGCGAGCCGAGCAAATTTGGGGCGTTCATCGACTCGGTAACGGACCGATACTCGGAACTGGTTTTGTTTGGCGGGCTGCTGGTTTACTTTTTGAACCAGAATAACTGGCTGGGCTGCGGGCTGGTATACCTGGCGGCGGCCGGGTCGGTGATGGTGTCGTACACGCGGGCGCGGGCTGAGACGCTGGGTTTTGACGGCAAGATCGGTTTGCTTTCTCGGGTGGAACGCTATATTATCCTTATCCCTTCCTTGATCTTCAATCTTTCGATATACGGTCTGGGAATTATCGCTGTTCTGGCCAATTTCACGGCGGTGCAGCGCATCTGGTCGGTGCGCAAACAGGCGCATGAGACGATGAATCTCTAGGCGAGTAACAGAACCCTCTTTTTGAAAGGAATTATTCAATCATTATGGTTAGAGAAGGTTTTTCCATCGGTCCATTATTTGTTCATTGGTACGGTGTGATCATCATGTTTGGCACGGTGCTGGCGGCCTTTATGGCCGAGCGCGAGGCCAAAAAGCGCAACATGGATTCTGAATTTATTTGGGACGCGCTGCCTTACATTTTGATCACTGGGATCATCGGAGCGCGGTTGTGGCACGTTTTCACGCCGCCCGATTCGATGCAGGCAGCTGGGCTGACCACCTCCTATTATTTCCAAAACCCGATTGAGATTCTGAAAATCTGGAGAGGTGGACTGGGAATCCCTGGGGCGGTGATGGGGGGAATGGTAGCCGTGTATGTTTACTGCAAGCGGCACAATATCCGCTTTGGTGATTTTGGCGATATTGTGGCGCCCGGACTGGCGCTGGCTCAGGCGATTGGCCGCTGGGGAAACTTTGTGAACCAGGAACTGTACGGCGCCCCTTCCAATTTGCCGTGGGCGATATCCATTGATGAGGCCCACCGCCTGCCGGAGTATATGGATGTGGCGCGCTATCATCCGCTGTTTCTGTATGAATTCCTCTGGAACTTGATGAATATGGGCCTGCTGCTGTGGATTGGCAAAAAATTTGCCGGACGGTTGAAGCCGGGCGATATTTTGCTGACGTACCTGATTGTCTACCCGGTGGGGCGCTTTCTGCTGGAATATCTGCGGCTGGATGCCTCAAGCATTGGCACAATCAACGCCAACCAGACGCTGATGGCGGTTGTGGCGTTGGGGAGCGCGCTGGCGCTGTTCTTGCGGCATCGCCTGGGCGGCAAAACATCGGCAGAGAAGTCGGGCGGCAGTGAAGAAGAATCGCAGGCAGAGGCCTGACCCTTTTTGCAGTGTTGTCAGGCTGGAGTAAAAACCCCGGGCGGCAAACACCCGGGAAGGACAACAGGTCATGATCTTTGCTGAAAACCTGACCAAGCAGTTTGACCAATTTGTCGCGGTGGATGGGGTGAACCTGGACGTACCGCAGGGAAACGTGCTGGTATTGCTAGGCCCTAACGGGGCCGGGAAAACCACCACGGTGCGCATGCTGACGTCCATTCTGCGGCCCACGCGCGGCATGGCGCGGGTAGCGGGATACGATGTGGTGAAAGAAGCGCGTCAGGTGCGCTCGGTGGTGGGAGTTCTGACCGAGCAGCACGGCTTGTACGGGCGGATGAACGCCGATGAATACCTGGATTTTTTTGGACAGTTGTATGGGTTGGAACGCAATCACAGTGGCCGGCGAAGCCTGGAATTGTTGGAGCGGTTTGGGCTAGCCGAAGACCGAAAAAAGCGATTAAGCAGTTATTCCAAAGGCATGCGCCAGAAATTATCTCTGGCGCGCGCGCTTTTACACCAACCACCGGTTTTACTGCTGGATGAGCCCACCTCGGCGATGGACCCGGAAAGCGCGCGCATGGTGCGCGACGCGATCAGCAGCCTGCGCTCGGCAGACCGCACCATTGTGTTATGCACGCACAACCTGGCTGAAGCTGAGGAATTGGCGGACCAGGTGGCAATCATCCGTAAGGGGAGAATTATCCGCTGGGGGGAATTGAACGAGTTGAAGCAGCAGCTTCTGGGGCCGACCCAATTTGAAGCGATGCTTTCCAGGCATGTGGACGGCTGGCAGGGCAGCTTGCCGGAAGGGGTGAGCTTGACCCTGCGGGAAGGATACCGGCTGCGGTTTCAAATTCGCGATCCGCAAAACACCAACCCGGCCTTGCTGCGTAGTCTGTTGGCGGACCAGTTGGACGTGATCTCCTTCCAGGAGGTGCCGCACAGCCTGGAAAGCGCCTATATTGAAGCTGTGCGGCTGGCAAAAGAGGATTAGAACCATGCAAGAACTGCTGCAGAAAATTCGGCCGGCTCTGGTGATCACGCGCCGTGAAGTGCGCGATCAACTGCGTGACTGGCGCATTATTCTGCCGGTGCTGTTTTTGACCGTCTTTTTTCCATTTCTGATGAATTTCACCGCCCAACAAATGCTGGATTTTGTCAGCCAATACGGAGCCTCGGTGATTGGCGAGCGGCTGGTGCCGTTTCTGCTGATGATTGTGGGTTTCTTTCCCATTTCAGTTTCGCTGGTGATTGCCCTCGAAACGTTTGTGGGTGAAAAAGAACGCGGCAGCATTGAGCCGCTGCTCAACACTCCGCTGGAAGACTGGCAGCTTTACCTTGGCAAACTGCTCTCGTCGGTGGTTCCGCCACTGACGGCCAGTTTTTTGGGGATGGCGGTTTACCTGATCGGGTTGGCCAGCAAAGGAGTGCCACTGCCCGAACTGCCGATGCTGATCCAAATCTTTGCGCTGACCACAGTGCAGGCAGTGGTGATGGTGAGCGGGGCGGTGGTGGTGTCTTCACAGGCTACCTCGGTGCGGGCAACCAATCTATTGGCCAGCTTCATCGTCATACCGGTGGCGTTCTTAATCCAGGGGGAAAGCGTGGTGATGTTCTGGGGAGATTACACCGCATTGTGGTGGGTGGTTGGAGGGCTGGTTATTCTGACCTTTCTGTTGATGCGGGTGGGACTGGCGCACTTCCAGCGTGAGGAACTGCTCGGCAGGGAGATTGATGTTCTCAACGTCAAATGGATGTGGCGAACGTTTTGGAATGCGTTTGGCGGGAACGCCAGGACTGTCTGGGAATGGTTCGGGCGTGTGATCCCAGAAAGCTTGCGCGAACTGCGCTTTTCGATGCTGGCCATGCTGGTCATCGGAGCGGCTGGGGTGTGGGTCGGCGCGCGAATGGTGAATACTTTTTATATTTCTTTGGGCGGCGAGACGTTCACCGATCTTCCGGACAGGATGGAACTGCTGACAGAGATCTTCCCGTTGTTTGGCTTTGGGCCGGTGATGGGCATCTGGTGGCAAAATGTGCGCGTGATGATCCTGGCCATGCTGCTGGGGGTGTTCTCGGTGGGGATTTTGGGAACGCTGCCGCTGCTGGCTTCGCTGGGTGTGGCAGGCTATTTGGGCGCTCTGCTGACCATGAACGGCTTGCCGCTAGAGACGTACCTGATGTTTCTGATTCCGCATGGGGTGTTGGAGATTCCGGCGGTGATCATTGGCAGCGCGGCTGTGCTGCAAATGGGCATTCTTCAGGCCACACCCAACGCGGAGAAAACGGTGGGCGAGGTGTGGCTGATCAGCCTGGCGCGCTGGCTGCGGGTAATGGTGGGGGTGGTAGCGCCCTTGCTGTTGATTGCCGCGGCGGTAGAGTCCTGGGTGACTCCGCAAATTTTGAAGGCATTCTTATAAGGTGTGAGATACGAGGTAAAGGATGGGGAAACTGATCCTGTTGGGGACGGCGGCTGCCGTGCCAGACCATGATCGTGAAAATACGCATTTCTGGCTGGAGTGCGGGGAGCGCAGAATGTTAATCGACTGCGCCACCAACCCGGTGGCGCACCTGCCGCGGGTGGGACTCGATTTTATGACCTTAACCGACCTGGTGCTGACACACTTTCACCCCGACCATGTCTCGGGCGCGCCATATTTGCTGATGGTGATGTGGTTGAAAGGTCGAAAAGATCGTCTGCGGGTTTATGGGTTGGAAGATACGCTGGAGAAGTTCAAGCGCCTGCTGCAGCTCTTCGATTGGGAAAGCTGGCCGAATTTTTACCCGGTGGAGTTTATCGCGGTGAGCGAGCGGGAGAACGCGCCGGTGCTGGGAGATGACCATTTGCGCGTTACGGCCTCACCGGTGCGGCACCTGATCCCAACCATGGGGCTGCGGGTGGACTTCTTGAAAAGCGGGGCTTCGTTCGCCTATTCGTGCGATACGCAGCCATGCGAGGAAGTTGCGCGGCTGGCAGCGCGCGCAGACGTGCTGCTGCACGAGGCTGGCGGGTATGGCGTGGGGCACACCTCGCCGGAAAAAGCGGGTGAAACAGCACAAAAAGCGGGGGTTAAGCGTCTGTACCTGGTCCATTACCCGGATGTGAGCGAGCAAGAGTGGGTTGAGAAAGCCAGTCAATATTTCAGCGGGGAAGTGCGTCTGGCCAAAGAGCGGGAAGAGATCCTTTTCGCGGACTGAGCTACCAGCCCTGTAAAAACGGTTCCCATTCAACAAAAGAGGCTCCACTGCGCCCAAAGCGATATTCCGCGCTGGATGGGGGCTCTTTGGGCTGCCGCAGGAGGCGCATACCGGCTTCTTCAAGGGTTTTGCCGCCCTTTTTATGGTTGCAGGGAGCGCAGGCGGTAACCACATTGTCCCAGGTCAGGCGCCCGCCCAGGCGGCGCGGGATGATGTGATCGATGGTCAGTTCCTCGGCGCGCCGGCCGCAGTACTGGCAGGTGAAATTGTCGCGGCGCAACACCTCACGGCGGGTCAGCCGGAGATGAGGGCGCGGGCGGTGAACCATGTGGGCGAGGCGGATGACGGACGGAGCGGGGATTTTGAGGCGGGCCGTGCGAATATAACCGCGGCCATTGGCGATCAGCGAAGCTTTTTCGGCGAGCATCAGGCTGACCGCCCGGCGGGTGGAGCAAATATTGATCGGCTCAAAATTGGCATTCAAAACCAGCACTGATTCGTGCATACCTACTCCATTGGTAGGATTATAGCAAATAATTGTCCCCTGAGGAATTAACAGCGGGTTAGAGCGCGGTTAATCAAAATGGGAGAAAATCTGCTCTGCAAGCCAGGCACGGGGATGGCGTTTTTCCAGTATAATTCGGGGAGGCAGCGGATGGCCTGTTCGCGGTTGAACCTGCCGGATCATTGTGGAGGCATGTATGAATATTGATGAGCAAGTCGAATACTTGATGCAGGGTACCGAATACGGTGACGACAACCTGAAAACGGCAATGACGCGCGAGCTACGCGAGCGGCTGGTGGAAGCGCAAAAAGAAGGACGCCCGCTGCGCGTTTACTGCGGGTTTGATCCCCGCACCGCGGACCTGCACCTGGGGCACACCGTTCCCATGCGCAAGATGCGCCAGTTCCAGGAATTGGGACACGATGTGGTTTTCCTGGTGGGGAATTTCACCTCACTGATCGGCGATCCGTCGGACAAAGATGTTTTACGCCCGCAACTCACCGCCGAGCAGGTAGCTGAAAACGCGCGCACTTACGCCGAACAGGCCTACCGCATTCTAGAGAAGGACAAAACCAGAATTGCCTTTAACGCGGAATGGCTCTCTAAGCTGACGTTTGAAGACTTAATCAAGCTGTCTTCCAACTTTACCATCCAGCAGTTTTTAACCCGCGAGAACTTCCGCAAGCGCTGGGATAAAGGCGACGCGTTGTACATGCACGAGCTGTTCTATTCGATTATGCAGGGGTATGATGCTTATGCGCTGAAAGCAGACGTGCAGATCGGCGGTACGGACCAGTTGTTCAATATTGTTACTGCCGCGCGCAAGATTATGACCTACCTGGACGCCAAACCGAATATTGCCATCATTCTGGGCATTTTGCCAGGCACCGATGGAACGGTCAAGATGAGCAAATCGCTGGGGAACCATATTCCGATTTTGACCGGACCAGAGGATATGTATGGAAAGGTGATGAGCATTCCAGATGCTGCCATGCCGCAGTATTCGCGCCTGGTGACCCGCTGGACGCCGGATGTGATCCACGCGATGGAAAGCGCGCTCAAAGAAGGCACGCTGCACCCGCGAGACGCGAAGATGAAGCTGGCATGGGAAATCACCTCGGCGTTCTACAGCGACGAGGCGGCCAACGACGCGCAAGAGGCGTTTGTGCGCTTGTTCCAGAAAGGCGACGTTCCAGAAGAAATGGCGGAATTTGGCCTGGACGCTGCCATGCCGCTGGCTGACTTGCTGGTGGCGACGGGTATGGCGGAGAGCAAAAGCCAGGCGCGCCGCTTGATTGATCAGAAAGGTGTGAAACTGGACGGCGAAGTGCTGACCGACGCGCGCGCGGCAGTGCCGCATGCGGGCGTGTTGCAGGTTGGCAAGCGCAATTATGTGCGCATTATCGAAAAATAGCCCGCGCAGCGAGCGATGACAACATGAACAGGCAGCCCTACACGGGCCGCCTGTTTTTTTATTCCGTTTGGGTGAGATTGAGGGTTTTCTCGATGAGCTGCTCGCCAATGGTTTTTGCCAGACGCGGGTTGTCTTCTTCCAACAAGATGACCAGGGCCAGGGAGGTGTTGGGCCATTCGGGGGTGGTGCCCGCCAGGTACCAGGTGAGCTTCTTTTTCGCGGCCTGGGCAGAGGCAACTACCTGCCAATAGGGCTTGCTCTCTACGGTCAGGTCCCGGACGGCGGCGCGCGAGGACTGCGGCAAGGTGACGGTGGGGGTGTCTGAAGTTAGAACCACCCAGCCCTGAGCGGGGGTGTTGACCGCGGCGGCAATCAGCGGGATGGGACGGGGACCGTCGGTGGAGAAGGCTGCGACTGCCAGGGCCATCTGCATCGGGCTGACGTTGATGCCGCTTTGCCCGAGGGCGATCTGTGCCGGATCGGTGTTGGAAAATGAATCCACAGACAGACTGGCTGTCGGCGCGGCTGGCAGGCGCAGATCAGGCGTTTCGCCAAATCCGGCCGATTGGTACAAGGCGAGCCAATCGGAGGGGTTGAAGGTCTGCCCGAGCGCCTGTATGGCGGCCGGGCAGCCGGCTGCAACCGCTTTGGGCCAGGTGAGCGGGGGCGTTACTGGCAAGGAGCACATCCAGGACTGCTGGTTGAAAGACACCGCCTGTGAAAACGGCAGATCGGGAAGCAGGTTTTTTTGGATGGCGTGGGCGTAGAGGAAGGGCGCCAGAGCGGTTCCGGGCGGGTATTGGCCTTGCACGGCGCGGTTGAGCAGGGGCGCGTTAGAATCGGCCAGCCAGGATTGCAGATCTTCTTCAATGCGGTTGGGGTCGTAGTTGGGGGATGAAGACAAAGCGAGCACTTCGCCGCTGTGCGCGTTGAGCAGCACCAGGCTGCCCACATGCCCCTGCAGGGATTCGTCCGCGCTTCGCTGCAGCTCCTGGTCTAGGGTCAGACGCACGTCCAGACCGGCGGGATGCTGTCCGTAGAGCAGATCATCTTTGAAAATCAGGGCGGCGGGACTGCCCTGCAAGCCGCGCAGGTAATCATTAAGCGAGGCCTCGAGGCCGGCTTGCCCCAGCAGGGGATGAGAATACCCAACCACCGGGCCCAGCGAAGAAATGGAGACTTGACGGGTGTAGGCGCCCGCTTTTCCAGCGGTGGAGACAATGACGCGGTTATTGCGGTCGAGCATTTTGCCACGCGGAACGTAATAATCGTCGATGGCCGGGCGGGGATTGTCGGCGCGGGTGAGTAAATCTGTGCGGCGAATGACAGCCCACCATCCGCTGATGAGCGCCAGCAAAGCCAGTGAGGCGAGAAGCCCACCGAAGATGAGCTGGTAGGCGAACGGGTCTTGCACGGGGGCGGGATCGAAATCTTCGTCCTCATTGCTGATCAAGAGGAGGAGGAAAAGAGCCGCGAAGGAAGATATGAGGGAAGATCCGCCATACGAGACGAAGGGCAAGGTAACCCCGGTGAGGGGCAGCAGGCGGGTGTTGCCGCCAATAATCAGAATTGACTGGAGAGCCAGCTCGATCACAAGACCGGCTGAGAGGTAACGCAGCCAAAGGCTGCGGGCGCGTAAGGCAACGCGAAATCCGCGGCTGACCAGAAGACCAATCAGGGTAAGGAGGGCGATGATGCCGAGCAGTCCGGTTTCTTCAGCGATGGCGGCGAAGATAAAATCGGAGATGGCTACGGGGATCACCGAAGGGCTGCCCAGTCCGGGTCCGCGGCCGATCAAACCGCCGGCGGCAATGCCGAGGATAGACTGCACGATTTGATAGGATCGGCCGGTGGGGTCGAGCCAGGGATTGAGCCAGGCGTCGAACCGTAAGCGGATGACATCAAAGATGAAATAACCGGCAATAGCCGCGATCAAAAGGATCGCTGCTCCGGCGAGCAGAATGCGGCGGCGGCCAGAGGCCAGAAAAATGACACCGAAGTAAAGCAAGATGAATAGGGAGGCTGTGCCGAGGTCGCGCTGGACGGAAAAAATGGCCAGCGCCGCGCCAACCAGCACGGTTGTGGGGGCGAGCAGCCGTGCCAGACTGAAGCTCACCGGCAGGTTATCGGCCAGGTAGGCGGCCAGGTAAATGACCACCAGCAGCTTCAGCGGTTCGGAGGGCTGTATGAAGAAAAGCTGGAAGTTCAGCCACAAGGTTGGGCCTTCGCCGGAGGGATAGGTGCCGATCAGGATGGTGAAGGCCGTCAGCAGCAGCCCGCTGACCAGCCAGACGTATTTGTAGCGGCGCAGCATATCCAGGAGGTTGGGGACGCGCAAGGCAAAGTTGAGCAAGCCCAGGGCGATGGCCAGCCAGATGGTCTGGCGGTAGCCAAAAGAGGGGATGAGCCGGTAAATGGTTAGCAGCCCCCATCCGCTGAGGGTGGCAACGACTGGCAAAAGGTAAGGATCGCGGTCGGGTAGGTGGCGGCAAACCTGGCGGTGGGTGAGCGCGAAACCGAGCAACCAGATGGCCACACCGGCCCAATGCTGCCAGTGCAGGTCGGCCGGCCACTGGCGCTGGCGGACCGCTGGAGAAAGGGTGAGGATGGCCGCATAGAGCAGCAAGAATAGCGCTGTCAGCGAGAGCAAACGGCTTTGCTGGCGGTCTTTGGGAGACAGAGACGCGGGAAAAATGGGATTCAAAGTAACCGGCGCTTTTCTCAGGCGAGGTATTTATCTATCAGCCAGCCCAACTGCTGGCGCGTGCCAGCGGGAATAGCCGGAGGATTGGTCATCAGGGCGTTGGCCAGGGCGCGCGAGCATTTGCAGTCAAAATCTTCAGGCAGGGCGCTGACCAGGTTGTGGATGGCTTCCTGGGCGTGATGAGTATTCTCTTGCAGGGTGCGGACAACCATTTCCACCGAAACAGGGGCTTCGGAAGTATGCCAGACGTCATAGTCGGTTACATGGGCCAAAACACCGTAACACATTTCGGCTTCGCGGGCGAGGAAAGCCTCGGGTGAGGTGGTCATGCCGATGATGGAGATGCCCCAGGCACGGAAGAGGTTGGACTCGCCTTTGGTGGAAAAACGCGGCCCTTCAATGGTGATGAATGATCCGCCCAGGTGGCAGACGGCGCTGGTCTGAATGACCGCCTGGTAGATTTCGGTGGAGATTTCATTACAGAAGGGATCCGCGGGGCTGATGTGGGCAACCAGGCCGTTCTCAAAGAAAGAGCGCTTGCGGTCGCGGGTGAAGTCGATGAGCTGGTCGGGGATGACGATGTGCCCGGGGGCGTAATCTTCGCGCAGGGAGCCGCAGGCGCTGATGCTGACAATCCGGCGGGCGCCAATGGACTTGAGGGCGTAAATGTTGGCGCGGTAGTTGACCTCGGTAGGGGAGATGAAATGGCCGATGCCGTGGCGGGCCAAAAACGCAACCGTTTTTCCGGCCAGGGTGCCCATGACGATGGGGGAGCTGGGTTTCCCGTAGGGGGTATCCACTTCGATGGTTTCAACGTCTTGCAGACCTTCAAATTGATAAAGGCCTGAACCACCGATGACAGCCAGGATGGGTTGAGCGGTCATGATTTTCTCCGTTCTTTTCCTTCAGGTTAGTTCGTTTTGAATCATAGCACAGGATGGTAGGCGCGACAATTCTAATTGAGCGGCGAGGCACGTAAAAAAGGGTCTGAACAAGTTGACAGGAATCAGATGATCGCAGTCAAACGAAAATATGGTTAATAAATGGGTTGCGCTGGTGGGGATTGGCCTATAATCATTGTATATCTTTATTAGCTTAACCAATTTGCCCGAGCGGCGGCAGGCCGACCGGAAAAAGAGAGGGGTATCGATGGCAGATTTGGAGTTAATCAGACGTTTGGTGCAGGTGGGTGATTTTGATACAGCCGTGGAATCTTTAGAGAAGATTGTTCTGGAAGAGCCGCAGAATCTGGAAGCCTGGCGTATGCTGGCAGACGCGTATCAGGATGAAAAGGAAAAGGTGCGCTGCCTGCGGCAAATTTTGATCTTGTCGCCACAAGATGAGGCGGCGACGCAAAGACTGGAAGAGATGGAAGCGGAGCAGGCACACCCGTATGAGGCGGCGCTGGGGGGATTGCGAGGGGGCAGCCAGGAAGACGGTGATTATCTGGCATTGAGCGAGCCGCCAAAGAAGGCGAAAGCCAACGCGATTGCGCGGGGAAAAGACCTGGTCGCGGGATTTTTGGAGGACGATAAAAAATTTATCGCGCTGGTCGCGGCGCTGGTGGTTTTGATCATTGTTACGGTAATTGGAATGCTGTGATCACAGCGCAGACCGTGTAGAATCAAGGTTTCTTGACCGACTTTCTCGCTTATGTTATGATGGCAAGCGAGGTTTAACCGTATGCAGGAATCCCCCGCATCTTTTAAAGATATTGATCGCCAAGTTTCCAAGGAAGATCCTGAATTAACCGCGCGTCCCAGGCGGATGTGGCGCGACATTTGGGATGGTGTGCTGCGCATGGGCCTGGGCGAAGCCGCGCTGCGGTTGGGCAGCGGCCTGGCCTCGGTGGTGATGATTTTGTTAGTTGTGTGGGTAATGCGTAACTTCTACCTGCAGGGGCAAATGAGATCGATCAGCGGGTCGGCGCAGGCAGCCCCGCTGGCAGAGCCCACGCCGGTCATCGCGGTGAACCTGAACGCGCCCGCAGCGCTTTCGGCTGGGGGAGTGGAGCGCCTGACTCTTTTGCATACCAATATCCCAGCCAAACCGCGCTCGAGTGTAACTCAATATGAAGTGCAAAAAGGCGATACGATTTTTGGCATTGCCCAAAAGTTCAATTTGCGCCCTGAAACAATTTTGTGGGGAAATTATTATATTCTCGCTGACGATCCGCACCGGCTGACCCCCGGGCAGATGTTGAATATTCTGCCGGTGGATGGGGTGTATTATGAATGGCACAGTGGAGACGGCCTAAACGGTGTGGCCGCTTTCTACGGGGTTACTCCTGATGCGATTCTGAACTGGCCGGGCAACCAGCTCAACGTGGAAACCCTGGGCGACCTGGCGAACCCCAATATTGAGCCGGGAACCTGGCTGGTTGTGCCGGGCGGCCGGCGCGAGTTTATCTCATGGAGCGCGCCGCGCATCACGCGCAGCGACCCGGCTGTGGCCAGCATTATGGGGCCGGGCGCGTGCGGCGCGATTATGGATGGGCCGGTGGGTGGAGGAACCTTCATCTGGCCATCGGTAGAGCGCTATCTCTCGGGCTATGATTACGCGCCAGAGACCAATCATTATGGGATTGATATTGCTGGCAGCAGTGGAAACGCAATCTACGCCGCAGATTCAGGCGTGGTGGTATACGCGGGCTGGAATGATTGGGGTTATGGTAATGTGATTGTGATTGATCACGGCAACGGCTGGCAAACGCTGTATGCCCACCTGGATTCGCTGACCGTGGGCTGCGGCTCACCCGTTACCCAGGGTGACCTGATCGGCGGAATGGGCAGCACAGGGAATTCCAGCGGGCCGCACCTGCATTTTGAAATGCTGAGCGATGAGTACGGCAAGGTTAACCCGTGGAATTTTTTGCAATAAGGTTGGCTGCTGAGACCATCGTGGGGTTGCGTTTTGAAATGGCAGATGACGAAAAATAATTGAGGAAAAAATTGGACGAGCGTAAAGACGTATGGATGCAAAAGCTACGCGATAACGGGTACCGGTTGACAGACGCGCGCGAAGCAGTGGTGGAGGTTGTGATTAACAGTGACCGGGTGTTGAAGCCGTGTGAGGTTTTTGACCTTGCGCGGGCGCATTATGGAAAATTGGGGCTGGTGAGCGTATATCGCACGCTGGAGAAACTCGAAGAATTGGGAATGATCCAACGGGTGCACCAGCACCAAGGCTGCCAGGCTTTTGTTGCTGCCAAAGAGGGACATCATCATTTGCTGCTTTGCAGCGTTTGCGGGCGGTATGAGTATTTTCAAGGGGAGAATCTGGAGTCTTTTTTTGCACAAATTGGCATCGAGAAAGATTACCAGATTGAGGAACACTGGATGCAGGTTTTTGGGGTGTGCAGCACCTGCCGCAGGCAGGGCTATTCTTAAAAAACAGGAAAGCAGCTGCTCCGTAGAATTTGTATGAGAAAAAGCCCAACGTAAAGGGCTTTTTTTATGGAAGTACTTCGGGGGAATATACGACCAGTTTCCCCAACCATTCCTGGCCAGAAGCGGCAGTTGAGTCGAGAAGCACATCATATTCGCCGGGCATGGACGGCGATTGGAAGGAAAACTGAACCTTCTGATCAGAAGGCAGAGAAGTGCTGAACCAGATTATTTCCGTATCTTGAGGGCGAAGAGGTGGTTCAATATTGGCGGTGAGGATCGAGAATTCCAAGTCGCGACTGGAAAAGTTCTGCGCCTCAAAGCTGATCTCCTTCCCGGCAGGCACTTTCCACTGGCGCGGGGAGAAGGAGGCGTCTTGAATGGATACTCGCTGGCGGGTGGATACCTGTTCGTATGGATCACGCGCGCAGGCGGATGCCAGGAGAAGAAGGAGAAGGCAAAACAAGCCCAATCGTTTTTTGTTTGGCATAGAGGTATTGTAATCAGGGCGGAGACGATAAGCAAGGTCATCCAAACCGGCTTTCCGGAAACTAACTCTTGAAAAATAGAACAAATATGCTATAATAAGAACAACCTTATTGTTGAGAAATGGTAGGTGCGTATGACTTCAATTCGATGGGCGATCATTCCGGGGTTTTTGCTGGGGTGTCTGGGCGTGGCGCTGTTCGCCAGCCTGTTCAACACCTCTGATGTGGTTCAGGCTGCCCCGGAGGCTGAGCCAGCCGCTGAGGTGCAGCAAGCATCTACTTTGGAATGTGGCCTGCCTGCGCGCTACCCGGAGTCGGTGCGGCAGTGGTGCGGTTGGATTGAGCGCGAAGCGGCCAATCACGGCCTGGACGCCCGGCTGATCGCGGCCGTCATTTTGCAGGAGAGCGGGGGCAGCGCCGATGCTTACTCGAAGAGTGGGGCGGTGGGGCTGATGCAGGTGATGCCGCGAGATGGCATTGCGGCTGGTTTTCAGTGTGTCAACGGACCGTGTTTTGCCAACCGCCCACCGATGGACGAATTGTTTCAGCCTGAATTTAATATCATCTATGGAACGCGCATGCTGGCTGGGTTAATTCAAAAGCACGGCAACGAGCGCGATGCCTTAAAAGCCTACGGCCCCAAAGATGTGGGATATTATTACGCCGACATCGTGCTGAATATTTACCATTCTTACCAATAGGTAAGCCAGAATCGATGTTTGCCCGGCCGATGATTAGCGGCCGGGTTTTTTGTATCTGAGGGCTTTGTGGTTACAATAGAATTACTTCAAACCCATCTTTATTAATAGGAGGTCGGAAAACATGGTTTACCAACCGGAAGAAAACCGCTACGCGATGATGGAATACCGGCGCTGCGGCAAGCGCGGCCTGATGCTGCCGATGATCAGCCTGGGTCTGTGGCACAATTTTGGCGGTGTGGATACGTTTGAAAACTCCAGGGACATGGTGCTGCGCGCTTTTGACCTGGGAATTACCCATTTTGATCTGGCGAACAACTACGGCCCGCCGCCTGGATCGGCTGAGGAGACTTTTGGCATCATCATGCAGAAGGATTTGAAACCATTTCGAGATGAGTTGATCATCTCTTCCAAGGCCGGATACCGCATGTGGCCCGGCCCGTACGGCGAATGGGGCTCGCGCAAATATCTGGTGGCGAGCGCCGACCAAAGCTTGAAGCGCATGGGCCTGGACTATGTGGATATTTTCTATTCCCACCGGCCGGACCTCGACACGCCGCTGGAAGAAACGATGGGCGCGCTGGATTTTATTGTGCGCAGCGGAAGGGCGCTCTACGCGGGCATCTCTTCTTATTCCCCCGAAGACACCCGTAAAGCGGCGGCCATTTTACGCGATTTAGGCACACCCTGCCTGATTCACCAGCCGCGCTACAATATGTTTGATCGCTGGATTGAAGACGGCCTGACCAGTGCCTTGGAAGAAGAAGGCATGGGCTGCATTGTTTTCAGTCCGCTGGCGCAGGGTTTACTGACTGATAAATATCTGGAAGGAATTCCAGAAGGTTCGCGTGCCTCGAAACCGCACGGATTTTTGAAACCGGATCAGGTGAGCGAGCAGAAGGTTGAAAAAGTAAGAAAGCTGCGCGAAATCGCCCGCGCGCGGGGACAATCAACCGCGCAGATGGCCATTGCATGGACGCTGCGAAACCCGGTGATTACCTCAGCGCTGATCGGCGCGTCGCGCAAAGAGCAAATTGATAATGTGGTGGCTTGCCTGGAAAACATCATCTTCAGTAAGGAAGAGCTGGCGGCGATAGATCGGATTCTGGAGGATTAACCTGCCAGATTCAGATCAGGGCTGCCAGCCGGAGATGATTTCTTCGGGGTCATCATAAGCCCGGCGGTAAGCGGCGAGAATCTTCTCTGTATCCTGATTGATTTTGGGGTCGATGACCATACGGCGTGCGTCGGCTTGGAACCAGTTCAGGGTAGCGCGGATGCCATCGCGGAAGGCAATCACCGCTTGCCAGCCCGGCACGAACTGTTTTATTTTGGTGTTATCAAAAATCACGCTCCAGGCTTTATCGCCCAACAGGCTGGGGCCGCGGTCGGGAACGACGCGGGCGATGAAATCAGACGGCACATGCACCACGCGCGCTTTCACACCCAGAGCTTCTGACAGGGCCAGGTAAATTTGATTCCAGGTCAGGCTTTCATCCGAAGTGATGTGAAAAGCCTCACCGATAGCTGCGGTGTTGCCCAGTAGACGTAGAAAGGCGCGGGCGAAGTCTTGAGAGTGGGTAAGCGTCCATAGGGAACTGCCGTCACCGTGGAGGATGACCGGTTGGCCGCGCAAGATGCGGTCGGCGAGGGTGAAGGTAGCGCCTCCGCCCAGCACAAGCGGTAGAATGGTGTCGTAAGTGTGAGAGGGGCGGACGATGGTAGCCGGGAAAGACGCGTTGTGAAATGCGTCCATGAGGTAATTCTCGCAGGCAATTTTGTTGCGCGAATATTCCCAATAAGGATTTTCTAGGGGCGTCTGCTCGGTGATGATGGGGTTGAGAACGGGCTTCTGGTACGCCGAGGCGGAGCTGATGAAGATGTATTGGCGGGTGCGGCCAGCAAAAAGATGAACATCGCGCTCAACCTGATCCTGGGTGTAATTGATCCAATTGACGACCGCGTCAAATTGATGCCCGGAGAGCAGCTCTTGAACATGGCTGACGTTTTGAATATCTCCGGTGAGAACGCGCGCGCCGGGAATATGGACGGGGGTTTGTCCACGCGTGAGCAGGTAGAGCTGTATGCCCTGTTCGACGGCCAGACGGCTGACACTGGCGCTGATGTTGCCGGTTCCACCAATGAATAAAACTTTCATTATCCATCTCCCTTACGGTTTTGTCTGAATAGGTACCCCACCGCTGGTAAACAATCACCGCCGGGTAAGGCGGTGATTGTTTGGTTGTGATCGTATCAGCACGCTGGTCAGCGGTCCATGGTCATAATCTGGTGTTCCCAGCAGTGCCAATCGCCAAACTGCTCGTTAATGATGCGTTTACCCTCGCCGGGGCTGGGTAGACCGAGTGCTTCCAGGTCGGCGTCCATCATAATGCGAACCAAACCGCGGAAGGTAACGCGCGGCTTCCAGCCCATCTGGTTGGCGCGGGTCGGGTCTGCCAAGAGGTAATCAACCTCGGTGGGGCGGAAGTAGCGCGGATCGATGTGGACGTAGTCGTGCCAATCGAGGTTGATGTAGCCAAACGCTTCATCCAGAAACTCGCGGACGGTGTGCGCTTCTCCGGTGCCAATCACAAAATCACCGGGCTGGTCGATTTGCATCAGCATATACATGGCCTCAACGTATTCCGGGGCGTATCCCCAGTCGCGTTTCGAGTCGAGGTTGCCCAAGTAGAGGTTTTTTTGGCGGCCGGCCAGAATGGAAGCGGCGGCGCGGGTGATTTTGCGGGTTACAAAGGTCTCGCCGCGGCGGGGAGATTCGTGATTGAAGAGAATACCGTTGGTCGCAAACATGTTGTAGGCTTCACGGTAATTTCGCACCATCCAATAGGCGTACATTTTAGCCGCGGCGTACGGACTGCGCGGCAGGAAGGGCGTATCTTCATTTTGGGGCGGGTTGGCGCTGCCAAACAATTCGCTGGTGGAAGCCTGGTAGAACCGGGCTTTGCTGCCGCTGCGGCGCAGGGCTTCAAGGATGCGGGTCGTGCCCAGACCGGTCACATCGCCGGTATATTCGGGCATGTCAAAACTGACGCGCACGTGGCTCTGGGCGGCAAGGTGGTACACTTCATCGGGCTGGACGTTGTAAACCAGGTCGGTTAGAGATTGAGGAGCAGAAAGATCACCATAATGAAGGTAAAGGTTGACCTTATCGCCGTTACCATGCGGGTCGTGATACAGGTGGTCAATGCGGCCGGTATTAAACGTGCTGGCGCGGCGGATCATGCCGTGAACTTCATATCCTTTGGATAGAAGCATCTCTGCCAGGTACGAACCGTCTTGCCCGGTGATGCCGGTAATAATCGCTTTTTTCAAAAAAACCTCCCAATGTGGGGCAAACCCTTCCCCCTTAGAGTTGATTGCATGACCAATGATCAAGCAAAGGTAAGTATAACCACGGCAGAAAAAACTGTCAATCAAGCGAACCTTTTGAAGCGATTCGGTTTTCGCTCATTCTCAAGGGAGAAGCACGTGATCATGTAGAGACTGGAATTGGAAGTGCGGTGGTTTGATGAAACTCTTTTTTGTTGGTAGAATCGGCTAACGCAAACGAACGCGAAATGGAGAAAATGGTGAGAGGTCGATTAGGACTTTTAATTCTACGCTGGCTATCTATGGCGCTGATCTTAATGGCGCTGGTTTTGACAGTTTTTGAACTGGTGCAATATAGTCGCATCCGCTCGTCCTTTCCACCTGGAATGAGGATTGCTGGCGTGCCGGTAGGCGGATTAAACCAGGAAAGCGCGGCAGAACGCCTGGTGCAGGCCTATGGCGTTCCAGTGGAACTGCGGTATGGAGACGCGGTGATTCAAGTGAAGCCGCAGGTGGTAGGGTTCGAGTTGAAGCTGGACGAAATGCTGGCGGCCGCGGATTTGCAGCGCATCACTCAACCTTTCTGGAGCGCCTTTTGGGACTATTTGTGGAATCAACTGCCGACGCCCAAATCGGTGCCGTTGAGCGCGACGATCTCGGAAGAGCGGCTGCGCACCTATTTAAAAAATGAAATTGCGGTGCGCTATGACCAGCCGCCTGAGGCGTCCATTCCGCTGCCGGGAACAACCAGTTTTCAGAGTGGCAACCCCGGCACTGTTCTGGATATGGACCGGGCGGTGGTGCTGATTGAAGACGCGCTGCGCTCGCCAAA
The DNA here is from genome assembly GCF_001306115.1 of Ornatilinea apprima. Lineage (GTDB taxonomy): Bacteria > Chloroflexota > Anaerolineae > Anaerolineales > Anaerolineaceae > Ornatilinea > Ornatilinea apprima. Next base: position 31,485 of record NZ_LGCL01000019.1, on the reverse strand, counting down.
TGCGCGAGTGGTTAACCTTACATACAGCCAGGTCAAGCCGCCGCGCCCGTCTTTGGTCAATCTGGAAGTGTTGTTGAAGCAAATTGTGGATGTATCGGGCTTTGACGGTGTGGTTGAGATGTACATGCTGGATCTGAAGACACGCGAAGAAATGAACTTCGCATACCGGAACGGTGAAGACCTGGCTCCGGGGATTGCCTTTACGGCTGCCAGCACAATGAAAATCCCGATAATGACTTCCACGTTCCGGCGGGTGAGTGAGCCCACGCCGCAAACGGTGCTGGATCAGATGGCTTTGATGATTGAGCAGTCTGAGAATGGACCGGCTGATCGATTAATGCAGAATGTTTTGGATTTAAATCTGGGGCCGCTCCAGGTAACAGAAGATATGCAGGCGATCGGATTGGCAAACACCTTTATCGCGGGCTATTTTTACCCTGGCGCGCCGCTGCTGCAGCGTTTTACAACCCCGGCCAACTCCCGCACTGACGTCAACACCGAGCCGGATGTATATAACCAGACCACTCCGGCAGATCTCGGGATGTTGATGGATGATTTATATCAGTGCGCGAACAATGGCGGAGGCACCCTGACAGCCGCATACGCGGGTCAGGTCAGCCAGGCGGAATGCCAGCAAATGCTTGATTTTCTGTCCCTGAACGATATCGCGGTGCTGATCAAAGCCGGCATCCCCGAAGGAACGCGCATCGCGCACAAGCACGGCTGGATTATTGAGAATGATGGTTACTTGCACACGATGGGCAATGCGGCGATTGTCTATTCGCCGGCGGGCGATTATGTGCTGGTGATCTTTATGTACCAGCCGGTGCAGTTGGTTTTTGACCCGGCGAATGTGCTCTTCGCGAACCTGTCGCGTGCGGTCTATAATTACTACAATCTGGAGTAAAGGATTTTCGACGTTTCCGATAACAACTAACACGGCTCCCCCATTTCCTTTTTTGAACGGAGGTGGGGGAGCTGTGGTCTTATCAACTATTCTTCACCGAGAAGGGCGTTGTTAAGGCAGGGCAGCAGTTCGGAAGGGAGAATGTCCGCAGCCTGGCAGATATCGTCTTGCAGCTCAAGCAGGGCAGGAATAACCGCGTCTATTTGCTGCTGGTGGTGCGGATAGCGCTCGCGCAGACCCTGAAGGCGCTCATCGAGAGAGGCCAGCTGCGATTTTTCTACCAGCTTGTCGGCAAAGTAGACAATTTTCTGCTCCCAGGTCTGTGGGCGGCGGTCTTCATCAATCAGACAGAAAAGCAGATGGCGGTACGCAATTTCGGCCAGTTCTGGTTGCTCGCGCTGGGTCAGCAGGCGGGCCGCCAGCCGTCCGTGATCGTCAGAGGAGGCGCCGGTACGCAGGGAGAGCAGTTTTGCCAGGTCATGCAATAGGCCGCCGCGGTGTGCCAGAATGGGATCGACCACTTGACCGTTGGCACGCAGCCAGATGGCAAGCTGGTAGGCGATGGCCGCAACCACTTGGACATGAATGAGCAGCATGGAGGAAGAGCCTTCTTCTTGCAACCAGCCAAGGCAGGTTGGAACGGAAGGCAGGGTTGGCCTGGAGAGCGCGGCTGGCAGGTGGGCGAGCGAATCGATTTCGATACTGTGGAAGGGAGTAAGGCTGGCAGAGGATTGGTGGTTGGGATTGAACCACACTGCCTGCCAGCCGCACTGGACTGCTCCCAGCACGTCCGTGCAGTAGTCATCGCCGATCATGAGCAGGTCGTGGGGAGCGGCTGAGAGCTGATTCTCAATGGCTTTGAAGAATTCGGGGTCAGGTTTGCAGCTCTGCTTCAGGTTGTGGGTGGTGAATACCTGTTCGAAATACCGGTCAATGTCCACACGCTGTAAGGCGGCGCGCACCTGTTCAGTGGACGATTCGCGGGCATTGGTGGCAACGACCAAGCGGTATTGGCCAGAGAGAGAAGCAAGGGCGTCATCTGCGCCGCGAATGAGAGCGACTTCCGGCCAATGGACCATGGGGCCGGTGTATTCGGGGAAGACGCGCATCAGGGTGTTTCCCCAATCAAAGACAAGAATGGTCATGCCGAAGCCTCCTTTGCCGGGTAAGACTGGATCAAGCTTTGGGTCATCCGTGAAGCGAAGAATCCTTTTTACTCCGTGGTGTGGGCGGGTGAGGGTGATTCTGACGCAGAGCGGTCTTCTCCGGGTTTAAAGATCAGCCCCAGAAGTGGTAGTGCCAGTAAGTTCAGTCCGGCGATGATGAAAAACGTCCAGCGGTAATTGAGAGCATCAACCAGAGATCCGCTGAGCGAAAGTCCGATGCCAGTTCCGATATTGGCAATAGCCATGAGGATAGAGAACATGGAGGCGGCAATACGTGGATCGCTCTTGTTCATTGAGATGGCAAAGTAAACTGTTTCGTAATAGCCGAAGGCCAGACCAAAAGCGGCCACCAGCGGCCAGGCCATGGTGGGGTTGAAAATGAGCGCCAGAAGCGCAATGGATCCAATCGAGATGCCGATGGCCCAATGTACGGCTCGGCGCTGCCCGATCCGGTCGATCAGCCGCCCGCCGGTCAGGCTGCCCAGGATTACCCCCACACCCCAGATGGTGGTAAAAAACCCGGCGGAAGAGAGGCTGATATCGAACTCGGCTTGCAGGAAAGGGTTGACAATCTGATTGGCAGCGTTAGTGATGAGGGAATACAAGGCGCCAAGGAGGGCGAGAGAGATGACGGAGGGGTGAGTAAAGGCCGAAAATGCTTTCCATTCAAACTTGCGCTCGGCGGAGCGTTCAGTTTCTCTGGCCATCAAAACCAGCGGAAGCGGCAGCAAGGTGAGGACAGCCAGAGAGTTGAATGCGGTTGTCCAGGAAGATCGCTCGGCAACAATACCGATGATGGCGGAGATGATCACCACTCCCAGGGCGCGCCCGCCAACCATGAAGCCTTGAATGGCTCCTTCTTCTTCTTTGGGAGTGGTGTCCAGTGCCAGACCGTCGGTGCAGGTGTCGTAAAGTGCCATACCGGTCATCAAAATGAAGGCGGTGAGGGCGAACAGGCCAAAATGGGTGGCGGGGTTGATGAAGGGAACAATGAAAAGGCAGAGCGATTGAACAAGCAAACCGATGATGATATACGGGCGGCGGTAACCGAGATGAAAGAAGTTCACCTTATCGCTGAGCATGCCCAGAAAAATTTTTATGACAAAAGGGATCATAGCGATGGTGCCCATCAGTCCGATCTGGCTCATGCTGATATTGAAAGAGAGCAGGTAAAGCGAATTAAGGGCGGTAAAGTAGCTGAGGATGGCTCCTTGGGCAAAGTAAAGCATGCCAAACATGGCGTAACGGGCGGTTTTGGAGCGATTCATAGTTCAGTTTCCTTACGAATTTCGAGATGGGGATGGATGCCGGGGAGGATCGGGCGGGTTTCACGCAAGAGATTGGAAAGTTGGTATAATTTTACAATTGAATATCCACTGGATGCAAGGAAACTTTTTAGAGATGAAAACACAGAAGATTGTCGCTTTTTGCGTGATGGCCGCAGCCCTTGTTTTAGCTGGCTGCGCTGGAACGCCCGAACCCACAATTGACCCGAATGTAGTTTATACCCAAGCCGCATCAACGGTGCAGGCGCAACTGACAGAAACAGCAGCGGCGATGCCGACGGCCACTCAAACGCCGGAACCGACTGCCACACCGGTTCCCCCAACGGCTACACCAACCGAAATTCTGCCAACCCTGCCACCAGTTGGCTCAGGCGGAGAATCCACCGCGGTGGCGACTGCCACCTCCGCGCCCACCTATAGTGCTGGCAGCACTAATCCTGCGCCCGGCAAACAGACCGGCGACGCGGCTACCTGGGGTTACAACCAGCCGGGTGACAACCAGACCTTTAAGCCCAACGAGGAATTTTTATTATCTTGGGGCTTTACCAACACCGGCACCACTACCTGGAAACCGGGTTACAAGTGGGTGTTTGTCTCTGGCCAGTCGCTTTCGGGGGTGAAAGAAGTGGTTTTGGACCGCGAAATTAAGCCGGGTGAAAAATGGGAAGCCAACATTCGCGCCTTTTTGCCAGGCGAAGAGGGAACCTACATCTCCCGCTGGTATTTGTATAATGCTTCGGGCCAATTCATTGAGGAATTCTACTTCCCGTTCAAAATTAAGAAATAGGGTTTCAAACCTGAGCTGCCTGCCGCTGGAAATGTCCAACGGTCAGGCAGCCTTTTTTAACTTGTCGCGCTGCAAGGCCGGGTGAAGGCTAAAAGGGGCGTTGAGGGCAGCGGCGATGGAAAAGCTGCTGAAGGTTCTGCGGGTCACCTTGCCTTAACCCATCCTTTCAAGTATAGTCAGAAGAACAAACCTGCAAGCAGCCAATTTCCATTAATTGAAATGGAGAGTGAACAAAGATCCATGGAAACTGAAATTCAAGAAACACCATCCTGGCTTGACCGCCCGATCATATCTTTTTTGCCGCGAATCAAAGTGGAAACGGTTTTGATCGCGTTGATTTTGATTCTGGCACTGGTGAGCCGCTTCTACGACCTGGGCGCGCGGGTGATGAGCCATGATGAAGTCAATCATGTGGTGCCATCTTGGGAACTGTTTACGGGAAATGGTTATCGGCATGATCCGGTAACCCACGGCCCGATGCAGTTTCACCTGGTGACGCTGTCGTACTTCTTGCTGGGCGATAATGATTTCAGCGCGCGGGTGCCCGCCGCGATATTCAGCGTGGCAGCGGTAGCCGCGGTGCTGTTCGGGTTTCGGCGCTATTTGGGGCGGAATGGTACGATCATTGCCGGGGCGTTGTTCTTGATTTCTCCGTTTATGTTGTTTTATGGGCGCTATACCCGCAATGAAGCATTCATTGAGCTGTTTGGGGTGCTGATTCTTTATGGCATCTTGCGTTACCTGGAGCGGGGAGATAAATTCTCGCTCTACCTGATTTCGATTGTTACCGCGCTGCATTTCGCGACGAAAGAAACCGCCTTCATTTACACCGCTCAATATCTGCTGTTCACGGGGGTGTTGTTTCTGGAAGGGGTGGCGCGCATCCGCTGGGAAGACACGCGTGCGCGCAACCGCTTTCTGACCTTCATGGTGATTGCCCTGACGCTCTTCTTGGGCGCGCTGGGTCTGGCGGCGTGGAACGCTTCGCTGGTCAAGACAGTCGAGGGGGGTGAGGCATCCGGTGGTCTGGGCGCGGTTGGTCTTACCGTTGAGATTCTGATGTTTATTGGCGCGGTGGCCCTGGCTGTGATCGGGGTGGTGCTGCTGGTTCAAAAGTTGGGCTGGAAACCCATCCGCGATTTGCGCGCCTTTGACCTGATGATTCTGGTTGGCACCTTGATCCTGCCGCAACTGGCCGCGTTCCCGGTGAAAATGATAGGCTGGGATCCGCTGGATTACTCTTCGGCGGGGATGGTGAAAACCGGCGCGGTGCTGCTGGTGATGACTCTGATTTCCATTGGCATCGGATTGTGGTGGCGCCCGCGCCTGTGGGTGGGAAACGCGGTGGTGTTTTATGCCATTTTCACCGTCTTTTACACCACCTTCTTCACCAACGGAAACGGATTCTTTACCGGTCTGATTGGCGCGCTGGGTTACTGGCTTTCGCAGCAGGAAGTGCAACGGGGCAGCCAGCCCTGGTATTACTACGCGGCGCTTCAGGTGCCGGTATATGAATTTTTAGCCGCGTTGGGAACTCTGCTGGCGGTTTATTTTGGCGTGCGGCATAACCGCTTCGCGGGCCGACCGGGAGAGCGCATTTCTGAAGACGCGGTCGAAGAAGCTGTTGGGGAGACTCCAGCAACCGAAGATGCGGCCAATGTTGAGGATCATCCGGACATTCTTGGCGCGGACCTGCCTGGCAAGCGCCTGCCAACCCTAAGCCTGCTGCTGTTCTGGAGCGTTACCAGCCTGGTGGCCTACAGTATGGCTGGCGAAAAAATGCCCTGGCTGACTGTACACGTGGCGCTGCCGCTGCTACTGGCGGCTGGCTGGGGACTGGGCTATCTGACCGAAACGACGCCGTGGAAACAACTGTTCAAACGCGAGGGTCTGCTGGCGCTATTGCTTATTCCGGTATTTTCGGCGGCTTTCGCGGCGCTGATGGGCAAGTTATTGGGCAGCCAGCCGCCGTTCCAGGGGAATGAGCTGTTTCAATTAGAGGCGACCAACACCTTTTTACTGGCTTTTGCCGGCACGGTGTTGAGCGCCGGCGGGATCACCTATTTGCTGCGGGATTGGCAGGGCAAAGACGTGCTGCGCCTGGCGGCGAACGCCTTCTTCGCGCTGCTGGCGGTGCTGACCGCGCGGGCCGCCTACCGGGCCTCGTTCATCAATTACGATTACGCGACCGAGTACCTGGTATATGCGCACGCCGCCCCCGGACCCAAAGAAGTTCTCAAGCAAATTGAGGAAATTTCCAAGCGCACAACGGGCGGCTTGGATGTGATGGTGGCCTACGACAACGATATGCTCTACCCATACTGGTGGTATCTGCGCGATTATCCCAATCACCGCTGGTATCAGGATCAGCCAACCCGCGACCTTGCGGATTATCCGCTGATTGTGGCGGGGGACGCCTCTATGGATAAGATGGAGCCGATTGTCAAAGACAATTACGTGGCTTTCAATTACATACGGCTTTGGTGGCCAAACCAGGATTATTACGGCCTGACCTGGGAGCGCATTCGAGACGCTTTACGCAACCCGGAAATGCGCGCGGCGATTTTCAAAATCTGGCTGAACCGCGATTATAAGGATTATGCTCGTTTGACCGGCAATACCAGCATGACGGCTACCACCTGGCAGCCCAGCGCGCGGATGCGCTTCTATATACGCAAGGATATTCTAGCGCAGATGTGGAATTACGGAGCGATGCCCGAATTTACCCCCAGCGTGGTGGAAGACCCATACACCGCCGGGCAAGTGGCTCTGGTCCCCGACCGGGTAGCCGGGACCGCGGGCACGGAGCCCGGCCAACTGAACGCGCCGCGCGACATGGCGATTGGGCCGGACGGCAGCCTGTATGTAGCCGACTCGCGCAATCACCGCATCCAGCGCTTTAATGCCAATGGCGATTTCTTGCAGGCCTGGGGCAGTTTTGGCGATGCCATTCAGGCGGGTGGAGCACCGGGTGGCTTGTTCAATGAGCCGTGGGGACTGGACGTGGCCCCGGACGGGTCGGTGTATGTGGCGGATACCTGGAATCACCGCGTGCAGAAGTTCACCGCGGAGGGCGAGTTTGTAACCATGTGGGGTTACTTTGGCACGGCTGAAGCCCCAGATGCCTTCTGGGGGCCGCGAGATGTGGCGGTGGACGCAAACGGTTATGTGTATATCACCGATACGGGCAACAAGCGCGTTGTGGTTTTCGATCAAAATGGCAAGTACATTGCACAGTTTGGCGCGCAGGGGCTGGCTCTGGGCGAATTTGATGAGCCGGTTGGCCTGGCCATTGACCGCGAGGCGCGCCGTTTATACCTGGCGGATACCTGGAACCGGCGCGTGCAGGTGTTTGGAGAGGCTGCCGATGGCACGCTCAGCACGCCATTGAAAGAATTTGATATGTATGGCTGGTTTGGTGAGTCGCTGGATAACAAGCCCTATCTGACAGTGGGCAAGGGTGGCGATGTGTTTGTGGTCGATCCCGAAGGATACCGGGTGGTGCAGTTCAGCCCGGAGGGTGAATTCAAACGGACTTGGGGCCAATACAGCCTGGATGTGGACGGTTTCGCTCTGGCCGCCAGTGTGGTGGTGGACGCGGAAGGCCGGGTGTGGGTGAGCGACGCGGTCAACAACCGCCTGCTGCGGTTTGTGTTGCCCGAATAATCATCAGAATTTGACAAAACGAAAAGGCGAAGCCGGTTTTGTGCTGGCTTCGCCTTTTGCTTTTCATCTGTTTATGGTGGTCAGTCGCGCTTGTGCTTGCGCTCGCGGTCATCTATGAGGAATTGGCTGAGGATGAAGCTGACTACGCTGGTGATCAGCGCGCCCAGAAAGGCCGCGCCAAAGCCCGTGACGGTGAAGCCCACGCCAAACTGCTGCCCAATTACCCCGGCGAGCCAGAAGAGGAAGGTGTTGATGATCAGCGTTCCCAGGCCGAGGGTAAGGATGATGAACCCGCATCCGGCGACGGTGAGAACGGGCTTGAGAATGGCGTTGACCAGGCCAAAGATGAGAGCCAGCCAGATGAGAGAGACCCAATTTTCTGATTGGGGAACAATGCCGTCCACAAGGTAGATGGCGGTGTAAAGAGCAATGGCATTGATTGCCAGACGAAGAATCAGTTTCATTCGCGCGTACCTCCTGTCGCTACGGTTAAAGTCTAGTATATATACGGAAAATATCAGGAAAGAGTTGCGAAGGGCGACGAAGAGGCGAGGGGATGTTCCATCCAGATGAGGGTGTTTAATTCACGAAAGCCGCCCTGTTGGAAGGATTTGGCCGCGCGGTACGCCGGGTAATTAATGCTGAGCGGCCGGTAATTATGCAGATGCCCGCGGATGTAGGGGAGCAGAGCGGCGATTGCTTCTTGCTCTTCATGCGGGTCGGTGGCCAGCCAAAGGTAATCGGCATGCAGGGTGCTGGCCTGCCAGGTGGCAATGCCCAACAACTTGCCCCCGCCGCGGACGGCCCAATGGCGGTAATCTTCGGCATTAAGCAGGCGGACAAATTTTTGCCAGAGCGACGGGGCGAAGCGTTCTGGTTCGAGGGGCAGGTTCCAGATCACATCCGGGGGGTAGGTCTCGTTCAGCCAGCGGCGTTGAAGTTCCCAGTCCTGGGGGGCGCGGCCGGTAAATTTATAACCGGGGTAAGCGGGCGCTTCGGGGGTCAGCAGGCTGTCGCGCTGCCAGGTGGTGCGCACGGCGCGTTCCAAAAAGCCAAGTTCTTGGTACAGGTGGATGGCAGCTGCGTTATCGGCGCGCACCTGCAGCCAGGCCGAAGCCACTTCGAGAGATTGGATGTGTTCGAGGGCTTTCAAGGTGAGCTGGCGGGCGATTCCGCGGCGGCGGTATTCGGGGTGAACAGCCACATTGGCGATCAGATAGCGCCAAACGCCTTTTTTGTAAAAGGGAATGATGCTGAGGTTGCCAATAATCTGATTGTCTTCTTCCCAAACGTAGCCGTGAAGCGGGTAGGCGATGCGCTCTCCCGCGCCAAGCATCCAGCGGATCTGGTTGCGGTCGGCGGCTGCCTGGCGGATGGTATGGACATATTTCCACCCATCGGCATCCATCTGGCGGCCAAAGCACAATTCAATCAGGTCAGCCACCGGCAAGAGGTCTTTGCGGGTGTTTAAGGAGCGAAGTTTGCCAGCTGCAGGGGAAGTGATGTGCACTATTAAATTTTACCTTGCATTTACCATTTGTAAACCAGGTTTAAGAAAATCACTCACGATAGCGGTAAAGGCGCGGGCAGAGCAGGCGAAGATGGCCTATACTACAGGGGAAGCTTTCTAATACGGTTCTTACGCGCGACTGGTAGAGTGTTAAGAGTGATGATGCTATAATAAGCATCTGTCATGGTCTATTACAACAAGGATGGATTCTTATGATGCGATTTGATCGGTTCACCGAGCGTGCCCAAGAAGCCGCTCAGCGCGCAGCAGAAATTATTCAACGCTACGGGCACAATCAAATTGACACCGAACACATACTTCTGGCATTAATCGAGCAGCCACAGGGAGCGGTCCCGCAGATTTTGGAAATGTTAAAGGTAGACCCGGTGGCAATTTCGGAGCGGCTGGACTACATATTAAAGACCAGCCCCAAGGCGAGCATATTTGGCGGTGGCGCCGGGCAGATATTCATCACGCCGCGGGTCAAGCGGGTGATTGATCTGGCCAACGAAGAGGCCAGCCGCCTAAAAGATGAATACATCTCCACCGAGCATATCTTTTTAGCGATTCTCACCGAACGCAACACCCCGGCGGCGCGTCTGCTGGAGGGGGCGGGTTTGACGCGTGAGCGTGTGTATGACGCGGTGGTGGAACTGCGCGGCGGGCAGCGGGTAACCGATCCGCAGGCTGAGTCGCGCTACCGCACGCTAGAGAAATACTCGCGCGATTTAACCAAATTGGCGCGCGAGGGCAAGCTGGACCCGGTGATCGGGCGCGATACCGAGATTCTGCGCGTAATGCAGGTGCTTTCACGGCGCACAAAGAATAACCCGGTGTTGATCGGCGAGGCGGGTGTGGGTAAAACCGCGATTGTGGAAGGCCTGGCGCAAAAGATTGCGGCCAATGATGTGCCTGAAATTCTGATCGGCAAGAAGGTCATTTCCCTCGACCTGGGGGCGATGATCGCCGGCTCGCGCTTTCGCGGTGAGTTTGAAGAGCGCCTGAAGGCCTCGCTGGAAGAGGTGCAGAAATCGGAAGGAGAGATTATCCTCTTCATTGATGAATTGCATACTGTGGTAGGGGCGGGCGCGGCGCAGGGCGCAATGGACGCCTCGAATATGCTCAAGCCGGCCCTATCTCGCGGCGAGCTGCAGTGCGTGGGAGCGACCACCCTGGACGAGTACCATAAATATATTGAGAAAGATTCGGCACTGGAACGGCGGTTCGCGCCGGTGTATGTGGACGAACCGACGATTGAAGATACAATCCAGATGCTGAAAGGCTTGCGCGACCGCTATGAAGCGCACCATAAAGTCCATTTTTCGGATGAGGCGCTGGTGGCCGCGGCTCGCCTGTCTTCACGCTATGTAACTGACCGTCACCTGCCGGACAAAGCGATTGATCTGATGGATGAGGCGGCAGCCAAGCTGCGTGTGGCGCTGTATTCACTGCCGTCTGATTTGAAAACCAAAAAAACCGAAATTGACCGCCTGGCAGCCGAAGAAGAGCAGGCTGGGTTGGAACGTGATTACGAGCGCGCCGCGCGCATGAAAGCCGAGCGCCTGCGCATTGAGGAAGAATTTAATAAGCAGCGCGATACCTGGGAAGCGGAGCACAAGCTGGATGAGTTCGTAGATGTGGACGATATCGCGCGGGTGGTGGCGCAGTGGACGGGCATCCCGGTGAGCCAGATGATGGAAACCGAGGCCGACCGATTGCTGCACATGGAAGAACGCCTGCACGAGCGCATCATCGGGCAGGAAGAAGCAATCAACGCGATTGCCGACGCGATCCGGCGCGCGCGCTCCGGGCTAAAAGATCCGCGGCGGCCGATTGGCTCATTCATCTTTATCGGCCCATCGGGCGTAGGTAAAACTGAACTGGCCAAGGCGCTGGCGGAGTTTATGTTCGGCGATGAAGACGCGCTGGTGCGCTTGGATATGAGCGAATATCGCGAGCAGCACGCCGTGTCGCGTATGTTTGGCGCGCCTCCTGGCTACGTGGGCTACGAAGAAGGCGGCCAGCTCACCGAAGCGGTGCGGCGGCGCCCGTACCGGGTGATCCTGTTTGATGAGATTGAAAAAGCGCACCCCGAAGTGTGGAACTCGCTGCTGCAAATTCTCGATGACGGACGCCTGACGGACGGCCAGGGCCGCACGGTTGACTTCCGCAACACGGTGCTGATTATGACCAGCAACCTGGGCACCGAGTTTGTGCGGCGCGGCGGCACGCTGGGCTTTTTACAGCGCGGCGGATCTGATGAAGACCGCGAGGCGCATGAGAAGATCGACAAGGCGCTGAAGAGCACCTTCCGTCCGGAGTTCTTGAACCGCATCGACGAGACGATTATGTTCTCGCCGCTGAGCGTGGACCAGATGAAAGAGATTGTCAGCCTGCAGATGAAAGAAGTGCAAGACCGCCTGGAAGAGCACGGCTTGAAAGTGGAGCTGACCGAAGACGCCCGCGATTGGCTGGCCAATGCCGGTTACGATCCCAGCTTTGGGGCGCGTCCGCTGCGCCGGGCGCTGCAAAAGTATGTAGAAAGCCCGCTTTCGATCAAACTGCTGGCGGGTGAATTCAACAGCGGAGATGTGGTGCGGGTGGATGTTCAAGAGAACCAGGTCGTATTTACAAAGGCTGGCGAAAAAAGCAAAAGAAAAGAAAAAACTGAAAAGAATTAGTCTACCTGAGTGTGAGCCAGAGCGCGGGATTCCCCCCCCGCGCTTTTTTTGTGTGAATGAGCTGGCCTGATATTTGCAACAAGCAGACTGTCTTAACAATTTTTCATGCTGGGATATACTAATATCATGTCGACTGAAATTGAAGCGCAAGAGCGGGAGAAAATCCACGAAGTGCTAAAAACCAGCTTCCCTTTTCGGGGGCTGAGCGATGACCAGATTGAGGTGGTGATTGACCACCTCGGATTCTTGTCACTGGAGCAGGAAGACTATATCTACCAGGAAAATGAGCCGGGAGATGTGGTGTGCATTGTCTATTCAGGGCGGGTGCGGTTGACGGTGTGGAACCCCGAAGATGAGCGCGAAGAGTTAGTGGCGACGCTGAACACGGGCAATGTCTTTGGCCTGGAGACCATGCTGGGTAGAGAATTCAGTACGGGGGCGAAGTCGGTGCGCAAAGCGCAGGTGCTGATTCTGGATCAAGATCACTTGCAGGTATTATTTGAAGAGCTAGGAGAGATTGAAGAAGGGCTGATGCTGCTGGCTGAGAGTTTTGACCTGTGGCAGCAGAAAAACTTTGAATGGCTGAATCCGGGCGAGCCGGTTTATTTTGTGGGGCGGCGACACCCGTTGAAAATGCTGCTCTACCTTGCCCTGCCGGGCCTCGGGTTAATGTTGGGGGTGCCAATTGTGGTTGGGCTGCTTTCTTCCGCACAAAACCTGTTGCTGGCCTGGATTTTGGGCCTGGGCTCCATTGCCGCGCTGCTCTTCTGGATTTTTTGGATTGTGATTGACTATCGCAATGATTATTCGATTATCACCAGCCAGCGCGTGCTGTTCCAGGAAAAGGTGGTGCTGCTGTACGACAGCCGGCGCGAGTCGCCGATTAAGGCCATTCTGGCAATCAGCACGAAAACATCGCAATTAGGCCGGATTTTTGGGTATGGGGACGTGGTGGTGCGCACCTATGCCGGTTTGATTGTTCTGCCAGACCTGCGGTACCCCGACCTGGTGGCGAATGTGTTGGAAGCTGAATGGTCGCGCTACCGCGCCGGGCCATCCAAAGCCGAGCGGCTGAGCAATTTGGAAGGCATGGTGCGGCAGAGGGTGGGGCTGCCGGAAGATCAGGCAGCGCAGTCCAAAGCGGGTGGCGCGGATGAGGAAGAAATGCAGCCAGCGCTGATTCAACCGAGCGAGACACAACGCTTTCTGGCAAACCTGTTTCAACTGCGCTTTGAAAGCGGCGGGGCCATTACCTACCGCAAGCATTGGTTTATTCTGCTTCAACAAGTGGGCAAGCCCAGCCTGGCGCTGTTAGCACTCCTGGCGATTCTGATCGCGCGGATTGCCGGGGCGTTCAGTTTGTTTTCGGTGAGTGGGGTGATGCTGACGGTGTTTTTTCTGGGCTTAATCGCCAGCGGTTGGTGGGTGTATGAGTATCTGGACTGGCGTTACGATTATTACCTGCTGACGGACGAGAGCGTGGTGGATGTGGAAAAGAAACCACTGGGCAAAGAGGAACGCCGCGCCGCGCCGCTCAGGAATATCCAGAGCGTGTCTTTTGAACGCTTGGGTTTAATCGGCTTGATTTTGAATTTTGGAACGGTCACCATCCGGGTGGGGGAAACGGATTTGACCTTTGACAAGGTGTTCAATCCTTCGCAGGTGCAGCAGGAGATTTTTAAGCGCATGGCCGAGCAGGAATACAAGAAAGCCCAGTTAGACCTGCAAAGCGAGTCGGAGCGGTTTGGCGATTGGATTGAAGTGTATGACCGTCTGCGGGCAAATCGGGCTGGACAAATGGGTGGCGAAGAGCAAGAATCGCGGTAAAATAAAGGCGACGGTGAAGGTCTTATTAACAACGGGGCAGACTGCCGAAATTTAATGGAATTGTATTGGAAGGTGTAGGATGACGATACGTGAGATTGCTCTGGTGCCCGAGCCAGTTTTACGCCGCAAAGCGCGCAAACTGACCGATTTTGGCCCGGAGACGCAAAAACTGATTGATGACATGGTTGAAACCATGCGCGAAGCTCCCGGTGTGGGGCTGGCCGCGCCGCAAATTGCTGAATCGCTGCAACTGGTGGTGGTGGAATTTGCGGAAGATGAAGAGAATGAGGACGCCAAGCCGAAGTTGTTCGTGGTGGTCAACCCGGAAATTGTGAAACGCTCAGAAGAGACGGTTATGGGGATTGAAGGCTGCCTTTCCATTCCCGGTTTGGTGGGTGATGTGGAGCGCAATGAATCGGTGGAAATCAAAGCGCTGAACCGTCACGGCAAACCAATCAAAATCAAAGCGAGGGGCTGGTTGGCGAGAATCTTCCAGCATGAAATCGATCACCTGGACGGCGTTTTATACACAGACCGTGCCACACGCGTCTGGCAGCCCAAAGAAGAGGAAGAATTCGAAGACGTTTAGGTTATGTATCTAACCCGCCTGTCGTTAAGCAATTTCCGCGCTTTTACCCGCCTGGATATGGAAATACCCCGGCGGCTTCTTTTGCTGGTAGGGGACAACGCCCAGGGCAAAACCACACTGCTGGAAGCGGTGTATTACCTGGCGGTGTTTACCTCTTTTCAGACCTCCGCAGACCGGCAGGTGATCAATTTTCAATCGGCCGGTGCAGAGCCATTGGCTGTTGCGCGCCTGGTGGCGGAATACCAGCGACTGGGCCAGACGCACCGCCTGGAAGTGCGCGTGATTCAGGATCAAACGGCAGGCAGCGCGGCGCGGGTACGCAAGGAAATTTTGCTGGACGGGGTGAAACGCAGCGCGCAGAAAGCGCTGGGCAACTTTACGGCAGTTATCTTTTTGCCGCAGATGTCGAAAATTGTGGATGGCAGCCCGGATGAGCGCAGACGTTATTTGAATATGGCGCTGTCACAAGGCATTCCGGGGTACGCACAGTCACTGAGCCATTACCAGCAGGTGATCACCCGCCGCAACGCGCTGCTTAAGCTGTTGGCCGAGCGCGGCGGCGATCAGGATCAACTGGCGTATTGGGACGCCTTGCTGGTGCAGCACGGCAGCCAGGTGCTGCAGGCGCGCTTACAGGCAGTGGAAGAGATTGGCAGGCTGGCGCGGCAAATTCACCATCACCTGACCAACGGCAGTGAAGTGTTAAACCTGGCGTTCCAACCGGCTTACGACCCGTACCGCTCGGCAAGCGTGCCGGACGGCGAGGGCGTACTGAAAGACGTCTCAATGGAAGATCTTCAGGCGGGCTTTCGGCGCAGCCTGGTGAAGGCGCGGCGTGAAGAGATTGCCAGGGGAGTAACAACCATTGGGCCGCACCGTGACGAGCTGCGCTTTTTGTGCAACGGGGTTGACCTGGGGGATTACGGATCGCGCGGTCAGATCCGCACGCTGCTGCTTTCGCTGAAGCTGGCCGAAATGGAATGGTTGAAAGCGCGCACGGGCGATTGGCCGGTGCTGCTTCTGGATGAAATTCTGGCCGAGCTGGATCCGCGGCGGAGGACTGACCTGCAGGAATTTCTGTTGGAGCGTGAACAGGCACTGCTTACCACAACTGATTTACACCTGTTTTCGGATGATTTTTTGGGTCAGAGCACGGTGTGGACGATCCGCGAGGGACAGGTGAGTCATCTGAATGGCAGCGTGTTGAGTTAGGTTATCCGACAAGCAGGGATTATAAGGGGGATTTGGAAGGAATGCCCACCCGGCGGGGAAGGTGTTTGGGTGTGGCGGCTACTTTATCCACCACCACCAGATAGCGGTCTTCGGCTACCCCGGAAATTTGCACAGGAATCAATTTATGCAGGCGGCCGCCAAGGATGTGAATGGCGTTCTGCGCGGATTGGGTTTCAGCCGGCCCCGATTCACCCTTTTGGGCAATCATTCCACCGCCGACCCGCACCAGGGGGAGCAGATATTCGGCCAGGATGGGAAGCTGCGCCACGGCGCGGGCAACCGCCCAGTCGTATTTCTCGCGGTGGGCAGGGTCTTGCCCCAACTCTTCGGCGCGGGACTGTAGAACCAGAACGTTTTCCAGTTTCAGGGCGCGCGCCATGTGCTCACAGAAACGGGCTTTTTTGCCGACCGATTCAACCAGGGTCAGCTGCATAGCCGGGAAAAGGATTTTGAGAGGAATGCCAGGGAAACCCGCTCCGGTACCGATATCGACCAGGCGGCTGGGAGGGACTGGTTTCTCGCGCAAAGCCAACAGACAGGATAGCGAATCGATGAAGTGCTTGAGGCGGATGCCCTCCGAATCACGAATGGCGGTGAGGTTAAACTGCGCGTTGTATTCCAACAGCTGTTCCTCATAGGTGATGAAGGCCTGTACCTGGCTGTCGGAGAGCTGCACGCCTAATAAGTCTTTGATGTTTTTGCGGAAATTTTCCATCATCGAGTGGATTATACCTGAGAATCGACGCGTGGCATGCATGATCAACATGGAAAGTTAAGAATTGGATGAAAATTGGGGTCTTGACAGAATTAAAAAATGCGTGATAAACTCAAAGCGTTAATAAAACTCTTACGAAAGGAAATCCGAGAAGATGGAAATGTATAACTTCATTCACACCGCTTCCGTTGGTGCCGCAGCTGTTTGCGGCGGTGTTCAGCTGATTCCTTCTCGGAGTGCGCCTATTCGCTGGTAAGAGAACGGTAAAAGACGTTTGAGCCACGGGAGCACTCCAGCCCCGTGGCTTTTTTGATCTCTGTATGGATCATTGTATCAGGTTGCGGGGCCTCCGTAATCTGATTTTTTATTTTCTGAGGGTGAGCGTATGTTTGGACAGGATCGAACCCAAGAAATTGTTGTAGAAGCGCATTACGCGCCGTCGAATGGCTCCGAATGGATGTGGAATACAAGGAGGCCGAGAATGTTTGAAGTACTGATGCAAGCGAATGGATATCGAGTGGATTATTTCAATCCCAATACGCGCACCCCAAACTCCTTCGCTTTTTATGTGTGTGGAGAGCTGAAAAAGGGCGAACCTTACAGCAAGCAAGCCAAGCGCGATCTTTTTGCGGGGCTGGCATTGCTGGCTAATGAGGTCGGTTGGCAGAACCTGGCAGCGGTGTACCTGGACGTGAGCGGGAAGCGCGGCGCGGAGCGCAAAGCCTTTGAGCAGATGAAAGCTGACGCACGCCGGGGAATGTTCCAGCGGGTCTTTGTGGTGCGGTTGGATGTTTTGCCGGAAGACCTTCCCGATGTGGATGTGCGTGTGCTGGGCCGGGGGTGTCTCTCCCCGCTGGATGGAAAACGGATTATTCCGGTGATGGCTTAGCCCCACCGTGAGCAAAGCCACAAGGGCTAATGAGGAATGTTTTTATGGACTACGCGATTCGTGTAATGGATGTAAGCAAGAAATTTGGCAAGCCTGGTGAACCGTTCTGGAAGCGGCTGCCGTTGTTGAAGCACGTTCAAATGCCTGAAAATAACGGCAATGGTCATGGAAACGGTAACGGCCACGCAGCCGCGCCCCAGGAGGGAAACGGTAACGGAAAAGCCAGCCACGACAAGGAAATTGTGGCGGTTGACCATGTTTCTTTTGATGTGGAAAAGGGTGAGATCTTCGGAGTGTTGGGGCCTAACGGCGGCGGAAAGTCGACTTTGATCCGTTTGATGTCAACGCTGCTGCTGCCCGACAGCGGGCAGATCACCGTGTTTGATATTGACGTGGTGCGCAAGCCAATGGCGGTGCAGCCACTCATCAACCGGGTCTCGGTGGAGGCGTCCTTTTTTAAGAAACTGAGCCCGCTGGAAAATCTGCTGTATGGGGCACGGCTGTATGGCATGGCCGGCAAAGAAACCCGCAAACAGGTGGTTGAAATCCTGACCCGCCTGGGGTTGGAGAAGCGCAGCATTTACAACCCGATGGAAGAAATGTCGCGCGGGATGCAGCAAAAAGTGGCTATCGCGCGGGCGCTGCTCTCGCACCCGCGCCTGCTGCTGCTGGATGAACCAACCACCGGCCTGGACCCCCGCTCGAAGCGCGAAGTGCAGGCGGTGGTGCGCGAATTGTGCCAGGAACACGGCACCACTATTCTGCTCACGACCCACGATATGGTGGAAGCGGAAAACCTGTGCGGGCGCGTGGCGATTATGGACGCGGGCAAGATTGTGGCAATGGACACGCCGCAAGGCTTAAAGAAGCGTGTGCACAACGAAAACGGAAGCGAAACAACCCTGGAGGATGTCTTTCTGGCGCTGACCGGTAAGCAATTGGCCAACAAAGAAGAAGAGGCGAACGAATAATGGAAAGCCTGTTTGAAAGCGAACATTTGAAGATGGGCGGTTTTGAATTGGAAAATGAAGCCGTTTTGGAAGCCGCCTGGAGCTATGATTTGTGTTACGCGCGCTGGTACCGCGGGTTCCCCCTGCGTCCGGTGACCGCCTTTGAGGTCAAGAAGCGGCATGAAGAGCTGTTGAAAGCAATGCGCGAAGGCAATAAGGTATATCACTTCTCGCTGCGAAAACGCGAAGACAACTCATTGGTGGGGTTTGTGCGCATCAATGATGTGTTCTGGTTGCACCGCCTGGGCGCGCTGGAAGCGGCGATTGGCGACCCGGATAGCCATGGGCTGCTGCAAGAAGCCTATTGGCTGGGTCTGCGCTATGCTTTTGATGAACTTAACCTCCACCGCGTTGGCGTGGAAACACCGGGGTACGACACGCGCTCTGTGCAGGCCTGCGAAGCAGTGGGCATGTCTTTAGAGGTGCGGCAGCGGCGCATGGCATTTTTCGCTAACCGGTACTGGGATCTGCTGCAATACGGCATGCTGCGCAGCGAGTGGAACCAAAGCGAGGGAAAGCATGTCTGAATTTCAATGGATGGGCGAGCGTATTCGGCTGGCAACGCCCGACCTGGATGCGGATGCCCCCATTTACCAGAGCTGGTGTTACAACACAGCCTTCAAACGGCTTTCCTCAGCGGCAGCCAGCACCATTGTTGCCAAAGAGCAATTGGAAGGGTGGATGCAGGGCCAGGCAGAGGACACGCTGGACTGGATGATCCATACCCTGGAAGATGGCCGGTTAGTGGGGCGGGTTGGGCTGGAAGATTTTGGGGCTTTTCCCTGCAACGGCTGGTTGAGCATCGAGATTGGCGATCCAAAAGACTGGAACTGCGGTTATGGAACTGAAGCCACGCGTCTGGTGCTGCGCCATGGGTTTGCTTTCCTGAACCTGCAGCGGATTTCTCTGGCAGTGGCGGCGTTCAACGAGCGCGCCATCCATGTGTATGAAAAGTTCGGGTTTGTGGAAGAGGGCCGCCAGCGTGAGGCGCTGGACCGGGATGGAAAGCGCTGGGATCTGGTCTTGATGGGGTTGCTGCGAGATGACTGGGTGGAAGCATGAACAATAAATTTTTGCAGGGCGGGCGTATCACGCTGCGCATGCCGGACCATGAGAAAGATCATCGGCTGTATGAACGCTGGAGTTTTGACCGTGAGTTCATGCACCTATGGGGGGCCGGTCCAACCACTCCGTTAAGCGCGGATGTGCAGAAGGAATTTCTGGAAAATGGCATGCAGTCGTGCGTGGTCTTTAATATTTGCTTGCGCGACGACGGGCGTGTAATTGGCCAGGTGGACTTAAGTGAGTTCGATCCAGTTGCTGGCAACGCCTGGCTGGGCATTGGAATTGGGGATCGCGCTTACTGGAACAACGGCTACGGCAGCGAGGCGATGAAAGTGCTGATGCGCTACAGTTTTGAGGTGCTGGGCTTGCAGCGCATCAGCTTGAGCGTGTTTGAGTATAATCTGCGCGCCTTGCATGTCTACGAAAAAATGGGTTTTGTGGAAGAAGGCCGCCTGCGCGGATTTTTAGAGCGCGATGGGCGGCGTTGGGATTTAATCTTTTTCGGGCTGCTGCGAGAAGAGTGGGCTTCCTGGCAGACAGCTTTAGTGTGAGGTGAAGGATGACAACTCTGGTATTGCAACTGCGAGCATCGTATGCCTTTGTGGAACGCAACCTCAATCTGGTGCGGCGTTACTGGTCGTGGGAAATGGTGTGGATGGTGTATTCCATCGCCGACAGCCTGGCGGTGAGCTTTATTGGCCTGGGCATGGAGCAAATCGGTGGAGGCAGTAATGTGGACACCGATTTCCTGGTCCTGTATCTTCTGATCGGAACGCTGGTGTGGCGCTTTCTTTCCACAATCTTCTATTGGATCACGGATGTGATCTCGGTTGAGCGCTGGGAAGGAACGATTGAGTACACGTTGATGGCGCCGGTGCGACGGATTACGCATATCTCCGGGCAAACCCTCTTTTCTATGGCGTATGCGATGTTTTTCACCGGCGTGATTCTGACGGTGGTCTCAATGATCCTCGACGTGGATTTGAGCCAGGCCAACCTGTTCAGCGGCGCGGTGATGTTGATGGCGGGCAGCTTTTCTTTTGTGGGGATCAGCGTGATTGCCTCGGTGCTGCCGTTGCTGTTCCCCGAGCGCGGGGCGCAGATGACGCATGTGATTATCGCTCTGCTACTGCTGATTTCCGGTGTATACTACCCGATTAATGTGCTGCCCGGATTCTTGCAAAAGCTGGCGGTGTTCAGCCCGGCAACGTATGTGCTGGATGGCGTGCGCAAGGCGCTGCTGGAAGGGACGGATGTAGCCGGCTTGTGGCCGAATATCTGGCCGGTGTTGTTGTTTGGCGCGGGGTTAATCCCATTAGGATTGTGGATTTTCCGGCAGGCGGAATATTATGCCAAGCGGAAGGGAAAACTGCACCGCAACGGATAAGGGAAGATGGAAGAGAGACCTATGAAAAACGGGATTTGGAAATTTCTAGGAGAAGACCCGGGTTTACCGGGGCTGACGTTTCGACCGGTGAACGTCGAAGAAGAAAAGTGCCAGATTGATGAGGTGATCGCGCGCAGCTGCCGTGCGGATGGTATGGATGTGGGACGCCAGATGCGCAGCTGCGGCTGGCGCCCGCTTACGGGCGCGCAGGCGGTTGATCACCGAGAATCAGTGGCTGCAGAATTGAACGGGCGCATGGTGGCCTACGCTGAGCTGCGCCCGATGGCAGGCGAGGGACAGATCGGGCTGATTTACCAAATGGATGGGTATGTGCTTCCGGAGTGGCGCTGCTGTGGAATTGGCAGCGCGTTGAGCGAGCACATTGAGGAAGTTTGCCGACGCCTTGAGCATAAAGCCGAGCCGCGCCTGGATGCCTGCGCGCGTGGGGTGATGACCAGCCGCCGCCAGCTGCTGCAAGACCGCGGCTTCATAATCTGGCGCTACCGGTTTGAGTTTATTCATTCGAACCTGAGCGGCGTGCAGGCGCGAGAGATGCCAGCCGGATGGGAGGTGTCTGACGAGCAGGGAGAGCAAGCAAAGCTGTTGGAAATTCGCCAGAACGGTATTCCAGCCGCGACGGTGCATCTCTTTGCTGATGGGATGGAACACTGCCAACCGGGCAAAGAAATTGGTTACCTGGAGATCGAGCCACTTGAGGGAACACACCTCGACCCGGAGATGATGGGCGCGATCCTCTCGCGAGGCCTGGCGGCTTCTCATGCGCGGGGCCTGCAGCAGGTGTTGGTGAATGTGGATGTAAACCTGCCCGAAAACGCGTTTGACTTCGGGCTGTATGTTGAATTGGGATTTCAACTGGACCACCGCTTATTGATGTACCGAAAAAACTTGTGAGCGGCTTGGGAGATCGGTATGGAAACGTGGAAAACGAACAAAGATGGGCTGGTCTTCCGATCGTATACCGGCGAGGCGGATCTGCCGGAATTGGTGAGCGTGTTTAATGCATCCAGCCAGGCGGATAAAGCCGATTGGGTCACCAACCTGGTGGAAATGAGCAAGGAATACCAACCGGGAGAGCATTTTGATCCGCAGCGCGACAGCGTGCTGGTGGAAAGGGATGGCCGGTTGGTGGCGTTTGGAGAGGTACGCCATTATTATCAACAAGAAAGTGGAAGCTGGCAACACCGCGTAGACGGTCTGGTGCGGCCAGACTGGCGCGGGCACGGGATTGGCAGCGCGCTGCTGGAGCAGCTGCGGGGTGTCTGCGCTGGTTTGGCTGAAAGCGGCCAGAGTGAGGTGGGACACCGGCTGCACACCTACGCTTGGGGCACGCAGACAGCGCGGTTGGCGTTTTTAGAGGCGGCGGGTTTTTCGCCGGTGGAATTTATGTACAGCATGACGCGAACAAACCTGAACGAGATTACCATCACCGATCTGCCAGAAGGGCTGCAAACGCGCGCGGTGCTGCGCAGCGACGCGCGCGACTTGTGGAATTTGTTCAATGAAGCGTTTCTGGATCATCCGGGATTCTTTAGGCAAAATGAAGCGGATTTTCTTGAATGGGAAAGCAGCAGCTATTTTGACCCGGAATTGTGTGTAGCGGCCTGGGAAGGGGAGCGCATGGTGGGAATGGTGATCAACCACATCGATGCGGTGGAAAACCGCGAGATGAGGCGCGAGCGCGGGTATTTGATGCGCATAGCCACTCTACGGGAGTGGCGCAAGCGCGGCGTGGCGCGGGCGCTGATTGGGCATAGCTTGAAGCTTCTTAACCAAAAAGGCTGCAACGAGGCGGCGCTGCGGGTCAACGTACGCAATCCTACCGGCGCGCTGCATTTGTATGAGTCACTCGGATTCGTGGTTACTTCGCAGTTGAAGATCATGGAAATGGATTTGAAAGCCGGGCTGCCATAAGTATATGCGCGCCTTTGACAGATGGATGGAATGGGGTAGAATCGGGGGATTGGAGGAGCACGTATGATGGAAAACCATTCGATCCAGGCGGTGATCTGGGATATGGGCGGGGTGCTGGTGCGCACGGAAGACTACCACCCGCGTGAGGCGCTGGCGGCGCAGTTCGGTATGACGCGTCTAGAACTGGAAGATCTGGTGTTCACTGGTGAAAGCGCTGATCTGGCCTCGGTGGGTAAAATCAGCTACCGTGATCACTTCGCGAAGATTAGCCGCGCGCTGCGGCTTTCACCACAGGCGTTGGAGGCATTTGAGCGCGCTTTTTGGGCTGGTGACCGCATGGATTGGGAATTGATTTCCTTTATTAAAAACTTGCGTCCCGATTTGAAAACCGGCCTATTGAGCAACGCCTGGTCTGAAACCCGCAGTATTGTTGAGCGCGCTTATTCTTTCGCGTTTGACCATGTGTTTGACACCACTGTGTTCTCTGCGGATGTGGGCTTAATGAAACCTCAGGCGGAGATTTACCGGCTGGTGCTGGAGCGCTTGAACTGCCCGGCGAAACGCGCGGTGTTCATTGATGATATGCCGGGTAATATCGAGGGGGCACGGGCGGTTGGCTTGCGGGGGATTCGCTTTACGAGCCATGAGCAGACGATCTCTGAGTTGCGAGCTATGCTGGCCGATGAGTGATGTTGAAATTCTGAACCTGCCTGATGGAGGCGTGCTGCGCATTGGCGTCGTAGCGGATACGCATGTGCCAGACCGGGTCGTTGGATTGCACCCAGCTTTGCTGAGCACGCTGCAGCAAGAAAAGGTGGATTATATTTTTCACGCCGGTGATATTTGCGACGAGCAGATCGAAACGCAGTTGTCAAAGGTCGCGCCGGTGCGCGCTGTGTTGGGTAACCGCGATTGGCTTTACGGGCGCAAGCTGCCGCATGTGTATCGCTTTGAGGTGAATGGCACGCGGGGGGTGCTAATGCACGGCCAGGGAACGTTTTTGGATTATTGGTGGGATAAGGTTTGGTACACGCTGGAGGGATATCGCTTTGCGCGCTATCGCAAGACGTTGGAGAAAATGGCGCCAGACTGCGACCTATTCATTTTTGGCCACACACACCGGGCTGAAAATATGGTTGAGGATGGTCGCTGGTTCTTTAATCCCGGCTGCGCCAGCTCACCTAAATACCGGCGCGGGCCTTCGATAGGGGTGTTGCAATTTGAGCTGGGAAAGGCCCCCCAAGGGAAGATCATCACTCTGGATGGCGCTTTTCTGGAAGGGAGAAACTGGAAAACCAACAAATAGAAATTTGGTAGTACAATTTAACCCAATTTCCCCCTAATTTTTCCATTTTGGTGCTTGACCTTAATGTTCCTGCTTGTTATAATTACTCTTTGCGCAATCAGGCTATGATTGTCCGTATTGTGTGTGTTGTCAGGTATTATTAATCCAGCCAGGTTTTTTATTATCAGGAGAGGCTCATGGCGTCTGTATTGCAGGAAAAATCTTACGCGCGTATCCCCGTTATTTACAATCTCCCCGACCTGATCGAAGTCCAGATTGAATCCTTCGAGCGACTGAAAAAAGATAATTTACGAGATCTTTTCAACGAAATTTCACCCATTGAATCGTACAACAAGGGAATGAAGTTGTATTTCCCCTGCGATCTCCCTGAAGCGGAAGGGCTGTCTTACCGCTTTGAGGAGCCGAAACATTCGATTGACGAGTGCGTTGAAAAAGACCTGACCTATGCCAGCCCGCTGTATGTATCGGTGCTGCTGGCGGGTCCCGAAGTCCCCGAACCGATCAAGCAAGACATCTTCATGGGCGATTTCCCGGAGATGACGGACAAGGGTACGTTTATCATCAATGGAACCGAGCGTGTGGTTGTATCGCAGTTGATCCGCTCGCCAGGCGTTTACTTTGAAGCGCCGGTGGACCGATCGACCGGTCATAAGCTGTCCATGGCGAAGTTGATCCCCGACCGCGGGGCATGGATGGAATTTGAAACCCGCAAAAACGATTACATCATTTTGAAGTTCAATCGAAAGCGCACAGTACCGATCACCATTTTCTTGCGCGCCCTGGCGGCGGTGGATGATGGCATGATCGATTCTCCAATTAAAGATGGCAGCGATGAAGAATTGATGGCGCTGTTCCAGGATGTGGACAACAACCCGGATCGCCTGTTTATCGCCTCGAGCATTCGCCAGGAACCACCCTGGGACCTGACCGGCGGAACCACGATTGCTGAAGCGGCGTTGATTGAGTTCTTCAAGCGCATGCGCCCAGGCGATCCGGCCACGCTGGAAAACGCCAAGGAATTCCTGGAAGAGCAGTTGTTCGATCACCGCCATTATGACCTGGATAACGTTGGCCGGTACAAGCTGAACCAGCGCCTGGATCTGATGGACAAAGTGCCGATGGCGCGCCGCAATGTAACCAAGTACGATGTGGTGTACCTGGTGCGGCGCATGATTATGATTAATAACAACCTGGCTGACAAAGACGACATCGATCATCTGGGCAACCGCCGCGTGAAAACCGTGGGCGAGTTGATTCAAAACAAACTGCGCATTGGCATGCGCCGTATGGAGCGGGTGATTAAAGAACGTATGTCGATTCGCGATCAGGACCAGGTAACCCCGGTGAGCCTGATCAACATCCGGCCGGTAGTAGCTGCGCTGCGCGAGTTCTTCGGGTCGAGCCAGCTTTCACAGTTTATGGACCAGACCAACCCGCTGGCTGAGCTGCGCCACAAACGCACGCTCTCGGCTCTGGGCCCGGGCGGTTTGCGCCGCGAGCGCGCCGGTTTCGATGTGCGCGATGTGCACCATTCGCACTACGGCCGCATCTGCCCCATTGAGACGCCGGAAGGCCCGAACATTGGTTTGATTGGACGTCTGGGCAACTACGCGCGGGTGAATGAATATGGCTTCATCGAGACCCCTTACCGCCGGGTGATCAAGCAATTGTCTGTTGACGACCCGCGTTTAGTTGGGCGCATTTTGCGCAGCGATACAATCAAAGACGAAGAGACTGGCGAGGTGCTCTACTTAAAAGGTGAGCGGGTAACCAAAGATACTCTTTCGGCGATTGTCCAATGGCACAAAGCCCAGGGTAAAGATTTTGTCTTTGTTGTTCCCTTTGTGTCTGATGAGGTAGAGTATCTTTCGGCTGACGCGGAAGACAAGTTCATCATCGCTCAGGCCAACTCACTTCTAAACCGAAATAACGAATTTGAGCGCACGCGTATTTCCTGCCGTGTTCACTCCGACTTTGAAATTCACCCGCCAGATGCGATCAACTATATGGACATTGCTCCCCACCAGGTTGTGGGTGTCAGCGCGGCGCTGATTCCCTTCCTGGAGCACGATGACGCCAACCGCGCGCTGATGGGTTCGAACATGATGGCGCAGGCGGTTCCGCTGGTAACTCCTGATATTCCGTTGATTTCGACGGGTATGGAGTCGTTTGCGGCGCGCGATTCGGGCCAGGTGCTGGTAGCTGAAGGCGACGGCGAGGTGATCTCGGTGACTGGGCGCAAGATTGTGGTGCGGACCGAAAACGGCGATCTGCGCACCTATCAACTGCGCAAGTACCAGCGCTCGAACCAGAGTACTTGCATTGACCAGCGCCCGGCGGTGGTGAAAGGGCAGCGCGTAAAACGCGGTGATGTTCTGGCCGATTCTTCCTCGACGGTGGATGGCAAGCTGGCCCTGGGCCAGAATGTGGTCATCGCGTTCGTTTCCTGGGAAGGCGGCAACTTTGAAGACGCGATTTTGATCTCTGAGCGTCTGGTGCAAGATGACCGCTTCACTTCCGTGCACATTGAGAAACACGAAGTGGAAGCGCGCGACACCAAGCTGGGCCCCGAAGAAATTACCCGCGACATTCCCAATGTGGGTGAAGACGCGATCAAAGACCTGGACGAACACGGTATCATCCGTGTGGGCGCCGAAGTTGGCCCGAATGATATTCTGGTCGGCAAGATCACCCCGAAAGGCGAGAAGGAACTGACCCCCGAAGAGCGCCTGTTGCGCGCCATTTTCGGTGAGAAATCGCGTGATGTGAAAGACACTTCGCTGCGCATGCCGCACGGCGAGCGCGGTAAGGTGGTGGATGTGAAAGTTTTCACGCGTGAAGACAACGCCGACCTATCGGCTGGCGTGGATATGATGGTGCGCGTGTCTGTAGCACAGCGCCGCAAGATCACCGCGGGCGATAAGATGGCCGGACGGCATGGGAACAAAGGTGTGGTCTCGCGTGTGGTGCCGGTGGAAGATATGCCGTTCCTGGAAGATGGAACTCCGGTGGATATCATCCTTAACCCGTTGGGTGTGCCAGGCCGTATGAACATTGGTCAGATTCTGGAAGCGCATTTAGGCTGGGCAGCTAACCGGCTGGGTTTCCGTGCGCTGACGCCGGTGTTTGACGGCGCGAATGAATTGGAAATCGAAGCAGAACTGGCGCGGGCCTGGCTGATTGATTATGCCTGGGCGCGTGTTGCCGACACAGCTTGGGAATGGATCAAGGAGCAGGAAGCCTACACTCCTGAGGCGTTCCGTGATGATGATGAAGTCCGCATGCTGTATGTGGAGCAGTGGCTAGGTGAGCGCGGCTACGATATGTACGAGCTGAAGGACAACGACGCGCTGGCGCGCCGCTCGGTGCTGCGTGAATGGTTAAAAGACCAGGGCTACGATGCGGATAGCATGCTTGACTTTGAGAATGTGCCGGCGGGCGCCGAGCAGATCCGCCCTGTGGATCAGAATATGATTCAAGCGTGCTTGAAAATTTGGCTGGAGAATGAAGGCCAGGAAGTAACAGGAACCACGCTGGATGAAATCCGCGAAGCCGCTGAGAAATATATGACTGAGACCGGCAAACCCACCCCGGTGCTGGGCAAGCAAATTTTGTGGGACGGCAAGACCGGTGAGGCGTATGACAACCCGGTGACGGTGGGTGTGATGACCATGCTCAAACTGCACCACCTGGTGGAGGATAAAGTTCACGCGCGTTCCACTGGCCCGTACAGCCTGGTTACGCAGCAGCCCCTGGGCGGTAAAGCGCAGTTTGGTGGTCAGCGCTTCGGTGAAATGGAAGTGTGGGCGCTGGAAGCTTACGGCGCGGCCTACACCCTACAGGAAATGCTGACGGTGAAGTCGGACGACGTGGTTGGGCGTGTCAATACCTATGAGGCAATTGTCAAAGGCGAGCAAATTGAAGAACCCAGCCTGCCGGCTTCGTTCCGCGTGCTGGTAAAAGAATTGCAAAGCCTGGGCCTGGCCGTGGAAGCGGTGATGGATAGCGGAGAAGTGATCCGCTTCGGTAAAGATGAAGAACGAGTGCGGCCTCCAAAGATTGATATCGGCTTGCTAGGGCTTGGAAAAGACCTGGGCGAGGTCGTGTAGGCCAGAAGGCGCGCATCTTGACGATGGGTTGCGCGCATGTTATAATCGTTTCTCGTTGCCCTGAGAAGGGTGGGCTCATCGCGCGTTAATTGGCGAGGTTAAGCCCTGGAATGTGGAACCAAGGCGAGGCCATCGGAACAATGATGGCCTCACTTATTGGAAAAAATGTTTTATTCGCAGCTGTAAATCTTAGAGTGGAGGCAAGAAAGTGCCAACGATCAATCAATTGATCCGCAAAGGTCGTGAGACCAAAAAGGTAAAAAGCAAAGCGCCTGCTCTGCAATTTACCTACAACTCGATGAAGCAGCGCCGTGTTCGTCAGGCGGGTGGCGCGCCCCAGAAGCGTGGTGTATGCACCGTTGTGCGTACCATGACCCCCAAGAAACCGAACTCAGCTCTGCGGAAAATCGCTCGTGTGCGCCTGTCAAACACCATTGAAGTAACGGCTTACATCCCTGGTGAAGGCCATTCCCTGCAGGAGCACTCCGTGGTGATGGTGCGTGGTGGTCGTGTGAAAGACCTGCCTGGCGTGCGTTACCATATTGTGCGCGGAACGTTGGACACCACTGGTGTGAACAACCGCAAGCAGGCCCGGTCGAAATACGGCACCAAACGGGCAAAGAAATAAGCCTGAAGTGAAATAGGAATTGACGGAGAATTATTCATGCGCAGGACTAAACCAGAAAAAAGGGAAATTGCTCCCGATGTGCGCTTCAACAGCGTGACGGTTTCTTTCTTGATCAATCGGATCATGAAAAACGGAAAGAAAAGCGGCGCGACATCTATGATGTATGAAGCGATGGATATTGTCAAAGCCAAAACGGGTAAAGAGCCGATGGAAGTGCTTGAAACGGCATTAAAGAACGTTGGCCCGATTATGGAAGTTCGCCCCCGACGTGTTGGCGGTGCGACTTACCAGGTCCCGATGGAAGTCCCTTCTCACCGCCGGATGACGCTTGCTATGCGTTGGATCCTGGATGCCTCACGGGCACGCTCCGGGAAATCCTTCGCTGAGAAGTTGGCTGCCGAGATTCTGGATGCGGCTAGCAACCAGGGTTCAGCAATTCGAAAACGCGAAGAAACGCACAAGATGGCGGAAGCCAACCGCGCGTTCTCGCATTACCGCATGTAGGCTTAGCAGGCTTAGGTCGTAAGTCAGGAAGTTGATACAGGTAGTTTGAGATGTCTCGAGAGTACGCTTTAGATCGTTACCGAAATATCGGAATTATCGCCCACATTGACGCAGGGAAAACAACAACAACCGAGCGTATTTTGTTTTACGCTGGGAAAACGTATCGGATTGGATCGGTGGACGATGGCACTACCGTAACCGATTGGATGGTGCAAGAGCGCGAGCGAGGCATCACAATTGTATCTGCGGCGGTAAGCGCGGAATGGAAAGGGTATCAGATTAACCTGATTGATACCCCAGGGCATATTGATTTTACAGCAGAAGTGCAGCGATCGCTGCGCGTGCTGGATGGTGGCGTGGTGGTTTTTGACGCTACCCAGGGTGTGGAGCCACAGAGTGAAACGGTCTGGCGACAGGCTGACAGGTATAAGGTTCCGCGTATTTGTTTTATCAACAAAATGGATCGGGTTGGCGCTTCATTCGAAGGTTCGATTCAGTCGATCAAAGATCGTTTAGGCGCTAACCCGATTGCCATGCAGCTCCCCATCGGTTTTGAAGCCGCCTTTAAGGGTGCGGTTGATCTGGTGACGATGAAGGCCATCTTATTTGAGGATGAGCTGGGCAAAGAACCGATCGTAACCGACATTCCGGCGGATCTAGTGAAGGAAGCCGAAGAAGCGCGCGCAAAAATGATCGAGCAGGTTGCTGAGCTGGATGACGACTTGATCGTTAAATATCTGGAAAACGAGCCGATCAGTGAAGAGGAGCTGAAAGCTGCTCTGCGACGCGCGGTGATTGCCAGTAAAGCAACGGCGGTTTTTTGTGGTTCTTCCTTGAAGAATAAAGGCGTTCAGCCGCTGATTGACGCGGTGGTGGATTATCTGCCGTCGCCGCTGGATGTTCCGGCTGTGAAGGGCACGCATGCGAAGACCGGCGAGGAAATTGAGCGCCATCCTGACGATGACGCACCCGCCAGCGCCCTGGTTTTCAAAATTGTTACCGATCCGTATGTAGGCCGACTGGCATATATTCGCGTTTACTCGGGTGTGGTTAAACAGGGCGGCCAATTGCTGAACCCCGGCAAAGACAAAAAGGAACGTGTTGGACGTCTGATTCGCATGTATGCTGACCGCCGCGAGGATATTGAAGAAGTGCGCGCGGGCGACATTGCCGCCATTTTGGGTCTGAAATACAGCTTCACGGGCGACACCCTCAGTGACTCGGACAAGCCGATTGTTCTGGAAAGCATTTCGTTCCCCGAGCCGGTGATTTCGGTGGCGATTGAGCCGAAGACGGCTGGCGACCAGGATAAGATGGGTGACGCTTTGTACAAATTGTCGCAAGAAGATCCCACCTTTCGCGTTCACGTGGATGAAAGCACCGGCCAAACCGTAATTTCTGGCATGGGCGAGCTGCACCTGGATGTTTTGGTTGACCGCATGCTGCGCGAGTTCCGCGTACAGGCGAATGTTGGCCGCACGCGCGTGTCGTACCGCGAAACGATTACCCGGCCGGTAGAGAAGATCAGCTACCGTTATGTTAAACAATCGGGCGGGCGGGGTATGTACGGACACGTTGTGTTTGATATGACGCCCCTGGAACGTGGTAATGGCGTGCAGTTTGAAAACAAAATTGTGGGTGGAACGGTTCCGAAGGAATACATCCCGGCTATTGAAAAAGGTATTAATGAAGCGGCTGAGAGCGGTATTCTGGCCGGATACCCGGTGACGGATGTGAAGGTAACTCTGACCGACGGTTCTTACCACGAAGTTGATTCGAATGAAATGGCCTTTAAGATGGCTTCGGCGTTTGCCTTCCGCGAAGGTTTTGAGAAGGGCAAACCGGTTTTGCTGGAGCCGATTATGAAGGTGGAAGTAATCATCCCGCAGGATTATCTTGGGGATGTGTTAGGCCAGTTGAGCTCGCGACGAGCTGAGATTCAGGGCATGGATATGCGCCAGGGTAACAGCCAGGCGATCCGCGCGCTGGTGCCGCTGGCCGAGTTGTTTGGATATACAACGGAGCTGCGCTCTGCAACACAGGGCCGTGGGGTATTCTCGATGGAATTTAATCATTATGCCCCTGTATCTGAGGCTGTGGCAAAGCAGGTCCTCAATCGATAAAACTTATCAGGAATAATTTTCAGGGAGAATAAGAGCATATGGCGAAGCAGAAATTTGAGCGGAACAAACCGCACCTCAATGTGGGCACCATGGGCCACATTGACCACGGCAAGACGACCTTGACCGCGGCGATCACCAAGTACTGCGCGATGCTGGGCGGCGCGG